>JAIGNE010000034.1:0-22385 GCA_036528635.1 Deltaproteobacteria bacterium
CGTAAATCAGCGGGGTGGCGGTGCTGGAATTGGCGATATAGAGCTTGCCCGAGCCCGTCTCATTGCGTCCCGCGTTGTAGCCGAGGAAAACATTGCCGATGCCGGTCAGGTTTTCATAGCCGGCAAAGTTGCCGAGATAGAGGTTGCTGCTGCCGGTGGTGGTTTTGTAGCCCGTGGCATACCCGAAGAAGGTGTTGTAGTTGCCGGTGGTGTTGGCCCAGCCGGCGGCATACCCGAGAAAGGTGTTGTATTTGCCGGTCGTGTTTTTGTAGCCGGCGGAGGTCCCTTCAAAGGTGTTGCGCTCACCTACGGTGTTGGAGTAACCGGCCTGATAGCCTGTGAAGGTGTTGTAGCTTGCGGTGCTGTTGGAGCGGCCGGCGGCATACCCGGAGAAGGTGTTGGAGGCGCCGGTCGTGTTTAATTGTCCGGTATAACTCCCGATAAAGATATTGCCATTGCCGGTGGTGTTTTGGTAGCCGGCTTCATGCCCGATGAACGTATTATCGGAAGCGGTGGTGTTGGTGCGACCGGCGTTATCCCCCAGAAAGGTGTTGCCGTAACCTTCAGTGTTGGCTTGGCCTGAATAGGCCCCGATGAAATTGTTGAAGCTGCCGCCGGTGTTCGTTCTGCCGGCAAAATACCCGATAAAGGTGTTATAGTATCCTGTGGCATTGGTGTTTCCGGTATTATACCCGATAAAGGTGTTGTAGCTGGCTGCGGTGCTGGAGGAGCCGGCGCTGCTCCCGATGAAGGTGTTGTAAGTCCCAGTCGTGTTGGAGGAGCCGGCAACATGCCCAATGAAGGTGTTATTGCCGCTGGTCGTGTTCTTGTAGCCGGCTAAATTTCCTATAAAAGTGTTGTCATTGCCGGTGGTGTTGTCTCTGCCCGCATAGTTCCCGATGAAGGTATTGCGATAACCGGTGGTGTTGGCATTGCCGGCTAAATTCCCGAGGAAGGCATTATAATATCCCGTTGTGTTTTGCCGGCCGGCTGTGTACCCGACAAATGTGTTATTGCTGTTGCTGTTTTTGTAACCGGCTTCCTGCCCGACGAAGGTGTTGTAGGAGCCGGTTGTGCTTTCATGACCGGCGTAATTCCCGATAAAGACATTGAAAGAACCGGTTGTGTTGTAGTAGCCGGCATAATTCCCGAGAAAGGCATTGTTCTGCGCAGTGGTTGTGCTGTAGCCGGCGGCATAGCCGATGAAGGTATTAAAAAAACCGGTTGTATTGGTGTAACCGGCATCCTTCCCGAAAAATGTATCATACTGGCTGTCTCCGGAAGTATTAGCGCCTGCGTCCTTGCCGTAGAAGGTGTTCATGTTGCCCTGAAGTTCTCCCGAGGCGCTCCCCGCAAAGGTGGACAGCACCAGAAGTATACCCACTATCATTTTTATCTTCATCGTGTTCTTTTCTCCTTTTATGATTTATGATTGCGGCAGACCTGTACCCGCGTCTTCGATCCCTGTGTTTTTTGATCCTTTCCTGCAAAAACAATCACCGGTCAGGCAGACGTATGGACTTCGCTGATCAATGCACTGGCGCTATTGAAAAGTCAAGGGTGGAAACGGCTTCTTTTCAAAGCCCGAATGCAGAAGCAGAGCCTTCTGATGCTCTGCTTCTATTCCGAAGAGATGGCTTGATTATTTATTCTTTATTTATTGCTTTCCTTTCTAATGCAAGAAGTCGCTGCTCCAGTTGACCGTTCTTCTCGGACAACTCCCGCTCCAACTTTTCATTCTTCAGCCGCAACGCCTCGATTAAGCCCTGCTGCTCCTGCACAACCTTCGTCAGCACCGACACGATGTCGAGCGAGCTTAATCCCTTCCGGTCCTTGGTGGCCAAAAGCTCCGGCACATCCTCGGCAATGAATCCGACATGCTCGTGGGTCCGGTCGGATTTATAGACATACTTCACCGGGGTGAGACCGGCCAGAGTCGAAATTGCTTCTTCTTTGCTCAGATCCTGGATGTTATCTTTGTATTCCCGGCTCGACGACTGCGTGAGCGTGCCGTTGATATGGACGGTCCTGGCGCTGAAGTCCCCGTAAATCAGCGGGGCGGTGGTGCTGGAGTTGTCAATATAGAGCTTGCCCGAGCCCGTCTCATTGCGTCCCGCATTGTAGCCGAGGAAGACATTGCCGATGCCGGTTGTGTTTTCGTAGCCGGCAAAGTTGCCGAGGTAGAGGTTGGAACTGCCGGTGGCATTCTTGTATCCGGCGGCATATCCGAAGAAGGTGTTGTAGTTCCCTTCGGTGTTGGCCCAGCCCGCGGCATACCCGAGGAAGGTGTTGTATTTGCCGATGGTGTTTTTGTATCCGGCGGAAGTTCCCGCGAAGGTGTTGCGCTCTCCCGTAGTGTTGGAACGGCCGGCCTGATACCCGGAAAAGGTATTATAGCCGGCTGTCGTGTTTGCGTAGCCGGCTTCATACCCGCTGAAGGTGTTGGCGGCGCCTGTGGTGTTTCTGTAACCGGCATAATACCCGGTGAACGTGCTGTAGCTCGCGGTGGAGTTAGAGCGGCCGGCCTGATAACCTGAAAATGTGTTGTTGCTGCCGGTGGTATTGGAATATCCGGCATTGTACCCGAGGAAGGTGTTTCTGTAACCGGTGGTATTTTGCGCGCCGGCATAATACCCGAGGAAAGTGTTGCTGCTGCCCTCGGTGTTATAGTATCCGGCATAATTGCCGATGAAGGTATTATCGTTGCCTGTGGTGTTCCAGCGACCGGCGGCAGTTCCGATGAAGGTGTTTTCGTGACCGGTAGTGTTTTGTTCGCCGGTAAAATACCCGAGGAAGTTGTTGTAATAGCCGGTCGTATTCAATTGACCGGCCAGCACTCCGATAAAACTGCTGCCGGAAGCGGTGGTGTTGGAACGGCCGGCATAATCACCGATGAAGGTATTGTTATAACCGGTGGTGTTGGCGTAACCGGCATAGTACCCGGCAAAGGTATTTGCGTACCCGTTTAGGTTGTTCAAGCCCGCATAACTCCCGACAAAGGTATTGTCATAACCGGTGGTGTTCCAGCGGCCTGTAAACGCTCCGAGGAAGGTATTGTCGCTGCCGCTGGAGCCGTAACCGGCATAATACCCGATGAAGGTGTTGTAATCACCGCTGCTGTTCTTTCCGGCATTGAGGCCATAGAGGGTGTTATCATCCACCTCCGACCCTGCCAGGACACTCCCCGCAAAGGCCGAAAGAACAAGAACCAGAGTAACCATGATGATTTTAGTCTTCATACGAGCTCCTCCTTATTACTGTTCGTTATTGCTGTCCGTTATTGCCGCAGGTCTTTACCCCTTTCACAGTCAATCCATGATTTTTTCACCATGTACTGCCGAAAGGTTGATGTTCAGGTTGGTGGGTTCACACGGTTTAACAATGAAATTACCATTAATAAAATGCTCTTATCCTCTTGAAAAGTCAAGGGTGAGACAACCTCCGGGATGAGCCCGAATTGAATATGCCTTGTCCTCAGAATTCGATTAATTATTAAGTGAGCGCCATCAATGGTATGAAGCGATTCTCCGTGCTCATACGAAAACAGCACCCCGGGGGTTACCCGGGGTGCTGTCAGAAATTGCGGCCGTGTATCGGAATTTAGTATCCTTCTATGGTCCAGTCCAGGCTGGTAAAGACCGTTTTATAGCTTCGGCGGGTTCCGTCGGCATTCATAAACCAGATGGTATTCTGCCCGGTCGCGTTGTAACGCAGGAGAAGATCCGCTATGCCGTCAGCGTCAAAATCACCAATGCCTTCCATAGTCCAGTCCAGACTGGTAAAGACCGTTTTATAACTGGCGCGGGTCCCGTCGGCATTCATGAACCAGATGACATATCTTCCGGTCGAGGTGTAGCGCAGGACAAGATCCGCTATGCCGTCAGCGTTAAAATCGCCAATGCCTTCCGTGGTCCATTCCAGACTGGTAAAAACATTTTTATAACTGGCGCGGGTCCCGTCGGCATTCATAAACCAGATAGTATGCTTCCCGGTGGAGGTATAGCGCAGAAGAAGGTCCGCTATGCCGTCGGCGTTAAAATCACCAATGCCTTCTACCGTCCAGTCCAGGCTGGTTAAAACCGTCGTGTAACTGGCGCGGGTTCCGTCGGCATTCATAAACCAGATGATATATCTCCCGGTCGAAGGATAGCGCAGAAGGAGATCCGATATGCCATCGTCGTTAAAATCACCAATACCTTCTATCGTCCAGTCCGGGCTGGTAAAAATCGTTATGGAACTGGAGAGGGTTCCGTCGGCATTCATAAACCAGATGGCATGCTTCCCGGCCGGAGAATCACGAACGATAATATCAGCGATGCCGTCAGTGTTAAAATCGCCAAGACCCGCTATTCTCCGGTCCAGACGAGTGAAAAGATGTTTATAACTTAATCGGGTTCCATCGGACTTCATAAACCAGATATTATGCCGCCCGGTATCGGTATAGCGCGGGATTATGTCGGATATGCCGTCAGCATTGAAATCGGAATGGGCGGAATTGACCAGCCGGGCGATGCAGTTTCTTGTCGCGCCGCCCACATTGCCAAAACTGCCGCCCATGATGATCTTGCCGTCTGACTGCACGGCCACGACTTTGACATCCATGTCGGCATTGGGATTAAAACCTTTATCCAGGGTGCCTTCGGCGCTCAGACGGGCCATGTTACTTCTTTCCGTCCCGCCAATGGTGGTAAAACTGCCTCCGATGACGATTTTGCCGTCTGCCTGGATGGCAAAGGACATGACATTGCCGTCTGCATCGGGGTTAAATGCTGAGTCGAGGGTGCCGTCGGAGTTCAACCGGGCAATGCCGTTTCTTTCCTCCGAGTTGACATTGCTTAAATACCCCCCCATGAGAACCTTGCCGTCATCCTGCAGGGCTAAGGAGTAAACAATATCGCCGCTGGCTGCACTGGCGGTGAATGCGGTATCGAGGGTGCCGTTGGAATTCAGCCGGGCAATGCCGTATCTCCATGCCCCGCTGCCCGCTATTTTGGTGAACTCGCCTCCGATGACGATCTTGCCGTCCGAATGCCGTACAATGGCATTGATGGGATTGTCTGATGCGGCGGGAACAAATCCCGTATCCAGGGTCCCGTCATCGTTCAACCGGCCGATGTGGCTTCTCGCCTCGTCGCCGATTTTGGAGAAATGTCCTCCGATCAGGATCTTATTGTCCGGCTGCACAACAATCGACTCGACACCGTTGGCCAAAGGGTCGTTGGGATTGGGATCAGTAAAGGTGTTATCGATGGTTCCGTTGGCGTTGAGCCGGGCGATGTATTTTCGCGCCTCGCCTCCAATGGTGGTAAAATACCCCCCAACCAGGATTTTTCCGTCAGCTTGAACGACGATGGATTTGACCCAGTCGTTCGCACCAGGGTTAAAGACGGTGTCCAGGGTGCCGTCGGCGTTGAGCCGGGCGATGTTGCTCCTTGCTTCCAGGCCGACAATGGTGAAACGCCCTCCGATGAGCACCTTCCCGTCGGCTTGCACAGCGATGGCGTAGACGTCATTATTCGCATCGGGGTCAAAGCCATCAGGGACTACAGCGGCGGGGACTGACCCCGACGTCATGAGCATCATGATCATTATAGAAAACAAAAAAACGGATATAATTGATTTCTTTTTCCCCATGATAACGCCTCCCTTTATTTTCTTTCATGGATTGATTCATTGACGCCACAATCTGCAAAATAAGAAATGGCCGGTGATGAAGCATTCATAACCGGAAGATGCCTCACACGCCATAAGCCCGTCCTTGCAGCGGGCTGTTCAATCGATGATTAAAATATTGCAAATTAGTCAGGATTTGCATCCCGTCCTCACGGACGGAACAATGTTTATACGAGGGAAGCATAGCGCTTTATAACAAATAGTCAATAATATATTTTTAGTTTTTACGTCACTTTGTACATCCGCAAACGAAGCGATTCTCCGTGCTCATACAAAAACAGCACCCCGGGGGTTACCCGGGGTGCTGTCAGGAATGGCTGCCTTCTATCTGGATTTAGTATCCTTCCAGGGTCCAGTCCGGACTGGTAAAAACCGTTTTATAACCGGCACGGGTTCCATCGGATTTCATGAACCAGATGACATGCTGCCCGGTCGAGGCGTATCTTACGAGGAGATCCGCGATGCCGTCAGCATTAAAATGACCCGTGCCCGCTATGGTCCGGTCCGGGCTGGTAAAAACCGTTTTAAAGCTCTGGCGGGTTCCATCAGCATTCATAAACCAGATGACATGCTGCCCGGTCGAAGTGTATCGTATGAGGAGATCCGCGATGCCGTCGGCGTTAAAATCGTCAAGGCCCGCTATGGTCCGATCCAGGCTGGTAAAAACATTTTTAAAGCTTCGGCGGCTCCCGTCGGCATTCATAAACCAGATGGTATGCTTCCCTGTCGGGGTGTAACGCAGAAGAAGGTCCGCGATACCGTCGATGTTAAAATGACCGATGCCCGCAATGGTCCAGTCCAGGCTGGTAAAAATGGTTTTAAAGCTCCGGCGGGTCCCGTCGGCATTCATAAACCAGATGGTATGCTGCCCGGTCGGGGTGTAGCGCACCAGAAGGTCCGAGATGCCGTCGGCGTTAAAATCACCGATGCCCGCAATGCTCCAGTCCAGGCTGGTAAAAACGTTCTTATAGCTTCGGCGGGTCCCGTCGGCATTCATAAACCAGATGGTATACTTCCCCGTCGAGGTGTAACGCAGAAGAAGGTCCGCGATACCGTCGGCGTTAAAATCACCAATACCCGCAATGGTCCAGTCCAGGCTGGTCAGAACCGTTTTATGGCTTTGGCGGGTTCCGTCGGGATTCATAAACCAGATCGTATGCTGCCCGGTCGGCGTGTAGCGCAGGAGGAGATCCGAAATGCCGTCGTTGTTAAAGTCATTCTTATTTCTGGCGGTATACTTCTTAATGACATCATTGTAGGTGTCTGCCACATAGACATCGCCCGCGGCGTTGACTGCCACTCCGGCCGGTTCACAAAATTGTTGATCACCCCATCCCCAGGATCCCCATTTGGTGATAAAGCCGCCATTGGAGTCGAACTTCTGGATGCGGCGATTATACATGTCCGCGACATAGACATTGCCCGATGAATCAACCGCCAGGCCTGTCGGTCTATAGAACTGCCCGTCCCCTGATCCATAGCTGCCCCACTTGGCCAGGAAGACGCCCTCAGAGGTAAACTTCTGAATGCGGTTATTGTAAGTATCCGCAACATAGAGGTTGCCCGAAGAATCAGCGGCGAGACCGCGCGGGTCATAGAACAACCCGTCGCCGGTTCCGTAACTGCCCCACTTGGCCAGAAAAACGCCTGAGGAATCAAACTTCTGAATGCGATGGTTGTTTGAATCCGCCACATAGAGGTTGCCCGAAGAATCCACTGCCAGGGCCATTGGAAAAGAAAATTGCCCGTCGCCGGTTCCATAAGCGCCCCACTTGGCCAGAAATGCGCCGCCGGCGGTAAACTTCTGGACACGAGAATTACCCACATCCGATATATAGACATCGCCGGCTGCGTTTACGGCCAATCCAAAAGGCTGGGCAAATTGTCCATCTTCAGACCCGAAACCGCCCCATTGATTCATAAAGGCGCCTCCGGCCGTGAATGTTTGAATGCGATGGTTCCCGGTATCCACCACATGCACATCGCCCGTTGGGCCAACTGCAATCCCGAACGGCAAATAAAAATATCCGCTGCTGTGCAGGTCGGAACCCCACTTGGCCAGAAATGCGCCGGCGGATGTAAACTTCTGCACGCAATAATTGTTTAAATCAACCGCATAAACATTGCCCGAAGCATCTGCCGCCAGTCCCCGTAAAATAACAAACTGTCCATCACCCGTTCCGGAGCTGCCCCAGGCAGAGACAAAACCTCCAACGGAGGTAAACTTCTGGATACGATAGTTGCCCATGTCGGCAACGAAGATATATCCCGAGGAATCTACCGCAACACCATATGGGAAATTCATCTGCCCATTGGCTGATCCGGACCCGCCCCAACTGGCCGTGTACACGCCGTCAGATGAAAATTTCTGGATACGACAGTTGTTTGTATCCGCCACATAAACATTATTCAAAGCGTCAATGGCCAGTGCCTGCGGACTATTGAATAATCCGGCCGCCGATCCCGTTCCACCCCACCGGACAACAAAGACGCCGCCGGATGTGAATTTCTGGATCCGATGGTTGCCCGAGTCGGCCACGTAAACATTGCCGGATGAATCTGCCGCCAGGCCTGTCGGATTATTGAACTGCCCGTCCCCTGATCCATAGCTGCCCCACCTGGCCAGGAAAACGCCCTCAGAGGTAAACTTCTGAACGCGATGATTGTATGTATCCGCCACATAGACATTGCCGGACGAGTCAACGGCCACGCCGCACGGATAATAAAACTGCCCGTCGCCCACGCCAAAAGAGCCCCACTTGGCGAGGAACGCACCGTCGGCGGAGAATTTCTGGATGCGAAAATTGTACTGGTCGGCAACATAGACATTGCCCGCAGCATCCGCCGCCACGGCGTAAGGTTGGGCCAGCTTCCCGTCGCTGCGAATGTCTGTGCCCCATTTCGTGATAAAATGATAATTGGTCTGCGCCTCCGCTCTGTCTTGCATCACACCTGTGAAAAGAAAAACTGCCACGATTAAAGAAAGAAGAATTCTTCTCCAAATCTTTAGTGCGTCCATGTAGATCCTCCTGTGAATCAGTATTTTCGCGCGTCTCGTTTAAGTTCAGCAACCTTGCCGTTTCAACATCTTCCAATAAAGTCCTGCGACACCAGTCTTCCGGTTACCCTCCGGCAGGCGAAAGCATTAAAATCCGGTTACGGCTCCGGCAGCGGTTCATCCCGGCATAAGCCGGGTAATACTGCCTTCGTCTGGCCGACAATTTTGGAAATACTTTGGATAAGGAATGATTGCTTCCTAATATTAAAATTTCTGTGTGTCAAGGGAATAGGCGCAAAAATAAGATGTTCTGGAATATTTATCGTCGATCGTAAATTTGCCGATGACTGATCGAAGTCCGATGTGAGCGGCGATTGATCGGCTTCGGGAAGAAAGGTGATGCCATGAAGCCGTTCTTATTTTTGCAGATTGATCCTCGATCCTAAAACCGGGTGATGTGCTGCTCCGTTAAGCCGAAGCAATCCCTGACGGGAATGGTCGCACCCCGGTCGTCTTTAAAGCGGCCGTTGAAAAGGCCGAAGGGTTGATGAAAGTCGGACAGGAGAATACCCACCGTTTTGATTTTCGCGGCCCGCTCGCCTTCGGGGACAAAATATAAATCCAGTTTATCATCGGTGGTTTTCATGGTCCAGGGTTTCAGGACATCGCTGAACTGAAAACACGCGTCCTTCAAACAGGTAATTTTTCCGTCCATCCAGAAGCAGTTCTCGTTGAAATCGCCATCGTCGGCAATGATATTCTTGCAGAGATTGAAAGCGAGAAGTTTTCCATCGTCGCTGTAACCGGCGCCCGTGGCCCATTTCCAGAAGCTGAAATACGGATAATACGTTTTTTGTTCATCGATCAGGGCAATGGCGGTCCGCCGGTCAAGGATCATTTCCCTGGAGTCGATGACGAGGCTGCCCGATACAGGCGCGGCGGCTTTATGCGTATAAAACGGGCGGACGCGGGTGATCGGGGAGACCTGAACCAGCGGCTCAATGGCGCTTAAATCTTCATGGACCATCAGGTCGCCCCTGACAGCCGGATGGTCCGCATCGCCTTCAATCTCGATCAGAATCCGATGAAAACCCTGATCCAGTTTATTTTCGAAACACAGGTGGTAGCCCTTCGCGTCAAACCGGCAGGCATCATCATAAACCTGCGAGGTCACATGAACGGCTTTTGTACTCTCTTTACGGCTGTGTTCAAAACGGGTATTGGCGAGCCGGTCATAAACATAAAAAAATGAGGCGGCTGTAAATTTGGCGTCAAAAATCACCATCCCGAAATAGTGGGTCGGGGTAATCAGACCGAAATGCTGCCATTCCTTCAGACGGAAATTCTTCCAGAAGCCGGGCACAGGAAAAGTATACAGCGGCGCATCCAGGAGGTTGGCATGCCGAAACGGCGTGCGAAACGTTCCAAAATGGACCGACCCGTCTTCCTCCACCATCCGCGCGGGAGTAATTTGGACAGTTCTCACAATGGTTTCTCTAGGTCGACGCGATCATGATTGGGGAACTTTCGGCAGCTTGGGGAAAGTCGCATCCAGGGCGGCGTTCCACTTATCCACCGCGGGCTTGATGCCCTCCATCAGCTCCGAGATATCTCCTTCAATCGTGATGGAATGGATTTTATCGCCCTGGGCAATCTGGTTGACAACACCCAGATCGATATCGCTCACCACCTCGCCGAACACCGTGTGCTTGCCGTCCAGCCAGGGGGTGGGAACATGGGTAATGAAAAACTGGCTGCCATTCGTCTGGGGTCCCGCGTTCGCCATGGACAAAATGCCCGGCTTGCCGTGGCGCAGTTCCTTGACAAATTCATCACCGAATTTATAACCGGGACCACCGCGGCCGTCGCCGGCGGGGCATCCGCCCTGGATCATGAAATCGGGAATGACGCGATGGAATTTGAGATTGTTGTAAAATCCGCGCCTCGCGAGGTTTACGAAATTGCCCACCGTCACGGGTGTCTGATCGGCGAATAATTTAAGCCGGATGGTGCCTTTATCTGTTTCAATAACCGCGATGAGTTTATTTTTCATGTTGATCTCCTTTAAGCATAGGTGGGGAAAACTTTAAAGATTATCCGCGGACATGTCAAGGTAAAAACCATCTTGCAAATCCCGACCCGATGCGTTAAGGACGGACGAATTCACCCCCTCGTTTTGCGTCATCCCGGGGAGAGAATTTCGTTATGAATCAAATCACGCGGGCGCCAATCCGTTATAAAGACAAAGCAGGCATGACCGGCGTCCGTCATTTCAAACCTGAATTAAGGAGCGTGCATGAAAGCAAAAAGCGCTAAAAAAAGCGTACTGGTCAGCGTGGTCATGGGCAGCGACTCCGATTTGCCGGTCATGACCGAGGCGGCAAAGATCCTCGACGAATTCGGCATCCCTTACGAGCTGATCCTCACGTCCGCGCACCGGACGCCGGAGCGGACAACCAAATTTGCCAAAACGGCAGCCCTGCGCGGCGTGAAAGTTATCATCGTCGGCGCGGGCGCGGCGGCGCACCTGGCCGGCGTGATTGCCTCGCAGACGCTTCTGCCGGTCATCGGCGTTCCCCTTAACGCGACGCCGCTTTCCGGCCTGGATGCGCTCCTTTCCACGGTGCAGATGCCCGGCGGCATTCCCGTGGCCACGATGGCCATAGGCCCTGCGGGCGCGAAAAACGCCGCCCTGTTCGCCGTCCGCATGCTGGCGCTGGACAGCAGGGTTTTGAACGACCGGCTGGCTGCCTATGTCGCGAAGATGGCCAAAGACGTGGAGAAAAAGCAGGAAAATCTTTCATGCCTCAAATCCTGAAAGTCGACACAGATCATTCCGAAGAACATGTCATCACCTGCGCCGCCGCGATCGTTTCCCGCGGCGGCGTTATTGCCTATCCCACCGAAACGATTTACGGCCTGGGCGTGGACGCCACCCATGAGCAGGCGATTCGCAGGATTTTCGATATTAAAGGCCGGAATTTCGCAAACCCCATCTCCGTGATTATCGGTGACCGTCAGGATGTTTATTTGCTGGTACGGACAATCCCCTGCGCCGCCGAAAAGTTGATGGACGCTTTCTGGCCGGGTCCGCTGACCATCGTCTTTCAAGCCGCCCCCGGCGTCTCGCCTCTTTTGACAGCCGGCACCGGCAGGATCGGCATTCGCCTGTCCGGCCATGACGGCGCCCGGAAAATCGCTCAAAAGGTGGGAAAACCTCTGACGGCAACCAGCGCGAATCTCTCGGGCGCGCCCGAATGCCTGAATGCGGACCAGGTGATCCGTCAAATCGGCGGCAAAATTGATGCCGTGGTTGATCTGGGAAAAACAACTCCTCAAATAGCGTCCACGGTCATCGATCTGTCCTCCGGCCCCCCCAGGATCCTGAGGCCGGGCTCCATTTCAGAAGAAGCAATCCGGAAGTATATCCGTTAAATAAGGCATCGCTTCCTTCCTGACGTAAAAAAAGCGGCTCTTTTGCCTTGCCGGTGGCAAAAATGATGCAATTCGTATATAAGAAACTGACTGTTAAATGCGTAGATCAGAAAACGGAGGGACGCTCATGCAAAAAAAATTCATATCCACAATCATCTGTCTTTTATGCCTGTTTCTGGCCTCGACCGGATACAGTGCACCGGCTGGCAGCGATTTAGAGCAGGGCATCAGGCAATACTCGGCGGAAAACTACGACGAGGCCATTGACCTTCTCGAAAAAGCAAGGCAGGCCGATCCGCAATCAGCCGTGGCTGCCTTCTATCTGGGCATGGCCTACAAGCAGACCATGGAATATGACAAGGCGCTCACGCATCTGGATGCCGCCACGAAGCTATCTCCAACGGTCAAAGAAGCCGTATCGGAATATGTGAGCGTCCTGTATCAGTTAAATCGACTGGATGAAGCCGGGCAGCGGATCAGCCAAGCCAGGCGCGACAGCATTGATCCGGCCAATATCACTTACTGGAACGGGATGGTTTTAGCCAGAAAAAACCAGTGCGAGGAGGCCATCCCTCAGTTGGAAGAGGCCAAAAAGCTGAATCCGAAGCTTGCGCAGTCCGCCGACTATGCAATCGGTTTATGCCATCTCAATAAACAACAACTGGAAAAGGCAAAAGACCGGTTCAAGGCGGCCGTGGCCTATGATCCCGCCTCCGATCTGGCCGCCAATTCGCGCCGCTATCAGGAAATGATCGACGAAAGCCTTTTCCCGTCGCGGCCGCTTCGCGTCACCCTGGGTCTTTACGGCGGTTACGATTCGAATTTAATTTTGAAGCCCCGCAATGACGCTTTTGCTCCGGGAATAGACAACCCCGGCAGCGCTTTTTTCCGGCCGTCTCTGCGCGTGGAGTTTTCTCCCCGCTTCACCGGGCCGTGGCTTTTTTCCGCCCTGTATTCGATAAACGCCAGTTATAATCAAAAGTATGTGCATACCCAGGACGCTATGTCCCAGACCGTTGCCGTCATGCCGGGCTATAATTTCGGCAGGTTTTCCGTCAGTGCTCTGGCCAGTTTCACCGGCTATCTGCTCCGAACGGACCCGGATGTCATTCCGGATGAACAGGCCAATCTTAAAAGATACCTGGAATACGGAACGGCGGGCGCGATTTTTAAAATTCTGGCAACGCAAAACAACATTCTGGAACTCTTTCTCGGCTACGATAAAAAGGAATTTTACAATCAGAACCTGACGATTGCGGATAACAACCGCGACGCCATCGGCCCGCGCGCCTATGCCAGCTGGACCTGGTTCTATTGGGACAAGGGCTTTTTATCCCTGCGCTATGACTACAGCGAAGACCGCACGGACGGCCTTTACTGGGACAACAAAATGCACCGGCTGTCGGGCAATATCAACGTGCCTCTGCTGCCCGCTTCCGTGACCCAGAAAGTCGGTTACCTCTATCTTCAGGCCGGCGGCGGCTGCGTCCTGCAAAATTACACCTATGATCAACCTTTCCTGGATGAAGGCTTCATCGCCAAATCCGAAAAAAGAAAAGACCGCATCTACAATGCGTCGATTGGTTTGAATTGGGATATCATCAGGAATGTGGGGCTTATCCTGCAGTACAAATACATCCGGTCGGATTCCAACATTCCCATTTACACATATGACGATCATATTTACACAGCGGGCGTGGAATTCAAGTTTTAATCAACCCGTGAACGCCGTGTAAATAAAAGGAGGACATTTCATGAAAAAGATTTCCATCATCATCAGTTTAATGGTTTCTCTTCTGTTTTTTGTTGCGCTGGCCCAGGCGTCGCCCATCGGAAAAATAACCGGCATCACCGGCAATGCGGACATTACGCCGGCAGGCGAGAACCAGGCCAAAAAACTGGCCGCGGGCGACACGGTCAGCACGGGTGACATCGTTCGCACTAAAAGTAAATCCAAAGCGGAAATTGCTTTCAACGACGGCAATATCCTGCGGCTGGCGGAAAATACCAGGCTGAAAATCGCGGAATACATGTCCGGCCGGGACAAAAAAGTCAGCATCATCAGTCTGCTCAGGGGAAAGATCCAGAACACCGTCAACACGGTCGGGGGCGAAGGCGGGCGTTATGAGGTTCACACGCCAACCTCTGTCTGCGGCGTGAGGGGAACCGTGTTTTTTAATTACCATCTCAATGGCGTTTCCGGCTCTCTGTTCGAGAAAGGCGAAGGGTACGGATTCAACGCCAGGATGCCGCAAGACATTAAAACAATCTCCGCCGGCCATAAAATGATTGTTCCCGGCGCCTCCGAACCGGCGCAGCTGAGACCGTTTACTCCGGGAGAACTGAAAGCCCTGCAGATGGAAACGGATCCCTCTTCCGGCGTCTTTCGGTCTGAAGAATCGGCAGGGAACGCTGGACGCAGACTCGACCAGACACTGGATCAATACAAACCGGTTCCGGGGGACGTCAAGCCCTACATTCCGCCGCCGGTGCATCACGAACCGCATCCGCCCTATCCTCCGCAGCCGCCTTACCCTTATTAACACTCACTCGGGAAATTCATCCGATGCCCATGAGGAAGTGGCGCTTTATGCGCCGCTTCCTTTTTTATGGCCGGCACACCCATTCCGAAATGACGCTTATTTAAAGACCGCGCTGACGATCGGAACGGAGCAACCTTGCATCCCGGCTGGCCAGAACTTGATCGACCAGGGCAATCATTTTCAGTTTGTCTTTTTGGAGCGTGCCGGTAACAGGCAGGTAATTTGACGCATGCGTGCCGACAAATTTCAGAGGGTCCATCGTGATGCTTTCAAAAATCTGTTTCATCTCGGCCAGGGTTTCAAAGGGGTCCAGCAGTTGAAATTCGCCCTTCTGCATCTGGCGGTAGAGAACGGTCCCCGGCACAGGCGTGACGGTCAGGGCGGCCAGGTACTGCGGCTTCATCTCATTAATGATTTGGGCCGTGGCCTGCGCATGACGAACGGAAGCCTCGCCCGGACCGGCCAGTCCCAGTAAAACCATGGCAGACAGATTGATATCGGCTTCCACCAGACGACGGCCGGCCAGAAGCATCTCATCGTATCCCACGCCTTTTTTAATCTTCGCCAGCAGTTCGTCATCGCCGGTTTCCACGCCGATATAAGCTTTTGTCAAACCGGCCAGCCTGAGCGCGCGAAGCTCCTCAGGAGATTTCGAAAGCGTGCTTTGCGGCCCAACATAGCTGCCGACATGGCGCAGGGAGGGAAACGTCGCATAAAGCTTGCTGATGATCGCAAGCAGCGTGTCGGTGTCGAGAGCGATCGCGTCGCCGTCGCACAGGAAGACCTTTTCGACATCGCCATAGTAATCCTTGGCCATGCGGATGTCTTCCATGATCTCCGCGGTCCCGCGCACGCGATATTTCTTGTCTTTGTACATGCCGCAGAAGGTGCATTGATTATGGGAGCAGCCGACGGTGCACTGAAGCAGGTAACTGTTCGCTTCGCTGAAAGGCCGGAAAATATTTCCTTCGTATCTCAAAACATTTTACCTTTTCTTCTTTCTGGTTCAATCAAATCACAATCAGGCTATGAGCAATGAGCTATGACCTATGAGCAATGAGCTATGACCTATGAGCAATGAGCTATGACCTATGAGCTATGAGCTATGAGCTATGAGCTACGAGCTACGAGCTACGAGCTACGAGCTACGAGCTACGAGCTATGAGCTACGAGCTAAAGCAGACGCTCCGCGCCGGAAATCGTAACCTTTGTTTTGATGGAGCCCTGCGGATCCCGGGTAAAAACAATCATGAAAGGGATCTGCCCGTTGGGAATGACCCGCTCATTGGTATTGTCACGGCCTTCCGGCAGGGATAATTTTTTTAAAATATCTTCTTCGGACAGATTGGTCAGCTCTTCATCGGTCAGAACATTTCCCGCGTAGCTCACCTTTTCATCGAGAAGCACCGCATAGGCGTCCACAAGCTCCGCTTTGATCCTGATGCGCGCAATGGAATAATCCGCCTCGTTGACCGCGGTCCCTTCCACAATCCGGACATTGCCCAGGATATAATTATTAATGACCCGCTGCCGGATGTCCTGAAGTTTGACTTGTCCGATCACGGAATGGCCTTTGGTCTGCTGCTCCACGCCGGTGACTTTACGGAAAATCTGGATGTAACGGTCGCCCAGCTGCGGAGAAAGGACAAAATAGACAACGGCCGGAAGCACAATAATGACCAGAATCGCCCAAACCAAGAGCGCGATCTTCCACCACCGTCTTTTCTTGCGTGGCGGCGGCGCCGGTGTTTCCTCCGGGGCTTCCTGAAGTTCGTCCAACTCTTCAAAATTTTCCGATGCCGGCGAAAATTCTATATCCGTCAGGTTCATCCCGACTTTCTGCGACGATGCAAACTCCAGTTGCATCTCGCCCGCCGCCGTTTTCTCATCGGCCATCACATCCTGAAGAAAGTTCTTCACATCTTCATCCGGAACGGCTGGACCACGCGCTGCCCCCGCCGCTTCAAAGGTTAACCGGCCGGCGGGTTTTTCCGGCGGAGGTTCAGTGAAAAAATCAGGCTGCGTTGGTGAAGGGACGCCCGTCATACTGGTCTTCAGCGGATTTTCCTGAAAGAAAACATGCTGGCAGCGGCTGCAGCGCATCCATAAACCGTCGCCGTCCATTTGAGCATCGTCAAAACGGAACTTTGTCCGACACTGCTTGCATTGTACAATCATTGTTCTTCCTCTTTTTCCCGGTCGGCTCCGGCTGAAATCACATAAACATCAGGTAAAAAACGATACTGCTCGCCGAAATCCAAACCATAGCCGACGACAAAACCGTCATCCATGGAAAAGCCGACATAATCCGCTTCGAAGGGCACCTGGCGTCTTTTCCGCTTGTCCAGAAAAGCGCACACTTTTATGGATTTCGGATGTCTCAGCTTTAGTTTATCAACGATATGCGCGAGCGTCAAACCGGTGTCGACAATGTCCTCAATAATCAAAATATCCCGGCCCCTGATTTCCAGGTCAACATCCTTGGTAATGACGATATTGCCGGAGCTTTCCGACCCGGCGCCGTAACTCGCGGCCCGGATAAAATCCGTCTGGCAGGAAATGGACAGGGCGCGCACCAGATCCGCCATAAAAATGAAAGCGCCCTTGAGGACGCCGATGATCAGGATTTCATTTCCGGCGTAGTCTCGGGAAATCTCATCGGCTAATTCCTGCACCCGCCTGGAAATCTCAGACCGGGGAAAAAGAATTTCCTTTGATGGTGTAGCCATACCGGAGCACTCCTCATTAGCCTGTAGTTGACGACGGATATTACTCAAGTTTTCTTCTGCCTGTCAATAGAAATCAAAGGAGATCACGATAGAGCGCCACGAAAGTCTCGATGTTGGACCAGATCATATTCTCCGCGGCCGCAAGATCGTCCGCCGTATGAAATTCCGACGACAGGCTGAGCAGAATAGAATTGAGCGGCGAAATGTCCCGCCCGAATTTTTCATAGTCGATGTGGCTGATCATGTACTGCGATCCGTCGAAATAATATTTGCCCAGCCGGTTGGCCTCCGCTGACCGGAAAGGCCACGTCGTTTTCCAGTTAAAATAGTCGAGGGCAACCTTTTTCAGAGCCGGCCGGTCGAGTACATCCGGTTTAAGTTCCTGTCCGATGCGGTCGGCAATCAGACGGAAATACGTGACCACCAGATCAATGTCCGTGAGGCATAAACCGTAAAGATACCAGTCGTCGATGATTTTCAGCACAATGAGCTGCTGGGACCGGGGAATAAAATGATGACTGGGGCACAGATGTCCGGCACAAACGTCCCGTCCGTAAAAGGAAACCGTCCGCATATCGACGCCGTTGTTCTGCATCGGGTGCACCAGGCATCCGACTTTTTTCTGATCGGGATCCAGAAAACCGAGATACTCGCAGCAGTAGATCACCTCGTACCTTTTCCGGAAGTCTTCGGCGGCAAACGTCGCCTGGGCAAAGCGGTCCAGGTCGTCCGGTCCCCTGACTATTTCGCGGTAGCGTTTCGTCCGGGCGGAAAGCCGTTCCGTCAGCGCTTCGCGCGAGCTGTCCACGTAATTGTAAAGACCGCAGCAGGCGCCGCACGATTTTCCGGCATCCGGCTGACACAAGACCATTATTTCCGATGATGATGACATACCCGCACCTTTTTCACGCCCGCTGTTTCCGGGAAATCTCCCGCCCCCTTTCCATTTTGCATCCATGGGGACGCAGGCCGGGAACTTATAGAAGGATTGGCATTGCAGGTCAAGAATAAAAATGCTAAACACGCTTCAAGAAAACAGAAAAGCAGGGAACAGAAAAACCATGGAATTAATTGAAACCATTAAGCTGCCTAACGGCCTCACACTAACCATCATGGATTCATCGCGGCGCATCGCTGCCGACACGATCAAAGTCGAATTGGCCTTTCTGGTAAAAATCGAGGTTCTGGAATCATTTTTTGCGTCGCCCGACGATTATCAGCAAGTCATCCATGCTTTGGGCAATGAGCTGACGTACGAACACAAAATGGAGAGATCCTTTGTTTACGACAAGGACGAAGAATCCGTCCGCGCCGAACTGATGAACACGTTTAAGAATAACTCTCTCGGTTATCTTTCTTCACCCAATTTCGCCAATAAAATGGCATTGTCGCACCTCAAGGACATCCGACTCAATCCCTTCAAGTACAAGGCTTATCCCTATCCGGAAAGAGCAGAATAACCGGGACTCACAAACCTATAACGGAAAGTAAATCATGACCCAAGACATTCTCGATGCGCTCCTGGCCGGCGCTGAAAAGCCCAGCCGCTACATCGGCGCGGAAGTTAACTCCATTCATAAGACCAGGCCCGATGTGCGCTTTTTGCTGGCCTTTCCCGACACCTATGAAGTGGGCATGTCGCATCTGGGATTGCAGATCCTGTATGCGGTTTTAAACGCGCTGCCCGGCGTGGCGGCCGAACGCTGTTTTGCGCCCTGGCCGGACCGGGAGCAGCAATTACGTGCAGGGCATATCCCGCTTACGTCACTCGAATCCGCAAGTCCGATGACCGATTTCGACATCATCGGCTTTTCGCTGCAGTATGAATTGTCCTATACGAACATGCTCAGTATGCTGGAGATGGGAAACATCCCGTTCAAATCAGCCGATCGTCTCAGCCACCATCCCCTGATCATCGCCGGCGGCCCCTGCGCGTTTAACCCCGCGCCGCTTGCCGCTTTTATCGATGCCTTCGTCATCGGCGAAGGTGAAGAAGCGGTAGCGGAAATTACGTCCGCGGTCGCGGCCGGGAAAAAGCAAAATTGTTCAAGAGACGCCCTGCTCGAAATGCTCGCGGCCATTGACGGTGTTTATGTCCCCGCCGTGCACGGCAAAACTACCATCATCAAAAAGCGTAAAGCCATTGATCTTAACGCGTGGCCTCATCCCGTTGCGCCGGTCGTGCCGCTCATGCAGACCGTCCATGACCGCATCGTGCTGGAAATCGCCCGGGGCTGCACACGTGGCTGCCGTTTCTGCCAGGCGGGCATGCTCTGGCGTCCTTACCGCGAAAGAAACGCGTCGCTCATCGCGGAGATGGCGGACCAGGCGCTGAAATCGACGGGCCATGACGAAGTATCGCTTCTGGCGCTCAGTTCCGGAGATTACAGCTGCATCGAGCCGCTGATCCAAAACCTGATGCAGAAACATTATTCCGAAAGAGTCGCCCTCGCCCTGCCCTCCTTGCGCGTGGAGTCGCTGAGCGAGACGCTGATTGAAGAAATCAAGCGCACCCGCAAAACCAGTTTCACCCTGGCGCCGGAAGCGGGAACGGACAAAATGCGCCAGGTGATCAACAAAGGTAACACCGCCGACGATTTGCTGAAATCGGTGGATAAAGTTTTTGCCGCCGGCTGGAAGTCCATCAAACTGTATTTCATGATCGGCCTGCCTCACGAAGACGAGAACGATCTGGCCGGTATCATCGATCTGGGCTACCAGGCGCTGCGCGCCGCCCGTCACCGCGGTCAGGTGACGATCAGCCTGTCAACGTTTGTTCCCAAGCCGCACACACCCTTTCAGTGGGAAAAACAGCTGTCGCTTGAGGAAACATATCACAAACAGCATTTTATCCGTGACAGAATGAAGAACCGCAACATCACCGTCAAATGGCATGACGCCCGGATGTGTCTGCTGGAAGGTCTGTTCTCCCGTGGCGATGAAAAAATCGGAGACCTGCTTTTGTGCGCCTACCGGAAAGGCTGCCGTTTTGACGGCTGGAACGAATTATTCCGCTTTGATCTCTGGCAGGAAGCGATCCGGGAAGCGGGAATTGATATCGACAGCTATTTACGCGAACGCCCGACTGCCGAACCTCTGCCCTGGGACAATATCGACTGCGGCGTGAGCCGGAACTTCCTGCTTGCGGAAAGACAAAAGGCAGACGAACAAACGGCCACGCCGGATTGCCGCTACGACGCCTGCCAGGACTGCGGCGTCTGCGATTTCCAGGATACTAAAAATATTTTTTCGAATAAAACGCCGGAACCCGCCAAAACGCCGGAAACAGCCAAAGCGGCGACGGACCGGGAAAAAACCTATCGTCTCAGCTTCACGAAGACCGGCCGCGCGCGGTTTTTATCTCATCTGGAACTGGCCATGGCGCTCACCCGGGCCCTGCGCCGCAGTTCTCTTGCGCTTGCTTATTCGGCGGGTTTCCATCCGCATCCGAAAATATCGTTTGCCACCGCCACGTCGGTGGGGATGGCCAGCCTTGAGGAATATCTGGATGTCAACGCCGCCGAGTATCCGGGAGACTTGTCGCACCTGAAAAACGAAATCAACGCCGCCCTGCCCGAGGGGATGGAGATCACCGACATAAAATTGCTTTCCTATATAGCGAAAGAGTTGGCCCGGGCGCTTTATGGCTTTTCCTACGACCTGGTGCTGCCCCCGGAGACGGATGAAGAGAAGCTGAAAAACATCGCGGACAGCATTGAAAATTTTCTGGCCGTCAAGGCGTTCCCGATCTCACGGCAATCCAAGGGAAAAACCATCACGCGGGACATCCGCCCCTTTGTCGAAACAATGGCATTAAACGCCGGAGAAAAAAAGGTGACCACAACCCTGCGCCACGCCCAGGCCGGCTCCGTGCGTCCCATCGACATCGTCTCGCACATCCTGGGCTTCCCCGCCGATCAGGCTCAGCAGGTTTATGTCACCAAAACAAAAACCCTCCTGGTCTGAAAAGGGATAATACACATCCGCTGCTGTCAAATAAATTCTGTTTTTGATTGGATTGGACAGGACTTGAATTTCTGAAGGGCAATACTTCTTTTGTCTTATAGAAACTTAGAATTCTTGGGGAGTCCCATATTACTCCGTTTTCTTTTTCTTGGTATCCCTTGACATTACTAACGCTACGCGTTAGCACTCAGCCATGATTAAGACCTTCGGATGCAAGGAAACGGAATAAATTTTCAATGGGCGTTTTTCGCGTAAATTTCCAAATGCCATTCAAAAGGTTGCTCTTAGGAAGCTAACGCATATTCATGCCGCTGAAACACTCGACTTTCTCCGTGTACCCCTAGCCAATCACTTGGAGCGGCTGACCGGTAATCGAAAAGGCCAACTAAGCATCCGAATAAACGATCAGTGGCGTATATGTTTTACGTGGAAAAACAGCCACGCGTTTAACGTGGAAATCGTTGATTATCATTGAAGGAGAATGGTTATGAAAAGAGACATACCCCCGGTTCATCCCGGTGAAATCCTTTTGGAAGATTTCTTGAAGCCGATGGGAATTACGCAATACCGGCTGGCAAAATCTATCGGTGTTCCCCAGCGCCGCATCGGTGAAATTGTCGCCGGCAGACGCGCTATAACAGCGGATACCGCCCTCAGGCTGGCCTTGTTTTTTAAAACAGACGCTCAGAGTTGGATGAATCTTCAAACCCATTACGATTTGGCGGTTGCCAAAGAGAAGCTTGCCGAACGTCTGGCAAAAGAAGTAGTAAAACACGCCGCCTGATAGAAGCCAAAAGGAATAAATTAGGACCGGTGCGATTTATTTTAACGTAAATGTCAAGAATAAAGATTTGACCCCGCTCTCACCCCAAAAACAGCAAATGCCGGATACTGATAACGATGAGATTTAAAGCCCAAGCACAGTGAGCACCAGGGAACTAAAACCAGCACGTCTGCCTTGCAGGCGCAAGATAGACGTGCGTTTTAAAGAAAGTGTGAAATTTACATTACCGATTTTGTTGCTCTTTTAAAAATCATTTT
>JAIGNE010000035.1:0-288625 GCA_036528635.1 Deltaproteobacteria bacterium
CTTCGGCTTCCTCCAGATTCGCAGTCACCCGCGACACCCTTGCCGTTCGGCTAACTCTTCCCCTTGCCGGGTGAGTAGTGGACTTGCACCACCAAGTCTGTGCGCCCTGCCGGGCGCACAACAAAAACGGCAGAGCCTTTAAAACTCTGCCGTTTTCTGACCATCAAATAATTTTCATCATTCCTTAAAATCATTCTTCAATCCGCATTGGGCATTGTCCTGGGCGTCCTCAGCAACCGCTCATGCAGAGCTACTTTCTCCGAGAGCGCAGTGATGATCCTCTGCTGCTCCTGAATCAGCTTTTGCTGCTCCTGCATGCCTCGCTGCTGCTCCTGCACAACCCTGGTCAGCACCGAGACAACGTCCATGGAGCTTACGCCCTTGCGTTCTTTCGCGGCAACCAGCCCGGGTACATCCTCGGCAATAAACCCGACATGATTCTCCCCGGGAGATGTTTTGTAAGTAAACGTCACCGGCTGAAGACCATGAAGCGTCTTCATGGCGTCTTCCGCGTTTAACTGCTGAATGTTGTCTTTATATTCCCTGCTCGACGGCGTCACCACGGTTGCATACAGGGTTCCGTTGATCGTGACGGTATTGGCGCTGAAGTCCCCGTAGATCAGCGGGGTGGCGGTGCTGGAGTTGTCAATATAGAGCTTGCCCGAGCCCGTCTCGTTGCGTCCCGCGTTGTAGCCGAGGAAGACATTTCCGACACCGGTGGTGTTTTCGTAGCCGGCGTAATTCCCGAGGTAGAGATTGGAACTCCCGGCGGCGTTCTTGTACCCGGCGGCATACCCGAAAAAGGTGTTGTAATTGCCGGTGGTGTTGGCCCATCCGGCGGCATACCCGAGAAAAGTGTTGTATTTACCGACGGTATTGGACCAGCCGGCGGACGTCCCCGCGAAGGTGTTGCGCTCACCTGTGGTGTTGGAATAGCCGGCGGTATATCCCGAAAAGGTGTTGTAGCTGGCGACCGAATTGGAGCGGCCGGCTTCATGCCCTAAAAAAGTATTGTAGGCGCCGGAGGTATTCGCGTAGCCGGCATTTCTCCCCAGGAAGTTATTGGCCTTGCCGTTTGCGTTTTCGTGACCGGCATCCTTCCCGATAAAGTTATTGTCATAACCGGTGGAGTTGGACGTACCGGCATAATCCCCGATGAAAATATTGTTGGAAGCGGCTGTACTGGAATAGCCGGCATCCCTCCCGATGAAGGTATTGGAATTACCAACGGTGTTTTTACCGCCGGCTTCATATCCGATGAAGGTGTTGTAGGAACCGCCGAGGTTGGATTGGCCGGCCTGATTCCCAATAAAGGTGTTGTAGTCGCCTCCGGTGTTGACCTTGCCGGCGTTGCCGCCGATGAAAGTGTTATAGGACCCTGCCGTGTTTTGGCTGCCGGCAAAATATCCCATAAAAGCGTTGTTGGAACCCGTAGTGTTTTTGTAGCCGGCTTCATACCCGACGAAAGCATTGTTGTTCCCATCATTGAAGTAACCGGTGAAATCCCCAAGGAACGTGTTGAAGGTGCCGGTATTAAGACGGCCGGCGGATTGCCCGATGCAGGTGTTGTCGGTCCCTGTGTCACTGAGACCTGCATTCAGGCCTAAGAAGGTTTGATTTGAGGTCTCCGTCGCTCCCCAGGCGCTCCCCGCCAT
Organism: Deltaproteobacteria bacterium; assembly: GCA_036528635.1. Taxonomy (GTDB): domain Bacteria; phylum Desulfobacterota; class Syntrophia; order Syntrophales; family Smithellaceae; genus UBA8904. The sequence continues at coordinate 1,656 of JAIGNE010000035.1, forward strand.
GAATGAAAATATCAGAGCCCAGGCACAAAACATCATTCTTACCTTCATTTTCTTATCCTCCTTTATATTTTGTCATGGTCTGCTGCAAAAAACTAAAATAACTCCTTTTCAATCCGACTGATGTCACCCGTCGCCAGGAGCCGCAAGGTCAGCGCCTCGGCTTTTGCCGAATCGATCCCGCCGATGATCTTCTGATTTTCCGCCAGGTAAACGGGATTCATGCTCAACTTCCGGATACCGCAGCCGATCAGAAACTGCAGATAGCCGGCATGATTAACCATGTCGCCGCAGATGGACACTTCCTTGCCGCCGGCCTTCCCGGCGTCGGCAACCCGTTTGATCGCCCGCAGGATCGCCGGGTGATGGGGGATGTAATACGCGGCGACTTCTTCATTCGTGCGGTCAACGGCCAGCATGTACTGCACCAGGTCATTGGTGCCGATGGAGAAGAAATCGACGATCCGCGCGAATTCTTCGATGATTTCAATCACGGCGGGGACCTCCACCATCATGCCGATTTGCGGATGGCCGTTGAAAACGTCGCCCGATTGCTTAAGCGCATCAGCACACGCCATCACGATGCCTCTGGCCTCGAGGAACTCTTCCAGGGAAAAGATCATGGGGAACATGATCTTCAGATCGCAATCGAAGCCGGCGCGTAAAATGGCCCTGATCTGCTGCCTGAAGACATCCTGATACTTCAATGAAAATCTGATGGAACGCAGCCCCAGGAAAGTGTTCCCCTTGCCCGCGGACTCCCAGTAGGCCGGTATTTTGTCGCCGCCGATATCGAGTGTTCGAAAGGTGACGTCTCGCGCCGGCGCACCCTCCACGAGTTTCCGGTAAACAAAATACTGTTCTTCCTCCGTGGGAAAATTCTTGCGGATGATAAACGGGAATTCGGAGCGGTACAGCCCGATCCCGTCGCAGGACAACTGCCCCAGCTGCTCCAGATCTTTCAGCAAATTGACGTTGGCCATCAGATGGATGCGCACCCCGTCTTTCGTCTCAGTAATTGCCTTCATGGCCGGCGGCGCGCTTACTGCTGTCTGTTCGTCGAGACGGTCTTTGAATTCCCGCACGATGTCTCTGCCCGGATTGATATAGATGTTCCCGATCTCGGCATCGATCAGGATGTGATCGCCATCGGCAATATTGTTCAGGACCGGGTCATTGACGATCACCATGGGAATCTGGAGCGAGCGGGCCAGGATGGAAACGTGCGAGGTAACGCCTCCGCTCAAGAGCACGATGCCCTTCACACCTTCCGAGGAAAGCTTGAGCAGGTCGGACGGATACAGGTCGGTGGCAATCACCACCCGGCTGCGCACCGGCGGCAGCTTCGCCTCTTTCCCGGCGAGATTCCTGACCAGCCGGGTAACCAGGTCCTCGATATCGTGCACCTTCTCCCTGATGTAGGGATCCGGACTCGCCGAAAACAGGGTGATGTATTTCTGACCGGCGGCGATCACTGCATCGGGCGCGTTTTTTCCTTTTTGCACCGCCGTCGTTATAGCCGTAAGAAAGCTCTTGTCTTTCAGGATGAGCAGATGCGAGGTGAAGATCATGGAGGCGGCATCGCTGAGCTTGTCCTCCACCGCCTTCTGCAATGCGGCCAGTTCTTTTTCCGTTTTTTCCAGCGCCTTGTTGAGAGCGGCAAGCCCGTACTTTTTCCCGAAGGTCTGGCCCGCCAGATCGTGGAACCTGAGCGCTCCTGCCGCCCGTGTCGCTTTCGCGTAAGCATAGCCCCGGGAGGCCGCCTTTCCTTTGAGGAACAGCCCGTTGAGGGGTTCCTTTTTCCCGCGCAGGCGCTCTTCCGGCGCCGCGGCCTGCAAAGACATGATGATTTTAACATTGTCGAGCACCGCGGCCAGCTGGGAGGCGACGATTTGCAGCGCCTTGATATCGCTGTCTTCAAAGCGGTTTTTTTGCTGCCGCTGCAGCATGATAACTCCCAGGGGAACAGCGCCGCTGACGATCGGCACGGACAGAAATGATTTGTAGCGTTCTTCTCCCGTACTCTTGAAATAACGGAAGTTGGGGTGCGTGAAACCGTCGAGGATGCAAACCGGTTCGTTTTTTTCAAAGACCGTTCCGGCGATGCCTTCACCGCGCTTGAGTTTTATTTTACCGACGACGCGGGGATTGAAACCGGTATTGGCCCGCAGAACCAGCTCGTCGCCGGCGTCATCGTAAATGTAAATGGAACAGACATCCGCCCGCATATGCCCGGCCACCATGACGACGATGTTGTTGAGCAGGTTTTCAATGCTGGAACTGCCTTTCAATACCCAGTCCAGCTGGCCGATGCTCAAGAGAAGATTCAGATGGTCCATCCTGTTTGCCTTTACACGAAAGTATTTGTTTGTTGCGAACTCATTATATGAGTTCCTGCCGTACGATGTAAAGCAATAAGAAAAAAATGATGGCACGAATGATCCGGCCGAAGCCGCAGGAAAAAGATACGAAATCCCCGGCTAAACCGTTAGAATATCCTTCTGAAATATCTTAAATTGCTGCGGGAAACCGGACTCAGGCATGCGGTGTTGGCGTAGAAGCGATCGTCAGCCACGGCTCGCGATCAGGAAAGAAAGGATGCTGCTCATCAGCTGATTTATGGCGACATAGGTTTCCGGCCCGGCGGACAGGATTTCCTGCTCCGTCTGGATATTCTGCGACGGCGACAATTCATCGCGGCAATGGGAGACAATGTCCCGCGCCGCCTCCGGCGTGGTTTCCAGGTGAAATTGCAACCCGATAACCGATTTGCCGAATTGAAATGCCTGGTTTTCACATCCGTCGCTTTCAGCGAGCCGGATCGCTCCTGGCGGCAGGTCAAATGTCTCACCGTGCCAGTGGAAAACGTGTACGGACGGAGGAAAACTGAAAACGGAGCGGTCGTTTGATGATATCCCCCGGATGGGGAACCACCCGATCTCCTTGACGGGATTGCGGTATACCCTGGCGCCCGACGCTGAGGCAATGAGCTGCGCGCCGAGACAAATGCCCAGGACCGGCACTCCCGAATCGATGGCTTCACGAATGAACTGTTTCTCCGAAACAAGCCAGGGATACTCCCCTTCATCGTTGACACTCATCGGACCACCCATCACCACCAGCAGGTCTGTCTTTTTCGGATCGGGGAGATCTGTCGATTCAAAGAACCGGGTGCTTGTTATTTCGAACCCGGCCGCTTCGAGCCAGGGCCCGATGCAGCCGAGACCTTCGAACGGGACGTGTTGAAAAAAGTGTGCGCGCATCGTCATGCCTTTTTTATTTCAATGCTTCGTGAAGAAGAATCGCATGGACTTTCATAATCTGTGCCCGCAATATTTGAAAGATATTTTTTATAGACGCCGCTGCCATTTGATCCGGACAATATGGCAGCGGCGTCCGATAACTGATCGCTGTTTAGAAAGTGTAACTCAAAACAATCCCGCCGTAGAGGAAGGAAGAACTGTCCTTATCCGACGCAGCCGCGCCCTGCAGGCCCCGCGCTTTCATTTCATATCTCGCATCATCCGAGAGCGGGAACACATAGGACACCGTCGGCGTCACCGTCAAAGACGAAATGACGTTCACCGGCAGCGACAGGGAAACCACACCGTCGTGAAAATTGTTGAACTTGTCCGTGGTGGCCAGAGAATTGCTGTCAAATTTCGGATAGGTCGCCGAATCTTCACTTTTCAGATAACTCACGGATCCCGCCAGTTTCAGTCCGATCTTTTCATGCAGGGCAAAGGTGTGGGAGACACCCAGGGTCGCATACCATTGATGGTAATGATCGAATTCCTTGTAAACGGTCAGGGTCGGCGCCAGAATCGTATCGAGTCCCACGGAGATAAATACTTCCTGGGAATCGTTCAGATCGGCTCCTCCCGCCGCCGCGCCGGACAGGCCGTAGTAAATATAGCCGCCGCCCACCTGCACGATGCCGAACTTGCGGGAATAAGAAAGCGTCACGTCCGTTTCGGTAAAGTTGGCCGAGTTTTTCTCCTCCGCCGCGCCATAGGGGCGTGTATCCAGATTGCCCCAGATGTTGGCCGAAAAGCCTTTGTAGCTGGCCGTGATGGATGGCTGAATGACGGCGCTGTGGCGCGTCATCTCCTGACCTCTCCAGATGTAAGCGCTCAGAAAGGCCGCGGCTATTTCGCCGGTTACTTTATCTTCCTGCTTTTGCTCCGCTGCTTTTGCTTCAGCCGCCTTGGGTTCGGCCGCTTTGGGTTCGTCCGCAGCCCGGGCCGCCGGCGGGAATGATGCCAGCACGAGCCCCAGTAAAATGATGGTCATCGTTGTTTTGAGATTCCTTTTCATGTTCCTAATTCTCCTTATCAATTATTGTGATTCAAATTGCCTGCAGTCAATTTCGTATTTGTGGATCTTTCCGGCCAAAACGCGCTTCGTTGTTCCGAGAATTTGAGCAGCCTCCGACAGGACACCGTTCGTTCTTCTCAGCGCGTGGATAATGACCGTTTTCTCGCACTCGAAAAGACACCGCTCCAACACGTTTTCTCTTGCATAAGTCTTGTCGTTATCCATGATGATGACCTCATCCGATGGCGCTGCCGCCCCGCTCTCCGGAACTGATGCGGATGCACTCGGCCAGTTCCACGACAAAGATCTTGCCGTCGCCCACCGATCCCGTGTGAGCGCCTTTGACAATGGCGTCGATGGTGGGCTGGACAAAGTCTTCATTGACGGCAATGTCCAGGCGGACTTTATTGAGCAGACCGCCTGCTTCCTTGGCGCCGCGGTAAATTTCGGTGACGCCCTTCTGCCTTCCCTGACCCACCACGTTGGTGACGGTCATCAAGTTCACATCCACGGCTTCCAGCTCTCTTTTCACAGCCTCCAGTTTGTGGGGCTGAATAATGGCGATGACTAATTTCATGGTTTCTTCCTCCTATTCAATCACGGTATAGGCCGCTTCACTTTGTTGAGTCAGATCCAGGCCGACGATTTCATTTTTCTCTTCCACCCTCATGCCGATCACCGCGTCAACGATCTTGAAAATGACGAAGGTCATGATGGCGGCAAAAGCAATGGTCACCACCAGCATCAGGCATTGAATTCCCAACTGATGGAGGTTGCCGAACAGCAGACCATCTGCGCCCGCCGCATTAACCGCTTTTTGCGCAAAGATGCCGGTCAGGATGGTGCCTACGCTGCCGCCGACCCCGTGCACGCCAAACGCGTCCAAAGAGTCATCGTAGCCGAGTTTGCCTTTAATGACGGCGACCGCCAGATAGCAGACCACCGCGACAATCATACCGATAAACATCGCATTCATCGGGTTGACGAAACCGCAGGCGGGGGTGATGGCCACCAGCCCCGCAACGGCGCCGGTCGCCGTACCCAGAATGGTCGGGGTTCCGTTGTGCCACCATTCAATCAGTGCCCAGGTCAAACCGGCGGCAGCTGTGGCTGTATTGGTGGTTACAAAGGCGTTGCCCGCCAGGCCGTCGGCGGCCAGAGCGCTGCCGGCATTAAAACCGAACCAGCCGAACCATAAGAGTGCCGCACCCAGAACGGTAAAGGGCAGGTTATGCGGGCGAATCGGCTTGTGATTGTAGCCGATGCGTTTGCCCAGGAGCAGCGCCAGGACCAGGGCCGAGATACCGGAACTCACATGCACGACGATACCGCCGGCAAAATCCAGCCCGCCCATCGCTTTCAGCCACCCGCCCGTGCCCCAGACCCAGTGGGCCAGAGGATCGTAAACGAAAGTTGCCCACAGCAGCGTAAAAAGCAGAAAAGCAGGAAATTTTACCCGTTCCGCATACGCGCCGATGATCAGGGCCGGCGTAATGATGGCGAACATCGCCTGAAAGATCATGAAAACAGAATGTGGAATCGTTTTGGAATAATCAGGATTCGGCTGAGCGCCGACGCCGCTTAGCCCCATCCAGTCCAGATTGCCGATGATGCCGTGAAAGTCCGGACCAAACGCCAGCGAATACCCGAACAGCATCCACTGCAAAGAAATGACGCAGACGATGATAAAACACTGCATTAAAATGGAGAGGACATTCTTGCGTCTGACGAGTCCTCCATAGAAAAATGCCAGTCCCGGTATGGTCATTAACAAAACCAGTGCGCTGGCCATCAACACCCACGCTGTATCTCCCGAATTCATCATCAATACCTCCTTTTAATTTTTTTCTTGCGTCTTTTGCTAACGCAAGGAGGATGCCAGAAACTGAAAATTATATATCATTTTGATATTTATACATTTATTAACATATGCACGCGTGAAAAAAAGTGACAATTATGTACGATTGTTAAGATAGATCAACTTAAATGTGGGGTCGCTGAGCCTTCCCGGTCCGATCGCGAAACAGGATATTGCTTTCAATAATGTACGTTTTTTATTGATCGGCAACCGAAATGCGCATTTAAAAAAGAACGGAGTCCATGGTCGCCAGGAGGTTGGGAATGATCTCCGGCGGGGTTGATAGATCTATTTTTGATGGTTTTCTGAACGAATGTAAACATTGATTTACCATTGTATTTATGAAACCATCTGCACAAGGCGCTGGAAGCGCAACATCGATTATATTCCAGGAGAAAAACCATGTTAATCGTCATGCATCGCAATGCTACCCCAAAGCAAATCGGCGTCGTTACGGCGGCAGTGGAGAAAATGGGCCTGACCGCGTCGCCCATTCCCGGAGGGGAAAGGACCGCCATCGGCGTGCTGGGCAACAAAGGATATGTGGATGACCTGTTAATCCGCGATCTTCCCGGCGTGAAGGACGTGATCCATGTCTCCAAACCTTACAAGATGGTGTCCCGGGATTTTCATCCCCGGCCGACAATCGTCCGGATCGGCGGCGTGGAAATCGGCGAAGGGAAAAGCCCCGTCACCATTGCCGGGCCGTGCGCCGTGGAGAACGAGGAGCAGATTATCCGCACGGCAAAGGCTGTCCGGGCCGCCGGCGCGGATATGCTGCGGGGCGGCGCGTTTAAACCGCGGACCGGCCCCTACACCTTTCAGGGATTAAAAGAGGAAGGATTGAAACTGCTGGCACTGGCCAGAAAAGAGACCGGACTGCCCATCGTTTCCGAGGTCATGGGCTCGGAAAACGTAGAGCTTGTGGCGAGCTATGTGGACGTGCTGCAGGTGGGCGCCCGGAATATGCAGAATTTCGATCTTCTCAAGGAAGTCGGACGCATCCGGAAACCGGTGCTCCTCAAGCGGGGCTTGAGCGCCACCATCGAAGAATTTCTGGCGGCGGCCGAATATATCCTGTCCGAGGGAAACCCCCAGGTCATTCTCTGCGAGCGGGGCATCCGCACCTTTGAAACCGCCACCCGCAACAGCCTGGACCTGTCGGTTGTCTGCATCATCAAAGAACTGTCCCATCTCCCCATTGTCGTGGATCCGTCTCATGCCACCGGCAAGCGCAGCCTGGTGCCGCCGATGGCGAAAGCGGCCCTGGTGGCGGGCGCCCACGGCATCATGGTCGAGGTTCACCCCGAACCGGAAAAAGCGCTCTCCGACGGCCCCCAGTCCCTGACGATTCCGGGCTTTGAAAAACTCATGGGAGAGATCAAACAGATCAAGACCTTTCTCGGTCATTGATCCAGCGATCATTTCCCGGAAAGAAAGAATGCGCAAGCCGCGTCAATCTCAACCGCAGCCTGCGGCAGCCAGCTGTCGCGACGGGACAGCTGGGTTTTGAGCGCTTTTTCGATGGGCTCTTCAAAAACATAATCATCCGGATTGATTTGATACCCGTTATTGGACAGGGCATTGGCCAGCATGACACACTCAACCAGTCCGGTCGATTGGCCCGAGGTGATGTAATAATGATGGCCGGCAATGGCGAAAATGATGTGTTCCGGAAGCTGCCATTTTCGGGCCAGGTAGGCTCCGATCGTCACGTGATCAATGGATGCCGCTTCAGCCTCGGCATCGGCAAAGCTGCATTTCGTTTCCTGCATCGTCTGCCAGACCCTGCCGAAATCATCGTTGAAATGCCTGATCATGATGATTTTACCGATGTCGTGCAGAAGGCCGGCCATGAAAGCATCGTCCGGCGCCGTAAGGCGGCTTCTTTCCGCCAGGTGCCTGCCCAGAACGGCAACGCTGACGGAATGACGCCAGAAATCGGCGATGTTAAAGTTCCGGTAGCGGTCCCTGATGCTGAGCGTATCGAGAATGGCCACGGAGACGATAGCATTTTTTACAGCATTGAAACCCAGGATCATGACGGCCTGGGCGATCGAATTGCTTTTGGCGGATAATCCGTAAAAAGCGGAATTGACCAGACGCAAAATGCTCGACGACATGGCCGGATCGATTTCGATAATACGGGCGACATTTTCAATCGACGCCTGTTTGTCTTTCAGAAGTTTGTCGACCTTGAAATAGACGCTGGGCAATGTCGGCAAATCCGTGATCTTTTCGAGCGTATCCCAAATGGCTTTATTTTCCATGCCCGGCCTCCCAAACCGTCCGTTGTCATTACCTGACCGCTGATGCACCGTCAAATCTGTTCATTCTATGAATCGGCTAAAATTGTTTAAAAATGAAATGATCCAGAGGAAATAACATTCAGCAAATTCCGGAAACTGAGCAATCCGGGCAGGAACCCGTGGAAAATCATACCGGCAGCCCGACCGGTTCTACATGACCAGCTTGAGAAAAATGGTGGCCAGTGTCAGGTATGAAAAAAAACCGAAGGCGTCCGTGAAGGCGGTGAGCAGAATGTTCGACCCCAGCGCCGGATCGAGATCAAGCCGTTTCAGGGCGAGCGGAATCAAGACGCCGACCATCGTACCCATAAAAACGCTGATGATCATCGCCAGGCCAATCACCAGGCCCAGGACGGGGATACCCTTCCAGAAATAGGCAATGACGGCGATGACCACGCCCACGGCAACGCCATTGGTGACGCCGACGGCAATCTGCCGGGCCAAAACACGTTTGGCGTTCTCAAAGGTGATTTCACCGAGCGCGATGCCGCGAATGATCAGGGCGAGCGTCTGGCCGCCCGCATTGCCGCCCAGTCCGGCGATCACGGGCATGAAAAAGACCAGCGCCACCATCAGTTTGATCGTATCCTCAAAAAATCCGATGACCAGTACGGAGGTCAGAGCCGTGATCAGATTGAGGTAGAGCCAGGGCAGACGTTTTTTTACAGAGTCGATGGTCTTGTTGAAAATAGTATCGTCATGGCCCAAACCGGCGATGCGATACATATCTTCCGACGTTTCTTCCTGCACGGTGTCCATAACGTCGTCAATCGTGATCCGGCCAAGCAGGTGCTGGTCGGCATCGACAACGCCCGCGGAGACCAGGTCGTACTTCTTAAACAGCCGCGCCACTTCTTCCTGGTCCATATCGGCATTGACGCTGGGAATGTCGGGGTCGATGACGTCCACGATGGGCGTGAATCGCTTCGTCGTGATGAGCCGCTGCAGAGGAACCGTGCCGATCAATTTTTCATCATCATCCACGACAAAAATACTATGGATGTTTTCCATATCGTCTTTCGCGTCCACAACGGCCTGGAAGGCATCGTTGATGGTTGCCTGCTTCTTCACGGAGACCAGCTCGGACTGCATGATGCCGCCCGCGGTATCCTCGGCGTATTGAAGCAGCTCTTTGACTTCCTGTGATTCTTCCGGCTCAATGGCATCGAGGACGGCCTTGGCCTGGTCGTCGGAAAGTTCGGCGATGATGTCGGCCTTGTCGTCCGATTCCATCTCTTCGATGATGTCGGTCAGCTGCTCATTCGATAAGTCTTCGATGAGCTGTTCCCGGGAGTTGTCGGAAAGCTCCAGAATAACATCGGACGCCTTGTCGACGTCGAGGAGCGAGAAAAGCTGCAGGCGGTCTTCCTCATCGAGTTCATCGATCAGATCGGCGATGTCCGCCGGATGCATATCGGAAAAGAGATCGATGATGTCGAATTCGCGGTTGCGGCTGATCAGAGCTTTGAGCGTATCAAGCGCCGATGGTTCTTTCGTCTTGACCTTTGTCATAGCACGCCTGCTTTAAAGATGGGTTGAAGAGTCCGAAAGTATCGGCAAGAACACTTAAGTCTTCCCGCCTGCCGGATCAAATTCTTTCGCATGCAGATGGATCAATCATGAAGCTTTTCCGGCAGCGGGACTATAAGAAAGTTCGCCGGGCCTGTCAATGATTTTCTGATAAAAATCGAATAAATGAAGCCATCAAATGGATCAGGAACCGGATCGGCGGCACGGCCCGCAACCCCGGCTGGATGTCCGGCCCGCGAACAGGGAATTTCCGGCAACGAAAATTGCGCCGGATCAGGATTTTTCCGGTGCATCCATTGAGATTTTTTGCCCGGAAAACGAAGGAGGGATGCGGACTGGTTCTCACTCGGCGCAAAAGAAAAACGGGAATACCTCTGTTGAATACTTTTTTTTACAATAAATAAACCGGCGTTTGAATGTCCGGCAGCGTATCACCCTCGTAGAGAACTTTTTCCAGGAAAAGACCGGAGGGAGGGGCGGTGAGGCGCGCCGGGACTTCGGAATAGGTCCGGAGCATCAGCGCGGCGTCCTGGGCGGTGATGTTCCCGCGTCCGGCTTCGACGGTTATCCCGACGATCCTGCGCACCATTTTCCACAAAAAATGGGAACCGGTAATGCGCACGGCAATCAGGCTGTTCAATTCTTTCAACGAAATGCCTTCGACCCGGACTTTCGTCGAGGTGTCTTTGTCCATTCGCTTGTCGGCAAAAGACAGGAAGTCATGAAATCCTTCAAAAACAGCCAGCGTTTGGTTCATCTTGCCGACATTCAGGTTGTCTTTGACCCACCAGACATACTTCTTGCCGAAGGCGGTGCGGCGGGCGGCGATCAGGTACAGGTAGCTGCGGCTGACGGCTGAATGACGGGCGTGAAAACGCGGGTGCGCGGTCTCCACAGACAGGATATTAATGCCGGCTGGAAGGAGATCGTTGAGACCGATGCGCAGGGTTTCGCAATTGAGCTTGCGTTCGCATTCCAGGTGGGCGACCTGCCCCAGCGCGTGGACGCCGGCGTCGGTGCGCCCCGCGCCCTGGATATCCACAGACGCATTCAGAAATTTTTGAGCCGCATCGATCAGCGTGCCCTGGATGCTTTTGGCGTTTTTCTGAGCCTGCCATCCGCTGTAGTTGGTGCCGTCGTATTCCAGAACCATTTTATACTTGATCATTTTGACGGTTTCTCCGAATGAGCGGGCGTCAGAATACTCATGACGGCAATGTTGTCGAGCAAAGTACCGGCGGACGAATCTCTGTCGATCAGCTCCTGACCCGGCCTCAGGGTGGTAATCACCGCCTGGCCGATGATTTTCCGGCCTTCGCGTCCCTGCAGATCTTTCGTACGGATGCCCCAGATGTTATGAAAGATGAGCGCCTGGCCGTCTTTGGCCCCGATATACAGCATCACGTGGCCCTTGCGCCACAGCAGCGTCAGATAAGGGATGCCCTTTTCCACAATGATTTTTTCCTTTTCTTCAGGCGCAAGACCCTTCAAATCGATCGAGGCGCCGGCTTCCCTCACCTGATCTTCCGAGTGCCGCGGCAGCCAGATGCCGAAGACGGCGAAGAAATCGCGGGTCATCGAGGAACAATCGCGATTGCCGTAAAGCCCTCCCCAGCCGTAGGGTTCGCCGATCATCTCATTGGCGATCTTTGCCGCGTTGACGGCGTTGAAGCGCAGCGGCTTGACTGCCGCCGCTTCCGCCTGGACAAAACCGCGCCGGATCACCGCCTGCCTGTATCGGTCAGCCACGGCGACCAGTATCTGCATCCTGTCCGCCGAAGCTTCCGCCAGGGGGAAAACGTGCCCCACCGACGCCCGGACAAGAAACCGGCCGTTTTCGTCCAGAAGGGATGAATGATCGCGGATGATCACCGCATAGCGCCCCGATTCCCAGGTTTTGACGAATTCGCTGTCCACGAAAGCCAGATCTTCAACCGGAATCCAGCCGTAGGTGAAGGACGTTTCCACGAGCGCCCAGGATTTATCCGAACTGAGATGGCAGACCAGAACCGGTGTATTGGCCGGAGCGGACGAACGCTGCAAATTATCGAACGGCCAGCCCCAGGCGTCGCCGGCCGGGGTATAAAAGTGAGGCGACCGGGTCGGCATTTCCCGCAGATTCGTATTCCGGGTGGTGATGCCGCGGGACAGGGCGTTCGGAAAGTCGGAAAGCGCCGCGTTGTGCTGCAGCTTTTTCAGCCAGGAAGGCGCATGCTTTTTTTTATTTTCGCCGTAACCCGGTTTGAGCGCGTATTTTTTAAAATCCTGCGCCACTCTGTCCGGCAGGGCATGAAAGGGTTGATTCTGGTGCCAGACGGAAAAATAGACGGTATTGTAATCCTCATCCATCCCGGTTTGATCGGCGAGAGACAGCGTGTCCCCGCTTTTCGCGGCGCCGGCAAAATAAGACGCGTGGTCCTGACGCAATTCCCGGACATCCCGAATGGCCTCCGGCGCTGCAATGCAACCGGAAATAATTAAAAATAAAACAAATGACAGAGTGCAAATTCTTTTCATAACGCTATCCTTATCTAAGCTCTCGGCCTATATAATCTTTTTTTATGATTCAGGCAAGGCAAACGGGCCCGGGATTTCAATATCATTTTATTTTGCATTCTTCGTGATTTCGTGTAAATTACAGCCAGGATGTCCATTGGGCATTTTGTTAGCCGGATCAGAAAACGAGGCTGACATCAGAAATCGATATATTTAAACCTTATCAATGAAAGGAGCTAGACGATGATCGCCAGTGCCAAGCTTAAAGATTTTTCTTTTTTCACCGGTTTCAACGACAAGCAAATGAAAAAACTCTCCTCTCTGGCCAAGCAAGAGACCTATCAGGCGGGGACGCAACTGTATTCCACCGGGGATGAAGCCCGCAGCCTCTTTTTACTGAAGGAAGGAAAAGTTGCTCTTTTCATGGACAACTATGTCGGACCGGGCAAACCGCCCATGCAGGTGACGGTCGATATCATCACCCGGGGGGAATCGATGGGCTGGTCGGCTGTCGTGGAGCCTTTTGTTTACACCTTGGGCGCCCGGTGCCTCGAGGACACAAAGCTGATCGCCTTCGACGCTTCCAAGCTGCGGAAGATGATGGCCGACGAGTGCGACCTGGGCTTCAAAATCATGCAATCCACGGCTAAAGTGATCGCCACCCGGCTCACGCATACGCGGATCATCCTGGTGGGTGAACGCGGTCTGTCCACGCTGACGGAGTACTAATTTTGCGGAAAAAGGAGATGCCCATGCAGGGTTCCAATTTTGTTCCCAGAAAGATTTTTTTTACCAAAGGCGTCGGCACGCACAAGGATGAACTGCATTCCTTTGAGCGCGCGCTGCGCAATGCGGGCATTGAAAAATGCAATTTAGTCCAGGTGTCCAGTATTTTCCCCCCCGGCTGTAAAATGATCCCGAAATCGCAGGGCCTGAAATCACTGGTTCCGGGAGCCATCACCTACTGCGTCATGAGCCGATGCTGCTCGAATGAGCCCAAAAGACTTTTAGCCGCGTCGGTCGGCTGCGCGATCCCGGCGGATAAATCGTCTTATGGCTACATCAGCGAGCATCACGCTTATGGCCTGACCGAAAAGCAGACCGGCGACCATGCCGAGGATCTGGCCGCGGCCATGCTCGCCTCCACGCTGGGCATTGATTTCAATGTCGATGAGAGCTGGGATGAGAAAAAGGAAATTTTCAAAATCAGCGGCAAGATCGTCCGGACGCTGAATGTGACCCAGTCAAAAATATGCATGGATGATAAATACACAACCGTGGTTGCCGCTGCCGTTTTTGTTTTCTGAATGGCGGCCGACTTTCGGCGTACAAAGGTTTTTAAGTCAACCCGGGATAAAAAACCTGGAAAAGAGGAGATAAGCAATGGCTGAGCAAACAGGGGTTATCGATCAGGCCGTTCACGCAATGGCTGATAAAGAGGGCAAGTATCTGACGTTTTGCCTTGCGGGAGAAGAATACGGCATCGGCATCCTGAAAGTAAAGGAAATCATCGGCATCATGCCGATTACCGTTGTTCCCCAGACGCCCAAATATATCAAGGGCGTTATTAATCTGCGGGGCAAAGTGATCCCGGTCATCGACCTGCGTCTCAAATTTACGCTGGCCGCCGCCGACTTTACGGAAAGAACCTGTATTATCGTGGTGGAAATCATGACAACGGGCCGGACCATCATGATGGGCATTGTGGTTGATTCCGTATCCGAAGTGCTCAACATCAAAGCCGCCGATATTGAAGCAACGCCTTCCTTCGGCACCAAACTCAATACCGACTATATTCTGGGGATGGCCAAGACCGGCGGATCGATCAAAATATTACTGGACATCGATCGGATCCTGTCTGTCGAAGAATTGCAGGCCGCCGACAAAGTTGCATCGTAATTCAAAATACTGATCCCGGAGGCTGCGTGTTGTTGTTCGTGGAAACACCTGTTAATCGCTTATGAAAAACGAAATCCCTGAATTAAAGCACCAGGACGTGGGCGGCGCTTCGCTGCCCTATCTTTATTACCCGGGTGGTCCCCGTCAGATTCTTTTCGCGCACGCCACCGGCTTTCTGCCCTGGCTGTGGCATCCCATCATTCACGAATTTGTTTCCGACTATTCCGTCTGGGCGCCATATATCTGCAATTACCGCTCCTGCAACCCGTATGAAGGGGGATTGAGCTGGAATATCATTGCCGAAGACCTGGCCGCATTCTGCCGCGCGCAGAAGATTGAAAATCCCCTGCTGGTCGGTCACTCCATGGGCGCAACGGTCGTGACGATTGCCGCCGCAGCGTTCGGCCTCCATCCGAGAGGCATGATTCTCATCGAACCGATTTTTCTGCCCGACGAAGTCTACCGAATGACGCCCAGCGTCAAAGATCATCCGCTGGCTTCCAAATCCATTAAGCGGGTCAACCACTGGGAAAGCGAAGACCAGGCGCTGTCCTACCTGAAATCACGATCATTTTTTTCGGACTGGGACGAAGAGGTCCTGAGCCTCTACAAGCAGTTCGGAATGGAGAAAATGCCGGCGGGCGATATGCGGCTGACCTGCGAGCCGGAAAACGAGGCCGCCATGTTCATGGGCGGCTGGAGCACGGACCCCTGGCCGCTTCTGCCTAAAATCCCCTGCCCGGTCCTGGTCATCGAAGGAGAAAAGAGCCCCAATGTCGGCCTGGTGGACATCAAAAGAGCGGTCTCCCTGCTGCCGCGCGGGCGCTATGGATCCGTTGCCGGAGCCGGGCATTTGATTCCCATGGAAAAGCCCGCCGAGATTGCAGCCATTATTAAAGATTTTATGACGACGCTGAACTGAAAAGAGAGGGCATGCAACCACCCTTCCGGGTGGCAAGCCCCTTTTTCTATGAATGGTTCACAGGAGATTCCATCATGCCCGGTCCCGATATCATCGCTTTTTGCAACCAGAAAGGCGGCGTCGGCAAGACAACCTGCGCGCTCAATGTCGCCGTGGGGCTGACCCTGCTCAAGAAAAAAGTACTGGTGATTGATTTTGATCCGCAGGCGCACCTGACCTATTCGCTGGGCCTCGACGCCCATGATCTCGCCGGCACCATCTATTCGGTCATGAAGGGAACCGTGCCGCTGGCCTGCGCGGTCATGGAGATCAAGGGCATGAAAGTCCTGCCTGCCAACTTGGACCTGGCTCGTCTGGAGACGGAGATGACCGCCCTGCCCAAAAAGGAATCGATCCTGGCAAACCACCTGGGCCAGGTCTCCGATGTTCAGTATGTGGTCATTGACTGCCCGCCGGCGGCGGGACTCCTGACCATCAACGCGCTGGTCGCCTGCCAGGAAGTTTACATTCCGCTGCAGATGGAATTTCTCGCCCTCAAAGGCATGAGCCGGCTTTTGGCGCTCATTGAAGAGGTCAAAAAGAAATTCAACAAGGATGCGCCGACGTATCGGGTTATCCCCACCCGCTATGACAGCAGGAAAAGGCTCAATAATGCCATCATGGACAAGGTGCGCGAACGATTCGGCGCGCGGGTTTTCAAATCCGTGATCCGCGAAAATATCGCCGTGGCCGAAGCGCCCAGTTTCGGCCAGTCCATTTTCGAATACGCCCCCAAAAGCCACGGCGCGGAGGATTACCTGGCGCTTTGCAGGGAAATCATCCGCAAAAAGCCGGTCAGTTAAGGTGTGGCCGGCATCAGCACTTCCCTGATGAACAAACACGGCAACAAAGCGGAGCGAAAATAAATTAAGGACGGACC
This sequence comes from Deltaproteobacteria bacterium, assembly GCA_036528635.1. Lineage (GTDB taxonomy): Bacteria > Desulfobacterota > Syntrophia > Syntrophales > Smithellaceae > UBA8904. Next base: position 17,903 of record JAIGNE010000035.1, read on the forward strand.
ATGAAAAATATTTTCATACTGTGTTCTCTTCTGCTCCTTCTTCTTCCTTCAGTCAGCCTGGCAGCGGAAAAGCCGGTCTGGGTGGAGGCGACGGGAGAGGCGATACTAGGCGAGGTTGAAACCCAGAAGGAAATTAAGGAACGCGCCAGGCAGGATGCCCGGAGCCAGGCGGTGGAAAAGGCGGTCGGGGTTTTTATCCGCTCCCATACGCTGGTTTCCAATGCTCAGGTGGCCGACGACCTTATCTATGCCGCCGTCCGGGGTAAAATTGTAAGTGAGAAAACGATATCGGCGGGCTGGGACGTAAAAGAGAGAAACCTTTATCGCGTAAAAATAAAAGCGCTGGTCGAGCCTGTCTATCCCGAAAAGGGCGAAGGCCTGTCGGTGAAGCTTTCACTTTCGAAAACGGATTTAAAAGAAGGCGACGACGTTAAAATTTTCTATTCGGTAACGAGTGATGCCTATGTCTATATCTTTTCCGTCGCCGCGGATGGTTCCGTGACATTGCTTTTGCCCAACGCCAGCATGCCTGATCATTTTACCCGGACGGGAAAAGCTTATCAATTTCCGCCGGCTGAGAGCCGCATTCAGTTAAAAGCCATGTTTCTGCCGAATCACCGGGGGGCACAGGCTGAGGAAAGAATTAAAATCGTGGCCACAAGAAAAAAAGAACCCCTGCTACCTTTAGGTTTCCAAGAAGGCATTTTTCAGGTATATGATGAAAAGTCGACGGGGATGATCGGCGATCTGGTCCGCAGGCTCAACCAGATTGACCTGGCGGACTGGTCGGAGGCCGTTGCCGTCTATCAACTGAAGAAATAGACAAAGGAGATGGAGATGAAGAAGACATTAACGATGGTTGTTCTTTTACTGGTGCTGTGCACCGCAAGCGCATGGGCGCAGCTTAAAGACGGTCAGTGGGAAATCACCACGCAGGTGCAGATTGCGGGAATGCAGCAGCAGATGCCGCCCACCACGTTCCGCCAGTGCATGACGAAAAGCGATCCTGTTGCGAAAAATCAGGATAAAAGTTACGACTGCAAGACGACCAGTCTGAAGATGAGCGGCAACATGGTCAACTATACCGTGACCTGCACGGGCAAGGAAGGCGAAATGCAGACAACCGGCAAATCCACTTATACCGGCAACACCATGGACGGGTCGGCAACAACCAGCTTTAAAATGAAGGGACAGCCGGCCATGCAGATGACGAGTAAAATGAGCGGCAAATATATCGGGCCATGCCCGAATAAATAATATTAACCGAATCGCAGGAAACGGTCACGACCGTTCCCTGCATCGAAAAACAGAAAAAGGAGAAAGAAATGAGACTGAAAGACAAAGTAGCAATTATTACGGGATCGGGCCGCGGCATCGGCGAAGGAATCGTCATGAGATTCGTCGAGGAAGGCGCCAAGATCGTCGTGAATGATGTCAACGAAGCAGATGCAAAAAACGTAGTGGATCAGGTGAAGGCCAAGGGCGGCCAGGCCGTTTACGTGCTGGGCAGTGTGGCTGATCGGGCGGTCGTGCAGAACATGGTCGACACGGCGGTAAAGGAATTCGGTACGCTCGACATTATCGTCAATAATGCCGGAATCACCCGCGACGTCATCCTGCACAAGATGACCGACGCGCAGTGGGATGCCGTCATCGCCGTCAATCTGACGGGGACATTCCTCGGCATTCAGTGCGCGGCGCGCGTCATGCGCGAAAAGGGTTACGGCAAGATTGTCAATATTTCATCGACGAGCGCGCTCGGCAACGCAGGCCAGATCAACTACTCGGCTTCCAAAGCCGGCGTTATCGGCATGACCAAAACCGCCGCCAAGGAACTGGGCGCCAAGGGCGTGAATGTCAACGCCATTGCTCCGGGCATGATCTGGACGGACATGATGAAGAATATGCCGCCGGAAACCATCAAGCAGATGGACGCGATGCTGCCTTACCTGGTGCCGATGAACCGCAAAGGCTCGCCCCGCGACATCGCCAACCTGGCGCTGTTTCTGGCCTCCGATGAAAGTTCGTTCATCACGGGACAGGTCATCTTCTGCGACGGCGGGATGAAGATTTAGAAAAACATAAGGTAGGGAACGGCCGTGTGACCTTCAGGTTATCGCGACCGTTCCCTACAGGCTGTTAGTGGTAAAGAATGGTGCTTCGCACCGCAATTTAATCAGGGAACGGATGCAATAAACACCGTTCCCTGATTTTTTTTGATCTGCGTCGTGTGCGCTAGCGGTGGCTGCACCCCTGCCCGCCGTAAATTCCGTTGCCTTAACGACTGGCTGCCGTTTCCTCTAATTGATTTGTAATATGCGCCATCACCAGCTCGACGCCTATGGTATTTGAAAATGAGCTTACCGGAGACAATTGGCGCAGGAAGGTAATTTCGGCATCTTCAGGAGCAGGGAAAGACTCCAGTTGATCGGCCACTTTAATATCCCAGGGAATATCGGCGCGAACATCATCCACGGTCACGCCGGGAAAAAGGGCGTCGAGATACATCTCTTTGGTCTCCGGGTGGAATTTGAAAATCCCCTTCGGGGTAATCAGGATGCTGGGCCCCGATCCGGGCAAGTACCGGCCGGATTTTTCCCGTTCATCACCGCCTCCCAGGTACCCCGGCGAAGTCATATAGGGCAGTTTCTCCACAAATCCCCTGCCCTTCATCGTCAGGATGGTCTCTTTGGCATAAGCATAAAACTCCGGCGCCCCGCCTGCGGCCGTAATCCGCTGCGCGGCCGGAGGCGTGCCGAGAAAGGATGTATTGAGATTGCCGTATTTATCGATCTGGCCCACCCCGAGAAAGGCCTTGTCCATGTATCCGGCGTAAGCAATCGTGGTAAAGACGCTGAACAGATCCAATGCATAGCCGTAGCCTCTGGTACAGGTGGCATCGGCAACATTGACCGGTAAAACACATGGCTCGAAATCAACAATGCCCGATTCCATCAGCAGCACGGCATCGGGGGCATGGGTATTTTTAGCCACCGCCCCGGCCAGAATGGGCATGCCGACGCCCAGAGCGACAACGTCACCGTTTTTGATTTGCCGGGCCGCCGTTATAATCAGGAGTTCTTCTTTCGTTACTTGCTTACTTAACATCGACGAGGTCTCCTTTCTCGGAGATCAGTTTCTCCAGACCAGGCATATCGACGCCCAAAAGCAAAGCGTTTCCGTAGGTATCCCAGCCGGACTCAAAGGCCACGCCATAATTGGCCGGCGCTGAATAATAGGATCTGGCCCGGAAACGGTTCAGCGTCGCGAGGCCGAAGACCTGGACGTAATGCTGAATGTAGGACGCACGATCGGGCAGGTTGTAAATCCATTCATCAAACATGGAGCAAAGCCCCTCATCGGAAGACATGGCGCTGTCGATGACCCGGAGCATGAACATGTCCGGGTTTCTGTAGCCGGGCAGTTCGGCCGGATGACATCCGTAGGGCTCTTCAATCACCGCGCTGACCCGGAATCCGGGCACAATGGTATGATGAGGACTGGACTTGATGATATCGAAATCGACCAGTTCCTCACAGGTGACAATGATCGTCTTGCTGGCCAGGCAGGCATGAACCGTGGACCCGAGGCCGCCCCAGTGCTGCGCGTTGCCGTGTTTGTCGGCCCTCTGCACGTGGAGCAGGCAGACGTCAGGGTTGGCTGCCGGAACGACGGGGATTTCCCGTCCCGTAAAGGGACATCGGACGACCCCGAATTTGTTTTCGCCCATGTAGTCCCTGATTTTAAAAACATCGGAATCCATAATGGACGGCAGAACGGGCATGAACGAGTAGCCGTTGGCCCCGGCGGCCAGCCGCGCGTTATACGTGAAATTGCTGTAATCCTCGACCTGGAGCTTTCCCGCCCGCTGGTATCGCTCGACCATGCCGCCTGTCGCCCTGCCGCCCCACTTGTGCAGAAAAGCGGTACACAGCTTTTCAACACCGCCGCCGGCAACCATGAATTCGACGTCTGCCGAACCGGATTGGCTGTAATAAGTGAGCCCTTTCTTTTTTTGACGGATGATTTCGAAAATCAGACTGAACGGCAGTCCTTCCGTATAGTTGCCGGTAATCACGCTGTTGCCGTCGTGGACAAAGCGGCTGACGGCTTCTTTCGTAGTCATCACTTTGGATGGCCGACAATTCTTCATGAAACATTACCTCCTGCTCACCGTTTAAGGTCTTTTTGCAGCTGCAACCCTGGGATTTGCGCGTCGAACTCCTCGAGAAGTTTCGGAACTCCCGGTGAAATTTTTCGTTTTCCCAAAAGAGAGTGATTGTTTGCGGATCCGAAAAACACGTACAGGGTGTCGGAAAGTGTGAATCAGGATATGCTTTCCGTACACCCTGTAGTGGCTATTTAATTATTCTCCCCAGTCATTCTTTCCTTTACACCGGTCCAGGTTCTGATCCATGATCGGGAGGACTTTCCCGGCCGGAATCAGCCAGGCCGGTCCGGCTGCCGAAGCGCCCTGGAACCAGTAATAGGGAGGAATCGTCATCGATATTTTCTGCTGCTCCGGGGGTACATATTCCGTGACGGAGAAATCCTGAATGGCTTTGTGATCGCAGGCCCTCATCTTGACGATCGATCCGTTAGCATAACGATAGGTGTCTCCCTCCCAGACCTTGATGATTTTTTCCGGATCGGTGCTTCCGGCTCTTTCGATGACACTGAAGAGCCAGTGGGCATGCTGGCCATAGAGGCCGATCGAAGTGGTCGCGCCGTGCTCAAACAAATGACTGTTGTAGGGCGGGGTCTTCCATTTTTTCCACTGCTTGTTCCAGGCCCCGTAAAATTTAATGTAGGGGGGATAGAATTTGAAAGGAACAGGCATATCGTAGATATCGATGTGGACAAGTCCCTTGGTTCCCTCAATACCCGCCTCGTGGAGAGAGTTGGGTTCATTCATGAACAGGTTGGCGATGGGTATCGTAATCCCCATTTGCCGGGCCTGTTTCAGAAGGTTGCTGGAATCGGGAACCCAGTCGCCCGTGTAAATGACATCGGCGCCGGAGGCCTTGATTTTTGTCAAATAGGGGGCAAAATCCGTGAGAAATAGTTTATGATAATCCTCTCCGACGATTTGCGCTTCCGGATAGTATTCTTTCAGTCCCCGCTTAAAACCGTCGGCCATTGCCCGGCCGAAGGAATAGTCCTGGCAGATGATGTAAAACTTCTTTTCCTTTTTCCGGATCTGGCCATAGTAGTAGGCCATGCCGCGCCCAATCTGATCCGTCCCGGGAGAAGGCATGAAGGCGTAACGATTGAAATTCGTGGCATCCATGAGATCGTCGGAAAGCGCACCTTCATTCACGGCAATGACTTTGTATTTATTGGCGACTTCATTGATGACTTTCATCAGGTTGCTACCCGAGGTGCCCATCAGGAACTGGACCTTCTCCTGCAGCACCATCCGCTCGCATATTTTCTTGGTCTGGTCCGGTTTGGACATGGTGTCCGCGGCAATCACTTCAATCATCTTTCTCTTGCCGTCCACCAGGATGCCCCCGCGTCTATTGATGTCATGCGCGGCGAAAATAATCGGCGCCAGGTGGATCTGGCCGTTGATGGCTCCCGGTCCCGAAAATGCGTTGAAATAAGCAATCTTGATCGTGTCGCCGGTTGGCGCAACCCAGTGGGCCGGATCAAAGTCCGACACGTCCCCCATCTTGTTGACATCATAGGCCGCAAGGGGCTTGGGGAATTTATCGGCCATGGACCCTTTGATCGCCTTATCCGCCTTAACCGCCTTTTCGGTTTTTGCCGGCTTGGCGGCAAAGAGTTCCGATGGACAAAAAGCGACCATCGACGAAATAAAAAGCAGCGCTACTAAGCATGTTAAAATCCTAACTGTCTTTTTCATTGCATTCATCCTTTCTCATTTTTGTTCTCTATTGTGCTGTGACGCGTTGGCCTCTTCCGCCTTCGTTTTGACCGTTAAAAGACCACAAAGGAGGCGAATACACAACATCCAAACAATAGTCACATAATGGTCATATAATTAGACCATTATTTAAAAGACAACAAATGAGACCTTAAATTTTTGTCCCTGGTTTGCAGTGAGAATTTTTTTCGCAGGCGCTTTCGATAATTATTGGCTGTGTGGAGGGCAATGTTCAGGATCTGGGAAATCTCTTTGGCCGACTTTCCCTCTTTGACGAGGTCGGCGATCTGAATCTCCCGGGGGGTGAGGTTGGCGTGGCGGGTTGTCATGTTCGTCAAAAAAGGGGAAATGATTTCCGTGAGATGTGCTTCCAGAATGTTGACATAAGCTTCTTGCGTGGTTTTCAGTCCTGTGGTTTTGAGTTTATTCAAGTAGGGAGCGATGAGCGTTTTCACATTGCCGGCGATATTTTCCTCGATCTCTTTTCGATCATTCCGGCGGTGTTCGAGCAGCACTTTGAGGGCTGTATTGGCCTCTTCAAGGTGGAGAGACTTGTTCTCTAATTCCGCAACAGCATTCCTCAAATCCGTGATGTCCCGCATCGATTCGATGGCGCCGATCACCTGATCCTTATGATCATAGATCAGGCTCGCCTTACACCACAAGCTGCGCGTTTCGCCTTGCAGCTGGAAGCTGTCCTCCGCGTAAAGAAAATCTTCGTCCCGCTTGAAGTAAGGATACCGCCTCTCCTGCGCCTCATCGGGCTTGAGAATCAAATCGATCAACATCGGCATCCTTTTTCCATAGAAGGGCAGCGCATATTCATAGTTGTTCTTGCCAAGCATGTCCCCAGCCTTCACTCCGATCATCTTTTCTATTTCCCGGTTCCAGGAAATGATGGTTCCTTCTCCATCAATAGCGAAGGTGGGCTCGGGCAAAAAGTTGATAATATCCCTCAGCATCCGCTCTGATTTTTTGAGAGCCTCTTCCGCCTTGACCTGCTCCGTAACATCGGTAACAAAATTCAACACGGCCGGTCGGCCTTCCCACAAAATTTTAGTGCCGATGATATCCAGCCAGATAATATCGCCGGCCTTGTTGAAGCTGCGATAACGGTACTTGTCGACGCGTTCCCCCCGCAGCTTGCGGCTGTAGTTTTCAAAGGCCAGCGGATAATCATCGGGATGCGTCGTGATCCGCATGGGTTTTCCGATCAACTCTTCGACGGGGCGGCCATCGATTTCGGAGGCTCTCTTGTTGACATACTTGTGAATCCCGTCCTGAAGGACGCCGATGGCTTCCTGGGCATTATCCAGCATGGTGGTAATATATCGAAGGGGAATATTCGCCGGGGTTCGCGTTTTCGGAGACGCTTTAATCGACTCAAAATCCTTAAGCCTGCGCGTCAGCACCTCGATTTCTGAAATGAGATCTTTTTTTGTCTTTCTTTCAGGCGGCATGTCTCATCCTCTCGCGTCACTTTGCATATAAATCATTTTCCTCCAATTGGCCATAAATACTTGAATTTTTCCCTGTAAAGAGCACCGCCCCAAGGAAGAAGTATAAAGATAAAGACCCGCATTTTCATGCGATGGGGGCAACAAAAATCGGGGGGCAACAGCCTGAGAACACCGCCGGAAACCGCGAGGCCGATGGACACGATGCTGTATGATCCGGCGCCGATGAACCGCAAAGGATATCAGCGACATCGCCAATCTGGAGTTGTTTCCGGCGTCGGGTGGAAACTCGTTTGTTACGAAACAGGCAATCTTCTGGAGCGGTGGGATAAAGATATGGGGAAAAAGATCAAAGTTAGCGGTTCAAAGCCACAGGGAACGGGCCGGACCGGCAGCCGTCCCCTGAGTATTTTCAGACCCATATCACCGGCGAACTCCCGCCTTATTTGGACCATATCACGTGGCACTTGGGGTTACTGCTTTGTAAAGTTACAGATGCCGTATCACCAATGCCTGTGCTGCAGCAATTATAAGAACAATACAACAATTCTCCGTATTGCGTGTATATCCCTGATTGTGTGACGGTTTGCCAGCGAAACTGTCCCCATTCACAGCTCGTGTCCATCCCCTCCTTGTAACCGCCCGGCGCGGTTTCTACGAATTTATCTAATCCATTACACTTGATCTGAACACGAATGGTATTCGCGGAATTGTTGGTAATTCTCCATTTTGTCGCGCCTGCGGAAGATACGAAGAAGAAACACAGCAAAAGCGCTATACTGATAGAACATTTTGTTAGCTGTCTGCGGCAAATCATTCCGACACCTCCATCAATGTAAATTTTTTCCAATTTCAGCTCTTTTGTCTTTCGGGAGCCCCTCATACCGGATGACCATTTTTGATGATCCGGCCCTGTTTCTTTATAAATGCTTTCTCCAATATCCACAACTTTTACCCGCCGAACCGGCAACGGCGGCGCGTGAGCCGCAGATGCCGGTTCGGCCTCCAATACAGATCCGGGCTGTGATTCCGTCTCTTGCAGCGTTTTCACAGCCTGGAAATATTCAGTCCCCGGCGCCTCAGGCGCCTGCCTGCCTGAGTCAGCCGGACCTTTGCCGTAGCTAAGCGGCGGGCATCTGCGTAAACACGCCGCGCGGATCAACTTCCGTTCGGATGACCTTCAGAGCGACAGGCGTGATCAGTTTGGTATCGGGGATCGCGCCTTCGGGTTTCAGAAGCTCAAAACCGGTCAGCTGCTGAGCGATATCAGCCGTGACACCCGGCGTCAGGGATTTGATCCGCATGCGTTTGCTCGTCGGTTCAAAATCATAGACGCCCCAGGGGCTGATCACAGCCTGGGGACCGTTGCCCAGGAGGCCCGCCTCCCGGCGTGAGTTGCCGCCCGTCAGATGGCCGACAGAGGTAATGAAATCAACTTTCTCCGGAAATTTGTCCGGCGTCTGAAGCCCGACCAGCACCATATTTTCGGTGAGCGATGACAAATCGTTGTTGCCGCCGCTGCCCGTCATCCGGACCTTGGGGTGGTGATAATCCTTGCCGATCATATGGGTGTTCACATTGCCGTACATATCGACCTGGGCGAACCCCAGGAATCCGATATCGACATACCCGTTGTAGCACTGGGCAAACGAGTAGGACATTTCCATGATCGTGGGCGATTTGCGCCAGGTAAAAGGACAGCCGACCGACCAGGGCATGTCGCCCTCGATCGGGTCCTGTCCGCCGGATTCATAGACGAGGGTAATGTTCGGGGCATGGGTTTTTTTGGCCAGGATTCCCGCCACCATGGGGATCCCGGTTCCGATATACACGACCGAATGATCGTGAATCTGCTGCGCTATGATGTAGGCCAATGTTTCGAGGGGATTGGCCGGTGCGTTTAAGTCTTGCATAGTCTGCTCCTATCTCAATAGTATCGCCCTGGATCATGATTCAGGGTGTATTCCTCATACGAGAAATCAATATCTTCGTTATCGCCTTCGGCGGCCTTCGTCTGGCGGCGGGCCTCGGCGATCCATTTGGCGCCTCCCAGTTTGTCGACAAACTCGAACTGATTCTTGACGCCCATAATCCATTCATCACAAAAGGCCTTATTGTTTTCGTCGGAGGCGCCGCCGAAACGCATGCACTTTTCCCACCACTGCCTGGGCCAGTAGTAACAGCCGGGCATACTGCCGGGAATCGCTCCGAATGGCATTTCGACCACGGCATCGGCATAGAAGAACGGAATGATCTGTCCGTGCCTGTTGTATCGGATATCGTTTTCGGGCACGATCTCTTCCGCCGTGATAATCAGTTTGCGCGCTGCCGCCGCTACCGCCAGATCGTTTACAGCCGGACCGTAAATGTAGGCATTGCCGTATTTATCCGCCGCATGGACGTGAACGATGGCCACGTCGGGATACAGGGCCGGAACAAATACGACAGGATCCTTTTCCGTCTTCAGGGGATTCTGCATGACCTTGAGATAAGGGTTGTAGCGAACCAGGTCGCTTCCGAGCATCTGCTTGCTGCAAAAGCCCGGAACACCGAGCTGTGCGGCCTTGAATCCCTGCGCGACACCGCCATGGCTCCATTCGGAGAGAATCTTGAATTTGCCCGCTTTCAGGCCCCGGTCATAGACTTTATCAATCCCGCGCATCTCCGCTCCGGTGTATGAGCTGTGCGAATAGACCACCAGCCCGTAGGTGATGAAAAAACTCTGATTGGTATTGGGCGCCCCGATCATTTGCAGATTCTTTTTGCCCTGACGGATGATCTCGTGAAACGCCTGCTGGGGCGTCCTGACGTATGAGAAACCGCCATCGGTGATGATGTCGCCGTCCTGCACATACGTTGCAATGGCTTCGGCAAGGGGCATGCGCTTGTCCTTCTTGCCATGTTCTTTTTTTAAATGCGCAGCGCGCGCAGACTCGAAATCGATCAACCGGTCCAGAATGGACGTATCGGTGAGTCTGAGATTAGCAACTGCCTCCTCGTTGTAGAGATATTTAGCCATCTCCATGTCCTCCTAAAGTATTTCCCCAATGTGTTTCCCGCACATTGTTATAACAATACTCTTCCGGTGACCATCGGTCAAGCCTTATCCCCGTTGTCTGAAAAGATCCCGCGGCTTTCCTGACTTATCAGTCAGAAGGGCAATCACCATAAAAAACCAATAAATGCGCGGGGCCGCATGGCGATCGGGCAAGACACACTGTCCCGAACCCGCTATCTGTGCCACCGGGCTGAATCGAATAAGTAATCTCGAGCCTGGTAGCCCCAGACTGTCAATAAGCTACAACTTAAGTCCTATTGCTTTTCACCCTGCCCGTCTATACGTTAACGAAGAAATACACGTTCTATTGTCGAAGTAAGGCGGATATCCGTTTCAGGTTTTTAACTTTTCTTTGATTTCAAGGAGGACAAATCATGATTTCGAAAAATTATGTTGTGGGATTTTTGATCGGTGGTGCGGTCGGCGCCGCTTTAGGCATTTTGTTCGCGCCCAAATCGGGTAAAGAGTTGAGGGCGGACATTCGCCAGAAGTCGGAAGACCTCTACGGAAAAGCAAAAGACAAATATGACGAAACCGTTCACACGGTGGAAAATGTCGTCAAGCAGGCCAAAGACACGCTCGCCGACCAGAAGGAGCGACTGGAGAAAGGCATTGAAGCGGGTGTATCCGCGTACAAGCAATAGCGGGGCCGGCGTTCATTCAGAGCGCGCAGCCAGGCGTCCGGAAATGGCCCGCTGCCTGGCCGAAGAGCGCGCATCACGGGGAATGATTCGCAGCACAAAGGCGGAGCCGCCAGGCTCCGCCTTTGTGCTCTCAGATCACCATTCTCCTGCGTAACCGCCTGACGGCAAAGAATCCGATCACGATGATAAACGCGCCGATATAAAACAAATCCCACCAATGAATCATCTGATATTGATGGGCGCAGACCGCCCGGACCAGCCGGACGGAATGGGTCAGCGGCACAAGCTCGACTAACGGCTGAACATAACCAGGCAGATTGCTCGTCGGGAATACCACCCCCGAAAAAAAGAAAATCGGCGAGATGAATCCCGTAAAATAAAAGTTGAGCTGATTAATCTGGCGAACAAAGGACGTAACGAGCAGCGAGATCGTCGCGAACATTGCGCCGGTCAGAAATCCAACCAGCGGGGCAAGCAGGCTGTAAGGCGAATGGATCACGCCGAAGACCAGCAGGATACAGAGGACCGCGAAAGAGAAAAACAATCCCTTCGTCCCCGCCCAGATAATTTCACCGATGATCAAATCGTTCACCGTCAAAGGCGAGGCCAGCATTCCGTCGTAGACTTTATCGAATTGCAGCCGGATAAACGTGCCGAAGCTGCACTCGAAGGCCGCGGTGAACATGGCCGCCGTGACCAGAAGGCCGGTCCCGAGAAATTCTATGTAGCTCAGTCCCTCCATGGATTGCGTGATATAAGCGCTCAAGCCCAGCCCGACGCCCGCCAGAAACAGCAAAGGCTCCAGAAACGGCGGCAAGCCGTTCGAGAAGATGTTCTTCGTGTAAACGCGCATATGGCGGTACCAGACACTGAAGAGACGCCAGTAAAGAGGCGGGTAGGTTCTGGGTTTACTGGCTTTCATTGAGTCCCCTCCCCGTCGCCTTCAGGAAGACATCTTCCAGGTTCGTTTCCCTCAGATAATAATTGCCCCTTTCCATTGACCCGGCCAGCACCTTCAGATAGTCCAGGTTATTCGAAAACAGCAGCGTCACCTGCTGCGACCGGTCAATCCGCACCTGATTCCTGAGCGCCTCATCGAGCTTATCCTGCAGGGAACCGACATCAAATAATTCCAGCACAAATCTTTCGATATTCTTTTTCAGAAGCTGCCGCGGCGGGCCTTCGATAATCCGCTGCCCCTTATGCATGATCATCACGGTATCACAAATCTGAAACGCCTCTTCCATATAGTGCGTCGTGAGCAGGATCGTCGTCCCCTCTTTCTTCAAGAGCCGAAGCTTATCCCAGATCAGGTGCCGGACCTGCGGATCGAGCCCCGTTGTCGGCTCATCGAGGATCAGGAGCCGCGGATTATTCAGGAGCGCCCGCGCGATCACCAGCCTGCGCTTCATGCCGCCGGAAATTTCCGTGATCCGCGCATTGGCCTTTTCGGTCAGCTCCAGAAAGTCCAGCAGGCGGGCAATCCGTTCCTTCGCGATCCTGGCCGGTATGTTATAAAATTTGGAATAGATCATCAGGTTTTGAATGACATTCAACTCTTCGTCGAGGTTGTCATCCTGCGGCACAACACCCGCGCAGTATTTGATCGCCAGCTCCTGGTCTTTCGGATCATAACCGAAAATGCTGAGCCGGCTGTCTTTGTTTTCGTCCCGGAGGCACTTGGCGTAGATAATCTTCATGAGCGTCGACTTGCCCGCACCATTGGGTCCCAGAAACCCGAAGCACGTTTGCGCGCCAACCTCAAAGCTGAGATCATCCACGGCCACCACCCGGGGAAAAGTTTTGCTCAAATGCTCCGCGATAATGATTTTTTCTTCCATCGTCAAATATTAAGCACTCTTTCGTGTTTTAACCAGCCCCCGGGTACATTTATTTCTATCGCGGACGGCATTGCGCAGAGACTTATTTAAAATCACATTTTCAACATTCAATCAAGACGGTTCGCCAATAGCCAGTTTCTCATGTTTCTCATTGACATCCCCGACCCTTCTTCCTATACTCAACGCCACAACACCACCTTTCAGCAGACCGGCGTCCGGAAGATAACGGGCAATCGTTTTTCCGGCGTCCAGAATGATCAGACCTGCGGAGGCATCATGGGCAATCTCGGGAAACAGTTTCAAAAGGCCGTGGACTTCTTCAAACAGGATATCTGGAGAATCCGGCGCACCAGTCTGACGCCGGGAAAATCTTTTTTTCTAAACCTCGCCAGGGTATTGATCGTGTCCATCCGGGGGTTCGACGAGGACAAATGCCAGCTCAGGGCATCCGCCCTGACTTTTTATTCGCTGGTCTCGATTGTCCCGGTGGCGGCCATGGCCTTCGGAATCGCCAAGGGCTTCGGGTTTGAAAAAGTGCTGGAAGCGCAGCTGCGCGACAAACTGGCCGGCCACGAGGACATCCTGGCCAACGTCATCCAGTTTTCACACGCGCTTTTAGCCAACACGCAGGGCGGCATCATCGCGGGCATCGGGCTGGTGGTCCTCATCTGGGCCGTGCTCAAGCTTCTGGGGCAGATTGAATACTCGTTCAACGACATCTGGGGCGTCAAGGAAAAGCGCACACTCGGCCGGATGTTCGGCGACTATCTCTCGCTCATGCTGGTCTGCCCGGTGATCCTCATTCTTTCCGGTGGCGTGAACGTTTTCGTCGCCACCCAGGTCAATCTGATCCTGGAGAAGTTCACCATCCTGGGACCATTCAGTTCCCTGATCTTCTTTTTGCTGAGGCTGCTGCCCTATACCCTGATGTGGGGCCTCTTTACCTTCGTTTACATGTTCATGCCGAACACCCGGGTGAAATTTTCTTCCGCGCTGCTTGCCGGAATCATCGCCGGCACGATCTTTCAGATCGTCCAGTGGGTTTACGTCACTTTCCAGATCGGCGTCGTCAGCTACAATGCCATCTACGGAAGTTTTGCCGCGCTGCCGCTTTTTCTGGTCTGGCTCCAGTTGAGCTGGCTCATTGTCCTGTATGGGGCGGAATTGTCTTTTGCTTACCAGAATGCAGACACGTATGAGTTCGAACCCGACGCCCTTCAGGCCAGCCATCGCCTCAGAACGCTGTTGTCGCTGCAGGTGACGCACCACCTGATTCAAAATTTTGTCCGGGGAGAAAAACCGGCGACGGCGCAGACCGTATCCAACCGCCTGGAAATACCCATCCGCTTTGTCAACGACATCCTTTTTAACCTGGTCAAAAGCAGCATCCTCACCATGACGGAAAGTGAAGACAGCGGCGAACACGGATATCAACCGGCCCGCGATGTCAACATCCTGACCATTCACTATGTCATCGACGCGATGGATCAAAGAGGTTTGAACCGGATGCCCTTTACTCCTGCTCCCGAATTTGCCGCCCTGTCCGCATCCCTCGAGGTATTCGGCAAAACCATTGAAAAACTGCCCGACAACAGGCTGCTGAAGGAGCTCGCCCCGGACACACAGGAAGATCGATGATCTTTTCGGGAAAACAGTTCACAGAGGGGCTCAGGCTGACGGGCTCTTTAAATATTGAGAAAACCAGAACGCTGCCAGATCGGCGACCGATTCCAACGCGCCTGGCTCCTCAAAAAGATGCGACGCCCCGGGAACGATGGTTAACTTTTTGATCGTTTTTACTTTTTCCACCGCTTCCTCATTGAGCGTGATGACCTGATAGTCGATTCCTCCCACGATAAACAACGTGGGCGCCTTCACCAGGGACAGAGCCCGGCCGGCCAGATCCGGCCGGCCGCCCCGGGATACAATAGCCTTCACGACGCTCTGATGTTCATTTTCGGCGATCAGGGCCGCTGCAGCGCCGGTGCTGGCTCCAAAATAGCCGACCGTCATTTTCGCCATTTCCTTTTGCGTTTTCAGCCAGCTCGTTGCGCCGGACAAACGCGTCGCCAAAAGACCGATATCAAACCGGAGCCGCAGGCTGTAGCTGTCCACTTGCTCCTCGGCCGACGTCAGCAGATCGAACAGGAGTGTGGCCAGTCCTTCACGCTGCAAATGTCTCGCCACATAGCGGTTGCGTGAACTGAAGCGGCTGCTGCCGCTGCCATGGGCAAACAGAACAATGCTCTGGGCGCCGGGGGGGACCGCCAGGTCCCCTTCCAGGATCACCCGGCCCACCGGAATCTGCAGGGTCACCTCTTCCACGTGGTCATATATTTTTTTTTGCGCGGTGTTCATAACTGGGCTCCTGCAGTCTGACCGGGAGCTTCCGACTCCCGCAGCAATTGAATGACTTCCTGATCCGTCGTCTGGGAAAAATCTTCATACCAGGCGCCCACCGCCTGGAATTGCGCCGGGGTCAAGACGCAGATGATTTCATGAACGGCCGTCTGGAATTCCTGACAGGCCTCGCGCGACGCAACGGGAACGGCAATAACAATTTTACGGGGACCCTGTTTACGAAGGGCTTCTACGGCCGCCCGCATGGTCGCACCCGTGGCCAGACCATCATCGACCAGAATGATCGTCTGCCCTTCGATCGCCAGCGGCGGGCGGTTCTCCCGATAGACACGTTCCCGTCGTTTGAGTTCTTCCATTTCCTTTGCCGCCACTTCCTGAATCCGGGCCGGGGAAATTCGAATGCCCCGCAAGACATCCTGATTGATCACCTGCACGCCGCCTGACGCGATAGCGCCCATCGCCAGTTCTTCATAGCCCGGGACCCCCAGCTTCCGGACCAGGAAAACATCCAGGGGCAAGCCCAGTCCTTGCGCCACTTCGTACGCAACCACGACACCGCCGCGCGGCAGACCCAGAACGATGGTATCGGGTTTATTCGCATACTTTTGCAGACGCCCGGCCAGATAGATTCCGGCATCCGCTCTATCCTGGAAACGATCCATCCAACCCTTCTCCTCACGAACGAAAACGGCTTCGTATCACTTTTGCATCCTTTTCAGGAACGCCTTGATGCCTGCGATAACAAATCATGCCGCATCGACTGATTACCCTGCTTTGTCAATAAATTAACGACTGTGACCAGAGGATTCAATAAGAATAAATTGTAGGGCAATCAGGAGCCAAAACCTACCAGAGGAACCGTTTGCCATGCCGCCTGGCCGATGCCGGACAATGCTGTTGGTTTGCTCATGAAGGAAAAAGGATCGCGCGTTACAAAGACCGGCCGATGCCGGAGGCGGCACGAATAGTTCATGCGGACATTTGGCCGAGCCATGCCCCGATGGCCGTCGCAATCACCTGATGTCCGCGCTCATTCGGATACCTCGTATCGGAAAGGACCAGGTCTGTACACGAGAGATGATGTTCGTCCAGGTAGCTGGCCCAGCAGGAATGCACGGGAATCAGTCCGCAGCCCAGATCTGACGCCACGATCCGCAGCGACCGGTAAAAAATATCAACGGCATCCATGTCCTGAGAATCATCGAAGGTGTGGGATGTGGCAAGAAAGATCGCCGGATGGAAACGATGCCGCGCCAACCGGATCATCTGCACGATATTTTCCTGAAATTCAGAACGGTAAACAGACCCGAACGCATCATCCACGCCGAAGTGGATCAGAAGGATATCCGGCCGAAAACAGTCGATGTCCTCGTAGAATGTACCGATGCCGTCAAAAGAGGTCTCCCGGTGCCGTGAGCGGTTTACGACCTCCATTTCCCTCCGTTGCAGGGACTCTTTCAGAAGGTCGGCATAACTTATGACGACGCCGTGACCGGCGGCGATACTGCCGCCGCGGATAAGCAGTTTCATGAATGGTCCCCGGAGCAAAAAATTTGTTCAGGGCATTCTACCAGCAAATCGGTGAATGGGAAGCAATAATCCGCGGAAGGCAAAAAAGGGAAGCTCCGCAGATAACTGAAATCATTTACCGCATGAGTCATGCGTGACAAAAAGAAATGAGCCGACAGGTCCTACCGGACGGAACCGGACGGATTGGCAATCGCGGCGCCGGTCGCCCGCAGGGCATCTTCAGTCCGTTTGCGCTCCGTGATATCGTGCACCATGCCGACGGAGCGGACGACTTCACCCGCGGCGTCGCGGAAGTGCTCGCACTTCTCATGGACAAAGCGGACTTCGCCCGTTTTCCTGCGGACGATCCTGTGTTCGACCTCGTAATGGTCCCGGCCTTCCTGCACTGAATTGGTATAGGCGGCATCCACCAGACCCCGGTCATCCGGATGAACGTGATCCAGAAAGGCCTCATAAGACGCTCCGAACTCCTGAGGCCGCAACCCGAAGATGCGATAAACTTCATCCGACCAGGTGATGCGGTTTTGAATCAAATCCAGTTTCCAACTGCCCAGATGGGCGATCTCCTGAGACCGCTTGAGAAACTCCTCACTCTCCCGCAGCGCCTCTTCTGCCTGTCTGCGCATCAGCACCATGCCGATGCTCGTGCCGATCCCCTCAAAATACCGGACTGTCTTCAGGGTCAGATAATCTTTTTGGCGGGCATTCAACTGCAGCAGCCCCACGATATCTCCGTTCGCCCGAATGGGAACCAGGGCAACGGAGAGAAATCCTTCATGGATGCAGCGGGTGCGCGGATTTTGTCTGGGGTCCTGGTCCGCCGGAAGGGCCAGGAGAGAAACGGAGTCGTTGGTCCAGAAACTTCCACCCTCCGTAAACAGGGGATTCGCCGGATCCGTCTTCCCGGATACAATCAACCCGCACACGCATTCCAGTAAAGCGTTGCCATTTTCATCCCGGCACAGTCCGCCTTTGTCTTCGCGAACCAGCAATGTATTTTCCCCGGTTAGAAATTCACTGGAAAAACCGCTCTGGGCGAAATAAGGGTAATCTTCACCGGCTCTCAAACGAACCCCCGCGGCATCAAAGCCTGCTTCGCGCCGAATGGCGATCAGGATCGCCTGGATGTTGTCCGCGAGCGACGCAGGGTCGTTCAGGATCCCCATGATTTCAGCCGCGAGACGCTGCTCGCGCTCGGCCTGCATGCGTTTGGTGATATTCTGAGTGTGGGAGACAAAATACAGGGGCAGGCCTTCGGCATCCCTGATCAGGGAAACACTGAGAATGACCCAGACGATGCCGCCGTTTTTGCAGATATAACGTTTTTCCCTGTGATAGTGGGGAATATTGCCGGCCAGCAGACTCCTCAGGTTTTCCTCGTCGGGTTGGACATCCTCGGGGTGGGTAATTTCCTGAAAACGCATCTTCAGCAATTCATCTTCCGTGTAACCCAGCATGTCGCAGTAGGCGGGGTTGACCATTATAAAACCGCCCGTCAAATCCGCCATGGCCATTCCCACGGCCGATGCTTCGAAAGAACGACGGAAGGTAGCCTCCCGCAAAATGAGCTGTTTTTCCGCTTCTTCCCGGGCCGCGATCTCATTTTCCAGTTCCGCAGTTCTGATTTTAACCCGCTCTTCCAGATTCCGGTGAGCCTCGCGAAGGTCTTCCTCCGCTTTTTTGCGGGATTTGTGCTCTTCGGCCTCCGCCAGGGCTCTCCTTACGGCAGGCACCAGACGCTGCTCCAGGCGGCTTTTCAGAACATAGTCTTTAGCGCCCTGGGTCAGGATTTCGATCGCGCGGTCTTCGCTGACGGCGCCCGTGATCAAAATAAACGGCGTATCGGGACACCTTCTGTTTGCTTCAGCGAGCGCCAATGCGCCATTGTAGGCAGGCAGATCATAGTCGGAAAGGATAAGATCAGGGCAGCATTCCCGAAGTTCGCGGACAAAATGCTTTTCATCCATGACGATTTTTACGGTATGGTTTATTCCTGCGTCCCGCAGCTCAAATTGAATCAGCTCTGCATCCGCCGGGTTGTCTTCCAGAATAAGAATGCGAAGGGGTTGATTTACCATTGTGCGCCCGTCAATATTTTGTAAAGAAAATCCATTTTCTCCGGCAGTCATTTACAGAGGGTCCCCTGAGGTATTTCAGGAGCAATCACTAAAGGCAACCATCCTGCTGATCCTGATAATAAACCGCTCAGATACGCTATCTTTTTGTCTTCAATGATCTTTACCCTGATATCGATATATCCGATACACACCGGATTGAGTGTCGTAATGACCCTAACAAAGATGAAAGCTGCCGCCAATGGCAAATAATGATAAGGAAACTGGCAGGCAAAACCTGCCATACGGGCAGGCATACAGGGGCATCTAAGACCATCCGGCCGCTCTTGTCGCGAATAAATGGTTCTCTGCGGCAGCCTGGCCCGGGAGGGATTTACCCCTCCCGTAAACCAAAATCAGATCTTTTCGCAGCGCACTTTTTTGCGGTTGACGGTCCGGAGATATTTGACTTTGGGATGCCCGAAGACCATCATGAAGATCACCGCTTCCCCCTCCTGAATCCCGACCCTTTGTCTTAATTGGGGCGACACGGCAAACGCGAATGTCCCGAAACCCATCAGGCAGGCGCCCAGGCCGAGCGCGTTGATCATCAGCTCCAGATGACCCGCGTTGAAACAGCCGTCCACCTCGTTGCAGGTCCGGCTGACAATCAGGAGCGCGTTGGGCGCGCCGTGGAACAGCAAATCCCTCTTTTTTTTCTCATACACCTGCTGCCAGTTGACCCAGATGGATTGAAAATCGAGGTATTGATACGGCACCCGCATCGCCTTCTTGTCCACACTTTTGACATCCAGATCCACCAGCGCTTTGAGCGCAACCGGCGTGATCTCCCGGAGCGTGTCTTTCGTAAGGACGATGTAACGCAGCATCTGCGTATTCGCGCCGGTCTGCGTGTATCTGCCCATCTCCAGAATTCTGGCGATATCCGCATCGCTCACCGGCTCGTCGGTATACTGACGGACGCTCCGGCGCAGCTTGACAAAATTCAGAAGGCGGTCCGGCGCAATCGCAAACTTCGCCGGATCATCGTATTCCAGGACTTCAGCGGGATCATAGTCTCCCATCAGCGCCGCCGCCTGCTCCGGGCAGACAGCGGTGCAATGCCCGCATTCCAGGCACCACTTCCCGTGAACGGCCTTCCCGTCTTTGACCGCAATGTTAGCGGCGGGACAGTCCGCCTGGCAGGTTTTGCAGCCGATACATTTTTCCACATCAACTTTTACCATGACAATCTCCTCTATATAATTTTTTGCACATAAAATGTGCCGATCCTCCTGAAAGCGAATACCAGGCGCCGTCCGGGCTAACCCTTCTTCAGCCGAAAGTCTTTTTTCAACGTGTCGCGGAAATCCGGATGGGCAATGGCCACCAGGGCCCTGGCCCGTTCCGTCACCGACTTCCCCCGCAGGTCGGCAACGCCGTACTCGGTCACAACGTAATGGACATCGGCGCGATTGGTTACAATGGCCGCACCTTCAGTCACGTGCGGCGAGATGCGTGATACGGTTCCCTTCGCGGCGGTTGAATAAAGGGCAATAATCGAGCGCCCGCCCTTCGACCAGGCGGCGCCCCGCACGAAATCCGCCTGCCCTCCCGTCCCGCTGTACTGGCTGTAGCCGATAGTATCGGCGACCACCTGGCCGCTCAAATCCACCTCCAGGGCGGAATTGATGGACACCATGTTGTCATTCATGGCGATGTTCGCCGGATTGTTGGTATAGTCCACGCTGTACATTTCCACCATCGGGTTATTATGCACGAACTGATACAGCTTCGGGGTTCCCATGAAAAACGTGGCCACCATCTTGCCGGGATGAAAATTTTTCTTCGAGCAGTCGATCACGGACTCGTTGACCAGATCGACCACGCCGTCCGAAAACATTTCCGTGTGAATCCCGAGTTGCCGCTTGTTTTTGAGCGACGCCAGGACGGCATCCGGCACCGCGCCGATGCCCAGCTGCAGGCAATCGCCATCCCGGATCAGTTCCGCGCAGTAATGCCCGATCGCCTCGTCCGCCGCCGTCATCTGCGGCGCGGGAAGTTCAATCGGCTTCTCGCCGCACTCGACCAGGTAATCAATCTGCGACACGTGGATGAAAGACTGGCCCAGCGTTCGGGGCATGTGCGGCGTCACCTCGGCGATGACCAGCCGGGAGCTCATGGCCGCCGGTTTGGTGTAGTCCACGGAAATGCCGAAGGAGCAGAAGCCGTGTTCGTCCGGCTCCGAAAGCATGCAGAGCACCACATCGACGGGCAGAATTTTTTCGGTGAACAGTTTGGGGATCAGGCTGAAATGGCAGGGTGTAAACACAGCCCGGCCTTCGTTGATGGCTTTTCTTGTGGTGAGTCCCGCAAACAGGGAATTGTGGACAAAGTGGCGGCTGTTTTCCGGAAGGCAATAATCGGACGGTCCCATCGCGACCATGTGCACGATCTCCACGTCCCGGTAGGCTTCCTTACCGGCGACCATCGCCCGGATCAGCGTTTCCGGCGAACCGCAGGCATGACCGACCACCACGCGATCGCCCGACCGGATGTGCCGGACCGCCTCCTGTGCCGTTGTCTTTTTTTGCCGATAGATGTCCTGCCAGTTCATGATGGCGTCCCCTCCTGCGACCGGATGAATTCACTTCGCACTATATCAGAAGCATTGGCTGATCCGTAAACATAAATCATTTTCTTTTGTCCAGGGCGGCTGGAGCAGCCCGGCCCCGAAGCATCACGCCAGTGATTTCACGATGTCTTTCGTGGATGCGATTTTTGCATACGGAAACGACAGCGCCGCCATAAAGGCAGCATGAACGTCCGGGGACTTGATGGGCCTGTTTTGAAAAACCAGGTCCCGCGTCGCGCAGGCATCCTCGGCCACGACACATTGAAATCCCAGATCAAACGCGGCCCGGACCGTCGCGTCGATGCACATATGGCTCATGGCGCCGCACATGACCAGCTGGTCGATCTGCATTTTTTGCAAGGTTTCCAACAAGGATGTATGGTGAAAACTGTTGGGATAATGCTTGACGATAATGTTTTCATGCGCGAGGGGTGCCACACCGGCGTTGATTTCCGCGCCGTCGGTCCCCGGGATAAAGAAGGACGCCCCGCGGGCCGCGGCAATGTGCTGAATATGAATAACCGGCAATTTGTTATTTCTGAATTCCGTTAAAAGAAGACAGGCATTTTTTGCCGCCTGCTCCATGCCGGCAAGTTCCATTTTGCCGCCGGGAAAATAATCATTCTGCAAATCAATCAGCAGCAGGCAATGGTTCATAAAATCCCCCGATCAATGACCGCGGCATCAAGATACGCTCCGTATCCATGCCGATTAATTGTCCAGTCGCATGAGTTCCGCTATTCAGGGAGATCCGGCATTCACCGCAAGACGTCCCGAACAGTTTCATCACGCGGCAGGATAGCATATCTGGCAGCGGGAGCAAATCATTATCCTTCATCAAAATGACAGCCTGGAAGCGGGCGGGCTCCCCCTTCTCCGCCCCCCGGCTGGCCACAGGAAAAAGTTCTTCTCTGCCCGGCCTTGACCTTCTTTTTAATTGCTGAAAATTTTTATATGACCGGATCCTGATAAAATGTTAAATAGTGAATCGCGAAATTATCATCTGCAAGAGAGGACACGACTATGATCGGAATAGACATGACAGGTAAAGTAACCCTGGTGACGGGCGCCGGGGGCGGAATCGGCGGGGGAATAGCGGATGTTTTTGCCAGAGCCGGCGCCAGCGTTTACGTGGCCGACCTGGAAATTGAAGACGCCACCGCAAAAGCACAACAGATCCAAGGGGAAGGACTGCTTGCCCGGGCCGCAAGGCTTGATGTGACGAGCCAGGACAGCATCCGTGCGCTCGTTGACCAAATCATAAAAGAGAATGGCCAAATCAATCATCTCATCAACTGCGCCGGAATAGGATATAATAAACCATATATGGAATCATCGGACGACGAGTTCAGAAAAACACTGGAGGTTAACCTGATCGGCGTCAATAATTGCTGCCAGGCCGTCCTCCGGCAGATGATTCCCCGAAAAGAAGGGAAAATTGTGAACATCCTGTCGGCTTCGTCCCGCCAGGGAAGCGACTTTTTTACCCATTATTCATCGTCGAAATTCGGCCTGCTCGGACTTACCCAGGGTATCGGGATGGCGGCCGCAAGATACAACATCAATGTCAACGGGATTTGCCCCGGAATCATTGAAACCAGAATAGGCGAGAAACAGGGCGGCGGTCTGGTCCAGCAGATGGCCAGGTATTCCGGAAGACCGGAGGAGCATTTAAAGGAGGGTATCCGGAAAACCATTCCGCTCCGTCGTTTTCAAACCGGCGAAGATATCGGTCATACGGCGCTGTTTCTCTGTTCTGATCTGGCGAAGAATATCACCTGCCAGGCGATTAATGTCTGCGGCGGAATGAGGATGAATTAAACGGCGCAAGAGGGCCGTCATCCTGTTCATGATTTTCCCGGGATCGCGAGGACAAAGCTGCAGTCAGCGATGGTACCTGCGATCCCCGTCTCTCCCGTCGTCACGATTCCCCGCCGCATCCGCCGGCAGGGGGTTCCCGGCGCAGCGCGTCAGCCGTTTTGCAGGAAGGGTCCCGTACAGGAAATATTCGGCCACCGGTCTGTCAACGCATTCCTGCCCGTAAGGAGGAACCAGCGAGTGTGAATACTCATTCTGGATCAGGATCATGTGCGTGTTCGGCAACCGGGCAAATGTCGCCTCGGCCCCCTCCAGCGTGGTCCAGGGATCCAGCTCCGATTGCAGCATCAGGATAGGTCCGGCGCCGGCCACCTGCGCCGCGGCCGGCCGGCGCGCCGTCGGCGCATCCCAGTAAAGACAGGCGTTCTGGACCCAGAAGCCGCCGTAGAAGGGATAAGACGCCACACTCTTTTTGTTCTCGTCGATCCAGGCATCCACTCCGAAACGGCTCCCGCTGTCGTTGCACATGACCGCCCACTGCAGGGCGTCTTCCCCGTTTAACGCCGCCGGCTTGGTTTCATGACGCACCCTGGAAAAATACAGGCCCGCGATTTCCAGCGCGCCTGCGCGGGCCTGTTGATTGAGCGTCGCGTCAGGCACGAATTGCGCAGTGTTGATCCAGGCTTCCACAGCCGTTTGATCGGCTTCCGGATGCGCGGCAAGAAACGCCTGCATCCGCTCTGCCGCCCTCAGATAAAGCAGCGTGCTATCCGCTTTCTGCGATTTGGAGATGGGGAGCAATTTTGAAGTGGCCGCCAGCAGATCCCCCGGCATGGTTTTGAGAGAAAGGTACGATTGCCTGACCTCTTCTTCCGTACCGCCCAGGCTGAAACGATCGTTATGGCGGGCCGCATAGGGAACCAGCACCTGATCCAGCGCCCGCTGCTGCCCCATTCCCTGTTGCAGAAGAACATCGTTGAGCGGCACGGTGATATTCGCGGTGCCGATCAGCATCATCCGCCCCACCCGATAAGGATAGCGCCCGGCATACCAGGTGCCGAGCCATGTCCCGTAAGAAAAACCCATGTAATTTAATTTGCTGTCTTTGAGCAGGTGGCGCACCAGGTCCATATCCCGGACCGTGGTTTCGGAGTTCATATAAGGGGTCTGCGGATTTTTGCGGCAGTTCTCGGCAATGAGGCGCGAGTTGTAAAGAATATTATCGATGTTTTCCCGGCTTAAGTCCACGGCAATCGCTGCCTCAAACCGGAACATTTCATCGGAGGGGCAACTCAGATTCGTGCTGAAGCCGGTTCCCCGCGGCGAGAACCCGATCAGGTCATAGCGCCGGGACATCTCTTTATAGAGAGACTTGACCGGGTCAGCCGTATCCGCATTCGTCCAGAGACTGCCCAGGATGACCGACAAATTCAACCCGTCCGCGCCCGGTCCCCCGGGATTGAAGAGGATCGCCCCCAGCCTGCGCGCGGGATCCTCGGCGGAAACGATAAGCAGGGCGATCTGCAAATCTCCCCTGGCGGGATTGTCGTAATCGAGCGGCACGCGCATCAGAGCAAACCTGGCCCGCCCGCCCAGCTTATCGAGTTCAACGACTTTCTCACCGAAATAGTCGCGGACATTCTGCGGGCATGTCTGCCACACGAGTACCTGATTTTTATAGGCCGCCAGAACCTTTTTTCGTATTCTCATGCTCATACATTGCACCTTGCCGGGATGGGACAGGATGGCGCTCTTTGTCTGTTTATGATCGGTAAATGAAATCTGAAAACTATTTCTTCTTCTTTTTAGCCGGCATTTTCCGGGTTGTACAAACATTTTGATAGAGTCGGTCACCGCCGCTCTGGGGGATAATACTTTCCCACTGGCTCTTGTCATACCGATAACGGTCCAGCACGGCGCCCTGCTTGTCAAAATCGATAAACTCTTTCATCGTCAGCCGTTGATTCCGGCAATCAACTTCCCATAAAACAGCTTCGTGGTGATAGTTTTGATACGTCATGGATTTCT
Organism: Deltaproteobacteria bacterium; assembly: GCA_036528635.1. Classification (GTDB taxonomy): domain Bacteria; phylum Desulfobacterota; class Syntrophia; order Syntrophales; family Smithellaceae; genus UBA8904. The sequence goes on from JAIGNE010000035.1 coordinate 43,219, forward strand.
CCGGATCATACGCCTTTACTTCGGCAACCCGTGCCGCCCGGGCCTCATCGGTGATCGTCTTATAGGTCCAGACCAGCGGCAGGTCCGGCGATTGCCTGATAATTTTCTTGTTGTAGTATGAATGATATCCCAGGGGTTCCCATAATTTAGGATTGGGCGGCTCGGAAAAGCACAGGGAAGAAAACGAAATAATGCCGGTCAAGGACAGGATCACGGGTAGGTAGAATTTGATCTTCATCAGCCCCTCATCGCCATTGCCGGGGAAACGGAATATGAATTTTTGCATGGCCGGTTATTTACACGCTTCTTTTCGGAAACTATCGCCAATGGAATCAGGAACGATGAATTCCCATTTCGGATGACCGAAAGAAGACGCATAGATGACCTTGCCCTCGACATCATAGATCACGGCAGATAATACCCGGCCCAGCCTCTCCACACATTCCATCTCATACAAAGATGTATAATGTCCCGGTTTGCGCCACCCTTCCGTGGGTAAGCCATTGTTTCGGCTGTCCCGGACAAATTCTTTTCCGCCTTCGTCAGAAAAAACCCGCTTCCCCCATACTTGAACCGTATGATTGATTCTGTGCTCGATCTTATAAAGAATCACATCGCCGTTCTTGTCCTTGTAATGTTCCACCCAGTCCGAAGAACCGATTCCCGGGGATGTCCAAAGAAGAAGCATAAGAATTGAAAACGAACTCGGATAAAGCCATTTCATATTGTTCCTTTAATTTTACCGGCGGCCCCGGATCGTCTCGGCGGCCAACCTTTCAATGCCCTACATTTTAAAATACTCCAGGATCCTGTACATCAAAAATGCCGGCCAGAAAATGGCCTTGATGAAACCCAGAACTCCCGACCAGAAGGTGGTGGCGTGCTGAATAAAATAAATGGCCGCGCCGATGAATGCCATGCCATAGATACCGCCAAACAATCCATGCTCTTTCATTTGCTCCTCCATTTTTGACTCTCAATCGAGTATTCCAGCAATGAGCCAAGAAGAGACTTGACCCCTCACTTGAAGAGACTTGACCCCTCACTGTTCTTCCTTGCCGCCTGCCGTTATGCTGCTTTTAAAAACGGCTGCAATGTAGCAGAAAACGGCAAAATGGACAAACAGGAATTGCCGGCGGAAGTGCTGAAACGCAGATGACCGCATGTTTCTTCCTGTTTCGCCCCCGGGTCAGAAGGGGAGTCTCTAAGATCAGATGCCGGGGAGGCCCCGGATCAGCCCCTGCGCATCCCGGGGTTTCATACCCGCCTATCAGGTCAAATCCCGGAGATGGGGCCTGAATAATTTATGAATCACGGAAAGCAGGATGATGCTGATGATCACCGCTACAAACACGTCCGAAGAGATGCCGGTCATGGCCACCCCCAGAGCCGTGCCGGCCGCTGGCGGATGTTCCATGTCAATAACGACCATGATGAATATGGAGACCCCCACGGCCAGGGAATAGGCCGTCATGGAATAGATTAAAGCCGGATGGGGAATCAAGGAGAACAAAAATCCGCAGAGAAGACCGATCAGTTGACCCCCGATGACGTTTCGCGGTTGCGCCGTGATGCTGTCCGGCATGGCAAACACGATAAAAGCGGTGGCGCCGATGGAGGCGATGATGACCGCGTGCTGCACGCTGAGGAAATAAAGAACGATAAAAACGGACAAAGTGGCCAGGAGACTTTGCATCACGTAGTGCCTCCAATGCTGCCTGAATTCTCTGTCTATTTTTTTTATAGATTTTTTCATGGGTCGACCTCCAACAGAGCCTGACGGGCAAACGGCGACACCTGCCCATCATATCTCCGGAATAAATTTACAATTAAAATATTGCCGGGGCCCAGGGACGGAAAGCGGGGTCTATAGGCGATCCATCAGCGTTGCCGCCTGGAGCTGAACAACGCAGGCGGGTGATTATGCCGCACCCGCCAGCCATCTGCAGAGTTGTGCGCAGATCATGCCCAGATACGTGCCCACAATATTACCCAGGATCGCCAGCAGAAGTCCGACGGAAGCGAGACCCGGTTCATAAACTGCCGCGACGACCGGGGCGGACGCCACCCCGCCGATATTGGCCTGGCTTGCCGCGGCAACCAGGAAGAGCGGTGCTTTCAGCAACCTGGCGCCGGCCAGCAGGAAGATCGCATGCACCAGAACAATGACCAGACCGGCGGCAATCAGGATGGCTGCGGAACTCATGTCCGTCAGGGCCGCCCTGGCGCCGATCGCCGTCAGGATAAAGTACAAAAGATAGCTGCCCAGTCTGGATGTACCGAAAGACTCCAGACGTCTCACCGGTGTAAAGGACAGAGCGAGCCCCAGGATGGTCGCGAGGATAATGGTCCAGGCATAGGTGGAAAAAAAATGACCGGCACCCGGCAGCAGACCGGCCACGGCCAGGGAAAGCAGGCTGCCCGATGCGGCGATGACCAGCAGCACGGCCACCCGGACCGGGCTGAAACGCCGGGGTTCGGCCTTCTTCTGCGTGACCCGGCGATGCAGATCTTCAATAATTTTCTGATCGGATTTATTCCAGGCATCGAAAATATTCTGCCAGCGCACGCCGGCAATCAGAATCCCCATCCATAAATACGGAATGACCGTGTCCACGACAACCATGGGCGCAAAGACCGCGTCAGGAACGGACAGGGCTTCCTTGACCGCAATCATGTTGGCGCTGCCGCCGGTCCAGGACGCACAAAGCGCTCCGAACCCGCCCCAAAATTGATTCCCGACCGTCTCCCGGAACAACAGGAAGCTTACGACGCTCCCCAGGATGACGCCGAGACCGCCGATAAAGAACATGGCCAGTGCCCGGCCTCCCAGCTTCATCATGGCCGGCACATCCACGTTCATGAGGAGCAGCAGAAGACATCCGGGCAACAGGTACTTGGTGATCTGTCCCAGAATCGGCGCCTGGGAATCAATGATTCCAAACGTCGAAGCCAGCATGGGCAGAAAATAGATCCAGAAGATCGGAGAAATAATGTCAAAGAACTTTGCGAGGCTCCGGCGCTGAGCGGCGTAAAGAATGATCGCTTCAACGGCAAGCAGCAAAATGATGATGAGGATCGGATTCTTAATCATGAGACTATGGGGGATCAGCTCCTGCTTTATGAAATTTCAACCCTCCGTTCGATCATCCAGACGGATTGACGATCATGATGCACAATACATACCGGTATTGCTGATGCCCTCCGAGCCCGTCCGGACTGACCCTTCCGAAGTCCGGAAGCGGCGCCACGCGGATCATACAATTTATTGATCACAACGCAAGAAAAAAACAGAAAAAAAGATACCGGCGCAAAACGCACCATTCACGCCCGGCGGTCACACATTCCTCCGCGGGTCGCCATCTTAAAATGCGGAACCGGCGTGAGAAACAACGGAGCGTGAAGAAAAGAGAGCCGGTTCAGATGCGGTCGGCATCATCACCGCCTGTCTTCAATTTTTTGAGTTTATCGTCGTGCTCCAGAAAAATCTTCCACAAGGCTTTCAACGTTCGATAGTCATGCGCGCCGTCGATGACGGTGACGCGCTCCGGCGGCAACAGGGTGGCCATCAATTCCTGGCCGCCCTTGTAGGGATCGTCGGAACCGTATCCCAGATAAATTATTTTGTCCGGATGGTCGGCAATCGATGTTTTCATCCAGTGCCACAGCATTCTCTGCCAATCCAGCTCAGCTAGATAGGGCCCCGGGTTCCACTGCCGCACGCCGCCTGCGATTTCAATCTCCGCCAGGAAGATCGGCGTGCCGAGAAATGGAGAAATCAGGTACACGCCCGCGATGTCCTCGGGGTGCTCCCTGAGATAAAGCATCGACCCCAGCCCCCCCATGGAAACACCGATCAGCCAGATCTCTTTACAGCCCCTGGCCCTGGCGGGATCGATCACATCCTTTTTCAGCCGTTGGATCAGGTTGCGGTCGCCGTAATAGCCGATATGGGCATTGGGAGCGACCATGTCAAAAGGCAGCCCGCGTTCCCAGACATCGGCGACCAGCCCCTCCTCCTCGAAAGTGTGGTGACTGCCCCCGATGCCGCGCATGAAGACAAACAGCCGCTGGTTGGCCACCGCCTTGTCGGGATGCTCATAGGTCAGGACTTCCATCGGCTGATTGGCAAACAGAGCGCAGCCCGATAAAAGGGCTGCAAGAAAGATGATCGCAAAATACCGCATTCTCCGTCTCATGACGTCTGTGTCCTGAATGGTAAAGGGTCCCTGTCTGAGCGCTCCGGCCATGGTCCGCCTCAACACAATGAAGCACATTTATGGACGGTTTGGCAATAAAAACCAACGCCTTCCCTTAAGCGCATAAGATATCCATCAAGTCCGGTTACGTCCATATTATCCGCTTTTTTGAAGACATGATAACCATAAATAAAAGGGCGGCGCGATGACCCGGATGCCATGATCGGAATGGCTTGATTCAGTGAACGGGAAATATCGCGAAGATGACGGCGCTCCAGATCGAGTGGGAAACGATCACCATGGTCAGATCCCGCTTCCACAGGTAAAGCGCTCCCCAGAAGGCCCCGGCGACATACGCGGCCATCGTGAGCATGAAGTTCAGGGAGAAGATATGAATGCTGCCGTAAATCAGTGTGGTGATCACAAAGCCTGCCGCAGGGCCGTATTGATTCATCAGGCGATCCTGCAGAAAACCCCGCCAGAAAATTTCTTCTCCGGGACCGGTGATGAACAGAAGCAGAAGGAAGATGAGCCGCGCATCCGTGTTCGTCCCCATACCATAAATGCCGCCGACCTGGCTTACCGCGCCGGGAACGATGAAGGGCGAAAGGACATAGCCCAGGTAGAAAATGCCGTAAAGAACGGCCGCGGACAAAAGACCGATGGCTGCTGATGGGAGAGAAAAGGTGATCTTCGGCTTTTGCCAGTAAAAGGAATAGGCGCAGATCACGACAACGGACAGACCGATTTTAATCCAGAAATTGCCCCAGGCGAGGCCGAAGGTAAATGCCCAGCAGACGATGGTCAGTAGAACCGCACCCCCGATGATCACAGACGCACCATCCTGTCCAGAAAAAGGGCCAGCATCAGCAGAAGGCCGAAAACCGTGTCAAACTGGGCGGTCAGCGCATCCGCCATATCGGGTATTTTGGTCTTGAAGGTTTTCAAAAGGCTCCACGCCTTGGGAACGGAAAGGAAGATAATCAGTCCCCACAGGCTCATCATGCCCAGGACGATCATTCCGAAAACGTAAATGTAAGCGGCCAGAATCAGGGCGGCAAAGACGATAAAGCTTTTCTCAATACCCATCACGATGCTGAGCGTTTTTACATTCTGCCTTGCGTCAAAAGCGATGTCCCGCATGTTGTTGGCAAAAAGAACCAGCGCCACCAGGATGCCGAAAGGGATGGAAATCAAAAGCGGTTTGAGCGACAGGGACTGCACCTGAACCGCGTAAGCGCCCTGCACCATCAAGGGGCCCCACATCAGGAAAACGGCGATTTCGCCCAGGGCGCGGTACTTGAATTTGACCGGCCCCGCCGTATAGAAGATGGCCGTGAGGAGCCCTACAACGCCAATCCAGACAACATGCCACGACCGCATATAGGCAATCACGAAGCCGATGGCGGCCGTCACCGTGAAAAGAACAATCGCCTCGATTAAAACCTGCCGGGACGAAAGCAGACCGGAGATGATGGGCTGCGGCCGGTATTTGACCGTCGGCGAATCCGGTTTATCGATTTCAAATTTGGTATCGAAATAATCGTTGATGACATTGGCCGCGGCATGAAAGAACGTGATGCCGACCGCGGTGACAAAAAACCACAACCAGGATATCGGCCCGGCTTCCGCGGCCAGCAGGGTTCCCACTGAAACGGAAATGAGCGACATGGTGAATGACCATGGTCTGGTAACAAGAATGTACTTTTTTAATTCCATGTTAAAATGATCTTCCTTACTTAGCACATAGCGTTCAATCGCCTGCTGAATGCTTTCCGGGGGCAATCTGCCGTCATTTCCCGAAAAATGAAAACAACAGGGTGCGGGAGTCTAATAACATCTTTTTTTTGTGTCAAGTTTTTTATCGCCGACGACGACGAAAGCATGGAACCGGGCAGGTGATCGTTTAATCAATTTCAGGAATCAGGGAAGGGCCGGGAGCCTGCCCCGGATCACGGAAGCGCCATGATTTCTTTTCTTCTGAAGCAATCAACGGCGTGGTCGTTGACCATGCCTGTCGCCTGCATATGCGCGTAGCAGATGGTCGAACCCGCAAATTTGAACCCTCTTTTCCTGAGGTCGGCGCTCAGGGCGTCCGACTCTTTGCTGGTGGCCTGATAATCCGAAATGTTATGGATGGCATGGACGATGGGTTTTCCGCCGACAAAATCCCAGATGTATTTGGAAAAGCTGCCGAACTCCTCCTGAATTTCCAGGAAGCGGCGGGCATTGCCGACGGTCGATTCAATCTTCAGCCGGTTGCGGATGATCCCGGGATTTTGCAGCAGTTTTTCAATGCGGGCCGGACTGAATTTCGCGACTTTCTGCGGATCAAAATTGTCAAAGGCGCGTCGGTAGTTGTCCCGCCTCTTTAAAATGGTGTACCAGCTCAAACCGGCCTGGGCGCCCTCCAGGGACAAAAATTCAAAAATCAGCCGGTCGTCATAAACCGGCACGCCCCATTCCCGATCATGATACACCGTCATGTCCGGTTTCGCTAAATCCACCCAGGGGCACCGGCACAGGTCATCCTGACATTTTGTTTGCATCCGCTAAGTACGCTCCTGGGCGAAGGCTATGAGGCCTCAATGGCCGAAATCAGTTCCAGAATAATTCCTTTTCCGTCGCCGAAAAGCATCATGGCGTTGTCGGCGGCAAACAGCGGATTGGGAATTCCCGCAAAGCCGGGACTCAGGCTGCGCTTGATCACGATGACTGTGCGGGCGTGGTCCACGTTGAGGATCGGCATGCCGGCAATCGGGCTTCGGGGGTCGGTACGGGCCAATGGATTCACGACATCGTTCGCACCGATCACCAGGACCACATCGGTCTGGTCGAAGGTCGGATTGATCTCGTCGAGTGCCTTCAACTGGTCATAGGGAACATTGGCCTCGGCCAGAAGCACGTTCATGTGTCCCGGCATGCGACCCGCCACGGGATGAATGCCGAATGCGACATCCTTTCCGCGTGACTTAAGCAGCAAGGCCAGCGTACTCACCGCATGCTGAGCCTGCGAGACCGCCATCCCGTAACCCGGTACGATGACGATGCGGTGTGCGGTGTCGATGATCATGGCCACTTCCTCGGGGCTCGCGGACTTGACCCGTCCGGCATAAATATCGGTCTTTTGTTCTCGGGCCGCCTGCGCGCCCGTGCGTCCAAAGACGCATTTCCCGAAGGGCCGGTTCATCGCCTTGCACATGATCTTGGTCAGGATAATGCCCGACGAACCGACCAGCGCCCCGCAAATGATCAGGATATTATTGGACAGCACGAAGCCTGTCGCCGCCGCGGCCAGGCCCGAGTAGGAATTGAGCAGGGCGATAATCACCGGCATGTCCGCGCCGCCGACAGGCAGCACCATGGTCAGGCCCAGCACCGACGAGACCGCGACCAGCGCAAAGTAAGCCCACAGCGCCTGTGGGTCGATCGTCAGGACGGCGCCGAAACCGAACGCAACAATCAGCAGGGCGATATTGAGGGCATCCTGCCCGGGGAAACGCACGGCCTTTTCCGTGGTGATCCCCTGCAGTTTGCCGAAAGCCAGGAGGCTGCCCCAGAAGGTCACCGCGCCGATAAAACCCGCAGCCGCGGTGGAGATCGTGAATTGCAGGGTCGACGTCTTGTTGAGGACCGTCATTTCCGCGAAAGCCGCCGCGGCCACAAGAACCGACGCGCCGCCGCCCAGGCCGTTGAACAGGGCGACGACCTGCGGCACCGCCGTCATCTCCACTTTCCGTGCGATGATCAGCCCTATTGCGGAACCGACGATAAGGCCCGCGATGATGACATCGAAGCTCAGGATCTGCCGGTCGAGCAGCGTGACGACCACGGCAATCAGCATGCCGATCGAGCCCAGCAGGTTTCCGCGCCGCGCCGTCCGCGGGTGCGCCAGGTCCTTGAGCCCGAACACGAACAGGGACGAAGCAATCAGATAGGCGATATTCTGGTAAACGGCTTCCACGCTATTCCTTTCGCCTGAACATTTTCAGCATGCGATGTGTGATTGCAAAACCGCCTGCGACATTGATCGCGGCGAAAACCAGCGCGATGAATCCCGCAACCGAAATGAACAGCGACTGCTCCGAGCCCGAGGCGATCAGCGCCCCGATGATGGTGATGCCGGAAATGGCGTTGGCGCCGGACATGAGCGGCGTGTGCAGGATGGGAGGCACCTTGGTGATGACCTCGAATCCGACAAACGTCGCCAGAACAAATATCGTCAGGGCAATAACCAGCGCATCCATCAGTGCTTACCTCCGGTTGACCCGTCGGGTACGACGTCTTCCCCGAGCAGTCTTAAGAGCGCGGGATGCACGACCGCCCCGGCGCGCGTAAGCAGGGTCTCCCGAACGATCTGATCTTCCAGGTTAAAGTCCGCCGGAGACGCTTTTCCCCGGTCCGTCAGATGCAGGACAAAATTGGTCAGGTTATTCGCGAACATCTGGCTTGCGTGATACGGGACCGTCGACGCAATGTTGCCGGGCGCGATGATCGTGACGTCGTGGCGGAAAACGACCTTGCAGGATTCGGTGAGTTCGCAGTTCCCTCCCTGCTCTCCGACAAGATCGACAATGACGGCGCCCTGCGGCATCCGCTGCACCATCATTTCGCTGATCAGGACCGGGGCGCGGCTCCCGAAGACGGCGGCGCTCGTCACGACGACATGGCTCTCCAGCACGACGGACGTCATGAGGTCACGCTGCCGCTCATAGAAATTCTCGTCCATCGTCCGGGCATAGCCGCCCGCCGTTTCCGAGTCCCCGACCTCCATCGGGAATTCGACAAATTTCGCGCCGAGACTTTCCACCTGGTCTCTGGCCGCGGGACGGACATCCCAGGCCGAGACGACGGCGCCCAGCCTTCGCGCGGTGGCAGTCGCCTGCAATCCCGCGACGCCAGCGCCGATGACAAACACCCGGGCGGGCAGAAGGGTCCCCGCCGCGGTCATCATGAGTGGAAACAGCCGGGGGGAATGATCAGCCGCGAGCAGCACGGCCTTGTAGCCGGCGATGGTCGCCATGGAGGAAAGCACGTCCATGCTCTGCGCCCGCGCGATGCGGGGGATGAGTTCGAGCGCAAACGCATCTATACCGCGCGAGGCCAGTATTTTCGCCACCTGGGGCGCCCCCAGCGGATTCAGCATACTGACCAGGATCTGGCCCTCGTGCATCAGCCCAAGGTCCTCCGTGCCAAGCGTCCCCTCGTTATCCAGCGCGTGCACCAAAAAAAGGTAATCACTTCGGGCAAACAGGGACGGACGATCGTCGACGATGGTGGCGCCCGTGGCCCGGTACTCGTCATCGGGAAAACCGGCGGACCGTCCGGCGCTCTTCTGGATGAGAACGGTAAAGCCCGCCGCGGTGAGTTTCGGAACAAGCGGCGGGATCAGGGCCACACGCTGCTCATCAGGAAACGTTTCTTTCGGGATGCCGATGATCAAGATATTCCCCTCCGCTGGTGCTCAAATAAATTTATTTCGACAGATACAGGCTTCCCGACGGCATGCCGTACAACGGGATCGTCTGCGGCCGTTTCCCCGTGGGATTTTTGTCTTTCCATTCCGTTAACGCAATTAATATAAGGTAGCCCCGGACCATGTCAAGAAACGGCAGCACTTGAGGGGTCAGTTCAACCGATACGTTACGGCCATCCGGATTTCTGCGCGGACCGGCGGCCGGGGAAAAGGCGCCACTCTTTTTACCGTATCGACGGCATTGCGGTCCAAAAGTCCGAAACCGGAACCGTCCACAACTCTTATCTCATTCACACCACCGTCTTCGCAGACGACAAAGGCGATCTTGACCTGCCCGCACCAGCCCATCCTTCTGGCCGTCTCCGGATACAGGATGCTGCGGTTGATCCGGTCGCGGATATAGACGAAATGCTCCCTGAGGTAGACTGCGCGCGACTGCTCCGCCGTCATCCCCGCGCCGCCGGGCCCGTCGGGACTGACGGGGCTGACGGCCGGCGCCGCACCCGTCTCTCCGGAGCCCTCGGCAACCCGATCAATCGCCTCTGTGCCCGGTCCCGCGAGTTCATCACCGGCGGGCGAGATCGTCTCGGCCGGGGATGGATCGATCCCGCCGCTTCGCACCGGCTCGCGCGCCGGCGCCTCTTTGATGCCCGGCTCCCGGACGATCTTCTTCGGCTGCACGGCGGCGGCACGGCGGGATGCGGCGGCCGGGGCCTGCGTCGGCATTTCCCTGGCCGGGGACGCATCCCCGGCAAACGTGAAATCAATGACGGCCGGCCTCTCCGGCACGGCAACCCATAGCTGCAAAAGGACAAAGAGCAGGATGAAGGTCCCGTGAATGACCGCTGATAAACAGAATCCCGTAAGCTGCAATCTCATTTTTTTACTTCCGTCCGCAAACTGATTTTCTTGAAACCCGTGCTCCGGATCACGTCCATGACATCGACAAAGACCTGCAGGGCAAGCGCCCGGTCGGCGTGGATCAGGATGGGCATGTCCGGGCTGAACGACCGAACCTCCCTCGCGAGCTCATTCAGGATAACCGGCCGGGCATTCAGATAAATAGCGCCCTGGCGGTCGATTTCGATGGAGACGGCTTTGAGCGCCCCGGCCTTCTGGTGGGTCACTTTCGGAAGTTCCAGCGGAATCGCCCCCCGGGCAATGAAGGTTGACGTCGTGAGGACGATCGTCAAAAGCACCAGCATGATGTCGATAAAGGGAATGACATTGATGTAATCAAATTCCTTCTCATCCATTTTTTATCTCCCATTCAAAAATGAGCTCCCTGGCCCGTCTCACCAGAAAATTGTAGAAGGTCAGAATCGGGATGGCCACAAGGAGGCCCACGGCCGTCGCCTTCATCGCCAGGGCGAGCCCGACCATGATCTTGCCCGTGTCCATGAACCCGTCGCGGCCCATCGTGTAAAACGTCAGCATGATTCCCAGCACCGTCCCCAGAAGGCCGATGTAGGGGGCATTGCTCGCGATCGTCGCCAGGATGTGTAGCTTCCGGGTCAGGGCCAGCTCCAGGGATTTCTTGTCCGCAAACGCATCCGTTGAAATTTTCCTGTAGTACAGACGCCGCTCGACGGCGACGGCCACGGCGATGAAGCTCATCGCCGTGAGAAGGCCGATGACGCCATAATCAACTACCCATTTCAGCCATTCCATATTTACACTCCATTTCTTTTATGTTCGTAAGTCAGCTTTGGAGGCCTACAGCATGCAGGACGCAGCCTCCGGGACCATGCCTGTTTCCTGCATTTCCCGCGGCTCGCCGACTTATGATTTCTTTTGTTTTGCATTGTCTCTTCCGGTCAATCCCTACACGGCCCGTTTGGCCCGTTTGGCCTTCGCGGCGAGGTTTCCGGCCTTTTCGCCATGCTTCTTTTTTCCGGCCGCACCGATTGCCACGAGAACCGCCGCGGCGCCGCCCAGCCCTGCGCAGTGCAGGCAGCCCGCGCATCCGCCGGTGCATCCCGCGGCGGGGATGAGACCCGCCAGCGTCGTCGCCAGCGCCGCGAGAAAAATAAATATTTTTCGCCCCCAGGTTTTCATACGGCAAGATCCTTTCCGTCCTGCCGGGCCAGGCCATAGGAGGGAACCTCCCGTGCGGTTTGGACGTCGGCTTCTTTTTTCAACCCGTACCGGAGGGCCTGCCGGCTGCACACAGCTTCGCACAGCCCGCACGGAATGCACGAAAACGCATTGATCCGCGCCTTCGCACCCATGTCGATGGCCCAGACCGGGCAGACCTCCCGGCACTGGCCGCAGCCGTTGCAGCGGCTCTCGTCAACCCGCATTCTCCGGCCGAACTTCTCCCCCAGACGGTTGGCCAGCGAATCGAGCGCCCCGATGGGGCAGAGCAGATTGCAGTAGCCCCGGCCGCCCCGGGTCATGAATCCCAGGCCCACCAGAAGCCCCAGGTTGACAAGACCCGCAGAGCGGAAAAAGAACGCCATATCCGCCTGGGAGAACGCCGCTCCGAAAAGCCTGGGAACGGTGGCGAAGTTACAGTAGGAGCAGCAAAGGCTTCCCAGGCCCAGCGCCGGCAGCAGCAGGTAGGCGGTGAGGTAGCCGTAGCGCACGGCGGGCGCCGGAACGGCGTCCAGGGGAATCTTGAGTTTCTTCGGGATCAGGCGGCTGCCCAGTTCCGACGTTCCTCCGATGGGGCAGACATGGCTGCACCAGAGGCGGCCCAGGAAGAAGGTGCTCACCAGGATCCCCAGAACCAGTGCGACTCCCATGAAGCTTCTCGCCATCCCCATCAGGAAAACGCTGCCGCTGGTTCCCTCGCGCCAGGTGAAAAACATGCGCGGGCACCAGGACCCGCAAAAGCTGCTGTCCTGGGTGAGCTGGAACAGAAAAGACAGCGGCGGCATAAAAAGAAGGATGCCGAGAATCAGAAGCCAGGTTCTTTTCGTGAGAAAGAAAATCTTTTTAGTGCTCGTGGTGTCCTGCATTTTTCATTTCCCCTTTCCCCTGGAAGACGATCGGCACATCGAGCACCAACCGGCTGGTTTTCGTATCGTAAAAGGCCAGATGGTACTTGCCCCTGACGCCCGGACTCTTCCCGTATTTTTCGGGTTCCCGCAGGAACATTTCCGCGCAGCCCTCCGCGCAGAAGACGTATTGCTTTCCGCGGTAAGTGATCTTTTTGAATCCCTCCTCATAAGCCATGCCGCAGACCGGGTCGACCACAGGCGGCTTCATCCGCACCCACAGGGCAATGCTGTCTTTCGGCTCCAGGTGGTAGAGCACATTATCGCGGAATTCCGGATTGCGCCGCATCCCCAGATCCACGACGGGCCCGGAGAATAAGATTTCATGCTCCAGGGTGGGCTTGCCTTCCAGGACCACGCGCGCATTGCCCCGGTATGGCCCGATGACGGTGGCGGTCGCAATCAGCGTGTATCCGCTCTCCCCGGCATCCAGAAACGCCGGATGTCTGGCCTTGCCGCCGGAAGCCTTGATGAGCCCGATGGAATGGGCCGAATCCCCCCACTTCCAGCTTGCGGCCAGAAATGAAACCGCGAAGGCCAGGATAAAGAAGATGATGATTTTTGTCTTCATGACGGCTCCTCCTAAAACCGGTAGCTGATTCTCGCCATCAGCGTCAGCGGGCCGCCGGGCCGGTACTTCGCTTCTCCGCCCGAGTCCTTCGTCACTTCCATGGCATACCGCGAGTTAAAGAGGTTGTAAGCGTCAAAGGTGAGATCGAGCCCCCTCCATTCATAGCCCACCACTGCGTTGGTGACAAAAGAGTAGCCCTTGTACTTTTCGGAGTTGGCGTTGTCTACTTCATACTCACCCCATGTGCTGGTCTCCAGACGAAATCTGAGCCCCGAGGAATGTTTGTAGGCCGCATACAGCGAATACTGGTGGATAGGGATGTAGGGAAGCCGGTTGCCGTCGCGGCTGAAATTCACGCCGTTGATCACCTCGTTGAACTCCGCAAAAGTGAAGTCGCTGTAAGTGTATGCGCCGCCGAAGAAAAGCCCCCTGAGCGGCTGGACATACGCGGCAAGCTCGATCCCTTTTTTTCTGGTTTTTCCCGCATTGCTGTAAGAGGATTCGTTGTTCGGCAGTTTCGTCTGGACAATGTCGTCCTCGACAAGGATGTAGAATGCCGACAAGTCGATGCCGTGGCCGCCGGCAAACCTTGCCTTGAAGCCGGTTTCATAATTGTAAGTCTTGGACGGCACCAGGTCCGGATTAAGGCCCAGTTCAGAGGTCTGGGGCGTCTGGAAACCGGTTGATATATTGCTGTAGAGGTTCAGAAACGGCAGTGCCTTGTAGACCAAGCCGATCCTGGGGCTCACCCGCTCGAAGGTCGTATCCCGCAGGAGGGTCTCCCGGTTCGGGATATAGCGCCCCAGCGCGTAGCTGTACTCGGTATACTGTTCCGTGTGAATATCGAAGAGGACCTGGTCGTAGCGAACGCCGAGATCGATGATCCACTTCTCGGCCGGCCTCAGGGATTCCTGGAGGTAGACCCCCCACTTGCTGATCGTATTCTCCTCGTGCTCCGCGAAGGTCCCCTTTTCATCCGAAAGGGTATAGAGGAGCCTGCCGCCGGGGCTCGCGACAAAATCCCTGTAGGTATACTTGTCACCGTTCGTTTTATCGATCTGGCCGGCAATCCCGGCGGTGGCGATGCCCTTCACCGGCCCGATGGCATGCTTGTAATCGGTCTGAAAATCGGCGCCGTAGACGCGGGCGCCGCCGTCGTTAATCATCCCGGTGACGGGGTGATCGTGCTGCCATTGCTGAAAATAGACCAGCGGCTTGAGCTTGAAATCCCCGAGTTTGACTTCCCCCTTCACGCTGGAATAAAAGATATTGCTATAGCGTCCCATGTGCCGCCAGGGTTCGGAAGTGAGTTGACTTGTATCGCTTTCAAATTGGTCCAGGGAGAGCGCCCCCGGCAGCTGGAGGTTCGCCCGGGTCAGCGAAACCGTCGCTTCCACGGATGCCTTTTCGCCGAACAGGTGCCCGACCCTCAGGCTCCCCTGGTTGGTGCTGAATTCATTCCACTCCCGCCAGCCGTCGGTGGACCTCCGGCTGCCGGATACGGACACGTAGGTGTTGCCGAAATGCGTGCCGAAGATTCCGTTGTAAAGCTGCGTGTTGTGACTGCCGTATCCGACCTTCGCGCTCTTGATCTCTTCGAAGAGGCTCTTCGAGATGATGTTGATCACGCCGCCCGCGGCATTTGCTCCGTAGAGCGTCGAATTGGGCCCCTTGACGACGTCGATCCGGTCGACCATCTCCGCATCTACAAAATCCAGCCGGGACATCCCGTCCGGGTCGGTGATGGGCACACCGTCGAGCAGGATCATGATCTCCCGCACGCCGTATCTCGCCTTGAGCCCCGCGCCCCGGATGATCAGCCGGGAATCATATCCCCCGTTTTTCGACTCGGCCTGCACGCCGGGGATTCCCGTCAGGGCATCCTTCAGGTTGAACATCCTTGTATCTTTTATTTTTTCTTTCGTCACGACGCTCACGCCGGCGGGAATCTCTTCCGTCGTTCGCTCCGTGCGCGTTGCCGTGACCACCACCTCCTCCAGATCCATTGTTTTATCTTTCGATTCTTTAGCCGGCTCTTCGGCGTAAGCAGAGAAGCACGCGAGGATCCATATGAGCACAATGAACGGGTATAATCGCACCTTCATGAACCATAACCTCCATTCTTGCGGTAATCGACTGGACGTCTGGCCCGATGCCGGCAGAGGATCGGATGTAAAAGCTGATGGGAAGACGCAACACGACTTATCCAAGCCCCTAAGCGGGCTTTGTTTTGTCGCATTGCTGATAGATTAACTTTCTATATTAAAAAGGGCATCTTGTTTAACAGATCCCTTCTTACGTTTCCGCAATCAGTTTCACCCTCTAATCAGCGGCGAAATAAATGGCCATCAAAAGTGCAGCCCGGACTCAATTACCTTTTGGCAATGAAAAGTACCTTCTCGCGACCGGAAACCGAGACATGGATTTTGCCGTCCCTGATCATGGTGATGGTGCCTCGCCTCAGCGGAACATTGCAGACGCAGCGCCCGGGACTCCGGGAGATGGAATTGCAGCACATCATGGGGCATCCGCACACATAAACCGCTTCACCGACTTTCAATTGGCCGAGAATGATTTTCGGCTCATCGGTGCGCTCTGCGGCACACCCCAGGAAAACAACAATTATCCATAGAATGATCATCCGTTTTTTCATGGGCACCCGCTGATGTTATCCAGCATCACTTGATTCAGGACAGTCACCGGCTGTCTGGCAACAGCCACTTCCGGTTCGGGAAAAATTCAACAACAAAAAAGTCTTCTCAGGAATGGAAGGGCGGAGCACGGCCCCTGACGGGCGTTATGAATGAGATCATATCCGGGATCAGACTCACGGATAGAAAGAGTTGTGATGTGACCAGGGGGGGTTCGATGCTTTCTGCTGCAGACACGGCGGGCGGGAAAAGCACCGGTTGACCGAGCAAGCAGGTGGAACAATTTTGTGAATGGTAGTGGCAAAAGTGGTAGTGGCTTCCCAGAAAAATCGAAAAGAAAAGAATCCATATTAAAAGAAAAGCTACTTTTTTCTTCATGACCCCGTCACCTATCTCCATTTCATGAAACACTCAACTTGCCTTGTGGTGAAAATAAATCAGCGAAGATCAATAGGCAATATTCATAAACTGTAAGCTTATTGGCAGTTGAATCCTACCACTGTACAAATTAAAGCGGGATTTTTAGATAAAAACGATGCAAAAAAGATTACCCCGGCGGAAATAAACAGGTCCCCGTTGCCCAAAGCCTCAAAAATCAGCCCGTGACACTCGTCGGCCGGCCAGATCCCGCGCGGTGCATTCTTTGTTATCGGGATCAGCAGCCGGGTGTCAACAGGGCAACATCTGCGCAATGGACCTGTCTGTGGCCATAAATGAAATCACAACGGATGCCTGACATCGGGGATGAGAGCGTGGAATGATTCGATCCATCACTTCAATTACGGTCACTTGTTTATTCGAAAACAAGATGCAGGCAGGCACCCGCACTTTGAACTGATAGAATTTTCCTACCAGTAAACTGACATTTAACTGTCGTTGCCATTTGGCTTCATGTTGCATACCTTCATAACAAAATCGGTGAAGTAGCGTACAGCCGAAATCGACGATTGGATGACTGGAGACTACCGACACCCGGCAAGAATAGATTTTAAACCCGACAGGAAAAAGATGTTTCAGGCGATAAATCGATAAGACGTTTCCGTTACAAGAGGCAGGCTTTAGGGCAGTGCTGTTTCCCTGACAAGAGCCAGATGCAGGAATTTCGAAAAAAGCGTCATATAAATTGAAGCAAATGCGAAAGAATAAAGTTTTTTTCAGGAATGGTTTTACAGCTCAAAATTAGGTGGGCTAGTCAATAAATTGAAAGAAAAGGAGCGAAATATGAGAAAATCATTGTGGGCGGTAACCGTTGTAACAGTTTTTGTATCTCTTTTAATGATGGCGTGTGTGGCATTTGCCGGAAAGGCCGAATGGAGTTACGGCGTACCGGTCAACATCGGTGAAGGCGGATCTTTTACAGGTGATGAAGCCATGATCACTGTAAAAGGCACGGTCGATAAAATTGAGAAAATGTATGGTTCGAAGGATGGCCTGCAGATGCGTCTGATCGCGGCCGAAGGCGGGAAATGGACTGTCTTCCTGGGGCCGAAATGGTTCATTGAAAATCAGAAGATCAAATTTGCCAAGGGCGACAAAGTTGAAGTCCGCGGGAAAAAGGTCGGCGGTTCGATCATTGGTTCTGAAATCAGCAAGGGAGAATGGACCATGAAAATCCGCAATGAAGAGGATGGTCAGGCTGTCTGGCAGTGCTGCTTTCCTTACAAAGAAAGAAAAGATTGATAAACATGTAACAAAAAGACTAACCCACCTAATTCATGAGCGAATGGCGCAAGACGATGAAGTTTGACAGGATATCCAGGAACAGATTTTAAATGAGACGCAGAAGACATGAAAACATTGCTTACACCAGTTACTCGGACAGACCGGAGAAAAAGCGCGAGGATTAAAATGACGCCGCAACCCTGGCTGAACAGATTTCTTCTCGTGATCTTCGCAGCCGGACTCATCGTGAGCTTTCTGCCGGCGGCAGCCCGTGCAGCGGACAGTATCCTCCGGATGAGCATCCAGGAATTGAAAGGAAAAATAGACAAAGGCGATCGGATCATCGTCCTGGATGTTCGGTCAGGGGAAGATTACTCAAGAAGCCAATACAAGATACCCGGAGCCATCCGTATCCCGGTCGACCAGTTGAAAAAACGATACACGGAACTGCCGGCGGCCGCAGAAATTGTCACGTACTGCTCCTGACACGATGAAGCCACCAGTGCCCGTGCGGCACGGATTTTATTGGATCTGGGATTCGGGAAAGTGAGTGCTCTTCAAGGCGGCTGGCGGGCCTGGAAGGATGCGCAATACCCGATGGCTCCCAAGGAGTAGCGGCGTCAACGAAACCGCCGGGATCTCACCACGCAGATCATGATGCCGGTTTACTTGGCGCGCATCTCAAATTGATTTTCCAGCAGCTCCTCCAGGGAACGGCAGTTCCAGCAGATGATGCGGCCCTTGCGGTCGATCAGGGCTTTAACCGGTACGCCGCCGACGCCGAACCGCCTGGAGGCGGATCCGTCCGGATCGAGGAGCATCGGGTACGGAAGGCCGTTTTTCTGAACATAGGCGGCCACCTTTGCCTGCGGTTCCTGGATATTGATGCTCAGCATCACCAGCCCTTTTTCGTGGTATTTTTTATAGATCGCTTTTAAAGAGGAGATAGACGCAAAACAATCCCGGCACCAGGTGGTCATGAAAATCAGAAAAACGGGGCGTCCCTTAAACTCGCTTAATTTGACGTCCTTTCCGCTCAGATCTTTGAAAACAAAGTCCGTGGCGTAGACGTCGTCCGCTTTCACATCGCCTGCCGCTGTCTGCGCAGAGGAGACGGACGCCGCGTGAATCGTTATCATCACGGATGCCAGGATGAGGCAGGCCAGGCCGTATCTTTTCTTTCGCCGCATGTCGCGGTCATCATTAACCGGTGCCTGCGTGAACGCAGGCGCCGTGCCGCCGGTATCGGAAATCTTCCTTCTGAATAACATCATGGGGTGTATAAACCTCCTGAACCATTTATCGAGATAAGATGATCCAGGCACGCTGATCTGTCTCGCACCTGCGGATCATCGGTGATTAACGTAACCACTTTTTTTAGTTAATCAAGCGGCTCCTCTGGGCAGGCATGGCTCATCTGGTCCCTTTGAGAAGGATCGCGTAAGGTTGACAGCATTTAAAAGAGCACACACTGAAGGAAATTTAAAGGAGATCCAATATGAAACGTAAAGCATTTGCGGTATGGACGGGCGGCATCAGGGATGGACGCGGGGTGTTGACCACGGACAGCGGGGTCTTATCCGATACCCAGTATTCCTTCGCCACGCGTTTCGAAAACGGCGCCGGCACGAATCCGGAGGAGCTCATTGCCGCGGCGCATGCCGGCTGCTTCTCCATGGCTTTGTCCGGCATCCTGGGCGCCGCGGGGCTCACCGCGGAAACGATCAAAACAACGGCAACGGTGACGATCGAAAAAAAGGGCGAAGGGTTCGCCATCACCGCTGTGCACCTGGACCTCAAGGCCAAAGTTCCCGGTGCTTCCGCCGAGGCGTTTCAGACGGCGGCCAAAACCGCCAAGGAAGGCTGCCCTGTCTCCAAAGTACTGAATGCCGCGATTACCATGGATGCGGTGCTCGAGTCCTGAGATCAGCGGGTTCCCCCGGGTGGTTTCCTGATGCCCGGTCTATCGGTTATTTGGGGACCAAAGCTTTTTTGCCGGTGATAAAAGAAGCTGTCCGGTTGCCATAAAGGAATTTGTTTGAAAAAAGGTGCGACCCATGAGAATGGTGCGGCAAAGCAAAGTGTTCGTCGGACTGGCCCTGCTGATTATTTTTTCCCTGGCAGCTTCCGGCCATGCAGAACCGTTCGACCTCCGCAAAATCAAACTTCCGCCGGGCTTTTCGATCAGCCTGTATGCCTCCCCCGTCCCGGGCGCAAGATCCATGACAGTGAGTCCCGGGGGCGTGCTTTTTGTCGGGTCGCGCAGCGAAGGCAAAGTCTACGCCATCGTTGACCGGAATGCCGACCATCGCGCGGATGAGGTGAAGGTGATCATAAGCGGCCTTAATTCTCCCAACGGCGTCGCCTTTCGGGACGGATCGCTTTATGTGGCGGAGATCAGCCGCATCCTGCGTTTCGACCGGATCGAAAGCCGGTTAAATAATCCTCCGGCGCCGGTCGTGATTTATGACAGGTTCCCGAAAGAGGGGCATCACGGCTGGAAGTTCATCGCCTTCGGCCCGGACGGGCTGCTTTACGTCCCGGTGGGCGCCCCCTGCAATATCTGCCTCAGTCCGGATAAAATATTTGCGACGATCACGCGGATGCGGCCGGACGGTTCTTCTCCGGAAATTTTTGCCCGCGGCGTACGCAACACGGTCGGCTTTGACTGGCATCCCCGGACGAAAGAGCTCTGGTTCACGGATAACGGCAGGGACTGGCTGGGCAGTGATCGTCCACCTGATGAGCTCAATCACGCTCCGGGAAAAGACATGCATTTCGGCTACCCTTTTTGCCACGGCGCGACAATCAGCGATCCCGATTACGGCATCGGCAAAAAATGTGAAGATTTCGCTGCGCCCGCCATTGAGCTGGGGCCGCATGTCGCCGCGCTGGGAATGCGTTTTTATACAGGGTCTCTATTTCCGGCCGAATACAAAGACAGAATCTTCATTGCCGAACACGGCTCATGGAACCGGCTCACGCCGATCGGATATCGTATCACAACCGTGAAACTGGACGGGAACAAAGCCGTCAGCTACGATGTTTTTGCACAGGGCTGGCTCGACGGCCGCTCCGCCAGCGGTCGTCCCGTGGATGTGCTGGTGATGCCGGACGGCGCTCTGCTGGTCTCCGATGACCGGGCGAATGCGATCTATCGCATTACCTATCGCCGGTAGTCGATGCAGCGCCTTTTTTGCGGTTTGAGGATTTCGGGAAGCCTTTCCGAACGGTATCGCGGCGTTACTGCTTCATCAGGACTGATCCGCGTTCATCATCCGGACCTGATCTTGACTTTGGAATCAACAGGCTATAGATTAAAAATCGACCTCAAGGTAGGCTTTCGGCCGTTACCTAACCGTCATCAATACCAAAGGAGGAATAATCACATGCAGACCTGGAAAAAAATCACCACTTATGCCTGCGGAATTTTGCTGTTGTGCGCCATGTTCAGCACAATGGTCTCGGCGGGCGGGCCGCCGTTAAAAGACAAAGTATGCTCGTCCTGTCATAAGGACCTGGGGGCCATTATGCCGAAAAAGCACCCGGATGTGGATAAAACAGCTCCCTGCCTGTCCTGCCACAAATCCGCAGAGGGCAAGACGGAAGCAACGAAGTTCTCGACGCAGATTCACAAGATTCACCAGGGTGAAAAGACAAAGCTCGAATGCGCAGCCTGTCACGCACTTTAAAAAATCAGAAAACGGCGCCCCGGTTTCCTGACCGGGGTGCTTTGAATCCCCCCGGATCAGTCTTTCATTTCCGCTAATTTTCTTTGCAGCTGCCGGAGCGTGATCCCCAGAATCCGGGCGGCTTCGCGGCGATTGTCACCGGTTGCGTTCAGAACAAAAAGCACATGCGCAGCGTCGTTCTCTTTCAGCGTGCAAAGATTGCGGCTCGACAGGGACGGCGGAGCCTCCGTCCCGCCATTCCCGCCATTCCCTCCCAACTCCGAGGGCAGGATCACCGTTCCTCCGGCCAGCAAAACGGCATTTTCGACGATCTGCGAAAGCTCCCTGATATTTCCGGGATACTCTTTGCGCATCAATAAATTCATGGCTTCCGGACTGAATCCCTTGATCTCCTTCTGGTGGCGCAGACAGGCTTTTTGCAGAAAGTGGGCGGCCAAAAGCGCAATATCCGCTTTTCTTTCCCGAAGCGGCGTCAGGCAGACATGGGCGGACTTCAACCGGTACATCAGATCGATCCGGAATTTTCCTTCCTGGCAGGCCGTTTCCAGGTTGGTATTGGTCGCCGATACCAGCCGTACATCCACGCGCACGGGATGGCTCGCGCCAAGCGGCGTAAACGTCTTGTCCTCCAGGACGCGCAGGAGCTTGGATTGCAGTCCGATCGGCAATTCACCGATTTCATCCAGAAAAAGCGTGCCGCCGTCCGCCTGTTCAAAAAAACCCGCGTGGCTCGAATCCGCCCCCGTAAAAGCGCCCCGGGCATGCCCGAAAAACTGGCTCTCAAACATCGTCGCCGGTATGGCGGATACATTGACCGCGACGAAAGGCCCGGACGGCGCCGGTCCCGCCCGGTGAATGCCCCGCGCCATCAGTTCCTTGCCGGTTCCGGACTCGCCGGTGATCAGGACCGGATTCCCGCTGCGCGCCATCACCTGAGCATAGGAGATGAGGGCTTTCATCTGCTTATCCTGCGTAATCGTGTCGGCAAACGCCGTCGGAATATCACCGGCTTCACAACTGGCATTGATGGAAAGACCCGCCAGGAGTCCTTTCCTTTCATAGGCTCTTTCAATGGATAAAAAAAGCAACTCATTGTCCACTGGTTTGATCAGGTAATCATAGGCGCCCTGGCGCATGGCCCGGACGGTGGTTTGAATGTCATCCACGGCGGTCAGGATGATAAATTCCGTCCCCGGACAAAAAGGTTTGGTGGATTCCAGCACCTGCATCCCGTCGACATCCGGCATCAGCAGATCCAGCAGAACAATATCAAAATTCTCCCGGCGGATCCTTTTGATGGCTTCCTTCCCGTTGTCGCAGATTTCGGCGTTCTTCAGGCCGTGCCATTTAAGAATTCTTTTAACCGAGGAAAGGGACACTTCTTCGTCGTCAACAATTAATATCTTCATAGCTGCTGTCTCCCGAGTTCGTGGATAATCTTCTGCAGGGCATCAATATGAAATGGTTTGTGCAGGGCATAATCCGGCGCCATCCGGATATGAGACGGCGGCTTGAGCGCCTTGCGGTCGGCCGAGTAGAGGATCACCGGCAGGAGCGGATACCTGGTCTTGATTTGCTCCATGAGATCCCATCCGTCAAAACCCTTCAAGCGGACCTCGGAAACGATCATATCCACTTCCGGATTCTCCGCGAGGAAGTTGAGAATCTCCCCGGGTTTGTCCTGTGCTTCCGATCGCCAGATCACCGCGTCCACAAAGTTGGCCTTGAGTTCCTTGAGGTACTTCACGTTATGATCAATGCACAGGAGGGCGGGACATAAATTGAGGTTGCTTGCACCGTCGATGGGAAGATAAATCGAAAACCGGCTGCCTTTTCCGGGGCGCGACAGGACACTGATGAGGCCATGATGTTCCTTGATCAGGCCATAGGAAATGGAAAGCCCCAGCCCCGTGCCGTCGAGTTCCCGCCGCGTCGTAAAGAAGGGGTCGAAAATATGATCCATGTTTTTACGCTCAATCCCTTTGCCGCTGTCTTCGATATCCACCACCACCGCTTTCAGACGTTCAATATACCGGCAGCGGATGGTGATCAGGCCCTTTTGCCCCGGCGGAATCGCCTGATGGGCGTTAATCAGCAGATTGGCGATCACCTGTTCGATTTTTTGAAAATGCCCGGGAAGGGGCGGAATTTTTTCGGCAATCTCCTGGTTGATTTTGGATACGGTTCTCCTGACCTGCGCGCCCACGATAACGAGCGCTCCGGCAATGACGTCGGGCACCGAAACGAGCTTTTTCTGAGCGGTCTCGTCGGAGCGGGAAAACTCCTTTAAGCTGGTAATGACGCGGCTGATGCGATTGGCGCCGATTTTAAACGCCTGGATGATCTCCTGCATGTTGCTGCAGACTTCCTCGTAGGACAGACCGCGTTTTTCCCAATCGGGATGGTGGGCGCTCGAGCGGGACAAGATGGTCTCCACCGTGTTCCAGATTTCTTCCAGAATCGGAACATTGTAGGCGATGAAGCTGACGGGGTTGTTGATTTCATGCGCAACGCCGGCCACCACCTCGCCCAGCGCGGTGAGCTTATGCGTCTGGATCATCTGCTGGAGCCGCAGTTCTCCTTCCTGACGGATTCTTTTATCCTCGGTCACATCCTGCCAGGCCCCGACAATATAGCTGGTCAAACCCGCCGGATGCTGGACGACCCGCCAGTAATCGGAAAACCAGCGGTAGGAATCATCCATGACCCGGAACCGGTAACTGTAGCGATGCGTCCCTTTCGTTTGCATGGTTTTCAGCTCTTCCACAATACGCGGCCGGTCGTCCGGGTGAATATGGTCCGTCCAGAAATAATCATTGTCAATGAAGTCACGCGCGGGGTAGCCGGTAATCTCTTCGATGGTGCTGCTGACAAACGTGATCCCGAAATCATCATCCGCTTTTCGCGTGTAGGAAATAATCGGCAGCGACTCCAGAAGCAGGGAGAGATGATCGGTGGTCTGCTTCAGGGCTTTCTGCGTCCGCCGGCGCTCCAGCAGTTCGCTGAGCAGCGCCTCGTTGACCTGCGCCAATTCCGCCGTCCGGTCTTTGACCCGCTCTTCCAGCTCCTCGTGCGCCTTCATCAGGGCTTCCTTCGCTTTCTTGCGCCGCGTGATATCTTCCAGCGTTTCGATCGCGCCGATCAGATCGCCGGCCGCATTGCGAATGATGGCCGCCGTAAAACGCAGCCATTTGCCTTGATTGCCCAATTCAGGGAAAAAATCGATGGCTTCATAGGCTTCATCCAGCAGTTTGGAGCGGGTATATTTGCCCGTGTACCATTTGGAAATTTTTTCCTGTTCGCGGCTTACCAGCAGATCCGCCATGCAGGGGCGCTTTTTATTGTAAAAAGCCCGCCACTGCTGGGATGTGCCGATGACATCTTCGGCTTTTATTTTAGTGAGTTCCTCGAGGGCTTTATTCCAGTAAAGGATGTGATGATCCTTGCCGATCACAAAAGCGGGGATGGGCGAACCGTCGATGACGCTCTTCAGACGCTGCTCGCTTTCCTTGAGTTCACTTTCCGCGTGCTTCCTTTTGATTTCCGACTGCCTGAGCTCCTTGAGCTCGCGGCGCAGTGATTGAATTTCCTGGGTGTAATGATCGTCGCTGCCTGGTCTGACCGTCATGATTCCGCCCCTTGCCTGAAGTCGAGAGCCAACATGAAGCTGCTGATTTAAGAACCCGGTGACACCGCGATGAAGAATCCAACTGAATAATAATTTTGGCAATAATTATATTGGCTTTGCCATAGAAGTCAAACACTTCTTTCGGCAGGCACAAAGAAGTCTGAAACGTGACAGGGATTGCGGCCGCAGGGCAAAGGCTGGCAGGCAGGTAAAGCCGGCCGCCCGAAGGCGGCACAAGGCCCAAGGTTTGCGGCTGAAATCTGACTGCCCGTTTATCGCAATGAGCCGTGATCAACAAATATCAGTTGGCGGGTATCAAAACCCGCTGCCGCTGCTTTTGCAACCAGCATGTTTTTGGTATCGTCATTTATTACCGGCCCCCTGGCGAGAATCCATAAATAAGATTTGTCGGGACCGCAGACGAGCGAATATTGATAATGCTCCCGGTCAAGTCCAAAAATGATATAAGACCCATAAAAGGGGCCAAAGAAAGAAACTTTCAGATGACCCCAGTCTGATCCGCCAGCAAAATAGGCCCTTCCTTCAGCTTCTTTCCAGGACTTTTCACGAACGGAATACCCGCGGTTCAAGACTCTGACGCCGCCATCCTCCCGCAACCTGTACTCTGCCGTTACATGGGTCAAACCCCGCTCAAAGGAATGATCGAGCCTCGCAATTTCGTACCACGTCCCCAGATATTGCTCCAATTTGAAATGATCAACAGGCTGAACATTTTCCGGAATTCCCGTACAGCCCAGGATGAAAACAATCAACGCGATGACTGATTTTTTCATCTTTCAGCTTCCCTCCAAAGCTCCCAAAAGAATGAATCCTGTTCTTCACAGGCCATAACCTTGATCACGCAGGGCATACGGCAAAATCGTTTCCCGACCGATTACTGAAGTTTAATCAGGTCCATCCGGGTCAGCACCGACTGATTCGAGACACGCGGGGCATTCACCATGTTCCAGGCAACATACTGCTCGGCATAGAGACTTTCGGCGGACATGCCGTCCACGGGCAGGATGACCTGCATTCCCCGAAACGCCGCTTCGCTGGCCGTATACAAAACGGCTCCATGCGCTGCCGTTCCCGTTACTATGACGGTTTTTATCCCTTTGTCCTTAAGAATCCTTTCCAGATCTGTCCCGAGAAATTTGTCAGGCCCCGATGTAACGACAGGCTCCGCCCCGGAAGGCATAAGCTCCCTGGCAATATCGGCAACCGAAGCACCCGGTGAAAGGCTGTACACCACGAAGACGCCTTTCGCGCGCGCCTGTGTGAGAAGCTTTTGCACCCCGGGAATGGAAGCGATGCAACGGGGACGTTTTTCTGCATTGCAGGTTTGTTTGTTAAAATCGAGCAGCAGGAGCGCCGTGACCTTCGGATCAGCCGTTACAGATTTTAATTCCGGCGCCCCGGGAGCTTTCACCATGCCCCATTCGTCAATGATATTCTGTGCTGACGCGGGCAAACAAAAAAGAATCATCACCAAAAAGATATAGATTAAAAATGCGCCCGGCCGGCCTGCGGTTTTTTTTATCCTTTTCATTTGCTTCTCCTTTCCTGAGAACACTACCGCAAAAAAATTTTGAAATGACGGGGGCGGCAGCGGCAAGTTTCAACTGCTATACCCCCCTTCCCTTCACAAATTAATAATCCTTGCCTCCCGAAGCAAGTGCAAACCGCACCCCCTGCACACCCGACAACTAAAATCATCAGGCATCCGACCGCGCGTCTATTCTACTGTGGGGCTGTTCTATTGATGAACTCCTGCTGCATTTCATGACCATCTCGAGGCGCAGCGCAGAAGTTACATTATTCTTCAGGTCCGAAAAAAATGTCGATAGATTGGCGAGGATGGAATCATACCCGATGCCTTTAACCCCATTATGCAAAATTAATGTGACGCTGAAACCTCTCACGGAATCAGTCTGATCAAAACAGGACTCTCTGTCGGCTGTTTTCACGCTGACCGCAGACTGTAAACAATGTTTTTATAAGTGATCGTTGTTAACAAAATCCACGCTTATTAGCCCTGGAAAGAAACCGGGCCGCAGCGACTATTGCAAATAACTATTTGAAATATTTAATAATATTAACATGTACTATTACGGCTTGACACACCCGCCGTGTTGTCTTATAAAATCGGCGTCCGGTAATCGGGATTAATGCTCGTTTCCCTGCGATTCTTTCAGGCGTTGCGCTTTCAGGATGATACCAAACGGCAAAGAGAGGCGGCAAGGTTTCGCCAGGCAGGCTGATGATACGCAACACGCTGTTGCCGGGCGGAAGGAGTAACCTGGTCATGGAAAAATTTTTCTCCCCCCGCAGTATCGTGGTCTTCGGCGCATCCGCCACCAAAATGAACCTGGGACAAATCGTTTTACTCAACAACAAACAAATCGGTTATGAGGGAAATCTTTACGGCGTCGGCTCGCAGGAAGGCGATGTGAGCGGCGTTCACATCTATACCCGCGTGGCCGACCTGCCGGAAGTGCCGGATGTGGCCATTTTTCTCACGCCCGCTAAAACCGTGCCCGCTCTCATGGAGGAATGCGGACAAAAAGGCATCACGCATATCGTGATCGAATCGGGCGGCTTCAGTGAATATTCGCATGGCGATCATACGCTGGAAGAAGACGTGCTGGCCGTTGCCGACAAATACGGCATGAAAGTCATCGGACCCAACTGCGTGGGCACCGTCAATTTTGATTGGAAAATGATGATGCCGTTTGCCTTTTTCAAGGATATTCCGACAGGCGGAAGGCTGGGGCTCATTGCGCAAAGCGGCGGCGTGGGCGGTTCCTATATGCGTGCGGTGGCCGGCTACGGCATCAAACCCGGCAAATTCGCAGCCACCGGTAATAAGCTCCAGCTGGACGAAGCCGATTTTCTGGATTATTTTATCAAAGATCCTAAGATGGATATCATCGCCTTGTACCTGGAAGGCTTCAAAAGAGGACGAACTTTTTTCGATCTGGCCCGCGCCTGCGATAAACCGATTGTTATTCAAAAATCGAACCGTTCGTCCGTAAGCGCGAAGATTGCGCAGTCTCACACCACGGCGCTGTCCGGTGACGATGCCGTCGTCGACGGCGCACTCAGACAGGCTGCGGCGATCCGCGTGGATGACGAACTGGAGCTCATCAACGCCATCAAAGTCGTTCGCCTGCCGCTCATGAAAGGCCGGCGCGTGGCGGTGCTGTCCCGCTCCGGCGGCCACGCGGTGCTGTCCGCCGACGCCTGCGCGAAATACGGCTTTGAGATGGTTCCCTTTCCCCCGTCCTATATCGAAAAGCTCAAAACGATTTACAACACACGCGTCATCGCGCACCAGAACCCGCTGGATCTGGGCGAAATTTTCGACTACACAATATTTACCACGATTCTCGAAGAAGCGCTGAAGCTCGACACTTACGATGGCGTTTTGTTCAATCACCTTTATTCTTCGGATTTTGAAGGAGAAATGTCACGGACTTTTCTGGCCGGCGTGGAAAAGCTGGTTGCCCAATATCAAAAACCTGTTTGTCTGACAATGATTTCGGATCGCGAAGAAATTCTCAAAATACAGCAGAGTCAGCCTTTTCCCATTTTCACCTCTCCGCTGGAAGGCGCCGCGGCGCTTCATGTCTCGCGGACTTATTACGAGCAAAAAATAGCTCGGGACAACCGGGGCAAAATACCAAACCTCAAAATGGACCTGTGCACGGTAGATGCGATCCGGGAGCGCTCTGCGCGTGAAAAAAGGATCCCCTTGACGGACGAGGCGCTCACTGTCTGTGCCGCGGCCAGTTTGACGCCGGTCCCGCAGATGGTCATCCGCGACGAAAAAGAGCTGAAAATAATGCCTCTCCATTATCCTCTGGCCGTCAAGCTGATTTCACGCGACGCCTCGCATAAATCCGATGTCGGCGGCGTGCGGCTGAATATCGGATCGAAAAAAGAATTGCTGTCCGCCATCTCCGGCATCCGGGAAGCGGCGCGTCTGGCCAGACCCCGCCTTGCTGTCGATGCTTTCCTGCTGCAGGAAATGTCACCGGCGGGCGTCGAGTGCTTTGTCGGCGGGCGGCGAGACCCGACCTTCGGCCCCATCGTCATGGTCGGCCTGGGGGGTGTCTTTATCGAAATATTCAAGGACACGGCGCTCAGACTCGCCCCGGTGACACAAAGCGAAGCCGAAGGCATGCTCAAAGAATTGAAGGCTTATCCGCTTCTGACCGGTGTCAGAGGCAAAAAGGCAGCGGATGTTAAAGCGCTGGTCCATGTCGTCTGCCGGGTATCCGCTCTGCTTGCCGCCTGCCCGGCGCTTGCCGAAATCGATCTTAATCCGGTTATGGTTCATCCCAAAGGACAGGGTGTTTCGCTGGTCGATGCGCGCATCTTTTTTGCCCGGTGATTCATGAACTGCGCAACCAGCCCTATTCACATCCTGAACGGCTGGCTGTATGATGCCAGGCGCGGTTATTAACGGGTGGTGCATATCAGGGAAAAAACAGACAGGGTCAGGGCTTGGCTCTAAAACTGGTAAAAGACGAGGGCTCAGGAAGTATGAAGCGGGATAATCCCGCCAAGATAGAAGGAAGGAAGGGAACTATCTTAATACTTCCCGCGCGCCCCCTCTTTAGTGTCTTTCATTACATTATCAATATTAACCAACACTAAAATAGGCATCATCCAAACGATGTCAATTGATCGCAGCCGGCGCTTCTGACGGCTTCGTTCGAGACATCCTGAAGTCATGTCCCTGAATGTCGCCGTGCGAGACGGGCAAGTACAGGGTAAATATGGAACCCGATCCGATCCTGCTTACGACATCAATAAATCCGTCGTGATCCTGGACCACTTCCCGGGCAACAGACAATTCAAGCCCCGAAAAACCTTTCTTCATGACTTTTCTGATATAGAAAGGCTCAAAGGCGCGGTTGACATCTTCGTCGGCAATGCCGTGACCGGTATCGGTTATGGTTAAAACCACATACTCCCCCTCACGCAGGCTGTCATAACCATCAATCGGGCGGCCCAGATAA
Source organism: Deltaproteobacteria bacterium (assembly GCA_036528635.1). Taxonomy (GTDB): domain Bacteria; phylum Desulfobacterota; class Syntrophia; order Syntrophales; family Smithellaceae; genus UBA8904. The sequence goes on from JAIGNE010000035.1 coordinate 73,130, forward strand.
ACCGTTCGGGTTGTAACAAAGACCGTGCCTCCCGGCCCGGCTTGCTCGCAGGACACGGACAGCAGGTTCAGAATGGCTCTATCCAGCTGCGGCAGGACTCCGGCCACATGATGCAAGGCGGGCTCTAAATCCATTTTAAATGTTATCCCCGGATGCTGGTCCGATATTTTCAGAAATTCATTTTTTTTCATACAGGCGAGAATCAGGTCATTGAGATTGACCGGTCTGCGGCTCGCGCCGTCTCTCCCGGAAATGGCCAGGAGATCCGCAATAATAGCGGCGGCCCGCTCTCCCGAATGAATAATGCTCCCGACATTTTTATAAAAGTCAGCTCCGGCCAGGTCCTCCTGCGATAACAGAAGCTCGGAATAGCCAAGAATGCCGGCCATTGTGTTGTTCAATTCATGGGCGACGCCACCGGTCAGGCGTCCCACGGCGGCCATTTTTTCCATTTTTTGCAACTGGTTTTCAAGCCTCTTCTGCTCCGCCTCATGCCGCTTGAAAGCACTGATATCCCGCATGATGCCGTGATAACCAATCACGTCTCCTTTCGGATTGCGCAGCGGACTCGAACTGATGCCGGCCCAGAAATAAGTCCCGTCTTTACGCATCATTTGCAGTTCGAAGAAAAGAAGATCTGTTTTGATTCCCCTGGCTTCATCCTGCAGACGCTTTCCGTTTTGCCGCCACATCGACTCGATGCCATCAGGGGTAAGAAATTCCAGAAGAGACCTGCCGATAAATTCCTCGTTTTTAAATCCGCCGGACAGTTTTTCGCACGCGGTGTTCGTAAAAGTAAATTTTAAATCCCTGTCCACCTGCCAGAAAGCTTCCGCGGAATGATCAACCATATTTTGAATATCTTCAGCATTTTTTTTCCATCCGCCTTCCGCGGCAGGATTGCCTTCAGCCGTAAGACCCTCCTTGACCTTTTTATCATACCTCCGGCCCATGATGTCTTCTCCCGAAATCACCTCACCGACACATAAAGCTGTATGCCCGTTTTCGATCTGTCCCCTCATTTCTTCGATCATTTTAAACCTCACTTGAATTCGTCATGGTCCTGCGATCACGTCATCTAAGGTCAACAACCGACTATCCGCCTCACAGACCCGAAATAAGACCCGCTGAAATCCGGGTTCTTTTTAATTGATGCCCGGCATAAAATAAACTATGAACCTCTCTCGATTCCAGAAATTTCAGGCAAAGACAACCGGTTGACAAGGGACAATCCTCTGCATTCATAAACATTTCAGCGCCTTTCCCTGGACACTCGATAAAACGTACTTAATTGTGCTTTTTTTGTATTCGACAAACAAAAGCCTGTCAATACGCGCCACCCCGTGAAACAAAATAGCGTTTCATAATGAAATGAATATTTTATTTCAGTCGGCTCTTGACCGCTGCCTTTCCCGGTCAGCGCTGATGCCCGTGATGCCGAGATCTCCGGAAATCAGGAAAGAATGAACCATTCTCCTCAGCTGAAAATAAGATATTGATCCTCGAAATGTATCCATCTGATTGAATTATAACATGAAATAGACGCGTCAATCCAAGCCGGAAGGAGCACGCCTGATAAAAACATGGTGGACATGTCTCAGGATCATTGGCATATTACTTTAAAATGAACGGCCCCGTCAGGAATCTATCCTCTCTGCAACCCGGAGGGAAAAAATGATTCCCCGGGGCGGACACATAGACATCATCCCGACATTAACGAACGCTGGGAGACGGGAACCGTCGCCAAAAACACTTTCAGAAAGGAGCTGACCGATATGAATATTTTGAAGAAAATACTTATCGGCATCATTTTCCTGGTCATTTTGATCACCATCACCGGATTCCTGATTCTTCCCGCCGTTCTCAAACCTGTGCTGACCAAGAAAATTTCGGAGGCTTTGCATCGGGAAACATCTATTGCGCAGATTAAAATCAACCCCTTTGCTCTTTCTGCAACGATCAGGGGATTCAAACTCGCCGATCCCGGAAAAAATTCGCCTTTTGTCTCCTTTGATGAACTGCACGTCAACGTCGCTGTCATGACATCCATCTTCCGACGGGCCGTCATTCTGGAGGAAATACGCCTTGATAAACCTTACGTCGGCGTCACCCGCCGGGAGGACGGGTCCTATAATTTCTCCGACCTGATTCCCAGGGAGGAAGCCAAAAAAGAAGAACCTTCCAAACCATTTCTTTTCTCACTCAATAACATCCAGATCGTGAATGGGAGCATCGACTTCCAGGACCAGCCCAATAAAACAGACCACGCCATCCGGGCGCTTAACCTTTCGGTGCCGTTTGTTTCCAATATCGCCTACTACATGAAAAATTACGTTGAGCCGAAATTTTCAGCCGTCGTGAACGGTCATACGATTGCCGCCGCCGGTAAAACACAACCCTTTCAGACGTCGCGGGAGAGCCGTTTCGATATTGACATCAAGAATATTGATGTCCCTTTTTACCTGCAATATGTGCCCGTCAAAATGAATTTTAAACTTGCGGAAGCGCGCCTGGACATGAAGGTTCAGCTGAATTTCATCATGTACGAGAACAAATCGCCGGAATTGAAGTTGACCGGTGAGGCAGCCCTGACCAAAGTCGCCCTGGACGATCTGCAGGGAAATAAGATCCTGCGGCTTCCCGCATTGAGGGTGAATCTGGCTTCCGTCGAACCATTTGTTCCCCGCGTTCATCTGGCGCAGATTGCGCTCGATAATCCCCAACTGGTGGCAAGGCGGGATAAGCAGGGCAATATCAACCTGCTCAATCTGGTCGGGCCCGCGAAAAAAGATGAGCAGGCCGGGCCGGCGGCCGCGGGGGAAAATCCGGACGACCGACCCGGAAAGAAAAAAGAACTGATCCTGCTTGTCGACCGGTTTCTGATCGACAAGGCCGATATCACCTTCCTGGACGCAGGGCCCGCTCAGCCGGTGAAAATCCAAATCAATCCTTTACGCCTCAGCTTATCCAGGTTTTCCCTGAAGAAGGGAGACGTTGCCGACCTCGACCTGGCCTTGGTGATCGATAAAAAGACTGACGTCACTGTAAAAGGCTCCGTGGGCATCGAACCGCTGGCCGCCGATCTGGCGCTCAACGTGAAGGACCTCTCCATCCGTTCGTTCCAGCCGTATTTTACGGAATCCATCCAAATCGATGTCACCCGCGGCTCTCTTTCGGCCGCCGGGAAAATGAATCTGAATCTGGATGCGAAAAACAAACCCAGCGTCAAGTATCAAGGCAATCTTGCGGTGAATCAACTGGCCACTATCGACAAAGCGCACGCGCATGATTTTCTGAAATGGAAGCAGCTGAATTTCCAATCACTCGCGGCAGGCTACAATCCGCTCTTTGTGAACATCAGGGAAATCGCCCTTAAAGATTTCTTTGCCAAGATCGTCATCAACGACGGCGGCAGCACCAATATCCAGGATGTCGTCGGTGCACCGAAAAAAGCAACAGACACGTCAAAAAAACCGCAGGAGAAGCAACCCCCCAAACCAGTTCAAAGGGCACAACCGTCTCAAGCACCGCCGGATATCAAAATCGGGAAAGTCACTTTTCAGGATGGAACAGTTGATTTTGCCGACCGCAACATCAAACCGAACTATGCGGTGACCATGCTCAATCTCAAGGGCAGCGTCACGGGGCTGTCATCGCAGGAAATCTCCCGCGCCAGGGTGGATTTGAAGGGAAATATCGGTTACGGATCTCCCCTCGAAATCGCGGGCACCATCAACCCCCTGATTAAAGACCTTTTCGCCGATATTAAAATCAGCTTTAAAAATCTTGAAATGAGTCAGGTCACACCCTATACCGTCAAGTTCCTGGGCTATCCCATCGTCAAAGGCAAGCTCAATTTCGAAGTGTCCTACCTGATCGACAAAAGGGTATTAAAAGCCGAAAATAAAGTTTTCTTTGACCAGCTGACCTTCGGAGACAAAGTGGAAAGCCCCGAAGCCATCAAAGCGCCGGTGACGCTCGCGGTTTCCCTGTTAACCGACCGCAACGGGCAAATCAACCTGGATATCCCCTTGTCCGGAAGCCTCGACGACCCGAAGTTTAAAATCTGGCCGATTATCTGGCAGATTCTGGTTAACCTGATTACCAAGGCTGTCACCTCCCCCTTCTCGCTTCTGTCCTCCCTGACCGGCGGCGGAGAGGAAATGAGTTTTGTTGAATTTGATTACGGCAGTGCCGTGATGCCGGCGGCGGGGCACAAAAAAATCAGCGTCCTGGCCAAGGCGCTGTACGACCGTCCCAATCTGAAGCTGGACATTGAAGCCTATGTCGATCCCGCGCAGGATAAAGAAGCTCTGAAAAAAGGCGAGTTGACCCGGCTCATCAAAACGCATAAGCTCAAGGAGATGGTCGATAAAGGCCAGACGCCTGTACCAATAGCGGATATTACGATTCCACAGTCCGAGTATGAAAAATATCTGACCCTGGCCTATAAAGCCGCGAGTATCTCCAAACCGCGCACGGCGCTGGGCATCGCCAAAGATTTGCCCGCGCCGGAAATGGAAAAACTGCTTCTGAACAACATCGTCATCGCGGACAGCGATCTGTCGCAGCTTTCGGACAGACGCGCCCAGACGGTCCGTGAACAGCTGCTGCAGGGCGGAAAGATAGAACCGGGGCGCCTGTTTATCGTCAAGGCCCAAACGCCGGCCCCTGTGAAAAAGGAAAAAGTGAAAGACAGCCGGGTGGATTTTAAATTGAAGTAATCGATCCGGGAAGCAGCCACCCCAAAGAAGCGTCTGGTGATTATGAAAAATATTCGATCAAGATTCATCCTGTTGTGCCTGAGCCTGCTTGTCGCCTCCTGCGCGACATTTATACCTTTTCCACATCCGGTCCAGTGCGTTCCCCGCTTCCCGGATCAGGACGGCTGGTATGGCGCGGACGGAGCTTATTCGATCAAGCTCGACGAAAGGCGCACCCTGTGGCTGTTTGGCGACACGTTTGTTTCGGAAGAACAGGGCAGAAAAGACCGCATCGGCATGGATGTCGTGATGGGAAACACGCTGGCCGTCTCCACCTGCCCGCCCGATCGGCCATTTTCCATTCGGTATTATCTGTCAAAACGAAACGGACGATTCGTGCCCTTCTTCGGCGAAGATGAATTCCTCTGGCCGCAGGACCCGTTTATTGCCGCCGGCAGACTCTATATTCCTCTGCTGGTCGTGCAGGGCGTCCCTGACGCTCCGGCGCCCTTTAACTTCAAGATCGCCGGACATAAGGTTGCCCGGATTAAAAACTTCACGGCAGATGATCCCCGTCAATGGCCCGTGGATTACCTGGATTGGACCCACGCGCTCGCCTCCGGCATCGACGCGCTGGCTGCGACATCCATCGTTCACGGCGGATACGTTTATTTTTATCCTCTTTACCGGCAGGCGCAGAGCGGCATCCCTGTCTCCGGCAATATTCTGGCTCGGGTCTTGATTGACCATCTGGATCATCCGGCAGGCTATTTTGAGTATTGGACCCAAAACGGCGCGTGGCAAAAGACATTGAACCCGAAAGAGGTGAAAATCGTTTTTCCCGCCGGTGTTTCCGAACTGAGCGTCCGTTATCACGAGCAGGATCAGGAGTGGCTGGCTGTTTATTTATCACCGCTCGACAAGGGCAACAAGCTCTTCCAGCAAACAGCCCGCAGCCCCGAAGGTCCCTGGAGTCCGCCTTCAGCGCTGATCGAATCCATCGCCGAAGTCGACCCCCGCAGTCCTCTTTTTGATCAGCAGACGTTTTGTTATGCCGGCAAGGAGCACCGTCACTTCGCTTCCGGCCGCAACATCGTTATTACTTATGTCTGCAATTCCTCCGGGGATGTGAGCGATCCTCATGGGTTTCTGCGCAGGAACCTTTTCCTGTATCGGCCAATCGTCAGAATCATCGAGCGCTGATCCCGCCGCCACCCTCCGGATGCTTTGCCGAACGAGCATGCCGGGTCGCCTTGCTATTGATGATCCAGGACTTCGCGCACCTTCAATAAAATGGTGGAAGGGAAAACGGGTTTTTGCAGAAAATGCACATGATCGTATTTCATTTGATCAAATTCAATCATGTTTTCGGAATACCCGCTCATGAAAATCACCTGCACATCCGGTTTTATATTTTTAATATCCATACAGGCCTCTTTCCCGCTTTTTTTCGGCATGATGCCGTCCAGCATGACCAGTTGCACTTTTTCCTTGTTTGCTTTGAATTGAGACACGGCTTCCTCGCCGTTGGAGGTGCTGATGACATCATAGCCATGCTCGCTTAATATGGTTGTAATCAGATCCTGGATTCCCGGATCATCTTCGGCAATCAGGATGGTTTCGGTTCCCCGGGGAGCCAGCGGTTGCTCCGTTTTCTTGATGCCCCGCGATTCGGCAGCGCGAACAATCGGCAAAAAAATCCTGAACAGGGTGCCTTTGCCCAACTGGCTCTCCACGGCGATAAACCCGTTATGCTTATTGACGATGCCGTAGACAATCGCCATCCCCAGGCCGGTGCCCTTGCCCTGCTCCTTCGTCGTGAAAAAAGGATCGAAAATCTTTTCCCGGGTTTCCTGATCCATGCCGGTTCCCGTGTCCGCCACCGTTATCTCGGCATAAGGGCCTACTTTCCCATAGCCCTGAGCCTTGATGAATCCCTCATCGAAATCCACCAGGCGCGTGGCAATCACGAAGCGGCCGCCCTCCGGCATGGCGTCACGGGCGTTGGTCGCCAGATTCATGATGATCTGTTCGATCTGCACCTGGTCCACCAGAACCGATAAAACCTGGTTTGCGCATTGAGTCTGGATTTCGATGTTTTCCGGCAGCAGGCGCCGCAGAAATTTCTGAAAATTGGAGATGAGATCGTTCAGATTGAAATAAGACGGATTCGTTGTCTGCTTCCGGCTGAAGGCCAGCAGACTTTTTGTAATCGTCGCGGCCTTCTCGGAGTAGTCCAGGATGTGCTTGACATGCCCCCGGATCGGATCATCCGCCTGCATATTCAGATAGGCTAAATAGGCGTAACCGATGATCGCGGTGAGAATATTATTAAAATCATGGGCGACGCCCCCCGCCAGCTGCCCCAGGCCTTCCAGCTTCTGAGATTGTCTCAACTGCGCTTCGAGTTTTCTCCGCTCCGAAACATCCTCCATAATCGCCATGTACTTCGAGATCTGACCCTCGGAATTTTTCAGCGGCGACACGGTCAGAGAAATCCAGAACAGCCCGCCGTCTTTTCTTCCGTTGCATACCTCTCCCTGCCAGATGTTGTCCGATTGGATGGTTTTCCACAGATCCTTGTAAACATCCGCGGATGTTTCCCCCGACCTCAGGATACGCGTGTTTTTACCGATAACGTCCTCTTCCGCATAGCCGCTGATCTTTAAAAACTTCGGGTTGACATATTCGATATCCCCGTTGAGATCGGTTAAAATGATCGCCGACGGGCTTTCCCGGACCGCCTGCGTGAGACTCAGCAATCGCTCTTCCGTTTGCCTGCGTTCATTGATCTCCTGATTCAAGCGCTGATTCAACTCTTCCAGTTCCAGCATTTTCTTTTCCAGTTTATTGAAAAGAATTTCATTATACTGCCTGAATAATTCCATCTCCGAACCCAGAGGATTCCTGCCTTCAGGAAGACCGGTCAGTTCTTCCTCAATATACTGGCTAAGCAGGTTCATAAAAACCTCCGGTTCCTGGGGTTTCACGATAAACCGGTCCGCTCCCAGCTTTAACGCAAAGTCCTCGTCCTTCGGGTCCGTATAGGTTGCCGTATAAAAAATAAAAGGAATATGCTTCAGACGCTCGTCAGATTTCCAGATTTTACATAAAGTGTATCCATCCATCACCGGCATCAGGATATCGCTGATCACCAAATCCGGCGGATCGGCGTAAGCTTTATCCAGAGCTTCCTTGCCGTTTTCGGCGGAAATGACTTTCAATAGACGCGCCTCCAGCATCTTTTCCAGCACGTAACGATTTTCCTGAAGATCATCAACAATTAAAATTTTTTTCATAAGAAGCGTCCTGATCCATTAGGGTTTGGTCAAATGAAGCTCGACTTCCGACATGAACGTATCCGGATTGATGGGTTTTTCTATATAGCCATTGCAGCCGACGGAGAGCGTTTTTTCGCGGTCGCCGACCATGGCATGGGACGTCACGGCCACAATGGGAATAGCGGACAGGTCGGGATTGGAACGCAGGTTCCGGGCCACATCATAGCCGTCCATGACCGGAAGCTGAATATCCAGGAGAATCAGGTCCGGTTTTAACTGATTCGCCAGATCGATGCCTGATTGCCCGTCCATGGCGGCATGAACCTGATAGCCGCTCTTTTCCAGAATGAACCGGACCAGGTAGAGGTTCTGTTCATTGTCTTCAATAACCAGAATATTCCTTTTCATACGTTCTCCCTTTCTTGGGGCAATATTAAACTGAAGGTACTGCCCTTGTCCCACTCGCTGATAACCTGGATTTCACCCCCCAGAAGATGGGCCAGTTTTTTGCAGATGGAAAGGCCCAATCCGGTGCCGTCATACTTCCGGGTAATGCCGGATTCGATCTGTTGAAAAGCGTTAAACAGCAGGCCCATGTCTTCCGGCTTGATCCCGATCCCCGAATCCTGAACGGCCATGACGATTTTGTCACCATGGACTCCACAATGCATCCGGACAAACCCCCGCTCTGTAAATTTGATGGCGTTCGAGATCAAGTTCAGCAGGATCTGCTCCACCCGGCGTTGATCGCTTTTGATCAGGCCGATTTCCGGCGCGACCCAGGCGGACAGTTCAATCCCTTTTCTGTCGGATAACGGCTGGGAGCTTTTGATGACTTTTTCCACGGAATCACGCAGGTTGAAAGATGCGTGCATGACGTTCAGCTGGTCGGCTTCTATTTTTGAAATGTCCAGAATGTCATTAATGAGGTCCAGCAGATGCTTGGCGCTGTTGTAAACCATGTGAAGCTGTTTATCCTGCTCCTCATTTAACGGCCCGCCCAGACGCTGAATCAGGATACCGGTGAAACCGATAATGGAATTGAGCGGCGTGCGCAGTTCGTGGGACATGGTGGCCAGAAAGGCCGATTTCAACCGGTCGGCGGATTCGGCGCGGACTTTGGCGCGGTCCAGCTCCGCCATGGTTTCACGAAGCTCCTTTTGGGCTTCGACAAGTTTCGTGATGTCGGTGCCGATGGACAGTATTTCGACCAGTCGGCCATTTTCATCCATTAAGGCTTTGTTGGTCCAGGCCACCCAAACGCGCTCTTTGTTCTTTTTGATATTTTCATTGACATGCCCTTCGTAGTCCGCCGGATTCCGGGTGATATCCTGAACCAGGGACGCCAGGTAGCGGCCGGAGGTTTCTATTTCGGGCACCAGGGTCCCGATAATATTTTGCCCGATGATTTCCTCCTGGCCAAATCCGAAAAACTGCTGAGCAAATTTATTGATAAACGTGATTTCCCCTGTCGAGGTCCACCGGAGAATGACGCTGTTGGCGCTTTCCACTAGGTCGCGGTACATGGTCTCGCTGATAAAGAGTGCTTTTTCAGTTTTGGCGCGTTCTTCAATTTCCGAGTGGAGTTTCTGATTGGCCTGCTCGAGTTTTTCGGTCCGCTCAATGATGCGCTGTTCCATTTCCTGATTGATCCGCCGCAGTTCGCGGGTCCGCGCATTCACCTGGCGCTTCAGAATCAAGCTTCCCCCGAGGCTCATCATCAGAATAATGCCGGCAACCAGTCCGAAGACCTGCAGCCACACGGGAAACTGGAATCGCACTTCCTCGGATGTCCAGCGCTTGAGCGAGCGAAAGTACATGGATTGTGAGTCATTTTTCAAATTCTGCAGATGTTGGTCAATAGCCGCCAGTAAGGGTCCATGCGTGCCTTTCGTCGTCGCGAAGAAAAGGGCCGACGGCTCGAAGACAACGGCCGTATCGACCAGGCCGTATTTTTTGGCATGCATGGCCCCGTAAAACTTGTTTGTTATGGCGGCATCGGCATCCTCCCGGGCGACCATTTCAAACATGGTTTTATAATCGGAGACGGAAATGAGCCGGACATTCAGGCCGAATCCCTGGCTAAACCTGATAAAAGCTTCCTGCTGAACGGATTTCTCCAGAATGACAACTCGTTTGCCGTTTAAGTCCAGGATCGATTGCAGGCCGCTTCCCTTGCGCGCATATGCCTGGAACCAGGAAGACAGAACCTGAATTTTGTGAAAGGAGAATTGTTTCTCGCGCTCAGCCGTATAGGCCACGTCCGGCATTAGATCGATCTCTCCTTTTGCCAAACGATCCAATCCCTCGCCCCATGTACCGGCCACATATTCCAATTTCCAGCCTTCAATCTTAGCGATATGCTCGAGGATATCCACGAAGATGCCGGAAGGTTTGCCGGATTCGTCCAGGAAAACCTTGGGGGCATTTTCATAGACGCCGACCCGCACCATCCGATCATCGGCCCGGGTCATTGAAACACTGATGCAGACAATAAGAAACACCATGACGGATGACCGCAAAAAATGCGTAAAAAAGGCGGTTCGGCTTAACCTGTCAACGTTTTTTTGATGTGTCGGCATAGAGCCCATCCTTAATATTTTATAGTAACCTGAAATCCGATGAGTTGTCTGGTCCATTCCCAATGACTGTTCACGTTTGAAAAATCAACCCGATAATAGGGCCCCGTGGAAACATGACCGCCGATATCCCGGCTGATGCCGAATTTGAATCTGTTGAGCATGACCGCTTTGTCGCGGTTTTCGTAAAACAGTTCCCAGCCGACACAGGGTGTGATAAACCAGCCGGGACGAATGATTTCGAGGGTGTTCTTTATTCTGTAATCATGCCAGCCCGGGGTTATCCGGTACTCATACCGAATCTGATTGGCGATCCGGAAATCAAAAAGGTTCACCTGCGTGTTCAGATTAATGCTGGGTTTCTGTTCCAGCAGCCAGTGGCGGTCGTCATCCTTTGCATATCCCTGTTGATAGTAGACCAGAAAAGAAAGCCAGGTGACGGGCGTCTGATACCGGAGGCCGATTCCCCATTCGGCATAGTCATAATTGGAGACATGCTCATCGGCCTGCAGAAACACATAGGACACAGCTCGAAATTGTTCATTGAACGTGTAGGAAAAATTAAGATCGGTGCGCTGCGATGTGTCATGATCCGCATAAAGGCAGGACGCGCAAAAGCAGATCAATAACATTCCGGAAACAATCATGATGCCGTGCCGAAAGGGGCTCTTTCTCCGCTTCATAGACCCTCTGCTCCATAGCCTCTGGACAGACCCGCCAGGCCGTTAACACAGTAAGCCGTTTACAACTGTTCCGATTATGATGGTTGCAATTAATTCATCAGAGAACTTCTTCTGATTTTATCGGCATTGTATCATGTATCTTGAATAATTTCCTGACTTATCGATAGTCTCCGGGATGCGCGCCGCAGGCCATCTTGATTCCGGAGACCGGGCTGATGGTCCATTTACCTGCGATTGTTCCTGATTTGTCTTTCAGCCCCGGCGGCGCTAGACGACCGTCAGCAGCATATAGGCAACCGAAAAGCGCCCGCTTTCGGGAATGTAGCAGAGAATCTTCTCGCCTTCCTTCAGCTTGCCGGAATGGAACAGTTCTTCCATCATGACATAGATGGATGCCGAACCCGTGTTGCCTTTGGTAGTCAGATTGGTAAACCATTTTTTATAGGGAACGGGAAAGCCGATTGCGGCCATGGCATCATGAACTTTGTCCCGGAAAAATTCCGACGAATAATGCGGCAGAAACCAATCGACGTCGGACGCTGTGAGTTTGCGCCTGGCGATCGCCCGGGCCAGACCTTCGTTGACGGTCAGCCGGATAACGTGTTCACCCAGCAGTTCAGTATCCTGCTTGAGCGCAAAGTAATTCTTTTCCAGCGCTTCGGCAAGCGACGAAAGCTGCCGCCAGCCCGTCACACTGCCGTCTTCATTCTTGTGACCGCCCGCGTACATGCAGGTGTCCATCTGCCCGGCATAGGAAACATGCTCGATCCAGTCCAGCCTGAGCGACCGCCTGCCTTCATTCTTCCCGGGAGACAGAAAGACGGCACCCGCGGCATCCGAGAGCATCCAGCGCAGGAAGTCCGACTCAAACGCCAGGATGGGATGATTTTTAAAATCGGGATCGCCATCCAGGTGTTCAAAAAAATTGGAACGCAGGAGAGACGACGCCAGTTCCGAACCTGTCGCCACGGCATTGGCTGAGAAGCCCAGCGCGACGTTGGCGTACGCGGCTTTGAGGGATGAGATGCCGCACAGGCAGATCCCCGACGTGCTGATGATTTCGCAGGGTCCGATGCCCAGTTCTCCCGCCACCATCAGCCCATGCCCCGGCGCGATGACATCGGCCATGGACGTGCCGCAGCACAGGCATTGAATGTCGTTTGTTGAAAAACCCGTGTAGGGTTTCAATCGGCGGATCGCCTCCGCCGTCAGTTGAGCGTTTGTATAATTGAGTTCTCCGGTTTGGCGGTCAATCGCGTAGTAACGGGTTCTGATGCCGTTGCCTTGGAGAACCCGCGATTTAACGCGCGAACGGGTGTCATGAATTTTCCCCAGGACGTCTTCGATGTCGTCATTCGTGACGGGGTCATTCGGTAAAAAAGCGGCAATGTCATTGATGTAAACGTCCATGGAACTCCTTCCCTATCCGGGTTGGTGCTTTTTTTCATGCAGTCTTTTGACCAGTCCCGCATAGGTTTTATAAAATAATGCTTCGGGCATTTTTGTCCGGGTCACGGCATTGGTGAACGTATAATAATCCAGATCAAAAATGACAATATCTTTTTTCATCGCATCGTGGAGCGGCGTTCCCGGCATCGGCGTGAGAATAGACAGGACGGGAATTTCAATTTGCTGGGCCGCAATGAAATGCTCCAGTTTATCAAAATCGCTTTCCGTATACTGGGGCGACGCGATAAAATCGCCCACAATCACAATACCCAGTCCGTGCAGAATTTCAATGGCCCGACGGATCATATCACTCCGGTATTTCTTGTTGTAGGCTTTCAGGCGTTCATCGGCGACGTCCTCAAAGCCGACCACCACGGCATAGAGTCCCGCCTCTTTCCATCTTTTAAGCAGGTCCGGATGCCGGACGATTGTGTCGGCGCGGACATCGGCAAAGAATTTTTTGCGGATGCCGGCTTTTATGATTTTTTCGCAAAGCTCGGCAGCCTGTGAGGCTTTTCCGAAGGTGTTGGCATCCACCATCCGGATAAAGGGGATATCGTGAAGCGTCCGGATATCGCGAAGGACGGCAGCGGCTCCGTGCGTCAGATACTTTCCGCCGGTTATCCCCGGAATGGTGCAGAAAGAGCAGTGATGCGTGCAGCCATACGCCGTGATGACAAACCCCATCGCCAGTCCCAGCTGTTCCAGGTAATACTGGTCTCTGTAACGGTGAACCAGATCGTAGCGGGGCGCGACATCTTCCATTAAATCGGTTTGACTGAACTTTCGCGGCTGATAGGACACGTGTTTTTCCGGCGATGTGCGGGCGATTCCGGCGATGCCTTCACCCGTCTCACCCGCGGCGAGACGGGCAATCAATTCCGCAAAGCTCTTTTTGCCCAGACCCACAACGATGTAATCAAACCCGGCGCGGTTGAAATCATTCGGATTATACGTCGCATGGTTGCCGCCGATCACAATCACCGCCTGGCCCAGCTCACGAATCTTCGCTGCATAGCGGATGACGGTATTGGCCTCGCAGGTCAGCGCGGTAAAACCAACGACGTCCGGCTGAAAATCATCAACGATCTTCCAGAGGGCGTCCTCGTTTTCACATTTTCCATCAAAGATCAAAACATCATGTCCGGTGAGAGGTCCGGCCAGTACTTCCAGATTGAACGGTTCGCCTTTGAAGATCTGTTTAAGGGACGTAATGCCGTATTCTTCCTCCGGAATGCTGCGGCCGCAGTTGGGAGGATTGACAAGAAGAATTTTCATTTTTCGTCTCTTCGGCATAGATTAAGAACGAAACCTCATTCATGCAGAGGATGCACAAAAAAAGCCCTCTTTTTACGGAGGGCATATATAAATGGTGGGTCAGGACAGAATTGAACTGTCGACACTCGGATTTTCAGTCCGATGCTCTACCGACTGAGCTACCGACCCGCCTGGTTGATCTTACCTGTAAAAGGCTGGAAACCTCTATAAAATCTGATTTCTTTTGTCAAGGTATTTTTTGGCCGTCCGTCCCCGTTGTGTCCTCCGCAGACGGCGTTTCCGGCGTTTTCAGTTCCATGGGCGAAGGGGCAACGGGAATGCATCCGAATCCGGCCGGTCTTGCGGGTCCGGGCGCGGCATCCGGAATGGAAATTCCCGCAGCATTCTCCTGCGGATCGCGGACAATCACCACGGTGCCGGCAATTTTGTCATGCCACCCCTGCTTTCTCTTATCAAAGCCGATCCAGATGTAGCCCAGAAAAAAAACAAGGGTGGACACCAGGTATCCTACCGATCGCAAAAAAGCGATGCCGAAGGAAATCGGCTTCCCGTCCGCGGAAACCACCTGCAGGCCCAGCAGCATTTTACCGGGCGTGCGTCCGGTCGAACCGTGAAAATAGGTAAAGTAGCCGATGTTCAATAAAAGCGTAAAAAGCCAGATCCAGAGGGTAATTGACGCCATGCGTTCCGGATTGGTCAATGCTGCGATCCACGTCTGGTTGTCACCGGACATCGCTCCGGCAAAAAAGGCGACACCCGCAATAACCATCAAAACGATAAAAACCATGCTGATGATGAATCCATCAATCATGTACGCGACAAAACGCCGCCAGAAACCCGCAAACCGGTAAGTCGTCATTTCTCTCCCCCTCCTGCACTTTCACTGAACAGTCCCTTTTCATATTGAATGATGGACAAAATCGCCGCTGCCGCTGTTTCAACTTTTAAAATCCGCCGGCCCAGACTCACGGAAATGAAGCCTGCTTCTTTAGCCCGGTCGACTTCATCCCGGGTAAGCCCACCTTCCGGTCCGACAATGACAAAATATTGCCCGGCCCCGGAGCATGCCCGATCATGGAGAACATCCCGGATGGTCTGTTGATCTTCTTCTTCCCAGAAAATCAACTTCCGGGCATCGGGTGCCGCCCGGGAGAGCATAGCGGAAAACGATAAAACCGGCTCGATTGCGGCCAGCCGGGGGCTGCGCGAACAGCGGGCCGCCTCACGAACAATTTTTTGCCAGCGGGCGACCTTTGCCGATGCCTTTTCTCCTTCGATCCTGCTCACGGATCGGGCGGCGGCAAAAGGAATAATGACATCGGCGCCCAGTTCAGCGGCGGTTTTGACAATCAAATCCATTTTCCCCGCTTTGGGAAGGGCCTGGGCCAAGGTCAGACTGATATTTTTTTCCGCCTGCGGGATGAGGGCTTCCAGGCGGACCGCCGCGCCGGATGGGTCGAAACTTTCGATGCGCGCTGCAAATTCATGTCCAAAGCCGTCAAAAACGATGATCCGGTCCCCGGGGTGAAGGCGCAGGACCGTTTTCAAATACCGGAGGTTATCCTTATCCAGGATGCAGGTGACCGCATTGTGCAGCGTCTCAGGGTTGTAGATTCGGGGCAGCGTCAAGGCAAAAACTCTCTTTGAAAGATTTTTATCCGGAAACGATCAGGAGATCGCCGCAGCCGGGGTCCTTCTCAGCACATAACAGACCCATTCCTTCTCGGTCAGAACGTGATGCTTCGTAAGCGGCGCGACAATGAAATGCTCCTCGAGCGCGGGAACATCCGGTTCAATAATGCCGGAAATAATCAGGTAGCCCTCCGGCAAAAGCAGCCTGACCAGCTGGGTGTGCAGTTTCAGCAGCAGTTTGGCCGTCAGATTGGCAATGATCAGGTTGCGCGGCTGGCTGATTTGCGCTGCGTCTTCATTCAAAATCCGCAAGCGGTCGTCCACTGAATTAATGACGGCATTCTGGGCCGCAATTTCCGTCGCCTTGGGATCATTATCCACGCAAAGCACATCCTGTGCGCCCATCTTGGCCGCGGTTATGCCCAGGATCCCCGTCCCGCAGCCGACATCGAGCACTTTCCATTCCCTGATGGAACGATCCTTCAGGATAATGTCTTCAATCGCTTCCATGCACATGCGCGTCGAAGCGTGCTGCCCGGTTCCGAAAGCCATGCCCGGATCAATCTCCACCACGATATCACGGCTGGCCGGCGTGTAACGCTCCCAGGTCGGCTTAACCACGATGTTTTTGCAGACGCGAATCGGTTTGAAATATTTTTTCCACTGTTCGCCCCAGTCCGGATCGGAAATAATCTCCGTAGCCAGCGCAGGCGCGCCCGCCTCGGGAAAAATTTCTTCGAGACTTTTCAAATATTTGCGTATCGCATAAACACGCTTCTCGCTGCGGATATCCGCGGGGAAAAAAGCTTGAATCACTTCAACGCCCCCCGGCTCTGGAAAGTCCGCAGCCCCGGGCGGCAGCAGCGACTCGGAAAAGACGCCCTGAGCGCCTGTTTCCTCCAGAAAGTTGCTGAGCGCATCGGTCAGCTCCTCGGGCGCCGTTATTTCAATTTTCAGCCATTTTTCAGGTTCTTTGGAAGTCATATTCAAACCTTCATGATTTTGGATATTTTCAACAACGTGCGGTTTATATAGCCTGTTTCTCCCAATATATCAAGCCGCGTCACGCAAAAGGTTCCCCCTGGCCCGGCTTCGTATTTTGAGAGGACCTGTGGACCTGGCCCGACCAGAACGTTTCGGTCGAGGGATCAGGCCCGGCAATGAGCAATCCGCCAATCATGCTCTGGATCAAAACCGGCTGGTTTTTACGGCTTGACAAATATTTTTTTAAAGCCTATGAAGCTGGTAATACCACCAGCCACAAGAGGACAAAGGAGAAAAGATGCTCGAATCGTTGGAACCCATCAGGACAGACAGTCTCAAGGAGGTATTTGTTCTCCGTTTTGAAGAACTGATTCTTTCGGGGAAAATTAAAATAGGGCAGAAACTGCCCCCGGAGCGGGAGCTGGCCCTGCAGCTGGGCGTCAGCCGCCCGGTGGTGCATGAAGGCCTGGTTGAACTGGCCTCGCGCGGACTGGTCTCGCTGAAACCGCGCTTCGGCGCGACCGTCAACGATTACCGTAAAGAGGGATCCATTACCCTGCTTTCTTCGCTGATCCAGTATCAGAAAGGAAAACTGGAAAACGAACTTCTGGAGAGTCTGCTGCAGATGAGACTGCTTCTGGAGCCGGCCTTCGCGCGATTGGCCGCGGAAAACCGGACCCTGGAACAGGTCCGGGAACTTTATTCTCAAGTCGAGAAAGAAATGTCCACGGACCCCCGAAACACGGAAGCCATCACCAACTTGGATTTTGAATTTCATTTGTTGATTGCCGTGGCATCCGGCAATTCGGTTTATCCGCTGCTCCTTAATTCATTCCGACCTATCTACACGAACCTTTCGGGCCAGTTCTTCAAGGACCGGCAGGTCGCCACGATCGTGCATCAATTCCACCTGCGCATGGTCAGGGCCATCGAATCCGGAGATGGAAAGAAGGCGACATCGATCATGAAGGAAATCCTTCTGCACGGAGAAAAATATCTCCGTGAAATGATCGACGGGGAAGTCCGGACCATTCCGGGTATTACCGAGAGGAGGTTGACATGAAAAACGTTTCAGTGTCCGAACACACCATGAAAGAGCCCGGGCAATTATCCGACCGCATCGCATGGCTGAGGGATTATTATTTCCGGGGGACCGAACGGGCCTGGAATAACGAATTCACCGCCTGGACCACGGGGACACCCTGGGACATCATCTATAACGAAATGACTTTTTACATCGTGCCGGAAACCTATACCCTGCTCAACACGCTTTGCGCGTCCTACCTTCAGGCGGCAAGACCGGTGGCGCTCCACCCGGATTTCTGGCGCTGGTCGCTTCCGGAAAGGCGGGCCTGGTTTGTCCGGGACGTCATCATCAACCACGTCCCTCAGGAAATCCTGCCCGGCGACCTGCTGGCCGGCGCCCGGTTTAATGTTCAAACCTCTCTGTGCTTGAACCCGGGAGGAAAGCAAGCTCTGGCAGAAACGGGTCAGGGGGAAAAACGGCGCCCGGGCGCAGATGAAATGGTTTCATGACCATGGTTATGGAAACGCCGGCGCCACAAGCGGCCATCTGATCCCCGGTCATGAGCGGCTGCTCGCGATCGGCTGGAAGGGCGTCTATGCGGAGCTGATGTCCATCTATAACACGCTTGGCAACCAGGAACGGGACGGTGCCAGGGGCGCCCAGCTGAGGGCCATGATGACGGCATCGACCATGGCGCGCGATCTGGCCTCAAAATATCAGGCCTTATGCCACACGCTCGTGAAGCAGGAGCGGGACACGCGCCGCGTCACAGAGCTCGAAACAATGGCCGGCAATTTGAGCCGCGTCCCCTGGGAACCGGCGACAACATTCTGGGAAGCCCTGCAGGCTCTCTGGATCAACCACATGCTCGTCATGACCGATGAAAACTATCCCGGCGCGGGCGTTTCTTTCGGCCGCGTGGACCAATATCTTTATCCCTACTACGAAAGGTCCATTCTCGACGGCATGACCCGCGAGTGGGCCAAAGAAATTCTCAAATGCTTCTGGATTCACTGCAACACGGCTTATGACGCCATGATCCGCAACGGCAACCAGGGCATCACCGCCGGGTTCGGCCAGCTGATCACCCTGTCCGGCCTCGGAGCGGGCGGCCGGGATATGACCAACGATCTGACCTATCTCCTGCTCGAAGTGATTGATGAAATGTCGCCCATCCTGGAGCCCAAGCCGAACGTGCGTCTGCACCAGGGCAGTCCGGAAGCCCTGCTGGATAAAGTTGTCGACATGATCGAATCCAGCCAGGGCGCGCCGTTCCTCTTGAATTTTGATGAACGGTCCATGGCCGGCATGATGCTGGAGGCCCAGAAGGCGGGGCTCACCCACCTGATTCATGAGGGCAATGTTCATGACTATGCGCCCGTCGGATGTCTGGAAAACACGATGGCCGGCAATGACCGCTCCGGCACGGTGGACAACAACATCAATCTGCTCAAAGCCGTGGAACTGGCCCTGAACGGCGGGAGGGACCTCCTGCCCTTCCGCGATCCGATGACGGGTAAAACGGAGCCCGTGAAACAGGATGGCCCGCGAACGCCGGAGGCCTCCTCTTTTGAATTCTGGAATGATTTCTGGGAAGCGTATGCCGTGCAGACGCGATACATTATCCAAAAATGCGTGGATGTGTATGAAGCATCCGAATCCATCCGCGCCCGCTTCTTTCCCACGCCCTATCTATCCTGCCTGGTCACCGGCTGCGCCGAGCAGGGGAAGGATATTACCGGGGGCGGGGCCCGGATCAGCTTCACAACGCTGGAAGCCGTCACCTACGCAACCACCGTGGATTCGCTCCTGGCCATCAAGTATCTGGTGTTCGAAAAAAAGGCCTGCTCCATGCGGGAGCTTGTCACCGCTCTCAAAAATAACTGGCAGGGATATGAAGTCCTTCAGGCCATGGCCAAAAACCGCGCTCCCAAATACGGCCGGGACGATGATGAAGCGGACGATCTCGCCCGCCAGGTCATGCAGCTGTGGTGCGATGAAACATGGCGTCACAGTACAAAATCCACCGGCCGCAGATACCGGCCGGGCATGCTGAGCTGGAACTACTGGGCCGGCGATGGTTACGTCATGGCGGCAAGCGCCGACGGCCGGAGAAAGGGCCAGTTCCTGTCCAACGCCATCTGCCCGTCCAACGGCGCGGATATCAAGGGCCCGACCGCCAATGCCAACTCCGTCGGGAAAGTGCTCGGCGGAAAAGCCGGCAACGGCCGGGTTGACTGGCAGGGTTACGCAAACGACCTCCCCAACGGCGCCAGCCATACCATCACCTTTAATCCTTCCGTTCTGCGTGATCCCGTGCACAAGGATAAATTCAAAGCGTTTCTGAAAGGGTACACCCGGAATGGAGGCACCGCGCTGCAGATCAACATGCTGGATCCCGACATGCTCAGGGACGCCCAGGCGCATCCACAGGACTATCGGCATCTTCTGGTGCGTATCACCGGCTATAATGCCTATTTTACAACCGTCGGCCGGGAACTTCAGAACGAAGTGATTGAGCGTGTCAGTCACAATAAATTTTAGGGCGCGCACCGTATGACACAGCACCGACCCCCCCGGGGAATCATCCTGGAAATCGCCCGCATGTCCACCGAGGACGGGCCGGGCATCCGCTCGACTGTTTTCTTCAAGGGATGTTCCCTGGCCTGCGGCTGGTGTCACAACCCCGAAAGCATCAGCCCGAAGCCGCAGATCCAGTGGATTAAAACGAGTTGTATCGGGTGCGGCATTTGTCTGGATATCTGCCCCGAGAAGGCGCTGACCAGGACCCACGAGGGCGTCGCCATCAACCGGACGCTTTGCACCGGCTGCGGTTTGTGTACGGAGGAATGCCCGACCACAGCCATGGAGCTTCTGGGCAAAAAATGGCATGTCCATGATATCGTCTCGGAGCTCGTCAAAGACCGCGTCTATTTCGAACAGTCCGGCGGCGGCGTCACCCTGTCCGGCGGAGAAGCGGCCCTGCAGCATGACTTCTGCCTGGCCCTTTTAAAGGAGCTGAGGAGCCGGGGCATTCCAACCGCGCTCGATACCTGCGGGCAGGTGTCCCGGGCGGTGCTGGCCGAGCTTTTGCCTTATGTCGATCTGCTGCTTTATGATCTCAAGGAAATCGATCCGGAAAAGCATCAACGGCATACCGGTTCGAGCAATGAAAAAATTCTGGCCAACGCGATTTTTGCGGCACACTATAAAAAAACCCATCCCTATCCTCAAGCGCTCTGGATCCGTACGCCGGTCATTCCCGGGGCCACGGATACCGTCGAGAACATCCGGGGGATCGGCGATTTCATTCATACCCGCCTCGAAGGAGCCGTTGACCGGTGGGAGCTTTGCGCTTTCAACAATCTTTGCCGGGACAAGTATCAGCGTCTGGGCATGAACTGGTCGTTTGCCGATAAGGATCTTCCGGAAAAATCCCGGATGGAGGAACTGACCCGGGTCGCTCAAAGCCTTGTGCAGCCGTCACGCGTTTCCTGGAGCGGATCAACAAAACTGACCCGCAGGGCAGATGATCCATTGACGGGCAAAACGGACGTTAAAAAAGTATCCCGGCCCGGCTGCTGAAAATGACAGAAAGGAATACATGATGAGTAAAAACATTTTTTCCGAACCGGACAGGAAGGCTTTCGAACCATCGGAGAAAGTCGGGATTATCGCCACCGTGACGACGGAAGGCTTGCCGCACATGACTCTATTGACGTCGGTCATGGCGCCGGGGCCGGCGACTCTGACGATTGGCGAATTCTGCAAGGGCCTGAGCAAGCAGTACATGCAGCAGACCAAAAAGACCGGTTTTGCCGTTCTGACGCTCGACAAAAAACTCTGGCGGGGGAAAGCCCTCTGGACGCATTTAAAGAAAGAAGGCCGGGAGTATGAGGTCTATAATCAGCAGCCCATGTTCCGCTACAATACGTATTTCGGCATCAACACCGTCCACTACCTGGATCTCCGGGAGACCACCGCCGGTGCGTCCCTGCCGCTCGCATCCATTACCCGTTCAGCGCTTTTGACCAGAATCGCCAGGGGCGGCGCGGTCAAAAGCAGCCCGCAAAGGGTCCTGTCGCCCTTCGGCGAAGCCCTCTTCAACCGGATCGATGCTCTCAAATTCTTATCCTTCATCGCCGGGGACGGCTATCCCGTTGTGATCCCCGTCATTCAATGTCAGGCGTCGGGCCACAACCGGCTTGCCTTTCATCCGGGTGCATTTTTCGATGACCTGAGGGATCTGGAACCGGGAATGACCGTCGCGGTTTTTGGCCTGACCATGCAGATGGAAGATGTCCTGGTGCGGGGAACTTTCAACGGCTACGCCCGTTATCGGGGCGTGAAGCTGGGCACGCTGGACATTGACTGGGTCTATAATTCCATGCCGCCCAATCACGGACAGATTTATCCGCCGGTGCCGCTCACGGCGGTCGTCAATTTCTAAGTGTGCGGCGGAAGAAGTGTCCGGTGTTTAGAAATAAAACTGTACACCGGCCTGGATGGCATGCATTTGCAGGGGACCCCCGTAAAGAGGAATACCGCCCGTTTCAAAGTCCGGGCCCCTTATTCCCATAAAACGGTAGCCGAAAAGCAGCCGCCATGAGTTCGCCAGGGCATAAGAAACGCCGGCCATCAATCGGTAGGTGAAGAGTTTATTGCTGCCCCGGGTCGGAGGAAAACCGTCCAGGGTGATATCATGGGCCTCGAAAAGTGCGGCGCCCAGACCCGCCCCCACGTAAGGCCTGAACCGGACACCGGTGGGAATGTCATAAAAGAAATTAATGGTCGCTCCCCACAAGTCATAATAACCCGACATGTCGCCGCCGCCCCCGACAAAACGAATATCTTTCACTTCATTCCGGCCGTACTGGATTTCTCCTTCGACCCGGAAATCGCTGTAGCGGTACCCCAGGCTTCCGCCGATTCCGGCTCCCCATTTCGCCCTGGTCTCAGCGGGCGTCAGGCCCGGTGATGTGGTTTCCACGGAAAAAGGGAAAACGATGGACGGCGTGAATGATACATAAAATCCGCTTGTGGGGCCATCCCCTTTCTCCTCCCCGGCCCACAACCTATCGGCCGCGAGCAGAACAAGAAACACCGCTGTCACGATCACCAGGATTCTTAAACCTACCTTCTCTCTTTTCATTCGCCCGGCGCGTCCCCATTCCTATAATATTTGTCGGCAAATTTGACCGCTCTTCCTGCCCGCCTGCCTCTTTTAGCGAATAAATCATAAGTCAGGATGATCCTGGATGTCAACGGGAAGCAGGAAATATTGCCGATGCGGCTTGTCCTTACGGCATTTTGGGGAGAGGCACGACGGCCGGCGCGAAGACGCTGCTTTTCAATCCGGAGAAGATGCCTGCCCGCACGTTCAGGTTTCCGTTTTTTGTTCCGGACCCGGCGTCGACCGGAAATGTCCTTCCATCGTAATTTCGGCAAGGCTTTTTCTTGGTGAAGGAAATTCGCGCTCCTGCTGATAGTCGGGCAAGTTTTCTTTTTTGCCGTGCTTCCCGATGGCAATCATCGCTTCCACCTGGTAATCGTCCGGCACTCCTAAAACTTCCCTGGCCTTGTTATAATCAAATCCCTGCATCCCGTGAACCACCAGGTTCATCAGCGACCCCTGCAGAGCAAGGCTGACCCAGGCGGCGCCCGTATCATACGAATGCGTGCGGGCGGGCTTGCCGGAGTCAAACGTGGTTTTGGAAATCACGACGATCAGCACAGCGGCGTTTTTCGTCCACATTTGATTGGCTTCATTCATCAGGTTGAAAATGATATCCCAATGCGGCGTATTTCTGCGCGCATAGATAAAGCGCCAGGGCTGATTGTTATTGGATGAGGGCGCCCAGCGCGCGGCTTCGAAAAGGGTCTTCAGGGTTGCCTCATCGATTTCTTCGCCGGACATGGCCCGGGGCGACCAGCGGCTGATAAACAGGGCATCGACATCGTTTTCCCTTTTTCTGAAATCAGAAACATTCATGACCGGCCTCCTGAAACTATATTTTACTTAAGATAAGCATTGATCGCCTTTTTAAAAGCGGCCGGCAAAAACTTCCGGATCGAACCCGGGCAGGGCATCCCCCTTGCTCATGATTCTTTTCGGCCCAGATAAGCCCTCATCTGTTTCAGGGTCAGGCAATTCAGGCAATCATCTCTGGTGAGCCAGCCCTTGCGGGCGATTTTGACGCCGAGGTCCATATACCGGAGGCCGGCAACAGAGTGCGCATCGGGATTGATCGCGATTTTGACGCCTTTCCTGGCGGCGTGGATGCAGCTGCGCCAGTCCAGGTCCAGCCGCTGCGAATTGGCATTCAATTCCAGGGCCTTGCCATGATCGGCTGCCGCATCGATGATTTCCATGACATCGACTGCGTAGGGTTCGCGTGACAGCAGCAGCCGGCCGGTCGGATGCGCCAGCATGGTGGTAAATGGATTGGCCAGCGCTTTTGTGATGCGGCCGGTCATTTGAGCTTTGGGCATGTTGAAACCGGAATGCACCGCCGCGGCCACAAAATCAAACCCGGCCAGGATGTCGTCGTCATAATCCAGACGGCCGTCGGGACCAATGTCCGATTCAATCCCCTTGAAGATGTGAAACGGCGCAAGCTTTTCATTCAGACGGTCGATAAGAGCATGCTGTCTGGCAATCTGCCCGGCATTTAATCCGCCGGCATAGTGAGCGGACTGGCTGTGATCACTCACGCCGATATACTGATACCCCATTTTGCTGACGGCCGCCGCCATTGCTTCGAGGCTGTCCGCTCCGTCGCTGAAATTCGTATGCACGTGGAAAATCCCCCGGATGTCTTTCCCATCGAGCAATCGGGGCAATTCGCCTTTTTCCGCCGCTTCAATCTCACCCATATTTTCACGCAGCTCCGGTTCGATGTACTGGAGACCCAGGGTTGCAAATATTTCTTCCTCACTGCGGCAGACAATGTTTTTCTCGCCCTGAAAAAGACCATACTCATTCATTTTAAGGCCGCGGTCCTTCGCCCGTCCGCGCATGGCCACATTATGCTCCCGGCTGCCGGTGAAATGGTGCAGGGCATAAGGGAACTGGTCGGCCGTCACCATGCGCAAATCGGCATTGATGCCGGATTTCAGGGTGATGCTGACCTTGGTGTCACCCAGGGCAATGACCGAGGCGGCCTGCTCGCAGCCGGCAAACGTCCGGGCCAGCCGTTCCGGATGAACGGTCGATGCGAGAATGTCGATATCCTTCACGGTCTCATTGCCGCGGCGCAGCGAACCGGCAAGGCTCGCGGCCTCGACATCGTCTTGCTTTTTTAAAAAAGCAAGCAGCGCTTCCGCCTGGCCGTACACCTCATCATAGAGCCGCCGCTCGGCATAGTGTTTGAGTTTTTCAATACCGGCCAGAATATTATCCTGCGTTTTTTTTCCAAAACCCTTGAGATCGACCAGGCGATTTTCCCGGCAGGCGTATTCCAGCTCCCCCATCGTGGCAATCCCCATCTCTTGATACAGGGCATGGATCTTTTTTGGTCCCAGGCCGCTGATTTTCAGCATATCCAGATGGCCGGGGGGAATGGATGCCTTGAGCTTTTCATAATAGTCCAATGTCCCGGTTGAGAGGAGCTCGGTGATTTTCCTGCCGATGGCGTCGCCAATCCCTTCGATTTCGTGAAGTTTCCCCTGATGCGCCAATGCGCCCAGATCCTCCTCCACTCTTTCCAGGTTCCGGGCGGCCGTGGAATAGGCGCGGGATTTGAAGGGATTTTCTCCCGTCAATTCCAGCAGCACGGCGATCTCTTCGAGAATTCCGATAACTTTTTCCTTAGTCATCATGGTCTTTAAAAAAATTTGAGGCGGTGCTTGACATTCTGGTTTGAAAAATATATAAGGCGCAACTTACATAAACGCCAGGCTTACGACGTCCCCATCGTCTAGTGGCCTAGGACACGGGCCTTTCACGCCTGTAACCGGGGTTCGACTCCCCGTGGGGACGCCAGGATATTAAAAAAGGCAAACGGTATTTTTACCGTTTGCCTTTTTTCTTTCGGAAAAGTTATTCCGCAGGGGCTTCTTCTTTCTTTTTACGGGGCTTCTTGGGAGCCTCGCCTTCGCCCGCTTCCGCCGGTTTCTTTTTGGGCTCTTTGGCTTCTTTTTCACCCGCCTTCTTTTTCGGTTTGGCTTCTTTTTCCGGAGCGGCCTTGGCTTCCTTCGGCGCCGATTTTTCCGCCAGTTTCTTTTCTTTGGCCTGCTTCAATGCCTCGATCTTGGCTATGTTCTTATCAAAGGCGGCGATACGGATATCCGTTTCCCTGATTTGCGATTTCAGATTTTTTACAAAGGGATCAAGCTTCACTTTTTCGCCGGCGACCCCCTGTGCAGCCAGCTTCGCGAGCCTGAGCTCCAGTTTCTTGACCAATACCCGGCGTTGTTCAATCCTAACATCCCTGCTTTTTGATGCCATTTTATCCTCCCCTGAAATAATTAAATACTCATTTGAGCTGGCCGCGAAAATAGCAATATTTTCATTGGAAAGCCACCACTATTTTTAGAAATCGCTTCAGGGGGAATCCAGTACTTCCCTGACTTTTATGGACAGGTCTTCCAGCCGAAACGGTTTGGGCATAAATGCCTGGCAACCCTGTTCCATAATGGAAGCAATTTGCTTATTCATGATATAGCCGCTGGCCAGAATAACTTTCACCCGCGGATTAATCCCTTTCAAGGCCTGAAAAACAGCGGCGCCGTTCATGCCGGGCATCACCATATCCTGAATGACGGCATCGATTTCATCTTTTTGCCGGGCGTAAATCTCGATGGCTTCCTGGCCGTTATGCGCGACGATCACCTGATAACCCAGAATTTCGAGCATGTCCCGGGCGACATCAATAATAATCTGCTCGTCATCGACCAGGAGGATGGTTTCGTCTCCCCCGGCCAGATCATCTTCCGGATCACCGGCAACCTCCGCCGGTTTGGCGCTTACTTCCGCCCCGGGCCGGTTTCCTGCCGATTGCCGCCGGTCTTCGAACGGTTCATGTATTTTTTTGTCTTCGCTCATACGCCGCTTGAAAAAGATTCGTTCTTTTCTGCTCCCGCATTCGTAAGCCTTTATAACAACTGAGCAACTTTCAATGCCGCTGCCGTACCGCCTGATCCGACATATGGATAACACTACAGATTAACTTTAATATTTCCGCGGGTTAATAGGTAAGGAAAAAGATCAACAGCGCTCATCATTACAGGATCACAGGTCACTGGCACGTCAATCTTGTGCGTTTTGCCTATATCGATATTCCCCGCCTGTCAATAAATTTATTCCATTTTGCAACAGCTTACACTTAATGGCCTTTTTTGTCACTTTTTTAAAACACGCCGCGCCGGTCATTTTCGCCGCAATAAACCGATTGTTTCGACATGCTCCGTTTGCGGGAACATATCCAGAGGCTGAAGACTTTGCAGATCATAGCCCTGTTCGCCTAGCGTTTTTACATCCCGCGCCTGAGTGGCCGGATTACAGGAGACATAAATAATCTCCTGAGCTTTTACCCCGGAAACGGCGGCCAGCGCCGCCGGGCTCAAACCGGTGCGCGGCGGATCGAGAATCATTAAATCGACAGTCTCCCCCTTGCGCGCCATATCCCCCAGGACCGCTTCGACATCGCCATGGATGAAATCCGCGTTCCGGATTCCCTGCTTCTCGGCATTGATGCGCGCATACCTGACAGATTCTTCATTGATTTCGATTCCCCGCAATCGCCCGGCAAAGGGCGCAAGAAAAATTGAAAAAAGTCCTGACCCGCAACAGGCGTCCAGGATGCTTTCCCTCTTTTTTGCACCCGCGAGAGCGCACACTTCATCCACCATCCGATCCGTCAGATACAAATTGGCCTGAAAAAAACCCGTGCGGGGAATAAGCCATTCCCGGTTTTTGACCATGCGCCTGACGGCTTGACCGCGATCAGCAGGCGGGCCCGACCAAAAGGTTAAATCATCGCCGCCTGATCGAAACATTCCGCGGGCTCTCGTCTCGCGAATCTGCCCGTTGATGGTTTCATCCATAATATCGCAGCTCTCAATATCCACCAGTTTGCCGCCGGAAACATCCATAAATCCCAGTTTAAAACCGGCCGCCGCCTTCGCGGCATGGAGTTCGGCCTTACCCCGGTAGGCATAGGGGCGGGGCGAAGCAATGACCTCACCCGCCTGCGGCTGTGACAGGCCGCCGATCCTGGAAAAAGTTTCATTCACCTGTTTTTGCTTCATGACCAGTTGATAGGTGTACTCGATATGCTGATAAGAACACCCGCCGCAGCGGCCGAAATAACGGCAAAGCGGCTCGGTTCGATGAGGAGAAGGCTCGATGACTTTTAGCAGACGCCCCCGGGCGAACTTTTTCTTGCGCTCAGCAACTTCCACCTCCACAACGTCCCCGGTCACGGTGAAGGGGACAAAAACCACCAATCCATCCGCACGCCCCACACCATGACCGCCGAACGCAACGGATTCAATTTCTACCTGTAAACGATCTTTAAGCTGCATAACCATCCCGTTTACTCAATATCATACTTCCGGACGCCATAGTCAAGAAAACCAGGCGTATTTTTCTTTACAACTCGATTTATTGTTGTTAATTCATTCCCGACTAAACCTTTTAAGGATTTCATGATGAGTACTGAAAGAAACTCCATCCTCTGTCCCAACTGCCGGAAACTGATCAGTCTGGACGAACCGGAATGCCCCTATTGCGGGTTGAAGCGCCCCGGCCTGCATGCAGCCGCCGGAAAGCTGCGCAATATCCTGTTCGCTTTTGAACCGGTCCGAACCATCATCTATGTCAATATTGTTTTTTTTGTTCTGTCGCTCCTGATCGACCCCCGGGGAATTTTCATGGGCGGCAGCCCCCTGGGATTTCTTTCGCCGTCCAACGACAGCCTTTTAAAGCTGGGGGCCAGCGGCACAATTCCCGTCTTCCTGTATCATAACTACTGGAGCGTCTTTACCGCATCTTTTCTGCACGGCGGAATTCTGCATATCATCTTCAACATGATGGCCCTGTATCAGCTGGGGCCCTTTGTCCTCCGGGAATTCGGCGTGCATCGTTTCATGAACATTTACCTGCTGACCGGCGTCGCCGGCTTTATCGTTTCGTCGCTGGCCG
Organism: Deltaproteobacteria bacterium; assembly: GCA_036528635.1. Lineage (GTDB taxonomy): Bacteria > Desulfobacterota > Syntrophia > Syntrophales > Smithellaceae > UBA8904. The sequence goes on from JAIGNE010000035.1 coordinate 101,892, forward strand.
GCGTCCATTTTACAATCGGCGCATCCGCTTCCGTCTGCGGTCTTATCGGCGCGATCATTTATTACGGAAAGAGCCGCGGCGGATCTTACGGAGAAGCCATCTACAAGCAGGCGCTGGGATGGGTGGTCGGCCTGATCATTTTCGGATTCATCTTCAGCGGCATCAACAACTGGGCTCATGGCGGCGGTCTTTTATCGGGCCTCCTCGCGGCTTATGTCATGGGCTACAACGATCAGAAACCGGAAAGCGCCTGGAACAAGATGCTGGCGTATGTCTGTATCGTCATCACCGCAGGCGTTCTCCTCTGGGCGGTCGGCTCTTCGCTCTATGCCAGAATCGTCGCGTAAATATTGACAGATGAAGAACCTTACTTTATATAACGGGCACAACACGCTGCCGGAGGTGAATCCATGAAAACAAAACTGATTTTGCTTGTCACGTCAGCCTGCCTTCTTTTCGGCTGTAATGCCGCCATGGTCATGAACGGCAAGGTCATGGGCATCCAGTCCGGCAAATTCATTTACCAGGACGGCTATCTGACCACGCAATACAAAGCGGACATTGATCCGGTCTGGAAGGCCTGTGAAAAAGCCGTGACCGACTTGAAGGGCTGGAGTATTGAAAAGGAACGCAAAATTTCGACGGGATCGATCAGGACCATCATTGCGGATGAAAAGGTGACCATCCAGGTTAAATATGTCGAAAAAGACCTGGTCGCCGTCTCGGTGCTCACGGGCGTCACGGGAAACAATATCGCTTCCCGAATGATTCATGACCGGATCGCCGCCAATCTGGCGGAGCGCTGACCCGGGCGGGGCGGAATGCGGCGCAGGACAGGCATCGCCCTCGCGTTCCATCCGTTATAGCTTCCTCACCAGCAATCCTTTGAGATACCGGCCTTCGGGGTGCCCCAGCGCCAGCGGGTGATCCGGTCCGGCTGTAAGCCTCGCCAAAAGCTGCAAGTCCGCCTCTGCGTCGCGCGCCGCGCCCTGCACGATTTTGTAAAACAAATCTTCTTCGATGAAGTTGGAACAGGAAAACGTCGCCAGTATCCCGCCCCGGGGCAAATGCTTCACCGCCTGCATATTGATTTCCTTATAGCCGCGGGAAGCCCTGTCCACATCCCGTTTGGTTTTGGCAAACGCGGGCGGATCCAGGATGATCAAATCAAAACGCTCTTGCAGATCTCTCAGATACTGAAACACATCCGCATCGATGACCGGATGATCGGCGATCGTAAGTCCATTGAGACGCAGGTGTTCCGCCGCGGCGGCCGAGGCGGGTTTGGAGATGTCCAGCGAAACGACTTTTTTCGCCCCGGCCGCGGCCGCGTAAACCGAGAACGCGCCGGTATAACAAAAACAGTTCAGAACGGTGGCGCCGCGAGACAGCGCGCCCAGCTTTTCTCTGTTGACCCGCTGATCCAGAAAGAAGCCTGTTTTCTGCCCGCCGACAATATCCACGTCAAACACATGGCCGTTCTCCATAATCCGGGCGACGCTTTTGTGATCGCCGCCGCCGATAAAACCTTTTTGCTCCGGCAAACCTTCCAGTCCGCGTGAACGCCCCGCGCTCTGCTCATAAATTCCCGCCGGCTTCAAATGAGCAATGAGAGCATCCAGAATGCTCTGTCTTTGCTTTTCCATGCCGGCGGTCGTGATGGAGACAACCAGCGTATCGTTGTACACATCGACAATCAGGCCGGGGCATCCGTCGCCTTCGGCATTAATCAGGCGGTAAGCGTTGGTCTTTTCGTTGATGACCTTTTGGCGCAACTGAAAGGCTGCCGCCACGCGTTCATTCCAGAAAGCGGCATCAATGCTCTTTTCACAATCCCGCGCCAGCACTCGAAAGGATATGTCCGTTCTGCTGTTGAAAAATCCCAGCGCCAGCATCCGGCCCCGGGAATCCGAGGCCCTGACGATATCGCCATCCGCCGGGTGACCCTGGACGCCGGCGATCGCGCCCGAAAAAACCCACGGGTGGCCGCGCAGGAGCGCCGCTTCCCGGCCGCTTTTCAAAGTAATTTCAGGATACATTTTAACCTCGCTGTCAATGTTGCTAAATTAGCTTTTCGGGCTTGAAATAGCAAGCCGGAATGTATTATGAGGGGGCAGAGGAGAAAACCTATGCATGCAGTTATCATGGCCGGAGGAAGAGGGACACGGTTCTGGCCGAGAAGCCGGGAGAAAAAACCGAAACACCTGCTGGACATCACAAGCGACCGGACCATGATCCAGGAAACCGTTGACCGGATCAAACCGCTCATCAAACCCCAAAACATTCTCATCGTCACGGGGAAAACCCACGCACGGGAATTGATGCGGCAGCTGCCGGAAATACCCGCGAAAAATATTCTTATCGAACCGGTCGGCCGGAACACGGCCGCCTGCATCGGTCTGGCCGCTGTCCATATTCAGAAAAACGCACAGGATGACGTGATGGTGGTTCTGCCGTCCGATCACGGCATCGCCGACCCCGGCCAATACCGGAAAGTCATTGCTGCCGCCGCCCGCGCCGCTGAAAAAGAAAACGCTCTCGTCACGGTCGGCTTGAAGCCTACCAGTCCCCATACCGGCTTCGGTTACATGGAAGGCGGCGCATCCGCCGGGAGCATTTCCGGCCAGGCGCTGCTGTGCGTCAAATCCTTTCGGGAAAAGCCCGATCTGAAGCAGGCCCGTGCCTTCTTGCAAAGCGGCAATTTCTTCTGGAACAGCGGCATGTTCATCTGGAAAGCGTCCACCATCCTGGATGAAATCCAGCGATTCTTACCGGATCTGTATGCCGGGCTGATGACGATCAAATCTGCACTGGGAAAACCGTCCGAAGCGACAACAGTGTTGGCAATCTACCGAAGTCTGGCTTCCGTTTCCATTGACTACGGGGTCATGGAAAAAGCCAAAGACGTGCTGATGATTCCGGCCAGCTTCGGCTGGAGCGATGTAGGCAGCTGGGATACCCTGTGGGAAATTTCCGAGAAAGACGCAAAAGGCAATGCGAGAACCCGCGGCTCCGACGTCATTCTGGAAGACACCGAAAATTCCCTGGTCTGCGGCACTCAAAAACTCGTCGCGCTGGTCGGCATGAAAGACGTCATCGTTGTCGAAACAAAAGACGCGCTCCTCATCTGCAAAAAAGGACGCTCCCAGGACGTCAAGAAAATTGTGGACACGCTGGAAGCTCGCGGCAAAAATCAGTTGCTCTGATTTTCCGCCGGATAGGCTTTCAAATAAACCGGCTTGCCCGATATAGAGAACGTACCCTCTTTTAATGCTTTTTCAATGACCTTCAGGCTGGTCTTTTCGTCGTCAAAGGCGATAACCAGAATGTTCGGCTGCTGAGTCTGATGCTTCCGGACGCCGTCAACTTTTTGCAGGATAGTCCCTATCCTTCTGCTGGCGCCTCAGGAGAAACACCCCGGCACGGTCATTTGAACGATTTTCTCCGCCGCAAAGACCGGATGAGCCGGAAGCAGGAAAACAAGGAACAGGAAAAGACTGGTGATTTTCTTCATGGGCAACTCCATTTTTTTATTCGCCGGTTAAATACGTCAACTCCCCGAAAGATGCAACGGCAATTTACAAATTGACAGGCCCTGTTTTATTTGGAATAGAAACCTCAAAATTGAAATAGAAAGAAATCATGATGACCCTTTCCCTGTCCGCTCCATTTATTTTAGCTTCCGCCTCACCGCGCCGTTTAGAGCTCCTGCGCTCCGTGGGGTTGAAATTCAAGATTCTTCCGGCGCATATCGATGAAACCCGCCTCGCGGGCGAGACGCCGCGCACGCATGTCCGGAGGCTCTCCAGGGACAAAGCGCAGGCCATCGCCGGACAGCATCCGCAGGCGCTTGTCCTGGGCGCGGACACCATTGTCGTGATTGACGGCCTGATTCTGGGAAAGCCAAAAAATAAAAAACAGGCGCGGGAAATGCTGGAGAGACTGAGCGGCCGTCAGCACACCGTATTCACCGGTTTCACCATTGCCTGTGATGGTTGTCGAATATCCAGAACGCGGGTTGTCCAATCCGCCGTTTATTTTAAAGCCATCAGCTCCGAAGAAATGAACTGGTACGTCCACTGCGACGAACCCTACGACAAGGCCGGCGGCTATGCCGTCCAGGGCAGGGGCGCATCTTTCATCAAAGCCATCCGCGGCTCCTACACGAATGTCATCGGGCTGCCGCTTTGTGAAGTCCTGGAAGAACTTAAAACTTTAAACGCAGTGCATTTCGGGTAAAAGCCTATGTCAACACCGATCGCCGATCATATTGCCGTCATCAGAAAAAGGATAGCAGATGCCGCAACCCGCACGGGGCGCGACCCGGGAAGCATCCGGCTCATGGCTGTGAGTAAAACCGTCGAACCGGAACGGATCCGGCAGGCCCTGGAAGCAGGCATTACACTGCTTGGCGAAAATTACGTTCAGGAGGCGCGCGAAAAAATCCCCGCCATCGGTCATGATGTGGAATGGCATATGATCGGCCATCTGCAAACCAACAAGGTCAAGTATGTCGTCACCCTGTTCGACTGGATTCACTCTGTGGACCGGCTGGAACTGGCGCAGGAGCTGGATCGCCGCGCGGGGCAAAACGGTAGAACATTGAACGTTCTGATCGAAGTCAATGTCAGCGGCGAAGCCTCCAAAAGCGGCGCCGAACCTTCACAGGTCCTGGAACTTGCCCGACAGATTGCAACGCTGCCCAACTTACACGTGCGCGGCTTGATGACCATGCCGCCCTATTCCGACGATCCGGAAAACTCCCGCCCCTATTTCAGCGCGCTTCGCAAACTGCGCGATGAAATCGCGGCCGCCGCCATTCCCGGCGTCGCCATGGATGAACTTTCGATGGGCATGACCGACGACTTTGCCGTTGCCATCGAAGAAGGCGCCACCATCATCCGCGTGGGCCGCGCCATCTTCGGCGAGCGAATCCGATAGTTCCGGCGCATTATCCTTTCCTCTATCCTTGAAGCCGCAAGACCGCTATCTTCATTTTCACTTAAAACGACATGCTGTCTTGTCGTAAAATAGTCGATTCTTTTTTCCAAAGAATTCTCCCGGACAGGCGCCGCCCCGGCCGGTCAAAGATTATTGAAAAGGTAAAAGACATGGTGTAAATGATTCATCAAGATAATATCTTTGATGCTTCTCATGACATGCGAACTGAAATGATTGAAGGCGACGGCCCGACGGCGCCGCTTAAAACCGGGACGAACGTCAAAACCCTCGCCTTCACTATGTGGACTAGATGCTTACGCGATCCCGGAGGTTGAGTATCGTTTTGCAAAGTACGGTGAGAATATTTAAAACTCACCTAAGTACAGGATTAAAAACGGAAAGGAGAAAGAAACAATGGCAGTCAAAGCGGTGACCCGCAAGCAGTGGACCTTCATGGTGTATCTGGCCGGCGACAACAACCTCGACGCCAACGGGTTAAAGGACCTGGCCGAAATGAAAACCGTCGGTTCCAGCGACGATATCAACCTCCTCGCGCAGTTTGACCGCGCCGGAGCAGACCGGAAGACGAAGCGCTATTTTCTGCACAAGGGCACGCCACTGGCGAAAGACGCCGTTTTGCAGCTTGGCGAAACCAATACCGGCAGCCCGGACGCGCTCGTCGATTTTATCCGATGGAGTGTTAAAAACTATCCCGCAGAACGGTACGCACTGGTTCTCTGGAATCATGGCGGCGGCTGGGATGATACGGACGTTTATGCCGACGAACGGCTGCGTGCCATCCACCGGCCTGCCCGGGGCCACATTCGTCACACGTTCTTCTTGTCGAATTTCCAAACGGCTTTGAAGCAGGCCGCGGGCGGCGCAAAACCCCGGGCCATTCTCTATGATGACGATGCCAAGGATTTTCTGGACAATATTGAAATGAAGAAAGTCTTGGCCGCAGCCCAAAAAGCCGCCGGCCATAAGATAGATATTCTGGGCATGGATGCCTGCCTGATGAGTATGGCGGAAGTGGCTTGTCAGGTCCGATCAAGCGTCCGCTACACCGTCGGCTCCGAGCAGACGGAGCCGCTGGACGGCTGGCCGTATCATACTGTGCTTGCCTGCCTGGCAAAGAAACCGGATATGGAAACCGAAAAATTTTCATCGGTCATCGTCGGCAAATATATTGCCTCTTATCCGTCATCCGAGCCGGTCACGCAATCCGCCTTCGATCTGTCCAAATCCGCAATGTTGATGAAAGCCGTTAAGGAACTGGCTGATGGGCTGTGCGCGGAACTGGACAAAGAGGCGGTCCAACTGGCCGTCATGCAGGCGCGAATGCAGGTGCAGTCGTATGAAGTACCGGACAATATCGACCTGGTCGACTTCTGCAAACTCCTGATGAAGAAACCCGCCGCAGCCGGCGCACTTTCAACTGCATGTCAGGGCATAATCAACGCCGTTTGCGGCCCCGAGGGCATTATCGTAAAATCCGGCTGCAAGGGTGCTTCCGTGAATAATTCGCATGGCGCAGCCATTTATTTTCCAGTGGACACTCCCTCGCCTCTGTATGCCAAACTTGATTTCTCCCGAAAAACAGGTTGGGGTAAGTTTGTGAAGTCCTATGCAAAAATATCAAGACAGCGCTGAGATGTATGGTTATTCATAGGTTTTACCTACTATAAAACTATCATTTTATGCGCATTGCATTGATCGTCACTGGTGATAGCGTAAAAACTGTTCCCCAAAGAGTGGCCGAATCGATGTCGATCGGGCAGATGCCGTAAGCTTTGCGGGTAAGAGTCGGGAGTTCCGTATGAATCTGAAACTCTTTACAAACATCAAGCCATATCTTATAAAGCATACTCGTTTCATATTCAGACAAACCGTCGCTCTAACTTTGTGGACATGAAAAGAAGATAACATGGACAAACCCCTGCGTATTCTCATTCTTGAAGATAATCCCGCCGACGCCGAACTCGTTCAGTTTGAACTCGAAGAGGGAGGTATCGCTTTCACCGCCTGCGTGGTGGCGACGGAAAATGATTTTGTCCGCAATCTTCGGGATTTTGCGCCCGATCTCATCCTTTCCGACTATGATCTTCCCCGATACTCAGGCGCCCGGGCGCTGGCCGAAGCCAAAAGGCGCTCACCCGATATTCCGTTTATCCTTGTGACAGGGGCGGTGAGTGAAGACCGCGCCATAGAAATATTAACCAGCGGGGCCAAGGATTATGTCATGAAGAGCCGCTTAAACAGGCTCGCCCCCGCCGTTTTGAGAGCCCTTGCGGAGGCCCGGGAGCAGAGGGCGCGAAAAGAAGCGGAAGAGGAACTGCGGGCGGCATCGCGCTATTCGCGCAGCCTCATTGAGACCAGCCTTGATCCGCTGGTCACGATCAGCCCCGATGGAAAGTTTATGGATGTCAATCGGGCCACCGAGAAAATTACCGGGGTTTCACGGGATCAATTGATCGGCAAGGATTTTGCGGATTACTTTACGGAACCCGAAAAAGCCCGGGCGGCATATCAGAAAGCGTTTCTGGAAGGGTCGGTTAAGGACTATGCGCTTCAGTGGCGCCATACGTCCGGACAGATCACAAACGTACTTTATAATGCCTCGACCTACGCCGATGAAAAAGGTGAAGTTCAGGGCGTTTTCGCAGCCACCCGCGATGTTACGGAGCTTGTCAGGACGGAACTTGAGCTTCGTGAAATCCACAGAAACCTGGAAAACAAGGTTCGGGAAAGAACCCGGGACCTGAAAATTGAAATCGAGGAACGCAAGAAGATCGAGGAAGCCCTGCGTGAAAGCGAACGCCACGAGCGTGAACGGGCCATGGAACTCGAAGCGCTTCTCGATGCCGTGCCCACACCGGTTTTCGTCGCTCAGGATCCGGATTGTCTTCACATCACCGGCAATCGCGCCGCGGACGAACTTCTGAAAATGCCTCCACTATCGGAGACCTCGCTGAGTGCGCCCCCCGATGTCCGCCCACGTCATTTCCGTGCAGTGAAGGACGGACGCGAGTTGCAAAACGATGAACTGCCCGCGCAGCGGGCCGCCCGCGGCATTCCCGTGCAAGACTTCGAATTCAGTCTCGTCTTTGATGACGGTGCCGTCCGCCATGTGCTGGGCTATGGCACACCACTTTATAGCGAAGAGGGGCATCCCCGCGGCGCCGTTCAAGCGCTGGTGGACATCACCGAGCGCAAGCGCGCCGAGGATGCGCTCCGGCAAAGCGAAGAGCGGTTCCGACTGATCCTCCAGGCCAATTTACTGGGAACATTCGAGGTTGACCTGCTGACGGGCGAGTCGCACTGGAACGAAACCGAATTTGAACTTTTCGGACTCCGTCGCGGCGACGCTCCGGAAGGTCCGGACACTTTTTTCCGTTTCGTTCACCCCGACGACAGGGAAATGATGACCAGGCAATGGGAGATGGCTAAGCAAACCGGCAAACTGGACGCCGAGTTCCGGATCATCCGCGCCGACGGACAGGAGCGCTGGATGGCCGGCAAAGGTCGGTTTATTTTCGTCGGCAGTCAGAACGGGAATGCCCCGGCGGCCGGCCGAAAGGTTGTCCGGTTCATGGGCGTGAATTTTGACATTACGGAACGCAAGAGGGCCGAAGAGGAAACCCGCAGATTGCTGGACGCCATCCGGCAGGAAAAAGACAAGCTCGCGGCTCTGGTCAGCAGTATGAACGACGAAGTCTGGCTGGCGGACACCGAGAAGCGGTTTACGTTGGCCAATCCGTCGGCGCTTCGGGAGTTCAGCCTCAATGGCGAGGATGTGAATGTGGAGAAGCTTGCCGCCGGTCTGGAAGTGTATCGTCCCGACGGCAGCCTCCGACCCGTCGAGGAAGCGCCGCCCCTGCGCGCGCTCCGAGGAGAGGTGGTTCGCAACGAGGAAGAGATCATCCGGACTCCGGCCACAGGCGAGCTCAGATACCGCCGGGTCAGTTCGTCACCGGTCCGCGATGCCGAAGGCGCCATTATTGGCTCCGTCTCCGTCGCGCGGGATGTGACGGAGCGCAAACACAGCGAGCAGCGCTGGGCCACAACCCTGGCGAGCATCGGCGACGGCGTGATCGTCGCCGATACCGGGGGAAAGATCACCTTCCTCAATCCCGCGGCCGAAAAACTGACCGGCTGGTCCATCAAAGAAGCTCTGTCCCAGCCGATATCCCGGGTGTTTAACACCGTCGATGAACTCTCCCGCCGGAAGACTCCCGATCCCGTTGCCCTCATTTTGCGGGACGGCGCAGCAGCGGGACTGGCCGATCATACGCTGCTCGTCAGAAAAGACGGCACGGAAATTTCGATCGATGACAGCGGCGCGCCGATCACGGACAAATCCGGCCACACGCTGGGCGCCGTGCTTGTCTTTCGCGACAATACCCAAAAGAGGCAGCTCCAGTCCCAAATGGCGCACATCGCATCCTTCGTCATGCTGAATCCCCACCCCGTGATGGAGATCGATTTGACCGGAGTCGTTCACTTTATGAACCCCGCGGCCGAAAATCTGTTCCCCGATTTGCGGATGCGGGGTCTCAGTCATCCCTGGTTCGCGGGCTCAGTGCAGCTTCTTTCCGGCACACCCGAGTCTTCCGGGCAAACCGCAAGCCGGGAAATTCAGGTCGGAGACCGCTGGTACGGGCAAACGATGCTTGTTCTGAGCGATCCCCTGAGAATCCGCATCTACGGCCGAAGCATAACCAAGCGCAAACTCGCAGAGGCGGCCTTGCAGGCGAGCGAAGAGGGCATGCGCTATGCGCTCCAGGCCAGCCATACCGGCGCCTGGAAACTGAACCTCAGCGACTTCAGCTCCCAGAGATCCCGCGAGCACGACCGCATTTTCGGTTATCCGGAAGGGCTGCCCTCCTGGACCTACGAGATGTTCCTTGAGCATGTCCTGCCCGAAGACCGAGGCACGGTGGACGCCAAATTTCAAAAGTCCATACAAACCGGCTGCGACTGGAATTTCGACTGCCGCATTCGGCGCGCCGACGGGAATGTGCGCTGGATCTGGATGGTCGGCAGTCAACATCTCGGTCCGGACGGGAAAGCGGCCTTCTTGGCCGGCATTGTCCAGGATATTACCGACCGCAAAGAAACCGAGGACGAACTGAAGAGGAGCCGGGAAGAATATCGCGACCTCATCGAGAACTCCGGAAGCGTCATTTTGCGGGTTGATCAGGACTTGCGCATCACTTTCATGAACCGGTTCGGCCGGCAGTTCTTCGGCTATACCCCGGATGAAATCATCGGCCGCAACGTACTCGGCACGATCATTCCCCGGACGGACGCAAAGGGTGCAGACTTTGCCGGAATGTTACAGGACATCAAAGAGCATCCCGAAAAATACCAGACTAACGTCCATCAAAATTTATGCAAGGACGGCCGGCTGGTCTGGATGTCCTGGACCAACAGACCCATCTACGATGATCGGGGTAATTTCAGGGAACTCCTCGCTATCGGGAATGACCTCTCCCAGCTCAAGGAAGCGGAGGAGCGTTATCACTCGCTTTTCAATACTCAGATCGAGGGGTTTTGCATCATCGATGTTTTATTTGATGCCGGTAACCGCCCCGTGGATTACCGTTTTCTGGAGACCAATCCGGCGTTCGAAAAGCAAACCGGGTTGCACGACGTTCAGGGGAAAAACATCAGTGAATTGATTCCGGACAATGACGCTCATTGGTTTGAAATCTACGGGAGGGTCGCCTTGACCGGCGAACCCGTCCGTCTTGAAAATAAGGTAAAAGCACTGAACCGCTGGTATGAAGTTTTTGCCCACCGGATCGGCGGTCCGGAAAGCCGGAAGGTCGCTGTTCTGTTTAATGACGTTACGGAGCGCCGACGCGCCGAAGAAGAGCTGAAAGAATATGCGGCGAACCTGGAAGCCGCGAACCGGGAGCTGGAGAGTTTCAGCTATTCCGTTTCGCACGACCTGCGCGCGCCTCTTCGGGCCATCGACGGGTTCTCCAAGATGATCCTCAGAAGACAGGGGGATCAATTTGATGAGGAAACCAAACGGCAATTCAAACAGGTGCAAGACAACGCCAAAGCCATGGGGCAGCTCATCGACGACCTCCTGGACTTATCGAAATTGAACAGACAGGATCTGGTCGTCAAAATACTTGATGTCCGTCAGCTTGTTGAAAAAACGTGGCAGGAACTGCAAAACATCAATCCGGACCGGGCGATGACGTTGAAAATGAAGACCATGCCGCAGGCCCTCGGCGACAAGGCGCTCATCAAGCAGGTGCTGGCCAATATCCTCGGGAATGCCGTTAAATTCACGAAAACCCGGGATGTCGCGGTCATTGAAGTGGGAGGATATGAGGAGGAAAAGGATGTTGTCTACTTCATCCGGGATAACGGTGTCGGCTTCGACATGCAGTTCCATGACAAACTGTTCGGCGTCTTTCAGCGCCTGCATGATGCGTCCGAATATGAAGGAACGGGCGTCGGCATGGCGCTGACCCAACGCATCATCCACCGGCACAAGGGAAAGATCTGGGCCGAAAGCAAAGTGGATGAAGGCGCGACGTTTTATTTTTCCCTTCCGCAAAAAGGATAAGCCCGTTCGCTAAGGAAATCATTCATCCGGGTAGTCGCACGCATTAAGCGATCCATCACACCGCCGCACGCAGCACAATCACCATTGGATATTTTCCGAACATGCGTTATAGTCCGGGTATGAACGCCGTATATTCTCCAGCAGGGGATACGAGAGGCGAGCTACGAAATATGAGATAGAGATACGAGTCCGGCCATGAATACAAGTTATCCCGCGCAATACGAAAGCCGGCTGACGCTCAAAGACGGCAGAACGGTATTTCTTCGACCGATCCTCCAGACAGACGAATCTCTGCTCGTAAATTTATTGAACAAGCTGTCTCCCGATGCCATCTATCTGCGTTTTCTGCGGCCCGTCAGTTCCCTCCCGGAAGAGATGCTGCATCACCTCACGCATATCAACTACACAACGAACTTCGCCCTGGTCGCGGTGATTGAAGAAGAAGGCCGGGACGCCCTGGTCGCCGTCGCCCGTTATGGGTACGATCGCGACGAACGGTCTACGGACTTTGCCATTGTGGTTCGCGACGACTGGCAGCACCATGGCCTGGGCAAATTGCTGCTTAAAAAAATATTTGCCATCGGCCGGGAACACGGCATTTCCCGTTTCGTCTCCGTGATTGATTCCACCAACCAGATCATGAAACAAATCCTGAGAGAACTGGACTTTACCGTCAAGTATTCCTATAAAGGCGGCGCCATTCAAGTTGAAATTTTCGTTTGAGGAAGGAAATGATATCCGCATGACGGTTCGCAGCACCCTTATTGAAACAACACGGAAACTGGCAGCGGCGGGGATTTCCACGGCCCGGCTGGATGCAGAAGTCCTGCTGGCTTTTTGTCTGGGCTGCGACCGCGTTGAATTCATCAAAAATCCGGAAAGAACCCTGAGCGCCGAACAGCTGGCCGTCTTCAAGTCAATGGTCGCGCGAAGATCGCGCTTTGAGCCGGTGGCTTACATCACCGGGCAGAAGGCCTTCTGGTCTTTTACCCTGGAGGTCAGTCCGGATGTTTTGATTCCCCGGCCGGATACGGAAGTCATCGTCGAAGAAGCGCTCGCTGTCTGCCGGGCGGAGGGTTTTCACCGGCCGCGCATCCTGGATATCGGCACGGGCAGCGGGGCGATTGCGCTGGCGCTGGCCAAAGAAATACCCGATGCCGTAATTATCGCCACGGACATCTCACCGGCAGCGCTCGCCGTGGCAGAGAAAAATGCCCGCAGGCTCGGTCTGGAACATTCGATCGTCTTTTATGAGAGCGACTTGTTCGCCAAGGTCCCGGGCGCGTTCGATATCATCGTTTCCAATCCACCCTATATCGGAGACGAGGAATATGAAACGCTTGCTGCCGGCGTCAAAGATTTTGAACCAAAGCTCGCCCTCCGGGCGGGACAAACGGGGGTGGAATTTTACGAAAAATTGATATATCAGGCACATAGCCGCCTCAAAGAAAATGGCTGGCTTTTACTCGAAATCGGCGCTAAACAAGGTCAAAGCGTACAGGCCATCATGGCGGCAAATACCGGTTTTTATGACCGTATCGATGTGCGCACCGATTACGCGGGACTTTCGCGCGTGATCAAAGGAAGGAGAAAATAATTGGATAAAATAGTCGTTCACGGCGGAAAGCCGCTCGAGGGGGATGTTCAGATCAGCGGCGCTAAAAATGCCGCTCTGCCGGTTTTGACGGCGGCGCTCCTGACCGAAGGGACCTGCACATTTTCCAACATTCCCGATCTGGTCGATATCAAAACCATCTATAAACTGCTCCGGAATATGGGGATGCAAATTGAAGGCGGCAGCACCGTAAGAATCAGCGGTGAAAAACTCGCCAACTGTGAAGCACCCTATGAACTGGTCAAAACCATGCGGGCATCGATTCTGGTCCTGGGACCGCTGGTGGCGCGCATGGGGAGGGCCCGCGTGTCCCTTCCGGGCGGCTGCGCCATCGGCGCGCGGCCGGTCAACCTGCACATCAAGGCGCTCCAGGACATGGGCGCCACCGTGGAGCTGCATGGCGGCTACATTGAAGCGAAAGCGGATAAACTGAAAGGCGCGGACATCTACTTTGACCTGCCGACCGTCACCGGCACGGAAAACATCATGATGGCCGCGACGCTGGCCGAAGGAACCACGGTTCTCAACAATGCCGCGCGTGAGCCGGAAATCATCAACCTGGCGGAAGTGCTGAAAGGCATGGGCGCCAGGATCAGCGGCGCCGGAACGGACGTCATCACCATCACGGGCGTGACCTCGCTCAAACCCGTGGAAGCCGAAATCATTCCCGACCGGATTGAAGCCGGAACCTTTATGATTGCCGCCGGCATGACCAACGGCGAAATCAATGTCCTGGGCTGCATCCCGCAGCATCTGGAAGCGCTGATCAACAAATTACGGGACACCGGCATGAAAATCACTCCGATTGACGGGGGCCTGCATGTGAAGGCCGGCAAGAAAATCCACAGCGTGGATGTTAAAACCCTTCCCCACCCCGGTTTCCCCACGGACCTGCAGGCGCAGATCATGGCGTACATGTCCGTCGGCAGCGGCCTCTCCGTCATTACGGAAACGGTCTTTGAGAACCGCTTCATGCATGTGAGCGAACTCATGCGCATGGGGGCGGACATCACGATCCAGGGCGGCAGCGCCGTGGTGCGCGGCGTGCCCACGCTGTACGGCGCACAAACCATGGCCACGGACCTGCGGGCGTCCGCCTCGCTGATCCTGGCGGCGCTGGTCGCCGAGGGAACGACGGAAATTTCGCGGGTCTACCACATCGACCGCGGCTATGAAAATATTGAAAAGAAATTCTCCGCCCTGGGCGCGGACATCAAGAGGGTGAAACAGTAAGATGAAAATGATTCGAGCCGATGCCACCGAATTCCGGGATTTTTTTCAGACTCTGCGCAGACGCGGCAGCGCGTTCACGCCGGATCTCCTGGCTTCCGTGGCCCAGATTATTCATGATGTCTCCACGCGCGGCGATGAAGCCCTCTTTCATTACACGCAAAAGTTCGACGGCTGCGAGCTCACCCCGGAAACCGTTGAAGCAACGGAGCCGGAGCGAAAAGAAGCGGCGGCCCGGGTGAAGCCCGAAGACCGGGAGGTGATTCAACTGGCCGCCCGGCGCATCGAAAAATATCACCGCCACCAGATCGCGTCCGGATATTCAATCACGGATGAAAGCGGCGTGGAAATCGGCCAGAGGATCATCCCCCTCACGCGGGCCGGCATTTACGCACCCGGCGGCAAGGCGTTTTATCCCTCCACGCTGCTGATGGCTGCCATTCCGGCGCGCATCGCCGGCGTCAGGGAAATCATCCTGGTCAGCCCCGTGAAGGACGGCCGGCTCAATCCGCTCATTGCCGCGGCAGCTGAGGTTGCCGGTGTTGACCGCATCTTCAAAATCGGCGGCGCGCAGGCCGTCGCCGCTCTGGCTTACGGCACACAAACCATTCCGCGCGTGGACAAGATTGTGGGCCCGGGCAACGCGTACGTCGCCGCCGCCAAAAAGCTCGTCTTCGGACAGGTGGCCATTGACATGATCGCCGGCCCCAGCGAGGTGGTGATCATTGCCGATCAAACCGCCAATCCGGCCTTCGCGGCGGCGGACATGCTGGCGCAGGCCGAACATGATGAAATGGCGGCCGCCGTGCTCTTCACGCCTTATCCCGATTTCGCGGAAAAGGTGGCCGCAGAAGTTCAAAAGCAGCTGCAAACCCTGCCCAAGAAGGAGATCATTGAAAAATCCCTGTCCCGATACGGCGCCATCATCATTACACCCAACATCACCCAGGCGGTGGAGCTGACCAATCTCTTCGCGCCGGAGCATCTCGAACTGATGGTGGAAAATCCGGCAAATATCCTCGGACAAGTCCGCAACGCCGGGTCCGTCTTCCTGGGATCTTACACGCCGGAAGCCCTGGGCGATTATACCGCCGGCGCCAATCACATCCTGCCGACGGAAGGAACGGCGCGGTTTTCTTCTCCGCTGGGTGTTTATGATTTCTACAAACGGATGAGCGTCCTGTCGTTTTCACAAACGGCCTTCGAAAGGCTGTCGGCGCAGACGGAGCGTTTTGCGCGCATGGAAGGACTCGATGCACACGCTAATTCGGTAAGCGTGCGCAATCAGCCCGGCAATAAATGAGTTGACGGACGGCACAGCCCTTCACGAGCGTTTGCCGGCAATAGAAAAACTTAAGAGGTAAGTTTCAAAAAAACAGCTCCATCCCTCGCAGGAGGGATGGAGCTGTCGTTCTTTAGGACGTCCGAAGATTATTTCCTGCTATAGCTGCTTTGCGATATTCGATTCATCACACGTAAAAGCGTCCCGATGCGATGATCGGTTTGTCGTCGTGGTCGATCGCGTAAATGATTTCCTTGTTCATTTCCGCTTTGATGAGGTCAACAACCGGTCGCCTCTTATTTTGCAGTTTGGCAAAATTCATGACCTCGTCCATCAACTGATCGATGTGGCAGGCCTTGGTAATAATATGATGCTCCTCGCACTCCTGCGCGGTGACCCGTTTTCCGGTGAGGACCATTTCATCGAGTTTATGTCGCGGAATGGCCTTCTTCATCGCCGTCATCATCCCCGGCAGAAACGGGATGCCCAGATCGACTTCTGGAAAGCACATGAAGCCCCGGTCCGACCGCATGAAACGAAAATCAAAGTAGCAGCACAGGATCGCGCCGCCGGCAAAGGCATGCCCGGTCATCGCGACAATCGTGGGCATGGGATACAGGGTAATCTTCCTGAAAAGCGCCATCATCGTTTCAATAAATTTCTTGGCGGTCGCCGTGTCGTTCTTCTGCATGATCGGCATCAGCCATTCCAGGTCGATCCCGTTGCTGAAGATTTTATCATGCGCGCCGCGCACGACCAGCACATTGGCGTCCGTCTTCTTTTCCACCTCATCCAGGGCGTCCATGAACTTCCCCAGGAAATCCAGATTCAAACGGTTCTCTCCCTCATTCAACGTCACAACGGCCACCTGGCCTTCCATCTTGATTTCAATCGGCATAATTAGTCTTCTTTCTCCATATTTATTGAAACTGTCGAGGACAGTTTGAGAGGCGTCTTTCAGTTAAACCGGCGTAACTTTTATCCCTTAAACAAAATATTTTCAATATGAATTTCAAAGCCCGGTCTGTTTCACCCGGCCTCGTACGATCTTCAGAGGGCTGAATTCCAATCCCTTGATCCTTGATCCTTGATCCTTGATCCTTGGTCCTTGCCTCCGGCATTCGCCGGACTTCGCCCCGCTGACGCGGTGCTTTGCCTTGAGCTTTGAGCCTTGAACCTGTAGGGAACGGTTTGAAACCGTTCCCTACCCTGCTCCTCATTTCTTCTCCAGTGCCTGCCTCGCTTCATCCTTCGTCTGGAAGATATGCGGGGCCAGATGGCGTTTTTTCAGCTCGTCGCCCAGCTTCATGCGCAAAAACGCGCTGGTGGTATAGCGGGTCACATCGCTGTAGTACCTGGACACGACAAACTTGACCATTTTAACGTATTCGTCTTCCAGTTCCGGCACGATCGAAAAGTTGTCGTAGTTGACAATCGTCTTGACGCGGCGGCCGAGCGGCGCGCAGATTTCGGTTACGCGGTCGCGGATCGCCTCGATATCGGTTCTGGATTTCACGGCCAATCCCTCGAAATTGACGAAAAAAATGTTGGTCGCCGGATCATACGTGAGACGATCATTGATCGGAATGCTCAGGAGATCCTCCTTGAGCCCCATGGGCGCCGGCCTGAAAATCCGTTCGTCCATCTCGCGCAGGTTCCTGATGACGGGCTGGAAGTCCATCTGCGCCAGAATATCTTTTTCCAGATCGATGCCGGGCGCAATTTCAATCAGCTCCACGCCCTCCCGGGTCAGGATGAAGACGCAGCGTTCCGTGACGTAATAAATCTGCTGTTTTCCTTTCTGCGCCGTCCGGCCGCTGAAGGTGATCTGCTCCACATCCCGGATAATTTTTTTCAGGCTTCCCTCTTTAACGATTTTCAATTTGCCGTCTTCCACGGCCAGCTCGGCGGCCCCGGCGGTAAACGTGCCGGCAAACACGATCTTCTTCGCGTTTTGCGAGATATCGATAAAACCGCCGCAGCCCGCCAGTTTGGGACCAAACTTGCTGACATTGACGTTGCCCCCGGCATCCATCTGGGCCAGCCCCAGGCAGGCCAGATCCAATCCCCCGCCGTCATAGAAGTCAAACTGGGCATGCATATCAATCAGGCAATCCATATTGGTGGCCGTCCCGAAATCCTTGCCGCCGGAGGGGATGCCGCCGATGGAGCCCGCTTCCGCCGTAAGGGTCAGGTAATCAAAGACCCCTTCTTCATTGGCGACGCTGGCCACGCCTTCGGGCATGCCGATGCCCAGGTTGACAACCATGTTCGGCTGGAGCTCAAAGGCGACCCGCCGGGCAATGATCTTGCGCTCATCCAGAGGAAGGGGTTCCACCGTTGCCGTGGGAACTTTAAATTCGCAGCTGTAAGCGGGATTGTAGGATGTGCCGAATGTCTGCCAGTGATTTTCAGGTTTGGCCACGACCACGCAGTCTACCAGGATGCCCGGGATTTTGACCTGCCGGGGATTGAGCGCGTGGCGATCGGCGATTCTTTCCACCTGCACGATCACGAAACCGCCGGAATTCTTTGCCGCCATGGCAATCGGCAGCATTTCCATCGTCAGCGGTTCCTTCTCCATCGTAATGTTGCCATCCATGTCCGCCGTTGTTCCGCGTAAAAACGCCACGTGAATCGGCGCCGTCTTGTAGGCCAGATATTCTTTGCCGTCAAAATGGATCAGCTCGACCAGGTCCTCCGTGGAGACTTTATTGACTTTGCCCGCAGACAGGCGCGGATCGACGTAGGTTCCCAGGCCCACATGCGTGATGGTCCGGGGCAGGTGTCCGGCAATATCCCGGAACATATGCGTGATCACCCCCTGGGGAAAATTGTAGGCCTCAATTTTTTCCGCGAGCGCCAGCTGCTGCATTTTAGGAATCAGGCCCCAGTGTCCGGCAATCACGCGCTTGATCAGGCCTTCATGCGCCAGGTGGCCGACGCCCTTTTCCTTGCTGTCGCCGATGCCGGCCGCGATGATCAGCGTCAGATTCTTCGGTTCGCCCGTTTTGATAAAACGGTCCGCCAGTGCGCAAAGCAGCTCTTCGGGCGAATAGCCGACAAAGCCGTCAATGGCCACGGTATCTCCATCCCGGATGACGCGCATCGCGTCTTCAACCGATACGATTTTTCCGCGTTTCATGCCGGCGCGAATATCGGCGATGACCGGGCTGACAATCCCCTTCTGGTTCATCCGCTCTTCTCCCTGTCCTGATGATCAGCATTGGCGACCGCCAGGATAACTGAGCGGTCGGTGCAGATGGCTGCTGATCAGGTCGTCATCGTGCCG
The DNA here is from genome assembly GCA_036528635.1 of Deltaproteobacteria bacterium. Classification (GTDB taxonomy): domain Bacteria; phylum Desulfobacterota; class Syntrophia; order Syntrophales; family Smithellaceae; genus UBA8904. The sequence continues at coordinate 120,841 of JAIGNE010000035.1, forward strand.
CCGTCCACATAGATCGTGTCGCCGGTGATGTAGTTGGCCATATCCGATGCCAGAAACAGCACCGCCCCGACCACGTCTTCCGGTTCGCCGATTTTCCCCTTGGGAATGGTTTTGCAGATCAGCTGTTCAATCTCGGGATTGGACCAGATGGGCTTGCTGAAATCCGTGCGCGTAAATCCCGGAGCGACGGCATTGACATTGATCCCCAGCTGCGCCCATTCGCGCGCCATGCAGCGGGTCAGGTGCTTGAGCGCCGCCTTGCTGCATCCGTAGGCGGCCATGCCCGCTTCGGCCTTCTCGGCGCCGACCGTGGTAATATTGATGATCTTTCCGCACTTCTGCTCGATCATCGGGCGCGCGGCCAGGCGGCTCAGAAGCCAGACGGCCTTGACGTTGGTATTGAAACACTTGTCCCAGCCGTCCTCGCGCAGGTCCAGAAGACCGCGCAGAAAGCTGCGTGCGGCGTTGTTGACCAGAATGTCGATGCGGCGGAATTCCTTGATCGTCGTATTGACGAGATTCTCGAGATCCGCATGGACGGTCAGATCGGTGACCACCGCGAGCGCCTTGCCGCCTTTCTTGCGGATCTCATCCGCGACGGCGTCGAGTTCCGCCTGGTTTCTGCTGCAGATCGCCACGTTGGCCCCGGCTTGTGCGAGTCCCAGTGCAATCGCCTTGCCGATCCCGCGGCCCGCGCCGGTCACAATGGCCGTCTTGCCTGAAAAATTGAACGTATTACGCATGATTTTCCCCCTCCTGATTTTTAATATTCTACTGAAATAAGACTATGGATTTTCCGTTCACGCTTTACAAATTCAGGACCTTTTATAAACTTTTAAAAAATGGTTTGCAAGCAGTGAAACAAAGCATTTTTTCATGAGTAAGCGCTTTGCCCGGGACCCATTGACAGTGAAGGGCTGGCCATTTACATATAAATACAGCTAACGTTTATTTGACCTTTAAATAAACACTGTGTTACTATAGACATGGTTCAGGTTTTTGGTGTTTTGATAAAAAAACAATTCATGATCCTGGCTGTTTTCGTTTTGTGTGGGAATATCAGAAGGAGGTGATTGGTCGATAACCCACTGGACTCAAGAGTTGACATTGTTTCATGTACATTTTTTTACGAAATCGTAAATTTTAACGTAATCAGATGGAGGAAAGTGAACAATGAAAACGACGATCAGAAAAAAAATTACCGTTCTCCTGTGTTGTATGTTTCTTTTAACCTTGATGGCCGTGAGCCCGTCCTCAGTATCAGCAGCAAAAGCATCAAAAGCAGAAAAGACAGACAAAACGGATAAAGCCGCGCCCGATGACAAAATAGGCAAGCCCAACGCCAGTTTTGATGCTAAAAAAATGTCCGACATGTCCGATTTTGATCCCACGAAATCGGCACTGGCGGGTACCGTTAAAGGGGACACCATCAAGATTGCCTATGTGAATACCTTTTCCGGGCCGGGCGGTGCGAATGGACCCATCCATATGATGCCGCTTCAGTTTGCCGCTCATGACATCAACAAGCGCGGGGGGATCTGGGTGGACGGTAAAAAGAGATTGATTGAAATTTTCCAGGCCGATCATATGTCCAAGCCCGATCAGACCAAGAAAATCTGTGAACGGATGGTTCTTCAGGAGAAAGTTCATTTCCTGGTGGGCACATCCGGCAGCAACCTGCAGAAGATCATCAACGAAGTGGGCAACAAATACAAAGTGATCTCCATGAATGAAGGCTCTCTGGCCGATGAACTCCAGGATGCCACGAATTTCGGGCGTTATTCTTTCATGCCCTCGCCGACGACTGATCAGATCGGACGCGGCATGGCCTATTTCTATGGTCAAATCCGGAAGAAGGAAAAGAAGTTCTACATCCTGTGCCAGGACTATTCCTTTGGCCACGGAATGGCGGATTCGTTCAAAGCGGGTCTGAAGGAATATTTTCCGGAGGCCGTGATTGTCGGCGAAGATTACCACAAGCTCTTCCTCACGGACTTTGCCCCCTATCTGGAAAAGATCAAGGCCTCCGGCGCCGAGGTCATCTACACGGGGGACTGGATTCCGGACGCCGCCAATCTTTTGAAGCAGGCCCGCCAGATGGGCATCAAAATTCCCTTTGCCAACCTCTTCATGAATGAGCCCAATTTCCTCCATGAAGTGGGTGTGGAAGGGACCAAAGGCCTGATGAACATCGATGTCTATGATATGCCCAATTCCTTCAAGGATCATCCCGATTATATAAAATTTTACAAGGCATGGAACGATGGCTGGAAGAAAGGATGGCCGGCGCCTTTCAATACCAGACTGTATGAACATGGGACCGGCGGGATCGGTTTATACGGGCATACCGGCTACTGGCTTTTCAGCGTTATCGAACGGGCAAAGAGCTTGGACCCCGAAAAGATCATCAAGGTCTGGGAAGGCGACGTCTATCAGTACCCCAATGGCAAAATTGTGAAAATGCGGGCCTGCGACCACAAGACCATTCAGCCGCTGCGGGTTGGCGAATACGTACCGCCGGAGGAACAGAAAATATCCATGATCATTCCCCCCTATTACTGGTTCCAGGGCACATCGTCGGTAGGGCCGGCCTGGCTCATTCCGGCCGGCAAGATCCTCCCCCCGATGGACCAGAAACTGGATCGCTGCAAAGGGAAAACCGAATGGGGTGAATAAATCACTGACATGAAAAAGACGAAGGGTCCGGGGCAGGGAGTCCAAACCTGTCGGGCCCTTCGTCTTATGCCCGATTGCAATACCGCCCGGCCGCTGTGCAATTAAACCGGAAGCAGGCCGGAGCGGCCTTTCAGCATTTTCAGAAAGACATCTATTTATTTGCCCGATTGGAAGGGGTCCCAATCATATCCCCACAGCGCGCTGCCCATGGGCATCTTGTAGTGCCGCCGCTCCTCATAGGACGGGTAGCGCCGGTTGCCGCCTTCCTCGGGATGGAAGTTCACCGGGAATTTCGGCGGGATGAGCCCGTTTTCCCGGGCCTCTTTTTCAAGCCAGGGCCGGTCCTCCGGATGGGCGATGGAAATCAGCGCCGAAGCGCGTTCGTAGCCGTTTAACCCCCTCAGGTTGACGATGCCGTATTCCGTGCAGACGTACTGGGCAAACTGCGCCGGCACATCCACCACCGTCCCCTGCGGCAGGAAGGGAACGATACGCGACGTGTTGTGCTTGCTGCGCGACGTCATCGCGGCGACGGAGCGGCCGCCCCGCGACTGCGCGGCAAAAATGATAAACTGGAAGAATCCGCCTGTCCCCGAAATGGGCCGCTTGTCATAGAACGAGCAGGACATCTGGCCCAACAGATCGATGGACACGGTATTGTTGATGGCCACCATGTTGTCGATGCGGCGCAGGACGTCCAGGTTGTTGGTGTAATCGATATCGTAAACGGCCATGGCCTGGTTGCGGTGGATCGTGTCATGATACCACGCCACGTCCACGGGGAAGGCAAACGTCCAGACGCTCTTTCCGCAGTCGAGGTTCTTGTACCGGTTGGTCACCTGCCCCGACTCGATCATTTTGATGAGGCCATAGTTGAGCATTTCGGTGTGGATGCCGAGATCCTTGAACCCCGCGTCCGCCAGGGCGGCCACGCAGGCCGAGGGCAGCGATCCGATGCCCAGCTGCACGACGTCGCGGTCGCGCATGATCGTCATAATGTGCCGGGCGATGTCCTGCTCCACGGGCTGCGGAACAATGGCCTTCTCGTTCATCTGCGGCCATTTGTATTTTTCGCAGTCCACCTCGACCCAGTAGTCGATGTCGTCGATGTGAATCGTATTGAACCGCCCGCCTTCCGCCCAGGGATAGTCGGCGCGCACTTCGAAAACGATCTTTTTGGCCGTCTGTTTAAAAATGCTGCTGCTGTTGGTGCCGTAGGACATGTTGAAATAGCCGTGGTTGTCGGGTTCGGTGGCCGCGTTGAACCACCAGTCGATGCCGCGTTTCTGCCTGTCGCCGTTCGCGAACCGATAGTGGTGCGCCCAGATGCCGCCCGCCCAGCCCCAGGGCGTCCAGCTCGTCACGCCGTTATCTTCGCGGGCCTTGCGGTTCCAGGGGAAAAAGAAATGCTCGTGAACGCAGTGATACTGCTGACACGGATCGATCTGCTGCAATTCCGGATGCGGATAAAAATTCCCGGCCAGCCAGAACTCAATGTCTTTGAGCTGGCCCGGCCCGCCGCCCAGCCTTTGCGCAACGGCTTCGGTGCAGACCGTGGAATCCCCGCCGACCGTGCCGTGATTGATCCAGTCGCCCGACTGGACCATATCGGCTATCTGTTTGGCTGTTCTTTTCTTATCTCTGATTTTCTGCTCGATGGGTGTTGTCATACTCTTTTCTCTCCGCCATAGAAAATGTCCGAAATTATCGGAAACATTTTCCCGATAAAATAACGTCTTTTCTCAAGGCGTTACTTCGCCGGTTCATTTCTTCTGTTTCGGGTTGACCGCTGCTATATCATAACGCCTGCGGGAGTCAAATATTTTTATAGGGGGAAAATACGCTGCTACCGGTACTCTCTTTTGAGCTGTTCAATGATCTCGTCGGTCAGTTTTTCCGCTTTGCGCAACTGGGCAAACTTGTCCAGGAGGTCGTCCACGGTGAGCCGCTTTTTTTCCTTTTCGGGAATATCGTCGATGATCTGCCCTTTGTGCATCATCAGGGTCCGGCAGCCCAGCTCCAGCGCCTGCTGCATGCTGTGGGTCACCATAAAAGTCGTGAGCGATTCCTTTTCCACGAACGCCCGGGTCAGCGAGATGATCTGGGCGGCCGATTTGGGATCGAGCGCGGCGGTATGTTCGTCAAGGAGCAGCACGTCGGGCTTGCGGATAACGGCCATGAGCAGGCTGACCGCCTGGCGCTGCCCGCCGGAAAGCGATCCGATGATGTTGTCGAGGCGGTCTTCAAGCTGCATCTCAAGCCCCGCGACCTGCTCCCGGAACAGGGCCAGGCGCCTGGCGGAAAGCCCCAGCCGCAGATGATGCCGCTCTCCGCGCAGCGATGCGATCAGCAGGTTTTCGGCAATCGTCATGTCCGGCGCCGTGCCCATGAACGGATTCTGGAACACCCGCGCGATAACCCGCGCCCGCTGATAGTCCTTCTGCGACGTTACGTCGCGATCCCTGATGAACACACTCCCCGAATCCGGGGGAACGGAGCCGGCGAGCAGATTGAGCAGCGTGGACTTCCCGGAACCGTTCGTGCCGATGATCGTGACGAACTCACCGGAGCTGATCGTGAGGTTGATGCCCCGGAGAGCATACACCTCATTCTGCGTCCCGGCGTTGAATGTCTTATGAATGTCGCACAAACGGATCATGCCCTACCTCTTCACCGCGGCTGCTTTTTTGAGATACTCGTCCGGGATCGTTACGCCATAGCGCGCCGCAAGCGCAAGCGAGATGCCGATCGTTTCGGGAACATACTCCCGGATGGGAATATTCTGCGGCTTCTCCTCATCGAACACACGGGCCGCCATTTTGGCCGTTTCGACCCCCACCTGAAAATAGTCCGCACCGATCGAAAAGAAAGAACCTCTCTCCAGATCGGACGGATCATTCGTAAAATAAGGGATGTTGTGCTCCTTCATCACCTGCGCCACCGTCGCCGATGCCAGGATGACTGTGTTGTCGCCGGAGGAGAAAAACAAATCGACGCCGGTATTGATGACGGCCAGCGCCGCGTCCCTGACTTCATCCGTCCGGGTCACGTTCTTTTCCACCAGTTCAAAACCATATTTCCGGGCTGCGGCGCGCGCCTTCTGCGTACAGGCTTCCGAATTGGCCTCGGAGGGATTCCAGACCAGCCCGACGCGCTTCGCCTTCGGGAAAATGACGCGCATCGCCCGCATGGCCGATTCCACGGGCTGGAATGTGGCGACACCGGTGATGTTCGGGATGTGGTCGGCTGCGCTTTTGGCAATGCCCATCCTGTACGGGTCGGTGACCGTGCCGAAAATATGGGGAATTTTCTGGTTGCCCGAGGCCGTGACCTGCAGCGCCATCGTCGAGACCGTCATGACGTAGTCGTAGTCCTGCCGGACAATATCCTGGACGATCGCCAATGCGGTCCCGTAGTCGTTCTGGGCATTTTTCACATCCAGCGTCATGTTGTGCTTCTTGAGGACACCGCTTTGTTTCAGCTCGTGCAAAATGCCCTTCACGCTGACTTCCAGCGAATAGTTGTCGGAAAAAACAAAGAGCGCGAGGCGTTTGGGCTTCTTGTCCTGCCCGGCGGCGCCGGTCACCAGCGTAGCCCGGGCCAGCAGGGACTCGGGCAGCGTGATCCCCAGCCTGCGGGCGACGTCGGGATTAACGCCGATGGTCAGCTTCCGGTATCGCTCAAACGGAATGTGCGCGGGGTCTTCGCCTTTGAGGATGCGGTCCACCAGGTGCGCCGCCTGCTCGCCGCTCTGGGCGTAATCATACCCGCAGGCGGCAAGCGCTCCATCCTGCAGGCGCTCCACATCGCTCAGGATCACGGGAATCTTTCGGGCATCAGCCGCCTTGATGACAGACTCCAAAGCGGAAAATACAATATTGTCCGTGACCAGCACAAATGCGTCGATGCCCTGCTGTGCCAACGCCTGCGCCGCCTGCTGCACTTCCGATGATCCGGTGACCGTGGTTCCCGTAAAGGTAATCTCGGGGTGTTTGTCGATCTGGGCCATGAGCTGTTTGACATTGAACACCGCGTTGACCTGCGACGGATCCCACAGGCAGCCGACTTTGATCTTGCCCGGCAGAATGGCAGTCGTCAGTTCAACCATTTTGTCCATCGGCACCGCCCCGTAAACCCCGGTAACATTGGGCAGGTGATCCGTATCGGATTTGCCCGTGCCGATGAGGAACGGATTTGCCACCGTAGCAAAAACGACGGGCTTGTTTTTGACCTTGTTGATGGCCGCCTGCGTGCAGCCGGTGGAAATCGGAACGACAACATCCACCCGGTCATGAAGAAACTTGTCCAGAATCGTATTGACGGTGGCCATGTCGCCGTTGGCGTTTTCCAAATAAAGGGTAACGTTCTTTCCGTTGACATAGCCGAGCTTCTCCATCTCCCGGATAAAGCCGTCCCGCGTCATGTTGAGCACACCGTGATCCGTCAGCTGCACGACGCCGATGCGCACCTGGGGTTTATCCGCCACCCAGACATTCCGGAAAAACAAGTAACCCAGAACTGCCGCGAGCCCCGCGGCGATCAACAACCCCAGGACCACCGCCGGTTTCTTCCGGACCAGCAAGGACCGCAGGCGAAGTGCCCCTGCCCCCTTCTTTGTGTAACGCTGGTGCAGCATTTTCGGCCCGATCAGGATAACCAGTACGAAGACTGCCGTGATCAGCTTCAGGTCGATTGGGTTCAATCCCACATAGAGGGCCAGAGCCACCATGAAACGGAAGATGATCGATCCGACAATAACCGAAAGCGTCTTGGCCCAGATCGACTTCCAGGGAAGGATTGTCTCACCGATAATCACCGCCGCCAGGCCGAAGACGATGGAGCCGATGCCCATGCCGATGTCGGCAAACCCCTGGTACTGGGCGACGAGGCTTCCGGACAGGCCGACCAGACCGTTCGCGAGCGCGATGCCGAAAATCTTCATGCCGTTGACATTGATGCCGGAGGCGGCCGCCATGGCGGGATTGTTGCCGGTGGCCCTCATGGAGATGCCGAAGTCCGTCCGGAAAAACAGGGAAATGAGAAGCCAGAACACGGCGATTGCCGCTCCGCAGACCAGACACAGCCATACTTCGTAAGGCAGGCCGGGATTGATGTGCTTGATGGAGGCGATGATTCCGGGCTCATTGAGCAGCGGGATATTGGACCGCCCCATGATGTGCAGGTTGACGGAATACAGACCCGTCATCACCATGATGCCGGCCAGAAGCCCGGCGATTTGAAAACGGGTATGAATTAATGCCGTGATGGCCCCCGCCAGCGACGCCGCCAGAAAGGAAAGCAAAAGCGCGAGCCAGGGGTTGACGCCCGCGACGATGAGGACGGCCGTGACGGCTGCTCCAGTTACAAAACTCCCGTCGACGGTGATATCGGGAAAATCATGAATGCGAAACGTGATGAACACGCCCATGGCCATGAAGGCGTACAAGAAACCCAGGTTGACCGCGCCGACCCAGAGTTCCACGGCTATACCCCGATTTCCACAAGGCCGGCCATCCCGCCCGCAAACCGGGATTGTCCGAGGAGATGCTGAATTTTGAACACATCCAGTTCATTGAAAATCCGCGCCAGTTCACGGTCAAAATCCTGCGCCCGGTCGCTCAGGGGCGCCTGATCGAAAACGCCGCCGTGGAGATGAAAGGTCGAGCCGCCGGAAAAAAGCGGCCGGAGTTCTTTCGGCAGGGCCTGCGGATTCGCCGCGGCAATGCCCGTCGCGGCCACCACCGAACCCGCATGGGACGGCTCGACGGGAAAATCAAACCAGTCGGGAAAGGAGCAGTTGTTGAAAATGCTCTCGGGACGGGACGGCTGCAGGTCGGCGATCGGCGGTTTTCTGATATTCATGCCCCAGATGCCTTTGCTTTCCGCAAGCAGCGTGACACCGATGAGGTTGGTTTTGGAAACCGTTAAAAAGGCACTGATAAGCTCCGTGAGATCGAGCGCTTCGCTCTCACTTTTAAAAGACAGCAGGTACCGGAAGTCGCCGTTCACTCCGAAACCGTGCAGAAATTTATACGTGGCCGCGGGATCGGAATGCGCGTTCAGCATAAAATCGACCGACGGGTGGCGGACGGCCGGGTAGTAAAAAAAGTTGCCGTTAATCACCATCGCCTCGCCGAAAAGATTCCGATAGTCGTCAAAGCTCTCGCCCAGCGCCGCCAGGCCGCAGCCGGAGGTCATGCGGGAAGCCGGCACAGCCGCGACGTCCGCTTCGGTATAGGCGGCCTTTTCCATCCTGTCCGTCGATCCGATGAGGAACAGGGAGCCGGCGGGGACTTCTTTTTCAACATACGCGATGGACAGCCGGTCGGTCCTGATCTGCCGCCCGGACGGGGCTTCCTGATTCGCATCCAGCAGAGCCGCGACGTCATCCGGGTCCGACACGGTGCGGAAAAGCTGATCGAAGCCGCTGACTTTGAAAACATCGACGACCTGCGGCGTGAGGCCGGCAAGCAGGATCTCGCCGCCCACTTTCTTCAGCTCTTTTTGCGTGACGATAAAAATGCGCAGCCCCGCGCTGCTGATGTAATGGACGCCGGACAAATCGGCCAGCAAAACACGGCTGCCTTCCAGAATCAATTGATGAAAGACATTCTGAATTTCTGAAGCGGAAAGCGCATCGATGCGGCCTTTTGCCGCCACACATTGAAAAGAGACATGATGGGTGATCTTGTATTCAAACATGTTCGCACCGGACCGGTTGACGCACAAAAAACGCTTCGTAAGACGCAGCCTCGATTTTATCCGCAGGCAATGACCGCGCCTACCTCATGTTGTTGCGATGAGGCTATAGCATAAATTAAGGACCAATGCCAAATTAAAGCTCGCCGCAAAACCCGGAGAAAACCCGCTGCCCGGGCGCAAGGCGGCGCGATCAAAAAAATCCGGTCATGCAATTGCCGGCCTTTCCGTCCGGCAATTTCTTATTGACACGGCCCTGTTCGTCCGATAGTTTGTTCACAACAGCCTTCATCCTGTCCCTGCGCGATTCGGAGCTTGGAGCAAAAAGAAAGAGACCGCCTGACCTGTCTTCCGAAGGATGGCCGCAGGCGGCCGGAAAGCCAGGGACGCAGCATTGTCGAGGTGTCGCATGTTTAAGTGTGTCCTGTTTATGTTGTTGATGCTGCTTATCTTCCCGGGCCTTGCCGCGGCGGATTTTTATAAATGGGAAGATGAGGAGGGAAATATTCACATCACGGATTATCGCCCGCCGTCCAAATCGGCAAAGAAACTCAAAGTTCACCGCACCGAGTCAAACACTGACCGGTCGGCGCCCTCCCCCCCGCAGAAGGCCGCGGCGTCGCCCCGCACAGTTGACCGGCCGGTCAGGAATCAGGAAGTGGACCTGTACACTGCCCGATGGTGCTCCGCCTGCAAACGCGCGAAAAATTTCTTCACCTCCCGCAACATCCGCTTTACCGAGTATGACGTGGAGGCGGACCGTGAAGCGGCGGAGAGGATGAAACAGCTCACCCCCGCCAGAGGCGTTCCTTTCGCCGTTGTGAATGGCCGATCCATCATCGGCTATGCGCCCGGGGAATACGAAGCCGCGTTGAGAGACAATCAATAACCTCGAAGTTTTTTCATCATTGACATCTGCCGCTCTTCTTTTTATAGTTTACCGCCGATGATCGCAAAACGCCGGCAATGAACAAATAATTTTTAACAAAGGAGTCTTCATGAGCGAACCTCTTGTTATTGCAATGTCGCAGGGAAAGGAAATTGTCCTGCTGCCCGGCATGGCCAACCGCCATGGACTGATTACAGGCGCCACCGGCACGGGAAAAACCGTCTCCCTGCAAAAGATGGCTGAATCCTTCGCGGTAATCGGCGTCCCGATCTTTATGGCCGACGTCAAGGGAGACCTCTCCGGCATCGGAGCGGCGGGCGTTGCCTCCGAAAAAATGCTCAAAAGGCTCGAATCCATCGGCATCAGGGATTTTAAACCGCGCGTCAACTCCGCGGTCTTCTGGGATGTCTTCGGGGAAAAAGGGCACCCGGTGCGCGCGACCGTATCCGACATGGGGCCGTTATTACTCGCGCGGCTGCTCAATTTGAATGATACGCAGTCGGGCGTGCTGACGCTGGTTTTTAAAATTGCCGACGACAACGGCCTTTTGCTGTTGGATTTAAAAGATCTGCGGGCCATGCTCCAGTTTGTGGGCGACAATGCCAAGCAGTTCACCACCGAATACGGAAACATCTCCGCGGCGTCCATCGGCGCGATTCAACGCGGACTGATCACGCTCGATGAACAGGGCGGCGACAAATTCTTCGGAGAGCCGATGCTGGACATCGCCGACCTGATGCAGACGGACTCTGAGGGCCGCGGCGTGGTTAACGTCCTGGCCGCCGATAAACTCTACAACAATCCCAAGCTCTACTCGACCTTTCTTTTGTGGATGCTGTCCGAGCTTTTTGAACAGTTGCCGGAAATGGGCGATGTGGAAAAACCGAAGCTGGTCTTCTTCTTCGACGAGGCGCACCTGCTGTTTAACGACGCGCCAACCGCCCTTCTGGAAAAAATCGAACAGGTCGTGCGCCTGATTCGATCCAAGGGCGTGGGTGTTTATTTTGTCACGCAAAACCCGCTGGATATTCCCGACACCGTTCTGGCCCAACTGGGCAACCGTGTTCAGCATGCGCTGCGCGCCTTTACGCCGCGAGATCAGAAAGCCGTCAAAACCGCGGCGGATACCATGCGGCCGAATCCGGCATTTGACGCCGCCGCCGCCATCACCGAACTGGGCGTCGGCGAAGCGCTCATCTCTTTTCTGGATGAGAAAGGCCGGCCGACCCAGGTGGAACGGTCTTTTGTCATTGCCCCCGGATCAAGACTCGGCGTGCTGACGGATGCCGAACGATCCGCGGCCATCACGGGCTCCACCATCTACGGACACTACGAAAAAACACTGGACCGCGAGTCGGCCTACGAAAAACTGCGCGCGTCCGTCCAGGGCGCGCCGGCGCCCGGACAGCCGGCGCCGCAGCCGGGAGGCCAGCCGGCGCCCCAGCCAGGCGGCGGCGGAATCTTTGGCGGCGCCGTTGGTGATTTACTCTTCGGGCGCACCGGGCCGCGCGGCGGCAAAACCGACGGTTTAGTCCAGGCCTCGGCCAAGAGTCTGGCCCGGACCATCGGTTCATCCGTCGGACGGGAAATCATCCGCGGGGTGCTGGGGTCTTTGCTGGGAAAGAGAAGATAGTCTATTAGACTACTAGACTGTAGGCTGTTAGGTCTATTTTGTGGGCCGTCGGCCCTTATAAAATCGGCGCATTCCGCGCCGCACCTCTTAACCTAACAGCCTAATAGCCTATAATCTAATAGTCTAAGGAGCTTCAAAAGGGAAGAGGCACCTGCAGGAGAGACGCATAACAGCGCCGGCAGACGCGCTTCTGATAGGACCTCGCCTGACAGGCATCCAGATCGATAAAATAACCGAACTTGACACACCAGATATTATCTCTGCCGGCTTTTCGCATCGAGGGGAACCGGGCCGCATCCCCATCGTTTTGACGAACAACTTTTTTCATGAAAATATTCAACTGAAATTAAAATGCTATCAACCGGCATCAGACATCCGGCCGCCAAAGCCGCTCGCCCATCCCATCTCAGGCTAAAACGACCCGCACAGCCGGAATGATCCAACCTGATTATTTTTTAGATGCTTTCTTTTTTGCCGCCGGTTTCCTGGCTGCCGCCTTGGGCGCGGCCTTTTTAACCGCCGGTTTCTTTGCGGCCGGTTTCGCTTTTTGAACAACCGCCTTCTTCTTCGGCGCGGCAGCCGCTTTCTTCGGTGGTTTTGGACCTTTGTTTTCCATGGGTTCATCGCAGCAGATCAATTCGGCCAATGCACAGCCGCATTCCTCATCCACAATGACTGCAAGTCCGCATACTTCACAACTGAGAACATCACCAGGCATTACTTTTGACATGAGTACATCCCTCCTCGTTGTTGATGGGTCTTAACTTCAGCCCTCCATTGGTCCAGATCTTCATTGATTTTAATTCAAATATTTTATTCTTTCAAGCATTGATTGGCTTTTTATCCATATTTTTTAAATCACTCACCCGCGCCGTGCCTGATCCATCCTGGGATTCAAAACGAACGGCCGCGGCGGTACAAAGGACAACTTGACTTTACCCCGCGGTTTGGTATGCTTTTTCAAACAGGAGAAGATCGCCGAATGAATCAAAAAGTGAAAACGCTTTTGCAGATTACCCCGCTGAAGATAACGATTTTTGTGATTATGGCCGCACTGGCGCTGTTCCTGGCCGATTCTCCCTTTTTACGGCTGGTGGAGCTCAAAACCCTGGATTTGCGGATGGCGTCGCGCGGTGTTCTGCAGCCGGGAGGTGAAACCGTCATTGCCGCCATCGACGAAAAAAGCGTTTCCCGCCTGGGGCGCTGGCCCTGGCCGCGCACGACGATGGCCCGGCTGGTGAATGAACTCAAAAAGGGAGGCGCCCGGGCTGTCGGCTTTGATATTGTTTTTTCCGAACCGGACGACAGCGCCAACCTGAAAACCATCGACGCGCTCACCGCTGAATTGAAAAAAAGCGGCGCGGCGGATGCCGGCGTCATTAACTGGCTCGCCGGGAAAAGAAGCGCCTCCGATACGGACGCCATTCTGGCCGCCTCCATTCGAAACTCGGGAAACATCACCCTGGGTTATTTCTTTCATTTTCCGCGCAGGGGGAATGAAAAAGAGCTGGCCCATATTACGGCGCGGGAAATAAGCGAAAATGCCGCGCTGATCGAAAATTCCCGCTATACAATGGTCAACTCCACCTCGGACACCCCCAGCGACGCTTTCCTGCCGCGCGCCTACGCGCCGGAGGCCAACATCGCGGACCTGGCCGCCGCCGCGCAGAACAGCGGCTATTTCAACATGATTCCGGACAGCGACGGTTCCAACCGCTGGTCGCCGCTGGTCATCGCCTTCGGCGACAACTACTATTCCTCGCTCGCCATCTCGCTGGTTCATGCCTATCTGGGTTTTCCGCCCCTGTCCCTGAACCTGGAGCCCTACGGCGCAAAGGACGTCAGCGTCGGCGATATCCCGGTCCCGACCAACGAATCAGGGCAGCTGCTGATCAACTACCTGGGGCCGCCCCGGACCTTTCCCCACTATTCCGTCGCCGACATCCTTTCCGGCAGCGTTCCTCCGGAAACATTCCGCGACAAGATCGTCCTCATCGGCGCGACGGCCATCGGCATCTATGACCTGCGCGTGACGCCTTTTTCCTCGACCTTTCCCGGCGTGGAAATTCACGCCACGGTCATCGATAATATTCTGCATCGCAACTTTCTCAGCCATTCTTCCCTGACGCGCTTTGTCGATATCTGCGCCATTATCCTTTTCGGCCTCATCATCGGGCTTTTGATTCCGCGGCTCAGGCCGATATCCGGGATGATCAGCGCCTTTCTCGTCATCGCCGTTTTCGTCGTCATCAATTATTTTATTTTTACCGCTTTCAATATCTGGCTGAATCTCGTTTATCCGTTTGTGTCGATGATCGTGATCTATCTGGGCATCACGATCTACCACTATTTCAAGGAAGAGCGGGAAAAGAAGAAAATCCGGGGAGCGTTTCAGTATTATCTGACCGCTTCGGTCATCAACGAAATGCTCAAAGACCCGGCCAAGCTCAAACTCGGCGGCGACAAAAAAGACCTGACCGTCCTGTTTTCGGACATCCGGGGCTTTACCACCATATCGGAAAAACTCACACCGGAAGAGCTCGTCGCGCTGCTCAACGAATACCTCACCGCGATGACCAATCAGGTGTTCCAGAACGACGGCCTGCTCGACAAATACATGGGCGACGCGATCATGGCGGTGTTCGGCGCGCCACTCGATCAGCCGGACCACGCCCGCCGGGCCTGTCTGACCGCGCTGGCGATGATGAGGGAACTGCGAAGGCTCCAGGAAAAATGGAAAGCCGAAGGTCGTCCCGCCTTTGATATCGGCATCGGCGTCAACTCCGGCGACATGGTTGTCGGCAACATGGGCTCGGAAATGCGTTTTGACTATACCGTCATGGGAGACATGGTCAACCTCGGCTCGCGGCTGGAGGGAATCAACAAGGAATACGGCACCAACATCATCATCAGCGAGTTTACCTACCAGGTCGTGAAGGACAGCATGTGCTGCCGCGAACTGGACGGTGTGCGCGTCAAGGGCAAGATCAAGCCGGTCAAAATATACGAACTTCTGGGAGAGAAGCAAGACGAGCCGGCCTGCAAAGATCTGATCGACGCCTTTGCCGGGGGATTGACGCTCTATCGGGAAGGCAAATGGGACGACGCGATTGCGGCATTCCAGAGTGTCCTCGCCAGCCGGCCCGGTGATCGGGTATCGGAAATGTATATTGAAAGATGCAGGAATTTAAAGGAACACCCGCCGGCCGACCCCTGGGACGGCGTGTTTGTGATGACGAGAAAATGATGATGGGCAGGAACCGGCCGGCCACTCTCGGGTGGTCGCGCACTGCCCTGCTTTTGCATACAAAAAGGACTGAAAAACAAACGATGCCCCTGAAAAACGAACAAAAATACCGCAGCTGGGTGGAAGTGGACCTGGACAACTTTACTGCCAATCTCCGGGAGATCAAACGGCTGATCGGAGACGGCGTCGATTTCATGCAGACCGTCAAGGCGGACGCTTACGGGCACGGCGCCATTGAAATCTCCAACGCTGCGCTGCGCGAAGGCGCGCGGATGCTGGGCGTGGCCAATGCCGATGAAGGCATTCAGCTGCGCGTGAGCGGCATTGAAGCGCCCATTGTCATTCTCGGGCCTTCCACCCTGTCGGAAATTCCCGACATGATCAAATACCACCTCACGCCCTCCGTTTCCGACGCGGGGTTCGCCCTCGCTCTCGAAGACCAGCTGGCCCGGGCCTCCCGGACCCTGACCGTCCATGTGGAGGTCGATACCGGCATGGGGCGCGGCGGCACCATGCACAGCGAAGCCATGGCTTTGATCCGGCACATCAAGACCCTGCCCCATGTCATCCTGGAGGGGCTCTTCAGCCACTTTGCCTCAAGCGAACTGATGACGCCGTATAATGATCAACAGTGGCACTTGTTTTCCGGCCTGCTTGCCGAACTGCGGCAGACGGGCATCGGCATTCCCGTCAGGCACATGGACAACAGCGGCGCCATCCTGAATTATCCCGCATTGCAGCTGGAGATGGCGCGTCCCGGCATCATGACTTACGGCATTTATCCCTCGGAGGAGACCCAAAGCAAGGCGGCGCTTCTGCCGGTGATGTCGTTTAAAACCACGATCGTTCTCATCAAGGAATTCCCCGCGGGCTACGGCATCGGTTACAACAGCACTTACATCACCGGGGGCAAAACCCGTGTGGCGACTATTCCGGTGGGTTACGGCGACGGCTATCCCTTCATCCTGTCCAACCGGGGCGAGGCGCTGATCCACGGCCGGCGCGCGCCGGTCATCGGCCGCGTGTCCATGGACATGTGCACGCTCGATGTCACGCAGATTCCCGACTGCGAGGTCGGCGATGAAGTGGTCCTGCTGGGACGTCAGGGCAGCGAATACATCAGCGCTAATGAAATCGCGGCCAAAGCCCAGACCATCAGCTATGAAGTGCTGTGCGCTTTGGGAAAACGCGCGCCGCGCGTCTTTTTACAGAAAGGGCAAACCGACGCGGTGGAGCCGAGGCTCCGAAGAATCTTCGTTCCCGGCGAGGAAAAATCCATCGCGCGCATCGACAATATCATCCGCCATTGCCTGCAAACCCGCACGCGCAACGAGGAACTGGGCGACGCCATTTACTATGAAATGTTTGAAACCCTGTTCGGCAAGGAAGACCGGCAGCTCGAACTGCGCTCCTCTTTCCGCTACGATATCACCATCGCGCAGCTGCCGGAAGCGGCTGAACCCAGGCGGCGCGCCGATGCTTATTTCCAGTTGCGCACCCATGTCGAATACACCAAGACGATCCGCAGCAGCCTCTTCATGATCGGCTGCGCTTCCGACAGCAAACAATTGGAGGCCTTGATTGAAGACGAGCATTGCGAATACCGCTGGATCCTCGGCGGCGATGATCTGGTGATCGAGCGCGACTTCACCGTGGAGAAAATGCGCATCGACGGCGAAGATATCCCCATAATGGAAGCGAAAAAAACCGACCGGGGTTATGAAGTCTGGTGCGGAAGCGAGACGCTCAAATCAAAAATCAATCAGGAAGTCAAAATTGAGATTGAAATTCTGACCAAGAAAGCCAAAAACAACAGAACCTATGCCGCCTATCTGTTGTATCCGACGCGGGGCCTCGAGATCAACTTCAATTACGAAAACGCCGGCCTGAGAAATGTCCGCGCGGAAAGCTTCTTTGCCGGCCGCCATCCCCAGGCGGACATCAAAGCCAGCAGGGGGAAATCGATCAAGATTAAAATTTGCAACGAAGAGTGGATTTTTCCGACAAGCGGTGTGATCTTTATCTGGGACGTGTAGACTTGCAGGCTGTTAGACTATTACACTATTAGACTATTACACTATTAGACTATTAGACTGTTAGACTATAGGCTGTTAGACTGTAGGCCTTTAGGCGGAAGGCGGAGCCCACGGCGCGCATCACAGGAAATGGCCCGCAACAAAGGCCGAAAGAGCCATGGACAAAATCGAAAACAGATTATATTAAAAAGACAGGACGGACATAACAATCACCTGGGGGCAAATCATGATCATCGACTCACATTATCATTACATGGCGGCCATGAGCGAAAAGGGCGCAGCCGAGATGGTGCAATTGATCGTCCAGGAGGGAAGAAGAATGGGAATGAATCCCGACCCGGATGCCCTCTTGAAAACCGCGGGAGAAACCTGGGGGGATCCGGCAGGCGACCGGCTCGTGGCCAACATGGATGAGGCGGGCATCGATGTCACCGTCGCGGTCAACGTCGACATCATCGCGCTCAAGCTCTTCACTCCCGAGGTCATGCAGAAGCAGAACCGGATGCTGGGAGAAGCGTGCCTCAGACACCCCGGCCGCATCGTCGGCCTGGCCGGTATTGACCCGAGACGGCCGGAAGCGGCGGACATGGCCCGGGTCTGTTTTAAAGAGTATGGCCTCAAAGGCGTCAAGTATCACCCGGACCACGGATTTGATCCGGCGGGCCCCGAATCCCGGAAGGTGCTGGAAGTCATAGCCGAGCATCATGGCGTCCTGCTCACGCACAGCGGGCCGCTGATGCCCCGGGGACGCTGCAAATTTGCCGACCCCCTGATGCTTTGCGACATCGCCATCGACTTTCCGGAAATCAAAGTAATTGCCGCCCACATGGGCGGGTTCATCAACTGGCGCCCCTGGGCGTCTCTCGCGGCGTTTCAATCGCCGATGTTCGGGGACCTGGCGGCCTGGGACATCCTGGCCTGCAAGAATTACGACTTGTTCTGCCGCCAGCTGCGCGAGGTCATCGATCTTGCCGGTCCTGCGAAGATTCTATTCGGTTCCGACGCCCCGGTTCAGACGCTTCTTCATCCGCTCGGGACCATCATCAACTATATCCGCGACCTGCCCGAAAAGGCGCCGGCCGGGATTCATTTTACAAAGCAAGAAGTGGACATGATGCTGGGCGAAAACGCCCGGGCGGTCTTCGGACTGTAAGATCCATTCATGTCGGAATCGATAACCTGTTTCGTTTGAAAGATAGTGCAGCGGGAATGCCCGGGTTTGGTCCCCGGCATCCAGCTCATCCGTAAACCATTAACCCCAGGAGGAGGAGTTATGCTTAATTTTACTTTTTACAATCCGACGAAGATCATCTTCGGAAAAGACACCATCAAAGATATCGCCAAAGAAATTCCGAAGGATTCAAAAATCATGATTACCTACGGCGGCGGCTCCGTCAAAAAAAACGGCGTGCTGGATGAAGTGAAGGCCGCGCTCGCGGGATATGCAATCGATGAATTCGGGGGGATTGAACCGAATCCGACCTATGAAACCCTGATGAAATGCGTAGAGAAAATTCGCAGCAATAAAAACGACTTCATCCTGGCAGTGGGCGGCGGCTCCGTCATTGATGGAACAAAATTCATTGCCGCGGCCGTTCACTATCCGGGCGATCCCTGGGACATCGTGAAATCATACGGCCGGGGCGTGAAACAGGCCGTGCCCTTCGGCACCGTCCTCACCCTGCCGGCAACCGGCTCCGAAATGAACAACGGCGCGGTCATCACCAGGCGTGAAACGAAAACCAAATTGCCTTTCGCGCATCGCCTGGTGTATCCGCAGTTTTCCGTGATGGACCCGACCAAAACCTATACGCTGCCCGCCAACCAGATCGCCAACGGCGTGGTCGATACCTTCGTCCACATCACCGAACAGTATCTCACCTATCCCGCGGCCGGAAAAATTCAGGACCGTTTCGCCGAGGGACTGCTTTTGACCTTGATTGAAGAAGGTCCGAAGGCCCTCGCCGATCCGCTGAATTATGATGTTCGTTCGAATCTCATGTGGTGTGCCACGCTGGGTCTGAATGGCTTGATCAGCGCCGGCGTTCCCCAGGACTGGGCCACCCACATGGTCGGCCATGAGCTCACGGCGCTGCATGGATTGGATCACGCGGTCACGCTGGCGATTGTCCTGCCGGCCATGCTGACCATTCGCCAGGGCGAGAAGGGAGAAAAGCTGCTGCAATATGCCGAACGCGTCTGGGGAATCCGTGAGGGCGGCACCGAGGAACGGATCGCCGAGGCCATCGCCAAAACCCGCGCGTTTTTTGAAAGCATGCGGATTAAGACCCGCCTTTGCGATTACGGCATTACCGAGGAAACCATTCCCGCGATTGTCGCACAGCTCAAGGCGCATAATATGGTGAAACTCGGCGAAAAATTCAATGTCACGCCGGAAATCGTCGAGGATATCCTGAAAATGTGCGTCTAGCGCAGTGCGTCTGCCGCTATAGAACAAAGGGTTGCAACAACCGCTAAAGGGT
The DNA here is from genome assembly GCA_036528635.1 of Deltaproteobacteria bacterium. Classification (GTDB taxonomy): domain Bacteria; phylum Desulfobacterota; class Syntrophia; order Syntrophales; family Smithellaceae; genus UBA8904. Next base: position 140,504 of record JAIGNE010000035.1, read on the forward strand.
GGCGAGACCCCTTGTTCCGGGCGATGCTTTCCCGCCCGAGAAACAGGAGCTTTCATGTTCAAAAATATTTTTTCACCCATCCGCATCAATCAACTGGAAATTGCCAACCGGCTGGTCGTCCCGGCCATGGTCATGAACTTCTGCAATACCGACGGCACGGCCACCGAACGATACACCGCCTATCACGAGGCGAAAGCCCGGGGCGGCTGGGGCCTGATCATTACGGAAGATTACGCGGTATCCCCCACGGGCAAAGGCTTCCCGAACATCCCGGGACTCTGGAACGACGACCAGATCGAAAGCCATGCTGCCTTCACCAAAAGGATTCATGAAAGCGGCGGACGGATTTTCGCCCAGATCTATCACGCCGGACGGCAGACCTCGCAGTTTTGCATCGGCTGCCAGCCGGTCGCGCCCTCGCCTCTCGCCTGCCCGATGATCCAGGAGATTCCCCGCGAGCTTGCGCAAAGTGAGATTGGTGAGATTGTCGAACAGTTCGGCCAGTGCGCAAGACGGGCAAAGGAAGCGGGCTTTGACGGCATTGAAATCCATGGCGGCCACGGCTACCTGATTGCCCAGTTCATGTCGCTGTATTCCAATAAGCGGACCGACGCCTACGGGGGGAACCTGACCAACCGGATGCGCTTCCCCCTGGAGATTCTCGCCTGCATCCGCGCCCGGGTCGGAAAAGACTTTCCGGTCATTTTTAGAATATCGGGAGACGAACTGGTCCCCGGAGGAAGAAACATCGAAGACACGAAAGCCATCAGCCGCCTGCTGGAAGCGGCCGGGATCGATGCCATCCATGTATCCGCCGGTACGTACGGCAGCTTTTATGCCATTGCCCCTCCCGCCGCCATAAGCCACGGCTGGATCACCGATTACGCCCGGGGAATCAAAAGCGTCGTGAAGATTCCCGTCATCACCGTCGGAAGAATCAATGACCCGCTTCTGGCCGAAGAAGTCATAGCCGCAGGCAAAGCCGATCTGGTCGCCATGGGCAGGGCTTCGCTTGCCGATCCGGAGCTTCCCAATAAAGCTGCAAGCGGCCGGATTGACGATATCAATGCCTGCATCGGCTGCCTGCAGGGCTGCATCGGCCGGATATCGCTATACCAGCCCGCTACCTGCATGGTCAATCCCACCCTGGGCAGAGAAACCGAACTTCAGATCAAGCCCGCCGCCAAACGAAAGAAGGTTTTCATTGCCGGCGGGGGGCCCGCCGGAATGGAAGCAGCCTGGGTTGCCGCCCGTCGCGGCCATGAAGTTCATCTCTTTGAAAAGTTCGGAAAACTGGGCGGACAATTTTACACCGCCGCCATCCCGCCGCACAAAGGCGAGATCGCCGGATTCATCATCTGGCAGAAAAAGCAGCTCGCCGATCATCAGGTTGCCATTCACCTGCAGACGGAACTGACGGAACGCATCGTGAGTGATCAAAAGCCGGATACCGTGGTCATCGCCACGGGAAGCAAGCCGCTCGTCATGGCCCTTTCGGGCCCCCCGCAGGTAAGTATCATGAGCGCCCAGGATATCCTCACCGGAAAAGCCAATGCCCGGGGCCGCGTCGCCGTGATCGGCGGAGGGATGATCGGCTCGGAAACCGCCAATCATCTGGCCCATCACGGCAAGCAGGTGACGATTGTCGAGATGCTGCCCGGGATCGCCAGGGATGTTACGCTCACCGCCAGACATTTTTTGCTCGGTGACCTCGCGGCGAAGAACGTCCGGATCTATGTGAACGCCAAAGTCAAGGAGCTGCGGCCCGAAGGCCTGATCATTGAAAAAGACGGCCGCGAAGAAAACATCGGCGTTTACGATACGATCATCATGGCAACAGGCGTCGAGCCCGTAAACGAACTTTCCGCGACGCTGGCCGGAAAAGTTCCGGAACTCTTCACCATCGGCGACGCCGTAAAAATCCGTAAAGCCCTGGAAGCCATTGCGGAAGGGTATGAGACAGGGTTGAAGATATAGAGTCCCAATTCCTGCCCGGCTTTTGGTCTTTATTATCCTGAAATACCGTGTGCCGGTTTTTAATATGCTTGTTTTTTAAGGATTTCCTACTTTTCTTTCCGCCTCAAATAGATTAGGATTGTAAGCAATCATCGGGAAATACTTGCCAAGGATATTAAACGTTAAGGTTTAGATATTATGGCTTCATCTGAAGAAATCAAACTAGCAGAATTGCCCGAAGCAGTCATTGAAGCTGCAATGAGACACATTGCGAACTATAGCATCGGGTTTCTCCATGTTAACAATCCCACTCATAGTTCAGGTGATGTTATGCTGCTTGGCTCCGGCACACTCGTGTCTATTGGAAATGTTCATGCCATATTGACAGCAGACCACGTGCTATCCGTTTTGCCGAAGTCGGGACGTCTAGGCCTGATTCTCTCAGCAACAACACAGCAGTATACGATCGATACACAGGGAATTACATACGTTCATATCGAACGCGGTACGCATTATTCCGATGGCCCAGACCTCGGTGCAGTTGTTTTATCAAATTCTATTGCATCTTCCATCGCAGCAAAGAAGGTGTTCTACAATCTGTCTGTCCAAAGAGATCATATTCTCTCTTCGCCACCAGACATTCATGACGGTTTCTGGTTTATTAATGGCTTTGTTGACGAAAAAACTACGGAAGAAAAAGACAAAGATGGGTATGACTTAGTTAAGGGATTCTTCAATTTAAGCGGTGCTGGTGGTCCAGAGGATGCCACTGTTGTCGGAAATCATGATTATTATGTTTTTCCTGTAAGCTATAGTGTCAGGTCTGTATCGCCAAAGAGTTATGGGGGAATGAGCGGTGGCGGCCTATGGCAAGTACCCTTAACGCGTAATGTTCAGGGTGAGATAGAACACACAAAGCCCATTTATTCGGGGGTGGTATTTTATCAGCAACCAGCCACGGAAACATATTGCGGAGTTAAGTGTCACGGTCGACAGAGTGTCTACAATGTGGCATATAATGCAATCAAATAACAAAACCTTAACCAATACATACAGCCGATTGCTGCGCTCCGTCTGATGTTGTCGTTGGCCATAGGCAATTATGAATAAACATAATGATAAAACAAACAAAAGTGCTTTACTCTTTCAACACTATCTTATTGTCTTTCTCGATATTCTTGGACAAAGAAGTATCCTGAGAGAAATAAAAGATTTGCCAACAAATGATAATGAAAAAGAAATATTTTTAGACAAGATACGTAAAACCATAGGAAAGGTTGATAAACTTCGGAATGCATTTCATGATTATTTTGATGCTTCAAATGCACATTTACCAAATCCTGAACTTGCGCCACCAGAACATCGTCAAGAATTCCTATCAGCTCGAAAATCTGAGGTCTATTTTTACGGTTTTTCTGACTCTATAATCGTGGCAGTACCTCTTATGGGCAATGATGAAAATTGTACGGCTATGAATGGCGTCTATTCTGCACTTTTTGCTACCTGTGGCATAGGCTTTTTAAGCCTTGCTTCGACTATAACATTGCGTGCGGGTTTAGATGTTGGAGTTGGAACTCGAATTGAAGGTCAGGAAATATATGGCCCAGCATTAGAACGTGCTTATTACATTGAAAGTAATTTGGCAGAATATCCGCGTTTAGTCTTAGGAAAAGAACTCATAAGTTATCTGTACTGGGTTGAAAATCAACGATGTAAAACTCGCCTTGGTATCGTAGCTAAAAACATGGCCAGGCTTTGTAGGGAAATGATCATTCGAGATACAGATGGTCGTTACATGCTCGATTTCATGGGCAAAAAATACAAGGAAGTAGCTGACAATTCAATTGATACAAAAGTGGTTAAACTTGCTTGTGACTTTGTGGTTTCACAACATCAAAAATACGTGCAAGAAGAAAATGAATACCTAGCTTCCAGATATTATAGATTGTTACAATATGTCAACTCGCGCAAAAAACTATGGGGTGTTGAGTAAGACAATTTTGGCTAACACCTATGCATAAATGGGGACGGTCTATTTATTGACAGGAAGGTGGGTGCATTCTACTTGCAAGTGCACCAGGTAAGGAGTTGAAGTGAATACATATGTTGCTCTCTTTTGAGGTATTAATATCGGTGGAAGAAACATCTTGCCAATGAAAAACCTTGTAGAGATTCCCGAAGGGATGGGTTGCGAAAAAGTCATAACCTACATACAGAGCGGAATACAATGTTCCGGGCCAGGAAAAACCAAACAAAAAAAGATCGCCGAAGAGATCAGCTCCAGGATCATGGAAAGACATGGATTCAAACTGAAAGTGTTGCCGCTGCGAGTTTCGGAATTGGAAGAGGCTATTGAAAATAACCCATTCAGGACAAGGGATGGAAAAGCTTTACATTTCTTTTTCCTGGAATCCACCCCGATAAAGCCTGACTTGGGGGAACTTGTGAATTTAAAATCTAATTCCGAAGAATTTTAGCTCAACAAAAGCATATTCTATTTATATGCGCCTGATGGTGCTGGTCGTTCCAAATTGGCAGCCAAAGTCGACATGCCCTTGGGGTCCCGGTAACGCCGGAAACTGGGATACGGCGAGTAAACTTATGGCAATGGTTAAAAGGCATAGCAAGACACTCAACCCGATCGCCGCTTCGCGGCTCCGGCTCGGCTTTTTCTTTGAACATTGCAGTATGAGCAGATACAATTTGCATATTAATACGCAGGAGGAGAAAATGACAGATCAAAGCCTACGAGATAAACGCGTGCTCATCACCCAGGCGGATGCGTTTATGGGTCCGACACTTTGTGAGGTGTTTGCAGAGCATGGTGCCATTTTAATTGCCAGCACAGGGCCTCTTACAAACCGCGACGCGCCCGCCCGCATCATAGCTGATGCAGGCCATATCGACGTTCTCGTTGCCAACCTGGCTGTTCCGGCGCCCACGACCCCTGTCACGGAAGTGTCAGTTGAAGAATGGCGAGACACGTTTGCAGTTCTGGTGGATCCACTTCGCCTGCTGTTTCAGGCTGTGCTGCCTGCCATGATCAAGCGTCGCGCGGGCAAGATTCTCGTTATGGGCAGTGCATCCGCCTTGCGCGGAATGAAGCGCGCATCGACTTACAGTGCCGCGCGTGGTGCGCAGCTTGCCTACGTGCAGGCAGTCGGCGTCGAAGTTGCGATCCATAATGTTCAAGTGAATGCCATCGCGCAAAACTTTGTCGACAATCCGACTTACTTTCCCGCGGAAGTACAGGAGAACCCTCGATTTCAGGAACGTTTGAAACGGGAGGTTCCTCTGGGGCGTCTCGTGGGAGCGAGAGAGGACGCGGAATTTGCTGCTTATCTGTGCAGTGAGCCGGCAAGCTGTTTTGTCGGGCAGGTATTCCCTGTCTGCGGCGGCTGGGTGTCCAGGTAATAGGGAGGCCCCACAAAGGCAATATACCCGATCGCTGCGCTGGGGTGGTTTTTTCGGTGGAGGCAGGTGAATTCCAGTTCAAAGTCCGGGTTTTATCTCATTGACATGCGGCGGCTGATTCCTTATACTTCCACCGTAAAAAACGCTCTTGGTACCGTATAATATTCTTAGATTTTTCGGAAAGGGAATACCATGAAGATTCGTCGTCTGCTTTTCGTTTTATGTCTTTTGATGATTGCCGCCTGCAGTTCATCTTCATCATCATCCAGCCAGTTGACCGTCAGAGTCGTTGATGACCAGGGGCGGGTGCTGGCCAACGTTGCGGTCGTGATGGGCGGCCCGGATGGCGTGATGGTCAACTACGGAACCACCAATCTCCAGGGCGTGACCTCATTCGACTCCCCGCCGGCCAGCGCCGTGGTGGCCGCCGCCTACAGCTGCATTGCCGAAAACATAACCTTCCATTCCGTCAATGTCATTTACGGCGTGAATGTACCGGGTGTCACCCTGGTCGTCAATCCCTGCGGTCAGATGAACGAAAGAAATGTAAATTTCAACGTGACGAATGCCATCCCGGGCAGCACCGAGAGCGACGTCACGGTCGGTCCGATCACTTACGGCGGCAGCCAACCGATTTTCGATGTCTCCGCAGGCATTCAGAGCGACGGAAACTTCTCGGCCTTTGCCACCGCCTATGACGATTTGGGCAATATCATCGGATACGGCTTTGCCCTTGATCAGCCGGCCGTGGCGGGCAGCACAGTGAATATGACCCTCAACCGGACGGACTTTGCCCGGCATACCCACCAGTTCACCAATGTCCCGCCGGCATCCACGCAGCACAGCATTTTTGCCTCGCTCATGCGCAAGCGAACCCCGACCAATTTGAGTTACAATTTCATCTGGTCGCCGGGTCCCCCTCCCGCTTCGGCAGACAGTTATTCATTTACCGGCTTTGCCGACAACAACATGCTGGCCGCCGCGGTCACTCTTATGGGAGAGGATGCCGTAGGTCATTATCGCGCGGACGTAGGTTTTACCCGTTATCTGAAAACAGTTTCCAGCCAGACTTATGATTTCAGCCAGGCGCCGGCTTTACCCGCCGATCTCGCTTACGTCCAGGGAGCGTCGAGCCGCCCGGTTATTTCCTGGACAATCAACGAACCCTCGCCTGCCGTGCAGGTGATTGACTTTGATTATCAAGTCTATTTGCCCCAACGCGTGTCCTATCAATATTCCATAACCGTCCCGCCCGGCACCAACACGATCACCTTTCCTCTCCTGCCGGACGCGCTGGCCGCCTACCGGCCCGGCGGTTACACCGGCCTTGCCCTGCAGACGATCAAGTTCGACACGCCGATTGCCTACAACGACTATCTGAGCGTCTTTGATCTCTATTTAGGCGCGTTCTGGGAAGTCAATGCCCTGAGCCGTTACCGATACGTATGGTATGTCCGCACGACCCTTGCGTAAAGAATGATTAAGGATTATTTCCGCAATTTAAAGCGGGCACCGGGGGCAACAGGCCGTCAAGATTTGACCTGCCCTCCCGAATTTCAGGGGCACCCAATGCGCTGCCCCATGCTCGACGGAAGCATTCCCTCCAGTCAGGCGCGGCTGAAAACGTATATTGGATTCTTGAAGGGCGGACAGCATGGAAAAGGAAAGGTTATGGACAAAAGATTTTATGACGGTGTCCGTAATCAATTTTCTGGTATTTTTAATTCATTTTTTATTGCTGGTTACGATCGCTGCCTATGCCGTAGACAAATTTCAGGCCTCAACCGGTATGGCCGGACTTGTGGCAGGAATTTTTATCATCGGCGCTCTGATCGGACGTTTGGGCGCAGGGCGCCTGACGGAAATCGCCAGCAGTAAAAAAATCCTGATGATCGGGATCATCCTTTTTATCATCACCTGCCTGCTCTATTTTGCCGCGATCAATCTGATCCTGCTGGTCATCGTCAGACTTTTTAACGGCATCGCTTACGGGGTGGCCAGCACCGCAACCGGGACGATCGTCGCCCAGATCATCCCGGACAACCGGCGCGGGGAAGGCATCGGCTATTACAGCCTGGGGGCGGTACTGGCGGTGGCGCTGGGACCTTTCCTGGGTATTCTTTCGCTTCATTATCTTCATTCGATGATGATTTTCGTTGTTGCTTCGATACTTGCGTTTATCAGCTTTGTCCTGTCTTTCCGGGTGACCGATCAAACCAACCCGAAGCCCCGGCCGGTTCGGCCCGAAGCCTCAGAGCAGTTTCAGCTTGAGAAATACCTGGAATTGAAGGCCGTGCCGATATCGCTTGTCGCCTTAACGATCGGACTCAGCTATTCGGTCGTCCTGGCCTTTATGTCTTTATATGCGCTGGAGCTCCATCTGGAAAAAGCGGCGAGCTTCTACTTTCTTGTCTATTCCGCGGCCGTCCTGGTCTCCCGGCCCTTTTCGGGGCGCCTGCTGGATGTCCGGGGAGCTAATATTGTCATGTATCCTTGCTTTTTTATTTATTGCGTGGGCATGCTGTTATTCAGTCAGGCCGATCATGGAATCACCCTGCTTGCCGCCGGGGTCATCATCGGCCTGGGATACGGCAACTTCATCTCCTGCGCGCAGGCCATGTCCCTCAAAGGGATTCCCGCAAAAAGACTGGGATTGGCGACATCGACTTTTTTTATTTTTGTCGATCTCGGGTTCGGCGCGGGGCCTTATTTGCTGGGATCCCTGGTTCCTCTTACCGGATACCGGGGTTTATTCCTGGCGATGATTGCTTTTATCCTGGCGGCTGCTGTTCTCTATCATTTTTTACTCGGAAAAAGAGTAGCGGCCCCGGCCACGCCGGATGGACCTATGTCATGCGATTGCAAGTAAATGAAACACGGGAGGATTAAAATGAGTACGTCACCTTTCATCATCACGATCAGCCGCCAGCTCGGGTCCGGCGGCGCCTACATCGGGCAACAGCTCGCCGTAAAATTGAATATTCTTTACGCCGACCGCGAAATCATCCAGCAGGCGGCCAAAAAGCTCGCGGTGCAGGAAGAGATGCTGGAGCGCCGCGACGAAAAACTGAGTTCATTCTGGAAATCGTTTTTGCGCTCGTATGCTTTCGGGAACCCCGATGTCTATGTGCCGCAAAAAAATAACATGCCGACCAGCCGGGAGCTGTTTGAAGCTGAAACAGAAGCCGTCACGCGCATCGCCCGGGAATGTTCAGCCGTTATTATCGGGCGCAGCGGCTCTTATGTTCTCCGCGACCACCCGAATCATGTCAGCCTGTTCATCCATGGCGATCTGCCATCCCGCAAAAGCCGTGTTCAGGAAACGCAGCAGGTCTCGGAAGAAGCCGCGGCAAAAATGATCGACCAGAGCGATAAAGAAAGAGCGCTCTATCATCGCACGTTCACCGGCAGGGAATGGGCGGATGCCAGGCGGTATCACCTGGCGATCGATACCGGCAGAATGGACCTTGATAAAAGCGTGGAGGTCATTTTGAAATATGTGGAATGCAGGCAAGCGACGCCGGGCGGCGCGCCTTAAAAATTCCGGGATGCAAGACGGCGTCCAAGTTTTTTATTGATCTTTATTCAGCAGAATCGGTCGCTTTTGCCGAATACACCGTATCGCAAATGAGGCCGCCCGTGGCCCTCGTCTGCAAAATCTTCAGGGTGGTCCTGCCGTCCGTTGCCGCGGAAAAATATTCGCGGTCGATCGCCATCACCGCTTCACAGAGTTCCCGTGACGTGTTTTCCAGTCCGAAAGGACATTTAGTTCCCTGGATGTGGAACTTTTCATCGGAGAGCGAAACCACCGTGACCGTCGCCGGATCGAAGTTTTTTGTGAAGGCCGCGGCCACGCCCGATAAGCGATTGTCCGGGAGTTTGCTTTTGGCCTTAAGCCCCAGCGCCCGTCCCTGGCGGCCGAGAATATCATCGATGACGGGCAGACTTGCAGGGCCGCATTGCTCATGAAAAGCCTTGATTAAAAGCCCCTGCGCTTCGGTGGCGTTTTTAGGCAGCGGATCGGCATTTTTTTTATCGGACATGTTCCCTCCCGGATGAGCGGTTCAGTGTTTGATTTCCTTATTCCCGGATCTTCATATACTGCCGAAGGAATATATGAAGACCCTTCCGGCTGTCAATTCAAATATAGAACCACCAGAGAAATATCCCGGATTTCAGCCTGACGGAGATTGCACTTGCTTGCATTCCATGTATAATCAGCCCCAATTATCAAGGGAGGATCGCGACGTGTTCCCAAAGACATTTAAATCCTGGCTGATCGTGCTGGTTGTCCTCATCGGAGTCGGTTACTTCACACACAATAAACTGGAAGAGAAGCGCCTGGCCGGCACCGCGCCGATAACCCAGGTGCCTTTCCAGGAAAATACCGACGCGCCGGTCATTTTGCACGCAGGCTATGAAATTCAGCCGGTCGCGCGCTATGAGATCCGCGCCAGGGTGCTGTCAACCGAACGCTACCGGACCGGACGTGAAGCAGACCTCTCCCCAGTTGATTTCGCACTGGGCTGGGGGCCGATGTCCGATCATGCCGTCACAAAAAAGCTGAATATCCGTCAAAGCGGCCGCTGGTACCATTACAGCTGGAGCGATGCCCCGCCGATCGACCCGGCCGTCATCGTCCGCACGTCGGTCAATACGCACCTCGTTCCGGCGAATGACAGCGTCAAGGCGCTTCTGCTCCAAGTCCGCAGCGGCAACATCGTCAGCCTCAAAGGCTATCTCATCAACGTCCGGCACCCCGACGGCTGGTCCTGGCGCTCATCGCTCACCCGCGAGGACAGCGGCGCGGGCGCCTGCGAACTGATGTGGGTCGAGGAGGCATCGGTTGAATAGAGCGGCCGGATACCGGACCGGCAGCGCGGCAAGCCCCGTCCGGTTAAGGCCACCGGCAAAGCCTTCCGCTGCCTGGAATAACAGGCGGGTCGTTTATTTGAACAGATCGCGGAAGAACCCGCCGGCATCGCGCATTTTGCTGCGAATGGCATCCATGACCGGGTTCACCGGATGATCGGGACAGGTTTCCCGGGGCGCCGTGCCCGTCAGGTAGGCTTCCTGAAAGGTTTGAGGACATAAAACGGTGGCGCGGTATCCGGATGCGGGATCGATCAAGGCCACCTCGATTCCATCCGGCACCGGGACGACGGGCGGCCGGGAACGGGAATAAAGGGACCGCAGAAACCGCGCGCTGATGCGCAGCGCTCCGGTCGCGCCCGTGAGCCCCGTATCGGCGCCCGTGTCATATCCCACCCAGACGGCGCAGACGACGTCGGGCGTAAAAAACACAAACCAGGAATCCCGGTTGCCGTTCGTCGTTCCGGTTTTCCCCGATACGGGAAAGTCGATTTTCAAGGCTTTCGCATCCCGGGCCGTGCCGCGCGTCAGAACACCTTCCAGGGCGTATCCGGCAAGATAGGCCACGCGCGGATCCAGCGCCTGGCTGCGTTCAACTTTTCTGGCAATGATCTGATCTCCATCCGCCGCGGTGACCGAAAAGAGCGCAAAGGGCGCAAAGCGAACGCCGCCCGAGGCGATGGTCGCATAGGCATAGGCAAGCTCCATGGGCGTGACTTCGAAGCTCCCCAGGGGCATCGACGGAACGGGCAGGAGCGGGCTTTTGATTCCCGCCTGCCTTGCAGTTTTCAGCACGTCCTGAAAACCGACGTCATGGGCCAGACGAACGGTGGCCGTGTTGACGGAATCTTCAATGGCTTTCCGGATGGTGATGTTTCCATATTTTTTATCTTCAAAATTGGACGGGGTCCACGTCCCTTCGGGCGTGGGAAGGGAGATCGGCTCACCCGACACCAGGGTGGAGAGCGTCAGGCTCTCCCGGTCCGCCGGCGGCCCGGCCAGCGCCGCAAGCAGGACAAAAGGCTTGAAAGCGCTTCCCGGCTGACGCCTGGCGTCCACCGCCCGGTTGAACCGGCTCTGCCCGTAGCTTCGCCCGCCGACCATGGCTCTCATCGTTCCTGTCTTCGGGTCAATGGCGACCAGTGCGGCCTGCAGCGGTTCACGGGCGGGCCGGGCCGTCCTCGCGATGTCCCCGAGCCCCCGCGTAACCGCATCCTCAGCGTCGGCCTGCCAGACGGGATCCAGCGTGGTATAGTAGCGGTATCCCGAATGGTAGAGTCTTTCCGTCCCCATGTCTTCCCGGGTGATCCGCTGGATATAATCGATAAAATACGAAGACAGGTGAACAGGGGCCTTGCCCGATTGGAGCTGCAGCGGTTTTTGGGACGCGTTGAGAAACTCGTCTTCCGAAATCATGGCCAGCTTGCGCATCCGGGACAGGACTTTATTGCGCCTCTCTTTTGCCGTTTTGGAATTCGTAAAGAGCAGATACCGGTTCGGGGCGTGGATGATCCCGGCCAGGAGCGCCGCTTCCTGAAGCGAGAGGTCCCGGGCGCGCTTCGAGAAATAGACGCTGGATGCATCTTCGACGCCGAAGATCCGATCGACGCCCGTCTGCCCCAGGTAAATTTTATTCAGATACATTTCCAGGATCTGTTTTTTAGAGTAGCGCAGCTCCAGGGCCAGGGCCAGCTCCGCCTCCCGCAGTTTGCGCCCGACCGTTTTTCGGGGGGAGAGGAAAAAATTTTTCGCGAGCTGCTGCGTTATGGTGGAGCCGCCCTCGGCAAACCTCTGTTCTTTGAGGTCGGCGATCAAAGCGCGGCCGATGGCCAGGATGTCAATTCCAAAATGGGAATAAAAGTGCGCGTCTTCGGACGCGATGACCGCGTTTTGCAGATGAGGCGAAATGGCGGAAAGCACCACCTGGTGCCGCGAATCCAGTTTGGGACTGAGGATGCGGCCGAGTTCCTCCGGTTCCAGTTCGATCGACGGCAATTCTTTGCCGGCGGCGGATCTGAGCGATGTTATTCGGCCGTCGCTAAGTCCGATCGTCACCGGACCGTTTTGCTGATCCTTTTTTCCGGCGCTATCCCCGCGCAGGAATATCCTGATTTGCTTTTCATCCCGGAAAAACGTTCCGGCGGCGGAAGGCTGCTTCCTGACTTCCCCGTAGGAAAGCCGTTTCAGCCGTTCGACAAGACGGAGGCTTTCCAGGTCGGCGCCTTTCGTGATTTCCATGGATCGACCGTAAAAAATCGTCGGGGATCCGCCGTCGCTGTCGGCAATGCCCTTCCCCACCTCGACATAGAGATACCCCATGCGCAAAACCAGGCCGACGAGCAGGGCCGCCGCCAGGAACAAACCCGAGAACAAAAGGAGATGACGACGAATCAACGAATCCTCCCCGCCGCCTTCGGGGTTGACCGAAGCATGGCTTTTGCACCCAGGACCGTAAATTCCGCGCGATCCGGATGAATATGATCAAGACTGTTTTTTATCATGTCCCGAAGTTAACCACAGGGGATTTGATCCGGCAAGCGCAAAGTTGCCGGAAGGAAACCGCGCGCTGATTTGTTCGGCACGGCAAAATGGCCGCTCATTGTCTTTGCAATATTTGCCCGCCGGAGTATAATGCGGCCTGACATTTTTCACCGATCGCACAATAATTTTACAATAACCGGCACGGGGAAATATCTATGACAGAAATCAAAAGGGCTTCACGCAAAGAACTGTTCGGATGGGCCATGTTTGATTTTGCCAACTCATCCTATACGACGGTCATCATTACGGTTGTATTCTGCATCATCTTTCCCAGAATCATCGTGGGTGACGGACCGGAATACCGGCTGGGGAATCTCCTCTGGAGCACCTCCCTGTCCATAAGCTACCTGATCGTGCTTCTCACGGCCCCGCTTCTGGGGGCCATCATGGACTATACGGCCTCCAAAAAAAGGTTCCTGTTCGGAAGCTGCCTGCTCACCGTCCTCGCGACGGCCGCCCTTTATTTTGTTCAGCCGGGGGGCATCTTTCTGGGGATGCTGCTCATTATTCTCTCCAACATCGGTTTCTCCTACAGCGAAGCGTTTGTCTCCAGCTTTCTTCCGGGGCTGGGTCCGTCTAAAGATCTGGGGAAAATTTCCGGCTACGCCTGGGGGCTGGGTTACTTCGGCGGCCTGATATCGACGGCCATCGTGATATTCGGCCTGGGGGCGGGCGTTCACACGCTGCAAAACTTTCCCAGCCTGCGCTGGGTGGGACCGGTCACCGGTTTGTTTTTCCTCGTGGCCGCGATCCCGACGTTTCTCTGGGTGAAAGAACGGACGATCCCCCGGACACTGCCGCCTGGCGAAACTTTCCTGGCCGTCGGGTTTAAACGGATTAAAAAAACTTTTCTGGACATCCGGGATTACAAGGATTTGATGATCCTGCTGGCTTCGTTCTTTTTTGCCTATGCCGGCCTCTCCATCGTGATCTCCTTCGCCTTCATTTACGGAGACCAGGTTGTCAAATGGTCGGGTGCGACGCAGATCTTCATGTTTGTCATCACGCAGTTTACGGCGGCCACCGGCGCCTTCCTCTTCGGGGTCCTTCAGGACAGATGGAGCGCCAAGAGAACCTTCATCCTGACGCTGATTATCTGGGTGGTTGCGGTCAGCCTGATCTACGGGGTTTCCTCCGTCACCGCCTTTGTAAACAGCCTGCTGGGGGCGTCCTTTAAAGAAGAACACGTGTTTCTCGTGATCGGCTGCATCGCCGGGCTAGGCCTGGGATCGACCCAGTCGGCGTGCCGCGCCATGGTGGGGCTTTTCTCGCCGGATACCAAGGCCGGCGAGTTTTTCGGCCTGTGGAGTCTCACCAGCCGCCTCTCGGCCATCATGGGGCTGATGGGTCTGGGAATCCTGCAGACCCTGCTGGGACTGCAAAAAGCCGTCCTCGTCTGCTCGGTTTTTTTCTTCATCGCCGTCATCATCATCTTTTTCGTGGATGAAGAGCGGGGCAAGAGGATCGCACGTGAACACGCGGGGGAATAACAACGGATTTTTATGCGCAAAAGCTTGATAGATACAAATCACTGTTTACAGTAAACTGTTATTTGTTCTTGACAGGAAGGATCATTTTCACGATATTTTTATCATTCTTTATAAGGGAGGAAAATTCAGTATGCCGGATATGATTTTATGCAAAAAGCTGGCGGAAGCAGTCGGGGCGGGCGAATCACCCCTGGTTCCCAGGATCTTCGAAGCGCTGGTCAATGATGACGAAGCAAGGGTGATGCTTTTGGCGGCCCCGCCGGCAACCATCGAGCAGCTGGCGCAAAAGTCCGGATTGCCGGAGGATGTCATCACGGCGATGATGGATTCACTGTTCCACCGCGGGCTGATCTTCAAGGCCACAAAAGGCGGTGAGAAAAAATTCTACCGCGTGAAAACGATTCCCCAGATGCATGATTCCACCAGCCTGACGCCGGGCATTTCCCGGCAGGTGCTGGACCTCTGGAAAGAGTACATGAAAAACGAATGGCCGGAGTACGGCCATAAAATCATGGACATCCTGCCCGGTTCCATCATGCGGGTCGTCCCCGTCAATGAAAGCATCGAACCGCAGTCGCAGATTCTTGCCTATGACGATGTCGTGAAGATTATCGGGGACGCCAAAACGCTTTCCGTCACCAATTGCTCCTGCCGCGTGATTTCCGGCAATTGCGACAAGCCGCTGGAGGTCTGCATGCAGGTGGACCGCGCCGCCGAGTACAATATCGACCGGGGCACCGGCCGGGCGCTTTCCAAAAGCGAGGCCCTGGACATTCTGAAAACGTGCCGGGAGGAAGGGCTGGTGCATGTCGTGGATAACCGCCAGACGGTCGGCCATGTCATCTGCAACTGCTGCAATGACTGCTGCCTGAACTGGGCGATTATGAAAGGGCCGAAGAAATGGGTGGCGCCCAGCCGCTTCGGGGCCTTTGTCGATTCCGAGCTCTGCTGCGGATGTGAAACGTGCGTGGACCGGTGCTTCTTCGGCGCTCTTTCCATGCAGGATGATATAACCGTCGTCGATGCTGAAAAGTGCCTGGGGTGCGGCGCGTGCACGGTCGTCTGCCCCACGGAAGCCTTGAAGCTCAAAGAGGTTCGATCGTCCGATTTTGTTCCGGTCTGAGTGACTGCACAAAAAATTGTCTGATCCAATCAGCGGGGAGGACCCCGGGATGATCCCCGGGGCCAAACCGCATTCCTGACTGCCGGAGACAGCGGCTCCCCGGCGGTTACCCTCAAAAACCGCACGCCATGACGCCCATGGGTTTGCTCTCCGCGGCTGATGAGACCGACGGCGCCTGCACGAAAGACGGAGCGGACCATGATATTGAACGGGCCAAAGGCGGCGTGGGCCTGATTATCACCGGCCTGCGTCCCGTGGGCCTCGTCCTGCCCATCCGTTGACTTTTCCGATGCTCATGCTTTATCTATTCACATGATATCAGTAACGGAGGATGAAAAGATGGGCCTGCAAAAGACGCTGAAGGGAGTTCTGGTCGGTTTATCATTTACCTTGTTCACCTTGACGGGAGGCGCCGGGATAGCCTCCGGCATGGCCTCGATGGATGATCCGGCCATCCGGGGGTACGATGCCGTCGCCTATTTCAAGGACGGCAGAGCGCTGAAAGGCAATCCGTCATTCACCTTTAAATGGCACGGCATGACCTGGAATTTCCTGTCCGCTGAAAACCGGGACCTGTTTGCGGCAAGCCCGGAGCAATACGCTCCGCAGTATGACGGTTATTGCTCCTGGGCGATGGCCGGGGACCGCAAGGCCGACACCGATCCTGAAGTTTGGCAGATCGTCAACGGAAAGCTCTACCTGAATTGCAGCCGGTCGGCGCATGAAAAATGGCGTCAGGACATCCCCGGCAACATCGCCAAAGCCGACGCGAACTGGAAAAAACGTTCCGGCGGAAACTGATTCCACAACTCACGGCATTTCATTTTTGGTTTTCAGGGATTATCCAGGGAATCAATCATTTTTAAACTGACGTCCCGGAGACGGGCGAAGGCTGCTTTCAGGCCCTCATCCCCCGGTCTTCAGAAACAACTGCCAGCCGGCCCACAGCGATCCCGGAACGAAGTCCAGCGCGCCTGAGGCTTCGGCGACGGGCGTGAAGCCGCAGGCCTCGCAATGGATCTCGCCCCGGCTCTTTACATAGCAGCCCCGGGTGATGGAACCGTCCGGATCGACGTTGATCAGAATATCATCATGGCAGCGCCAGCGATTGTGTTTCATTGCCCGCAGCCCCGCCGATGAGTTCAAAATGGGAAAGCCGCTCTTCTTGAGATCCAGCAGTTTTTCGATGGCGGCCTGGCGCTCTGCCCATGAGAGCGCCAGGTCTTCCTCCCCCTGGTGGTAGGGATAGAAAAACTGGACCGTCATGCCCCGCACGGTCGGGATTTCCCGAATCAGGCCCGCAAGCGATTCGAGATCCCGCCAGTTGCGGCGATTCAGCGTGCAGTGCACAAACACGCGGGGATGGTTTGTTGCTTTGAGGTTGGCATAAACGCGGTCAAAGGATCCGCTTCTCAACGCGTCGTGCGTTTCTTTCAGGCCGTCCAGGCTGACCCAGAGCGCATGGGAGGGAACATCCAGGGGCAACGTGCCGTTGGTGGTCACCGCCACGCGCAGAAAGCGCCGGCGTGCCTGGAGGACAAGATCCTGTAAACGATGGGCGCCGTGACGCCAGAGCAAAGGTTCGCCGCCTTCAAAAACCACCAGGCGCGTTCCCGAACGGCGGAGGGATTCCAGGGCCCCGATTGCCGTCTTCCAGGACATATCGGCGTCTTCACCGCCTGCCCGAAGATGAAAAGGGCAGGCCCGGCAGGCCAGGTTACAGCGGTAGGTGACCTTGAAACTCGCCAGGAGCGGGATTCTGCGGCCCAGTATTTTGCGCTGACAGTAAAACCCGGCGAGATCCAGCGGCCAGGGAAGATGCATCGTCTTCATCTGAGAAACCGGTCCCCGGTCTATGAAATTTCTTCGATCCCGAGCGGATATTTCGACAGGACTTCGCAGCCGTCCTTCGTGATCACGATATCATTTTCATAACGGAAACCGATGTTCTCTTCCGGCGCGGCATACTGCATCGCGCAGACGACCATTTCGTTTTCCCGGTAGACGTGATCCTGGTCCGTCCAGTAGGGAAGATCGGGATTGACGACGGCGCCGATCCGCCATTCGTCGCCGAAAAGGCCGATGCCGTGTTCGCAGGCCGGCTGGATAAAGTCGCCGCAGCCGCGCGATTCGGCAAAATCCATCATCAGGGCGGCCAGCGTTCCCGGGGTTGTCCCGGCGCGGTAATTGTCGATGACTTTCTGAATAATCGCGACAAAATTATCCGCGTGCCAGCGCTGTCTCTTCGTGGCCGGCCCGATCAGGTAATTGTGCGAATGATCGCCCAGCGCCAGCTGGAACATCGCGTGGAAATCCAGCATGAGCGGCTCGCCCGCCATGATCTCTTTGGTGGTGGGCGGCGTGCAGGCGCCCAGTCCCGTGCGGACGCCGCTCGATATTTCATTGAGCCCCGCGAAATTCCATTCCGACACACTGCCCGCCCTGCGCATGGCGAGCGCGGCGATGCCGGCAATCACGGTTTCCGTCATGCCCTTATAGCCGCCGTTTTCGAGCGCCGCGCGCGCCGCCTTGTGGCCTTCATCCACAATCAGCGAGGCGGTGCGGAAACGTTCAATGGTGCCGGGGTCCTTAATAAGCGACAGGGCATCGACTATGTCGTGCGCATTGACCCATTCGAAACCGGGCAGCGCGTCTTTAAAATGGGTGTATTCCCAGTGCGATAGATTTCCTTCGGCCGTGTAGGTGGAAATCCCGTCCTCGTAACCCAGGCGCCCCTTCCGGATGCCGAGTTCGTCCTTGATATAATCCGTGATGGCGGAAACCTGGTCCATGCCGCCCATCGGACCGTAGGCCCGGACATGGTCGGAGTCAAGCCAGGTTTCATCAGCCACGCGCAGGGCGTCCACGACAAATGTGAAATACGCGGGCTGGCCCTCGGGGGGGATGATCAGATAACTTCGCCACGGGCAGAACGTGTCCATCACAAAGCTCATGGTGCGGATGCGCGAACCGAGATACACGTCAATGCCGCGCCTGCCCATTTCTTTCTGGATGGCCCGCACACGCCCGGGATTGTCGATATAATACTTGTCATGGGGATCTAACAGTCTGGTCATAATTTTTATCTCCCTTTAATACCGGGTTGGAATCCGGGACAGAACTTTGTTGAGGCGGTCGGCCACGGCTGCCAGTTTAAGCGCCCGGGCCAGGTTGCCCTTGAGTTTCAGCTTTCCGGTCATCAGCGCCTTTTGTGAGCCCAGTTCCGCCCGGGAAATTCTGGCGAATGTTTCATAATCGCCGATAATGCGGAATTCCGCCTGGGGCGGCTCGCCGGCTCCCGTTTCCACGCGGGTCACTTTGCCCTCTTTGCATTCGACAAAAAGAAATTTTTCTTCCCCGCCGGGACAGTTTTTATAAATGTTGGACATTGAGGTGGAGACGTTATTCATTTTTTCCGGCGGGAGCTCCGCCTGGAGCCTTTTGAGCGCTTCATCGCGCCAGGCTGGCTCTAAATAAGCAAGTAGCTCTGACATATGGGTCCTCCTGTCTGGTTGTCGGCCGGTGCCTGATACACCGGCCGGATGGATGTTTACCGGCCCCTCAAGACAAATTCCTAACGCATCTGACGGACCAAAACTATAGGAGCAAAGCATAGTCGTGTCAACACAATTAACCTCGGATAGGAATCTCAGCTGATATTTGATCCATCGAACCCCGGGGAAACGGGCCGGCTGATCCGGGGTTGACAAAATCAATTTAATAGAGGAAATAAAACTGTAATTATATTAACATCAGAATATTGTTCGGCCGAATCACGGCATGACACAAATCGGGGAAAGTGAATACACAGCAAAACATATGGATGAAGCAAGCCAGCCTGAGCAAGTCAGGACATTTGAACGCCACACGACGAACAGGCGCGTGATCGCGGATCTGAAGAAACGGTCGCTGCTCGGTCTTATCTTTTACATCCTGGTGGCCTTTGTTGTTGTTCTGGCTGACAAATATTATGAGAGGCATGCTGTCTTTGCTCTGATTTTTCTTTTGGCCAATGCCGGCATATGCCTGTTCCGTGTGATTCACATGATGATCACCCGAAAGATGGGCGAGCGTTATGAAGCGTTGAATAAAGCCATTTTTCTCGCGAGCGTCATTCTAACCGCCCTGATCTGGGGAGTGGCGCTGGCCATGATCATGCTTCAGCCAGATGAGCTTGTTACCCAGCTGATCATGACCGTATGCATCAGCGGCCTGTGCGCGGGCGGCGTGGTCGCGTTTATTCCCTACCGGAGGCTGGCGGTCTTTTATAATTTTGCGATGCTGATGCCGGTTGTTATCATCATGCTGTTCAACGGAATAAATCTGCCCCTGGCCAGCATGCTTTTTCTGTTTTCCGCCTATATGGTGCTGATCGCCTTCCGGGGAAACCGGGAGTACTGGGATGCGCTGGAGAATGAATATCTCCTGGAGATCAAATCCCAGGAACTGACACGCCTCAGCCATACGGACGTCCTGACGGGACTCTTTAACCGCCGGTATTTTGATGACGCGCTGGACAGGGAATGGAAACGGTCAGGGCGCGATCGCCGACTGATTTCCGTCATCCTCCTGGATATAGACTATTTCAAAAAGATCAATGACACCTATGGACACCAGGCCGGGGATGAGTTCTTAAAAAAAACGGCTGAAGCACTGTCCTCCGTCTTCAAACGGGTTACCGATATTGTAGCCCGGTACGGGGGAGAGGAATTCATTGTATTGATTCCGGACGGGGATGCCCCTATCGCCATTCAGCTCGCCGGGGAAGCCGTTCAGAAGATCGGCTCCATTCTACTCAATTATCAGGGTCAGCCGGTCAGGGCAACCATCAGCGCCGGCGTCAATTCCCGCATCCCGGACTTCAGCGCCCGATCGGATTCCATTGTTGCCGGCGCCGACAAGGCCCTTTACCTGGCGAAACAGAGGGGAAGAAATCAGGTCGCCGTTTTTGAGTCTGAAAACAGGCAGCCGGGCGCCTGATCGCCATCCAACGCGTCATGCCCTTTCCTGCCGGGGCAGGAGGTGGCATGAACTTGTTTGACAGGCCGGCTGATCGATGCTATTTTCAGAATCGTTCCAGAACCATTTCCATCGCAGCAGGAAAATTTTCTCACTCGGGCGCTCTCTATGAAAACAAAAAGTGTTCTGTCGGAACTGAAAGAAAAAGAGAAACTGGCGCGGCGCGCGATTATCATCGACGCGGCGGAAAAGGAATTTACGATCAAGCCTTTTCCGAAAGTGACGATGCGCGACATCGCCAGGCGCGCCGGCGTATCCCCGGCGCTCATCTACAGGCACTTTCCGGACCAGCAGTCTCTGTTTGCGGAAGCGTTCATGAGAGGCATCAGCCGGATCTTCGAAAAAATCTTCGTCACGATCGATGAGTCCCCGGACGGCGCCATCGAACAGGTTGTTGCCGACTTTATCGAGTACTTTACGCTGAACGACCAATATTTCCAGATGATGATGAATTTTTTTCTGGGCGGATCGGTGGACCCGGCGCTCTTCGAAAAACTTACCATCATTGAAAGGGAAATCCTCGGACACTTCGATATCATCTTCCACAAAATGAATGTGGAAGGCGATGTCCGGCATCAATCTCATACGCTCTTTGCCACGCTGACCGGCATTGTCGCGACCTTCCGGAACCACCCCGATAAAAATATGCAGCAAGTGCTGATGCACCGG
Source organism: Deltaproteobacteria bacterium (assembly GCA_036528635.1). Classification (GTDB taxonomy): domain Bacteria; phylum Desulfobacterota; class Syntrophia; order Syntrophales; family Smithellaceae; genus UBA8904. The sequence goes on from JAIGNE010000035.1 coordinate 161,588, forward strand.
CAGAGGATAGCCCATAACCTGGCCAGACTTTTAAGAAATTCCCAGATTCCTTCGACCCGGTAAAATACCCGGAAAATCTCTTGACATGATAACGCTGTTCTTGTATGTAAACACCGTTTACAAACAAGGAGAGTTCAATTATGAATACACACGTAGATACTTCGAGTATGGATAAATTCTTTAATCCTTCCGGCGTCGTAGTTATCGGCGCTTCCAATGCCGCCTTCAACCTGGGGGCGACCATTTGCAAGACATTAAAAGAAGACATTGCTTATCAGGGCCAGGTGTTCGCCGTGAACCGCGGCGGGGAAGAGGTGCATGGAGCGCCGGGCTTCACGCAGGTGGGCGACATCGAAGCGCCTGTGGATCTGGCGGTGATCCTTGCTCCGGCCGCCGTAGTTCCGGGATTTGTCCGGGATTGCGGCGCAAAGGGAATCCGCAACATCGTCATTGAGAGTTCGGGTTTCTCCGAACAGGGAAACGGAGGCCAGAAGCTTCAGGACGAGATTAATGACGCGGCCAGAATCTATAACATGCGCATTATCGGCCCCAATTGCCTGGGCATTCTCGACAATCATAAAGCGTTCTGCTGCCTGTATGGCGCCAATGAACTCGTCAAAAAAACGGTCGAGAAACCGGGCGCGGTCTCCTATGTTATTCAAAGCGGCGGCATCGGGGGGCTGGTGGTGGAACGCATCATGGAAGATCTGCCGGGCGTCAACAAAATGGTGTGCATCGGGAACAAATCCGACGTGGACGAATCCGATTTCATCGATTACTTCAACACGGACAATACGAAAGTGATCGCCCTGTACCTGGAAAATGTCCAGCACGGCAACAAGCTGATGTCGGCCGCGATGCGGACGAAAAAGCCGATCCTGGTTTTCAAGTCCGGCCGGAGCGAGGCGGGGAGCGCCGCCTGCGTGTCTCACACCGCCGGCCTCGCCAATAACGACGCCGTTTTCGACGGTGCGTGCAAGCAGGCCGGGATCATCCGCCTGCAATCGGCGGAAGAACTTCACGCCCTGCCGAAAATGTTTACGGAAATGCCGCTCCTGCGCGGAAAACGCATTGCCCTGTTCACCAACTCGGGCGCCTTTGGAACCATCGGCGCCGACCTGCTCGCGGACACCGATCTCGTCATGGCGCAATTCACAGCCGAAACGCGCGAAAAGCTCGGCCGCTTGCCCGGCGTGTTCAACGCGGGCAACCCGGTGGACATCGGACCCGCCCTGCCGCAAATCTATCTTCAGATTTACGATGCGCTCCTTTCGGACCAAAACGTGGACGGGCTTTTAAACATCGTGGGCATCTGGCGCGATTATGTCGCCGACGTCATGAGCAACCTCATCGAGCTTTGCCGGCGTCATCACAAACCTGCCGCCCTCTTCAGTTTCAACGCCATGGCCCGTGTGCAGGCCGCGCGCGCCGCCAAAAATCTCCCGCTGTTTGCCACACTGGAAGAGGCGGTGCGGGCGCTGGTGGTATCTCACCAGCAATTTCGCTACCTCACCAAAAAGGAGACCCATCGTGGATAAACTCATTAAAAAAGCCCTCACCCGCGGCCAGAGTACGCTTTCGGAATATGACTCGAAGCAGGTCATCCAATCGGTCGGCATCGCCGTCACCCGGGAACGGCTGGCCCGCTCCCGCGACGAGGCGCTCGCGTTTGCTGCGGAAATCGGCTACCCGGTCGTCCTCAAGGGCTGTTCGGACAAGGCCGCGCACAAGACGGAGATGGGGCTCGTCAAACTCAAACTGGCCGGCGCCGCGGAGGTTGCCGAGGCCTATGATGACATCACCGGCCGGGCGCCCGGGCTGGACGGCGTGCTGGTGCAGGAAATGATCGCGGGCGACCGTGAATTTGTGCTCGGCCTGACCCGCGACCCGCAATTCGGACCCTGTGTCATGTTCGGCGCCGGCGGAATTTTTACGGAGGTGATCAAGGATGTGACTTTCCGGGTGGCCCCCCTGACCGCCGCGGACGCCGAAGAAATGCTCGATGAAATAAGAATGACCAGACTCCTGGATGAATTCCGCGGCAGCCCTGCCGTTGACCGTCAGGCGCTGGTGGCGGCCCTGGTCGGACTGGGAGAGCTGGGTCACCGTCACAGCGAGATCGCGGAAATCGACATCAATCCCGTCATCATTTCCGGTGCGAAACCGGTCGTGGCCGATGCCCTGGTTGTCCTCAGGCAGCCCTAGCGATTTGTGGCCCGCGCACCGGCAAACAGCATGACGCAGCGTCTATCCGGTTGACAGGCGCCGGCCGTGTTGGTAAGATGCCGCATGTCCTGATGGAGCAACCAATCATGAGATGGACCGGGAAAAAAGTTGGCCTTGCCCTGGGCGGCGGCGGCGTTCGGGGCCTGGCTCATGTCGGGGTCCTCAATGTTCTGGAACAGGAAGGCATTGAGATCGATCTGATCGTCGGAACCAGCGCGGGCGCGCTGATCGGCGGCGCTTACGCGTCCGGTCTGACCACCAGGGAAATCACGGCCAGAGTGGACGCCTACCTGAAGAGCGCCGAATTTGAAGAATCGGCCATCAAGTCCGTCGGCCTGTCGTTTTCTCCGGGGCCGAAAAGCTTTTTTCAAAGAGCGCAGATCTTCGCCAGAAATCAGTATTACCTGGTCCGCGCCTTGTTCAGCCCTTCCATCCTGCCCGTTGAAGATTTTCAATCGCTCATCAATTATCTGCTGCCCGATATCAATATTCGCGACACCCGCATTCCCTTTCAGGCCGTGACCACGGACCTGATTACGGGCGGACAGATTATTTTGAAAGAAGGTTCACTCCGCCAGGCGGTGCTGGCCAGCAGTTCGGTCCCCGGCGCGTGCGAACCCGTCCGCAAGGACCAGTGGCTTCTGGCCGACGGCGGTGTGACCAGTCTGGTCCCCGTCCATGCGGCGCGCCAGGCCGGCGCGGATGTGGTCATTGCCGTCATGGTGGACCGCGACTTGCCGGCTTCCGCCAGCATCGCAACGGCGAAGGACGTCTTATACCGGGCCGGCGAAATCACGGCCAACGCTCTCGAAGCCTCCGAGCTGCAAAACGCGGATGTCATTGTCCGCCCGGCCGTCGGAGATCTTCACTGGTCGGACTTCAGCCGGTCAAATAACATGATCGCCCTGGGCGAGGAAGCAGCCCGGGCGTCTCTGGAAAAGATCAACGAGTCCCTTCCTCTCGCCCGGCGTTTTTCCCGTTTTACCCGACGCTTGCTTAGACCGGAAAAATCAGGGATGTAAGCGGAGCATCCGGTTGTCCGGGCATGCCCGCTCATCTTCAGACCGCCTGAACATCGGACGGCATCCGCTCGTCGACAATTAGCGACCTGATATTTCGATCACGACGCTGATCGGTCTGTCGCCGGAATCAACAGGCTCTCCTTTTTCCTGCACCTGCCCTATCTCTTTTAATTTCAGGAGAACGTCCTGCCAATTCCTGCCGGGAAGATCGGCGCGGATCGCCGCGATGGTTTTTGACGGCTGTCTGGAAATATTTACGGCATGATACCGGGCAAGAATTTTCTCAACGTCCGAGGCCGCTGCATGCGGATCATCAGCCTGAATCGATACTCTGGCCTGCGGCGGCGCGGCGATCGAAGATCCCATGGACTGCGGCGCGGCGGGCGCGGCCATTTTATAGGCTTCCCCCCTTTTTGTCCGGGCAGGCAATGTCTGGTCCGCTGCTATATTCTCTTGATCCGGCATCGGCATCTTCGCGGCTTTCAGTTCATTTTGAGGAGCCCGATCCTTTCCGGCGGTTTTATCCCTGCTTTCCGCAAGTCCTTTCGCTCCCGCGGCATCCTCCTCGAAAGCAGCATCGGGTTTGCCTGCCGGCGCTTCCGATTTTTGAACGCGGTCATGGATCTTGGCGCCTGAGATCACCTGTCTGTCCTGTTTTAATCCTTCCCGCACCGCTTCCTTTTTCTCCGTCGCGCGGGAAGGCACAGTCATCTCCCCGGCCCGCGGCATCTCGGACGGCGCCTGTTCTTTCTGCATTTCCATCGCCGGTTGCTGCGCTCCCGGCAGAATGTCTTTCACCTGCTCGTCGCCGGACCGGTAGATGTAAACGGCCAGCACCGCGATCACCACAGTCGCCGCGATCTGGAGGGGAATTTTAAACCTGAGCGGATAAAACCATTTTTGCCGGGCGCTTTTTTGATCCGCTTCCCTGCGCACCTGCGCCATGATTTTCTGCTGAAACCAGGGCGGCTCTTCCACGGGGGTAAGGTTTGCCGCAAGCTGACCTGCTTTTTGCAGACAGGCCAGCTCCCGGCGGCATGCCGCGCAGTCCGCCAGGTGTTCTTCAACAGCCTGCTTTTCGGCGTCCGTTAAAATGCCTTCGGTGTAAAGAGGCAGGAGCTCTTCGATGTCCTGACATTTTTTCATAAGTCACCCATGATCTTCTTGAGGCAATCCTTCATCGCCAGCCGCGCGCGTGACAGCCGGGATTTTACCGTGCCGTCGGGTATCCGCAGGATATCCCGGATCTCGTCATATGAAAATCCCTGAATGTCCCGCAGAACCAGGACCTCCCGGTAATCTCCGTCCAGCGCCGAGATGCATTTCTGCACCTGGGCTTCGAGTTCGCGGCGCTCCAGGAGCTCGCCCGGATCACTGCCGCTGGCGACCGCAGGGCAACCTGTGCAGTCGCCCTTCCCTTCCGCCGTTTCATCAAGCGACGCGCTTTCATGCCGGGACAGGCTCTGACGCTGTTTGAGCCTGTTCTTGGTATAATTGACGACAATCCGGTACAGCCACGTGGAAAATTTCGCTTCCGCCTTGAAACCATCCAGGGAACGGAAGGCCGCCAGAAACGCTTCCTGGGTAACGTCGCAGGCTTCATCATAATCGCCCAGCATCCGGCAGGCGATGTTGAGCATTTTTTTCGAATGCCTTCCGACCAGCACGGAGAAAGCTTCCGTATCGCCCTTCCGGCAGGCCATAACGTACGGAAGATCGTCATCAGCGACCGGCGATTTTTTATCTTCTATGGTCTTAGACATCCCGAACAACGTTTTTGTTCCCCCATTGTGTTTCGTATCCGTACAGGACCATTTACCATACAATATTGAGATTGACTACTCATAACATTCTGATATCATGCGCTTAAATATCCAATACCCTCGCAACCCTCCGGAAAGGAGAATCTCATGGCCGAAAAACAAATCATTGATGTTCATTGCCATCTTTTCAACGCGCAGTATGCCGTGATGGAGCTTGCCGCGGCAACGTGGAATCATCTCCGGGGCAATTATCCGCATCAGGAAGGCGAGGCCCCCCAAAGGGCGGCCCGGGGGATGATCGAAACACTGGACGGCGTCCAGGAATTTGCGGCATGGATCGCGAGGCTGATGGACGTCGCCTTATCCGGCTGCGAAGGGAATTTTGACACCGCCAGGAATTGCTTTGCCCAGAGCACCCTGGGCAAAAATGCATCGCTTGCTGCCGCACCGCTCATGATGGACATCTACTTCGCGCTCGACGACAATCAGAATGAAGAGGAAAACGGACGCCGATTGCGCAAGGCCGCGCCGACGGCCCACGCGTTTGCCATTCCCGACGATCAAAAAAAGAACTTTGACGCCCACTTCGAAAAGATCAGGAAGCTCATCGCGGAGAAAATTCCGGAGCGGCCGAAAAAAGGCAAACGATTGTCTTACAAACGGGCACTCGATGCCGCCTTTGCTGAGGCCAGGGAGGAGCTGCTCTTAGCGCCCCATAGAACCGGCAGAGGCGGCGATCCCTACGCGGGCATCGAATTGTCCCCGGGCTACAAAAAGCACATGCACGACCTGGAAGCGCTTGCAAAAAAATATCCCGGGCAGGTATTCCCATTCCTCGCGGTGGACCCCCGGAGAATCGGCATTCTGGAACTCGTCAAAATGAAAGTCAATCAGGGCAAGGGAATTTTTAAAGGCATCAAGATTTATCCGCCGCTGGGGTATCTGCCGACGCATCCCAACCTCGAACCGATTTTTGATTATTGTTCCCGGTACGATATCCCCATCATCCTGCACTGCTCGCCGGGCGGCATGCAGAATTTCCGCAGCAGAAATTATGTCAGCAGCTGGACGGGCAACAGTCACTGGGAGGATTTCCAATCCGTGGATCGCAATAAGAGCCGCTTCTACACGGCCCCGGAAAAATGGCTGCCCGTTCTGGACCGGTGGCCGGACCTGCGCATCAACTTCGCCCACTTCGGCGGGGGCGAACGGCTCGATAAGGGTGATCGGGCGTGGATGAACGACATCATCAAATTGATCCGGAAGCATCCGCACGTTTATACGGATTTTTCCTACCACGCCAGGCCAAAACTGCCGGAGAAGATCATGGAAGTCGTTTCCGAAAATGAATGCCTGAATAAAAAATTGATGTTCGGTACGGATTACATTATGATCCTGATGGACAGAAAGCTCGGCGGGCTTTCAAAATACTTCGACCTTTATCAGCCGTTCAAAAGTAATTTGCTGTGCAACAATGCCAGGGACTTCCTTAAATTGTAGGGTTGCAGGGCGCAGATATAAAATCAACCTCTTTACGTTTCATGAGAGATAATAGTGAAACCTTTAAAATTTATTCCGGCATCCCTTCTCCTTCCCGCCTGCTGCCTGCCGGCACACGCTGAGATGAAAGCATTCATCAGGGTCTGCACCGGCCAGACCAGTTATCTTGACAGCGAGATGTCCGGCCGCACGATCGCCCTCGGGGAGGCAAAGAGATTTCTCCTTGCGGAAGTCGACGCCTCTTTGATTTCTGAAACCGGGGCCGGAAGATGACATTCAGTTCTCCTCTTTTTCTTTTCCTATTTTTGCCCTTATTCATCCTCCTGAATTTTGTCATCTGGAAGCGGGGCAGAAATCTCTTTCTGGTGATCATCAGTTTGCTTTTTTATGCGTGGGGTGAACCGAAGTACATTTTACTGCTCCTGTTATCCATTCTGGTCAACTATATCATTTCCTCCCGTATCGACGACTCGCAGCGTCATAAAAACCAAACCGGTGCAAGGCTCTGGTTGAGTGCGGGCCTGACAATCAATCTTGGTTCGCTGGCTGTCTTTAAATACACCGACTTCCTGCTGGCAAGTTCCTGGAACTGGATAGGATCTTTTACCGGCTTGGATTTTTTGCATCTTAATGCGCCTGGATTACCACTTCAACTGGGCATTTCCTTTTTCACATTTTCCGCCGTATCTTATTTGATCGATATTTACCGGCAGGATGCACAACACGAGCACCACCCGATATATGCAGCGTTATACATCTCCTTTTTCCCGAAGCTCCTGGCCGGACCGATCGTGCAATACCGGCACATGAAGGACAAGATAAGAAGCCGCACCATTTCAGCAGAAAAGTTGACCTCGGGAATACAGCGTTTTATAACAGGGCTGGGTAAAAAAGTCCTGATCGCCAATACTCTGGGGATGGTGGCAGACCAGATATTTGCCGTCTTTCCCGACCAGCTCACCGCGCCGGTATCCTGGCTGGGCATCCTTTGCTACACGCTGCAGATCTATTTCGATTTTTCGGGTTATTCGGACATGGCGATCGGTATCGCCAAAATGGCCGGTTTCGACATCCCCGAGAATTTCAATTATCCCTACATTGCGCAGTCAGTCCGGGAATTCTGGCAACGATGGCACATCTCCTTATCAACCTGGTTTAGAGATTATCTGTATATTCCCCTGGGCGGCAATCGCTGCACTCCCGAAAGAGTCTATATTAACCTTATGGTGGTTTTTCTTTTATGTGGAATGTGGCATGGAGCGGGAGAAACATTTCTGATTTGGGGCGCCTGGCATGGAATATTCATCGCGTTGGAGCATGCTGGATTTGGGAATGCTTTAAAGAAAATCCCGCCTGCGTTCAGACATTTATATTTGATACTGGTCGTGATGATCGGCTGGGTGATATTCCGCTCCGATTCTCTGGACTACGCTGTAAGATACATTAAAACCATGTTCGGGTTCTCCCCGGGCATTGCTCCGGTAACGGCGTTAGGCGGATATTTAAATAGTCTGGTTATCTTTACATTACTGGTCGGAATCGTGGCTTCGCTCCCGGTCGTTGTTAAAATAAAAGATCTGCAAGACAAAATGCCTATCATTTCCGGAATTAAAAACTCCCTCCATAACCGGATCTTCCTGCTCGGCCGGTCGCTCGCGGAATTACTATTCCTGGGATTTATATTAATCGTCTCAGTCCTGTTCATGAGCGGGTCTTTAAATAACCCCTTTGTCTATTTTAAATTTTAGTGAGTGTCGGATGAGATTAAAAACCCTGTTCTCGATTGGTTTCGCAGTATTTCTGGCAGGTCTGATTATTTTTTATGTACACCATATCCTATCGATCACGGATGGTTATGCTTCAGCCGTTGCCTTTCTCACGTATGTAATCGCTTTAAGTATCGGCTGTGCTGTGTTTCTGATCATTGACGCGGCCATCAGATTCAGAAATATGCCCGACTATTTTAGAAAAGAGACTGCCCGCAATATTATCCTGTCGGCTGCTTTTTTTATGATTGTCCTCCTGCCCGTGATCGGTTTAATTCTGGGTACGGAATCCAGCCTGCCGACCCATGAAAAACGTCAATTGGCCAGGAAACCTTCTCTGATCAACATGGATATTTCAGCATTCACAAAGGATTTCCATTCGTATTTTCAAGATAATTACGGTTTCAGGAAAACCTGGATGACCTTGAATAATTATGTCAAAGTCAAGTACTTTAAAGTAAGTCCCCTGTCAAAGGTCATCATGGGAAAGGATGGCTGGTTGTTTTTTGATGAAAGCCTTCATAATGCGTTTGGGGGAACGACGGCAGGCGGCCAGATACGGGAGATCACAAACAGCATTGAACGGCAAAATGCGTGGTTTGCGGGTAAAGGCATCTATTACGTGTTTGTGATTGTACCTGATAAGGAAACAGTCTATCCGGAGTATCTCCCGGACAGCGTCAACATTACCCGTCAAAAAACAATGCTTGATCAGGTAATGTTTGGTTTGGGACCGGATTCAAACGTCCACATCATTGATTTGAGAGCATCCTTTCTTAAAGCTAAAACATCCAATCGGCTTTATTATAAGACGGATACTCACTGGAATAGTTATGGCGCCTTTATTGGTTATCTCGAAATCATGAAACAGTTATCGGCCCGTTTTCCGGACTTGAAGCCCCCTTTACGTGCAGACGTCGCCGTTCAAAATGATGCCATCACCTATTCGGGTGATCTGGCCCACATGCTGTCTCTGGGGAATCAATTGACTGAAAAAGGTCCCGGCGTGGTTCTTACTCAAAACAGAAGCCAGGCAAAACTTCGTAAGGCTGTTATATTCAAGGACTCTTACTTTGACAATTTAAAGCCCTACCTGTCACCCCGTTTCAGAGAGATGATCCCTGTATCCTTCACAGACAAATTTGATTCTGAAACCCTGGAAACCGATCCGCCCGAGATCGTAATCACCATCTGCGTCCAACGAAATATCAGCCTGGCAAAAACAACGGTCAATAACTGGCTTTCGATAAAGTAGATATTACCGGCCCCAATGTGCGGATCCGACACTTAAGATTATCTAATGGGCCGAACCTGGGAAACAGTGTTCCTCACTTATATCCTTTAGTGCCATCTAAATATCTTCTTGACAATTGTCACGTGCAACGTTACACATGACCCATGATAAAGACATTCGCCGATAAGCACACGCATGATTTATTTGTTACCGGTAAATCGAAATTTTTTCAGCCGGATATTCTTAGAAGAGCGGTAAGGCGTCTTGAATATATTGATTTGGCAACGTGCCTGGAGGACTTGAAAGTTCCGCCCGGTAATCATCTGCATGCATTAAAGGATGATAGGGCAGGTCAATATGCGCTATCCATCAATGACCAATGGCGGATATGTTTTAAGTTTGCAGATGGTGATGCACACGATGTCGAAATAACTGACTATCATTAAAAGAGGTAAAATATGAGCATAAAATATAATGGAAAGAGAAAAATAAAGCCAACGCATCCGGGAGAAATATTGAGAGAAGATTTTATGCCTGATTACAATCTCAATGTCGCCAGTCTTGCCAAAGCGCTTGGCGTTTCGCGTCAGACCGTCAATGAATTATTAAGGGAGAGTCGCGCGCTAACGCCCCTTATGGCGCTTCGCCTGAGCCGTTTGTTCGGAAATACGGCGGAATTCTGGCTAAACGCTCAGCGCGCCCATGACCTCTGGGAAGCACAGCAGACCCATCTCACAGAAATAAAAAAAATCACGCCGCTAAAAGCGGCTTAAAAATGAGATGCCGCTGTCCTTGGATTATTTTCACAACCCATTCAAAACTGACGAAAATTACCAAATGAACAGTGTTCCTCTGTATGTGCGATATTGAAATACTACTGACATGAGCCAAGAGGAGACTTGATCCAGGCTTTCCAGGCTTTTCAATACAATTAACCAAATTAATACATATTTCTCATTGACAAATACAATTATCTTTGTTAATCTTTTTTTCAATCTAGAAAAGGAGGAATAGCCATGGTTAGGACAATTTCCCTCTCGGACGAGGTTTACACCCGCCTTGAAGAACTCGCCATACCGTTCGAGGATCGAACGCCTGAAGATGTAATTCGTAGACTATTGGACGGCGGATCAACGCGTGATGTAGCTAAGCCCAATGGTGGTAGGACTACCTCTGAACTTGCAGTTGTAAGGACTCCTCGTGAACGGGGCACGGTGGTTGAACTTAATGGAGATAGAATTTCGGCCACAACAGTTCCTGATCTGTGCACAAAGGTAATGGAATTCATTTACTCAAAAGGCTTATGGAACCAATTTGAGGGTATGGCACCTTACAGGACGAGCGCTAAGCGCTACCTCTTCGCAAAATCCCCGAAACATCCACAGGGCAACGACTTCTTTGTTCCGCTTAAGTACAAGAACATGTACATGGAAGCGCACAAAAACTACGAGACGACTATCAAGCAATTAGGTCGTCTCTTGTTTCAACTAGGCATCACTTTCAAGTATGTACGGTAGCAAGCGGGGTGTCCCGGGGTCGTGACCCGGGGTCGCATCTTTACTCTTAATAATTGGCTATAGAATATCTGTTACGATAATTATTTCTTAATCCCTCAATCAATCAACTAATCCGCAGTTGCAACGGGGTGTGACTTTAGCGAATTATGGCCGAAACGTTGTGGCGCGAGGCGAAATAAAGCATCAGACAGCCGAACTGTTTGAGCCGCAGGCGAGTTTTTGGCTGTCGCGAAATGAGCCGTATTCCATTTTCAAATCATAGATGATACCGCGGCGGCTAGGCGGAGGCGACGAGGCGTATGATATATACGTTGAGGAAGCCGACAACCCCCCTCGGCAGGGGGCACGCGACGCCAACAAAGGTAGCGCTTGATTTGGAAATGGAATTAGCGCCACAGTTGAGGACATTGAGTAAAGGCATGGCCCGGTTCAACTGCGCTCCTCTAAGGATTTTTTGGATTCCCAATCAAGTTGAAAAGATTTGATCGAACTAAGGCAACTTTTTAGATTTCCTGGATTCCCGCACTCGTGACCTCGCGCAGTGCCACCTTCAAGGTGGTGACCTCGTGTGACCTTCAGGTTATTAGGTTATCCGCGGTATGACAGGATGATAAGATTGCCACGCAGACCAAGGGTCTGCTCGCAATGACGGAGAATTGAATAGAATAAAGTATCAATCGGAATCAGGCAGTGCTTTCCTGTATTCTTTGATCAGCGCTTTTTTGGGAACGCCGACTTCGATGAGGTCCCAGGGCAGGAACTCGTCCAGATCTTTTTCACGATAGACGTAGAAGTCGGGATTGATGTTGACGGCTTTCAGCGCCTTCATCCAGTTGCCGTTCAGCCGATGGACGGCCAGCAGAATATCGCCCACGCGCCGGTCACCCAGCGACAGGAGCGCCTGCACGTAATTCCATTTCGGCACGTCGGCAATGACATTGATCTGCTTGTCCTGCCTGAACGCTTGAACAATTCTTTTAATCCTTTTCCCCACCTCCTGAACATCAGCCAGCGCGCACCATTGCAGAGGCGTGCGCGGTTTGGGAATGAACTGATTGATGCTCAGCGTCACGCGCCGGAATTTCTTTTTGCCTTCCGTGTGGCTCAAGGCCGTGTGCTGTATTTTTTTAGCCAGATCAATGATAGCGTCGATGTCTTCTTCCGTTTCCGTCGGCAATCCCAGCATAAAATACAGCCGCAGGTTGGCAATGTCTTTTTCGATCAGCAGCCGGACCGCGCGCAGGATATCGTCCGTCGTGATGCCCTTGCGCAGCAGATTGCGCAGCCGCTGGCTTCCCGCCTCCGGCGCGAGCGCGACCGTTTCGATGCCGCCCGCCTTGAGCAGATCCAGCATCCCTTCATTGATTTGATCCACACGCAGAGAACCGATGCCGGCCTGCGCCTGATGATCCACAATGTATTGACAAATATGCACCAGATCCGGATGATCCGAAACCGCCGTCCCGACCAGGCCGATTTTATTTTTCACCATCAGACCCTGATCAATGGCCGAAACGATTTCTTGATAGCTGCGAAAACGCGGCGGCGCGTAAACAAAGGCGGCCGCGCAAAAACGGCACAGATGCGGGCAGCCGCGATTGACTTCCACCAGAAACATGTCCGCCATCTCCGAGTCAGGGGTGCTCACAACTTCGGCCGTGCAAAACGCGTTAATATCTTTTACAGGGGCAATTGGAATTCTCCCGGACAGGCCTTCCGCGAGCGGCAGGATGCTCTGAATTTTTCCTTCGGGACAATAAGTCACGCCATAGAGCGAGGGAACGTAAATCCCCGGTATTTGCTTTTGCAAATGGCTGAGCAGGGTTCCCCGGTCGAGGCCACGCTCCCGGGCTTCGGCAAACACGCAGGCGAACTCGGGCACGACTTCTTCCGCCTCGCCCAGAATAAAGACATCAAAAAATTCGGCCAGCGGTTCAGGGTTCAGCGTGAGCGCGATGCCGCCGCCGATCACGAGCGGATGACCGCCGTCGCGGTCCTTCGCCTTGAGCGGTATGCCGCCCAAATCAAGCAGCTTCAGGATAGACGGGTAATCGTTTTCAAAAGAAACGGAAAAGGCCAGAATGTCAAAATCGCTGATGGGTTTTTGGTTTTCCAGGCTGACGGTTTTTGCCGCACCGGCGGCGAATTCGGCGTCGCCGCCGGCGGGCAAAAACACTCTTTCACAAAGAAAGGAGGGAAGCGCGTTTAATATTTTGTAAACGGTCTGGAACCCGAGGTTGGCCATGCCGATCCGGTAGACATTGGGATAGGCCAGGCAAACCGTATGGCAGGTTCCCCAGACTTTCTTCACGAAACCCTGCTCACGGGCCAAAAGGGTTTCGTATTTTTGTTTTTCTTTCCAGTTCATGGATGCTCATGGCCTCCGCCTTTGTTTGCCCGGTTCGGACAGCCACGACTCATTCATCAGTCCGCCTGCCGGCGCAGAAACGTCGGGATATCGATATCGACGTGTTCGCTTTCATCGTTGAGGCCCACCGTCAGAACATTGGCCTGGTCGCGGGATTTTTCCCGGCGCATGAAAGCGGGCGTCGACAAGTCTTCCTTCCGGAAACCGCCCAAATGCGCCACATTCGACGGCGCCTGCTTCTTCTTCATCGCGTCTTCAAAGCCGGTCGCGATCACGGTGATCCGGATTTCGTCCTTCATGTTCTCATCGATGACCGTGCCGAAAATAATATTGGCGTCTTCGTGCGCTTCGGACTGAATCAGCGATGAGGCTTCATTGACTTCATACAGGCTCATATCCGGTCCGCCGGTGATGCTGAGCAGGATGCCCTGCGCGCCCTGGATCGTATTGTCCTCCAGGAGCGGCGAGGAGATCGCCCGCTGCGCGGCTTCAATGGCGCGGTTCTCGCCGCTGGCCGTGCCGGTCCCCATGAGCGCCATGCCCATGTTGCTCATGATGTTTTTCACATCGGCGAAGTCGAGGTTGATGAGACCCGGGACAATGATCAGGTCGGAGATGCCTTTCACGGCCTGATACAGGATGTCATCCGCCTTCTTGAAAGCATCCAGAAGCGAGAGCCCCCGGCCGCCCAGGGAAAGCAGGCGCTGGTTGGGGACCACGATCAGCGTGTCCACCACATCACGCAGCGCGATGATGCCTTCCTCGGCCTGTAAATTTCTTTTCTTGCCTTCGAACTGAAACGGCTTGGTCACCACGGCGACGGTCAGCGCGCCGCATTCCCGGGCCACTTCCGCGATGACCGGCGCAGCGCCTGTGCCGGTGCCGCCGCCCAGTCCCGCCGTAATGAAAATCATGTCCGCGCCTTCGAGGTGCTTCCGGATTTCATCGCGGGATTCCAGGGCCGACTGCCGGCCGACGTCCGGGTTGGACCCGGCGCCCAGGCCCTTGGTCACCTCCGCCCCGATCTGGATTTTATTCGGCGCGGCGGAAGCGCCCAGCGCCTGGGCGTCCGTATTCGCGATGATAAAATCGACGCCCCGGAGCGAATATGAAATCATGGTATTGACGGCGTTGCCGCCGCCTCCTCCCGCACCTACTACTTTAATTCTTGCCGAATTTTCGATGCAGACTTCCGTTAATTCAAACATGCGCACCCCCTTTTTCGTTTAGAAAAACTCTAAAAACCATTTTTTAATCGTTTTAAAAAATTCACTGAAGACGTTACCCGTCTTGCGATAGACGGAATCACTCGACATACTTTTACTGCCGTAGATAATCAGGCCGACGCCCACCGCAAATGCCGGCGAATTGGCGACGTCGCTTAAGCCTCCGACGCCCATGGGATAGCCGCGGCGCACCGGCATATCAAAAATCTGCTCGGCCATTTCGTTGATGCCCGGCAGGAGCGATCCGCCGCCGGTCAACACCAGCCCCGCCGCCAGCAGGTCTTCGTAACCCGAACGAACCATTTCCTTGAGCGCCATATTGAGAATTTCGTCCATGCGGGGCTCCACAATCCGGCCCAGGATCTGGCGCGATACCATGCGCGCCTCCCGGCCGCCGACGCTCGGCACTTCAATCGTTTCTTCCTTCGGGATCATCGCCGTCAGCGCACAGCCGTATTTCAGCTTGATTTTTTCAGCTTCCGCAAAAGGCGTGCGCAGCCCCGTGGCAATATCCGATGTTAAAAAGTTTCCGCCCACGGGCAGCGTGGCGGTATGCTTGATGCTGCCTTCCGCGAAGATGGCAATGCCGGTGACCGATCCGCCGATGTCGATGACCGCCACGCCCAGATCTTTTTCGTCGGAGCTCAAGATGGCCTCGCTCGCCGCCAGCTGCTCCAGAACGACATCATCGATGTCCAGGCCGACGCGATTGACGGACTTCACCACATTCTGAATGGACGCGGCGGAACCCGTCACGATATGCACTTTCGCTTCCAGTCGCACACCCGACATCCCCACGGGATCGCGAATGCCGTCCTGGCCGTCCACCACATAATTCTGCGGGAGCGTATGCAGGATTTCCCGATCCACGGGAATGGCGATGGCCTTGGATGCTTCAATCGCCCGCTGCAAATCGTCTTCACCGACCTCCCGTCCTTTGACGGCGACAATCCCCAGCGAGTTCTGCCCTTTGATATGAGGGCCGGCGATGCCGACATACGCGGAATTGATCCGGCAGCCGGACATGTGTTCGGCGTCCTCTACGGCCTTTTTAATCTCTTCGACCGTGTTGTCGATATTGACGACGCCGCCCTTTCTCAATTCTCTGGCCGGTGCGGTGCCCATCCCGATGATGTCGATACCGGTTTCGGTCACCTCGCCTACGACCACCGTCGTTTTCGTCGTTCCAATATCGATTCCCACCAGAACGTTACTTTTTCTCCCCATAGTTTCACCTTTTAGATAGCCGCGATCTATAATCTGTACTGCGGTCCTTTTTTCTCTTCCTGCACTTTTCCCAGCACATCATTACGTTGAACGGTCACCTTGGAAATATCGGCCAGGTCGACGAGCAAATGACCGTCTTTCAGGCCCCGCTTTTCCAAATCCGCCAGAACGACCTGAAGCTGGCTCAGCTTGCCGGCGAAATTCTCCCGTCCCAGTTTTAAATGCAATCCCTTGCCCGTCAGGATGGACAAACCAAACACGTCATCCACATGCACCTCGGAGATCGTCCCTAAAAATTCATACTGATCCGAGGCGGACAATGCTTCTATCAACTTGAGCGCCTCGGTGAGCAGCGCAGATTTCGTTTTGGATTGAATATCCACGCCGGAGATGATCGTCAGATCGACTTCATCTCCTTTGGACAGCTTTTTAAAAACGAAGCCTTCCGCATCCATCAGGTAAAAATGACCCGTCTCCTGGACCAGCGCAACGGGCTTCCGTTCACGCACATCCAGCACGAGGCGGTCCGGCAGCTCCCGGCCGACATAAATTTTTTTGACCCACGGATTGGAAGCGATGCGTCCGGCTACGGCATCCGTACTGACTGCCAGAATATTGGAACGCGGCTTGATATTGGCCAGAGCCAGGATGTCTTTTTCAGTCAGTTCCTTGACGCCGCGTACGGAGACATCCCTGATCTCAAAATACCGGGCGCTCAACAAACAGCTGCAAGCATAAATAAACAAGACGCTGATAAACGATGCCGCGGCAAGCAGGCCCACGGCGGTAAACGATTCACCCAGGGAACCGATCACGCGCCGGCGCCAGCGGTTTCTTCTGGCCTCCAGATTGACTTTTACTTTCCCGCTCACTCGTTCTCTCCAATAATCGCGATTTCCGTTTCCAGCCTGACGCCTTTTACTTTTTCGGCCGCCTCCTGAATGAGCCTGATCAGCGTCATCATATCGGAGGCGGTACCCTGGCCCTTGTTCACGATAAAGTTGGCGTGCTTCCTGGATACCTGCACATCCCCGTACCGCAGGCCTTTCAAACCCAATTCCTCAATTAATTTTCCAGCCGGCAGGCCCGGCAGATTTTTAAAAACCGATCCGGCATTGGGGTACTGCAGGGGATGTTTCTCCTGACGCATTTTCATGATTTCAGCCATCCGGTCCCGGATTTGCGCTCCGTGTCCTTTTTGCAGGGTAAAGCGCGCGGAGCAGATGATGGCGCCCGCGGGCAGATTGGATTGACGGTACTGAAAGGCGATCTCGTCGCGCTTCAGTATTTTCTTCTGCCCTTTTTCGTCCATCACCGTTACGGAGGAAACCACATCCTTGATTTCCGTCCCGTAAGCGCCGGCGTTCATCCAGACCGCCCCGCCGACACTGCCGGGGATACCCGTACAAAATTCAAGTCCGGTCAATTCCTCGGACGCCGCCAGTGTGACGACCTTCGCCAGTGTCACGCCCGCCTGCGCATCAATGCTGTAACGGCCTTCCGCCCCGGCCGAACAAGCGATTTGATCCCATCCGCGCATCCAAACCATCACGCCCCGGTAGCCGCCGTCGCGCACCAGGATATTGGTGAGATTCCCGACCGGCAAAAACGGAATACGCTCTCGGGTCAGTCGGCGCACAACATCGCCGAGCTGCTCTTCATTTTCAGTCATCACCAGCGCATCAACCCTGCCGCCCAGTTTGAGCGAGGCATGACGCGACATCGGCTCGTCAAACCAGATGTTGCCGGCCTTCACGCCGTCCAGCGCAGCCGCTATGGCAGGATGATCCGTCATCATTCTTTTATCCCCTGCGTCATCTGTTCCAGAAAGGCCTCGCCGATCTTATACACGCTGCCCGCGCCCAGTGTGATGACCGTGTCACCGGGCCGAGCGGTCGCTTTCAGAAAGTCCACCGTATTCTGCGCCTGGCCGATGTAGTCCACGTGCGGATGACCGTTTTCCTTAATGGCCGCCCAGAGGGCCGCGGAATTGATCCCGGGGATCGGCGTTTCGCTGGCCGGATAGATATCATTTAACACCAGGACATCCGCGTCGCCAAAGGATCGGGTAAATTCATCAAAAAGCGCCTTGGTTCGCGTAAAGCGATGCGGCTGGAAAACCACGATCAACCGGCCCTTCAGCATTTGCCTTGCTGCGGCCAGTGTAGCCATGATCTCCGTCGGGTGATGCCCGTAATCGTCCACGACCGTAATGCCGTCCGTTCTCCCCTTGATTTCCAAGCGGCGCTGCACCCCGGAAAAGGCCAGGAGCCCCTTGCGGATAATCGGCATATCCAATCCCAGTTCCCGCCCCACGGCGGTTGCCGCCATGGAGTTATAAACATTGAAGAGACCGGGCACGACGAGTTCGGTATCGCCCAGGTTCTCTCCCCGGTAAGACAGGCGGTAGATCGTTTTCGATTCCAGAAACCGGATGTCGCTCGCGCAGTAATCCGCCGGATGTTCAACACCGTAAGTGATGACTCGGCGTTTGATGGCGCCCGCAATCTCGCGCACATGTTCATTGTCATTGCACATCACGGTGCAGCCATAGAACGGAACGATGTTGGCAAATTTCAGGAAGGCCGCCTTGATTTCCTCGATCCCCGGATAATAATCCAGATGCTCCCGGTCGATGTTCGTCACGACGGCAATGGTCGGCGACAGCTGCAAAAACGAACCGTCGCTCTCATCCGCTTCCGCCACGATGATATCGCCGTCGCCCAGGCGGGCATTGGAACCGATCGAAGCCAGCTTGCCGCCGATCACCATGGTGGGATCGAGACCGCCTTCCGCTAAAATCGTCGACACCATGGACGTGGTGGTCGTCTTGCCGTGGCTGCCGGAAACAGCGACGGAAAATTTCATTTTCAGAAGTTCCGCCAGCATCTCGGCGCGGGGAATCACCGGAATATTTTTGCAATGCGCTTCCACCACCTCCGGATTATCCTGTTTTACCGCCGTCGATGTCACCACGACATCGGCGTTGCCGATATTTTCCGCCGCGTGACCAACGGCAACCTTCGCGCCCAGGCGCTCCAGGCGTTTGGACGTATCGGACGACTGAACATCCGAACCGCTGATGCCGTAGCCGAGATTCAAAAGCACTTCGGCGATGCCGCTCATCCCGATGCCGCCGATGCCGACAAAATGGATGCGCTTGATCTTGCGCTGCATGAATCCTGTTTCCCGGTCTTTTCCCATTTAAATCTTTCCTTCTTTTGACTTTTAATTATTTCACGTTCGCGGCTAACTGCATGCAGGCATCGACGATCTTTGCCGCGGCATCCAGCCTGCCCAGCGCTTTGGATTGTATTTCCATCGCTCTTAATTTTTGATCATCCGCGAGCAGAACCTCCACCGTCGAATAAAGTTTCTCGGGGGTCAGGTCGCTCTCCCGGATCATGGCCGCTGCGCCCGCGTCCACCATGGCCCGCGCGTTCATGGTCTGGTGATCATTGGCCGCCCAAGGGAAGGGAATCAGAATGGAGGCCTTCCCGGCTGCCGTAATTTCCGCAAGCGACGTCGCTCCGGCGCGGCAGATGATTAAATCGGCGGCTGAATAGGCGGACACCATGTCCACAATAAACGGACTGACCTCGGCTACAAGGCCATGCTGCGCGTAAGCGGCTCTCACCATTTCCAGATCACGTTCTCCGGTTTGGTGGAGAATCCGGACGCGATCTTTCCTTTGCTGCAGAAAGGGCATCATCGCCACAACCGTTTTATTGATGGCGGCCGCGCCCTGTGAACCGCCGAAAATGAGAATTTGCCGACCGGCCGTTTTCTCTTTTGCCTGATCCAGGCCCGCGGCGAACGCCGCGCGGACCGGGTTGCCCGTAACCAGGACCTTGGCGGCCGCAAACTGACTTTTACTTTGATCGTAAGTCAGAAATACTTTTTTGACGAACTTGCCCAGAATGCGGTTGGTGTTGCCCGCCAGAGCGTTTTGTTCGGCAATGGCGGTCGGGATGCCCGCGAGCCAGGCAACGATCACCGCCGGACCGGAGGCATAGCCGCCGACGCCGATGACGACATCCGGCCGGAAATCCGAGAGGATTCGCCAGGACTGCCGCATACTGTTCGGGATCGCATAAACGCCCTTGATCAATGCCTTCACCCCTCGACCCATCAACCCTTCCACATCAATTTCCCGGAGCTCATAACCCAGCTGCCCCAGCAGCCGGTGTTCAATGCCTCTTCTGGTTCCGATAAACGTCACGCGGCCTTGCGGATCTCGTTTCAGGAATTCTTCCGCAATGGCAATGCCGGGAAACAAGTGGCCTCCCGTTCCTCCTCCCGCAATGACAATCCGCACTTTTTGCTCTCCGTCCCGGCACGCCTGCCGTGCCCTGCTACACGCTTCATCCGTTACGCCCGCTGCGTGGAGATGTTCAATAGAATCCCCACCGCCAGCATACTCATGACAAAGGACGTGCCGCCGTAACTCAAGAAAGGCAGCGCCAATCCCTTGAGCGGGATCAGCCCCATCACGCCGGCGATGTTGATGAACGCCTGCATGGCAATCAGCATCGTCAGCCCCGCGGCCAGGAGCGTCCCGAAAAGATCGGGCGCCCGGAATGCGATCATGAAACCGCGCAGGAGGAAGAAAATAAACATGACGATCACGATCGTCACGCCGATAAATCCGCTTTCCTCCGCAATGACCGCCAGAATAAAGTCCGTGTGCGGCTCCGGCAGATAAAATAATTTTTGCATCCCGTCGCCGATGCCCATGCCCGTCACGCCGCCCGACCCGAAGGAAATCAGCGACTGGATAAGCTGGAACCCCGTATTGTCCGCGTCTTTCCAGGGATCCAGAAATGCGGTCAGGCGGGCCATCCGGTAACCCTTATGCATGATGAGCCAGACGCCGATGGGAATAAAGGCCGCGCCCAGGAACATCAGATGCGTGATCCGGGACCCGGCCAGAGACAGCATCAAAAGCAGAATCGACGCGATAATCACGACCGTGCCGAAATCCGGCTGGAGAATAATCAGCCCCATAATGACGGCCGTCACCGACAGGGGAATCAGCACCCCCCGGCTGAATTTCTTGAGATGATGCACCTTGCGCGTCAGCAAATGCGCCAGGAAAATCACCATCGCCACTTTCACCAGCTCCGTCACCTGAAAGGAGAACACACCCATGTTGAGCCAGCGCGTCGCGCCGCCCCTCCGGATGCCGATATGCGGAATAAAAAGCGCGAGCAGCAGGACAACGGAAAGAATCACGCCGGGATAGGCAACACGCTTGAGCTGCTCATAAGGAATTTTCGTCATCACAATCATCAGCACGAGTCCGGCAAAAACAAAAAACAAATGCTTCTTCAAAAAGAATTGCCCGTCCTTGAACTTTTCCAGGGCCAGGATGGAGCTTGATGAATAGATCATCGCCGTCCCCACCGTCACCAGGATCAAGGTGACCAGGAGCAGGATCCAGTCCGGCGTATTGATTTCTTTTTTTACCGCTGCTTCCATTAAAGATTCCCGACCGTTTCCTTAAAGAAATTTCCCCGTTCCTTGTAATTGGCAAATTCGTCAAAACTCGCGCACCCCGGCGATAACAGAACGATGTCTCCGGGTGCTGCTTCGCGATAGGCGCGCAGGACGGCCGCTTTCAAAGTCGGCTCCTTGCCCGCCTTCACCCGGGCGCCCAGTTGCGGTTCGATGCGGTCGCGCGCCTCGCCGAACAGGATCACGCCTTTGGTCTTTGATCCGAGGAGCGGCTGCAGCGCCTCGAAATTTCCGTCCTTGTCCCGTCCACCCAGAAGCAGAATGACCGGCGCGGAAAATGTCTGCAGCGCGCGGATGACGGCATCGACATTCGTGCCCTTGGAATCGTCATAAAATTTGACCGCATTTTTTTCGCCGGCAAATTCAATGCGATGCGGCAGGCCGCGAAACAGGGATACGGCCTCGATAATCTTTTCCCGGGAGCAGCCGCAGAAACGCGCCGCCGCCAAGGCGGCCATAACGTTTTCCACATTGTGCAAACCCGGAAGATGAATCATGCCCGCCGGGTAATGCTCTTCTGAACCGTCCGGTTTGCGGTGGACGATTACATCATCCTTGAGGAAGATTCCCGGCCGCAGGGGCCGCTGCGAACTGAACCGGACTACCTGCGCCCGAAGCGACGCGGCGAGCCCATCCTGTGTTTCATCCTCCGCATTCAAAATCGCCAGATCACTTTCCTGCTGATTTTCAAAGATGCCGGCCTTCACGCGCCGGTATTCTTCAAACGAGCCATGATAGTTGACATGGTCACAGGTGATATTGAGCAGCATGGCGGCGTGCGGCCGGAAGGTCCGGATCCATTGGAGCTGAAAGCTGCTGATCTCGGCGACAATAAAATCATCCGTCTGCGGGGACCCGGCATACTCAATAAGCGGATTGCCGATATTGCCGCCGACAAAGACCTTCTTCCCGGCGTGCGCCAGAATCCGGCCCAGGAGCGTCGTGGTTGTGGTCTTGCCGTTGGTACCGGTCACCGCGATGATCGGCACCCGGATAAAACGATAGGCCAGTTCGATCTCGCTCAAAATCGGTATTTTCTTTTTTTGCGCCGCTGCCAGCATCTCGTGATGCGGAGGAATCCCCGGTGAAGGCACCACCAGGTCCGCGCCGTCGATCGTCGCCGCGGTATAACTGCCGACGCAAAGCCACGGTTCGGAGGCGAGCCCGGCAAACGATTCTCCCCATTCCCCTGACGGCTTTTCATCGACGGCCACGACTGCTGCGCCATGGCTTCCGAGAAACGCCGCCGTCGCGATTCCCGTCCTCCCCATGCCGATGACCACTATTTTCTTTCCGCGAAGTTCCATTTTTCCTCTACCGCAATTTCAAGGTGATGATGGCCAAAAGCGCGAGCAGGATCGATATGATCCAGAACCGGACAATCACCTTGGGTTCCGCCCAGCCCTTGAGTTCAAAGTGATGATGGATGGGCGCCATCCTGAAAATCCGCTTGCCGCCCGTCAGTTTGAAGTAGCCGACCTGGAAAATGACGGAAAACGTCTCCATCACGAAAATCCCGCCGACGATCGCCAGCAGGATTTCCTGTTTGGTGATCACCGCCACGGTTCCCAGGGCGCCGCCCATGGACAGCGATCCGACATCGCCCATGAATATTTCCGCGGGATAGGCGTTAAACCATAAAAAGCCCAGCGCCGCGCCCATAAAGGCCCCGCAGAACACGGACAACTCTCCGGCGCCGGGAACATAGGGAATCTGCAGATAGCCGGCAATTTTAATGTTGCCGGCAAAGTAAGCAAACAGCAGATACGTTACAAAGCAAATGCCCGCGGGACCGGTCGCGAGGCCGTCGAGGCCGTCCGTCAGATTCACCGCGTTGGCCGCGCCGACGATGATGAAAACGCACAGCACGATATACCCCCAGCCCAGATTGGGCAGAACGGTCTTAAAGAAGGGAATCGTCACCTGCGTATTGAACCCCGGCTTGAAATATAAAATGATGCCGACAAACAGGGCGATGACGATTTCCGCGGCCAGCCTTGTTTTCCCGGAAACGCCGCGGGAACTTTTACCGGCCAGTTTCCGGTAGTCATCCAGAAATCCGATCAGGCCGAATCCGACCGTCACGAGCAGGGCCAGCCAGACATAACCCGTGGACAGATTGGCCCACAAGAGCGTGGAAATCACCACCGCGAAGATGATGAGAACGCCCCCCATGGTCGGCGTTCCTTTCTTGACCAGATGCGTCTGGGGCCCGTCATCCCGGATCTGCTGATCAATCTGCATGTTTTGCAGCTTGCTGATGAACCAGCGGCCCAGGAGCAGGCAAATCAAGAGGGCCGTGATCGAAGCAAAAATCGTCCGGAACGTGATATAACGAAACACGTTAAAGAGTGAAAATGCCGCATGCAAAGGATATAAAAATTCGTAAATCACTTTTTTCTCCCGGCTTACTGGGCCGCTTCATGATCTTCGGCTTTTAAAACGCCGACGTCCTCGCAGATTTTCGCAACAATCCGGTCCATCTTCATCCGGCGGGATCCTTTGACTAAAACCCAATCCCCTTTGCGAAGCTGCTTTTTTATCTGCGCCACGGCGTTTTCATCATCGCGCAAAAACATAATCTGTTCATCCGCCATGCCGCCTTCCCGTGCGCCTGCCGCCGTCACCTCCGCAAACTCCCCCTGAAGAAAAACAGCCGTCACCCCGATGGTCGCGAGCAGCATCCCGACCCGGCGATGCATCTCGGGGGCGGCGTCGCCCAATTCCAGCATGTCGCCCAGGAATACGAAGGCGTTGTGCGAGTTCTTTAAATCCTTCAGGGTCAACAGGGCTTCCCGAACAGACGCGGGATTGGCGTTATAGGCATCATTAATCACATAGGCGCCGTTTTGCAGCCTGATCATCTCCATGCGCCCGCCCACCGGGACAAACTGGGTCAGTCCGCACCGGATGGATTCGGAACGGATGCCGCAGGCTAAAGCGACAGCGGCGGCGGCCATGGCATTATAAACATTGTGAATACCGGCGACTTTCATATCCACCCTGTGCGCACGGCCGTCCATGAGCAGGTTAAAACTCATGCCCCGGGCGCCGTTCTTCCGGATGTCGCTTGCGCCGACATCGGCCGCGGCGCTCATGCTGAATGTGACGCGTCGGCCGGGCCAGCGGTCCGCCAGCCGGCAAACCGCTTCGTCGTCAAGATTAACGACTGCCGTTCCTGCCGGATTCATATTAAAAAACAAATCTCCTTTTTCCTCGCGCACGATATCCACGGATCCAAATCCCGCCAGATGCGCGGGGCCGACATTCGTAATGAGCCCGATATCGGGGTCGGCAATTTGCGTCAGCCGTTTGATTTCGCCGCGCGTATTGGTCCCCATTTCCAGAACAACGATCTCGTGCTGACCGGTTACGCGAAAGAGCGTCTGCGGCAATCCGATCAGATTATTTAAATTGCCTTCCGTCCTGAGAACATTTTTTTCCCGCGTGAGAATACACGACAGCATCTCCTTGGTCGTCGTCTTGCCTGAAGAACCGGTCAGTCCGATCACGGGAATGGAGAAACGGCCCCGGTAGGCATGCGCCAGGTCCCCGAGCGCCCGCAGGGTATCGTCTACTTCCATCACGCCGGCGCGCGGCCTGATCATCTCCACATTGATCTTGCCGGCATCGGCAACAACAACGGCCGCCGCCCCGTCCTCGACAGCTTTCTGCACGAAGGCATGGCCGTCAAAATTATCTCCCGTGAGGGCGATAAACAGGTTGCCTTGTCCGATGCGCCGGGAATCGGTGGAAACGCCGCAAACCCTGGTTTCCCTGTCCCCGGCAATCAGATGTCCACCCGTCGCGGCCACGACTTCGGACAGAGAGAACACGGGGTCCATAACGATCACCCATTCAGGAGATCTCGACCGGAGCGCCTGCATCGCCACAATCCGGTCATCGAACGGTATTTTCGCCGTTCCCAGAATCTGATAGTCTTCATGACCCTTGCCGGCGATCAGGAGAATATCACCGGCTTCGGCCAGATTGATCGCGGCGGTGATGGCCGATCGGCGATCGGCCATCACCGCGTAGGCATGGACATCATGAGTGAATTGCAGATGATCCGGAGACACTTCTTTTATTTTTTGCCGGTCAATCCCCGCGACAATTTCATCGATGATCGCCAGCGGCTCTTCGAGCCTGGGATTGTCGGATGTTACAATCGTCAAATCGCTGTACCGGGTTGCCGTTTCACCCATCAGCGGCCGTTTGGCGCGGTCACGATTACCCCCGCAACCAAAAACAGTCAATAGTCTTTTTTGCCGGAGTTTATCTAAGTTTTGCAGCACCTGTTTCAACGCATCCGGTTTGTGCGCATAATCGACAAAAACGTGAATGCCGTCGGGCGCTTCGACTTTTTCCAGACGCCCCGGGACACAGGATAAACGGTTGATCCCGGCTGCAATCACGGCAGGCGGCACACCCAGCAGAGACGCGGCGGCTGCTGCCGCCAGGATATTGGACAGATTAAATCCGCCGATGAGCCCCGAGGCAACCGGTATCTGCGTTCCGGCAAGATGAATATCCGCCCGGATGCCGTCGAGCGTTATTTCCGCATGCCCGGCCGTCACCCCGTCATTGTTTTTAATGCCGTAGGCCAGCACGGGCGCCCGGATTTCTCCAAGCAATCTCTGTCCCCAGGCGTCGTCCGCGTTAATCACCATGTTCACAGGACGGTTCTTTTTACTCTGCGGCAGGATCCCGGTAAAAAATCTTTTTTTAGCCCGGAAATAATCTTCCATATCCCGATGATAATCCAGGTGCTCCGGGCTGAGATTGGTAAAGATCCCCAGATCAAAATCGCACTCGTCAACTCTTCTTAAATCCAGCGCATGGGACGACACTTCGGCAATCACGTGCGTCACCCCCTCGCGGGCCATCGCGTCCAGGATCCTTTGCATGTCGTAGGATTCCGGCGTGGTGTTCGGAGCCGGCATGACCTTGCCGTTGTAGCGGTAGTTGACCGTTCCTAAAACGCCTGAGCTGTAACCCGCGGCCGTCAGAATCGATTCCAGCAAGTAGGAGACCGTTGTCTTTCCGCTGGTTCCCGTGATACCGATCAGCGTCACCCGGGAAGACGGATCTCCAAAATAATTTTTGGCAAGCTGCCCCAACGCACGGCGGCTGTCGGGAACTTTGACAACGATGACCCCGTCCGGCGCCTGGATGTCTTTCTGGCAGACAATGAAGCGTGCGCCGCGTTCGATGGCCTGACCGACAAAATCATGGCCGTCATGGGCCAGTCCGGGTATCGCAACAAATAAGGAATCCCCGACGCACTGATTGGCGGCATAACAGACCGATGACACATCGCCGGTTTGACCAGGCTCGTGCCCGATTACAGTGACGCCCTGGAGTAATTGCCGCAGTTCCATCATGCCTCAGTTTTTCATCTCAAACACAACTTTACACAGACGCTCTTCCCCTAGTACCGAACCCGGTCCGGGGACCTGGCGCACGGCCCAGCCGCTGCCGGATACCTTGAGTTCAATTGACCGGGACTTCGCCGTTTTCAGGGCTTCGCGGATCGTCTGGCCCCTGAAATCCGGCATGCGGGTGTCGTCATCGACTTCGCCTTCAATCGTCGTCTTGTCCTCAAGAAGGGATTGGTCCGCCGTGACCAATTGCACGCTGGTTGTCTTTTGGGGTTCGAAGACCGGCGTTTCGCGGATATTCGTCCTGAAGCAGTTGAGAATCTGTTCACCGATATTTTTGAAAACCGGCGCAGCCGCTACACCGCCCCACTTGTCGCGCTGCGGTTCATCCAGCATGACCAGAATGGCCACCTGCGGATTATCGGAGGGGAAAAATCCGATAAAGGAGGTGCGGACCCTTTCCGATGAATAAACGCCGCGGGCAACATCCAATTTTTGTGCGGTCCCGGTTTTACCGGCAACGGCCACGTTCATAATGTGGGCTCTTTTACCGGTGCCGTCTTCCGCCCCGACGACCTCTGTCAGCATGGCCGCCATGCGTTTTGCCGTTTCGGGAGAAACGACACGGCGCACGGTCTCCGGTGCATACATTTTGACCGGATTGCTATTTTTATCGGTGAGCCCCCGCACAATGTAAGGTTTCATCAAAACCCCGCCATTGGCGAGGGCCGACATGGCGGAAATAAGCTGAATGGCGGTAACCGAAATGCCCTGACCGAAACCGATGTTGGCCGTGTCCACTTTGGTCCAATTCTTCGCCGGCCTTAAAACGCCTGCCGCCTCACCGGACAGGTCGATGCCCGTCCTGGAACCAAAGCCGAAATGGGTGATGTAATGATAAAACTTTTCCTTCCCGAGCTTTTCCGCGATTTTCGCCGAGCCGATGTTGCTCGAGTATTTCAGGATATCCCGCACGGCCAGATACCCGTGTTGTTTCCGGTTGGCTTCGCGAATCACCCGGTTGGCAACTTTATAATTCCCGTTCTCACAAAAAAAGCGGTCTGATTCTTTGACGACTTTTTCTTCCAGCGCGGCGGCAACCAGAAAAGGCTTAAAGGTTGATCCCGGATCAAAGGAGTCCGTAATCGCACGGTTTCGCCAGACCTCCGAGGTCAGTCCCTTGATGTTGTTGGGATTGAATCCTTTCTCATTGGCCATCGCCAGGATCTCACCCGTTTTCGGATCCATGACAATCGCAATACCGCCCTTGGCGCCTTTATCCAGAACAGCTTCTTTGAGATGTGTTTCCACCAGGTATTGCATACGGCTGTCAATGGTCAGAACAAGATTAGCGCTCCCGCTCTTGACCGCGTTGTTGTGTTCAACATGCAAAAACAGTTTTTTACCTTTCGCATCCCTGGCCCAGGTCAGTCTTTCCGGTGTCCCTTTCAGATAGCCGTCAAACTTTTTTTCGAGACCCTCCAATCCCTCGGCATCAAAACCGGAAAACCCGATCAGATGAGCCGCGAGTTGACCGTTGGGGTAAAATCGTTTCGGCTCTTTGATCAGAAAGACGCCCTCAATATCCGCCGCTTCCACCTCGGCAGCTTTTTGCGCGTCAATTTTTCTGGCCAGCCAGCAGAAGCTTTTGGGCTCGGATATTTTTTTAAAAACGGAGGACTGATCAAGATCCAGAATGGCAGCGATCTGCCGGGATGTTTTCGCGGGATCATTAATCCGCGTCGGGTCGGCGCACACAGAGTCGGCTAAAACCGACATAGCCAGCTTCTCCCCGTTGCGGTCGTAGATCATGCCCCGCTCCGAATGAATGGGCAGCGTGGTGGTATGCTGCCTCTGGGCCAGCTTCTTTAATTTTTCACCGGAGAGAACCTGCAACTGAAAAGCGCGGGACAATAACGCAATAAACAAAATCAAAAAAATCGCCAGAATACTGGCCAGCCGGAACTTCAGCCACTTTTTTGAGTCTGCCGCCATACTCACTTCCCCGTTTGCTTTATAACAATCACCTGCTCTGCAGTGGGATAGGACATCTGCAGTTTATTTCTGGCAATATCTTCTATTCTCTGCGGCGCTTTGAGCATTGCCATTTCCAGCTTCAATCTTTTTTGTTCTTCCTGCAGCAGTTCCTTGGCGGAAAGCGCTGCGGCGATGTCGTATTCCATCTTGGTCATGCGGATATGCAGGCCGACATAAATCAACGCGACAAACATCAGGACGAGAGCAACCACGATGAATGTCGGATACTTCACGCCGAAAGACGCGGCAGCCGTCTCTTTGACCGGCCGGCTTTGAGGAATGGCCTGGGCTCCTGCAGTCTGTGCCATATTAAATCCTCTCTGCCACACGCAACTTTGCGCTGCGGGCACGCGGGTTCTGCCGGGTTTCCAAAATGGAAGGCAGCACGGCTTTGCGCGTTAAAACTTTCAGGACGGCCTTTTTTTGACAAACGCAGTAAGGAATATCCTTCGGGCAAACGCAGGTCGCCGCCATGTCGCGAAAAGCATTTTTAACAATCCGGTCTTCCAGGGAGTGAAAGGAAATGACGCCGATGCGACCGCCTGTCGAGAGAGCCGCGACGGCGCCTTCGATGGCCGGCATGATACCATCGAGTTCATGGTTAACGGCGATTCTGAGCGCCTGAAACGTGCGTGTGGCGGGATGAATCTTCTGCCGCTTCATGGCCGCCGGCATGACGGAAGCGACAAGGCCCGCCAACTCGACCGTCGTTTCAATCGGTGCGTTTTGTCTTTTTCGCGATATTGCCCGGGCGATTCTTGCAGCCATTCTCTCTTCCCCGTATAATCTGATAATCTTTTCCAGTTCCGTCGGCGTGAAATGGTTGACAATATCATAAGCGCGCAGCTTCAAATCCTGATCCATCCGCATATCCAGCGGCGCTTCCTGGCTGAAGCTGAATCCCCGGTGCGCCGTATCCAGTTGATGGGACGAAACGCCTAAATCCAGGAGAACCCCATCAACCTGTTCAACATGCAAGTCTTTCAGCACCGACGCCAGATCGGAAAAGTTTGCCTTGACCAGGGTGACGCGCGATCCGAATGGCGCCAGCCGTTCTTTTGCGGCCTGCAGGGCGTCTGCGTCACAATCGATCCCGATCAAGCGCCCCCGGGTCTGTTCCAGGATCGCCCGGGCATGCCCCGCGCCGCCTACCGTGGCATCCACATAAACCCCGGCATTATTTCCCACGAGCCACGAAATCACTTCTTCCAGCATCACCGGCTCGTGAGAAAAATCCACGCTCATGGTCAAATCCCCAGGCTGGCGGCAATTTCGTTATCCCTGTCCATTTCCTCACTGGCCACTTTTATTTTTTCTTCAAATCTTTCCTTGGGCCAGATTTCGATATTTTTCAGCATTCCCGCCAGAACGACGTCCTTTTCCAGCCTGGCATATTCCCTCAGGGTCGGCGGGATCAGCACTCTTCCCTGACTGTCCAGATTACAGTCCACGGCACCGGACATAAAGAACCGCTGAAAGTCGCGAAACTTTTTGTCCAGGATGCGTTTCTTCGATATTTCTTCTTCGATAATCCGCCATTCGGCATAAGGAAAAACGATCAGATACCCATCCCAGTTCGTGATGACCATTTTATTGTCATACTGCTCTGCGAATATATCTCGGAACTTGGACGGGAATATAATCCTTCCCTTTTCGTCGATACTGTGATGATATTGCCCTCGAAACACGGACATCGGAGCCCCCTCCACATCAAGCCACTTTACTCCACGTGGCCAACTATAAAGAGGGATCATGGCTTTGTCAAGGAAAAAATCATCTTTTTTTTAATCAAATAACTTAAAATTACTAAGAAAACGGGAAATGTTCATCGATAAGGACAACGGTCCGGCAAAAGCAACTTTACCGGAGGTCCGGAAAGTCATCAATGGCATCAGACCGAAGGCAGGATGAATCAATTATCAATAATAATATTCAATTGTTGGGAAGAATAAACTGACAGATGTTGGTTTCCGGTTTTATTCAATTCTCCCGGGAAGGTTGCGGAAACGCAGGATGGCCGTATTATGAGCGTCCAATGACGATGAAAAAAAGTGAGTGCCGTCTTTTTGAGAAACAAAGTAGAGGTAATCAACATCCGCCGGATTAAGAACCGCCCGGAAAGAGTCCAGCCCCGGGTTGGCAATGGGTCCCGGCGGTAACCCTTTGATCATGTAAGTGTTGTAGGGGGATTCTCTCTTGTAATGGCTTCTGAGAACTTTCCCATTGAAATTATTAAGATCGTAAACAGTCGTCGGATCACTTTGCAGGGGCATCCCCTTTTTCAGCCGGTTATAGAAAACGGCGGCGATCGTCGGTTTCTCGGCGGAATGGCCGGACTCCTTACCCACAATAGACGCCAGTGTCACAAATTGATGTGTATTCAACCCTCTGGTCGCCGCTTTATTGATCATTTCCGGTGATATTTTGCTCCAGAAACGATCCACCATCACGCGCATAATCTGTCTTGTACTCATGGAGCGATTAAAGAAATAGGTGTCCGGAAAAAGATATCCCTCAACGGATGATCCCAGGACGCCGGCAGAGGATAAAAACACTTCATCTTCGGCCAGATCAAAAAATGTTTTTTCATCAATCAACTTGTATTCTTTAAGACGCGCGGCAACTTCCTTCAGCGAATAATCCTCATGAATCGTAACACGATAATTTTTAATATCCCCATGAATGAGTTTATCAACCAGTTCGGCAGGCGAGATCGACATGGCAAACTCATACTCCCCGGCCCGGATCGACCGGGTGCCCCTCTTGACTCCGACTAACGCATAAAATAAAAACCTGTTTTCAACCAACCCGACATCCTTGAGAATTTTTGTTGCTTTAACAAAACTGGTTCCGGTCGGGATATCAACCGATATCGGGGTGTCCTTTGCCGCATCAATCGGGGTTGTGGCATAGAGGAACAGCCAGGCGCCCAACACAAAGACTGCGATGCATGGCAGCAATAGAACATAGAACAAAATTTTGCTTATCTTTGCTTTCATACTTTTGTCATATAATGAAATTGAATAATTGGGGTATCGAAAGGGCAGGGTTCAACTGCCCGGTTTAAGTTTATCGGCGCAATCCAGAAAATTCTGAAGGATCAGGCAGGCTGCCAGCCTGTCGACTTTTTCCTTTCTTTTTTGCCAGCGGACACCGGATGAAATTAAAATTTCTTCCGCTTCTTTCGTTGACAGGGTTTCCGGCCACTTGATGACGGGCAATGAAAACGTTTTATCGAGCAAACGGGCAAAACGGCTGACTTTTTCGCACTGAATGCCTTCAGAGTCATCCAGTCGCAGGGGATATCCGATCACTATTTCCTGAATCGAATAGTCTCGAATCCATTTTGCCAGAATTTCCAGATCATGCTTTTTCGTTTTGCGGATCAGCGTCGGCAATCCCTGAGCGGTCATACCCAACTCATCACAGACGGCCACGCCGATTCTTTTTTCGCCGTAGTCCAAACCAAGGATGCGCAAAAAACACCTCTTTTCACCTGCTGTCTAACAATTCCGAATCGTATTTTCAAGGATTAAATCCCTGGCCATTTTCCATGATTCTCCCCGGTCTCCGGAAATATGATGTTGTGAAAATGCCGGGAGTTTGTTAGTTCAACTCATTACTGTAAATGAGACAGCAGGGAAAAACATGCAACATTTCGTTTTGGGAACAGCCGGTCATGTTGATCACGGAAAGACATCGCTCATCAAAGCGCTGACCGGCACTGACACGGACCGCCTTAAAGAAGAGAAAGAACGGGGCATTACGATTGAACTGGGTTTTGCCTCCCTGACCCTTCCCTCGGGCTCTACGCTCGGCATTGTCGATGTCCCGGGTCACGAAAAATTCATCAAGCACATGGTCGCCGGCGCGGCCGGCATCGATCTGGTTTTAATGGTCATCGCCGCAGATGAAGCGGTCATGCCGCAGACAAAGGAGCATCTGCACATCTGCTCGCTTCTGGGAATTACAACGGGCCTGGTGGCTCTCACCAAGATCGACCTCGTGGAAAAAGACTGGCTGGAGCTGGTGCGTTCCGACATTACCGACTATCTGAAAGGAACATTTCTCTCCGACGCGCCCATCGTGCCGGTTTCGGCAGTGAAGGGAACGGGCATCCAGGACCTGTTAACCGAGATTGATAAAGCCGTCGGACGGCTAAGGGAAAAAGCCGATGACGGTATTTTCCGCCTTCCGGTTGACCGCATCTTTACCATGAAAGGATTCGGCACGGTGGTGACCGGCACGCTGATCTCCGATCGGATCAAGGTGGGTGAGGATATTCAGATTCTGCCCGAAGATATCTCCGCGCGCATCCGGGGAATCCAGGTGCATAATCAGCCGGTGGAAGAAGCCTTCTCCGGCCAGCGAACCGCCATTAATCTGCAGGGCATTGAAAAATCAACCCTCGAACGGGGCAACGTGCTGGTGCGCCCGCAGACCGTCCGGCCTACGCAAAGGCTGGATGTGTTTTTTGAATACCTGGCCGCAAATACCCGGAAACTGAAAAACCGTGCGCTGGTCCGTCTGCATACCGGCACAGCGGAGATCATGACGCGCATCGTCCTCATCGACGCTGATGAATTGTCACCCGGTGAAAAAACATTTGCCCAGCTTATTCTGGCCAGCGAGGATGTCGTGGTTGCGGGCGATCATTTCGTGTTGCGCAGCTACTCGCCGGTGACCACCATCGGCGGCGGCCGGATTCTTGATCCGCAGCCCGGCAAACATAAAAGAAAAAACAAAAAAGTACTGGATGAGTTGCAGATTCTGCTCAATGACGCATTGCCGGAAAGAATTTCCGTTCTTCTGGAACGGGCCGGCTTCGAAGGTATCAACAGCCGGGCGCTTGCCTTTCGATCAGGCGCCCATGTAAGAAAAGTCCGGGAAGCTCTGGAAAAATTATTTTCCAGCCATCAGGCCATTTTGCTTTCAAGCGAGGATGCAACGTCGATCTCGATCCATCTCTATACTCAGTTGGAAGACCTGATTGTGAAGAGCCTTACCGCTTATCACCAGAAGAATCCCCTGCAGGCGGGCATCTCCAAGGAGGAACTCAAGGCGGTGCTTCCCGCTGCGGTGTCCGTCAAACTCTTCAACATGGTTCTCGCCGGCCTCGGGAAAAAAGAAGCCGTCGCCAGCGACAAAGACAATGTCCGATTAGCGTCCCACCATGTGCAGCTGGCGGGTGAAGAGGACGCCCTGCGCCAGTCCCTTGCGGCGATCTACGGGCAGGCGGGGCTCGCGCCGCCGTCTCTTGCCGATGTCATCGACCGTTATAAGGACCAGAAGGCCAAGGCGCAAAATATCATCAAGCTGATGCTCAAAGAGGGTGAGCTGATTAAAATCAATGAAGACCTGTGCTTCGCCCGCGCCGCTCTGGACCAGCTGCGTGAAGGCTACAAAGCCCAATTGATCCGGGACGGTCAGGCGACGCCGTCAACCTTTAAGGATTTAACCGGTTTATCGCGCAAATACATCATCCCGCTCATGGAATATTTTGACACCAGCAAGCTGACCGTGCGGGTGGGAGATCATCGGATTCTGCGGGAAAAACCCTAACCCCAACACTCAAAAAACGTGTCTACAGAAAGGCGGTTCATTTGAAAAGCAAGGAAATCTATCTTCAGGACATCAAGCAGGGCGATAAAATCGCCTCATCATTTTTAGTTTCGGAAAAGAACATGGCTTATTCCCAAAAAGGTTCAGCCTACTTGAACGTGCGCCTCAAAGACAAGACGGGCGAAATAGACGGCAAGGTCTGGGATAATGCCGTAGAAATAGACCGCACCTTTAAAAAAGGCGACATCGTATTTATCGAAGGCCGGGTTCTCAGTTATCGCAACGCGCTTCAGATATCCATCGTCACAGTCAAACCCTGCGCCATGCAGGATATTGATCCGACGGATTTTCTGCCCGTCAGCAAACTGGATACCAGGGCGATGTTTCAGGACCTGCTGGCTTACATCGATGCCCTTTCATCCGAACCGTTAAAAAAGCTGCTGGCCGCTTTTTTCCATGATCAGAAAACCGCCGAACTTTTCCAGCGGGCGCCCGCAGCGAAAGGCTTCCATCACATTTACCTGGGCGGACTTTTGGAACATACGCTGTCGGTCATCCGCCTGCTGGATAAGGCAGCCGATCATTATCCCCAGTTAAACAGGGACCTGCTCATCGCCGGGGGCATGCTGCATGACATCGGCAAAATTTACGAATTCTCGTATGACAGTCTCATTGATTACAGCGACGAAGGCCGGATGATCGGCCATCTGGTCATGGGGGTGGAAATGATCAACAAAAAAATTGAAGCGATCCCTGATTTTCCGCCACAAACAGCGCTCGCAATGCGCCATATCATTTTAAGCCATCACGGTGAATTTGAATATGGTTCTCCCAAACGGCCGAAAACCATGGAAGCGCTGGTCATTCATTTCATGGATGATCTCGACGCCAAGCTCAACGCGTTTCAAAGCTTTGTCGCCGCCGATGCCGCCAATGCCGACTCCGATTGGACAGCCTACAACCGCTTTTTTGAACGGTACCTCTATAAAGGGAGATAACGGCTTATCGATCCGGAACGCCCTTTCTTGCAAGAGGTTGACCCTTGCCGACGTTTTCGCACAAAGCTGATGATTCCGCCCCGGCTCAGGATGACCTGAGCCTCGCCGTGGGGGCTATAACCATCGGACAGAATAACTCTGGCGCGAAGGTCTTCTGCCCGAATGGCTTCAATAGCCAATCCTCCTAAACCAGAACATGATCCTATCCATGATCACCAGGACACTCGTCACAAACAAGGGCTTTCACCTTGCGGTAAAAGCCCTCGATCATTGCGATATAGATGACTTGCCCGGATCCGGCGTTTACTTCTTCTTCATCAGATCCGCCAGCGTCGCCTCCAGATGCTTCTGAGCTACAACCGGCGGTTTCACGGCTCTGGGCGTTTCGCCGAATGCATCAATGTTATTCAATTCAGCCATCACGCTCCGTAAACCGGCATCAAAAGAGAAGGCGCGAACGTGCTTATCAAACTTAATGTCTTTGCCGTACTGCGATACAAATGAAGCAGCTTTTTCACTGATCATGATCCCATCGGCTGCATCCCCGTTCTGGTCGAGTGTCTGCAGCAAAACGCTGATGTTCACAACGCGCTGATCGGCGGCGCCCTTAGCTCCCGGAACGAGATCCACGGGAGTGACCACCGGCTTGCCCGCTGCTGAACCAAGCACCAGACTGCCAACGGAAAAGGTGACGGTTTCGCCGGCTGCATATTCAAAGATACCATCTGCTTTGGTGACGCCTTTAAGAGTCGGGGTAGAGTAATTTAATCCGCCAACCGGACTATCCATAAAAACGCCCTTTAAAGCGACCGGCGTATCGCTGACACTCAAACCCAGAGAGCTGCAACCCATTATCAGTGCTACCAGAAAAACCCCTGAAACCGACAAGACAAAACGACGCATCAAAACATTAGATTTCTTCATAGCGTACTCCTCTCTTAAAATTAATTTTGCACATTAATAGTATAGATGCCCCATATTGTCAATGATTGAAAAGACGTCATAAAATCAGGGGGAATGTATATTTATCCCCCTGATTTGGAAGAATGGTGATTCCACGAAAGAGCCCCAAAGCAAAGAAAAGAGGGATAAAAACGGGATTGGCCACCACGGCGGACCCGATTTCCGCCGCCGGCAGAGGAATGTGGAAATCCCGCCTTTTGCTTTGCCTATGCTGCTCCACAACGAAACAAGGGGAAAGAAGCGTTGCCGGCTTCTCCCCCCTGTCTTTAAACTTTAACTTCCTACAGTAGAAAACAACTACAGGCCCTGAATCGTGCAGGCCCACCATGGTGCGGAGAAAAGAGCCCCTTTCGCGGCGGTAATTTCCACAGCCAGATCCGCCGCGATGATTTCGGTGTTCTCAACAGCCAGCACCGAATTTGTCAGCGTTGCGTCAAAAGTGATTACCTTGGAGCCTCCGGCCGCCGGATTCCACTGCGGCCAGTTAAGCAGCGTGGACCCGGCCGGATTGGGATTCAACGTCTTTACGAAAGCAATCAGATAATCCATCATCGCGCCCTGCAGGGCGACCCGACCGGCCTGATTGGCCGCGGTAAAGGAATAATTCCAGGAATCCGAAGGGTTGCCCTGGAAGAACGGAATATCCATGCTGTGAGCCGCGCCAAAATAATTGGCAAAATCCGCCCGTGCCGGATCACCGCCGCCGGCCCATTTAAAAATAAAACCGTAGACCGGATTGGCCGGGTCATCCGCTTTCAGCGCCCTGTTAATATTATCGATACCATTCAGTCTCCACTTTCGCGACCGCAGATCCGTAACAGTTTGGTAAAACGCCTTATCGTCAGCCAGGGGCAAAACATCATCCGCTGTCAGAACCGGAAGTGGCGCAACACCGATGACACCCCAAAGATTCATCCAGGAGTAAGCGCTGGAAGGAATATTGACGCCGGTGTTTGCAAAGACCATGGCTTTCATCACGGCGCCATAGAGAGGGGCGAAATTCTTCCACTCATAACGCGCGCCGCCATTGACGACAGGCACTTTGTGGTAGTTGCCGGCGGCAATGGCATCCGTCCAGCTGGCGTCACGAACCACAGCGCCGTCGCGAATACCCGTATGCGACCCCATCGTACCGGAACCATCGGCGCCTGTTCCATCCCTGCGGCAGCGTGCAACCATCTCGGCGGGCTGACTTCTCAGGAAATTCGCAATCTGTGCATTGCTCATGGTGGCGCGCAAAGCGGCAGCATCAGCGGCATCGACAGCGAAACCGCCGCGGATCAGCAGGCCATCAATGGTCGTGTTTGTCCAGATATCCGACTCCGCGACCGTTCTGAGATTCATCAGGTCCGGTCCGGGAACGCTTTGCGTGAATACGCCGCGGAAATTTGCCGGACGAGGGGAGGTCAGCAGGTTCATAATGTTATGAGCGCCGGCCGACTGTCCGCCGACAACCACTTTGGCGGGGTCACCGCCGAAAGACGCAATGTTGTTTTGAACCCATGCCAGGGCTTTCTGAATATCAAGGATGCCGTAATTGCCGGAATCGTCCAGCGCATTTCCGTTGGTTCGCAGGGAGGGATGCGTTAAAAATCCCATTGCATTGAGGCGGTACTGGACATAGACCACGATCATGTTCCCGCGCTTGGCAATGACCGAACCGTTATACTGCTTGGCGGAACCGAAATTATTTGATCCGCCGTGGATATAAACATAAACGGGAAGGTTGGTGGCCCATGTCCGGGGAGCGTAGATATCCAGATACAAGCAGTCTTCGCTGCCGATAAAAGCGTTTGCCGAAAACCAATGCGGATCATAAACCTGCTGGACGCATTCGCTGCAGGGTTGGCTGGCATCGCGCACACCGGCCCATGGATCCGGGTCAACGGGCGCCTTCCAGCGGAGCGCTCCGACAGGGGGCTTGGCGAAGGGAATCCCTTTCCACACCCAGACCTCATCGGCCGTGGCGCCTCGGACATCGCCAAAGTCCGTGCTGACTGTTTTGTTAATGGGCAACGGCAACAGGTCTTCACTGCCGCTGCAACCGATTACCAGAGTTAAAACCGAAAACAGAATCATCAAGGATACTGCAAACCGAAACCGCTGAAACATGAACCTGAACTTCTTTTGCATGTTTTTTCTCCTCCCCCTAAAAAAATAATTTCGTAACAATCGCATTAAGCCCATTGCCCTCATCATACGCACGGTCGTCATCCGTCTTTCATTGTTCCTGTCGATTTAAGAAGATGAACCACTACATTATGCATGCCAAAGCATTTTTGAGTTCAAGAAAAAAGGAATGAATAATAACAATGGTATCAATAACAGACAAGAGACAACTGATCAGGTCACATACGGGAGACATGCGACATGTCACATATTCGCTACGCCACACAATTGGGATATGTCACATATCTATGCCACTGAAAGCGGATCGTGCTTATTGATTTTACGGTAAACCGTCCGCCGGTTGATGCCAAGGAGGCGGGCGGCCTTGGCTTTATTACCGTCAGTTTTGCTTAAAGCTTCCATAATATCCTGTTCACCGGTTGGTTTTTTCGAAGAGCGCTTGACGCCACCCTTTAATCTCTCCGTCTCCACGTAGTCCCGGATCGATGCCGGCAGATGCTCCTGGGTGAGTACATGCCCGCGGCACAGGATGAAGGCATGTTCGATGGCGTGTTCTAACTCGCGGATATTCCCCGGCCAGGGATACTGCATGAACATATCCAGCACTTCACGGGATATTCCCTCAATATCCTTATTGAATTTATCATTAAAAACCTGGCGGAAATGATCGATTAAAGGCGGCAGGTCTTCCATGCGCTCACGCAGGGGCGGCAGCGGAACTTCCACGACCATCAACCGGTAGTAAAGATCCTCGCGAAATTCACCTCTGCGGACTTTTTCCTTCAGATTTCGATTGGTGCAGGCAATCACCCTCACATTCGCCTTGCGGGGAAATGACTCTCCGACGCGCTCAAATATTTTTTCCTGGAGCACTCGCAGCAGTTTCAGCTGGATCAGGGGGGAGATGTCGCCGATCTCATCGAGCAGAATCGTTCCGCCGTCAGCCGCCTCGAAGCGTCCCTGTTTGTCCTTAACCGCGCCCGTAAAAGCACCCCGCACGTGGCCGAAGAGTTCACTTTCCAGGAGACTTTCAGCCAGCGCCGAGCAGTTGACCGTTACGAACGGGCGAAAAGCGCGCTGACCGCTGTAATGCAGGGCTTTCGCGACTAACTCCTTCCCCGTTCCGCTTTCTCCCGTGACCAGCACGGTGGTCTCGAGACTCGCCAGGTCTTCCAAAAGACAATAGATATCCTGCATCTTTTTGCTGCGACCGATGATGTTTTGAAACTTATGGCGCTCGCGCAGGTCTCTTTCCAGATCGCGCAGACGGGTTATGTCGCGGATCACCAGAACCGCCCCGGTAAATTTTCCCTGATGATCCAGGAGGGGCGTACTGTTCACGCTGACGAGCTGCTGATACCGATTCTGGTGATCACATTCGATACGATAATCGGAAATCGACATCTTCTGATCGAGGGTCTGCCGCAACACCTCACAGCAGGTTTTATTACACGGTCCGAAGCAGTCGGAAAAAACTTTCCCGCCGATTTCCTGGATATGAATGCCGCAAATGTTTTCAGTGGATTGATTGGCTTCAATGACTTTCAGATCCAGATCGACCGTAATGATGGCGTCTTTCACACTGGCAAAAATCGCCTTCAGCCTCCGGCGATGGTCATCCAGCTTCTGGCGGGATTCCTCACGGTCCGTGACATCGCGCTGAACGGCCCGGAACCCGATAATGTTATCGCTGTCGTCGCGGATGACCGAAACGGAGTCTTCAACGATCCGGCGCGCGCCGTCCTTGCGAATGATATGATGGGTAAAACGGCCGGGTTTCCCCGTTTGATACACCTTGTGATAAGCCTGGCGCAGAAATACCGCGCCCTCCTGATCAATATACGTCTGATAGTTCGAACCCAGGATTTCCTCCCGGGTATATCCCCACAAACGGCAGCCGGCGTCGTTAATAAAAGTCAGATTGCCCTTGAGATCTGTTTCACCGACGCCATCTTCGATTTCGTTGAGAATGACCTGATAATGCCTAATGGATTCACTGGAAAAATTGTCGAGGTCCATAGGGTTTTAATATCTCAAAGTCCGTTTCAAGGTTATAATTCTTTCCCTCTTCACTGCAACGACCTGTCCGGCGGAGACTATAGGGAAAGGCGCCGGATGTGTCAATGAAAAAGACCATGCTGAAACTTGATCAGGTCCCCTGCTCGAAAGCGGCCATCCTTTCCGGTTCGTCCGGAACAGCTTTATTCCCAAGACAACACGATCCATTCGCTGACCGGGGTCACCCGCTGCCCGTCCGTGATATTTGCAATCGCAGTTCCCGGGGCAGCAGACAACCGGCCACGCATATTTCGGTGCAGTTTCCATCACAGGGCTCAACGTGAATCGTGACGGTTGCGGCCTGAAATTTATCCATCATCGCATGTTTGAGTTCACGCGTGATGCCGTGGGACGCCTCGACCGTCATCTGCGGATCCACCTTGATATGGAATTCGATGAACCGGAAGTTGCCGGCTTTGCGCGTCTTCAACTGATGATACCCGTGGATCTCCGGTTTGCAGGCGGTAATCACTGCGCGGATCCAATCCTCTTCGTCCGGAGGCAGCTTCACATCCATAAGGTCCCCCAGCGCCTGCGTAGTTAAATCATAGGCGGCCTTGAGAATGAACGTCGCCACGAATATAGCCGCCACCGGGTCCAGCCAGTGAATCCGCGGATCAGCGAAAAAGAAGTGACTGATCCAGATAATGCCCAGGCTGACCATGACGCCTGCGGATGTAAAAACATCGGTTCGCAAATGCCAGGCATCCGCCTGAAGAGCGATGGAGTCCGCTTCTTTTCCCACGGCAAAGAGCTTTTGAGACACAAAAAAATTAAGAGCGGCGGATACAAACATCACGGCAACGCCCCAGCCGGGTGACGCCACTTCCTCCGCGGAAGCCAGCTTCTTGAGCGCCTCAAAAATGATCCAGAATGCCGCGACAAAGATCAAAACCGCTTCGATCAAACCGGAAATACTTTCGACTTTGCCGTGACCAAAAGGATGCACATCATCGGCCGGGAGATGTGATTTTTTCACGGAAAAAAGCGCAATGATCGCCGCCAGCAGATCCATCCCCGAATGAATCGCTTCGGAGATAATGGAAACGGAACCGATCAGTGCGCCGACGATGATTTTGAAGACCACCAGGATGGAATTGGATGCGACCGACAACATGGCTACCCGTTCTTTTCGCTGTTGGACAGATGACAAGGGGCGATCCTCCCGATTCCGGATATTTCACCCCTCCATATCATGACCGGAGGGTAATTTCCCCCATTTTTTAGTCTCCGGACATGCAGGGATTTTCTTTGCACGGATTGGAAATTGTGATACGCAACTCGCCGTCAATGGTTTAAAATGTTATGAATAAAAAAAATGTGCTTTCATCCTTTCCCCATGCGTCTCACCGGGACTGGCAGGACTGGCGCTGGCAATTTCGAAACCGGGTCACGTCCATGGCAGAACTGGCCGCGGTTATGGGCAGACCCATACCCGATCTTGAAAAACTGCGTCTGGTGCTTGCTTCTTATCCGCTGGCGATTACGCCTTATTACCTGTCCCTGATTCAACCCGACAACGAAAGCGATCCTCTGGCCCGTCAGTGCATTCCGGCTTTGCAGGAAGTTTCCACTTCATCCCATTGCCCCGCGGATCCGCTGAATGAAGACGGCTCTATGCCGGTGCCGAAACTGATCCATCGCTATCCCGACCGGGTGCTGGCCATGGTCACTAAAACCTGCGCCACCTATTGCCGGCATTGCAACCGCAAGCGCTTCTGGAAAACCCCGCAGGGATCGACCTTCAAAAGCCTTTTGGGGAAAATGGTCCGTTACGTGGCGGACTCGCCTCAGGTCCGGGAAGTCATTCTGTCCGGCGGCGACCCGCTCACTTACGACGACGAAAAGCTGGAAATGATCTTAAACGCATTTGCGTCGATACCCCATGTCGAGGTGATGCGCATCGGCAGCCGGACGCCCGTGGTTCTGCCGATGAGAATCACGAAGAATCTCTGCCGGATCCTGAAACGATATCGGCCCCTGTGGTTTAATACACAGTTTAACCACCCATCCGAAATGACCCCGGAGGCCGCGCGCGCCTGCAACATGCTTCAGGAAGCGGGCATTCCCGTTTCCAATCAGTCGGTCTTGTTAAAAGGCGTCAATGATTCGCCGGCGGTCATGAAACGCCTGTTATACGGATTGCAAAAGATATCCGTCCGTCCTTATTACCTTTTTCACTGTGAACCGGTCAAAGGCTGCGGCCATTTCCGTACGGAAATCACATCCGGACTGGCCATGATGGAAGAACTCCGCAGAAATTGCTCCGGACTGGCACTGCCGCAATATGTTGCCGACCTGCCCGGACGGGCGGGAAAAGTCCCCCTTCTGGCCATGTCGTCATCGGTAAAAAATGATTTGCGAAAACATCAAGATTTTTTTGACTTTTTTTAATATTTGGATTAGGAAGGGCGTCAAATAATCCTAACAATTTAAAGGATGAGGAGAAATACGTTTTATGTACACCGCAAGTGATTTGAGAAAAGGTTTGCGCCTGAAAATCGACGGCGATCCCTACGTGATCACCGAATTTAATTTCGTAAAACCCGGCAAGGGACAGGCTCTGTATCGCACCAAGCTCAAGAACATGATCAACGGCAACCAGTTCGAACGCACCTTCCGTTCCGTGGACAATTTTGAACCGGCCGACCTGCGTGAGAAGAAAATGCAGTACCTGTACAAAGAAGGAGATAAATACTGTTTCATGGATAACGAAAACTACGAACAGGTTTATCTGACGGAAGCACAGGTCGACGAGGCGGTCAATTACATGACGGATAACATCGAAGTCGAAATTCTGCTGTTTGAAGACCGGCCCATCGGCATCAGCCTGCCTAACTTTGTCGAACTCGTCGTCACGGAAGCCGAGCCCTGGGCCAAAGGCGATACCGTTTCCGGCGCAACCAAACCGGTCAAAGTACAGACGGGCGCGACCATTCTGGTACCGACATTCGTCTCCGAAGGAGAAAAAATCCGCATTGATACACGGACCGGAGAGTATCTGACACGCGTCAAAGGCTAGTCGCTTTGAGCACACACCAACAAGATGACCATTTCTATCTGGCGCGCAAGTCGCAGGCCCTGCGACTGCGCGCCAGATTTGTTCAGAGCCTGCGCGATTTTTTCGATGAACATCACTTTCTGGAAATCGAAACACCCATCCGCATCCCCTCCCCCGCACCGGAAGAGCATATCGAAGCCATTCCCTCGGGCGAGTGGTTTTTGCAGACCTCTCCGGAGCTTTGCATGAAAAGGCTTCTCGCGGCGGATTATCCCCGGATTTTTCAGTTCTGCAAATGTTTTCGCGCGGGGGAAAGGGGCGGCAGGCATCTGCCGGAATTCACCATGCTGGAATGGTATGTCGCGCAATTTGATTACCGCCAGCTGATGGATCAATGCGAAGCCCTGCTCATCGCCGGATTGGCGGAGATGGGACACGATCAGCACATTGTCTGGCGAGGCAGGAAAATCACTCTAACGTCTCCATGGGAAAGAATCAGCGTCCCGGATGCCTTTGCGAACTACGCTCCGATCAGCTGCCGGGAAGCTTTGGGAAAAAATCAGTTTGATGAAATCCTGGCGGAGCATATCGAACCGCATCTGGGGCAGGAACGCCCGACCTTCCTTTACGATTATCCCGCAAGCCTGGCGGCGCTGGCTAAAATAAAAAAGAGCGACCCGGCCGTCGCGGAACGCTTTGAACTCTATATCGGCGGACTGGAGCTGGCCAACGGCTTTTCGGAACTGACGGATGCTGATGAACAAAGGCGGCGCTTTGAAGAAGCGACCGGGGCACGGGCTGCCAAGCACTGGGCGCACTACGCCATGCCGGAAAAATTTCTGCAAGCCCTGCCCGCCATGCCCGAAGCCGCAGGAATCGCGCTGGGCATCGACCGCATGATCATGCTTCTGGCCGATACGGCCGTCATCGATGATGTCATTGCCTTCCCGCCGGAAACTCTCTGACTTTAATGTTCTGACACCATGGGCTGCATTCTATCCCGCACAAAATCTTATGCGGGATGGAGGCTCTTCAGGGAACACCGGGCCTCCACCCGCTGTTTTTTCTATCTTGTGCTGACCTGAAGAAAATAAACGGGGATTGTGCTGCCCCCGACGGTCACATCAAGCGTCATGGTTCCCACGAGGAAGTTCCAGTCATCCGAGGACTGCCCGTGGTAGTTGCTTTCCGCCATGGTAACCTCGCCCGTCGACGTAAGGGAGCCGGCATAAGAAATGACGGGCCTCCTGCTCTGGAACTGCTCATTATCACTGGTCCAATCGGCGCCAAAGAACATGTTGCCGCTGGAATCGACCGTGTTTGTGCAGTAGACCCAGCCGGCCTGAACGCCGATAATGGGTATACTGGCGCTCTTCGCC
Organism: Deltaproteobacteria bacterium; assembly: GCA_036528635.1. Taxonomy (GTDB): domain Bacteria; phylum Desulfobacterota; class Syntrophia; order Syntrophales; family Smithellaceae; genus UBA8904. The sequence goes on from JAIGNE010000035.1 coordinate 206,463, forward strand.
AGGATGCTGCTTTTCCAGGTGGATTCTGGCAGCGGCCCCGGCGGATAATCATTGCGCGTGATGATCTGCAGAATCATCTGCCGGTAAGTTGTTCCGCTCGTGTAGGTCCCGACAATCGTTTTCTTATCATTCGCCAGAAATCCCGAGAATGTTGATATTCCGCTGATGGTCACCACACCGGCAGCATCCACATTCAGAGTCCCCCAGTTGTCCGGTGTGGTAGCACCGGAAGGCTCGATCTGACTCGCGAGGGTAACCAGGCGGTCGCCGTCCGTCGACCCGTGACCATAGCGCCACTTTGTTGCAGAGCCGACGATCATCTCGTGAAAAACAAACGATTTATTTCTCAAATCGTTGATGGTGTCGTAAACTGTACCCGGAACAACCTTCAGGGCGATGCGCAACTGCGGGTAGGAACCACTTGCGCTGCTGCTCGTTCCCGCGATGAAATTGTTCGTTGATGTCATCGTCATGTGAACTCTACTGTCCGCACTTGAGCCGTTTTCCGCAATAACGCCTGAACTGCTGGTCCAGGTGAGCGATCCCGCGATTGGACAAATTGTGCTGCCCGAACTGTCCAGGCACGACGATGCAGTGAACAAAATTCCGGTGGACGCGTCGAACGTCAGCGTGCGGCGACGCCAACTGCCCGCGGAGCTTGCCGATGTCGTGAGCACAAATTCTTTCCAGGTCACCATAGGTTTGGCGATGGCCTGAAAATCAGCACCGGTCGTTACATCCGCATCATGAATGGTAATGTTCGCGTTAGCCGGAGTGAAGGTATAACCGGCCATGACGGGTGCGACTGTGTAGGTTCCATTTGCCAGCCCGGCGAACGTGAATTTGCCATCTGCCCCGGTGGTTGTCGATTGTGTGGCCGCGCCGGTCAGGTCGATGGTAACACCTGCGGCAATATCGCCGTCCACGAAACCGGAAAGGCTATAAGTGGGAACGGCTGTCGCCGCAAAGTTGGCACTGGTGATGTTGGCGCCGCTCACGACAACGACCCGGCTGACCGGGTTGAAGGCATAACCGGCCCTGACGGGAGTGACGGTGTAGGTTCCGTTCGCCCGGCCGGTGAAAGTGAAGGTGCCATCCGCCCCGGTTACGGTCGACGCGGTCGCCGCGCCGGTCAGGTTGATGGTGACGCCGGCCTGCGTCGCTCCGCTCACCGTCCCTGAAATGCTGTAGGTGGGAAGCACGGTCCCGCCTCCGCCCCCGCCGCCGCAACTCACGAGAAAAAGAAACGTCACGGCAAGTAAGCTCAATACAATTCGAATGGAAGCGCTATGTCTGTTCATCCGTTCATCACCTCGATAAAAGTATTTCAGAACCGTCCGGTTGATCCGGTCTTCAAAAGGAAATTAGAAATTACACTGACGACGAAAAATGTCAACCGCAAGCTTTTCATAAACCGCCATCGATGATGGTGACGCTCCGGATCATTCGAAGATCGGATGCATGGAATCCCTTGTGAACCCGACACCCCATCGCCTGATGTCATCCTTCGGGCAAGGCCGGGACAACCGCGGCACCTGCAGTAAAAGATGTATTGACAAGCCCTTTTTTTTCCTTTAGGTTACAACGCAAATTTAAAAACCCTTTTTGGAGATTATAAAGTGAAAGATATTGAGTCTTTAGGCATAGGAAGCAATTTTCACGGCTCTCTTCTGGGCATGATTTTAGACGCCGGTTTGATGGTTCAATTTGTTTTATTGATCCTGCTTGTTCTCTCCGTCATTTCCTGGACGATCATCTTTATAAAATTCCGGTACTATCGAAAAATCAGAAAAGAAAATGAGGCGTTTGATTCCGATTATCAGCGCAGCAGCAAGCTCTCCGACGTTCTCCCGGCCGCCAAGAAATATTCCTACTCGACGACGGCGGAAGTTTTTCGCGTCGGCTACACGGAACTGACCAAAATGAACCGGCTGTCCAAAGACGCCGGGCGCGGCGAAGAAATCAGCCTCTCGTCTCTGGATAATGTGGAACGGGCGCTGAACCGGGCTTCCGGCACGGAAATGACCAAACTGGAAAGCGCGCTCGGGTTTCTGGCCACCACCGGATCGGCAAGCCCCTTCATCGGGTTGTTCGGGACCGTCTGGGGGATTATGGAAACCTTCAAAGCCATTGGCGCCCGCGGTTCCGCGACGCTGGCCGTCGTCGCCCCGGGCATTTCGGAAGCGCTGATCGCCACGGCGGCGGGCCTGGCCGCGGCCATCCCGGCCGTTATTTTCTATAATTATTTTTTAAACAAGTCCAAAACAATGGTCCAGGAAATGGATAACTTTGCCGATGAATTTCTGAACATCGTTGAACGTTATCTGATTCGTAAATAAGCTCAAGTCAGGGTGATGATGATGCGGCAGACACGCAGGAGAAATTCCGATAAAAAATCTATGGCGGAAATCAACGTCACACCGCTGGTTGACGTCATGCTGGTGCTGCTCATTATCTTCATGGTCACCGCACCGATGCTGTCCATGGGCATCGATGTCAACCTGCCGCGCGTCAAATCAAAAAGCCTTGATATCGCGGAAGAGAAGCTGGTATTGACCATCAACGAGAACAAAGAAATTTTCTTAAACAAAACCCGGATGCCGTTACAGGATCTCCAGGCGAAACTTGCCGCCATCTTTGCCGAGCGCGTCGACCGGGAGGTTTTCCTGCGCGCTGATAAAAACGTTCCCTACGGGTTTGTGGTTGAAGTCATGTCGGAAATACGAAGGGCGGGGGTGGATAAGCTGGGCATGATTACCGAACCGCCCGAGGGCATAAAATGACGCCCCGGCCGCCCAATAAAAGCTCTTTCGGCAATACCGGCAGCCCCTACAATATGTTTTTCGCCTCCCTGCTTCTCCACCTCGTTGTTTTTGCCGCTGTCGTCATGACCGTGCCCGGCACATCAAGGCAGTTAACGTTTGGCGCGCCCTATTCCGTTGCCCTGGTCGGCCCGGAAATCATGCAGACGTCACGGGAAATCTCCGGCCCCAGAAGCATCATGCAGCCATCCCCGTCGGACCCACCGGTGATTCTGAAACGCAGTCCCGGGGCTTCCACAGCCGCGCCCCTGATTAAAAAAGACGAAGCGGGAAAAACGGACATTGAAAAAGCCATCAGCGCCATCCGGCAAAAAGAGCGTTCCCGGAACGGAAGCGATGCCCCCGGCAAATCTTCCCCGGCTGCCGCAGCCCCCGCAGGCGCGGCCCCGGCCTCTTCGGCGGACCATCCATCAAAGCTCAACGATTACAGCCGGTTTGTCTGGTCGAAAATCAAAAAAAACTGGACGCTGCCCCCGGCCTTAATGCCGAAAGATAATGTGGAAACCATTATTGATATCAGGATTGCGCAAAGCGGCGCGCTGGAATACATCGGATTTGAAAAACGCTCCGGCAACAGTTACTTTGACGAGTCCGCCCTGCGGGCGGTTAAAAAATCAGCCCCCTTCCCGCCTCTTGCCGGGTGGGTAACCGGCCGCTCAGTTGAAATCGGCATCCGGTTTCATTCCGCGGAATTACGCTAGATAAATAAAAAGGATCAACGATCACGATGAGAAAAAGAATTATTCTGAGTCTATCGACATTTTTTATTTTTTTCTTGGCAGGCGGCCTGTACCATCCGGCGCTGGGCAAAGTATATATCGATATTGACGCCCCGGGATTTCAACAATTCCCCATCGCGATTTGCGATTTTCAAAATAAGAACAAAGACTTGCCTCCGGCCGCAGACTTCCATACCGCCATTGCCGACCACGTCAGGCATTACCTGGACCTTTCGGGAATTTTTAATATTCTGGACAAGAAGAGCTTCCTGGACGGTGTTGAACCGGGGCAACCGGAAACCATTCGTTTTTCCGACTGGTCTGTCATTGGGGCGGATTTTTTGCTCAGGGGCGACGCGACCGTTTTGGGGAAGGATATTGCCGTCGAAAGCCGTCTGTATGACATCACACGCGGCCAAATGCTTTTCAATAAAAAATATGCCGGCATAACCGACGACCTGCCGGCCGTCTCGCGGGCCATTGCGGCCGATATTCTGCTCACACTGGCCGGGGATGAAGGGGATTTCAATACGCAGATTGCTTTCGTCATAAAGAAAAATACCGGTTCTGATATTTACACCCTGAATTATGGCGCAGCGGACGTGCGCAATCTGACCCATCATCGAAGTATTGTCGCGGCGCCGCGCTGGTCGCCGGACGGTCAATATCTTGCCTTTACATCCTACAAAAACAACCGGCCGGAAGTTTATCTGCAGCATTTAAAAACCGGAAAAGAAAAAAAAGTTTCTTCATTCAGCGGCCTCAATTTATCCGGTTCTTTCTCTCCGGACAGTAAAAAGCTGCTGTTGACCTTGAGTAAGGAGGGTAATGAAGAAATTTATATTCTGGACATAGAAACCATGAAAATCAAGCGCTTGACCAACAGTTATTCCATTGATGTTTCCCCGGCGTGGTCCCCGGACGGAAAAAAGATCGCTTTTGTTTCCAATCGGTCCGGCACGCCGCAGATCTTCGTCATGGATATCGACGGCGCTAATATCAAAAGAATCACTTTTGAAGGCAATTATAATACGTCACCATCCTGGTCTCCCCGCGGCGGCAGGATTGCCTATGAAGGTCTCATTAACCACAAGTATCAAATTTTTTCCGTGGACGAGGAAGGCAATAATTTGATTCAGTTGACCTTTGATGATGCCGACAATGAGTATCCTTCCTGGTCTCCTTCGGGCAGACAAATTGTTTTCAGCTCCCAGTCGGGTTCAAAAAACCGCATCAGCATCATGAATTCCAACGGGCTCAACACGCGCGTAATCCGGGAAGGTAAAGAACAGCTCGTCATGCCGGCCTGGTCACCCAGACTCAAATAAAAATTATTTTATGTGGGGGTTGTTATTTTTTACCCTTTGCCGTATAGAAAGCAGCATGGTACATGCAAAATTCAACAGGGACATCGAAAAGCAGCGGGGCTGCCGGGCCTCTCCTTAAAGCAGAATTCATAATCCGTTGTTTTTTATATTATTTTTATTGACGCTGGCCTGTAAGGTATGTTTTAATTCGACAACATGTCAATCATTTCAAAATAACGATTTCAATAACGAAAGGAGAATATCATGAAGAAGCATCTGACTCTGATAGGTTTGTTAATGGTTTTAGCGTTTAGTCTTTTTATCTTAGGCGGTTGTGCGGAAAAACAGGCAGTTGTCAAGGATGAGGCCGTCCAGGAACAGAAAGCGGCACCGGCCCAGGCGGCACCGGCAGTAACGGATGATGAAGCGGCCCGTCGGGCGAAAGAGCAGGCGGATCGCGAAGCGGCCCTGAAGGCCCAGGCGGCCAGAGAAGCGGCAGCCAAAAGAAATGCAGCAGCGCTGAACGACCTGAACCTGCAGAACATCTATTTTGATTTTGATAAATCCAGCATCCGCCCCGATGCCCGTGAAATATTGAAAGCCAACGCTGAAATATTCACCAAGAACAGCGCCGCCAAGATCGTCGTTGAAGGCTACTGCGATGAAAGAGGCACTGTCGAATACAATATGGCTCTGGGTGAAAGGCGAGCGCAGGAAGCCAAGCAGTATCTTACAAATCTGGGCATCAACGCGTCGCGTATCGAAACCATCAGCTATGGTGAAGAACGTCCGCTGGATCCCGGCCATGACGAAGCGGCATGGGCGCAGAACAGACGGGCACAGTTTCTTTTGAAATAACGAAGAAGGAGAGACAGCTTTGAAAAGCTCTCTTTATCTGATTTTTTTAGCGCTGGTCTTTGCAGTCGCCGGCTGTGCATCATCATCCGATCTCAATGCATTGCGTTCGGAGATGAACCAGCAGACGGAAGCAAAGCTTGCCTCCGTGGATACACGCCTGGACACCCGTATCGCTCAGCTGCAAAAAGAGCAGGAGAAAAATACGGCGGCTCTGGCCTCCATGCGTAAAGGCCAGGCCAATACCAGTGCGGACTTTGCCGAACTGCGCGATCAGATCCAGCAATTGCGCGGTCAACTCGAGACGTTGAAGAAGGAAGCTTCCCGGGACAAGGATGACCCCTATAAGGAAAAGATCGATAACCTGATTTTAAAGGTTAATTTCATCGAAAATTTCCTGGAAATCAGCAAGAAGGATTCTGCAACCGACATCGTCGATACATCTGCTTCAGCCAAGGACCCTGCCGGTAAACAGGATAAAGCAGCGCAGTATGCTGCGGCCTATCAGACCTTCAAGAACGGCAACTATCCAAAGGCCAGAGAAGCCTTCCAGAGCTTCCTGACCGATCATCCATCCGGCGAGTATTCGGATAATGCCCAGTTCTGGATCGGCGAATGTTATTTCTTTGAAAAGAAATATGAAAAAGCCATTCTGGAATATGAAAAAGTAACCAAGAAATTCCCCAGCAGTAATAAAATGCCTTATGCGCTTTTAAAACAGGGAATCTCTTTTCAAAACCTGGGTGACAAGGTCAGCGCCAGGCTGCTTCTGCAGCAGGTTATCAAGGATTATCCCAATACCAGTCAGGCGCGTATTGCCCGGTCCAAGCTTCAGGAAATTAAGTAGATCTGACTCATCACCTCCAGGGGATTTTCCATAAAGTCCCCTGGAGGTTTTTTTATGCGCTGCGTCCGCTGCATTGACCCGTTCTCATCACGCCCTCAGATCCTTTCGGCCCATTTTGATACGGACCGTCCCCAAAATTATCTTGACAAAAAATATGCGGTGCATTTAAAGTCCCTTGCCCGCCGGTGACAGCAACTCTTCATGGCGTGCATTCAAAACCACTATTGCAATCGTACGTAATCTCCGCCTCTCCTCTTCAGGGGAATCGGTCTGTATTGGGGACTGCGCCAGGAAAGAAAGGAGAAACCTATTTTGAAAATTAAAATGTTTGCAGGGAAAATCGCACTGGTCACCGGAGCCACGTCCGGCATGGGACGAGCCACGGCGATCGCCTTCGCACGCGAGGGCGCAAAAGTTGTCATGGCAGCGCGCCGTGAACAGCGCGGCCAGGAAGTCATGGATCAGATCGCTGCGGAAGGCGGAGAATCCATCTTCGTCAAAACAGATGTCCGAGACCCCCGGGATGTGGAAAATCTTTTCAAGACCATCATGGCCAAATACGGACGCCTGGATTTTGCTTTTAACAATGCCGGGATATCGCTGCCGCATGTGCCCACGATTCTTAAGACAACCGATGAAGAATGGGACAGGCTCATGGAAACCAACGCGCGCGGCGTCTGGCTGTGCATGAAAGAGGAAATTCCCATCATGATCAGGCAGGGCGGCGGCGTCATCATCAATACCGCCTCGATCCTCGGAATTGTCGGGGAGTGGGGTCTTTCGCACTATGCCGCTTCCAAGCATGCGAGCCTGGGATTGGCTAAATCCGCCGCGCTGGAATATGCAAAAAAGAACATCCGGATCAACACCATCTGCCCCGGTCCGATCATGACGGAAATGCTCGAAGTGGCCCTGCCGTTCATGCCTAAAATGCTGGATGTCATGGCCGCTAAAACAAGCCTAAGACGCATCGGACAACCGGAAGAAATCGCCGGCGCGGCGCTGTGGCTTTGCACGGATGAGGCGGCTTTTATGATCGGCAAGGAAATCGCCATCGACGGCGGTTACATCACTTACTAACGCATCAAGCACAAAGGAGACGTCAATTGAATACGAAGAGATTTCAAGATAAAGTCGTACTGGTCACCGGCGGCAATTCCGGCATCGGACGCGCCACGGCTCTGGCTTATGGCCGCGAAGGCGCCAAAGTCATCCTGGCCGCCCGCCGTGAAAATCTCGGTGCTCACGTGGTCAGTGAAATTAAAAGTCAGGGCGGCGAAGCCCTGTTCGTTAAAACAGACCTGACAGTCGCCGCAGAAATCGATGCGCTGTTTAAAACCATTGAAGCAACATACGGCCGTCTGGACTGCGCTTTCAATAACGCGGGGGTCTGGCCCAAAATGAAACGCACCGTCAACTACACGATCGAAGAATTCGATGCGGTCATGAACATCAACGTCAAGGCCGTCTGGCGCTGCATGAAGCAGGAAGTCCCCCTGATGATCAAAGCCGGTGGCGGAGCCATTGTGAACTGTTCGTCCGTGGCTGGTTTGCAAACCCATGAAGGCTCGTCCCTATACGTCGCCTCCAAGCACGCCGTTCTGGGACTGACCAAAGCAGCGGCCCTGGAATTCGGCCGCAAAAATATCCGCATCAATGCAGTTTGTCCGGGTGTCACCCAGACGCCCATGCTCGAAGGCCAACTGGCGGACGGCGGACCGGAGCTGAAAGAAGCGATGCTGGGCATCACCCCGCTGGGACGTTTCGGCAAGCCGGAAGAAATCGCGAGCACCGTCCTATTCCTGTGCTCGGATGCCGCCTCTTACATCACGGCGAAGGGGCTTGTTGTCGCCGGGGGGCAGTGCCTCCGTTCCTGATCGTCACGGTGCCGGAATTTCGCAACAGGGTCATGATCCCTGGAGACGGGCTATCGGTCGGTCTCCAGGGCTAATCCAGTTGTATGATTTTGCTTCCCGCCGGAACCGGCAAGGTAAAGACGGACAGATCACTCGCTTTTTCGACTTTCAGGTCGGAATATTGAACCGAAACGGATGTCACGTGATCTGCCCATTGAATCGATATTTTTTCAGCAAAGACGCTCCCCTCTGCATAATCCTCGTAGCGCACCCGATACACCTCCCGGCCGCCCGTATCGTAACGGATCAATCTCGCCGGTCTCGAATTTTTCTCCATCCAGATCGTTTGCGAAGGCCCCGACGGTGTCTTCATTTCCACGCGCAGCAGACCGTCTTCCGGATAACGCTCATAGGACACGGGGGATCCGGCAAGGGGCGGATACGTGCTGGAGAGAATCATAACAATCTCTTCGACGGCAAAAGACCAGGGTAAAAAACGCGCCAGATTTCCGGCAGAGGGTTTTCCCGAATAAAACTCGTTTCGCGAAGGAATGAATATCTTCATTTCATCAGGCGTTGCCGCGAGAAAGAAATCCGGCGTGCCGATGACCGGCATCATCTCCAGGCGAAGATAGGAAGGTCTCTGTAAAATCAGAACGGCTCTGATCGGGTAGTGCCCCTGGGCCGTCATCAGGTCAATCTGCGCCAGAGTGGCAATCCTGTCTTTGCCGTGAATCACGGGAGCAACAATCTCCCGGGAGGCTGTCGGCGGACCCGGCTCGATCATAGCCCTTCCGGCGCACCCGCAAGTAAGCATCAACAGCACGAAAGAAACCATCAACCGTCCGAGTTGAACTGATCGATAACGCATGAACAAAACACTTTCCGGAGATATTCTGACGCGGACCTCGGAACTCTATTTTTTCATCATCAGACTGTCGAGTTTCTTCTTGAGAGCGCCGTTGTCGGGGTCAATTTTAATCGCCTTCTGGTAATAGTCGAGAGCCTGCTTCGGATCGCCGGTCTTCAGATAGACATCCCCCAGATGCTCCATGACATTGGGATCATCCGGAAGGAGATCCAGAGCCCTTTTGAGTTGCTTCAATGCGCTCGGGTACTGGTTCTTTTTGAAATACACCCAGCCCAGCGAATCCATGATATAGCCGTTGTCCGGTTTGATCTTCAGGGCCTGAACAATCATTTGTTCGGCCCGATCGAGATGGATTCCCCGGTCGGCATAGGAATAACCGATAAAGTTAAGTGCATCGGCGTTTTGGGGATCAATGGCCAGCACCTTTTCCATGGATTGAATACTTTCTTCAAAGCGATTCGTTTTCTCCAGAATACTGCCCAGGGTATAATACAGATCCGTATTGCGCGGGAAGAGCCCGATGCCGTCCCTGATGATTTTTTCCGCACCGGCCATATCATGATTGCCTTCATACAGCGATGACAGATAGAGATACAACACAACCTGATCGTTTTTTTTCTGGATGGCCTGCGTCATCATGGCGATGGCGTCGGCCGTCCGGTTTTCCTTCTTTAAAATCATCGCCGCATGCATCTGAGCATTGGCGTATAATTCAAACGAGGGGGATATCTTCTGATACTCCGCCAGCGCCGCAGCCGTATCCCCTTTCTGTTCCAGGGCGTTGGCAAAAAGATAACGCAGTTTGTCGTCCTGCGGCGACGTTTCCAGCAGAGATGAAAATTGAGCGGCCGCCGCATCAAACCGGCTCATATCGTAGTATAAAAGGCCCAGTGCCGTGTGCACCTCGCGGTTAGCGGGATCGACTTTCAAAACCTCCTGAAATTCTTTTTCCGCGTCGGACTGTTTATTCGCTTTGATCAGCAGTTCCGCAATCTTCACCCGAAAGCTGACCCGGGCGGGATTGATATCCAGATAGCGGCGAAAAACGCCAATCGCGTCATCATATTTTTTCTGCGTTTCATAAAGGGAAGCCAGCCCCAGCCAGGCCGCTTCAAACGCCGGCCGCTGCAGGGTGATCTTTTGATAGAGAGCCTCCGCCTCCGCCAGGCGATTCATCTGGATCAGCGTTTTCGCGTAATAGTAGCCGCCGATGATATTGTCGGGATCAATTTCCAGCATTTTTTGATAGGCCTTCTCGGCCGACTCATACTTTTTTTCCTGCGCGTAAATCGTTGCCAGGTACAGATAGGCGACCAGATTCTTTGGCTCCATATCGATGATGGTCTGATATTCCCGAATAGCTTTATTGTATTCACGCAGATTAAAGTACAAACCGCCCATGATGGAACGGATTTCAACATTCCCGGGATGCCTGGCCAGTTCCGACTCCCCCAGGGACAAAGCAGTCTCCACGTTACCGCTTTCTACATAGAGCGAGACCAGTTCGGTGGTCAGATAAGCCGAACCGGGATAAATGGCGAGCGCCTGTTTCATTTGATCGATCGCCCCCGCAAGATCGCCGTCGAGACGCGCTAAAACGGCCAGCGAATAATGATAGGCCGCCGCCCCGGAATATTCTTCCTGCACAGACGGATAAGAAACCGGCGGCCGCTGCGTCTGCAAAAAGGCGCAGCCGGCAAATATCCCGGGTAAAAGAAATCCACAGATCATTAATGTGATGGTTTTGTTCAGCATCGGTATCGTTGCTCTCAATTCTTATATTCTGAAAAAACAGTCCGCGCGAATAGGTCCTATGATGGTTTCTTCTGCAGCAGCTTGGACACCGGGATAATCGAAACCCCTTTTTCCCGGAAAACTTTACGGGCATCCCGGATGGCGCGGATCGTTTCCGGATAGGGATGCCCGATCATAATCAGCGGCGAATCACCGGCCGGCGCCTCGGCCGCGTCCATCAGGATTTGATAGATTTTCGAATAATTACGGTCATTATCCAGAAAGACTTTGCGTGACGCAACCGTCAAATGAACCTTCTGTGACGCAATGATCGTTTTGGTATTGTTGGTTGTTCGTGAATCGATAAAAAACAAATCCTTTTTCTTCAATTGCTTAAAAACCAGCAGCAGCCTTTCTTCATCCGTCATGAATTTGGAGCCCATATGATTATTAACCCCTGAAACATAAGGAACTGAAGCCAGATTTTTCTCCAGTTGAAAGACCAGTTCTTCATCATTCATGTCTGTAAAAAGAGCGCCGCTGCCCGGTTTTTCTCTGGGGTAAGAAAGCGGCTCCATCGGCAGGTGTAATAAGGTCTCATGATCGGCCTTATGCAGGATTTCCGCTGCTTCCCGGGAGTGGGCGACAAGCGGCAGGATGGCAAAGGTAATGTCGGCATCAATGCGCAGAAGTTCACGGACGGCCGCCATATCATAGCCAATATCGTCAATAATGATGGCCACCTGCTTTGAGGGCAACCGGGGCGGCGTCAGTTTGGCCACCACGACTTTTTCTTTCTCCGGGAGCTTTGCACTGACTTTAGGCGGCGAAGGGATATCCTTCTTTTCTTCCACTGTTTTTTCTGCTGCCTTTTTTTCTTCTGCCCTCTTTTCTTCTTTCGTCTCTTTCATCAGCGTTTTGGCTGGAGACTGGGCCCGCGGTTTTTCCTCAGCGGCAGACGGAGGCAGCATCGCCTGCTTCTTCCCGGCCGGCCGTGGAGGCTTTACGGCCATCTGGTCCTCCTCATGAAACACGATAATGGAAACGATAGCGGCAATGGCCAGGACAATCAGGGCTATTAAAAACGCCGTGACATATTTATTTTTCTTTTTCTTTTTCATAGCCGGCTAAATCCGCTCTCCTGCAAAAACAGCATCAGTTGACCAGATTCTTCTTCATGATATGCCAGCTTTTTAAAATATCAACGGCCGCCTTGAGCTGATTATCTTTATCCAGATCCGTCATTTCCTTGAGGCTCTCGGTCTTGCTTTCGTCCAGCTGCGTGCCGTCTTCTTTCGCGGGTTTGATGTGGCCTTTGAGATCCTTTTCCCGGAGCCGCTCTTCGAAATGATTCTCCTTCTCGTCCGCCGGGCGGGTCAGCTTAATGACGATGTCCGGCTTGATTCCCTCAGCCTGAATGGATCGGCCGCTGGGCGTATAGTAGCGGGCCGTCGTCAGCTTCAGCGCGGAGCCGTCCTCCAGCGGGATCACCGTCTGCACGGAGGCCTTGCCAAAAGTCTGTGTCCCCACAATCAACGCCCGGCCGTTATCCTGCAGGGCTCCGGCCACAATCTCCGCAGCGCTCGCCGTACCTTCATTTACGAGGACGACCATGGGAACGCTGATTTCGCCGCCATTCTCCCGCGCCATCGTCTTGGTCTCCATGTTTTTCGTCCGGCCGCGTGTCGATACAATGATGCCTGACTTCAGAAACATGTCGGACACCTCAATGGCCTGATTCAGAAGTCCGCCCGGATCATTTCTTAAATCCAGGACCAGCCCTTTCATGGGTTTTGTTTTCTCAGTCACTTCGGCCAGTGCTTTGCGCAGGTCGGCTGCGGTCCTCTCGTGAAAAGATGCGATGCGGATGTAACCGATGCGGTCGTCAAATGTTTTGGCTTTAACACTTTTGACCTCAATGATGGCCCGGGTCAGAACAATGTCTCTGGGCTGGGTCATATTCTCCCGGAGGATTGTAATGGTGACTTTGGTGTCCTTCGGGCCGCGCAATTTTTTCACGGCTTCCAGGATAGTAATGTCTTTGGTAGATTTGCCGTCGATTTTGATGATCTGATCGCCGGTTTTCACGCCCGCCTTAAACGCCGGGGTATCTTCAATGGGAGAAACGACCGTCAGCACATCCTTCAGAATGGTGATTTCAATGCCGATTCCGCCGAACCGCCCCTGCGTCTCCACTTCCAGTTCCTTATAAACTTCGGCGGTCATAAACGCGCTGTGGGGATCAAGGGATTTAATCATGCCGTTGATCGCACCCTGAATCAGGACGGTGGAATCTACATTATCAACATAATTTCTCTGCACCATATCCAGAACTTCATTGAATAATTTAATCTCTTTATAGATGTTTTTATCTTTTGCTGCGGATACCTTGCTGTCGGAATAGGGCCCGAAAACAGCAAATAACCCCAGAATAATGACGACAAATACTGGCCATTTACCGGATATTTTTTTCATGTTCTTCCTCACCGTTCCCCAGGATGTTTCTATTATCTATAAAGATAGGACTTCAATATAATAAAGTATATACCACGACCCAAATTATTTTCCATCTATTTCGGCAAAAGACATGGATATTAAGAAGGCTTTACAGGCGAAATGCGAAAAAACCGGCAGGCATTTTCTAATCGATCGACCAAGTTGTCTGGCCTGCTGAATCCTTCAAAGTAACATTCTGCAGATCCAGTTCCTGACGAATGTCATCCGCCCGGCTCCAGTCTTTTTCTTCACGGGCTCTCTGCCGTTCCAGAATCAATGCCTCGATATGGGTGATGCTCAGACCGCGCTTCGCAACTTCGATCCCCCGGTCGGCCTGGAAAAAGCTGTCCGGATCAGTTTGAAAAACGCCCAGCACATCGCCAAAATGCTTAAAGACACCGTTTGCGGTCTCCAGAATGACTTGCCTGGCTGACGCCGGCATCTTTTTCTCCGCCGTCGTGACCTGGTTGATCAGACGGGCCGCGTCAAAAACGTATCCCAGAGCCTGCGCCGTATTGAAATCATCGTCCAGCGCAGCATCAAACTTATCTTTTAATTCACCGAGCGTCCGGAGGTACATCTCCTGCGCGGGCAGAAGTTTTTCCCGGACCGGCAGAGCAAACCCGGCCTGGGCTTCCTTCATCTGCCGCAGCGCTGTATAACACCGAATCAGCGCCTTTCGCGCCTCCTTGAGAGATGCATCCGAATAATCAACGGGGCTTCTGTAGTGGCTCTGAAGCATGAAAAGACGCAGGGCTTCGGGATGGTACTGTTTGATAATTTCCCGGATCGGAAAAACATTTCCCAGGGATTTGGACATTTTCTCCGCATTAATCTTCACAAAGCCGTTATGCATCCAGTAATGCGCCGGGGGTTTTCCCGTCGCCGCCTGGGATTGCGCGATTTCATTTTCGTGATGCGGAAAGACCAGGTCTTCGCCGCCCCCGTGAATATCGAAGGTGTCGCCCAGATACCGCCGGCTCATCGCCGAGCACTCAATGTGCCAGCCGGGCCTGCCTTTTCCCCAGGGGCTTTCCCAGGAGGGCTCGCCTTCCTTGCTTTTTTTCCACAGGACGAAGTCCAGCGGGTTTCTTTTCTTGTCATTGACGTCCACACGGGCTCCGGCCATCATTTCATCCAGGTGACGTCCCGACAATCCGCCATAAGCGGGATAGCTGCCGACGGCAAAAAACACATCGCCGTCCACGGCGTAAGCAATGCCTTTTTCCTCCAGCGTTTTGATGAGAGCAATCATGTCCGCCATATGACCGGTGGCCCTGGGCGTCAGGGTCGGCGTCAAAACATTGAGTGCGGCCATATCTTCATCATGCAGTTTGATATACCGCTCTGCGATCTGATCGATGCCGACACCCTCTTTGTTCGCCCGATCAATAATTTTGTCGTCAATATCGGTAAAGTTTTTGACAAACGTCACGTCATACCCCCGGGCTTTTAAATGCCGGAAAACGACATCAAAAACCACTGCGGCACGGGCATGACCGACGTGGCAGACATCATAGGCCGTAATGCCGCAGACATACATGCCGACGGCGCCTTCCTTGATGGGCTCAAGCGTTTCTTTTGTTCTTGTTTTGGTATTAAAAATTCTCTGAGGCATATTCCTTTACTTTCATCAGGGATAAAGCGGGGGCGTCTGCAAACCGCTGTCTTCCGGCAGAGAGCAGACTAAATTCATATTCTGCACGGCCTGCCCGGCAGCACCCTTGATCAGATTGTCGATAGCGGAGACGATAATCACGCGGTTCGTCCGCGGATCATGAGCCAGGCCGATGTCGCAGTAATTCGATCCGCAAACGGACGAAATATTGGGAGTGGTTCCCAACGGACAGATCCGAACGAATTTTTCCGCCGCATAAGCTGACACATATAACGCATGCAGTTCGGCAATCGTTATGTCTTTCTGCAAAGTCGCATAAATCGTAGACAGGATTCCCCTCTTCACCGGCAATAAATGCGGGGTGAAAGAAATCGCAAATTTTTCCCCGGCCTGCGCGTTTAATTCCTGCTCAATTTCCGGCGTGTGCCTGTGCTTACCGATTTTGTAAGCCTTATATCCGCCGTCCACTTCGCAAAAAAGCGACCCCACCTGGGGGTCACGTCCCGCGCCGCTCACACCGGACGCTGAATCCGCAATGATCGTAGAGACATTGAGAAGCTTGCTCTTGAGGGCGGGCGTCAGACCCAAAATGATGCTGGTCGGATAGCAACCCGGATTGGCAATCAATCGGGATTTTTTAATATCCGCCCGGTAAAGCTCAGGAAGTCCGTAAACCGCCTGGCCGAAAAGGTCGGCGCTCTTGTGCTGGACATACCATTTTTCATAAGTGCCCAGATCCCGCAGACGGTAGTCGGCGGAAAGATCGATCACTTTCCTGCCCGCCCGGATAAAGACGGGAGCAATGCCCATGGAAACGCCATGCGGTAAAGCCAGAAAAACCACGTCGCAGAGCCCGGCAATCTCCTCGGGTGCGGCGTTGGAATAGGCAAGCGGCGTTAAACCGAGAAGCGAAGGAAAGACGTCCGAAACCGGTACGCCGGCATAACGCCTGGATGTTGCGGCCACCAGTTCCACCTCGGGATGACCGGATAAAATCCGGATGAGTTCCTGACCCGTATAACCACTGGCTCCGAATATCGCTGCTTTTATTTTCATAAAAAAACCCTAAAAAAAAGGGAGGCCTGAAAGCCCCCCTTGGATGATTAACGTTTGGAGAATTGGAATCTCTTGCGGGCTCCCGGCTGGCCGTATTTCTTCCGTTCCTTGATGCGGGCGTCGCGCGTTAAGAAACCCGCCTTTTTCAGGATGGAACGCAACTCGGCGTCATATTCCAGAAGCGCCTTGGAAATACCATGTTTGACCGCACCGGCCTGACCGGCAACGCCGCCGCCGCTGACGTTTACATATAAATCAAACTGGTCCTTTTTCCCGGTGATCTCCAAAGGCTGCCGAATGATCATCTTCAGGCTGGGACGGGAAAAATACTCCTCGTAGCTTCTTTTGTTGACCACGATATTGCCACTGCCTGCTTTCATATAGACGCGGGCAATAGCGCTCTTTCTTTTACCGGTTGCATAAAAACGTTGTACTGTCATGATGTCTCCCAAATGTATTTGTAATCAGTCAATAATCGCCAGAGGCAAATTAAACGGCCAGGGTCTGCGGGCACTGGGCCTCATGGGGATGCGCATTGCCGCTGTAGACCTTTAGTTTTTTCAGCATTTTTCTGCCCAGATTGTTCTTCGGCAGCATGCCCGCCACCGCAATGCGAATGAGATTTTCCGGCTTTTCCGCCAGCATCTTCCCGGCGGCCGTTTCTCTCAATCCTCCCGGATAACCGGAATAGGAATAATAAATCTTATCGGTGAGCTTTTTACCGGTCAGGGTAATTTTCTCCGCATTGACCACCACGATAAAATCACCTGTGTCGACATGCGGCGTAAAAATGGCCTTGTGCTTGCCCCTAAGACGCAGGGCGATCTCACTGGCCAGCCTTCCTAATACTTTGCCGGACGCATCGACTACGTACCAGTCCTGTTTTGTCTCTTCTGCCTTCGCTGAAAATGTTTTCATATTAAACCGCCACTTTAGTTAAAAATTTAAAGGTGCAAGCTAGTCAATTACCGCTTGTTTGTCAAGGAAAATATTTAAACCACCTCATAATTCACGATCACATTACGATTCCGGGGCAAACCGGCCGGGCCATGCGCCACGCCGGACAATTCCGTTATTAAATCCCTAACATACCCAGTCCGGCAAGGGATATTTTCAGCATAATTCTCTCATCATCGTGAGTCCTGGTATAGTCCACCCCGACTCCCCAGCATTGCTCCATATAGGTCAGCCCGACCGTATTTTCCACGGTCTGATTATTAAACTGGTCGAGCCGGACAACGAGCCTGCCGCTTAACCGCTCCGTGATCACCGCCTTCAAGTCCATATTGATCTCTTCGATGGAATCCAGGGTGTAGCGGTAGCCGAACGTTACCTTATCGCCGCGCCAGTCGCTTAAGGCCAGGTCATAATTCATTTCCCGCCAGCCGTTATACGGGCTGTATTGATTGCGGGCGGCAAACGAAACATAGGGATGCGGCTTCAGATCCAGCTCTATTCCGACATCCGACATGGGCCGTCTCTCCTCGATTTCACCGGCCATATCTTTTTTAGCTTCATGAATATCGTAGACCTGAAACAGCTTGAAACGGAAAAATTCCAGATAACCGTCCGTCCCGGTTTTGTCTTTCAACCTGGCGGTCACTGTATTGGTGAGCGACCAGGCGACCGCGTTCTGCTCAGTCCAGGCATTGGCATTGCCGGTATTGAAAAAGGTGAAAGGATCCAAAAGCGAACTGATCCGCGGCAAGTAGTCGGGAACATTGTTTTGCCGAACACCCGGCATATAGGAATACGCCAGTTCGGGCTTGATTTCATGACGAATCTTATCCCAGTTGAGAATATCGGCGCTGAAGACCCGGGACAGCCGGCTGCTGAGCGTCACCCCCGCATTTAAAACCGTCCGGTCGCCGCTCCTGTCTTCGGAAACAGCCGGATTGTCTTCCCGGCTCCAATAGATTTCCCGCACTGTGAGCTGCGGGGTGATTTTCGCGTAGCGAGACAGGTTGAAAGGCAGTGAAACGGTCGGTGCAACATCCATGAAATGCCCCTTTGTCCCTTCACCGCGGTAAAAATAGTCGTAATTGCCGGTAAAGTCAAAATACACCGGCGTGGAAAAAAGCGGCTGCCGGATGCCGGTCAGGACGACCTCCGGGTACTTTTGCAGGGTCCGGTCATTATTGCTCACCGCAAAGTCATCCGTTGAACTGATGCGGGCCATTACATTATAATTATTCCATCCTTTAAACACGCGCGCCGATGATTCGAGGGACCGCAGGGATTCATTTCCCTGAAAAGGAACTCTCCGAAACGGATCTTCTTCCGAACTTGCATAATGCGTCAAATAGTAATTGTGCGCGCTGAAATCACGAAAATACCAGGCATCGGAAACACGGCGCAAATCCGTTCGGACATAAAACTGGGAATCGAATTTTGTCTCGGTGTTGACATAATACGACCAGCGGCGGTGCATTTCCTGCCAGTCGCGGGACAGGCCGGCATCGTTGATTTCGGTGATGTGCTTATTGTCCTCCATGAAGTCGCCATAGAGGGTCCCGAAAAACCGGCTGCCCGCAAAATACCGGAATTCCGCAGCCTGTTTGTACCCTCTTTTTTCAATGTAGCGTGAATACAGGGTTGCATCCAGCTGCGGATTAATCGCCCAGAAAAAAGGAATTTCAATGTCAGCGCCGTCTTTGCTTCTGGAATAAGCCAGATAGGGAAGAAGAAATCCTGTCTGACGCTTGGTCTTGGCGGGAAATGCGATAACGGGTGTATAAAATATCGGAACACCCTTCGTTACCAGGCGGGCATTGGTCACCCAACCGTAGCCTTCCACGGTGACGCTCATTTTTGAGCCCATCAACTGCCAGTCGGGATCATCCCCGTCGCAGGACGTCGCCACCGGCTGTTCTATGGTATAGGTGTTTTCGCCGGTTTTTTCAATCTTGTCGGCTGTGATGTAAAAATGATTGCGCGCATAAAAAACTTTGGAGTTGTATGCCACACCGGTTTTATCTTCCACGTTGACGACGATTTTATCCCCCGCGAGCGTGTCCTGGGCCATTTTCAAAAATGCGCCGCCGTTGGCGGTCGCCAGATTATTTCTTCGATCAAACTCGACGCTTGCGGCTGTTAAGACGCCATCGCCATACGTAATGACCACGTTCCCTTCAGCCGAGTAGACATCGCGCTCATTGTCATAGGCCAAATGATCCGCTTCGATTTTCACCGGCGCA
This sequence comes from Deltaproteobacteria bacterium, assembly GCA_036528635.1. Classification (GTDB taxonomy): domain Bacteria; phylum Desulfobacterota; class Syntrophia; order Syntrophales; family Smithellaceae; genus UBA8904. The sequence goes on from JAIGNE010000035.1 coordinate 225,841, forward strand.
TCGGCAGACAGCGCTTTAAATTCCTGAGCCCAGGCTAAGTCACAAAAAAGCAGAGCAACGAGTATTGCATTTAACCCTATTATTAAATGATATTTAAATTTGGTCAGCAACTCGACAATTATCCTTATCCTTGAGCTATGAGCTATGAGCTTTGAACCTTTACTCTTATCTTTGCGCTACGCCTTTACCACAAGAATGCATTTGATGAAATGCCTGTTTTACCTCTCCGGCAAGATAGAGCGATCCCAGGGCACAGATCATGTCTCCGCGTCCCGCCATACCCAGAGCCCTGCGGACCGCCTGCTCGACGCTCCGGGTCATAACGGCCCGGTAGCCCAGGTCTTTCATGACGCGGGCCATTTGCCGCGCGGGAACGGCCCTGCCCGTTGCGAGCGGCGGCAAAATCGTCACGGTGGCCAGGGGTGCGATCTGCCGCAGCATCCTGCGGTAATCCTTATCGGCGAGCGCCGCGAAAATCAGAATCAACCGCCGCCAGGAGAAATCTTTTTGCAAGGCGCGGCGCAAGACACGTATGCCGGATGGATTATGGGCGCCGTCAAGCAAAAACAACGGCCGGGTGCCAAGGATTTCCATCCGGGCTTCCCAGTGTGTTTTTTTCAATCCGTCCCGGATGGCGGCCTCATCAATCCTGAAGCCGTTTTTTTCGGCAATCTCCACGGCAGCCAGTGCCAGCGCGGCATTAATCGCCTGATGCCCGCCGGGCAATGAAAGTTCCAGACCGCTTAAACGCCTTGCCGTTCCCCGGTAGTCAACCAGACCATTTGCCCGTCTGATGAGCTTAAAATCCACCCCTAAGCGGTAAAGATCCGATGCTCTCTGGCCGCAAACAGCCGCAAGGGTCCGCACAACCTTCTGCTGCGTGGCGCCGGTGATACAGACCCCCGCCGGTTTGATAATCCCGGCCTTTTCACAGGCGATCTCGGTCAGGGTCCGGCCCAGATAAGCCGTATGCTCCAGTCCGATATTGGTAATGATGGAAACCAGGGGACGGCAGACATTCGTCGCATCGAGTCTTCCGCCCAGACCTACTTCCAGCACCGCGATATCAACCTGCTCCCGTTGAAAATAAATAAACGCCGCCGCGGTCAGAACTTCAAAATACGTCACCGGCAGACCGGGCTGACGCTGGATTTCCGAAAGAATTCGGCTGAATGTTGACAGGGGAATTTTTTTGCCGTTGATGACGATCCGTTCCCGGACATCCACCAGATGGGGCGATGTGTAAAGTCCTACCTTATAGCCCGCCTGCACCAGGATGGCGGCGGTCATCGCGGCGGTGGAACCCTTGCCGTTGGTGCCGCCGATCAGGATGGAGCGATAATCGTTTTGCGGATTGCCAAACCCCGCCAGGAGCCCGGTTATCGCCCCCAGACCAAAATGCATGACATCGATATTCAGGCCGGAAAGATAGGCGCCGGGATTGAATTTATTCATGGGATTGCCGGTAAATTAAATTTGAATGACCTGACCGTCTTCAATGATGTGAATTTTTTTATCTTGAAGGGCCACGACTTCGCGGCGGATCTCCTCGGCGTACTGCGGTTTCATGTGATGAAGATAAATCTCCGGAGTGACGTTGTCCATTTTTTTCAGTTCCGCCGCGAGCGTGACCGGCGTGAGGTGTCCGGTTCGATCCGCAATGTTTTGCATACCACCGGGCAGGGACGTTTCAATAAATATCGCTTTCAGCCCCTTCGTGTTTCCGGCGACTTTCCAGACATCCTCGGTAGGCCCGGTATCGCCCAGGAAAAGAACCTTCTTGCCTTTCGACTCCATCAGGAATCCCATGGTTTCGACGGTATGATGAACACCCACCGCCCGCACCCGCCAATTACCCAGTACTTTTGTTCTGCCGGGCGTCAGAATTTCAAACTTGATGAGCGGCGCTTTTACGCTGGGAATTCTGGAAAAATCCGGCCAGATGACATTATTAAATAAGTGGCGATGAATCGTTTCAATGATCCCCCGGCTGCTGCAAACAATTAAAGGCCTTTCCCGTTTTGCATAATAAAGATTATCCGCCAGAAACATGATGTCGCGCACATGATCCAGATGGGCATGCGTAATAAAAATGTAGTCGATGCGGAGCTGTTCTTCCAGTGTCAGCACCGGCGTAACGGATCCCGCATCCATCAGGACATTTTTTTCGATAAGAAAACTGGTTGTATTGCGATGAGGCAGTTGTGAACCGTGGCAACCCAACACCCTTATTTTCATGTAGAGCTCCTCGCCAGTCCATGATCCTGGAAAAAGTTCATGCAAAGCTATCATACCTTCGGCAGGCAGGCAATGATTTTATCATATCCATCAAACGTCACACCAGAATGCCCGGCACCAAACCGGGCGGCAACGCTATCGTCATGGCCTCAAAATCATGTTGAATATTACGGCGAATCATGGTCCAATCCAAACAACCCGTCGAGGTGACATCAAAGCCGTGGAATTAACGGCGCACCGGGCGGCATTCAAGGGGTTGAAGCGCATCCGGAAGCGTTTGATCACGTATTGTGAGCAGGTATTGAGTAAAATATTTTTTTCAAAGAAAGGAGATTATTTTATGCCGAATGTCAGCGCGGAAGTCACCAATTACCAGTATGAGTTCCGGGCCATGAACGGAGAAAATGCGGCTTTTATTTATTTATTTGATGCCCAAAGCAAGCTCTTGTGCATGGCCGCATTTGTGGAAAGAACGGGCCCGCTGCCTGATCCCCGGCAGGGTTTAAACGGCACTGTTTTTCTGAGCTTTCACCGGTCGGATCTGATGTCGGTCACGGATATGCTGCGCAATGAGAAACCGGTAATGTTCAACTGGTCGGCTGATAATCAATCCGCGCAGATCACTACGGGAAAAGAGCCGGTCGGCGAAGAAGAAGGAAGGCATATCGCGTCCATCCTGGCGCGAAAAAAACCGGCAGTCCGAAAAAGCACGGCGAAAAAGACCCCGGTAAAAAGAAAAATGAAAAAATAACCGCCGGGGATTCGCTGCTGCACGGACACGGCAAAATACTGATTTTCATATCCGCTCATCGGGGTCACGATGAAACCGCGAGCGTAATTTTTCAACCAGGAGACTTGTCTATGGAAAATGAATTCGGAGCAAAGAAAAAAAGGCGCTGGCTCATGTGGTTTGCGATTTTCTTACTGGCGCTGATCGTTATGGTCATATTCTACGTCTGGCTTACACTCACCTGGAGCTTTTCCACGGGCGAACGGGTCGGATATATCCAGAAATTGTCCAAAAGCGGCTGGGTCTGTAAAACCTGGGAGGGTGAAATGGCGATGGTCACCATGCCCGGCGCCATTCCCGACAAATTCCTGTTCAGCATCCGGGATGACCAGGTGGCTAAGCGCATTAACCAGCTTGCCGGGAAACGCGTCGCCCTCACGTACGAGCAGCATAAAGGCCTTCCCACCAGCTGTTTCGGCGATACGGAATATTTCGTAGTTGATGCACGGGCGGTTCAATAAAAAACGGGTGACCGCCTTTCGATATTTATGGAGACAAACCCGTCTCGTTTCCTTCATTCGTTCGCCCGCTCTTTTTGCGGCAGCGGACGAGCCATTGCCCAGGACGCCTGTTTCTTTCCGGCGAGCGGCTCCATTCGCAGGGCCAGAAGGGTAATGTCGTCGGCCGGAGCGGCGCCTGCGGCAAACTGATGCACGGCCGCAATGGTTTTTTCGACGATGCCCCGCGCCGATATCCTGTTGGTCCCCCCGAGGACGCCAAGCAGCCGCGCATCGGTAAAAAAGTCCTTTTGTCTGTTTGTGGCCTCGGTGACCCCGTCCGTATAAAGCACCAGGGTATCGCCGGGTTCGAGCCGAAGTTTCTCTTCTGAAAAAGCCTTGTCGTCCAGGACGCCCAGGGGAACATTGGCCGTCACCTCGAGGTAAAAAGCGGAACCGTCGGCTTTCACGATCACCGGTGGATTATGGCCGGCGTTGACATAAGTGACATCACCGGTTGCGGCATCCAGAAATCCGCAGAAAGCGGTGACAAACATCGAGGCATCATTCCCTTCGCAGAGCGTCCGGTTAACATCGGAGACGATTGGCCCCAATCCCACATCACCTGGCTGCATCTTGGCCTTCATCACTGTTCTGCTCACCGCCATGAAGAGAGCGGCAGGCACGCCCTTCCCCGAAACATCGCCAATCATGAAAAAGAACCGATTGTCTTCCACAAAATAAAAATCGTACAAATCCCCCCCCACCTCCCTGGCCGGCTCCAAGGTTGCAAACAGCGAAAACTCATCCCGGAGAGGCACTGGCGGAAAGGTTTTGGGAACAAGACTCATTTGAATTTCACGAGCCACGCTAAGCTCGCCTTCCATCGTGAGCTTGGCTTTTTCCAGGGCGCGCTCCTTCAGCAGATTGGTCATGATGAATCCGTAGACGCCGATACCGAGGGCATTGGCGGTAACGATGGGAATGATCGTGCTCTTGACGATTGCGTAAGCCTGCTCCCGGGGCTGGCTGATGAAGAAGGCCATCGCCATGTGGACCAGCTCCACGCCGATCATGAGCAGAACCGCCCGGCCGATGCCCAGGAATTTGTCGCGTTTCAGAAAATAAACGAAACCTCCCGCCAGACCCGCCACCACAGGCGCAAGCCCGCAGGCTACCGCTGTGAAACCGCCCTGCAAATAGCGGTGAATCCCGCCGATGAGGCCCGCTCCCAACCCAACCAGAGGACCGGCCAAAAGGCCGGCCACGGCCGGGCCCAGATCACGGATGCTGGCGATGCCGCCCAGAATGGGAAATCCCGCCAGAGTCCCGTAAATTGAGAACAACCCGAAGATAAGGACGATGAGAAGCTGGTCCTGCCAGGTCGTCGTCTTATCCAGGACACGGTTGAAGAGGGAACTGCGGGTTAAAAAATAAGCAATAACGACAATAACCGCCGCACTGTTAATCAGGGATACCAGGGTGGGAATAAGCGAATGCATGACTTTTTCTCCAGTGCTTCATCAACAAAGCTTTTTTAAGCATAGTAAATTCCGGGATAAATGCAATATTTTTAAAAAAACAGCCCCGGCGGGTTCCTTATGCGTCCGGCCGGTCCGGGATCATTTTCTATCTTGACAACCATCAGCAAAATGATGAAAATACAATTGAAAGTGTTTGTTTTCGGCGCTTGAAATTTTGTTTCTATTTAAATTGCTTAACCGGCGCTGGATTTTAAGAAAGGAGCACAAGGACCTGCTTAATCGGATTATATTCTGCTGCTTATTGCTTTTTCCCGGGACATTTGCCCACTGATTCATCCGCCTCGCCCCCACAATCATTTTGTAAGAGCATTTCTCCATTGCCGATGCGGAACCGCCCGGCTGTTGATGCACAAGTCAGGATGTCGTTTCATTTTTTGCGCGTTTGACAAACTTAACAACCCTTTAAAAAGTGAAAGGAGGCTTATCATGGACAAATTTCATTTGAACGAGAAGGAGGAAGGTGAGCTTTTAATGATTCTGGAGAGGTATCTTCCGGAGCTTGAAAGTGAAATCGCCAACACGGATCGAAAGGAGTTTCGCAAACAGCTCCAGGAGCGCGAAGTCTTCATGTCGGATCTCATCAGTCGCCTTAAACACTGATGGTTCTTTCTCCCCGGGATGCGTCAGCTTTTTGAAATGCGTGGAGAGGATGGCTTTCAGATTATTTTCCGGCTCATGGCTTCCGGGGCTTGTAGATCGGCTATCGCCATACAGGCCCCTTTTGCCGGTCCAGGAAGGCCCGTGGCATCACAAGAAAGATGTGCCGACAGATCTTGCAGCGCCTCTTTCCCGGCCGCAGGCGGACAGCCATGGAAAGCAACCGGATCGGTGGATTCAGACTTTCCGCTGTTTACGTTTTTTGGGTCACATCATAAACCCGGCCGTCCTTGATGACCAGTTCAGGCGACCGGCAGGCCTCAATCTTTTCCAGTGGATTCTTCTTGAACACGGCCAGATCCGCAAATTTGCCTTTTTCAATCGTCCCGATTTTATCAGCCAGCCGCAGAATACGGGCATTGTTGATCGTTGCACACTGCAAAATCTCTTTATTGGTAAAACCGATGCGACTGAGCATCTCCATTTCCCGCCAGAGCGTTCCGTGATACAGATAAGGTACGCCTGAATCCGTACCGCAGCCGATCAATATGCCGGCCTGCTTCATTTTCATAAGATTAGCCGGACCATGCAACAGGATGCTGAAATACAAATCAGGTCTGGCCATGAACTTACCCTGCCTGTATAAATTTTCACAACCATACTTCTGGAAATTTATCAGTGACGCCATATTGGCCCGATGGATATCGGGATCAATATCTTGATCTGTGCACGACTTGAGGTACTGCCGTCGATCAGCCATTTCCGCCGCGATAAAGTCCGTTCGGTACAGAGGAGGCAGCTCTGCATAGGCTTCTTCCGCCGCCAGCATCTGTGCGACAATCATCGTCGGAACAATGGCAATCTGTTTCTTCGCCATGCCGAGCACTTCTTCATCGGAAAGCCTCGCATCCCCGAGCGAATGCTCAATTGAGTCAAGACCATGCTGCACAGCACGGTCAAAACCGAATTTCGTGTGCACATGCCCGGCCATCGACAAATTTCTTTCCCGGGCGAACTCCCGGATGATATGCAGATGTTCATCGGCATAAACAGGGATCTTTCCCAGCCCGCACATCACGGATTGAGAATCCATGGTCAACTTGATGAATGATGCGCCCCCGGCACTGTTTTGCGCCATCTTCTTTTTAAGTTCATCCGTGTCTTTGAACCAAAGGTTGGGGTTGCCGATAAAAGGGATGGCCATACCGGAAAAAATGGATACGTCGCCGGGATCGATATCTGGATGGCTGCGATAAAGGTTGGTAAAGGCGTTGCAGTAAATCACCCGCGGACCGATGAGCTCATGACGTTCGATCATCCTGATCGCATCGGAAAGCAGTTTCGGCATCGCTCCCATATCGCGCACCGTCGTCACACCGTGCGCGAATTGCTGAAAGTAATTTCTCTTGATCTGGCCGTATGTTGTGAGCGCCCCAAAAAGATCAAAACGCGATTCGCTGGTTAATGTCGTGTGACAGTGAGCATCGATGAGACCTGGGATCACATACTGATATTTGAGGTCATAAACCAGTTGACCATTCTGCGCGACAGGTGCTTCGTCCGTAACGGCTTCGATGACTCCGTTGCGGATCACGATTGTTTTCCCCCGCTGAACATCGCCCGAAACAACATCAATGACCTGGCCATTAATCAGGATGAGAGCTTTTCCCTCACCGGCAATGACTTGACGATATTTCGGCAGAGAAGAACAGCCGCCGGTGCCCGGAAATGAAATCAGCAGCGCTGATGCCGCAGCAGACTGCAATAATTGTCGCCTGTTCATGAAGCCGGTTGCGTCAGGTTTTTCCATGGAACCATCCTCCTTTGTTCTCTGTGACTTTTTGATAATGGGCAAGTGATCGTTGAATTTATACTGAATCGCTATTTCATTTGCAAGATTATATATTGTCTTACCCCTGAATTAATGTTAATAATTATAAAATTTCCCGACATCATTATTAACCATAAGCTCGGAGGTTCGTTATGAAATTGCGATGCATCATAGCCGTAATAACCTTTGTCTGTATCAGCGCCTGCTCCCAGGCCCGCTACACTGAAAAACATAACAGAGTCGATGTAACAGACGGCATTCAGCGTGAAGTAACGGTGCGGGTGCTGGCCGAAGCCGGGGAGTGGCTCAACTCGGGTGTAGTGGTTCACGCAGGCAAACCCTATAGAATCGAGGCCCACGGAAAGTGGCATGGCGGTCCGATCTGCGGCTGGACGGGGCCGGACGGCATCGGCTCCTCCAAAATGTGCTTCTTCAATATCATCCCGGGCTGGAGCATTTCATCATTGATTGCCAGGATCGGTGAAAATGGTGAAACATTTGCAGTGGGTAATGAATACACGTTTGTCGCGTCCCGCAGCGGCATTTTGATGTTTCATATCAATGAACCTGAATCGTCCTGTACCGACAATCAGGGATTTGTCACGGCCAAAATATCTTCCCCGCAGCTTGCGCAGGATATCATCGACGTCAAAATTATCGGTTTTGACAACGGCGTCAAAACGAATAAACAACAGGACTATCGTGAAGCTGTTCTAAATGCCAAGGCGCAGGCAATTGAGAGAGCCGGCGTGGAAGTCAAATCCACTTCCAAAGTAAAAGATTTTCAATTGGCGGAAGATTATATCGAAACCCGATCGCAGGCCTCCTGTTGCCCAATTTCGAAATCATGGACATCGGTTATGCGGAAGGGGGCACGTATACGGTGATGTTAATCGGCAGGATTAAAATGACCGGGTTATCTGAACGAACGAGAAGCGTCGCCAACACAGGTGATACAGCCGTCCCCACAATACCGGCCCGCAGCGCAGTCAACGCCCTGCCACCCGGCAAAGCGGAAAGTGGTGTGATAGCCGTCCCCAAAAAATCGGTCCGCAGAGCAGTCAAACTGCTGCCACCCGACTACCCGGTAAACCGGGGGCCAATCCCTTACAACGGGACGCGGGACATTCCGCACGCGGATTAAGTCGTGCCGCGATTTCATAGAATCCGGAGACTTCACCTGGACAGCCGGTGAAGTCTCCGGGAAAACATTAAATACCCTCGCAAACAAACCGCTACTATTCATTCATCGCGTATTCGCCGTTTAAGGCATACACATATTTTTGCCAGATGCGGTTGTACTGGGCATCGTCACCCGCTGCTTTTATCAGCATAATTTCTTTGCAGTAGGCGCGCTGCTCGTCTTTCGTGTTGTGCATGCCGTAGATCTGCAAGGCAAAGCGGGTAAAATCGCGCACCATGAAATCAAAAATCTGATTGATGATATCCGGATCCACGTTATCGAATTTCGCCTGCTCCAGGATCAGCTGGCCGTAGACCACGATGGAGAACATCTCGCCCAGCGGCAGGGAGAACAGCGGGTCCATGTCCTGAGCCTTGTCCGGTCCGGCTTTTTCCAGTAATTCTTTGAATAAGTTAATCTGCTGAATGAAAATAGCCACGTTCGGCAATCCCTTATTGGCTTCAAAAACCGGCTTGTAGTCATGAAACTGCACCGTGCCCAGGCCCTTGGTCGGCCCCTGGTTGAACAGGAAGAGGTCGTCTTTGACTGCGAAATCCGGCGCGACCGGCGCGTACGGAACCGGGCTGAAGAAGTAGTTTTTCATGAATTTGCGAATCAGTTGAACGTTCACGTGCACTGTACCTTCGAGCTTGGACGGACCGCGCACGTCGGCAGCGGCCAGGGAGAAATAGGTATCCTTCTCAAATCCCTTCGCGGCAATGACTTCCCATAGCAGGTTGATCACGTCTTCCGCCTGCAGCGTGACTTTCATTTTGCTGGTGGGATTATAAAGCAGATAGCGGCGGTCGCTGGCATTGGCGTTCCGGAAATAGTCGGTCGCCCGGCGCTGATAGAGTTTCATGCCCACGATCCTAAGCCAGGCGTCAATGAAGTTCTTCCGCACATGCGGCATATCGGTTACGGGGAAACCATAGAGAACGCGGTTCGCCGCGTGCGTGATGGCTTCGTAGAAGCAGTGCTCGGTGATCCCGATGGAGCCCGGTCCGATATTGAACTTGCCGATGTTCACGGTGTTGAGCGACGAATCCCAGGCATGCGGTCCGCGAGAGAGAATATCGTCCGCAGTAATGGGATAATCATGAAGCGCGAAGTTGGACACATATTGCTGATGGGAAACAACATTCTTTTTGAGTTCATAGGCTTTATGATGAAAATTTGTAACGAAGAAGGTGTAGTCGTCGGTGCCGTCCTTGATCTTGCCCAGGGTGGAAACCATTTCCGCCTCATTGCCATTGCCGATATAGTACTTCTCGCCGTTTGCCACCCAGGTGCCGTCGGACACGGGCGTGAGGGTCGTTTCGGTCGAATAGATATCGGCGCCATGGGTTCGCTCGGAGAGCCCGAAGGCGAAAATCGCCCCTTTCTTGAGCAACTCGGCCGCTTTCTTCTTGGCCTTTTCATTGGGGCTCATCCAGATGGGGCCCAGGCCCAGGATGCTGACCTGGAAACAGTACCAGTAACCCAGGCCGTAAAAAGCCAGCAGTTCGGAAAATTCGCTGTTGCGCGCCGTGTCCCAGCGGCAATCGGGGTCACCGCCGCCGTACTGGCTGGGGGTGAGGAGCTTGGCAAATATCTGCTCTTTAGCGATAAAATCGACAAACTCCCGGTACCAGACCTTCTTATTGAAGTCCTCCGTAATTTTGGTTTTGCCCATCGCTTCAAAGAACGCGATCGTTTTGTTCATGATTGCTTTGGATCCTTCGTCCGCCATGAGGCTCTGATACTTTTTCGGCTGCAACAGATAATTCATTTTTATTGCTCCTTTCAGATAAACGCGATCATTTTCACTGCACATTGTCACTGAGACAATATCCTGCAATTTGTAGGGCATTATTTATCCTTTTTTCAAAAAAAGAACCAGCGCGAAAATCATAGTCCAAAGATATGCCAAGATTGATGCACGAAAAAGACGAGAGACATCCGCCCTCGTCTTTGCAGTTAGCTTATTTCATTAAATAAAAGGGGGATAAACAGTGCGTGTTTCATTCGAAGGATCCATAATCTTTACGGATGAGAGCAGATAACGTTCGCATTAAAAATGCACTTGACGATGTTGCATGCACCGGAATCACCGCGCAACAAAAATGCCTTTTTCGATGAAGTGGGCGTATTTTGAGGGGCATTGTTGTCCGGGGTGCGAACAAAGAAAAGTTTGCGCAAACCAGGTAGGCAAAGATTCCGCGCCGGTCTTGCCACAACATGTAGTGGCATTTTCCCGGGGAGGTCACTCCGCATCAGACAACAGACTTTGCCACGTATGACGCTCCAGAAAAGAACCGGGAACGTTTTGTTCCATCTCGTCAAAAAGCGCGAAAGGGGCGGTAAAAGTCATAAAATTCGGATCACCCAACTGCTTGCGGGCATAGACCCGGGCCGACAAATCAGTCATGCCGACGACAGCGCGGGGCCTCGCCGAGTTCGCTTCGCGATAAGGGTAAATGCCGATCGTCTGGCAGCCGGCGGCGTAGGGAATGACGACGTTTTCATTATCGCCGCGTCCGTAATTGGCCAATACCGTCAGGGCGGACAGTTGATCGGGATTAACAAAAAAAATGACGCTCTGCGGCTTTTCCTTTGATAAATCTACTAAAGCAAGCGGTTTGAAAACGACATATTTCGCAGGTATGTCCACAATCGGCAATGCCTCAAGAAATTTTCGAACGCCTTCCGGATTCTTAATGTAGCGCTCGCCGTGCAGAAAATTATCATGGCTTTCTTTGGTCATGAAAGGCTTGAATTTTGCCGCCAGATCCTCACCGCCGGGACGGCCGGCGTTTCCCGATGACAGAAAGTAGCAGAATCCCTCTTCGCCGCCGGGGAAGTTGAGATACTGGTTGCCGAACCCCAACCCCACGCCGCCGCCGACACAGCCGAAGGTCCGGGCATCGGCTACGGCCGGTTTTCCCTTGGCCGCGGAAACGGCAAGCCACATCACGCAGCCCCACTTGCCTTCGGAAAACTGCATGGCGCCTACCGGCTTTTCATCAGACCATAAGAGAGCCACAGGTTGATATTTTAATTTTATGGCTTTGGCAATTTGGCTTTCCATATTGATACCTCCAAGTAATGTAAAAGGATTATACTGTCTGCGTCCGGGAAAATAAAGCATCTTTTGCACATACATCTTATGGCAGGAGATGACTAAAAGCCGAACCAGTCAGGTCGTGATCAACGCTTTAGGAAAATCAAGCATCTCGCAGCAAGTTGCGGCGAATTATCGCTCGTCCCGCAATAGCGGGATTAAAAAACAAACCGTAAGGATTTTTGGGCATCATTCAGGCGGTGGTATGAAATCAACCTTCGCCACATTGGCTTTTGCGAGTCCATTCTTGAGCGGCCATCTGAACAGGATCCCACGGGCTGGAAAGCGGAGGCGTGTAACTGAGATCAAGATCGTTTAAGGACTCCATCGTCATACCCTGATGAATGGCCGTTGCCACCGTGTCAATGCGCTTGGAAACCTCGGCTTCATAGGCTCCGATCATCTGCATCCCCAGAAGTCTGCCTGTAACCCGATCGCCGGTTACACGGATTCGGAGCTTCCTTGCGTGAGGATAATAGAATTTATGATCCCAAGTATCGATATCAGCTGATAAAGGAGAAAATCCTTCTCTCAATGCCTCATCATCTTTCAGGCCGGTTCGTGCCGCCACCAGATCGAAGATTTTAACAGCCTGAGTTCCCAGAGTTCCCGCGTATTCACGGTTTCCGCCCGCCGCGTTTTCTCCGGCAATGCGGCCCTGTTTATGGGCTGTGGTGCCCAGAGGCAAGTATGTATTTTTATCCAGCAGCCTGTGGTAAGTTTCCGCACAGTCACCCGCCGCATATAGATTCGGAATGCATGTTTCCATTCGCCGGTTTACGCCAATAGCGCCCTTGACGCCGATAGTCATTCCGGCAGATTGGGCCAGACGGCTTTCAGGCTGGCTGCCGATCGCCACCAGAACCATATCGGCCTTAACAACAGCGTTATCCGAACATACGGATAGTTTCTCTCCGCTGGATTCAATCCGCTCGACTCTAAATCCGGTATGGACCTGAACGCCTTGCTTTTCCAATTTCTCGCGGACGATATGACCGAAAACCGGATCGAATGTGGTCAGGACAGACGGTAAATATTCGACGACAGAAACGGAGAGTCCCTTCCGGGCCATGGCATCCGCCATTTCCATACCGATATACCCCCCGCCCATGATTACGATCGAAGTCGGGCGGCGCGCCGAGAGGTGCCTCTGAAACGCAAAACTGTCTTCCATCCACCGGAGGAAAAAAACGCCGGGAAGATGCAGACCGGAAATATCGGGCACCATTGATTTGCCGCCGGTGGCGATCACGAGCTTGTCGTAGCGAAAAGTCCGGGTATGGCCGACGTCATCGACGGCGAAAATCTGCTGCCGCTCAGGAAGAATGGAGGAAACACGCTGGCGGGTCATAACGTTGATGCCTTCTTTTTCAATTTCATCCGCACTGCGGTGCGCCAGGGTTTTCCAATCCGCCACCTCGCCGCTCAGATAAAACGGAAGGCCGCAGATGCTGAAATTGGGATACTGATCCGCCAGAAGCATGGTCACATCCGCATCAGACGCCAACTCTTTAACCCGAAGGCCCGCGCTGATCCCGGCATCGCTGCCGCCGATGATAACGATTTTCCTGTGGGACGTCATCATCCACCCTTTGCGATAAAGGTTAAATTCAAAAGATAATAAGAGTCCATGAATCTCAAACGACTACCCTTCTTGCATTGGGAAAAACAAAGAGACTCTGGTTCCCTTCCCCGGCTGACTTTCAATTTCCATTTTGCCGCCGTGTGCAAGCATCAGGTGCTTGACAATCGACAAACCAAGCCCTGTACCGCCCAGATCGCGCGAACGCGCTTTGTCGCCGCGGTAGAACCGTTCGCCCAGACGCTGGAGGTCTTCCCGGGGAATGCCCGTTCCCGTATCCGTAATCCTCACGGCCATGCTTCCCGCTTTTTCCTCGGCGTCAATCGTTATGCGGCCTCCCGGAGGAGTAAATTTCACGGCATTGTCCAGCACATTCACAAAAATCTGGCTGAGGCGATCGCGGTCCGCTTTAATCTGCGGCAAACCCTGCGGCAGGCTGTTTTGAACTTTAATACCTTTATCAGATGCTTTAACGGCCAGAAGGGAGATGACATTGTCGGCCGCTTCCGGAAGCGACACATCTTCAAAATGAAGAATGACTTCGCCCAGTTCGATTTTGGAAATCGTCATTAAATCTTCTACCAGCCGGTTCAGTCTCTGGGCTTGATTGAGCATGATCCCGATGAATCGTTTTGCATCATCCGGATGGTCCAGCGCCCCCGCCTGGAGCGTATCCAGATAGCCGATAATGGCCGCAAGCGGGGTCCGGATTTCATGCGTGACATTCGCGACAAAATCCGTCCGAACGCGCTCCAGTTTTTTCAAATGCGTCACATCCTGGAAGACCACCATCACCTTTTCTCCGCCTGGGAACTCCTGAACATCGGACATGCTGACGCTCATGATCAAAGCATCGGCATAGCCCAGAGTGACCTCATATGATACGTTCAGACGGTTCTCTTTGAAGCGTTGAAATGCTTTCTGCAATTCGGCATTGCGGAAAGCTTCCAGAAGCGTCTTGCCGAGGTAGTCTTCGGTTCTTCCGGACAGAACAGCGGTCAGAGACGGGCTGACAAATTCAATTTTCTCCTCGGCATTTAAAATTAAGACCCCTTCCTTAATGCTGGTCAAAGCCGTCATCAGTTTACTTCTTTCCTCCTGGGCCAGACGGATTTTACTCTGGAGCTCCTCCACAAGAAAATTGATATTGTCCGCCAATTTCCTGGTTTCATCGGATGTCTGCAAAATAATGCTGCCCCGTGTTTCTCCCTGGCGAAGTTTTTCGGTAAACCTTTCCAGCGCCCGGATCGGCTGGGCAAGCTTGTAGGAAATAAAGAGGGCGATGACCAGGGAAACGATGGAGACGAGGATGAGCGTCAGGAAAATGGATTGATAGACTTTCTCAATCAGGTTCTTGACATCATGCAGCGGACGGGCCAGCCTGACATAACCGCTGATCTGACCTTTTATCTTGATGGGTACGGCGACGTAGAGCATCTCCACACCCAGCGACTGACTGAAGCGGATGGACTTGCCCCTGTCCCGCAGCCGCGCTTCCTGTATTTCCGGCCGGTTCAGATGATTTTCCAGTTTGGCACTGTCTTTTTCCGAATCGGCAAAGACCTTGCCCTGCGCATCCACCAGCGTCACCCGTGAGCCGGATATGCCGGCTATCTGCCGCAACTGATCGGACATCTCTTTTGCGGAACTGAGGTCAACCAGCTCCGCATAGGTCAGCAGTTCTCCTTCGATCTTGGCAGTCAATACCTTTTGAATCTCGTCCTTGATAAAAACATTCAAAACGAGAAACGAAAAAAAGACAATGGCCAGATAAGAGAAAAATATCTTTAAAAAAAGGTTTCGCTTCACACCGGCTCCTTATGCCTGCTTATTTTAAAGGACATGCCTGATGGCGAACACATTCGCCGGTCACCATGTAGGTCACCATGTCCGCAATACCTTTGGCATGGTCGGCGATGCGTTCCAGGTTCTTGGACACCTGCATGATCAGCAGTGCGCGGTGTATCGACTTGGAATCCTCCATCATGAACGTCAGCAGCTCCCGAAAAATCTGCTCGTTTAAGTCGTCAATCACCTGCTCGGTCCGGCGGACTTTTTCAGCCATCACCAGATCATTGCGAATGAAACTATCCAGGGAATCCTTGATCATCTCCCCGACCAGATCGGTCATGCGGGGCAAATCAATATAGGGCTTGAGCTGCGGCTCTTCATTCAGCTGCAGGGCCTTCTCCGCGATATTCACGGCCATGTCGCCGATTCTTTCCAGATGGCCGGTAATTTTAATCGCGGTGGTAATAAACCGCAAATCGATCGCCGTCGGTTGTCTGAGCGCCAGTATCTTGATGCACCGCTCTTCCAGGTCTGTATCCAGCCTGTCAATCTCATCATCATCCTTGATAACTTTTTTCGCGATGTCCGAATTTCTTTCAGACAGAGACGTCATCGCCAGCTGAATGGCCTTTTCCGTCAGGGCGCCCTGATAGATCAAACCGTTCTTGATTTCCTGTAATTCTTTTTCGTAGTGCAGGCTGGTGTGTCTTTTTTCTTCCATGGTAAATCCCCCAGTTGTTTATCAGCCAAATCTTCCTGTTATATAATCCTCTGTTTGCTTGACATCCGGCTTGGTAAATATTTTCTCCGTTTTATTATACTCGACCAGATTCCCGATATAAAAGAAAGCGGTTTCATCGGAGATGCGCGCCGCCTGTTGCATATTATGGGTCACAACAATGATGGTATAGTCTCTTTTCAGCTCCTCAATTAACTCCTCGATCTTGGCGGTGGAAATCGGGTCCAGCGCCGAAGTCGGTTCATCCATCAGGAGGATGTCCGGCTTCATCGCCAGCGCCCGCGCAATGCACAGCCGCTGCTGCTGCCCGCCGGAAAGGTTCATGGCAGATTTATTCAAGACGTCTTTTACCTCCTCCCAGAGCACAGCCTGTTTGAGGCTTTGCTCCACCAGCGCATCGAGATCGCCGGCGTTCACGCCGGTCAGTTTCGGCCCGTAGGCAATATTGTTGTAAATCGTTTTTGGAAACGGGTTGGGTTTCTGGAAGACCATGCCGATCTTGCGGCGGATTTCCACCGGATCTACATCGGGCGCATAAATATTTTTCTTTTCAAAAAGAATCTCACCGTCCACGCGCGTCCCGTCAATCAGATCATTCATCCGGTTCAAAAGTCTTAACAATGTTGATTTGCCGCATCCGGACGGCCCGATCAGCGCCGTAACTTTATTCTTTCCGAAGGTCATGGATATATCCGTCAGAGCGCGGCTCTGACCATAATAAAAATTGACATGGTTCAGTTTGATGATAACATTTGATTCCATTTCTACCACCTTTTATTTCTTCTCATGTAACTGCGGATAATGATCGCGATCAGGTCAATTCCCAGCACGACAGCCACTAAAACAAGCACGGTGCCGAACTGGATGGGGCGAGTGGCTTCAATATTGGTTCCCGCCGTCGCCAGAACATAGATATGGTAAGGCAGGGCCATGACTTCGTCAAAAATCGAACCGGGCAGTTTGGCCGTGAAATACGCGGCGGCGGTGAACATGATCGGCGCCGTCTCGCCGGCGGCGCGGCCGATGCCCAGGATGGATCCGGTCAGGATGCCCGGCATGGCGTTGGGTAAAACGATCCGATAAGTCGTCTGCCATTTGGAAACGCCCAAAGACAGGGACGCCTCACGAAAGGTCTGCGGCACGGATTTGAGGGCTTCTTCCGACGCGCCGATGATGGTCGGCAAGATCAGAAATCCCAAAGTCAAAGAACCGGAGAGAATGCTCGATCCGAATTTCAGAAAAATGACAAAGAACCCCAAACCGAACAAGCCGAAGACAACCGAGGGAACACCGGCCAGACAATTGATCCCGACCTTCAGAAAGCGGATGACCCTGCCTTGTTTCGCATATTCCGTCAGGTATATCGCCGACGCGATCCCCAGGGGCAAACCGATCGCGATCGCGCCGACGGTCAGATAAATCGTCCCCAGAATAGCGGGCATAATGCCGCCCTTCGTCATGGAATGCGTCGGCGGCTGGGTGATGAACTCCCAGCTGATGGCGCCGATGCCGTTGTAAACGATATAAAAAATAATGCCGCCCAGAGCCAGGGTAATGATCAGTGCCGATGCCCGCACCATCCCGAAAAAAATATGCTGTTTCAGGTAGCGCCATTTCATGGAATTATTTTTTGATGATTGCATAGGTCTTCCGTTAAACCCGATAAACGGGATAAGTGCGTTAACGAATCTGCTTTCTAACAGAAAGCAAATTCTAACTTACTAAAGTGTCCCCGAGCCAATCTGGCGAAATTTATGCGACACGTAATCCGCAATCAAATTGAAAGCCAGCGTCAGACAGAACAAAACAATGCCGATAGCGAACAGCGCGGAATAGTGCGCGCTGCGATACGGTGTTTCACCCATCTCGGCGGCAATACTCGCCGGCATCGGACGCACCGAGTCGAACAGGCTCTCCGGAATCGCCGCGGCGCCGCCGGCCACCATCAGCACCACCATCGTCTCGCCAATGGCCCGGGCCATCCCCAGCATGACGGCGGTGGAAATGCCGGACATCGCCGCGGGCAGGATCACCTGGACGATGGTTTCAAATTTGGTCGCGCCCAGAGCATAGGACGCTTCCTTGAATTCGCGCGGTACGGCATAGAGGGCATCCTCGGAAATACTCGATATGGTCGGGATCGCCATAATGGCCAGAATCACCGATGCATTAACAATATTCAGACCTGTAGGGAGATCAAATGTATCCTGCATCCAGGGTGCGATGATTACCATTCCGAAAAAACCCAGAACGACCGAGGGCAGGCCGGCCAAAAGTTCGATGACCGACTTGAGCGTCTCTTTGATGGTCTGGGGCGCAATTTCTGAAATATAGATGGCGGCCATCACGCCCAGCGGCACGGCAATAACCGTTGCAAGCAGCGTGACAATCAGCGAGCCGACAATCAGCGGAAAAATGCCGAAGGATGGCGGATCGGAGGTGGGATACCATTCCATCCCGAAAAGAAAATCTTTGACGGATACTTTGCCGAGGATCGGCAGGCCTTCCCGGAAAAGGGATAATATGATCAAGCCCAGCACAATCACCGAAACCAGGGCGAAAAGCAGAAAAATGTATTTGATGATAATTTCTTTGGTTTGGCGATTCATGAGATCCTCAACCATAGCCGATCGATTGTGTCAGTGTCTTACGAAACAGGCTTCACAGCGGGACAAGACAAACATATCATCCCCGCAGCGAAACTGTTTGAATCGTATCGGTTACTATTTTTTCTTCCCCGTTTTCTTGACATCCGTCAGGGGAACAAATCCTTCTTTGACAACAATTTTCTGGCCGTCTGCTGATTTAACAAAAGCAATATACTTCGCCACCTGCCCAGCAGGCTCACCGTTGGTGTACATGTAGAGTTCACGGGACAGAGGGTATTCTTTGGACATGGCCGTCTGAACTGAGGCGGTTATTCCATTGACCTGCAGAGGCTTAACGCTTTTATTGACATATCCGATACCCAGATAGGCAATCGCATAACGATTTTTTGCAACAGCGGTCACGAGCGCGCCGTTGGACGCCAGCATCTGGGCCCTGGGGGTCACTCTGGCTTTTTTCATCACAAAGTGATCCCAGGATTCAAACGTGCCGGATGATGAGTCGCGGGAAATCACCACAATCTTTAAGTCTTCGCCGCCTATTTCTTTCCAGTTCGTAATTTTCCCCTGATAAATCTGACTCAGCTGATCAATGGACAGATTGGTGACTTTGTTTTTCGGATGGACGACAGGGATAATCGCATCGAAGGCCACAACATGGGCAACCGGCTTTACACCCTTTGTTTCGGCCAGGGTAATTTCTTCTTTTTTAATCTCGCGCGACGAGGTGGCGATATCAGTTGTTTTGTCAATTAACGCTTTCACGCCTTCACCGGAACCGCCGCCGGACAAAGACATTTGGACACCGGGATTAGCCTTCATATAGGCTTCCAGAGTGCCCTGCGCCACGGGTAAAACCGTTGTCGATCCTTTAATGATAATGGATTGATTCGCAAAAGACACGCCACCAATCGACACAAGCAAGGCTGAGATTAATAACACTTTTTTGATAATGCTTAACATTGAGTTATCCTCCTGATTCTTTAATGTCTGAAACGTTTACAGGATCAATGTTACATTTTGATGACAGCTTGAAGAAAATGCAGAAACATGATGAAAATCAAAGTGAGCAATATAAAAAAGACGGCCGTTTAATTCATCTCAGCGAATTTATAGCCGAATCCGCGGACGGTCAGAATGTAGCGGGGTTCCTCCACATTCTCTTCGATCTGACTGCGCAGACGGCGGATATGCACATCGACGGCGCGATCAGTAATAAAGGTGTCGTCACCCCAGACATTATCCAGAATCTGATTTCTGGAATAGACCCGGCCGGGATGACGGGTGAAAAAGAAAAGGAGCTTCAGTTCCGTTGGACTCAGATTGACGAAACGTCCTTCTATCTGAACAACACAGGATTCATAATTGATTTTCAGACCGTCGTATTCAAATGTTTTTTTAACTGACGGGTTTTCCCTGTCCTGCAAGCGGCGAAGCACCGTCCTCACCCGGGCAACGAGTTCTTTGACACTGAAAGGCTTCGTAATGTAATCATCCGCTCCGATCTCCAAGCCGATAATTTTATCCATCTCGTCGCCTTTTGCCGTCAGCATAATAATCGGCACATGGGCAATCTCCGGATTGGCGCGAATCCTTTTACAGATGTCCAGACCATTCATGCCGGGTAACATCAAGTCCAGAACAATCAAATCCGGTTTTTGCGATTTGACGACCGCGAGAACCTGGCCGCCGTCAAATGCTTTAATCGTGGTAAATCCTTCCCTCTCCAAATTATAGGAAATGAGATCGGCAATATCTTTTTCATCGTCCACGATCAGTATTTTGGCCATGTTTGCAAGCTGCCTGGGAAATATTTATACAAAGATCTTCAATCAATCACCTCGCACTATGCTGTCGAGGGACGAAATGAGCATCGCTATCGCGCAACAAGCTGCACGCCCGTCACCACAACAGCGGGACTAAACGTCAGCATAAGCCGCCGCCGATAGAAAAAAATGGCGGACAATAATTAATCCGCTATTACTTTGAAAACTTCATCTCCGGGACGCACGCGATCCGAAACTTTCAGCCCGATAGAATCCCCCGCCACGGCTTTTTGCACCGACTTGTTGTCCACTTCCATGGACTCTATGACATCGGTAAATTCCGTTGTATGACCGGAAAATTTGATGCTGTCGCCGACTTGCAATTCACCCTCCGTGATATGGACCGCCGCCACAGAAGGCTTCGCAAAAAACTTAACCACTTCGCCAATCTTTTTTTCTGCCATGATGAATCCTCCCTGCAAATAAATGCATTTTGCAAATCATGAACGGGAACAGGTCAACCGCTTTTCAGGTACGGTTAAACCTGACTGAATACAAAATACCTTTACATCACAGGTGTTTAATACATTTTTTGTTTTTAAAAAACAACCACAAAAAAACAGGATCACATGGCCCCAAAAAAAGCAAATGGCTGCGCCGGTTTCGGCGATTGAAAACAGGAGAGGCACTCGCTGGTTCAAGCGACAAAGATTGCAGCCGCAACATGAAGGCCGGACAGACATCTTTGTCCGTCCGGCCTGATTTGGTCATCATGACTGCCCTGCTTTCGCCGGGTCAGAGTAAAAGCATTGAATCCGACTTTTTTTAAAAAACAAGCGTCAATTTGTTGAGAACCAGGAAATTGTTCTGAATTTCATTGGCGTCGCCAACATTGATGCCCTTATACCAGTCACCGGTAAATAAATAACCGCCGCCCAGCATGTAGGACAGGTTGTTGGTGATTTTGTACGTTGCGGTCAAGTCCACTTCGTAACCGTAGTCTCGGCTCTCCCACTGGGCGGACAGAGTCTTGTCGGCATGCGCCCAGGAGACTGATGCCATAATATCCAGTTTTTCAACCGGCCGCACACCCACTCTGCCTTGAGCAAACCAGCCGTTGGCCATCGCCGTGTCCTGATTGGTTCCATTCCAGCCGGCAAGCCCGCCCGCCCAGTTGGTCCGATCATAGTTCCACATGATCAGGCAGGGATTCCAGTCACGGCCGCCGTTGATGATGCCACCTTCGTTCTTATCGGTTGTCGCTGGATCATTTCCGGAGACATACGCAATGCTACCGCCCGCATAGAACCGGCCAAAATCCGCTGTCGCATCGACCCAGCCGGTTATATTCTCGAGTGTAACATCCGGGCTTCCGTTTTCATACTTGTCTTTACCGGTCAGGTAGTTCACTTCAGCCTGAAGCGCGACCGGGCCGACTTTTGCCATGACGTAAGGCGTCAAAAGGAAGTAAGTCCTCTTGTAATTGCCGGCCGGACGGGGATTGGCAAAATCGTAATAGTTGACCTGGAAGCCGGCCTTGCCTTTCTTCCAGCTGAAAATACCTTCCACGCCATACTTATCGTTATCCGCAGCGACAATGTTTGTTGCATTGATGGCCGTGAGACCGGCCTCTTTCTCCTTGGTGTAAGCCAGATTAATCGTTACCGGCGCAAAGGTGTAAGAATATTTGATTCTTCCCTTGGGACCGTAACTGTTCCCAAAGATGGTTCCCGTTGATCCGTCATTCATGTAGCCGGCGCTGAAAATGCCGATTGGCGACTTGTATTCGATGTACGCCCAGTCGAAAGCAATATTTTCGTTTTCAGCGCGTGTTCCGGCAGAATCAGATGCCGCCTGCGTCGTGCTGCGTGCCGCGCCCCAGGCCCTCTCCATCGCGTCAAAACGCGTAACCAGGGTTAAACCGGGCGACACAACAAAATCCGTCCTGACTCGCATTCGCTGGAAAAAAAAGGCGGTCGACGTGCTGCTGCCGGTCGTGTTTTTCTGCATAAGCGCGCGATCCAGATACATACCCTCCGCAAAGTATTCACCGCTGAACTTGAGATCGACGGCGAAAACCGTTGTGCTGAAAGCTGCCAGCAGCCCCAGCGATAACAAAACAACCCATACTCTCTTCATTGCTTCCTCCTCAAATTTCATTTTTTATAAAGATCAGGTCACCGAATGACTCATCTTTATTCATCCATGCGCAGAACTATACTGGCTGATTATTACAAATTGATGACGACACTGTTATGGATTCAATAAACTTCATATCCGGGGTAATGATCGGATTAAGGCGACTGGTCTATTTGATTAAAATGTAACGCGCAAATTAATTGACTTGAAGGACAGTGACAGGAGGTTGCAATGCTGCCTTCTTTGATCACTGGAAATAAGCGGTGAGTTGGTGCGCCCTGCCGGGCGCACCAACAAAAAAGGCAGGGTTTGCACCCTGCCTTTTGATTATTTTATTAATATTATTTACTCCGCCTTGGCTTTTGCCTTTGACTTCGGTTTGACTTTTTCTTTCTTTTTCTCATCAGGAAGGTACTCCAGGATGGAAACAGGCGCATTGTCGCCAAAGCGATAGCCGACTTTGACAATCCGCGTATAGCCGCCGGCACGATTACGGAACCGTTCGGTCAGCTCTCCGAAAAGTTTACCGACCATGTCTTTGTCCCGGACAATCGATAACGCCTGGCGCCGCGCATGAAGATCGCCTTTTTTACCCAGCGTGATCATTTTGTCCGCCAGTTTGCGCACTTCCTTCGCGACGGTATCCGTTGTTCGAATACTTTCATGTTTGATAATCGATGTCACCATATTACGAAACATGGCTTCCCGATGGCTGGACGTCCGTCCTAATTTTCTGCCCGCCTTACCATGATACATTGTTTAACTTTCCTTTCCTGACTGTCAAATCCTGACAATTGGTTAATACTGTTTTTTATGATGGAGCCTTACTCCCGTTGCTTTGCTTCAGGAATTGACATCCAGCTTCATTCCAAAAACAAGGCCATATTCGTTGAGGATATCCTTGATTTCGGAAAGCGACTTGCGGCCGAAATTTTTGGTCTTGAGCATATCTGCTTCCGTCTTCTGCACCAATTCCCCGATCGTGTTGATCCCCGCGTTTTTCAGGCAGTTGGCTGAGCGCACGGACAGTTCCAGATCTTCAACAGACCTCATGAGAATTTCGTTGACGTTTCCCGGTTCATCTTCTTTTTCCGGGAGAATCTCCTCTTCGACTTCTTCGAAATTAATGAAGACATCCAGCTGCTGTTTTAATATTTTGGCTGCATAGGCAATAGCATCGCCCGGATTCAGACTGCCGTCGGTCCAGACTTCCATCACCAGTTTGTCGTAATCCGTAATTTGACCGACGCGGGCATGTGAAACCACATAGTTTACTTTTTTAACCGGCGAAAAAATGGCGTCGATATTGATGGTCCCCTCCGGCTGATCGGGTTCCAGTTCCTTCCGGGCCGCCGTATACCCTTTACCCATCTTTACGACCATTTCGGCTTTAAAGGCGCCGCCGCCGGACAGCGTCGCGATATAGTGATCCGGATTCAGTACTTCAATCGTTCCATCCGTGTCGATATCGCCCGCCGTAATAACACCGGCGGTGGTGATATTAAATTTTACAATTTTTGTATCCGCCGCGCCCAGTTTAAAGCGCACACCCTTCAGATTCAAAATAACATCCGTGACGTCTTCTTTAATGCCGGGAACCGTGGAAAACTCGTGTAAAACACCGTCAATTTTTATAGACGTAATCGCCGCTCCCTGAATGGAAGACAAAAGCACCCGTCTTAACGCGTTACCCAGCGTTATACCAAATCCTCTTTCCAAAGGCTGAATTGTAAATTCTCCATAAAAACGTGTATGCGTTGCTTCATCAACATCCACACGTTTGGGACGAATCAAACTCGACCAGTTTCTCTGCATAATCAACCCCACCCTTAAGCTGGTTTATTAAATATTATATTTGCTTACTTCGAATAAAGTTCTACGATAAGCTGTTCCTGCACCGGCATCGTCAAGTCCTCACGCACCGGCAGCATTTTAACGGTCGCTTTAAAGTTATCTTTATCCAATCCCAGCCAATGTGGCATACCGCGTCTCGCAACGGTTTCCATTGCTTCCAGTATTCTGTTAATCTTCCGAGAACCTTCTTTAATCGTGACTTCATCGCCGGCTTTGAGCAGGTATGAAGGGATGTTGACCGCTTTGCCGTTAATCAGAAAATGGCTGTGACTGATCAACTGTCTGGCTTCAACTCTCGAATTGGCAAAACCAAGGCGAAACACCATGTTGTCCAGTCTGCGCTCCAACAGCACGAGCAAATTCGTGCCGGTGATGCCTTTTTGCCGATCAGCCTTTTCAAAGTAGCCGTGAAACTGCTTCTCCAGAAGCCCGTACATTCTTTTGAGCTTTTGTTTTTCACGCAACTGGGTGCCATAGTCCGACTGCTGCTTCTTATGGGACTGGCCATGATCTCCCGGAGCGTAGCCCCTTCTTTCAAAGGCACACTTTTCCGAATAACAACGATCGCCCTTCAAAAAAAGCTTTAAGCCTTCCCGGCGACACAACCTGCATGAGGAATCCGTATATCTTGCCAAAAAACGCCTCCCTTTAATCTCAAATCATTCTAAAATATTTATTGTGCTATACCCTGCGCCGCTTCGGCGGTCTGCAGCCGTTATGCGGGACAGGCGTGACGTCGCGGATCATAGTGATCGTCAATCCGGCCAACTGCAAGGAACGCAAGGCCGACTCTCGTCCGGCGCCCGGACCTTTGATATAAACCTGAACACGACGCATGCCCTGATCTTTAGCTTTGCGCACGGCGTCTTCCGCGGCCATCTGCGCGGCAAAAGGCGTACTTTTACGCGACCCCTTGAAACCCTGTAATCCCGCGGATGACCAGGAAATGACGTTGCCGCCCATATCCGTGATCGTGATAATCGTATTATTGAAAGTGGATTGAATGTGGGCAACCCCTTCCGTAATATTTTTCTTTTCTTTTTTCTTACCTGTTTTTCTGACTGTTTTCGCCATTTTTCCTCCGGTCGAAAATTAATTCCCGCTACTTTTTCTTGCCTGCGATAGCCCGTCTCGGACCTTTTCTGGTCCTTGCATTGGTATGTGTTCTCTGCCCTCTTGTGGGAAGTCCCTTGCGGTGACGCAACCCCCGATAGGCGCCGATATCCATCAAGCGTTTTATCGACATGGATATTTCACGGCGGAGATCTCCCTCCACCTTACCCTCTTTATCGATAATGCCTCTGATTGCTGATATTTCGGAATCGGCCAGTTCGTCAGTTTTTGTATCCGGGCTTACACCCGAATCTTTCAGGATCTGCTTTGCTCTCGTCTTGCCGATACCATAAATGTAAGTTAACGCAACTTCCATTCGCTTATTTTTCGGTAAATCAACACCTGAAATTCGTGCCACTTATAACCTCCTGAAATTTTAACCTAGCCCTGACGCTGCTTATGTTTCGGGTTTTCACAAATCACGCGCAAAACACCCTTGCGTTTAACAATTTTGCACTTCTCGCATATTTTTTTCACTGACGATCTTACTTTCACGCTTCCGACTCCTTATCCTCGGTAAAAAAATACTTTTATTTCGTCCTGTAAGTGATCCGGCCCCGGGTCAGGTCGTAGGGGGAAAGTTCTACCGTTACTTTGTCCCCCGGCAATATTTTAATAAAATGCATCCGCATTTTGCCGGATATGTGCGCCAATACCTTATGCCCGTTTTCCAGTTCGACCCGGAACATGGCATTGGGCAGGGGCTCAAGAACCCGACCTTCAACTTCTATTGCTTCCTCTTTGGCCATACACTTATTCTAATCATTCCTACCGTATCAATTAAGAAATTATCTAATCTAATTTACTTAATATCTCCGGTCCGTTATCTGTGATTGCCACTGAATGCTCAAAATGAGCCGATAAACTTCCATCCGCGGTAATCACTGTCCAGCCATCCTGCAAAATCTTAACCTTATATTTTCCAGCATTGACCATTGGCTCAATTGCCAGAATCATTCCCTTTTGCAGTTCGATTCCCCGGCCTTTTTTCCCAAAATTCGGAATCTGGGGATCTTCATGCAAACTTTTACCAATCCCATGGCCTACAAAATCCCGTACAACCGAACATCCGCTCGCTTCAACCGTTTCCTGAACTGCCGCCGATATATCTCCCAGGCGGTTTCCCTGACGGGCCTGATTGATCGCGTCCGTCAAACTCTGCTGTGTTACCTGCATCAACCGGGTCGCCTGTTCACTGACACTGCCAACGGGAAGCGTAATGGCTGAATCTCCATATAGGCCTTGATAATAGACACCAAAATCAAGACCGATAATGTCGCCTTCGATTAAAACGCGATTCGAAGGCATGCCATGAACCACTTCATCATTAACCGAGGTACACAGCGAAAAGGGATAGCCTCGATACCCTTTGAATGCCGGCTTGGCACCCCTTTTTAAAGCAATGCTCTCTGCGATTCTATCCAGTTCTCGGGTCGTAACGCCCGGTTTTATTTTATCGCGAAGAACACTCAATACGTCTGCCACAATCCGGTTACTTGCTCTGGCTTTAGCTATCTCATCCGGCTGTTTCAGAATAACCATGAGTTACGACTCTTTAAAGAAAACCAGCTTTATCGCCTGCGGGCAATATGCCCTTTTTTCATAAATCCTTCATATTGGCGGGTCAGCAAATGTGATTCAATCTGACTTGCCGTATCCATCGCCACGCCGACGACAATCAGAAGAGACGTGCCGCCGAAATAAAACGGTGTATTCAATTGAGAGATCAGAACACTCGGCAATACGCATATGATCGAAACATAAATCGCACCGCTGAACGTCAGTCTTTCCAGGATTTCCTCAATATACTCTGCTGTTTTCTTACCCGGTCTGATCCCGGGAACATACCCGCCATACTTCTTCATGTTTTCCGCCATATCATCCGGCTTAATCGTGACCGCCGTATAAAAGAAGCAGAAGAAGAAAATCAGCGCGACAAACAGAATTTCATATCCGAAATTACCGGGCATTAAATATCCGGAAATCGTTTTCATCCAGCCCTGCGGCGCGAAATTGGCAATGGTCGCCGGAAACATGATCACCGATGATGCAAAAATCGGCGGAATAACACCGGATGAGTTAATCTTGAGCGGCAAATGGGTGGTCTGGCCGCCGTACATTTTTCTGCCCACGATCCTCTTGGCATATTGCACGGGAATTCGCCTCTGAGCCGCTTCCACAAAAACAATCGCTCCGATCACGGCGACCATGAGTATTCCCAATAAGAATAGAATGATAAAATGTAATTCGCCGGATGTGTATAAAGTCCAGGTGCTGCCGATTGCTCCGGGCAAATTACAGACAATTCCAGCAAAGATTATCAGAGAGATACCGTTGCCGATACCCTTTTCCGTAATGGTCTCACCCAGCCACATTAAAAACGCGGTACCGGATGTCAGGGTGATGATGGTCATCAATATAAAGGACCAGCCGGCATTCAGAACAATAGGGGCGCCGGAAGGGCTGGCCATGTGCTGCAGACCCCAGGCGATACCAAATCCCTGAACAATGCTTAAGCCCACGGTTCCGTAGCGCGTATACTGCGTAATTTTTCTACGGCCGTTTTCTCCCTCTTTGGAAAGTTTTTCCAGATGCGGAATAGCAACGGTCAGCAGGTTGATGATAATGGATGAGGTGATGTAGGGCATGATACCGAGCGCAAAAATCGAAAATGTACTCAACGCGCCGCCGGCAAACAAATCCATCAGGCCCAGCATGGACCCTTTGGCATGCTCAAAAAAAGCCAAGAGCGCCGTATTGTCGATTCCAGGAGTTGGAATGAATACGCCGACACGGTAAACCGCCAGAAGAAGCAAGGTAAACAAGATTCTTCTCTGCAATTCCGGTATTTTAGAAACGCCGCCTAATCCCTCTAACAAATTAAATTACCTCTTCAATAGATCCGCCCGCAGCGGTAATTTTTACTTTCGCGGCCGCGCTGATTTTAGCCATTTTCACAGTGACCGGAAAATCAATACTACCCTTGGCCAGAATCTTGATGCCATCGGCTTTTTTCTTAACCAGGCCACTTGCTAAAATGGCCGCCTCGTCAATAACTGCGCCTTTTTGAAATACACGGCATAAATCCATGAGATTCACTGCAACATAACTCTCCCGAAAGGGATTGCGGAAACCTCTTTTCGGCAGACGTCGGGACATGGGCATCTGACCGCCTTCGAAACCATCCCGCACATACCCTCCCGAACGAGCCTTCTGGCCTTTATGACCTTTACCGGATGTCCCTCCGTGACCGGAAGCGTCACCACGGCCGACCCTTTTTCTTTTCTTTGTCGCTCCGGCAGGCGCTTTCAGAGAACTTAAATCCATAACTTACTCCTTTGACTCTTCCACGGAAACGAGGTGGATCACTTTATTTATCATGCCACGGATCTCCGGAGTATCCACCAGAGTCACGGTGCTGTTCAATTTATTCAATCCCATACCACGCATGATTTTTCGTTGCTTCTCCGGCCGCGTGATAACACTTTTCACCATTGTAACTTTTAGCATTTTGCCCACTGTAAGCACCCTCGCCTGAATTTTACTTGCCTCTCTGGGCAGCAATTTCCGCCGGATTTTTCAACTGGCAAAGTCCCTCAACAGTCGCCTTGACCAGATTGTGCGGATTATGCGAACCTAAGCATTTTGTCAAAATATTATGAACCCCGGCCACTTCCAGAACGGCTCTCACCGCGCCGCCGGCGATCAAACCTGTTCCTTCCGACGCCGGCTTTAATAATACTTTCCCCGCGCCGAATTTTCCCAGGACTTCGTAGGGAATCGTTTTGTTGGTGACAGCAACTTTGACCATATTCTTCTTGGCCATTTCCATCCCCTTGCGGATCGCTTCGGGAACTTCGTGAGCTTTACCCAAACCGGCTCCGATCATGCCCTGGCCGTCACCGACCACCACGATCGCACTGAAACGAAACCGCCTTCCTCCCTTAACGACCTTTGCCGTACGGTTAATGGCAATCACTCGGTCGAGGAGCTCCACATCTTTCATTTCCTTTTTTTCCAACGATTCTTCCCTTATCATGAGTTCTATTCACTAACTGGAGTTTAAAATTTGAGACCTTTTTCCCGCGCGGCATCCGCTAAGGCTTTCACGCGGCCGTGATAGAGAAATCGTCCTCTATCAAAAACGACTTTTTCCACACCCAGGGTCTGCAAACGCTCGGCTATCAATTTGCCCACTTCACGGGCTACGTCGACCTTTTTGATACCTTTGAGTTTACCGGCCAGTTCTTTGCTCAGCGTAGAAGCAGTGGCAAGGGTCATCCCCTGGGCATCGTTTATCACCTGAGCGTAGATGTGTTTATCCGAACGGAAAACAGAAAGGCGAGGCCGCTCTGAAGTTCCCGTAAGTTTCCCTCTGACTCTTTTCTCTCTTTTATCTCTGATTTTCAGTGTCTTTTTGGAAGCCAATGTTCTACCTCTTTAAGGCTATATTTAGTGAATTCTTATTTTGCGCCCGCCGCTTTTCCGGCTTTGCGCCGTATATGCTCGCCCGCATACTTGATGCCCTTGCCTTTGTAGGGTTCAGGCTTTTTCAGCGAACGAATTTCCGAGGCAACCCGGCCGACCAGTTCCTTATTAATTCCGGAAACAACCAGGTTAACCTGTTTATCAACCTTCACATCAATCCCCTTGGGAATACTGTATTCCACGGGGCTGGAAAAACCTAAAACGAGTTTCAGGGTCGTGCCGGTAACTTCGGCGCGATACCCGACGCCGGATATTTCCAGTCCTTTTTCAAAACCGGTGCTGACCCCTGTCACCATATTGTTGATCAGTGTCCTGGCTAAGCCATGATAGGAACGGACAAGACGATCTTCTGATTTTCTCTCGACGGCCAGATGATTATCGGATACGACCATCGTAATGCCATCCGGCAATTTCGAAGATAACGTGCCCTTGGGCCCTTCAACTTTGACAATACCGCCACTTTGGCTGATTTTCACATTCTTGGGAAAAGCGATCGGTTTTTTACCTATTCTCGACATGAACAAGAACTCCCGTTTTTAAAATCTTTATTTTACTACCAAACCTTGCAAAGAATTTCACCGCCGACATTGGACTCTCTGGCTTCCTGATCCGTGATGACGCCCCGGGACGTCGAAAGAATCGAGACGCCAAAACCATTGAGCACCTTGGGAATTTTATCCGCCGGAACGTAAACCCTGCGTCCGGGCTTACTGACCCTTTTGATGTCGGTAATCACCGCATGTTTGGTGTCCGGATATTTGAGGGTAATCTTGAGCATCGGATGACCCTTTTCATCCTTCACCACGTCATAATTGTTGATATATCCAGTCGCTTTCAAGACTTTGGCAATATTCGTATTCATCTGCGACATGTATACATTCACACTTTTGAAACGAGCCTTATTTCCGTTTCGAATCCTGGTCAGCATATCGGCAATAGGATCAGTCATCCCCATGCTTGTTCTCCTTAAACTATAATTACCAACTTGATTTTATCATACCGGGAAGCTCGCCCTGCAAGGAAAGTTTCCTCAAACAGATTCTACACATTTCAAATTTTCTATAATACGCTCGGGGCCTGCCGCAAATCTGACAGCGGTTATACTCCCTGACCGAAAATTTCGGTTTTCTATTTGCTTTTGCGATTAATGACTTTTTTGCCACGCGAAATTCCTCCGGAGCTTCCTCATTTAATTCTTAAAGGGTACACCCATCAGCTTGAGCAGCATACGGGCTTCCTCATCCGTTCGAGCCGTCGTTACGATGGTAATATTCATGCCCTTGATCTTTTCTATCTTATCATATTCGATTTCCGGGAAAATGATCTGCTCATGCAGACCGATGGAATAATTCCCTCTGCCGTCGAACGCGGTGGGTGATATCCCCCGAAAGTCCCGCACTTTCGGCAGCGCAACGTTCACGAGGCGATCAAAAAACTCATACATCACTTCTTTTCTCAACGTCACCGAGCAGCCAATCGGCATGCCCTGACGGAGCTTAAACGTCGCGATGGATTTTTTTGCTTTGGTGATCACCGGTTTCTGTCCCGTAATCATCGCCATTTCCAGCACGGCGCCGTCAATGATTTTGACATTGGATATGGCCTCACCTAAACCCATGTTGACGACAATCTTCTCCATCTTGGGCACTTGCATGGGATTGGTGTAGTCAAATTCCTTGACCAGAGCCGGCACTACTGTTTTTAAATAATATTCTTTTAATCTTGCCATTTTTTCTTAACCCACATCGATTACGTCGTTGCACTTGCTACAGATACGAATCTTCTTGCCGTCATCAAGGATACGATTTCTGATCCGGGTCGCTTCTTTGCACTTGCCACAAATGATGCTGACCTTGGAG
This sequence comes from Deltaproteobacteria bacterium, assembly GCA_036528635.1. Taxonomy (GTDB): domain Bacteria; phylum Desulfobacterota; class Syntrophia; order Syntrophales; family Smithellaceae; genus UBA8904. The sequence goes on from JAIGNE010000035.1 coordinate 257,501, forward strand.
ACACACATCGCCGCCTCTTTTTCCACGACACCACCTTTGCTTTTTTGATCAGGCCGTTTATGCTTCTTAATCACGTTGATCTTTTCAACGACCACTTTGTTTTTCTCGGGTATAGCTTTCAGAATCTTGCCCGTCTTCCCTTTATCCTTACCGGCAAGAACCTTCACCATATCTCCCTTTTTCAATTTGCCTAAACTCATTTTTCCCCTCTTCAAAACAGGCTTATAAAACCTCTGGCGCCAGAGATATAATCTTCATAAACTGCTTTGCTCTCAGTTCACGGGCAACAGGTCCAAAGATTCTTGTCCCGATCGGTTCCATCTGATTGCTAATGAGAACAGCGGAGTTGTCATCAAACTTGAGATAAGAACCATCCGGCCGTTTCACTTCTTTCACGGTGCGGACGATAACCGCTTTCATCACGTCACCTTTTTTCACCTTGGAATTCGGTATGGCCTCTTTCACGGCGACGACGATCACATCGCCCAGAGAAGCATAACGCCGCTTCGATCCACCAAGCACTTTAATACAAGCGACCCGCTTGGCGCCGGAATTGTCGGCAACATTTAGAATTGTCTGCATCTGAATCATAAAATAAACCCCACTATCACAAGTTACTTGCTTTGCAAAGCCAAGTTCCTATTTCGCTTTCTCCAGAATTTCCAGCATCCGCCAGCGTTTGTCTTTACTCATCGGCCGCGCTTCAATGATTAATACGGTATCCCCCTGCTTACATTGATTCTGCTCATCATGGGCTTTGTACTTAACATGTCTGCGGACGTATTTATGAAACACAGAGTGTTTAACCAGTCTTTCGGCTTTCACCACAATGGTTTTGTCCATCTTATCACTGACCACTACGCCCTTAATCGTGCGCTTGTTGCTTTTTTCAGCCATATTAACCCGCGGCCTCCTTTTCCTTCAGCACCGTTGCGATACGGGCAATGTCCTTTCGGAGGCGGCCCAGCGTCGCGGTTGATTCAAGTTGACCCGATGCATGCCGAATCTTCAACCGGAACAGTTCTTCTACTAATTCGTTATTTTTTATTTGAAGCTCGTTAATACCGAGACCTCTGATTTCACTAATTTTCATCAGATATCTCCCTTGATAAAAACTTTGTCGAAATTGCCAGTTTATGTGATGCCAGGCGAAATGCCTCTTTGGCGACTTCTTTGGTTACGCCTTCCATCTCATAAAGAACCGAACCGGGCTTAACAACCGCCACCCATCCTTCCGGCGCTCCCTTACCTTTTCCCATTCGAGTCTCAGCAGGTTTCTTCGTGATGGATTTGTGCGGAAATACCCGAATCCAGATTTTACCGCCGCGCTTCACATAACGCGTCATCGCAACACGCGCCGCTTCAATCTGACGGGCCGAAACCCATCCGCATTCGGCTGCCTGTAAGCCATAGTCGCCAAAGGCAATGGTTCCCCCCCTGGTCGCTTTGCCTCCCATACGGCCTTTCTGCAGTTTTCTATATTTTACCCGTTTTGGCATTAACATAATTTAAAACTCCCGTTGTCCTTCAAAGCCATTTTCCTTAGTCTTAACCAATTGGAATCAGGACTGTTTTTCATTCTTTGTGGGTAATACTTCTCCGTGAAAAATTAAAACTTTTACGCCGATCAAACCATATGCCGTATGGGCTTCGATGAAGCCATAATCGATATCGGCCCGCAGGGTATGCAGTGGAACACGTCCTTCGCGATACCACTCCGAGCGGGACATTTCCGCGCCGCCCAGTCTTCCGGAACAGGTAATTTTAATACCTTTGGCACCGAATTTCAGAGCGTAACCCACGCACTTTTTCATGGCCCGGCGGAACGCGACACGTCTTTCCAGCTGCATGGCAACATTCTCGGCTACCAGTTGGGCATCGGTTTCCGGCTTTCGGACCTCCAGAATATTGATAATAATTTCAGCCTGCGAAAACTTTTCGATCTCCGCTTTGAGCTTTTCTATTTCCGATCCTTTTTTGCCGATAATGACACCCGGCCGGGCCGCATAGATATTCACCTTGGCTTTATTCGCAGCCCGCTCAATTTCGATATGCGAAACGCCGGCATGGTAGAGCTTTTTCTTAAGGTACTTCCTGACCTTTAAGTCTTCCAGCAGCATTCCACTATAATTTTTTTCGGCAAACCATACGGACTGCCACTTTTTAATGTAGCCTAATCGTAATCCTACCGGGTTAACCTTCTGACCCAATATCGTTCCTCCTTACTTTTCATCCACGACAACGGTGATATGTGACGTTCTTTTCTTAATTCCCGCCGCTCTTCCCTGGGCTCTGGCCCGCCATCTTTTCAACGCAGGGCCCTGATCCACAAATATTTCCTTAACGTAAAGCGTGTTTTCGTCAATGTTGGGATTCTGGGCCGCATTCGCGACGGCAGACTTCAGCACCTTGGCAACAATACCCGCTGAATACTTTCTGGTGTAAAGCAGTATATTACGCGCTTCCTGTACTTTCTTCCCGCGAACCAGATCAACAACCAACCGGACTTTCTGCGGCGACATCCGAATATATTTTGCTACTGCTTTTGCTTCCATATCTTATCAACTCCAAACCTGTCCGATTTCGCTGCAATGATTACTTTTTAACTTTTGTTTTCCGATCACCGGAGTGGGAATAAAAAGTTCTTGTCGGCGCGAATTCGCCCATTTTATGTCCTACCATATTCTCTGTCACATAAACCGGAATAAACTTTTTCCCGTTATGCACGGCAAACGTGTAACCGATTAATTCGGGTGTTATGGTTGAACGCCGCGACCAAGTCTTAATCACATTCTTGCTGCTTTCGGCTTCCATTTTTCTGACCTTGGCAAGCAAACTTTCTTCAATATAAGGACCTTTTTTGATCGAACGTGCCACGTTTTATTAACCCCTTCTCTTAACGATATATTTATCCGTTCTCTTGTTTTTTCTTGTTTTATGTCCCTTGGTCGGAACACCCCAGGGCGTACACGGGTGACGACCACCGGAGGACTTGCCTTCGCCACCACCCATCGGATGATCAACAGGATTCATGACAACACCACGATTGTGAGGGCGTTTCCCCAACCAGCGGGTCCGCCCCGCTTTGCCGATGCTGATGTTTTCATGATCGTTATTGCCAACCTGGCCAATCGTGGCCATGCACTCGATAAACACTTTGCGCACTTCACCGGAAGGAAGTCTTACCTGAGCGTATGTTCCTTCCTTGGCCATCAGCTGCCCATAGGCACCGGCCGAGCGAATCAACTGCCCGCCACGCCCGACTTTTAATTCTACGTTGTGAATCAGGGACCCCAGCGGTATATTTTTTAATGGAATGGCATTACCCGGTTTGATATCGGCCTTGGCTCCGCTCACAATCACATCGCCTACGTTGATCTGTGCAGGCGCAACAATATATCTTTTTTCGCCGTCACGATAATTAAGGAGGGCAATGCGAGCTGACCGGTTAGGATCATACTCAATCGATGCGACTTTCGCCGGGATGTCCGCCTTGTTACGGCAGAAATCGATGATGCGATATTTTCTTTTATGCCCGCCGCCGATGAAGCGTGCCGTGATCCGGCCGTAACTGTTGCGTCCTCCGGTTCTCTTAATCGGTCTTAAAAGACTTTTTACCGGTTCGGAAGATGTGATTTCCGCAAAATCAGAAACACTCTGAAACCGTCTTCCGGGTGATGTTGGTTTATACTTGATAATTCCCATATGGTTTAATCCTTAACTTATTCTATACGCCTTCAGCGACTTCAATACGGCTGCCTTCGGCTAGAGTCACAATCGCTTTTTTCCAGGAACTCTTCTGCCCCATAACCTTGCCCATTCGCTTCTTCTTGCCCAGAACATGGAAAACGCGGACATCCGTAACTTTCACTTTAAATAATTTCTCAACGGCCTGGCCGATTTCCACTTTATTGGCTTTGGGGTCAACCTGAAAATAATACTTATTGGCTGCCTCGCGGTCAATGTTGCTCTTTTCCGTAATTAATATCTTTTTAATAATCTGATGCATTTCCATTATGCCAGCAATGCCCCCTCAATCTTTTTTATAGAGGGTTCAAGAAGGACCAAATGTTCGTAATTCAATACATCATAAACATTGATACCCTCTGACCGAATCATTTTTATATTCTTCAAATTTCGCGATGATTTCATGAGAACAGCGTTATCCTGATCAATCACGAAAAGCGTTTTTTTCAGACCGAAGAGATCGACGACCTTCTTAAAGGCCTTGGTGCTGATCACGTCCATCGGGAAATTCTTCAAAACCGTCATTTTGTCTTCTTTGACTTTCATACTGAGGACGGAAATGAGCGCCTTCTTTCGTACTTTTTTAGGAACGCTGTAGGAATAGTCTCTCGGCTGCGGTCCGAAGACAATGCCACCACCCCGCCAGATGGGCGACCGCGATGTTCCCGCACGGGCGCGGCCGGTGCCTTTTTGACGCCATGGTTTTTTCCCACCACCGCTCACATCGCTTCTTCCCTTGGTTGCAGATGTCCCCGACCGGCGTGATGCCAGTTGCATCTTGACCACATCATGGATTGTTGCTTCGTTGACTTCCGCGCCAAATACGGCATCGTTCAACTCGACCTCTGCAACCTTCTTCTTTTCAATATCAAAAACATCTGCGACTGCCATGTTCATAACTCCACTGATTTACGCACTTTTTTTCCTGGCTTGCTTAATGATGACATAACCATTTTTGCCACCGGGAATGGAACCCTTTAGTAATAATAAATTTCTATCAGGACGCACTTGCCAGATCTGAAGATTTTGAATGGTTTTGCGGACATCGCCCATATGGCCGCCCATCTTTGTGCCTTTAAATACACGCGCTGGATCCGCACTGGCGCCAATGGATCCCGGAGCTCTGTGGAACATCGAACCATGTGTCGCCCGGCCGCCGCCAAAACCATGTCTTTTAATGACACCCTGAAAGCCTTTGCCTTTTGATGTCCCAACAACATCGACGTAGTCGCCCGCCTGAAAAATATCCGATGCAATTTCCTGTCCGGATTCATACTTTCCGGCTTCCGCAGGAAATTCCTTCAGGACACGAAAAAAACCCTTGTTGGCTTTATTCAAATGACCCTGCAGCGGTTTGGTGACATTCTTTTGCTTCACACGGCCGTAACCGATTTGAATGGCGTCATAGCCATCCTTCTCTTTGGTCTTCACCTGAACGACAATCGACGGCTCGACCTCAATGGCTGTAACACCAACAGCAGCGCCATCCTCGGCAAACACCTGCGTCATCCCTAATTTTTTTCCAATGATTCCCTTGTTCATCATCATCCAACTTTTATATAAATAAAGCCACGATATTCAAGATTCCGAAAAATGGCGGCATTCCGGCCATTTTTCACCGCTACGCCTCAACGCCTACGCTTTGATTTCGACATCCACACCCGCCGACAGATCCAACTTCATCAGTGCATCTACCGTGGCCTGCGTCGGCTCCACAATATCAATCAATCTTTTATGTGTGCGAATTTCGAACTGCTCCCGGGATTTCTTATCCACATGCGGTGAACGATTGACACAGTATTTATTGATTTCCGTAGGAAGAGGTATGGGACCGGCGACTCGAGCACCGGTCCTCTTTGCAGTCTCTACTATTTCTTCAACAGAACGATCCAGCAGTTTGTAATCGTAAGCTTTGAGACGAATTCTTATCTTTTGTTCTTTCATTGATCGGATAACCTATTCCAGTTTCTATTCAATAACTTTGCTTACGACACCAGCGCCTACAGTTCTTCCACCTTCGCGGATAGCGAACCTGAGCTGCTCTTCCATCGCGATGGGCATAATGAGTTCGACCGTCATTTTCACGTTATCGCCGGGCATGACCATTTCCACGCCTTCGGGCAGAGTCGCGACGCCCGTCACGTCCGTTGTCCGGAAATAGAACTGCGGACGGTAACCGGAGAAGAACGGGGTGTGACGGCCGCCTTCTTCCTTAGTCAGGACGTAAACGGCTGCTTCAAATTTTGTATGGGGCGTAATGGAACCGGGTTTAGCGACAACCTGGCCTCTTTCGACTTCTTCACGTTTGATACCGCGAATCAACAAACCGACATCGTCGCCTGCACGACCCTCATCAAGGGTTTTGCGGAACATTTCAACACCGGTAACAACGGTTTTGATGGTGGGGCGAATACCGATAATTTCAACTTCTTCACCAACCTTAACGATACCGCGATCAACACGTCCTGTCACAACCGTTCCACGACCGGAAATAGTGAAAACATCACCAACCGGCATCAGGAAAGGTTTATCGACATCGCGTTTCGGTTCTGGAATATAAGCATCAACCGCGTCCATCAGTTCCTGAATGCATTTTACATCGGGAGAATTGGTATCCTCGGCTTCCAATGCTTTAAGGGCTGATCCACGGATGATAGGAATATCATCACCCGGAAATTCATACTGGGTTAAAAGTTCTCTTAATTCGAGTTCGACAAGGTCCAACAATTCGGGATCATCAACCAGATCCACTTTATTGAGGAAAACGACAACGTAAGGAACCTGCACCTGGCGGGCAAGGAGGATATGCTCGCGGGTCTGGGGCATCGGACCATCGGAGGCAGCCACAACCAGAATCGTTCCATCCATGTGAGCGGCGCCGGAAATCATGTTTTTGATATAATCGGCGTGGCCCGGACAGTCCACATGCGCATAATGTCTTTTAACCGTCTCGTATTCCACGTGGCAAATATTGATGGTAACGCCGCGTTCCTTTTCTTCCGGCGCATTATCAATCGAATCAAAAGCCCGGAATTCCGCCAAACCCTTCTTCGCCAGGTATTTGGTAATTGCGGCCGTTAACGTGGTTTTGCCGTGATCCACATGACCGATTGTTCCTATATTTAAATGCGGCTTAGTCCTTTCAAATTTTTTCTTTGCCATCTCACCTTTCCTCCTTAACTTTGAATGGTTGTTTTCCTTGTCGTTTAATAGTCAGTTCTTAAAATTTATAGTGTGCAAAGGCTTTATTGGCCTCCGCCATTTTATGCACAGCTTCTCTTTTCTTGATCGCGCCGCCCCGATTATTTGCCGCATCGATTAACTCTGCAGCCAGTTTTTCACGCATGGTTTTTTCGGTGCGTTCCTGCGCATTGGAGATCAGCCAGCGGATCGCCAGAGCCGTACGCCTGGCCGGAACAACTTCCGTCGGCACCTGGTAGGTGGAACCACCCACCCGCCGCGATTTGACTTCAATCACGGGCTTCACGTTATTGACGGCCTTTTCAAAAAATTCAACCGGCTGCTCCTTAACCTTTTTTTCAATAATGTCGAAAGCGCCATATAAAATACTTTCCGCTACACTCTTTTTCCCTCTTTTGAGTAAAGAGTTCACGAATTTGGCAACCAGTTTATTATTAAATTTGGGATCCGGTAGAATATCCCTTTTTTCAATCTCGCGTCTTCTAGGCATTTTCCTGTCCTTCGTTTAACTGGGCTTTTTAGCACCGTATTTTGATCGACTCTTTTTGCGGTCAGCAACACCTACAGCATCCAAAGTGCCTCTGACAATATGATACCGGACGCCGGGTAAATCTTTCACTCTTCCCCCGCGAACCAGAACAACCGAGTGCTCCTGCAGGTTATGGCCAATACCCGGAATATACGAAGAAACTTCGTATCCGCTGGTAAGCCTTACCCTGGCAACTTTACGCAAAGCCGAGTTCGGCTTCTTGGGCGTTGTCGTATAAACCCTCACGCACACCCCGCGGCGCTGGGGTGAACCGGCTAAAGCCGGGGCGTTTGTCTTACTCTTAATTTTGGTTCTGCCTTTGCGAACCAGTTGACTAATTGTCGGCATTTTTCCTCCCGGACGTTTCACTGCATTTTTGTAAGCAGCAGCAAATCTGCGGTAACTATCAATTCAAGTTGCTTCTGTCAAGCAATTTCTTCCCTTTTTTTATTTATTCTGCGACCACTTCCACATCTTCATCTTCAACCTTAATGCCCAGCTTGCGGTACATCACCAAACCAGTACCTGCCGGGATCAAACGTCCCATAATGACGTTTTCTTTGAGGCCTCGCAAGTAGTCGGTTTTCCCTGACAGCGACGCTTCAGTCAGCACGCGGGTCGTCTCCTGGAAAGAAGCCGCCGATATAAAGCTCTGAGTAGAGAGCGATGCCTTGGTGATGCCCAGAAGCAATGGATCTCCGATAGCCGGGCGCCCACCCTGAGCCATTACCTTGTCGTTTTCTTCCTGGAATCGATAACGTTCAACCTGCTCATCGGCGATAAATACGGTGTCCCCTGGATCAGTAATCCGGACTCGACGCAACATCTGGCGGACAATAACTTCCATATGCTTATCATTAATTTTAACGCCCTGCAAACGATATACTTCCTGAACTTCATCAACCAGGTATCTGGCCAGCTCTTTTTCACCCTTAATCGCCAGAAGATCGTGAGGATTATTAACGCCATCCATCAGAGCGTCTCCCGGAGTCACCCGATCTCCCTCCTGAACGCTGATGTGCTTTCCTTTGGGAATCAGATATTCTTTTTCTTCGCCAATTTCCGGCGTCACGACTATTTTTCGCTTGCCCTTGGCATCTTTTCCAAAAGCGACAATACCGTCAATTTCACTGATTACAGCGAAGTCTTTTGGCTTTCGCGCCTCAAACAATTCTGCAACCCTCGGCAAACCACCTGTAATATCCTTTGTTTTCGTTGTTTCCCGGGGAATCTTCGCCAAGATATCGCCGGCATGCACGACATCCCCTTCCGAGACAACAATATTAACGCCGACGGACAGCAAATAACGCGCAACCGAGTTCGTACTGACCAGTTTCGCCGTTTTCCCCTTACTATCTTTAATGGAGACGCGCGGTCTCAAGTCACCGCCTTTGAATTCGACAATGACCTTACGGGACAGGCCGGTGACTTCATCAACCTGTTCCTGCATTGTTTTTCCTTCAATAATATCGCCGAATTTGATAGTCCCTTCCACCTCAGCCAGAATCGGAATAGAGAAAGGATCCCATTCGGCGATCAGCTGGCCGCGTTTTACCTTCGTGTCATCGCTCACTTTTAAATGGGCGCCGTAAGGTACAGTGTATTTTCCGCGGCTGCGGTTTTGCTCATCGAGCACATGGACTTCTCCATGACGGTTCATGACCACATAGTCATTTTCTCTGGTTTTCGCCGTATTTAAATTAACAAATTTTACCAATCCATCATGACGGGCTTCGAGAGTGGAATGCTCATCAAACTTTGCCGTACCACCGATATGGAACGTTCTCATGGTCAGCTGCGTCCCCGGTTCGCCGATGGACTGAGCGGCAACAATCCCCACCGCTTCGCCGATATTCACCAGGTGACCGTGGGCAAGATCGCGGCCGTAGCACATGGCGCAAACGCCGTGCTTGGCGCGGCACGTTAAAACGGAACGGATATTGATCCGCTCGATGCCCGCCCGGTCAATCTTTTCCGCCAGCGCTTCATCAATCGCCTCATTGGCTTTGACAATCACCTCGTCGGTAAAGGGATCTCTGATTTCCTGCAGCGCTACACGGCCCAGAACCCGTTCTCCGGCGGTTTCAATCATTTCGCCGCCTTCCATCAACGCGGACACATAGAGTCCATCAACCGTTTCGCAATCCTGCTCGGTAATGATGCAGTCCTGCGCCACATCCACCAGCCTCCGGGTCAGATAACCGGAATTGGCTGTCTTCAAAGCCGTATCTGCCAGACCTTTTCGGGCGCCATGCGTCGAAATGAAGTACTGGAGCACGGTCAAACCTTCACGGAAATTTGCCGTGATCGGTGTTTCAATAATTTCCCCCGACGGCTTGGCCATCAGACCGCGCATACCGGCCAATTGCCTAAGCTGTACGCCCGAACCGCGGGCGCCGGAGTCGGCCATCATGTAAATCGGGTTGAAACTTTCAATCCGTCGTTTTTTACCCTCAGGGCCCATCACTTCTTCCGTACTGATACCGGTCAACATTTCCGAGGCGATTTTTTCAGTGGCCTGCGCCCAGATGTCGATGACCTTATTGTAACGTTCACCATCGGTAATGAGACCGTCCATGTACTGCTTCTGAATTTTCAACACATCCTTGTCGGCCTGCAAGACAATGGTTTTCTTGTTTTCAGGGATAATCATGTTGCCCACGGCAAAAGACAAGCCGGAAATCGTCGCATATTTGAAACCTAAATCTTTCAGCCGATCGGCCAGAAGAACGGTTGTTTTATCGCCGCAAAGACGGTAGCAATGGTCGATCAGGTTAGCCAGTTCCTTTTTATTCATCAGCTTGTTGATTGCATCGAAATCAATTTCCTCGGGAATGATTTCAAAGAGAATAATGCGTCCGGCGGTCGTGTCCTTTAATTCTCCGTTCAAACGAACTTTAATCTTGGCATGCAAATCGATGGCCCCTGCATCAACAGCCGAGCGCACTTCTTCCGGTCCGGAAAAAATCATACCCTCGCCCCGAACATCTTTTTTGGCGCGGGTCAGGTAATAAATACCCAGGACGATATCCTGACTGGGGATAATAATCGGTTTGCCGTTGGCCGGAGACAGAATGTTGTTCGTAGACATCATGAGCACGCGCGCTTCCGTCTGAGCTTCCACGGATAAAGGCACATGCACGGCCATCTGGTCGCCGTCGAAGTCCGCGTTGAAAGCGGTACAAACCAGCGGATGGAGGCGGATCGCCTTCCCTTCGATCAGGACCGGCTCAAAAGCCTGCATGCCCAGACGATGCAGCGTGGGCGCGCGGTTCAGGATCACCGGGTATTCACGCACGACCTCGTCCACGGCATCCCACACTTCGGCTGTTTCTCTTTCCACCATCTTTTTGGCGCTCTTGACGGTGGTCACATAGCCTTTTTCCAGCAGACGGTTATAGACAAAGGGTTTAAACAGTTCGAGCGCCATCTTCTTGGGCAGTCCGCACTGATGCAGTCTTAAATCGGGACCGACGGTAATAACCGAACGACCGGAATAGTCGACGCGCTTGCCGAGCAGGTTCTGGCGGAAACGCCCCTGCTTGCCTTTGAGCATATCCGACAGAGAGCGCAACGGTCGCTTGTTGGTTCCGGTAATCGCCCGACCACGGCGGCCGTTGTCAAATAAAACATCGACGGCTTCCTGAAGCATGCGTTTTTCGTTGCGGATAATAATCTCGGGAGCGTTCAACTCCTGCAAACGCTTCAGACGATTGTTGCGATTAATCACGCGGCGATATAAATCATTGAGATCGGAGGTGGCAAAACGCCCGCCGTCGAGTGGAACAAGCGGTCTCAGGTCAGGCGGAATCACCGGCAGAACCGTCAGGATCATCCATTCCGGTTTATTACCCGATTTGCGCAAAGCTTCGACGACTTTGAGCCGTTTGACGATTTTCTTCTTTTTGGTATCAGAAATTGATGTCACAACTTCCGCACGCAGTTCTTCGTACAGCTTTTCCAAGTCGATTTCTTCGAGCAGCTGCCTTACGGCTTCAGCACCGATTCCAGCGACAAATCCGGTTTCTCCGTATTGGTCCTTCGCTTCAATATATTCTTCATCCGTGAGGAGTTCCTTCTTCTTGAGCGGCGTGTCTTTGGGATCCAGAACAATCCAGGATTCGAAGTAGAGAACTTTCTCCAGTTCTTTGAGGGTCAGATCCATCACGTTGCCGATGCGGCTGGGCAGGCTCTTTAAAAACCAGATATGAGCGACCGGCGTCGCCAGGGTAATGTGACCCATTCGCTCACGGCGCACCTTGGACTGAATGACTTCGACACCACACTTTTCACAGACAACTCCGCGGTGCTTCATCCTTTTGTAGCGGCCACAGAGACATTCATAATCCTTCACCGGCCCAAATATTTTCGCGCAGAAAAGGCCGTCGCGTTCCGGTTTGAACGTCCGGTAGTTGATCGTCTCGGGCTTTTTCACTTCGCCGTTGGACCAGGAAAGAATCTTCTCCGGCGAGGCGATCGAAATCTTCATTGCGTTGAATCTGATCGGATTTTTTGGTTTTTCAAAATAACTGAAAACGTCTTCCACAGATTTTTCTCCTACGATTAAAAAGCTTTTGTGAAATCCGGAAGTTTATTCTTCCTCAACTAATTCCACGTCTAATCCGAGACTCTGGAGTTCCTTCACTAACACGTTGAAGGATTCCGGGAGACCCGGCTCGAATGTATGTTCACCTTTGACGATGGATTCGTAAATCCTCGTCCGCCCTGCGACGTCGTCTGATTTTACCGTCAAAAATTCCTGCAGGGTATAGGAGGCGCCGTAGGCTTCCATGGCCCAGACTTCCATTTCTCCCAGTCTCTGACCGCCGAATTGCGCCTTGCCACCCAAAGGTTGCTGGGTGACCAGTGAATAGGGTCCGATGGATCGGGCATGAATCTTATTATCAACCAGATGATGCAGTTTCAGCATGTAAATGATGCCGACGGTGACCTCCTGATCGAAGGGTTCTCCGGTTCGCCCGTCAAACAATACCGATTGACCGGTTTCAGGCAAGCCCGCCGTATCCAGCAGCTTGCGGATCTGGGATTCGGGACAACCGTCAAAAACGGGGCTGGCGACCAGCATGCCTTTCTTCAAACGGCCGACGAATCTTTTGATATCTTCCACGGAAGCACTCTCCAGGAATTCATCAAAATCGTGGGACGAATACGTCTTTTTCAACTCGCTTTTGATTTGGTTGAGATTGTTATTCTTCTCCAGCAACTCATTCAACCCCTCACCGATTGATTTGGCCGCCCAGCCTAAATGGGTTTCGAGGATCTGGCCAACGTTCATACGGGACGGAACACCCAGCGGATTGAGAATGATGTCCACAGTTGAGCCATCTGCAAAATAAGGCATGTCTTCTTCCGGAAGAATTCTGGATAAAACGCCTTTATTGCCATGCCGGCCCGCCATCTTATCACCCACGGATAACTTTCTTTTAATGGCGATGTAAACTTTGACCATCTTGATGACCCCGGGCGGCAGTTCGTCGCTGGCTTTAATTTTGTCCAGTTTTTCTTCAAAATGCGCTTTAACAAAGTCGACTTTTCTTTCCATGACGGAAAGCAGGTTCGTGAGTTTTTCTTCCGAACCGTCATTTTCGGCAATTGTAATTTCTTTCCAGTAAGTAAAAGGAATTTCGGACCAGACATCTTTTGTGATCTTGTCGCCTTTTTTCAAAAGCGTCTTCTTTTTCGCGTCGATGATTTTGCCCGCGGCCGTTTTTCCGATCACCAGTTTTGAAATGTCTTTTTTAATCGATTCCGCCAGAATACGGATTTCATCATCCCGATCCTTCGTCAACTGTTCAATCGCGTCTTCTTCGATCGACTGCGACCGCAAATCCTTATCGGCGCCTTTGCGTGTAAAAATCTTGGCGTCAATCACCGTGCCTTCCACACCCGGTGGAACACGAAGCGACGTATCGCGCACGTCACTGGCTTTCTCACCGAAGATCGCCCGCAGTAATTTTTCTTCGGCGGACAACTGTGTTTCACCCTTGGGGGTGATCTTGCCCACCAGAATATCTCCCGGCTTTACGGAAACGCCGATGCGGATAATACCGCTTTCATCGAGGTTTCTGAGTGCTTCCTCGCCGACATTGGGAATATCCCGTGTAATTTCTTCCTTGCCCAGCTTGGTGTCGCGGGCCATGGTTTCGAATTCTTCAATGTGAATAGAGGTATAAATATCTTCCTTGACGATTCGTTCACTGACCAGAATGGAGTCTTCATAGTTGTACCCACCCCAGGACATGAAGGCAACCATCACGTTTCGCCCCAGAGCCAGTTCGCCGTTATCCGTTGCGGGACCATCGGCCAGGATATCTCTTTTCTGAACACGATCACCAATGGCAACAATGGGCTTCTGATTAAAACAGGTATCCTGATTGGAGCGCTGGTATTTGGATAATGTATAGATATCGACACCGGTGTCCAAACCGTCTTCCTCCGGTTTATCGGCGCGAAGCACGATGCGTGAAGCATCCACACTTTCGACGACCCCCGGACGCCTGGCGATCACAACGGCACCGGAATCACGGGCCACAATGGCTTCCATTCCCGTGCCGACCACGGGCACTTCGGGGCACATGAGCGGCACGGCCTGACGCTGCATGTTGGACCCCATGAGCGCCCGGTTGGCATCGTCATGCTCCAGAAATGGAATCAGGGCCGCAGCCACGGAAACAAGCTGGTTGGGAGCTACATCCATCAATTTAATGTCTTCCGGCATAGCAGAGACAAAGTCGCCGCCTTTTCTGACCGAAATAAGCTCTTCCTCAAACTTTCCTTTTTTATCGAGCGGCCGGTCCGCGGGCGCGATCATTTCATTTTCTTCTTCGATGGCTGTCATGAACTTGACATCTTCCAGCACCTTGCCGTTTTCCACCAAACGATAGGGCGTCTCAATGAAACCAAATTCATTGACGCGAGCGTAAGTGCTGAGGGACACAATCAAGCCGATATTCGGACCTTCCGGTGTTTCGACCGGACAGATGCGCCCGTAATGAGTCGAATGAACATCGCGGACTTCAAATCCGGCGCGCTCTCTCGTCAGACCGCCCGGTCCGAGAGCGGACAGACGACGTTTATGCGTAATTTCCGAAAGCGGATTGGTCTGATCCATAAACTGGGACAACTGGCTCGATCCGAAAAATTCATTCACCACCGCGGACACCGGTTTGGCATTGATGAGATCGTGCGGCATCATGGTTTCGATGTCCTGCAGACTCATTTTTTCCTTAATCGCCCGCTCCATGCGCACCAGACCAATGCGATACTGGTTTTCAATCAGTTCACCCACGGAACGCACACGGCGGTTACCCAGGTGATCGATATCATCCACACTGCACTCGCCAACACCGTTTTTAAGGTCAATGAGGTACTTGACCGATGCCAGAATGTCTTCATTGCGCAAAACAGTTAGATCAGTTGAAACATTCAAATGCAGCTTATAGTTCATCTTGGCGCGGCCGACATCCGATAAATCGTACGTTTCCTGCTCAAAAAAGAGGCTGTTGAAAAACTTCGCCGCGGTCTCAGGCGTGGGAGGATTGCTGGGACGAAGCCTGCGGTATATCTCCATGATCGCGTCTTCCGCGGTATCAATGCGATCCATCAGCAGGGTGTCGCGAATCGAGGCATTGTCCAGGTCTTCATCAATGTGAATGAACTTCAATTCCTTGACGCCCTTTTCCTGGGCAATTTCGAGGCCGTTGAGCGGTAATTCTTCATTGCATCGGAACAGAATTTCGCCGGTCGCGGGATCATGAACATCCGAAGAAAGAACTTTCCCGGTCAAATCGGCTTCTTTAATTGCCACGCGTTTGACCCCGGCATCCATAACCTTCTTCAGCAGGGGCTTGGTGAGTTTACGGCCCTTCTTGACAATCACTTCATCGCTTTTCGGATCTTTGATGTCTTCCGGCGCCTTTTGACCGGACAGGGATTCATCCACCGCGAAATATATCTTTTCGCCTTCGATGGTTATTTTTTCAATATTGTAAAAATAGTTTAAGATAAATTCCGTCGAATTGCCCATGGCCTTCAAGAGAATCGTGACAGGCATTTTCCGGCGACGGTCGATCCGCACATAAAGCAGATCCTTGGAATCAAATTCCAGATCCAGCCAGGAGCCCCGAATCGGAATAACTCTGGCCGAGTAAATCAGTTTACCGGAAGCGACAGTCTTTCCTTTATCATGATCAAAAAAGATACCGGGCGACCGGTGCAGCTGGCTGACGATCACGCGCTCCGATCCATTGACGATAAACGTGCCGTTTTCCGTCATGAGCGGTATTTCACCGAAGTAAATTTCCTGCTCTTTAATATCCCGGATCGGCTTGGTTTCAGCCGCTTCCCGATTGATCTTGCCGTCGGCGAGCCGATCTGTATCAAACACGACCAGCCTGACCACAATTTTCAAAGGAGCGGCATAGGTCATGCCTTTCTGAACGCACTCCTTCATATCATACCGGACATCGCCGATCTTGTAGCTCACGAACTCCAGCGAACACTTCCCGCTGAAATCCGAAATCGGAAACACGCTCTTGAAAGCGCCCTGCAAGCCGATGTTGCGCCGCTTTGCCAGCGGCACGTCGGCCTGCAGGAACTTTTCATACGATCGTGTCTGGATCTCGATCAGATTCGGGATCTCCTGTATTTGTTTTACACGGCCAAAATTTTTTCTAAAGTCACCCATAGTATCCTTAATAAAATGGTATTGTAGGAGATTATCTTATTTAATCTCGACGGTTCCGCCCACTTCTTCAATCTTCTTCTTAATATCAGCGGCTTCATCTTTGGAAACGCCTTCTTTGATCGGCTTGGGCACACCTTCGACCAGATCTTTGGCTTCTTTAAGCCCCAGTCCGGTGATCGCGCGGACTACTTTAATCACCTGAATTTTTTCAGCGCCGAAACCGGTCAAAATGGCGTTGAACTCCGTTTGTTCTTCAGCGGCGGCGGCAGGCGCTGCACCGGGGGCAGCCGCGGCGGCCATCATGGGCGCGGCTGCGGATACACCGAACTTTTCTTCCAGTTCCTTCACCAGAGCGGAGAGCTCCAGAACGGTCATGTTTTCAATAAATTTGACGACATCTTCTTTCGTTATTTGATCAGACATTTTTATTTCCCTCTCTGTATGTATTATTTAGTTTAAAGTTTGTTTCTTTTCGCAATAGGCATTAAGCACTTGCACGAAGCTTCTCGGAACGCCGCTCAAAACGGTTACAAACGACGTCGGTACAGCTGCCATGACGGAAACCAGCTTACCCAACAGGGCTTCGCGGCTGGGTAATTCAGCCAGAGCCGTGATGTCCAGTTTCGTAAGCAGCTTGCCATCGAGCACGCCGACTTTGATTTCCAGTTCCGGGTTTTTTTTGGCAAACTCAATTAAAGCCTTTGTCGGTGCTACCGGGTCTTTATAGCTCAGGACAACGGCAACGGGCCATTTGAAATGATCAGCAAGAACGTGGAAGTCAGTCTCTTTCGAGGCAATGCCCAGCAGGGTGTTTTTAACAACCTTGAGCTCCGCATCATTCTTGCGCAATGCATTTCTCAGGGCTTCCATTTTTTCAACATTCATCGCGTTGAAACTGGTCAAAATACCCAGATTGGCTTTTTTGAGTTTCTCCTGAAGTTCGGATACAATTTGTTCTTTAGTTCCCCTATCCAATATATCAGCCTCCTTTCAAAATTATTTTTTGTGAGGCCGGAGAATCTAGCCACATACAGAATGGAAAACGGCTTATCCGCCAACGCCGATCCCGTTTTCCGAAAAATGATTACCTCGAAATATTCGGTAACTATTTTACACAACGAGTCTCGGCAGGCCTTGTTCCGTTTAAACTTCCGTACCTGCTGTCTTCGACCTAAACAAAATTCTTACGCGCATCCAAGCTCCTGGTCATCAGGCCTGTTTGCGTTTTTATGTCTTTTTAAGTAGCGCTCTTGATATCCAGGGGATCGATCCTCACCCCCGCACCCATCGTGCTCGATATCGCAATACTCTTAATATAGGTTCCTTTGCTTGACGCGGGTTTCAACTTGATGATGGTCTCGAGAAGAGCATTGACATTTTCATACAACTTCTCGGCGCCAAAAGAAACTTTGCCCACCGGTGAATGGACGATTCCCGCTTTCTCAACACGAAATTCCACTTTACCGGCCTTTAATTCCTTCACGGCGTTGGCGATATCAAACGTAACCGTCCCGACTTTGGGATTGGGCATCAATCCGCGCGGACCCAGGATCTTAGCGATTTTCCCAACGGAACCCATCATATCCGGCGTCGCGATCACGCGGTCAAACTCCAGCCAGCCACCCTTGATCTTTTCAATGATTTCGTCATTGCCCACCATGTCGGCCCCGGCATCCAAGGCTTCTTTTTCTTTATCGCCCTTGGCAAAAACCAGCACGCGCACCGTTTTCCCCAGACCATTGGGAAGAACGACACTGCCCCGAACCATTTGATCGGCATGAGCCGGGTTGACGCCCAACCGGACGGCGGCATCCACTGTCTCGTCGAATTTGGCTCCAGCCATTGATACAATCATTTCCGCAGCCTCTTTCAGCGTATAACGCTTGGTCGGCTCAACCTTAGCTTTCGCAGCTATTATGCGTTTGCCTCGTCTTAACATGATAAAACCTCGTCTTTATTAACCTGCTATTTCAATTCCCATTGATCTTGCCGTACCGGCAATAATTTTGACCGCACCCTCGATATTGACGGCGTTCAAATCATTGAATTTCAACTGTGCAATATCCTGAACCTGCTTGGCGGTGACCGTTCCCACTTTTTCCCGTTTGGGATCCGCTGCTCCTTTGGCGACTTTGGCCGCCTGTTTGAGCAGGACGGAAGCGGGCGGTGTTTTCGTAATAAAGGTAAATGACCGGTCTGCGTATACCGTGATGACAACCGGAATGATCATCCCTTCCTGATTTTGCGTTAAAGCATTGTAAGCTTTGCAAAATTCCATGATGTTCACGCCATGCTGCCCTAATGCAGGTCCGATCGGAGGTGATGGTGTCGCCTTTCCCGCTTTAATCTGCAATTTAATATTCGCAATAACTTTTTTTGCCATAACAATCACCTGATCTAAAAATTTTTTAGGCTTTTTCCTTGCGCCTTGAACTCAATAATTCCTACTGCCCCTGGGTTACCTGGATAAAATCCAACTCCACCGGTGTCGGACGCCCGAAAATACTGACAATCACTCTAAGTTTGCTTTTTTCGGGTCGTACTTCATCAATGACGCCGTCAAAATTGGTAAAAGGACCATCAATGATTTTGACATGATCACCGACATCAAACTTAAATTTGGGTTTCGGTTTCAGGGTCCCTTCATCAATCCTGACCTTCAGATTCTCGACATCCTTATCCGGGATCGGGGAAGGTTTGTCCTTGCTGCCGATGAAGCCGGTTACTTTCGGTGTATTCTTGACGATATGCCAGTTTTCATCGCTCATCTCCATCCGCACCAGGATATATCCCGGGAAAAACTTGCGTTTGGAGGTCTTCTTCTCTCCGGAAATCAACTCCACAACATCTTCTTCCGGGATCAGAATATCTGAAAAGGCGGCCTGAGCGCCTGCCAGTTCAATTCTTTCCTGAAGGCTCATCTTGACCTTATTCTCAAATCCCGAATAAGTATGTACGACGTACCATTTAAAAGCCATGAAGTTAACCTAAAATAAACTTGACTAATTTTGCGAGAATCAGATCAATAATACCCAGATAAAGAGCCATGACCGCAACAATAACCATGACAACCCCGGTGGAAGCTAATGTTTGTTTCCGGGTCGGCCAGGTCACTTTTTTTAACTCAGCCTTTGCCTGGGAAACAAACTGTAACGCCTTATTCATGATCAACTTGATTTTTTCCATATCGTCAGCCCTTTTTCGGGAAAACTGGCAGGCCAGGAGGGACTTGAACCCCCAGCATCCGGATTTGGAGTCCGGCGCTCTATCCATTAGAGCTACTGGCCTGTCCTAAATCCAGCTACTTTGTTTCCCTGTGCAGTTTGTGTCCACGGCAAAACTTGCAATACTTTTTCATTTCCAGGCGGTTTTGCATGGTGCGTTTATTTTTTGTTGTCGTATAATTTCGCTGCTTACATTCCGTACAAGCTAAAATAATATTATTTCGCATAATTCTCCTTCGCTGGAGCCCACGACCAGGATTGAACTGGTGACCTCATCCTTACCAAGGATGTGCTCTACCAACTGAGCTACGTGGGCACGGCTTTCTAACTTCTCAACTGGTTCAAAAAAATTCCTGGAGCGGGAAACGGGATTCGAACCCGCGACCCTCAGCTTGGAAGGCTGACGCTCTAGCCCCTGAGCTACTCCCGCTTATCCATCCCTAACAAAAAACTGGTGGAGGGGGGAGGATTCGAACCTCCGTAGGCGCCGCCGGCAGATTTACAGTCTGCTCCCTTTGGCCACTCGGGAACCCCTCCAGCTATATTACTCAACTGGAGCTGGCGATGGGACTCGAACCCGCAACCTGCTGATTACAAATCAGCTGCTCTACCGATTGAGCTACGCCAGCAAACCCTTTTATTTCCATCCTTTCGCATGAAGCCCTTGCATTAAGCGCAAAAAAACAATTACACTGCTTCGTGCGAATTGCGGACTTTAATTTTTATGCTTGTTTTTGTCAAGTAAATTTTTATTATTTATAAAAATATTCGAACAAGAACTTCACAGAATTTAATCTTTATCACTAAAATAATCTGCTGAGAAAATATATATTTCGGTTTCCTTATCTTTCCACGCCTTGGGTGGCAAGCCCGCTTTATAACAGGTCTCTTTCAGAAAGGTTTCCCGATCCCAGCCATATTCAGTCGCCACCTGCGGCAAGAGTAAACCCGAATTATAGCCCCGGACAATGAACAAGCCATGCTTTCCCACTTCAATGTCATCAATGCTCTGAATCTTTTGTAAGGGGCTCAAAACAGATATTTCAAAGCTCAAATCCCTGATTTCTTCTCCTTTGACGGATGGGAAACGGGGATCATGAAAAGCCGCAGCAACTGCCATTTCCTGAACTGTATCTCCAAGAGGTTTGACTGCTTTGATATAACCGATGCAGCCGCGCAGGTGTCCACGTTTTTTCAAGGTAACAAAAGCACCTCTCTTTTCCTTAAGAATAGGCAAATCAATTGTTATTTTAGGTAATTCTCTATTGCTGGCTTTCGCCATAATCGCTCTTTTGGCTATTTCCAGCAGAGTCTTTTTTTCCTGATCTGTTAATTCCATTTTATCCCCTGTCTTATCGATAATAGACGGCTGATGCGTAACCAACCACTGAATTCTTATCTCCCGTTATATCTCCTGAATTGGCATATTTCAGAAGCTCTGAGTGGTGGGCTCCCAGTTTGCGTACGGCAAGCATGGTCACCGCCATAGGTCCACCGCCGCAGGCCTCGATTTTGTCTAAAGTCAAATCATCCAGGAGTCCTTCCACATTGCCCTTTTGAATATGCCTGAGAACAATGGCATCCAGCTCTTTTGCTTGATTATAGCTATGAAAATGAGACAGATCGCTGCTCGCTACAATCAAGACGCGGCGATCTTTGGCCACCTGACTGATCACATCAGCAAGTTCCTGGCAGGTTGCAGCACCTTGATCCCCCATAACCAAAGGGATGATAGAAAATGCCCCCAGCACGATCTGCAGAAAAGGAAGTTGTATTTCTAAAGAATGTTCCTGTGCATGGGCGGCGGGAAAATCAACAATGCTTCTGCTGAGGTTTTTCATTTCCGCGGCCATATTTTCATCAACCGGGATTACGCCCAGGGGCGTTTCAAAAGCCCCCTGGCTGTAGATGGATACAACCCCAAAAGCAACTCTATGACTTGGCCCGACAATGATGACGGTATCATATTTTCTGCCCTGAATCAGCTTATAGGCATGAGCCGCCACCTGGCCGGAATAAATATAACCGGCATGGGGTACAATTAAACCGATGATATCCCCTTCAATCTGTTTATCAGGCACATTTCGGATATATTTTGTTATATCACTTCTTAAAAGGGCGGGGTTTCCGGGATACCAGGAACCGGCCAAAATATATTTTCTTAACTTTTCCATATGGATAGCCTATTTAAAATGCCAGATTGTCCCCTGCTGGCTATCTAAAACCTCGACGCCGCATTCAGCCAGTTGATTTCTTAATAAATCCGCTTCCTCCCACTTTCCGGACTTTCTCGCTGTTTCTCTTTTTTGAATCAACTCGCTAATATCGCTGCGCAACGTTTGCTCTCTCAAATCCAATATACCGATAATGTCATTAATTTTTTCAAGGGCTTTTAATACTTTCTGAGCATCTGACCTGCCAATTTCTCCCGCATTTAAAGCTACATTAATTTTACCAATAAAATCAAATAGCGCCACCAAAGCGCCGGAAATATTCAAATCGTCATCCAACGCTTCCTCAAAACCATGATGAAGATCGTAAATCACTTGATCAACATCTGGAAAAGTTTGAACATCTTTCTCAAGCGCTTGAAGCCGATGGACGAATGTATCAATCTTTTTAATCGTGTTTCTTGCCGCCTGTAAAGCCTTCTCTGAATAACTGATTGGCTTACGGTAATTCATTCCCAGCAGAAAA
Source organism: Deltaproteobacteria bacterium (assembly GCA_036528635.1). Taxonomy (GTDB): domain Bacteria; phylum Desulfobacterota; class Syntrophia; order Syntrophales; family Smithellaceae; genus UBA8904. The sequence continues at coordinate 279,606 of JAIGNE010000035.1, forward strand.
AAACGTATGTCCCTTGAAATATAACCATCTTGTTTCAGGTTGGCAATCGTCACCGCATTATTCAATGAACGAGACATTTTACGCCCATCCACCATAATCAACTCAACGCCGATCCAGTATCTTGCTCCGCTGTGTCCCGAAAATGCCTTGTTGATCGCGATAATATTCTCACAGTGAGGAAAGGTTTCATCAGCCCCGCTGATGTGGATATCGTATGCCGTTCCCAGATATTTTTGGGAGATAGCCGCACATTCCAGATGCCAGCCCGGCCGAATATTACCCCATTTCGTTTTATAACAAATCCCTCTTTTTAATTCACCCAGGCTGGCCCTTTTCAGAAGGGCAAAATCCGCCGGACTGTCCTTCTCATAATCATCCAGATCAATCGACTGCCCCAACCTGGTTTTAGCCAAATCGATATTAGAAAGACGACCATAGTCAGCCAATTTGGAAATGTCGAAGTAAACGGAGCGCAGTTTCTCGTATGCGTAGCCCTTATCAACCAATTTTTCGACAATCTTGAGCATGGCATCAACATTTTCAGACGCTTTTACATAAATGTTGTCGGCACGGATGTTTAAAAATTGGGCGTCATCCAGATAAATCTGCAAATATTTATCGGAATAGTCCGACAAATTCATCGCCGCCTTTTCCGATCCCTTGATGGACTTGTCCGTAAAATCGACAATATCGAGAACGTGTTTGACGTTGTATCCTTTGAACGTCAGATAACGACACAGCAAGTCAGACACGACTAAACGCCGGTAGTTTCCGAGATGGGGCGCATCATGAACGGTCGGCCCGCACGTATGCATCAGTACTTCTTCAGACTTTAATGGCCGGAAAAGCGCTTTTTGACGTTTCAAAATATTATACAGGTTTACCGTCGCCAATTCTTCTTTAACCACGAATAATTCCGTACTCAGATAACGTTCTCCGCTATCCGGGAAAATGACTACGATCAGCCCCTCCTCCATTTCACGGGCTTTCTGGGCAGCCACAAACATGGCCGCTCCAGAACTCATTCCCGCCAGGATACCTTCCTCGCGGGCCAGCCGGCGGGACATTTCAAAGGCGTCTTCATCCAGGATATTAATTTTTTCATCCAGACGCTTCTTATCAAAAATCCCCGGACGGTAAGACTCGCGCATATTTTTGAGCCCCTGAATTTTATGCTGTAAATAGGGCTCGACTCCGATGATTCTGATTTTTTCATTCAGCTCCTTGAGCTTTCTGGAAAGACCCATCGCTGTGCCGGTTGTCCCGAGTGTCGTGACGACCGCGGTAACTTCCCCCCCGGTTTGATCCCAGATTTCCTGGGCCGTCCCGAAATAATGGGCGGCAATGTTGTCTTCGTTATTAAATTGGTCGGTACCGAAATACTTTTCAGGACTTTCCCGGAGCATCCGATAAGCAACCTCAATGGCGCCATCAGTCCCTTGAGAGGCAGGCGTAAAAATCAATTCCGCACCCATTGCGCGCAGAATCTTCTTGCGCTCTTCACTTGCCGCTTCGGACATCGTGAGACAAAGCTTGTAGCCTTTGGCAGCCGCAATCATAGCCAGCCCGATGCCGGTATTGCCGCTGGTCGCCTCCAGAATAATTTTGCCGGACGCCAGGTCTCCCCTCTTTTCAGCGTTTTCAATCATGAACAAGGCCGTCCGGTCTTTAATCGAACCGCCCGGATTGGCAGACTCCAACTTGGCGTAAATTTTTACCTTTTTATTTGGATTGAGCTTCGTGATTTCCACAAGAGGCGTATGACCGATGCGGTTAATAATACTTGCGTAAGAGTTCATCATAAGGTAAGGCCTTCCATCAATAATAAATCATTCCTTTGTCGACAAAGGGGTCTTGACGGGTCAAAAAAGTCATCCTAGGAGGAGTAATGGGTCAGCTGTCCATTTTGGGCAGAGGAATTTTTACAAACGAAACACCTTCTTGCTTTAAGTCCGCCTCTTCCTGAGGGGTTGTTGTCCCTTTGATGTTTCGTTTTTCTTCGTCACCATAGTGTATTTTCAGCGCAACCTCGGCAAATTTATTCCCGACATCTTCAAAATTGTTGCTAATGTATTGATGCAACCATTCACGCGCCTGGACAGGAGACATATCTTCATCGTTATTTTTTTGCGGCGTTTTTGAATCCTTCCCCATGATGGTGATCGTGGAAGGCACTATTTCCACATTGGAACTGTTACAAACGGGACAGCAAATCAGCCTCCGGGCATTTTGCTCAATCCAGGACTGGCGGTCTTTAAACCAGCCTTCAAACTTATGGCCATTCTCACATTGCACATCATAAATAATCACGTGTCGGTTACTCTCTCTGCCAAAAATTATTTAGTCCCATATTTTATAAAAACATGTGGACATTTCGCGATAAATTTTATAACGTCGCTCTCCGTGTCGGGATGTGGCCCAGCTTGGTAGGGCACTGCGTTCGGGACGCAGGAGTCGCGCGTTCAAATCGCGCCATCCCGACCATTTTATTCCCTCTGCCTCTTTATCACACAACAGACGCAATCTTAAAGATAGGCAGATACATGGCGATAAGCATCCCGCCCACGATTCCTCCGAGGAAAACCATCATAGCCGGCTCCAAAAGCGACGTCATCGCCTCCACTGCCGCATCGACTTCATCATCATAAAAATCGGCAATCTTATTGAGCATGGAATCCAGAGCACCGGTTGCTTCCCCCACGGCAATCATCTGAACAACCATTGGCGGGAAAATGCCTGAAGCTGACAACGGCTCGGCAATAGACTGACCTTCACTGATGCTTTGCCTTGTTTTCATTAAAGCATCTTCCACAACCACGTTCCCCGCTGTCTTACTGACGATATTCAGTCCTTCCAGAATCGGAACACCGGAACTCATCATGGTCGCCATGGTTCGTGAGAATTTGGCCACGGCCACCTTTTTAAACACGGGACCGAAAACGGGTGCGCGAAGCATGGCCGAATCCACCGTCCAACGCCCCTTCTGCGTTTTATAAAATTGCTGAAAGGCAATCGCCAGCACAATGATAACGGCAAGGATAGCCCACCAATAGTTCTGGGCAAATTCACTCATCGCTATAACCACCGCCGTTGGCCCTGGAAGCTCACTTCCCGCACCTTCAAACATTTTCTGAAACACCGGAATAACTTTAAGAAGGAGTAAAGCAACAACCGCAACAGAAATCACCAGTACCGCGATCGGATAGGTCATGGCGCTTTTAACTTTTCTTTTCAACTTCAAAGCTTTTTCCAGATAATTGGAAAGACGCCCAAGAACAACATCCAGAATACCGCCCGCTTCACCGGCGGCAATCAGGTTGACAAACAGTTCATCAAATACCTTAGGATGTTTTTTCAGCGCGTCCGTCAAACTGGTGCCGCCTTCGATGTCCTCTTTGACCGACCGGATAATTTTGGCAAAAGCCTTATTCTGCTCCTGCTGGGCCAACAAATCCAAACATTGAATGAGAGGTAAACCAGCGTTAATCATGGTGGAAAAAATACGGCAGAAAACCACAACATCTTTTTCTTTGACGCGACCTGCCAGAAAAGGAATATATTCAACCAGATCTTTTGGTTTTTTCCGGACATCGATAGCTTTGAATCCCTGCCGTCTTAACAACGTCCGAACAGCCAATTCATCAGCGGCTTCCATCTCGCCTTTTTTTACTTCATCCTTTTTCGTTGTTCCTTCCCAGAGGAAAACCGGCATAGTAGAGATCCTTTCTTCAAGAGATGTTCTTTCTTTTATGGGCGCATCATAAACTATCTTCCATGTAGTTTCAACCAGTTAAATTAAAAAATAATTTATTTCCTGTCTGCCTGTGCGCCACATCACAGACTATGTCGACCGGCGCTGAAGAAGAATTTCATATTGAATGATCCCTGCGGCAACGGCAACATTGAAGGAATCAAAGTTCCCCGCCATCGGAATCGTAACCAAATGATCACATTTTTTCTTCACCAGTGGTCTTATCCCTCTGGCCTCGCTGCCCAGAACCAAAGCCACCTGGCCGTCAAATTTCTGTTCCCTGATATTCCCCCCCCCGTGGGCATCAGCTCCATAAATCCAGAAACCAATATTTTTTAAATAATCAATGGTCTGGGACAAATTCGTGACCCGGGCAACAGGCAGCTGCTCTGCGCTGCCGGCAGACGCTTTAATCACCGCAGGGGTGACTGAGGCTGCACGATCCGTCGGGATGACTACACCATTGGCGCCCAGACAATGCGCACTGCGGATAATCGATCCCAGATTCTGCGGATCGAGAATGCTGTCCAGAATAACGATAAGATCATTGGATAAATGAGGGCTGCGATTTCTCAATAGCTCGTCTAAATCAGCATAGGCAAATGAATGGCGAAGCCCGACAATTCCCTGATGATCCGTTTTCCCCGTCAATTCATCAAGGTATTGCCTTTCTCTCCACTCGACCGCAATCTTCTTGTGGCGGGCGATATCGACAATTGTTTTGACAGACGCCCCCCCCCGACCGTCAGCTATAATAATTTTCTTGAGGGATGTCTCCGGCCGGGCAAGCAGAATTTTAATGGGATTAATGCCGTAAACTGCCTCCATGCTTTGCCTTCTATCGAAAAAGGAAATGAATCATGAGCGGTTTCTTGCAGCCAGGCCATCGGCAATTTCTTGAATGATGCCGTGGCATGCCATTAGCGCATCTTTGGCCTGGCGAATGGGCCTGCCGACAACAATGTAATCGGCACCTGCCTGAATCGCCTCAAAGGCGCTCAGCGTTCTTTTTTGATCATCTGTGACCTTCTCGGCAGCACTGCGAATCCCCGGCGTCACAATAAGAAAATCGTCGCCTAAATCCCGTCTCAGGGCAATAATATCCTGGGGCGAGGCGACCACGCCTGATACTCCTGCCTTTTGCGCCATTTTCGCCAGATGAAGAACTAAATCGTTTGTCGTTTTGCCGAATCCGATTTCCGCAAGATCGGCGTTATTTAAACTGGTCAACACCGTCACCGCCAGAACGATGGGGCTTATGACACCGCGCTTTTCTGCGCAGGCATTTACGGCGTCAACTGTTTCCCGAATCATCCGGCTGCCGCCCGCCGCATGAACATTGAACATATCCACATTCAACCCGACAGCGGCCTCACCGGCGCGGGCCACCGTATTGGGGATATCGTGAAATTTCAAATCCAGAAAGACGCGCCCGCCCCTTTGCTTGATACTTTCAACAATTTTCGGTCCGACAGATGTAAATAATTCTTTGCCCACTTTAAACATGCCGATATGACCGGAAAGAAGCTCTATCCAGGACAACGCCTCTTCGTAAGAGGCCGCATCCAGCGCAAAGATCAGTTTGTCGGCAGGCCGACTACTCGAGATATTCTTCATCGCCAATAAACTCGGTATTGTCGGGAATCGGTTTAAAATCTTCCTGGGACCCTTTTAAGAACTCAGGATGCGCATAAACAACCTTCCCTGCCGCAATCTCCCGAAGCGACAGCACAATCTCCCGATTCTTACTTTCCATAAGCGGCTTGGAGCCTTTCAGCAACTGACGTGCCCGCTTGGACGCAAGCGACACCAGACCAAACCTGGTTTCGGCCACCCTTAAAGAATCCTCTACTGTAATTCTTGCCATGAACCTGATACCTCCTAAACATCTCTGTTAATATGATTAAAAAAACGATCAATTTTATCATGTAAACGGCCTGTTTTGCATTTCTCCGCGCGGTAAATCGAGATCACCTGTTTAACAGCCGTCTCCAGATGCTCGTTGAAAACGGTGTAGTCATACCACAAAACTTCTTTAAATTCACTCTCGGCTTGAGTGAACCGCCTTTTAATCACCTCCGGGCTTTCGTGACCCCGCTTTTCGAGCCGGTTCAACAGCTCATCCAGGGAGGGAGGCAGCACAAATATAAAAACGCCGTTATCAAATTTTTTCTTAATTTCTCTTGCACCGCGCGGTTCGACATCGAGCAACATATCTTTTCCGCTGTTCAAGATTTCGTTCATCGATTTGCCCGACGTTCCATAAAAATTCCCGTAGTTCTCCACCCATTCGACAAACTCGCCCTGATCAATCCGCTTTTGAAAATCTTCGCGGGAAATAAAGAAATAGTCTTTGCCATTTACTTCATTGGGGCGCGGCGTCCTGGATGTATAGGAAACAGAAAATTTTATTTCCGGACAGGCTGCCAGCAACCTGCGGCAAATGCTGCTTTTCCCCGTCCCTGAAGGCGCGGATAATACAATGAACAATCCCTGATCCGGCATAGACCTACTCGATATTCTGTGCTTGCTCACGCAATTTGCCCAGTTCGCTCTTCGCTTCAATCACAAGCTTTGCAATATCCACATCATTTCCTTTGGAGCCAATCGTATTGATTTCACGGTTCATTTCCTGCAAGAGGAAATCAATTTTCCTGCCTTCCGCCTCATCGCTTTGCAGGAGAGCTTCAAACTGACCGATGTGACTTTGCATGCGGACAATCTCTTCCGTGATATCGCACCGATCCGCCATGATCGCTACCTCCTGGGCCAGACGGGCAGCATCCAGTTCAAATCCCGCCGTCAGTTCCTTAATCCTTTCAGAAAGACGTTTTTGGTACTCCAGCACAATCTTCGGCGCGCGCACCTGAATACTCTCCATGGTTTCGCGGATGGATTGAAGCCTCATTTGCATATCCGAGAACAGGGCAATCCCTTCATCCTGTCTCATAATGACCAGCAATGTCAGCGCTTCCTGCAGTGTTTTTTCCACATGATCTAAAAAATCGGGTTCCAGTTGTGTTTCCGCGGGCGGCGTGAAGATATCCCTGAAAGTCACGAGATTCTTCAGACTGATCGGCTCCTGAATATCGAATTCATTTCTCAGGCGGGTCAAAACATCAAAGTAATTGCGGGCAACTTCCATATTGAAATTGACTTTGGACGCATCGGCGCCCTCGCCCTCCAGCCGGATGGTCACATCAATCCGACCGCGCTTAAATCTCTCCCCTATTTTCTTTTTATATTCCATATCCAGCGGGTTGAGCGCCGCCGGTGTCCGGAGCGCAATTTCCAGAAACCGATGATTAACGGATTTGGCTTCTACCACAATATTGCGGCCGTCATAAATCGTATCCACGCGACCGTAACCCGTCATACTTTTAATCATACTTAAACCTTCTCTTTTCAATGTTAATTTGGTTCTATATCGACCCGAGCCGTTTTCAACTGGAGTAAATATCGCGACCGGATAGCGCTGAGCATCGCGAGTTGTTGTTCGTCTGCATAATCCGGGTAAGTCCAGGGCAGGGCACAAAACTTCTTGCCCTGATAAATCAATGTTAGGTCCGCGTAAATACCATCCCGTAAATAAGGCCGGTGTGAATAACCTTTTCCGGTAGCCAGAATCAGATGAGACTGAGACAGATAACCCGGATCGATATTCACCTGCCGGTGAGCATCAACGGATGATTCTTTCTCGATTTCATTCGTCACCAGCTTGACATCCGGTAATGCTTCGGGCCGAATCAGCTCTTCCATCGATATAAAACGCCGGACAAGCCTCTCACCCATTTCCGGATGATAATAATCTGTGTAATCAAAAGGCATCTGCCCGCTTATAAAATCAGGCTGACCATAAAGAGCAGACAACCGGTTGATGGCACCATTTAATATCCCGGCCGCCGGAGCAAAAATACTGAAGACCAGTTTGACCGGCAGGGCCTGCGTCGGTTTACTCATAGTACGCCGATTAATTCTTCCTGTGACACGGTGGACGTCCCGACTTTCCCTACGACGATCCCTGCCGCGTGATTGGCCAGAGACGTCGCTTCCTTCAGATTCGCCTGCGCAGCCAGAGCCAGAGCCAGCACACCGATGACCGTATCACCCGCACCCGTCACATCGTAAACTTCCTTCGCCTGCGCCGAAAAGTGCGTGTGGCTGATTTTACGCCCCCGTTCAAAAAGGCTCATTCCTTCTTCCCCCCGCGTGATCAGCAGGGCCTGAAAATCATATTTTGTGAGCAGGACCTCTCCCAGGTTGAGAAGATCATCCCCATTGGTAATCTCCATACCGGCGGCACGCTGTGCCTCATAATGATTGGGGGTGATGACATGGGCGCCCGAATATATAGAAAAATCACTTTGCTTCGGATCAACGCACAGAAATATTTCTGCATCTCCGGCAATACTTTTTATGCCCTCAATCAACTCCCGCGAAACGACGCCTTTGCTGTAATCGGAAACCACGATGGCTCCGATCCTGTTGCGCAATGATCGCACATAAGCGAGAATTTTATCGCAACTGGACCCGGGAATCGGTTTTTTGCTTTCCGAATCAAACCGCACCACCTGTTGTCCGTGCGCAACAATTCTGGTTTTCAGCGTTGTCGGCCGGCCCTTCTCGGTAACAATACCGGATGTATCAATTTGACGCTCCTTCAATTGTTTGAGCAGTCCTCGACCGACATCATCCGCGCCGATAACACCGGCCACATAACCCCGGCCGCCCATGGCGCAGATTGTATTGAGAACATTGGCGCTGCCCCCCAGCATCACGGAATCCTTTTGAACATCGACCACCGGCACCGGCGCTTCCGGGGAAATTCGCGATACCTTGCCCCAGATGAAATGATCGACCATGACGTCTCCGACGACAAGCACGCCGGACCGCTTGAAATTTGAAATAATTTCCAGCGCCTTCTTTTTTGAAATGTTTTTATTCACCCGTTAATCTGACTCCTGAAAAAAATGGCACCGCTAAAAACCAAAAAAGCGCCTCACGCGCCATCAGTTTATTTAAAGGTTGCGGAATGCTATTATCAAGCGCCGGATTTGTCAATAATTATCATAACAAATTTAGAACGGAACCAGGCTCGTTCGAAAACAATTTTCCCTCATCCTTTTGAAGCAGCTGAAAAGATGAATTAGGTAGGAGGCGGGGTCACCCCCGCCGTCCTCCCACACCACCGGACGTGCGGTTCCGCATCCGGCGGTTCATTGAACACGCTGAAGTCGTCGCATCGTATCTTGCAGCGACACCAACCCTA
>JAIGNE010000036.1:0-6030 GCA_036528635.1 Deltaproteobacteria bacterium
CCGGAGGCGCCCGCACGGCAGCCAATCCTTACAGTTTTACGAAGCTGGGCAACCTCCTGTATCTCGATGCACCCAACACCGGTTTTTCTTACAACATGACGCAAAATGTGGAGATTGAAGCCGTGCGCAAAGCGGAGTTTGGCGCCAGGAATTTCAACACTTTCATCGACGCGGCGCAGATGACCCGGGCGCTGCTCATGTTTCTGGCCGAGCATCCATCCATCAAGAGCAACCAGGTCATTCTGGTCGGAGAAAGCTATGGCGGCGTACGGGCATCCATCATGCTCAATCTCCTGCTGTTCCATTCCCGTTACGCCGGCGGCTCCGCAATCTACCGGGATTCGGCACTCGCTGATCTCATCCGTGCGCATTTCCTGTCCGCAGGCCTAAGCGTTCCGCCTCAAACCGTCGCCAGGCAATTCGCGGGACAGATCCTGATTTCGCCTCTTCTTGCAGGACAAATCCAGGATGATCTGGCGGGAGGAGCATACGAGGAAGCGGGTTCGGTCATCTTCCAGATTGCCGCCATGACCGGTACGACGTTTACCCCCTGCGCAGGCGCCGGATGCGAACCCACACGAAACGCCCTCGATTTCGTCATTGAGACGGCAAAGCGCGACATCTATCAATATGATCAACCAGCGGGATATATCAATGATCTGCTGGCCTCTGTGCTGGAAGGGCTCAACACACCCTCTATTCTCTCGTCGCTTTTTTCGCGCAGCCTTGTTGATATCCCCGGTCTCGGAGCCGTTCATCGCCGCGATGCGTATAGATACGTCGAAAGCAGGGAAAAGGATGCACAGTCCGTTATCGGCCACCGCGATTTTGCCCGGCTCCCCTCTGCCGATCAGATCAGAATCAGGCAGCGGGCAGCCAGGCTTTCCAGCCAAAAGGACTTATCGATTTTTTCATCGGGCCCGACGCTGCCGGATGTTCTGGGAACGCTGAATCTCTGGGATAACTATATTCTGGACTGCAACGATCAGGTGCTTGAAACCTTTTACGCAAACGACGCCATCGATTCCGGCTACACCGCAATCGATCCGCTGGATGCGGCCATGGGCGAGCTGTTCCTGCAGAATCTCGCTCTGGTCAAAACGTTCATTACCAACGCTAAACTGGATCTGGTCATTTACACCCCGGTGATCCCGGAGACCCTGAAAAAATACACGGCGATTGTTCAAAACGTCGTCTGGCATGACGTGTCGGATAATGGATTCATTGCAATCGATTATCAGCCGGGATCGCTTCCCGACATACCGACCCCGGACCGGCGCATCATTTACTTTCCCCGATACCCTCTCGCGGGACACATGGTCACGCATGCCCAGCCGGACAAATTCTTTGCCGACGTGCAAATGTGGCTCGCGGCGCCACAGTAGATTCAGAGGCAGATGAAAGAGAAACAGAAGGCCGCCGTTAACTCGCTAACTTTCTAATGCATGAGCTTGGGGGCAGAGCTTGAAACATCCGTTTTTTGCTGATTGATCGATCAGCGCCGTCCGTTCGGGCGACTTCGAATTTTCAGTTGACACTGCCGCACTTTGAATTTTAGAGTAACCCCGTTTAATTCTGCCCGATATTTTTAAGTGCGGTCATTAGTTTGATGCAGGACAAATCCATCCAGGCAGCATAGGCAAATGGTTCATAAGATAAACACTCATCCCCAAATACAGATCCTGGTCGTATGTATCGTTTTAGCTGTTGTCACGCTTGCGGTGTTCTGGCAGGTAAAACACCATGACTTCGTCAATTTCGATGATCACATTTATGTCACGGAGAACCGTCACATCCAATCCGGGATAACGCTCACCGGATTGCACTGGGCTTTCAGTACGACGTATGCTGAATTCTGGCACCCTCTGACGTGGCTCTCTTTAATGCTCGACTACCAGCTGTATGGCTTAAATGCCGGCGGTTACCATCTGACCAATCTCCTTTTGCATATCATGAGCACCCTGCTGTTATTCTGGCTTTTTCACCGGATGACCGGAGCCCTCTGGAAAAGCGCTTTTATTGCCGCTCTTTTTGCGCTTCATCCGCTTCACGTGGAATCGGTTGCCTGGGTTTCCGAGCGCAAAGATGTCCTGAGCGCGTTTTTCTGGATGCTGACGCTTTGCCTGTATGTCTATTACACGGAAAAACCGGTCATCAAAAGATATTGGCTTGTACTGCTGTGCTTTGCCTGCGGGCTGATGAGCAAGTCCATGGTTGTCACGCTTCCCGTTGTGCTGATTCTTCTGGATTACTGGCCGCTGGGCCGTCTTCAGTCGCAGGCCATCAAAACCGGCGCGACGCCCGTCGTGACGGCCTCCGCAAATCAAGGACAGCAGAAAACCAGATCAAAAAATAAAACGCCAAAGAACAACATATCTCCATCCATTGACCGGAAATTGCCGGAAACGAAGATTGCCGGAATCATTCCGTCGTGGCAGCTATGGGAAAAAATCCCTTTTTTTGCTCTATCAGCCGTTTTTTCCATCATCACGATTTATGCCCAGTACAAACCTCCCGAAAGTCACTTTCCTTTGAGTTCCCGAATCGCCAATGCTTTTGTTTCTTTTGTGACATATCTGGTGAAGCTGTTTTGGCCTCATGATCTGACTGTTTTCTATCCTTTCCCTCATCAACTTTCAGCATGGCAAATCGCGGGCGCGATCTTGCTGATGATCGTGATCAGCACTGCCGTCATGATAACCATAAAACGCTTGCCGTATCTTTTTGTTGGATGGCTATGGTATGCGATAACGCTTCTGCCGGTCATCGGGATCATTCAGGTGGGAGACTTCGCCATGGCCGACCGCTATATGTATCTGCCGGCCATCGGCATAAGTTTGATGCTGGCCTGGGGTGTTCCGTCTCTGTTCCGGCGCGCCGATCTTCGCCAAAAGATTTTAATTCCGGCAGGAATATCCGTCCTGGCCATCCTGGCGGTTTTATCGTGGCAGCAATGCCGGTACTGGAAAAACAGTATCGATCTTTTCAGTCATGCTTTGCAGGTCACAAAGAATAACGTGCTGGCGCATAATAGTCTCGGTGCTGCATTATTTGAAGCCGGCAGAGTCAAGGAAGCGATTGCCAATTATCAGGCTGCCGTCGAGATCAATCCTTATAACGATAAAGCCCATTCCAACCTGGGTTTAGCCCTGGCAGCGGAAGGAAAAATCGAAGAGGCCATCACCCATTATCGTGCGGCGATCGATTTTAACCCGAAGAGTGAAGCTGCCCATGTCAATATGGGCAGTGCTTTGGCCCGTGCGGGCAAATATGAAGAAGCCGCAAATCATTACCGCACCGCCATCAAATTGAATCCCCATTACGATGATGCGTATTATAATTTTGCTAATCTGCTGGTCAAACAGGGCAAGGTTGAAGAAGCCCTAACGCATTATCGCCGTGCCGTTGAAATCAATTCCGGTCATCAGGAAGCACTGGCTAATGCGGCTGATATTTTAGTGCGGCAGGGGAAAATTGCCGAGGCCGCTGAATCCTACCGGCAAATTCTGAAAATTAATCCCGCCAGTTTCAAAGCCCTCAACAATCTGGGTGTTAACCTGGAAAAGCAGCTGCAGCATGACGAAGCTGTTTATTATTATCGGCAGGCATTGAACATTGAGCCTTCCAATCCGGGAGTTCACTTTAATCTTGGTGTTGCTCTGGGAAACAAGGGCGATCTGGATGGGGCCATTGAACATTTTCGCAGGGCCGTTTCACTTGATCCCCGGTTCGACGAAGCCGCTAAAATGTTGAAAACCGCAGAACGGATGCAGCAGAACAGCCGCTGATCATCCTCCCCTGTTTCCCCATCGGATCGGCCGGCTTTTGATAAGGGGCACTGAGGGGTCACCAGCTAAAACGAGCCGCTGCAATCGTCTCATCCATTGCAGCGGCTCGTTTATCAATAACAATACAAAAATATCTTTTTACGCCTTGGCGATCTGCTTTCGATTCCCCTGCCAGATCAGAAAAACCATGACAGCCGATACCGCCAGACCGATCAGGGTCATGGTCATGGTTGGGAAGCTGAGGAGGAATCCGGCAATCACCAGGGGAATCCGCGCCCATCTCTGGACCGGTCCGACCCCGATGAGGTATCCTTCGGCGCCCCCGGCGATCAGGGCAATGCCCGCGATGCAGGTGGGCAGGATGTATATCAGCGGGAACAGATTGCCCTGCAGCACCATGGCCGGCTGGTAAACAAAAAACAGAGGGACGAAGTAGATGACGATGCCCAGGCGCATGGCCGTCATGGCCGTCTTCATGGGCGGCGCTCCGGCAATGGTTCCGCCGAGGAAGGCGCCCGCCGCCACCGGCGGCGTGATCCCCGAGAGCATGGCATAGTACACGATGAAAAGATGGACGGCCAGCATGTTCAGACCGCCTATTTTGATGATGGCGGGCGCCAGGGTGACGGACAGGAAGATGTACGCCACGATGGATAGCCCCGCCATACCCATGATATAACAAGCAATGATGCCCAGAAGCAGGACCAGAAAGAGATTGCCGCCGCCCAGTTTGACCAGACCGGACGTCATGGATCCCGTGACGCCGGTAATGGTCAGGGCGCTGACGACAAAGGCAATCGGTATAATGACGGCTGCCGTCTGCGTAATCAGCTCGCCGATCTGGCGGAACGTTGCAAAGAGCTTCTTGGGCGTCATCCAGGTTTCACGCCTGAAAAAAGATAAGACGATCATCAGCAGCGACGCGTACCAGGGGGCCATGTACTCCCACCGCATGTACAGGAGGCCCCAGACCAGGAAGATCAGGACAGCCAGAAACGGCCAGCCTTTGGCCATAACGCTCCGGACCGCCGGCAGCTCCTCCTTCGGCAGGCCCTTCATGCCGACCCTGGCCGCATAGGCGTCCACCTGCATGAGGAGGCCGAAATAGTAAAGCACGGAGGGAATGATGGCGGCCACCATGATGACGCTGTATTCCACGTTGATGGTCACAGCCATGACGAAGGCGATGGCGCCCATGACGGGAGGCATGATCGTCCCGCCTGTGGAGGCGCAGGCCTCGATGGCGCCCGCGTAATGGGGCGGATAACCAACCCGCTTCATCGTTGGGATGGTGATGGCGCCCGTCCCCACGATATTGGAAAAGACGCTCCCGCTCAGGGACCCGAAGAAGGCGCTGGCAATGACCGAAACTTTGGCGGGTCCGCCCCGGAAGCCCCCTAAAAGGGCGTTGGCCAGACCAATGAAGAAATCGCCCGCCCCCGAAGCGAGGAGGACGCCCGCGAAGACCAGAAAGCCCAGAATAATCTCCGCGACGATCTTGGTCGTAATGCCCATCATGCCTTCCTCCCGGAAGACACCGGAATCGATGATGCTCGGGAAGTCATAGGGGATGCCGTTCATGATGCCGGGAAAGATATCGGCAATGAGGGGATACAGCCCGAGGATGATGACCACCAGGAGAAAAGAAAGACCGCCTCCCCGCCGCGATGCTTCCATCATGATCAGCCAGATGACAAAGGCCAGGGGAATGTTCTTCCAACCGCTGATCTGCATATCCTTTGCATTGAGCATAAAAAAGATGCAGATGCACAGCACCGCCAGGGCGATGACCATGTCGTACCAGGGCAATCGGGTCTTGTCCTTCCGCCGGGCCGGCATGGCGATGAAAACGCAGGCCATAAAAAGGCCGATGAAAATCCAGTAGTACTGGACCTGAATCAATACCTGCCCTCTGAAGGTGAATCCGAAGATATAGAAAATCGCCACAAGAACGCCGACGAGAGACAACAAAAAAAAGATCATCCGCTGCCAGCCGGCAAGATGGTTCAAACGGGTCACTTCCACATTGATCTTTTTGGCAATCACAGCGGCGTCTGCTTGTTTTTCCGTTGCTGTATTGTCTGCTGACATGATACCTCCAGAAAAATATTCAAAATAATTAGGTAGGAGGCGGGGTCACCCCCGCCGTCCTCCCACACCACCGGACGTGCGGTTCCGCATCCGGCGGTTCATTGAACACGCTGAAGTCGTCGCATCGTATCTTGCAGCGACACCAACCCTA
>JAIGNE010000037.1:0-24505 GCA_036528635.1 Deltaproteobacteria bacterium
TTCCGGAGCTCACGGTTCATGACAACCTGCTTCTGGGCATCAAGGGCGGCAAGATCAAGAACCCCGAAGATCCCAATGTCTGGACGACGGACCGCATCTACGGTCACTTTCCGAAGCTGGCCGAGCGCTGCAATTCGCAGGGGCGGTTTCTGTCCGGAGGCGAGCAGCAAATGCTGTCGATCGGGCGAGCTTTGATGGGGAATCCGCGGCTGCTCCTCGTGGATGAGCCTTCGGAAGGTCTGGCGCCGATCATGGTCCAGGAAGTCCGCAACGTTCTAGCGGAGATCAACAAGGCCGGCGTATCGATTCTGCTGGTCGAACACAACCTGAAAGTGGCCCTGTCGCTGGCCCATCGCGTCTACCTGATGGGCAAAGCCCATGTCGGCTACAGCGGCTCCGTCGAGGAACTCAAAAACAATAACGAGGTCCGAGCTAAGTATCTGGAGGTGTAAGAAGGGTCCTGGCAGGATAAGCAAATCCCGCCACCGATTCCGATGCTTTTTAATCTCCGGCCGCAAATTCAAACCATGTGCGGTCCGGTCCACAAAACACTCCGGGCTTCCGAAAAGGAAGCCCTTTTTTTTTGACATGAGCGCCGGCGATCAGGTATAAGGTCAAAAACATTTGAACCTTTTGCCGGAGATGATCATGGACGAAATAATCAGAAGTGCAATATTCAGGCAGATTGAAAAGGAGCCATTCGGTAAAAAATTCGGATTGACGCTGACCGATGTCGGGGAAGGCTACGCTAAAGTGGAAATGCGTTTTACCGAAGACATGGAAAATATGTTCGGCATGGCCCATGGCGGCGCAATTTTCTCGCTGATGGACGCGGCTTTTGAAGTGGCCTCCAATTCCCACGGCACCATGGCCGTCGCTCTCAACATGAATATTAATTATCTTGCCTCGCCTCAAAAGGGAGCGAAACTCACAGCCGAAGCCAGAGAAATCAATAAAACGAAGAGGACTGCCGCGTACGATATTCGCGCCACGGATGATGCAGGAAAACTTCTGGCGAGCTGTCAGTCGCTGGTCTACCGGCTCGACAAACCGCTGCCGTTTCTTGCGGGTTAGGCTATAGGCGATGGGTGATGGGCGAGAGGATAAAGGATAAAGTTCCACGGTTGAAGGCTGAAAAAAAAGCCCAGTGGGTTAACACGTCCGGGCTTTATCATCTTTTATAAATAAAAAAACAGAGCTTCCGCTTCGGCCTATAGCCTATTGCCTTTCGCCTCTAGCCTGTTATTTCTATAATCAGGTATTTTTTCTTTCCCTTGCGGATGCGCAGTTCGGAGACCCCCGCAAAATCAGCGGGCGAAAACTTTTCATCGACGGACTTGACCTGCCGCTCTCCAATATAGATGCCTCCCTGATCGATGAGACGTTTGGCTTCCGACATCGACTGCGTCAAGCCCGACTTTGCACAGATAGACGTAATCAGAAGACCCGCCTCCAGGTCTTGGCGGGCAACCGCAAAGCGCGGAATGGCGGATGTGTCGGCCTGGGGGGCTTCGCGCGGAATATCGCTTGAGGGAAACAAATCGGCATCCACCGGACGCGCATGGAAAGCTTCTATCGAAGCGCGCCAGGCGGATTTCGCGGCTTCCGCGCCATGGGTGACCTTGGTCGCCTCATAGGCCAGAACAGTCTTCGCCATATTCAGCCGGGCGTCGGCCAGCGTTTTGACCACGGCAATTTCCGCGAGCGGCAGATACGTAAAGAGCTTGAGAAACCGCTCTATATCGGCGTCGTCGCAGTTGACCCAATACTGGTAATACTCGTAAGGCTTGGTCAGTGTTCCGTCAAGCCAGATAGTGCCTTTTTCCGTCTTGCCCATCTTTTGACCGAGCGATGTGGTAATCAGGGGAAAGGTGACGGCCTGCGCGTCTTTGGCTTCGACTTTGCGGATGAGCTCGGTGCCGGCCAGCATGTTGCCCCACTGGTCGTTGCCGCCCATCTCCAGGGCGCAGCCGTAATGCTGGAACAGATACAGAAAATCATAGCCCTGCAGGAGCATATAATTGAATTCGATGAAGTTCAGTCCCTTCTCCAGGCGGATCTTATAGCTTTCGGCCGCCAGCATCCTGTTCACGCTGAAATGCCGCCCGATATCGCGCAGGAATTCAATATAGTTGATTTTGGTGAGCCAGTCGGCGTTATTTAAAAGCAGCGCTTTGCCTTCGGAAAAATCGAGATACTGGGAAAGCTGCTTGCCCAGGCATTGGGCGTTGTGATCAATTTGCTCGCGTGTGAGAATCTGGCGCATTTCCGTCTTGCCGCTGGGGTCGCCAATCATCGCCGTACCGCCGCCGACAAGAGCAATAGGACGGTTGCCGTTTTGCTGCATATGCGCGAGCGCCATAATGGGCACCAGGCTGCCGATATGAAGGCTCGTGGCGGTGGGATCAAAGCCGATGTAGCAGGTCACGGGACCGCGGTCGAAAAGCTCGGTAATCAAGGCCTCGTCGGTAATCTGTTCGACAAAACCTCTTTCCTTTAAAATTTCATAAGCGCTTTTCATCTGGTCCCTCCGTTTTGTCGTTGAGCTTGACGCTGATCCTCTCGATGGCTGAGGCTCTGCCGCTTTGCGCATCGATATCCATGAGGACTCCCTGCAGGCGGATGTCGCCTTTGGCTACATCAAATCTGTTAGGTAATTGATTTAAGAATTTTTCAATGATCGTATCTTTTTTGATGCCGATAACGGAATCGAACGGTCCGGTCATCCCGGCATCGCTGATATAAGCCGTGCCGCCCGGCAGGACTTCATCATCCGCCGTCTGCACATGGGTGTGTGTGCCCAGCACCGCGGACACCTCGCCGTCGAGATACCAGCCCAGGGCTTTTTTCTCCGACGTCGCCTCCGCATGGATATCGACAATGATGACATTGGTTCTGGCTTTCAGCCGGGCAATTTCCTTTTTGGCCGCCACAAACGGGCAGTCAATCGGCTGCATAAAAATGCGGCCGGCCAGGTTCAGCACGCCGACATAGTCTCCGGCGGGAGTCGGCATCAATACCGATCCTTTTCCCGGCACAGTGGCCGGATAATTGGCCGGACGCAGGAGCGTTTCATAGTCATCAATAAACTCCAGCACCTCTTTTTTATCCCAGATATGGTTGCCGGACGTCAGAATATCGATATGGGACTCGTAAAGCTCTTCGACGATGTCCCGGGTCACGCCGAAACCGGACGCGGCATTCTCGCAGTTGGCAATGACCAGGTCGATGCCGCGGTTGCCGACCAGTGACGGCAGCAGCTCTTTCACCGCCCTGCGCCCCGGCTTGCCCACAATATCGCCGATAAAAAGAATTTTCATTTCCTGCTCAACTCTTTGCCCATTCTATTTGGCAAAATTAGACACGCGCGTCTCCCGGATGACGGTTACCTTGATCTGTCCCGGATACGACAGTTCGCTTTCGATCTTTTTGATAATGTCGTTGCACAGCATCACGGTGTCGTTATCGGAAATCTTTTCATTTTCCACCATGATGCGGATTTCGCGGCCGGCCTGAATGGCGAAGCACTTGTCGACGCCATTAAAGGAGTGAGCGATCTTCTCGAGTTCCTCCAGTCGCTGGACATACGTTTCCAGCATCTCGCGGCGCGCGCCCGGCCTTGCCGCGGACAGCGTGTCCGCCGCCTGGACCAGCACGCCCAGCAGCGTGTTGTTGCGTCCGTCGTCGTGGTGCGTGGCAATGGCCTGGACGATGCGCGGGTTCTCACCGAACCGCTTGGCAAAGTCGGCGCCGATGGCCGCGTGGGTCCCTTCAATTTTATGATCCACGGCCTTGCCGATGTCATGCAGGAGTCCCGCACGCTTGGCTTCCTTGATGTTCATTTTCAATTCCGCAGCCATGAGCCCCGTCAGGTAGGCCACATCTATGGAGTGCTGCAGGACGTTCTGTGAATAACTGGTGCGGTATTTCAGCGCGCCCAGCATGTTGATGATTTCCGGATGTACGTCATGAACGCCGCAGTCAAAGGATGCCTTTTCGCCCGTTTCGCGGATGATCTGCTCCACTTCCTTTTCGACTTTCTTGACAATATCCTCGATCCGGCCGGGATGGATGCGGCCGTCCTGAATGAGCCGCTCGAGCGAAATGCGGGCGACTTCCCTTCTGATCGGATCGAAGCTGGAAAGGACCACCGCTTCCGGCGTGTCATCTACGATCAGGTCAATGCCGGTCGCCGCTTCAATCGCGCGGATGTTGCGGCCTTCACGACCGATAATGCGGCCTTTCATTTCTTCGCTGGGCAGATTAACAACCGATACGGTGTGCTCCGCGACATAATCTCCCGCATATCGCTGAATGGAATAGGCGATCAGTTCCCGCGCCTTGCGATCCGCCGTGAGTTTGGCTTCCTCTTCAATTTTTCGAATAATCCCAGCAGCATCCCGCTTGGCTTCCGACTCCATCGACTGGATGAGAATGTTTTTCGCTTCCTCCGGCGTAATGCCGGCAATTTTTTCCAGTTTGTCTTTTTGTTCTTCCACCAGGGCGTCCAGCCGCCGGTGTTTTTCCTCCAGCGCATTTTCTTTCTGGCTTAAATTTTTGTCGCGCCCTTCAATGGCCGATTCTTTTTGCGATAACGTGTCAATACGTTTATCCAGATTCTCCTCTTTTGCCCGGATGCGCCGTTCCAGCCCTTCCAGGTCATTCTTAACGTCCTTTGTTTCGCGATCAAAATCCGCCTTCATTTTCAGCAGATTTTCCTTGGCCTGCAAAATAGCTTCTTTTTTGATCGTCTCGGCTTCTTTTTTGGATTCTCCGACAATACGCGCCGCCAGACTCTCTGATGCCTTGATTTTCTTCGCGGTGAAAATCTGTTTCAGAACATAACCGATTACCGCACCCGCTAAAGCCGCCACTACTATAAAAAGGACTAAAATACCGCCGTTCAACATGTTATTACCTCCTCGTTTATCCCGTTAAAAAAAACCGTCTTAAAATCAATCGCTTTCACCTGAATAATCAGACAGAAGCTTCAACGGGATTATATTTAAACCTTCCGGCAGGCATGGATGGACTGCTTTACCGAAGGATTCATTGTTCATTTAATTTTTAACCGGGTACGATGGGAAAGGAAGAAGGTAGGGAAAATAAAAACCCCGCCTATGCCGTGTTAATCACGATTTTGAACCTTTTTAAAAGGTGGGTGCCCGGTGTTATTTGCTTCAGGCTTTCCGCCTCCCGACCAGCGGAACAAGGCGGACATGCTCACCGCAAACAAGTATAGGCCCCAGGTTCAAAGTGTTGGCTCAAAAACAAATGACAATCACGCGCATCGCAGGGGTAAAAAATTTTTAAATTAACTTGCGTTTTCAATCAGTTGGATCAATTTTTCGGACCGATGCTCCAATTGATCAAACAGGTCCTGATTAACTCCCTTTAATTTTAAAAAATCTTCAGTAATGTTCAAAGCCGCCAGGATGGCCACATCCAATGCCCGTAGTCCGTCACTGGAACGTATAATATCTTCCATCCGTTCATTGACGTACCGGACAACGTTGGCCACTTGTTCATCTTCCGCATCGCTTAAAACCGCAAGTTCCTGTCCTAAAATCTTAATTTCATAACGCTTTTTCAAAATCCACGCCCTGGAAGCTTATTTAGCCACCTCTATATCTGCAAGTAAATCAAGCAGTGAATCCACCCTTGCGCGTACGCTGTTCCTTTCCTCGTCTAATACCCTAAGTTTGCTTTTATACTCTTCTAACTCCAATTCTTTATTTTTTAACGCATCCTCCAAAATTGAAATCTGTTTTTTTAAAAAAACCTGCTCACTGACGATATGCTTAATTTTATCTTCAAGTTCTGTAAATTTACCTATTTCCACGTTTTTATAGTCCTTTTTCCGGAATCTGCCGTTAAATACCGTGCTTTAATTTGATTTTATTTATGCCAATTCATTACCGAAATGTCAAGTCATTATTTCGGTTTGCGCCTCCGTAAGCGACTGAAAATACCTGTCCAATTCCGCCAGCATGGCGCTGCCGTCCGTCATTTTACCAACCGTTTCCCGAAACCGCCCGGAACCGGTAAGCCCCTTCGTGTACCAGAGCAAATGCTTGCGGAATGTTCTTACCGCAATCCGACTGCCGTAACTGTTTGTCTCCATTTCCCAGTGCTTTTTGATGATTTCATAACGTTCGCCAAGAGAAGGACGGTAATTTTCCGGAAGACCTTCGAACAATTGATGAATGCCTTGAAATATCCATGGATTTCCCAGAGCGCCCCGGCCCACCATGACCGCATCGCACCCCGTTTCCCGGCGCATTCTGAGCGCATCCTGCGGCTGCCAGATGTCGCCATTGCCGACGACCGGAATTTTAACGGCCCTTTTTACTTCCGCGATGATTTCCCAATCCGCGTGACCGGAAAACCCCTGGTTCGCGGTCCGGCCATGAACAATAACAGCAGCGGCTCCGGAATCCTCGGCAACCCGGGCCATTGCACAGGCATTGACGGAACTCGGGCTCCATCCGGAACGGATTTTAACCGTCACGGGCACATTCGCCGCCTTAACGACCGACGCAATGATCCGGCCAGCCAGGATCGGATCTTTCATGAGCATCGCGCCGGATCCGGTTTTGACGACTTTTCTGACCGGACAGCCCATATTGATATCGATCAGATCCGGACGATGCCCCGCGACAAACTTTGCCGCCTCGCTCATAATTTCCGGATCGGCGCCAAAGATCTGAACACCCAGAGGCTGGTCTTCCGGGCCTGTTTTTAAATATTCAATTGTTTTTTCGGATTCCCGGATCAGGCCGTTGGCGCTGATCATCTCGGTAAAACAAAACTCGCAACCGAACATCCGGGTGATCAGCCGAAAGGGCAAATTGGTAATACCCGCCAGCGGTGCGAGCAGCGCTTTACCCTGAAGAAGATGGATGATATCAGCCACAAATCAAGCCTGACGGGACGTTGACTTCCGCAGATATTCACCCGCTTTGTTCAACTCTTCAAGTGTATTGATGCCCATGACTTCCACATAGTCGGCAGTTAAACAGGCATAGGCTTTGCGGCCTTCCCGGCGGGCGATTTCCACGATATCGGTCAGATAATACTCATTCTGCCGGTTATTGTTCTTCACCCCGGCCAGCGCGGCAAATAAAAACGCCGTATCGACGCAATAAATGCCCGTGTTGATTTCCAGAATTTTTCTTTCAGCCTCGGTCGCATCCCGATGTTCAACGATTTTCAGGATATCGCCCCGGTCATTTTTCACAATGCGGCCGTAAGCATGGGGTCCCGGCGGTTCGGTTGTCAGCACCGTAACTGAGGCTTCGGCGTCCTGATGGCTTCGGATCAACGACCGGATCGTTTCCGGCTTCAGAAGCGGCACGTCGCCGCAGAGGATAACCGTCAACCCCTGATAATCCCTGAGGACGGCTGCAGCCTGCATGACCGCATGTCCGGTGCCGAGCTGGGGCATTTGCTCTGCAAAAATCAGATCAGGATCGGGAAATACTTCTCTTACTTTTTCCGACTGATGACCGACGATCACAATAATTTTTTGCGCACCGGCTCTTCGCGCCGCCTCTATGGAATAATGCAATAAAGGCCGGCCTTCCAGAACATGAAGCACCTTGGCCATGTCCGACTGCATGCGGGTGCCCTTCCCCGCCGCTAAAATGAGCGCACAGAATTCCTTATTTTCCACCAATTGCTTTCCACCTCACTGCTTTGGCATCCGCAACCCCTCCGGTTTGCCCGGTAAAATGACCAGAACTTCCCGGATACATTTCTGATCGGCGTTTTCCATGACAAAGATCATTCCGTCGAATTCGAGCTTTTCCCGGCGCAGGGGAATTCTCCCCGCCTGCTGGATCAGAAAACCGCCAAGGGTCTCATAATTTCCTTCAGGCAGCTTTGTCAACAAGATTTGATTCAGATCGTCAACTTTCATCCGCCCGTTAACCAGATACCGGCCGGGGGCTGTTTTTTTGTAGAGTTTTTCGCCCTTGTTGTATTCCTCATCGATGCTTCCGACAATTTCCTCGCCGATATCCTCCATCGTGACAATGCCGACCGCACCGCCGTATTCATCGACAACGACCGCCATGTGCTCGCGCTTCTGCTGCATATCCATTAATAAAGGACCGGCCTTCTTCGTTTCCGGAACGTAGTAGACATTCGTTCGCATACAGTCTGCTACGGTGGCCATAACGGGAGGTTCCGCCGGCCCCTGCTTCCGCTTCAACAGCATGTCCAGGAGATCGAAGTAATGCAGAATGCCGACAATATCGTAAACGGTGTCCGAATAGACGGGAATGCGCATGTATTTTTTCGCCGCGGCCACATGGACCGCCTCATCAAGGGCCATCGTCTGCGGCAAAGTCGTCAAGACCGAAACCGGAACCATGATCTTCCCCGCCGTGAGTTCGGAGAAATCAAATACGCGGTTGACCATCTCTTTTTCCTTGGTCAAAATGTCGCTGCCATGGGTCTTTTCGCCTAAAATATATTTTAAACCTTCCTTCGTGATGTAGGAAGGCTGCTTCACTTTCTGATCGAAGGAAATATTGACCGCGCCCCTGGAGACCGCCGCCACAAACCAGGCCATCGGATAGAAAACAATGGATGAAAGACGGATAAAATGAGCGACCCTGATCGCCATAAATTCGGCATAGTGCTGAAAGATGCTGCGGACAATCAAGATCATAAACAGCGTCGGCAGCATAATGAGAAAAGCGATCTGTTCGCCTGCTTTCTCGCCGAACTGCTGGATAAAAAGACCGGTGGCCAGCGTGGAAGCGACAATAATCGCCAGATTCGTCCCGATCAGCGCGGTCGAGATAAACCATTCGGGATGTTCCTTCAGACGGACGGCCTGCCGGGCCGATGAAGATCCCTTCCGCGCATAATATTTTATCTTGTTGATGTCGGCGGAGAATAAGGCAACCTCTCCCCCGGAATACAGGGCCTCCAGAATCAGGCAGATGAAGATGACGGCAATAATCAGATAAAGGCTCATTCTTCAACCACCGCCTGCGTCTCTCTTTCAATCCGGATTTTGAGGATTTTTGTTCTGCCGCTGCTTTCGATGCGAAACCGAAAACCGTCATAAGGAATGATTTCACCGCGCTCCGGCATCTTTCCGAATAAATGCAGAACAAAACCGCCGATCGTATCGAATTCGTCCAGCGGCAAAGAGGCGTTGAGCAGCTCGTTGGCCTGCTCCATCAGCAGCCGGCCGGGAACGATCATCGTATTTTCATCCAGGATGTCGCATCCGCCGCATGCCGGTTCGTCCTCGCCGTACGCTTCCTCAAACAAATGAGCCAGGATATCTTCCAGCGTCACCAGACCCGACACGCCGCCATACTCGTCCACCACGATGGCGATCTGAATTGATTTTTCCTGAAAATCATGAAGCAGACCGTTAATGGTTTTGCCTTCGGGAACAAAGTAAGGCCGGGCCAGTAATTTTTCGACGGCGGCAGCGGTGGCCCCGGTGCCGAGGGCGTCGTTGAGCAGATCGCGCGCAAAGAGGATGCCGACAATGTTGTCACGGTCGTCCCGGTAAATGGGCACACGCTCATAGCGGCCGCGGACCACTTCACGAACGATCTCCGCGGCCGGCATATCGACAGCAAGACAAAAAATATCCACCCGGGGAATCATGATATCCGTTACCGGCATGTCGCCCGACTCAAAAATGGTCTTGATGAGTTCTTTTTGCGATTCATCCACGACCCCTTCTTTACTCCCGGCATCAATTAAATGTTTGAATTCATCCTCCATTAAAACATCGGTATCCCGTCTTGCCTTGCGCCGGTCCAGTCTTCTTAAAATCATGCCGGGGGTCTTCTCCAGCGCGGCAACGACCGGGAATTCCAGACGGGAGATGGCGAGTAAAAGCGGCGATACGGCGGATGAAACCTGCATGGGATACGTTACGCCGAACGTTTTGGGGATGGCTTCACCCGCCAGGAAAAGTACAAGGGATGTCACGACGATCGAAATCCATTGCCCGTTAACGCCAAACAGGCCGATAAACAGAGAGGCGGCCAGAATGGAGATGCTGATATTGACGGCTTCATTGCTGGTCACGATCGTGATCAGGAGACGCCGGGGGTTATCCAGCAACGTCACTACGGAATTCAAAAAGGGGTAGTTGTCCGACTTCATCTTGTGCAGATGCAGATCCGTAAGCGACAGGAGCGCCGCTTCCGCCGATGAAAAAAAACCGGAAAACAAAAAAAGAATCAGCAGGATGATAACATCAGAACTGGAAACCAATACTTATTTTACCTCTCCGTCATTTGATGGATGGCCTGCAATTTAACAGATTAAGATAAAAAAAGATACAGCACATTCCGGATGATCCTATGGAAGGGTCGCCAGGAGCGGCCATTATTTCATTGACATCAAAAAGCATCCTACTTATACTTCCGGGCAGAAATACATCATTGAAGCTCCCCGCCGCCGGCAGCGGAGCATGCGTCGGCTGAAATATTCTCACGTCACCAGCAACCACAAGGAGGACAGCGTCATGAAGAAAAAGATCATATTGGGCGTCTTGTTTGCTTTTTTGTTTTGTCAATACAGCCAGGCGTCGTTCCTCGATGTGATTAAAGAAACGCTCGACAGCGCCGGAGGAACCAAAACCGACAAGGGCAAAGTCGACCTCGGTTTGAAGGAAGCGCTCAATGTAGGGATTAAAAACGCCATCACCTCTTTAGGAAAAAACAACGGCTACTTTACCAATCAGGCCGTCAAGATCCTGCTGCCCGAAGAAGTCCGGCAGGCCGAAAGCGTCCTGCGCGGCGTCGGCTTCGGACCCGAAGTGGATGAATTCACCCTGAGCATGAACAGGGCCGCGGAAAAGGCCGCCCCGCTCGCCGCGGATATTTTTGCCAACGCGATCACGGACATGTCGTTTGACGATGCCAATAAGATTTTGAGAGGCGGAAACACGGCGGCAACGGACTATCTCAAGACCAAAACCTATCAGAAGCTGCTCACCCTCTTCCAGCCGGCGGTGCGCAAAACAATGAACCAGTATAAAGTGACGCAGCAATACGATGCGATTAATAATAAAGTGCAGAACCTGCCGCTGGTCGGCAAAGTGATCAATCTGGATGTCAACCAGTATGTTTCCACGAAAGCGCTGGACGGATTATTCTACGTTCTGGCCCAGGAAGAGACCAATATCCGCACGAATCCAAAAGCGCGGGTGACCAGTTTGCTCAAGGATGTATTTAAGTAAAGCTCCTTCCGTTTCCCGCTCTCAAAGAGCATTCATCTATGCCGGGCAAAGGTTTTCTCCGGCATCGTCACCGCCGGCAAAGGATTCCGTCCGGGACATCCGCTGCCGGCCGACGCCTGCTCGCGTGGCTTCCAATGTGTTGAGTCGCGATGACTGCTTCAATCAGACGCTTCCGGGGCCTCCATCCCGCTCCTTCCATTTGACTAAAATATGCTTTTCCGCTATTTAAGCGCTCGCACGACATAATATCATTTGCAGGAGATGAACCATGCCCAACATATTACTGGTCGGAAACGGCGCGCGCGAACACGCGATGGCCGAAGCCATTTCACGATCCAAGCAAAATCCGGTTCTGTTTTCGTATATGAAAGCCAATAACCCGGGAATTGCGTCACTGTCAAGGATAACAAAGCAGGGCAGCTATGCGGACCTTGCTGCGATCACCGGCTTTGCCGGGGAAAACAAAATAGATTTTGCCGTCATCGGGCCGGAAGACCCGCTCCATAACGGCGTCGTCGATGCCCTGGCAAAATGCGGCATCCCTGCGGTCGGCCCCAATAAAAGTCTGGCGCGGCTGGAAACATCGAAATCTTTCACCCGGAACCTGGTCGACAAGTATCAGATCCCCGGCAATCCGCAGTTCAAGGTATTCACGGCGATGGACGGGGTTGAGTCATTCCTCCGGGAACTGGAAGGCATTGTGCTCAAACCGGACGGACTCACCGGCGGCAAGGGCGTGCTCGTGCAGGGGGATCATTTCAGCACCAGGGATGAAGCGCTGAAACTATGCGCACAAATACTGAAGGACAGTTCCTCCGTGATCGTCGAAGAGAAATTCGACGGTGAAGAATTCTCCCTGCAGTGCCTGTGCGACGGGAAGACTGTTGTGGGAACCCCGCTGGTGCAGGATCATAAAAGACGCTTTGACGGCGATCGCGGCCCCAACACCGGCGGCATGGGCTCCTATTCGCTCCCCGACCATTCCATGCCTTTTCTGAAGCCGTCTGATGTGCAGGAAGGTCTGGAAATCACCCGCCGGGTTGCGGCGGCGCTTTGGGAGGAAACGGGCAGCCCCTACAAGGGCGTGATGTACGGCGGGTTCATCGCCACAAAAAACGGCGCGAAGCTCCTGGAATACAACGCCCGCTTCGGCGATCCGGAAGCGATGAATATTCTGCCGCTTCTGAAAACGGATTTTGTGGATGTCTGCCGCCATATAATCGCCGGGACGCTGGATCAATTAAAAATTGAATTTGCGCCGCAGGCAACGGTCTGCAAGTATGTCGTCCCGAAAGGCTACGGGCTTCCCGCCGATCACCCCGACGCGGCATCCTCGCGGGCAAAGATTGAAATTGGCGATGTGGGAAAGGCCAGGCTTTACTATTCCTCCGTCGATCAAAAAGAAGACGGATTGTATCTCAGTTCATCGCGAGCCATCGGCATGGTGGGCATTGCCGACACGCTGGAGGAGGCCCGCCGGATCGCCGAAGAAGGCGTGAAAGCGGTCCGCGGCCCCGTGGCCTACCGTGAAGACATCGGCACGGACGCCCTCATTCAAAAACGCATTGATCACATGAAGCGGATACGTGGGGCTTAGGCGCGATGCCCTTATCGGACACGCGGCACATTTTGACAATTGAACAAAGGAGAATCGAACAAGATGATCACAGCAACGCTGTTTCCCGGAAAATACATACAAGGTTATGACGCGGTTTACGAACTTAAGACCCTGATCCCGCGCTACGGCAGGAAAGGCTTCATCATCGCCAGTCCTTCGGTGGTGGAGAAGGTCCTCCCGGAAATTCAGGCTTCCATTCATGAAGCCGCCCCGGTGGCGGTCGGGCCATTCAACCGGGAATGTTCCGATGAAGAGATCGCCCGATTGAAAATCATGGCCCTGCAGGAAGCCTGCGATGTTGTGATCGGCCTGGGCGGCGGGAAAACGCTCGATACGGCAAAAGCGGTGGCTCACGAGATGGATCGCCCCGTCATCTGCATGCCGACGATTGCATCGACGGATGCGCCCTGCAGTTCGCTCTCCGTCATTTACCGGCCGGACACCGGACGCATCAAGCGCGTGCTGACGCTGCGCCGGAACCCCGACGTTGTCCTGGTCGATACGAAAATCATCGTCAACTCCCCGGAGAGGTTCCTGGTTGCGGGCATGGGAGACGCGCTGGCCACCTGGTTTGAAGCGGAGTCCTGCCGGCTCAAAAACGCGAAAAATATGGTCCGGGCGCACAGTTCCATGACGGCCCAGGCCCTGGCCCGCTTATGTTATGAAACGCTTCTGGAATACGGCCTTTCCGCGAAGATGGCCTGCAAGCACCATGTCGTCATCCCGGCCTTTGAACATGTGGTGGAAGCCAACACCCTTTTGAGCGGCGTTGGTTTTGAGAGCGCGGGCCTTGCGGCCGCCCATGCCATCCAGGACGGGCTTTCCGCTCTCGATAAGGAGCATAAGTATTATCACGGGGAAAAAGTAGCTTTTGGCGTGCTGGTTTCCCTGTTCCTGACCGGCAAGTCTTCAGACATGATCGACGAGGTGTACTCGTTTTGCGAGTCGGTGGGTTTACCCACAACCCTGGCGGAGCTGGACCTGGCGGGCGCATCCGGCGAAGACCTGGGAAAGGCGGCATCGATCGCCTGCGCCGAGAAAGAAACCATTCACAATGAGCCCCTGACCGTGACCCCCGCGTCGGTCGTTGCTGCCATCAAGGTCGCGGATGAAGAGGGACGCCGGAGGAAAAAGCTCTAGGTTTTTTGTCTTTACGGCAGAGACCGGCCTCAGAAAGTCTCTGCCGTAAAGTCTATTCCGTGTTTCAGCCGGACTACTTTTTGTCCCGGATTTTAGTATGGCACTCGCCGCATTTTGCTTTAATCTCTCCCAGTTTGACTTTTACGGCTGCGGCATCGTTCTTCGCAGCGGCAGCCGATGCTTCTTTGGCATACATGGAAACGGCCAGTGTAATTTCTTTGGCCAGGGGATTGGGGTGCTTTTCACCGGTCTTCATGGTTTCCGCGGCCAGGGCATCGGCGTCTTTGACGATCGCTTCAAATTTGCCGGCTCCAAGATTTTCGCTCATGGCCTTAAGCCCTGCTGCCCTGCCCTGCATGAGCTTTTGAACGGGACGAAGTTCCGGCTTTTTGTCTTCGGCGGCAAAGGCCAGGACGGTGATAGCCAGAATGGCAGCGGACAGCATCAAAATAATTTTTTTCATGAACAGCCTCCTTTTTTTAGCACCCTGCGGTTTAAATTCCCGTCCATCTATACACGCCCTTATTTGATCCTTTCGATTTCTATCAAACCGATCGTCGCATGGTGATCTTTTTCGCTGTCATCCATTGTTACAATTTCGATCGTTCCGTCGGACAAAATTTCGCCAAGCATGATATCTTCATTGTGCGCAACCATGTAGATGCGTTTGCCGTCTCTGGAGATGACGCCCGAGAAACCTTCCGTGACCTTTTTTTTGTTTCGATGCGTCATGATGTAGGAACGTTCACCGTAAAATAACCTTCCCTGCTGTTCTTTGATTTCCCAGGCGCCCTTGCTGCCGGCGCGGGAAAAGAACCCGTTCTTTTCATGATGATGAGAATAGTTCTTGGATATCCACTTGCCTTTCAAGTCCGGTATGTGGGAATCGGCATAAACCGCCCCCGCCGAAAAATACATAACAGCTGCAAACAAAACTAGCACCGCGCATAATCGTTTCATAGAACCTCCTGCCCGTGGGCCATGTTTGATAAGACATGAATGTCTTTCGAAATGAAGATAAGGGAGTGCCGCATTCATGTCAATTATTTTATTTTGCGCAAGCCCATGAACGAAACAATGCCCCGCTGCCCATACAAAAAGCGGCAACCCCGGCTTATCTTCGGGGTTGCCGCCGGGTATGCCGCCGCTTATGGATACGAATTTATTTTCCCACAATCTTCCAGGCCTGGTCGGCGATGGAAAGCGCATAGGCATAAGAGGTCCGCGTCACTCCGTCCATGTACCACACCATGTTTCTTCCCGTACTCGTGTTACGCCACAGAATATCCGTCTTCCCGTCTAAATTGAAATCTCCCGTCCCTACGATCGTCCAGGCCTGATCCGTGTTCGTCGTTACGTAGGCCGATGAGGTCTTCGTTACGCCGTCCATGTACCAGACCATGTTCCGGCCGGTGGTGGTGTTGCGCCACAGGATATCCGGCTTCCCGTCGTTGTTGAAGTCCCCCGTCCCTGCGATGATCCAGGACAGGTCCGTCACGCGGGGAAGATAAACGTAGGACGTCCGGGTCACCCCGTCCATGTACCATAACTGGATCTGGCCGGTCGTCGTGTTTCTCCAGAGGACATCCGTTTTGCCGTCGGCATTGAAGTCGCCAGTTCCCACGATGGTCCACGCCTGATCCGAGACGGTCAGCAGGTAGGCGAAGGAGGTCCGGGAAATGCCGTTCATATACCACACCAGGTTCTGGCCGGTGGAGGTGTTTCTCCAGAGGATGTCCGTTTTGCCGTCGGCGTTGAAGCCCCCCGTACCCACAATCTTCCAGTTGGTGTCTGAAGAAGTGCGAAGGGCCACCGAAGACAGCCAGGTGACGCCATCCATATTCCAAACCGCATTCTGGCCAGTGGAGGTGTTTCTCCAGAGAATGTCCGTTTTGCCGTCATTGTTAAAGTCGTTCTTTGGAGACGGTGGAGATGGTGGAGATGGTGGAACTATTCCGACGTAGAAATGATCCACCGATGGATAGTTTTCGTCAGGACTGTCAATCCCGTCAATTGTCAAAGAGGTAATCGGTACGAGTGACGTAAAACCACGGAAACCAGAGCCATTTAAAGTAACCGATGTCCCATCATTCAAAGTTACGGTGACGTTTTGCGAAATGATGCCTCCATCGAAATTCGTAGAGCCGAAGACACCGCCAACTGCCGTAACGGACTGACCGGTAAACGTGATTACGAGAGGATCCCAGGGAAACGAAATAGATAGAGCACTGTGGAGTGAATAAAGGCCGTTAGCCGCAGAAGCATTCCATGTGTATCCATTGACAGGCCCATAATGAACACTGGTTTGGCTGCCGTCTATGGGGATGCCTATTTCATAACCAGAAAAATCTTCAAGATAATAATTCGCATAGATATGTTTCAAAAATTCAGCCTCATCAGTATAAACGTCTACGGCAAAGGCTGATGGGACCACTGCAAATAATGTCATGACGATTAAAAATATTATCCTTTTCATTATTATTATCTTCACCCTTCTTTTAACTTTTATAGATGTATGTTTTATGGCTACGGGCCTATTTGCCCACAATCTTCCAGGCCTGATCGGAGGCTGTCGGAGGGTAAGCATAAGAGGACCTGGTCACACCGTTCATGTACCAGACCATATTCTGGCCTGTGGTCGTGTTTCTCCAGAGAATGTCCGTCTTCCCGTCGCTGTTGAAGTCGCCCGTGCCAACCATCTTCCAGGCCTGGTCAGGGTTCGATGTCAGGTAGGCGGACGAGGTCTTCGTCACGCCGTCCATGTACCACACCTGGTTGCGGCCGGTGGTCGTGTTGCGCCAGAGAATATCCGGCTTCCCGTCGGCGTTGAAATCGCCCGTCCCGGCAATGGTCCAGGCCAGGTCCGTAACGGCGGGAAGATAGACATAAGAGGTCCGGGTCACCCCGTCCATGTACCAGACCTGGTTGCGGCCGGTGGTCGTGTTTCTCCAGAGAATGTCCGTTTTGCCGTCGGCATTGAAGTCGCCCGTACCCACAACCGTCCACGCTTGATCCGAGACGGTCAGCAGGTACGCGAAAGAGGTCCGGGAAATGCCATTCATATACCAGACCAGGTTCTGGCCTGTGGTCGTCTTTCTCCAGAGAATATCCGTTTTGCCGTCGGCATTGAAATCGCCCGTGCCGACAACCGTCCAAGCCAGGTCCGTGACATCCGTCAGGTACGCATGCGACAGTTTCGTCACGCCATTCATGTACCAGACGAGGTTCCTGCCGCTGGTCGAGTTCCGCCAGAGAATATCAATTTTGCCGTCACTATTGAAGTCATTCTTGGGCAGGCCTGAACCGTCGTATTCCCAGAAGTCATTGTAATAGACGTCATCAGCAACTCCTATCCCGATGTAACCTTTGCTCCCGATGGAAAATCCGACAGCTCCGGCTCTTGCCATCCCTCCGAAATCCGTCTTTCGCGTCCAGCTGTCACCCGCAGGGTCATATTCCCAGAAGTCGTTTAAGAGATGCAGTGTCGCCTCTGACCAATAAAATCCCGTCCCGAAATAACCCTTGCCGCCGACGGAAAAACCTGCGCCCTGGGCTCGCGCGGCCCCTCCGAAGTCCGCCTTGCGCACCCAGGCATTACCTGCCGGGTCGTATTCCCAAAAATCGTTGAAATATGTTTCTACCAGATCCATTCCCATGCCGATGTAGCCCTTGCTGCCGATGGAAAAGGCGGCAGCATAATATCGCCCGACGGCGCCTACTGAGGCCTTCTGCGTCCAGGCATTGCCGGCAGGATCGTACGCCCACAGATCATTGTGCAATAACCATTCACCGCCGGTCCAACTTGCGCCGGTCCCGATGTAGCCCTTGCCGTCAATGGAAAAGCCGGCGGCATAGTATCGCTCGGATCCCCCAAAATTGGCTTTCGAAGCCCAGGCATCCCCGGCAGAATCATATTCCCAGAAATCATTTCTTAGAGACCATTCTTCTGTTCCCGTCCCGACGTAGCCCTTAGTTCCGATGGAGAAGCCGACGGCGGTGCGCCGCGCCGTCCCGCCAAAAGCGGCCTTCGGCGTCCAGGCATTGCCGGCGGGATCATACTCCCAGAAGTCACTGGCATAAAGATACGTCTGTAAATAGCCCGTCCCAATATATCCTTTGCCGCCGATGGAAAAACCTGTGCCTTCGCTTCGCGCTGTGCCCCCGAAATCGGCCTTACGTGTCCAGGTGCCGGGCGCGGCATCAACCATGCCGGCAAGAAGAAAATTACAGAGCATCGCGATAAATACCATTGTCCATTTCTTCATGGTCGCATTCCTCCATTTGCTGATCTCAATATTTTCAGTCCTTTTTATTGATTCACTTTTCTTGCCGGTCGGGCGCCCTCTTCTTTCACAGCTTCTTTATATTATGCCTCCCGGGCGGACAGAGGAGCCCGCCTGTTCTTTTCTGAAATACCCGTTCCTGCAAAAACGGTCCTCTCTGTGAGGGTTGGGCTGCGCTAAAAAGCAGGTTTGCAGGAAGAAAAGCGCCAATGAATGAAATGAAAACGATGATCGTTTCTTTCAAAATCCGGCCTCCCGCGTTTCGTAATGATGAATAATGTGTTTGGTAAAAATTTTGTTATGCGCAAAAAGCCTATCGTTTCCATGCCGGTATGTCAATGGAAGAAATTAAATGGTGAACTGTGGCGCAGTTACTTCTTAGCTGATTGCAGGAAACTTCCGGAGGGATTGATACCGGTTAGCCTCCTGCCCCTGAAGGCTGGCCATAAGAGCCTTAGCCGGATGTCCTGATCCATGCGTGAGTTCACGGCATCCCCCTTCCCCAAAAGAAGAACTACCTGGCGATATCTTCGCCCATATTCAACTCCGGCGGCGGATGCTGATCAGCGATGTCGGGCCCCGTCTCCGTCTTTTGCGGCAGATGCTTTTCATCCTGAAAATCAGCCGTGGTGACGACATCGACATCTTTAGCTTTGTATTTTCCCGTCGTGGAAGCTTCGAAGATTCTTATTTCAACCTTTTTCGCTCCATCATCCATGATCATGACGTGATTCGGCCCTCCCATTGCCCTGATGATTGCCTGCAGGCTTTCCTCAAGGGTTGTTTTCTGAAGATCGACCGTTAAAGATTTATTCTTCCAGCCTTTTGTTATCTCAATTTGATAGCCGGTGACCTTTGCAATCCTGGCCAGTGTTTTATGTAAGGGTTCATTCGCAGATGTGATGGAAAAACGCGGCGCGGCGTATCCTGTCGCGGTTCCCAAATAAGGAAGGGGCAGAATGCTGATCAACACCATTCCGCACAGACAGAAAAAAACACAGATTCCGATTCGATTGTACAACGCCCCGATTGCTTTACCCATTGACTTTCACGATCTTGCCATTGTCGCAACAATTATTCCGTAACTTCCTTCGGTACCCATATCATATTTTATGTCAATCCGCCTGCAAACTATCTGAATGACCAGAACGTTTTTCCGCCCTGCCCATACAAAAAGCGGCAGCCCCAAAATATCTTCAGAGTTGCCGCCGGCATGCCGTATGCTGTGGATACGGGTCTATTTTCCTACAATCTTCCAGGCCTGGTCGGAGACGGATGGCAGGTAGGCATAGGAAGTCCGGGTCACCCCGTTCATGTACCAGACCATGTTCTGGCCGGTGGTCGTGTTGCGCCACAGAATATCCGTCTTACCGTCGTTGTTGAAGTCACCCGTACCGACAATCTTCCAGGCCTGGTCCGTGTTCGTCGTCACATAGGCCGATGAGGTCTTCGTCACACCGTCCATATACCAGACCATGTTCCGGCCGGTGGTGGTGTTGCGCCAGAGGATGTCCGGCATCCCGTCGTTGTTGAAATCCCCCGTCCCCGCAATGATCCAGGCCAGGTCCGTTACGCGGGGAAGATAGACGTACGACGTCCGGGTCACCCCGTCCATGCACCACACCTGGACCTGGCCGGTCGTCGTGTTCCTCCACAGGACATCCGTCGTCCCGTCATTGTTGAAGTCGCCCGTCCCCGCGATCGTCCAGGCCGGGTCGGAGACGGTCTGCAGATAGGCGAAAGCGGTCCGGGATGGGCCGTTCATGTACCACACCAGGTTCTGGCCGTTGTTTGTCTTTCTCCACAGGATGTCCGGCTTCCCGTCGTAGTTGAAGTCCCCCGTCCCCACGATCGTCCAGGTCAGGTCCGTCACATCCGTCAAATATTTATAGGAGAGTCGTGCCACATTGTCCATGTACCAGACCAGGTTTTTGCCCGTGGTCGTGTTCCTCCAGAGAATATCCGTCTTGCCGTCGGCATTGAAGTCATTCTTGATGGATTGATTTACACCGGTCCAAATGGATCCCCCGTTATTATCACCACCAGCATAATCTACAGCGGCCAGCTTCATCCCGTTGGCTGACGAGGCAATGGATTGCCAGTAACGACCACCTGCGGATGTCTGCTCTGTCCAGGTTTCTCCGGAATCCGTAGAGGTATAGATATTACCATTATAGACGGCAGCTACAGCCAGTTTTGTGCCATCGGCCGATGAAGCAATGGAACTCCAGGAGCCTGCGGCTGACTGCGTTGTCCATGTCTCCCCGGAATCCGCCGACGTGTAAATATTAATCCCACCGACAGCGGCCAGCTTCGTCCCGTCCGACGACGAGGCAATGGATAGCCATGCATTATTGCCTGAGGCTGTCTGCTCTGTCCAGGTCTCGCCGGAATCCACAGACGTGTAAATGTGTCCATTATAGGCAGCGGCTGCCAGCTTCGTTCCATCCGAAGACGAAGCAATAGAGATCCAGTTACGAATACCCGAGGTTGTCCGCTCCGTCCAGGTTGCCCCGGAATTGATGGAGGTGTAAATATATCCCCCCGTCCCACTCCCGCCATAATAATCGACAACGGCCAACTTCGTCCCATCGGCTGATGAGGCGATTCCCATCCATTGACGCGCGCCCGCGGTTGTCCGCGCCTGCCAAGTCTCTCCCGAATCCGCCGACGTAAAGATATGGCCGTCGTCCGCGCAGGCAGCCCATTTTGATCCATCAGACGACGAGGCAATAGATCGCCAGTTACGACCGAGATCCGTTGCCCGCTGCGTCCAGGTTGCCCCGGAATCAGCAGAATTGTAAAGATACTGGGAATATACACCGGCAACCAATTTCTTCCCATCGGCTGAAGAGCCAATTGCGTTCCAGTTTTCGCTGCCTGCGCCTGTGCGCTCCGTCCAGGCAAAACCGGCAAACGCAGGCTGTGCAGCAACGGCAATCACCGCCGACAGAATCAGCGCTGTGATCACATGAAACAATACGCAGGGTCTAATCTTTTTGGAATGTTCAAAGCCATTTTTCATTTTTTTCGTCTTCCTCTATTTGGTGAAATTAAAGCCTCAGAGAGACTTTCTCTAGCCTGTTCTCTTTTAATAATTTACGATCAACATCAATCCGTCTCAATCCTTTATCCGAAGGGAGCACACATCCCATTCTTGCCATGTTCGAATCGTTCGGGCGCATTTTTTCAGCCGACCGGGATGAGACCGGCCGACTGTCTTCCTTTATTCGAAATACCACAAGCGTTATTTCATTATTCATAAAATTTTCTGAGATCCGCATCGCATACAGAATAAACCCGGAACACCCCTATCTAATAAATTCGGACTCTGCGTTCAGGTTAGCTTACGGTTGTAATCCACTTCGGAAAGGAGCGCATCGGACCGATCCGCACTGGGGTTGTGTCTTTTTCTAAAAAAAATTCAAACGGTATTTCCCGAAATTTGTAAAAAAAAGCGGCAACCCCGAAGATGATCCGGGGCTGCCGCTGGTATGCCGCGTATTATTGATACGAATCTATTTTCCTACAATCTTCCAGGCCTGGTCGGAGACGGATGGCGGGTAGGCATAGGAAGTCCGGGTCACCCTGTCCATGTACCATACCATGTTTCTTCCTGTGGTCGTGTTGCGCCACAAGATGTCCGTCTTGCCGTCTTTGTTGAAGTCACCCGTACCGACAATCTTCCAGGCCTGGTCCGTGTTCGTCGTCACGTAGGCCGAGGAGGTCTTCGTCACGCCGTCCATGTACCAGACCATGTTCCGGCCGGTGGTCGTGTTGCGCCACAAGATGTCCGGCTTTCCGTCCCGGTTGAAATCCCCCGTCCCCGCAATGATCCAGGTCAGGTCCGCCACACGGGGAAGATAGACGTACGACGTCCTAGTCACCCCGTCCATGTACCACACCTGGACCTGGCCGGTCGTCGTATTGCGCCAAAGAATGTCCGTCTTATCGTCGGAATTGAAGTCGCCCGTTCCCGCGACCGTCCAGGCCTGATCGGAGACGGTGAGCAGAAATGCATAAGAGGTCCGGGACGCGCCGTTCATGTACCACACCATGTTCTGGCCGTTGCTCGTCCTGCGCCACAGGATGTCCGCTTTACCATCCCGGTTGAAGTCGCCTGTGCCGACAATCGTCCAGGTCAGGTCCGTCACATCCGTCAAATACTTGTAGGAGAGCCGTGTGACATTGTCCATATACCAGACCAGGTTCTTGCCGCTGGTCGTGTTCCGCAAGAGGATGTCTGTCTTGCGGTCGGAATTGAAATCGTTCTTGACCGCCCCAGATTCAACAAACACACCGCTCACATCCCCGAACTGACCGATCGAGAAATCAAAGCCCGTGTCGATTATGCACAGCAGTCTGCCGTTTACGGCCCGCCCGGCGCAGCCGCCCATCTGGTTGCCTGCTGCATTGTCGATGGCAAACTCGGATCCGGGTGCTCCGGATATACTGACAGGCTTTCCGTAAACATCCCAGTTGACGCTGTCATTCCACGTAACGATGTACTGCGTACCGTCAAAGGCGACCGACGGAAGAAAAAGATTACCGACGGTTTTGATATTGATCGTTCCTCCCAGAGCCGCTCCGGCGCTCGTTATGCGCTGAGCGAAGACATGCCAGGTTTCGACTCCGTCCGGCGCATCCGGAGGAAGCGTTGTCTCTTCCGAGAAAGCGATAAGATAATTTGTGCCGTCAAAGGCAATTGACGGCGCCGTCCCGTCACGCGGCAGCGTGGAGGCGCTGATGAGGAAATTGCCGCCCGAAAGGCTGCCCGCCGCGCCCGCGGATGATTTGCTGATCAACTGGCCGTAAATATCGGATTCGGCGCAGCTTGTCCCTCCTTCCTCCTTCGTCCAGCAGGCCCTCCGATCCCGGCTGTCGGTCCAGACCACGATAATATTCGTGCCGTCAAACCCGAGCGCGGGGTCCCGCTGGCCATGCGCTGCCGTGCTGACCGGTATCGCCGATCCCAGCAGGGCGCCGGCCGGGGTGACAAACTGGCCGTAAATATCGGCCAAGTCTGCTTCCTCCTCCAGCCGCCTCTTTTCCCAGACGACAAAATAATTGGTTCCATCGAAAATGGCCGATCCCGCATTTCGGTACGAATTCCCGATAGGAAACGGGACGCTCGCCAGGGCGCCGGCTTTATTGACCAGCGTGCCGAACTGGACATTGTATCCGTCCGGGTGCGGTTCGGCATTGGACCAGTGATCGTCGGACCAGAGTACGAGGTAGTTGGTCCCGTCAAAGGCTATCGTCGGCATGCTGCCCGTGGCGATCCACGATTCCCTCTCCAGAAAAATACGCGATCCGACCAGGCTTCCGGACTGCGAGATGAGTTGTGCCGTGACATAATTGCTGGCGCCCGGAGCATAACCCTGGATGCCGACAAGATAGTTTGTTCCATCGAAAGCCGAGCTTGCGCCGACTTCCTGCCCCCCCGTAGAGGCGATCGGAAAGGGACTCCCCACGTAAACAGCAGCATGCGCCGCTCCCGCGAGCAGCAGCACCATGAGCGTTGCAAAATACCATAAACGGGAAACGCCGGTTTTGTTTCTTTTCATAACCATTTTCCTCCATAATCTTTGTTCAACAAAAAACCACTTCTGATGCGAGTATAGGAGATATGCCCGGGTGTGTCAAGAATTTGTCGTCTGCGTTCCCGGTGCGGAAATTGAGAATATAATCGGCTGTATTATCCTGGCAATTCTGATGCATGGAACAACTGCTGGAGTGATGAAACAGAAACGAAATCAAGTCGATCGGTGGAAATGTAGCGACGCAGGCGGCTCAGGAACCAAAGTCATTTGCCGCCCCGCAAAAGCATCCATTTAAAGGTAAAAGAAAACCGGCGGCCCCGATGCTCGTTCAGGGTCGCCGGCGCAAATGCCATCGAGATGGAATCTGAATCTATCTATTTTCCCACGATCGTCCAGGCCTGGTCTTTAGCGTAAGGCAGGTAAGCATGAGAGGTCTTCGTTACGCCATTCATGTACCACGCCATGTTCTGACCGGTCGTCGTGTTCCGCCACAAAATGTCGGTCTTGCCGTCGTTCTTGAAGTCGCCCGTGCCCGCGATCTTCCAGGCCTGGTCCGTGTTTGTCGTCACATAGGCCGATGAGGTTTTCGTCACGCCGTCCATATACCAGACCATGTTTCTACCCGTGGTCGTGTTGCGCCACAGGATGTCCGGCTTCCCGTCGTTGTTGAAATCCCCCGTCCCTGCAATGATCC
>JAIGNE010000038.1:0-36915 GCA_036528635.1 Deltaproteobacteria bacterium
TTCGGCTTCCTCCAGATTCGCAGTCACCCGCGACACCCTTGCCGTTCGGCTAACTCTTCCCCTTGCCGGGTGAGTAGTGGACTTGCACCACCAAGTCTGTGCGCCCTGCCGGGCGCACAACTAAAAAGAGCTCTCCCCGTTTAAGGGTAAGAGCTCTTTTTTTATATTGGAATAGTCGTTTTGGGGTGAGTGGCTGTTATGTTCCCAGGTAAGCTTTTTTCACCTTATCATTGGAAATCAGGTCTTTGCTTAACCCTTCCAAAACCAGATGGCCGTTTTCCAGAACATAGCCATGGCGCGTGATCATGAGGGCGATCTGAGCGTTTTGCTCGGACAGGAATATCGTAATACCCATTTTATTGAGCTGCGTAATGGCATCGGCAATACCTTCAACCACCAGCGGCGCCAATCCCATGGAGGGTTCATCCAGAAGGAGCATTTCCGGCTTGGACATGATCGCCCGGCCAACAGCCAGCATTTGCTGCTCTCCGCCGCTGAACGTCCCGGCCATCTGCTTATATCTTTCCTTCAATCTCGGAAACAGCGTGTAAACCTGCTCCAGAGTTTCCTCGACGCCTTTCTTGTCTTTACGATGATAAGCGCCCAGCATCAGATTTTTATAAACGGGAAGCCCGGGAAACAGCTGACGTCCTTCAGGGCAAAGCGCGATGCCCCTACCGACAATCTTATGTGCGGGCATGTGGCTGATATCTTCACCCTTGAATTCTATCTTCCCTTTTGACGTCGGAAGCACGCCGACAATCGTCCGAAACAAGCTGGTTTTCCCAGCGCCGTTTCCACCCAATAATGCGACAAAGTCCCCCTGGGCAATCTGCAACGAAACATCATGGATGACCTGATGCTCGCCAATCATCGTGGTTACGTTTGTTAATTTAAGCATCCTTTTTTCTTCCTAAGTAGGCTTCGATTACTTGCGGATCCGCGGCGACATCTGCCGGCTTCCCTTCAGCAATTTTCTTGCCGTAGTTTAAAACAACAATTCTGTCTGCTAAATCCATGATCATGCGCATCTTGTGTTCAATCAGGCAAACGGTAATACCTTTTTTATTAATCTTACGAATCAGCTCGGTGATCATCGCCGTATCTTCCTGAATCAATCCGCCGGTCGGCTCATCAAAAAGAATGAGTTTGGGCTCGCTGATCAGCGCAACCCCGATCGACAGCAGCCTTTGCTCTCCCTGAGAAATCGTGGAAGCTATATCGAAGGCTTTGGAGCCGAGGCCCACAAAATCGAGCGTCTCAATCACTTTTTCTTCGACTTTCTTTTTATCTTTTTGCCACTGCGGCGTATGTAAAATCGATCCCCAGAATCCGCTGGTCGTGCATTTGTAATATCCCAGCGCCAGATTCGCCACGACCGGCAGCTTTTCAAAAAGAGCCGTCAACTGGAATGTGCGCGCAATGCCTTTACGGGATATCTGGTTCGCACTCAAACCGGCAATTTCTTCACCGGCAAAGTTTATTTTGCCGGATGTCGGCTTGCCTGCTCCACTGATCAAACTGAAGAGAACGGATTTACCAGCACCGTTGGGACCGATGATGGACAGAATTTCTCCTTCATTGACTTCAAAGTTCACATCATTGACAGCAACCGTGCCGCCAAAACTTTTTACCAGATTTTCACCTTTAAGCAGCACGTTACGCCCCCACCTTTGATTTCTTTATCTTGTCACGTACTTTTGTATACAATCCCATAAAACCGGTCGGGAAATAGATAATTACAACAATCAGCAGGAAACCGAATAGGATCATCTGGAAATCCTGCAGGAACTGCAGATACTCCAAAAGGATTGGTATGATGAAGGCGCCGATAATGGGTCCGGCAAGCGTCGTAATACCACCAAGAAGTATATACATGATGAAGTTGAAAGTCATGCCGATCGATGCGACCGAAGGAGATATACTGCCGATCAGACTGGCATAGATGCCACCGGCCAGCCCGGCAAAGAAATTGGAGACAACAAAAGAGAGCAGTTTGGTGCGGAAGGTGTTAATGCCCACCGCTTCTGCCAGATCTTCATTGATCGCTGTTGCGAGAAAGGTCATCCCCCGCAATGATTTAGTCAGACGATACATGACAAACAGCGTCAAAATCAGGAAGAATAACACGAGATAGTACTGCGGAATCTGAGATTGAAAAGTAAGCTGTCCTAAACCGGGAATGGAAATCGGACTGGGTACGGGAATTCCGACAATGCCGTTGTGTCCTCCCGTCAACTCCATCCAGTTGCCCGCGACAAGATAAATGATTTCTCCCAGACACATCGTCGTAATGGCAAAGTACGCCCCCCGTGTGCGCAGCGCCGGCAGACCGACCACAAGCCCCACGCCGGCCGACAGAAGAGCAGCCGCCGGTAGCGCCAGCCAGAAATTCCATCCCAATGTATAAGTGAAAATCGCGACACCATAAGCTCCGATAGCGAAAAAGCCGCCATGCGCCAGGGATGCCTGACCCGTAAAGCCCATGATCAGGTTCAAACTTAAAGCGCCGATCGCAAAAAGCAGGCTCATGGTGATAACCTGAGCATAATACCGGTTCGTTATAATAAGAGGAACAACCAGGGCTATAACCAGAACGACCAGATAAAACCAATTTGCCTTCAACCACTTCATCATCTGCCCTTAATCTCCTTCCCGAACAAGCCGGTTGGCTTTATAGCGAGGATCAGCACGAGCGCGCCGAAACCAAACACATCTTTATAAGCCGCCGACAAATAACCGCCGCCGATGGCTTCAATCAAGCCTAATATGATGCCGCCGAGAATAGCTCCCGGAATACTGCCCATGCCGCCGAGGATCACGATAACAAAGGCTTTCATACCAACCATCATTCCCATGCTGGGTGATATCATGAAAATGGGAGCCACCATACAGGCGGCCACAGCGGCCAAACCCGTAGAAATGGCAAAAGTCAGAGCGGAGACCCTGTTCACGTTAATACCGACAAGTGTCGCCCCTTCTT
Organism: Deltaproteobacteria bacterium; assembly: GCA_036528635.1. Lineage (GTDB taxonomy): Bacteria > Desulfobacterota > Syntrophia > Syntrophales > Smithellaceae > UBA8904. The sequence goes on from JAIGNE010000038.1 coordinate 2,984, forward strand.
TGTTCTGGGCAACCGCTTCGATTGAACTGCCCAGCGTCGTCTTTTTAATGAAAAGTTGAAGCAGAATGATCATGCCAAAAGCAACACCGATCACCAGCAGACGCTGCGTGGACATGGTGATACCGAAGGCGTCGATAATTCCGGGATAGGGATTCGGGATGCGGTGGCCTTCCGGTCCCCACAAAACGACAACGGCATTTTCCAGTATGATCAGCGCACCCAGTGCAGCAATAAACGGGTTAATGCCCGGGGCATTGCGCACCGGCTTAAAAACCAGAAATTCCAGGACGACACCACCCAGCGCCAGAACAATGGCCGAAGCCGCGAGCGCCGGCCAATAGGCAAAGCCGAATATCGTCATCAGGAAGAAGCAAACATACGCACCGAGCATGTACATTTGCCCATGCGCAAAATTCGGCACGTGCAGAATACCGTAAACCATCGTCAAGCCCAGAGCGACTATAGCGTACGTACTGCCCAACATGATCCCATTAAACACTTGTTGTAAGAATAGTTCCATTAACACTCCATCGCCCCAATGACATTGCCTCGTACCTGGTTCGCAAACACAATCAGGCGGGTAATGTTCAATTTTCGGCCAAACTTAAGTTAATCAACGTAGGCAGGGTTCTTAATTGAGCGATAACCTTTTGTCAAGGAAAAAATAAATTTTTCTCGACATTTTTCACAAATCACGAACCTGCCTCAATCACAGGGCCTGCTTGGAACACACCATGACCCGCAGTCACGCCAAGACTTCTTTTACGACCTGCCTCCCTTGACAAAATGGAGAGGCCAAACGGCCGCAATTCACTGTTGACTTCAACTGCGGAATCAAGTAGAAAATACACCCTCAGGCTCAATTAATCCGATCAAGGAATGAATGCAGATGATCCGTTCGGCACTCTTAGTCACCTTAGGCGTAGCAATTACCGCTTTCTTTTCCTTCTGGGCCATCGTTTTCTCTTTTTTTGCCAACGCGGAAAATAATGTCCATAAGGTAGCCAACATCTGGGGTAAGATTCTGCTTATGATTTGCAGCACGAAAGTGCAGGTGATTGGCGCAGAAAATATTCTGCGGGGCAAGCCGCAGGTCTTCATGGCCAACCATCAAAGCGATTTTGATATTCTCATAACGCTGGCTCACGTCCCTGGACAATTTCGCTGGATTGCGAAAAAGGAACTATTTGCTATTCCCATCTTCGGCCGGGCCATGAAGGGCGCGGGCTATATTGAAATCGACCGCCAGAATCACGAAAAAGCCATGCAGAGCCTGGACCTGGCGGCGCTTCGCATCCGCCAGGGCAAGTCGGTGATGACCTTCCCTGAAGGCACGAGAAGCCGTGACGGCGAAATCAAGGCCTTCAAGCAGGGAACTTTCTATCTCGCCATACAATCCGGTGTGCCGGTCGTCCCGATCACGATCATCGGCAGCGGCGACATCATGCCAAAGCGATCTCTGAAGATCAAACCGGGAAAAATAAAGCTGATCATTGATAAACCGATCGCCGTCAAAGACTACACACTGGAAAATCGGCAGGAGCTGATCAAGAGAGTCCGGCAGGTCATCATTAAAAATCATGACGCCTATCGGGATGCCGGCAAGGCAAACATCAGAGATGTTCAGCCAGAAATGAAAACGGCGCTCTAAATGGAAGAAACCCCCAAGGATCATCCTCATAAACGGATCAGAGAAATTAAAGGCGTCGTTTGTCTGGCCCTGTCCGTCTTTCTTTTATTGTGTCTTTTTTCCTACTCGCCCCAAGACCCTTCCTTCACCCGTTTTGTGGCTGAGGGCGGCTCGGCGCATAACCTCACAGGCACATTCGGCTCTTACACCGCTGATTCGATCATTCGTCTGCTCGGCATAGCCTCCTTTCTTCTTCCTCTGGCGCTCCTGGCTTGCGCGTTTCAATATTTTTTACGCCCGGTTTTCACTTTGGATGCTCAGCGCATTTTCGGCTTTATCTTTTTCACGCTGTCCTGCACCGGATTATTGAGCGCCCTGATCCAGGGGGGCGTCACGATCCACAAAGAAACGCTCCGGGCCGGCGGGTTGCTCGGCACGGGCCTTGTCCAATTCCTGCTTGGTTATTTTAATCTGGCGGGCACTTATATTATCCTGATTTTTATTTTTATTGTCTCCCTCTTTTTTATCGTCGAATTTTCTCTCGTTTCGGTAACGGAAAGATTTTCCCAGTCGGTTCGCAGCAAACTGACTTCCATTAAAGGTTTATTTGCGTCTTTTTTCGCCCGCTTTTTCTCCCGGCTGAAGGTCGAAAAAAATCTGCCACCCGTCCTCGAAGAACCCGAGCAGACGGCTCAGCCCAAAAAAGCGAAACCGAAAAAAATCGAACAGACACACTTCGATTTTTCCAAACTCAAATCCGACGGCAAATTTCAGCTGCCGCCGTTCAGCCTGCTGGAAGAAGCGCCGCAAAAGGACACGCGCGTCAAACGAGATCATCTGATAACCAACTCGCGAATCCTCGAAAAGAAACTGGCGGATTTCGGCGTCGAGGCGCGTGTTGTGGAAGTTCTGCCCGGCCCGGTGATTACCATGTATGAACTGGAACCCGCCTCCGGCGTTAAGATCAACCGGATCACCACCCTGGCCGACGACCTGGCCCTGGCGCTGATGGCCCCCAGCATCCGCATTCTGGCGCCGATTCCCGGCAAGTCCGTCATTGGCATTGAAATTCCCAACCTCAAAAGAGAGCCGGTTTTCCTGAAGGACGTCCTGAACAACGACGCGTTTACCAAGTCGTCCCTGCGTCTACCCATCGCGCTGGGCGTTGATTTCGTCGGCACGCCGGTTATTGCCGATCTGGCCAGAATGCCGCACCTGCTCATTGCCGGAACCACCGGCTCCGGCAAAAGCGTCGCGCTCAATGCCATGATCTGCAGCATTCTTTTCAAGGCACAGCCGGATGATATAAAATTTCTGATGGTCGATCCCAAGCGGCTGGAGCTGTCCTCCTATGAAGGCATTCCGCATTTGATGCATCCGGTGGTCGTCGACCCGAAAAAAGCATCGCAGGTGCTGCGCTGGACCGTCGAAGAAATGGAACGCCGCTACAAAGTCATCAGCGCCCTGGGCGTGAAGAGCATCGACGCCTATAATGAGATGATTCTCACCGGCGCCAAAGGCAAGCTGTCCGCGGCCGTTAAGGAACTCAAGGCAGAAACGCAACCGGATGCCGACGCGGCGGAAGACTCCGCTAAAAACGCACCGCCGTTTCAACACGTCAAGCTTCCTTATATTGTCGTCGTGATCGACGAACTGGCCGACCTGATGATGGTTGCCTCCCGTGATGTGGAGGAATCGCTGACCCGACTGGCGCAGATGGCCCGCGCGGCGGGCATTCACCTGATCCTGGCCACCCAGCGGCCGTCCGTGGACGTCATCACGGGACTGATTAAAGCCAACTTCCCCACGCGCATCTCTTTCAAGGTCTCCTCGAAGATCGATTCGCGCACCATTATTGATCAGCCGGGAGCGGAGCAATTATTGGGCGCGGGGGATATGCTTTTCATCCCGCCGGGCACATCCAAGCTCACCCGCATCCACGGCGCGTACCTGTCGGACTCGGAAATATCGCGCATTGTTGATTTCATCAAAATGCAGGCCCAGCCGACCTATGACGCATCCATTGAAAAATTTGAATATGAATCCGCGCAGTCCCGGCAGGACGAAGACGGGTTGGATGAAAAATATGACGAAGCGGTTGCCCTCGTGGGCGAACTGGGGCAGGCCTCGATTTCTCTGGTTCAGCGCTACATGAAGATCGGATATAACCGCGCCGCGCGCATGATCGAACAGATGGAGCGTGAAGGCATCGTGGGACCCTCCGACGGCGCCAAACCCCGCAAGGTTTTGATTAGAAAGCTGCCGAGTGAAAAATAATCCTCCGCGAAAACTGCATATCATTTCCCTGGGCTGTTCCAAAAATCTGATCGATTCGGAAGTCATGGGCGGCCTGGCCCAGACATCCGGCATGGCGATTGTGGAAAGTCCTCGAGACGCCGATGTCGTTATCGTCAACACCTGCGGTTTTATTCAGCCGGCCAAGGAAGAGGCGCTCGAAATCATTCTGACGCTGGCCGAAGAGAAAAAGCAAAGCGGACGCGATCTGAAACTGATCGTCGCCGGCTGTCTGGCTCAGCGCTACGGCAAAGAACTGCTCAAAGAAATCCCGGAAGTGGATTTATGGATCGGCACGGGGGAGATCGGCCGCATCGTCGGGCATCTGCAAAGCCTGAAAGCGGCAAAACCGCGTCGCGCCGCGATCCTCTCGAAACCGGATTTCCTGATGACGTCGCGGCATGAAAGGCTTTTATCCTCCAAATCCGTCACGGCCTATTTGAAAATTTCAGACGGCTGCTCCAACTGCTGCACCTATTGCGCGATTCCGTCTATTCGCGGCACGGCGCGCAGCCGACAGCCCGACGATATTTTATCGGAAGCGCAAAAGCTCGCGGGCAGAGGCATCCAGGAAATCATTCTCATCGGGCAGGACACCACCGCTTACGGCCGGGATTTGAAAAATCGCCCGAAGCTTTCCGGTCTGTTGTCCGATCTGGCCTCTGTTCCCGGCATCCGCTGGCTGCGCCTGCTGTACGCGCATCCGGCGCACGTCACGACGGATGTCCTCGAGGCTATGGCCGACCACAAAAATATCTGCCGCTATATTGACTTGCCCATTCAGCACATTGACGATACGATCCTTGCCGCCATGAACCGCAGGGTTTCCCCGGGAAGAATACAGGAGATCATCGCCGAAGCACGACGCATCATGCCCGACGTTGCGCTCCGGACATCCCTTATCGTGGGTTTCCCCGGAGAAACACCCAAACGGTTTGAGCGTCTGCTCGATTTCGTGCGCGAAACGCGTTTTGATCATCTGGGCGTCTTTACCTATTCACGCGAAGAAGGAACGGCCGCCGCCAGGATGCCTTCGCGGATTTCGGAAAAGGAAAAGGAACGCCGGCGCGAATCAATCATGAGCGAACAGGCGGATATTTCTCATGCCATCAACCGGAAATTGATCGGGACGATTCAGGAAGTGCTCGTTGAAGAAAAAAGCGACCGCGCAGGATACGCCTTTGCCGGACGCAGCCGGCGGCAGGCCCCGGAAATCGACGGCATCACTTATATTAAGGATGCCGGCGCCATGATCGGCGATTTTATCCATTGCACCATCACCGACGCCGATCATTATGATCTGTTCGGAAAAATAGTCTCGTGACGGACACAAGGCCGACTTGCTTCTATGGCTGAAGCGTGACGACAAACTTCAGTTATTATTTATCAATCTTGGACGGAGGATACGAATTATGATGGGTAAGCCCAGGAGATGGATCGCAGGAACATCTTTCGTCGTTGTTGCCGTGTTTATTGTAATATTGTCAGGCGCTGTGGATTTGTGGGCCGAACCGTCGGCCGGTCTCAGGCAACAGATCGAGGGGAACTGGACACTCGCGTCGATTTACAATGAATGGCCTGACGGCAGAAAGATCGAACAGTTCGGACCTGATCCGAAAGGTTCCATGATGCTCGGCCCGGACGGCCGCTTCTCCATCTTCTTCATGAAGGCCAGTCTCCCCAAATTTGCCTCCGGCAACCGGCTTACGGGAACAGATGCGGAAAACCGCGCGGTCATCCAGGGGTGCATTGCGTATTTCGGCAGGTACACGGTATCGGATGATAACGATGGCGTCGTGATGCTGATGCTGGAGGGATGCACATTTCCGAACTGGGACGGCCAAAAGCTGAAGCGATTGATGTCGCTGAACGGAGATACGCTGAAGGTCGTTACGCCGTCTTCGGGAATCGGCGGAACAAGTCACAGTGTCTGGAAACGGGTGAGATAGGGACATCAAAGGTTCCGACTCCGGCCGATCAACCGTGTTCTCAACCGGTTCATAGCGGCTGAGGACACGGTTGATGATCCTGTTACGTTTTTCATCATTAAAGCAAAGCGGATTTGAGCTCCGGCTTATTGCAGATGTCCGTGAGCAAATAGTAGAGAACTTCCGGTACAACAACCAATGTACGCATCACAGGAGAACTCTTGTCGGCTCCGATTATTTCTTGTCCAGTGAAAGTTTGAGAATACAATTCTTTCCCTTGTTCATTCACAACGGTTGTCAGGATATCATACTTGAAATCGACATATCCTGACCAATACTGTGTTTCCGTAATTAATTCGTTGACGCGAAAGATGATGGTTCTGTCTGATTTATTTTGCCCGATACCTTCTTTGGCATTTTTATCCATTATAAAATTACTGCTCACGATTTCAAAATTCGCCTTACGGTACCCGGCCGCAATAAGTGTTGCCAGAGTTTCACAAAAAGGTTTCCTATCTCTCGTGATTAAATCCTTCGGAGCAACCGCGGTGTGTCTCGTGTAACCCACATATTCCGGCTGCTTCTCTTTATCGAGGATATATTTTCGCTGATCATGGACCACAATGGATATCTTTTTTGATCCCTGATAATTGATCTTGGGTACAGCATTATTAAAATTAATGGAATCCTCCCAGCGAATGTTGTTGGGAAAGTGGTGATCTCCTTTGTGGCTGGTGGACGTTTTGGAAGCGATTAAATCAATCACCTCCGCAGTGCCCCGGGCATACTCGTCGGCTCTGAACCCGTGACAATCAACTTCGTCCAGATCGGCGCCTGCGGCAATTAAGGCCTTTAATGCTTTCATATCGCCTTTTTTCGCCGCCAGATGAGCTTCGGTCACGCGACAATTGGTAATGTCCCAGGGCAGATTCAAGTGCTTACCTTCAGCCAATTTGGCTTTCTGCACTCTTTCGGCGGATACGGGGCTTTTCGACATGATCAGATCCAGCAAAACCTTATCCTGATTTTCCCGCGCATAATCGACGGGCATCCACCCGTTACAATCTTTCAGGCTCATATCCGCACCTTTATCGATCAAAAGCCCGACGGTTGCCGCTTTACCGCCTTGCTGGCTATTGACGGCATAAAAAATCGGCGTTTGCCGGCAATAGTCCTGGCTGTTGATATTCGCTCCGGCGGCCAGCAGTGTCCGGACAGCTTCCTCACGACCGTTACTTGCCGCCCAGTGCAGCGCCGTTGCCTTGTATGATGTTTCGCCGGGTTCATTGAGATTGACGCCTTTTTGAATCAGGTCTTTCATGGCCCCGATATCGCCGCGGGATGACGCCCTGGAAAGCGGCGTCATCGTCGAACAGCCGGTCAGCAGCAGTAACAGTCCCATCATCAGGAATGTAACGTGTTTGATTTTCATAAATGCCCTCCTCCATGTAAAGGTTCATGAACAGACAGGGCTGCAAAAAGATGCGCCCGGGAAACGCTTTTTGATGAAATTGATTAAGATGTATAATCGGTACCAGATACGGCGGCAAAAGTCAAACAGCGGGACAGCTTTCCGAAACCGGCAGACCGGCAAATCCGTTTGACAAGCAGGCAACAACTCATTATAGTGCCTGCAATCTTAAGCAAGGTATGATCAACTGATGCAAATTGCCGATGTTTTCTCAGCCTATCGCAGTGAAATGAACCAGGTCGAAGTTCACCTGGACCGCTATATCACCTCTGACGTCAAACTGATTCCCGAAGTCGCCCATCACCTGATTGACAGTGGCGGCAAACGGTTCCGGCCCCTTTTGCACCTGGTCTCATCACGGCTCTGCGGCTATTCAGGCGAATCCCGTTTTCCGCTGGCGGCTTCCATTGAATTCATCCATACCGCGAGCCTCCTGCATGACGACGTTATCGACGAAGCGGTTATCCGCCGCGGCAAGACATCGGCCAACAACGTCTGGGGCAACGCCGCGAGCGTTCTGGTCGGTGATTTTCTTTATTCCAAGGCCTTCAAGCTTTTATCCGAAATCGGCGACATTAAGATCGTTCAACTGATGTCGAAGATGACCAATATCATGTCGGAGGGCGAAGTCTTCCAGCTGATGAAATGCGGCGACACCTCTCTGACTGAGGCGGAGTACCTGAGCATTGTCGAAAAGAAAACCGCCGTGCTTATTTCCGCCGCCTGCGGAAGCGGCGCGGTCCTGGGCGGGGCGTCGCAGGCGCAGATGGAAGCGCTGGAACAATACGGCTACAAAATCGGCATGGCCTTCCAGATCACGGACGACACGCTTGATTACATGGCCCGGGAAGAAGATTTCGGCAAGTCCATCGGCAAGGACCTGGAAGAAGGAAAGATGACGCTGCCGCTCATTGACACCCTGGCAAAATGCACCCGGGCAGAGCAAGACACGATCAGGGATACCATCGGGCAAAAAGCGTTCACACCGGATGCCATCCGCAACATCTTCACCCTGATCCAGGCATGCGGAGGGATCGATTACTCCCTGAAACGCGCGGAGCAATTTATCGCAGAAGCCAAAAATGGATTAAGCGTTTTCGCCGAATGTCCTGAAAAAGAGCATTTACTCGCCGTCGCCGATTACATTCTGTCTCGAAAAATTTAGCGCCTGAACAAATTAAACCTACTGTGTTTTTTCCTCCCTGCAACCCAAAGGGCGCCGACATCTTTTTCAGACATGAACTTCAATGTCTGGTCCAGCGTCGTTTCAGGCGAGACACTCCAGACCTCCTTCCGCTTGGCCAGTAGAAATTCTTTCAGTGTGATCATGCTTTGCCGAATGAACTCTTTCTTTTCAGAAAAAGTTAATCATGGAGTTGCTTCCACACGGGAACAATGGTGCTGCGCGTTATTTTTTTGATTTGATCATATTCTTTCTGCGTCTTTGCCCACCAGACATAGGCATTGGGCGGGGTAAATCGGCCATGTCGGACGGTCTGCATCGAGGCGCTGACAATGAAACGGCCGCCCGGAGACAGGCCGTAGACTTCTATAGGATATCGGTCTCCCAGCATCGGGAAGACTTTCGGAAAAGCGGCCCGGATCATTCGGACATCATCCACCGTTCCCGCTGCATAAATGGCATTGGCCAGGGCATACATGCCGGTATAATTCAGAACGCATTCCCAGGTGGGTTGTCTCTTATAGTCGGCCCGGTAGCTGATCTTAAAACTTTCACTGGTCGGATAGGAAATATGCGACACCATGGCCGCAGCAATGGATCCCTCCAGTCCCAGCGGCTTTTTCATCATCTGGTGGACGGCATCCAGATTGACCTGGTCAGTCATAACAAAGCCTCCTTCAAATCCTCTGGCGCGCGCCTGCTCGATGATCAGCGCGGTCGTCGCGGAGGGGCCACCGATAAGCAGAAAATCCGGATCGCTGTCCAGCGCGGTTTGCAACGGCAGGGAAAATTCTGTTTTTGTATAGTAGTTGGTCGGCTTGTCCACTGTTATGATCCCGCCTTTCTTAACCCATTCCCGGGCGAAGGCCTTTCGCCAACCCTCGCCGTACGATCCCGTTGTCACGACCATGGCGCCCCTGCGCCAGCCTTTTTCCCAGGCCAGATCCGCTTCGGACTTTACATAGATGGTAAACGGCGTTGTGATACAAATGACCAGTTTGTTACCCTTTTCCGAAACTTCCGGTACGCTGGAATACGCCATGACCAGGAACTCGTTTTTTTTCGTCTCATTGATGTCCATGATGGGTGCAAGCGTGGTGGTGACCGGATTAAAGATGGCAACAGCCTTATAATCATTTTGCAATTGACGGGCGTTATTCAATGCAACTTTGGGATCGACGTGATCGTCCCTTTTTTCCAGACGGAATGTATAGACCCGGCCTTTGACCATGATCCCGCCGGCGCCGTTAATTTCGCGAATCGCCATATCAATGCCATTTACGCAGTCCTGCCCGTATTCGGCCGCCGGTCCGGTCAGAGGGCCGCTGTAGCCGATGACGATATCATCCGCAATAACATGAGCCGCCGCGGCAAACACGATGATCACTGACGTCAAAACCATTAACCAAACGTTTCTCTTCATAGGTCGTCTCCTTAAGATAATTTTCTTTTGCGTCTTGTTGCCGCCCCTTTCTCCTGGCCGTCTTCCAGACCCCGTTGTGCCCGGAGAACACCCGGATCCATTTCAGCAAACCCGTCAGATGGTGCGTTTACCGGACGTGGCTGCGATGGCCGCGTTCCGCAGAGCCCCCGGTACCGGGCATGATCGGATTTGTCCGCGCGCTGGACGTGAGCCACACAGGCGTCCGGATGAACAGCGTCAGGATGACAGAATCCTTCCCCGTATACTGGCAGGGAATAATTCGGCATTTATCCCCGACCATACAAATCCCCTTTTCCGGAAAAAGTCTGTCGCCATGGTGCTTCCAGCCGGGGGAGGAGGAAATAGCCCGTGTATGCCCGCGGCCAGACGCGCGTTATTATGAAAAGTCGTATCGCCTTCAATCTTTTTTGATTATTCCCCGAAATAGTCGTTTTTGATCTCCGTCGTCAGACCATCGCCGTTTTGCAAACGAATGGCCAAACCTTCTATTTTGGGAAGTTCGTAGCCGAAATAATAACGGCAGGTGTAAATCTTTCCCTGATAGAAATGAACATCCGCATCCGGAAGACTGCCGGCCAGCGCTCTTTTCGCCACCGTAGCCTGAATCAGCCACTGCCAGGCAATCGCGATGATTCCAAATAATTCCAGGTAAAGCGTTGCGTCGGCCAGAAACAAATCCTGCCGTCCCCGGGCGGCGATGCCGAACAAATGTCTTGTCACTTTTTGCAGCAATTCCAGGGATGTCTCCAGCGCCCGGGCCTGCGGCTTCAAATCGGCATCGACTTCGGCCGCCCGAATCGCCTTGCGGACTTCGGCCAGATACAAAATTCCGGATCGGCCATTCTTCATCATCATTTTTCGCCCCAGAAGGTCCATCGCCTGAATTCCCGTTGTTCCCTCGTGGATGGGATGAATCCGCACATCGCGATAGTACTGCTCCAGGGGAAACTCGTCGCAGTATCCGTAACCACCCAGGATCTGCAAACCCTGGCTGCACGACAAAATCCCCATTTCGGACGGATAGCTTTTAGCAACCGGCGTCAGCAGGTCCAGAAGCAGCATATGGTCCTCATGCTCCTGGCCCTCTGTCACCTTCTCCAGATCATGATACCGGCTGCACTGCATCAGCAGGGACAGCGAGCCTTCCACAATCGCCTTCTGAAACAACAGCATCCGCTTGATATCAGGATGCTCAATGATCGGCACTTGCGGTGAAAGGGGATCTTTCGATGTGAGCCTGCGGCCCTGAGGACGTTCCCTGGCATACTCGAGCGACGCATAGAAGGCGGCCGATGCAATGCAGGCTGCGCCAAGGCCAACATCGATCCTCGCGCCGTTCATCATCTGGAACATCAAGGACAAACCTTTATTGACCTCGCCCACCAGCCAGCCGCGACAGTCGTCATTTTCACCAAAAGCCAGTTGCGTGATGGGGGCGCCACGATAGCCGAGCTTGTGATAAATGCCGGTGCAGCTGATATCATTGGGCTCAAGGCTGCCGTCGGCGGCAATCCGTTTCTTGGGAATCAAGAACAGAGAAATACCTTTCACACCTGCGGGCGCTCCCTTGATTCTGCCAATAGCCAGGTTCACGATGTTGTCCGCGCCGTCGTGGTCTCCGCAGGAAATGAATATCTTCTGCCCTTTCATTTTATAATACCCCTGGCCGGTGGATTCACCCGTCAGCGTAATATCCGCGAGTGAACTACCCGCCTGCGGTTCCGTGAGAGCCATTGTCCCCTGCCATTGCCCCGACATCATTTTCGGGAGATACACATCCTTCATCTCCTGATTCCCGAAGGAGGCGATCAGGCCGGCAGCGCCGCCTGTCAGACCGGGGTAAACGGAAGCGGAATAGTTGGCGGCGGAGAAGATAGCCGTGGGGATCGTCATGCCGACCATTTCCGGCAATTGCTGCCCGCCCTGTTCGTAGGAGAAAGTCGCGCCGATCCAGCCGCCGGCGCCGGCCTCCCGCATGATATTCCGAACAGCCGGATGCACCCTGACTTCGCCGTTTACATACTCAGGCGCCTGCTTATCCATATCCGATGATATGGGTTTATAAAGATCCCTGGCCATCTTCATGGCCGTCTGAATCACCATCTCAAAAACTTCTCTGCTGTGATCGGCATAACGCGGGTAGGCAAGCAGGGATTCGACATCGAATACCTCGTACAATAAGAATTTCAAGTTCCGGTCACTGATAAACTTTTCTGCCATTTACTTCTCCTTTTCAGATGATATTTTATAATCCGCCGGCGCGGTTTTTTTCTCTTTGACCCTTTCATGGCTGCCGGCGGCCGACAATAAAGTTAAGAAGGTTTTCATTTCATCCCCCGATATTCTCAGATGGAGAGCCTCCGGGATGGTTCCCCAGCGCCTTCCCGACAAACCGTCGCAGCATGTCCAGGTCGGCAAGCCCCAGAACCCTGAAGATCTCCCGCCCCTGCTTCAGAAACAAAATAGTCGGCGTCCCGACAATGGCCAGATCTTTCTTAAACGCTTCCAGTGAACTCTCTTCCGTCAGCATAACCTTCAATTCATTTGCGTATAAGCGGGCCAGCTCCTCGATGATTTGGATTTGTTCATGAAAAGCATCGTTATGAGGCATACACAGAAGCAGAACCAGTCTCCTTTCGTTTGCGACCTCTTCCCGGAAAATTTGCGGCCGAATGAGATGAACCCACTTCATCATATCCACTCCCGAAGCGTTGCTTTGACCTGCAGAGATCATCAGACACACGGAGTGTGCCCAAAAACGAGCAACTGAAACAACATGCGATAATTCATTCATGTATCGCTTATTCCTGATGAGATGTTCCCGATAGCAACGCGTGGCGCTGATCCACATAACTGAGGGCCACATCTGACGGCCAGGCGCCACACTTATTAAGCAATCGGTCAATCCGGCGATTTCCATGGATGACGCAGGTTACCGCGGCATGCGGAAGCAAACACTGACAATCTTCCGCCGCCCCCGAAAAAAGGAAGGCCGGTTATCCCGTCCTTCCTTCAAAACGCTCTAATCATCCCATCCTTTTCTATTTAATCCAGACATACCTCGACGACTTGAAGGCTGATATCTTTTTAACAGCTTCAAATTCTTTTTGTGTTTTAACCCACCAGACCAGAACCGCCGGCGGATCGGATTTTCCATCCGTGATGGTCTGAATGGAGCCTCCAACCTGCAGACGTCCGGTTGGCTCAATGCCGAATACTTCGTTTGGATATTCATTGCCGAGCATCGGGGTCGCGAGCGTTTTGGCAAAGGCATTGCGGATTTTATAGATATCCGTCACGGTCCCCGCAGCAACGATGGCATTCGCCAGGGCATGTGTTCCCGTGTAATTGAGAATGCAATCCCAGCTGGCTTTTTTCTTATATTGATCGGAGTATTTCTTTGCAAATTGTGCGGCACCGGGTGTCGGCATGCTGCCGGGACCAGCCGCGCCGATCAGATTCCCCATCACTTTTGTCCCACCCAGCAATCGGGCGATATACTCCTGATTGGCCTGATCGATCAGGATGAAAGCGCCTTTATATCCCATGCCGCGTGCTTGTTCGATGACCAGTGCGGTCGTTGCGGAAGGCCCGCCGATGAGCATAACATCCGGTTTGGTGACCAGGGCGGCGGACAACGGCGCGGAAAAATCGGTTTCCGTATAGTAATTGGCCGGCTTATCCGCCGTAATCGTACCGCCGTTTTTTTCCCAGTACGTTTTAAACGCCGATCTCCATTCATCGCCGTAGACGCCGAATGTGACCACCATCGCACATTTCTTATATCCTTTCTGCAGAGCCCAATCCGCAGAACCCGCCAGCGTCACCGGAAAGGGCATCGTAACATCCACCGTTAATTTATTGCCCAGAGTATCCCACTTGGGGGTGCTGGTGTAAGCCATCAGGATAAACTCGCTGCCTTTTTCTTCGTTGATCTTCAACATGGGCGCAATGGTGGTGAAAATTCCGTTGAAAACGGCGACAGCCTTACTGGCCTGGAAACGCCGGGCGTTATTAACAGCCTGGGTGGGATCAATCCGGTCATCGATCTTCATCAGTTTGAAGGTGTATTTTTTACCGGCAACCATAATCCCGCCGGCCAGATTAATTTCCTTAACAGCCATATCGATTCCGCCTGCGATATCCTGACCGTATTCGGCTGCCGGTCCGCTGAGCGGGCCGGTAAATCCAATCACAATTTCATCGGCCATACTGCTTCCAGCCCAGGCAACAATGAGAACAACGGCAATCCAGCAAAAAAGCATTTTCAGATGATTCACTTTTTTTAACCCTCCTTGTCTGTTTTTTTATTTTGCGATGATGAAGAGATCCATCCGATATCTCAGAAACCGTTGCTTCCGGCCGAGCTCCGCACGGACATTCCATTTGATCGCCTTTAAATACACAGAGCATGCCAGGCATGATAATCAGGCAACAAGATATTTTATTTCAACAGGTTATAATAAAGAGATGATGCAGTCAGAAATCCAGATGTGTGCGCAATGCACACATATGAGGCCCTCACTCGCGCCACGATTTGTCACATGAATAAAGATTATTTGGACAGGTATTTATCAAGTCTTCGATAGAGCGTTCGGCGGTCGATCCCCAGAAACCGGGCCGCCTTGGCTTTGTTTCCTCCGGCTTTCAGCAACGCTTCGCGCGTGCGCACGACACTGTCCGGTTCGCTGCCCGCTGTGCGGCTCAGCATGCTTTTATTTTCAGACTCGGCCAGCGATGTCCTGATTTCAGGAGGCAGATGTTCGGAGGTGATTGTGTTTCCGTGGCAGAGAATAAATGCATGCTCGATGACGTGTTCCAGTTCCCGGATATTCCCGGGCCACGGGTAGCGCATGAATTGGTCCACTACGTCATTGGAAACACCTTCAATGTCCTTGCTAAACCGTTTGTTGAAACTCTGTCGGAAATGATTGATCAGCAGCGGCAGATCCTCCAGGCGTTCGCGCAGGGGCGGCAAGGTGATTTCCACCACCTTCAACCGGTAATAGAGGTCTTCCCGAAACTCGCCGCGCCGGGACTTTTCCCGCAGGTTTTTGTTAGTGCAGGCAATGACGCGGGCATTCACCGTCTTCGGGACGGATTCGCCGACCCGTTCGATCATTTTCTCCTGCAGGACGCGCAGAAGCTTCAACTGAATCAGCGGCGAGATATCGCCTATTTCGTCGAGCAGAATAGTGCCCCCCTGCGCGGCTTGAAAACGTCCCTGCCGGTCCTTGATGGCGCCTGTAAAAGCGCCTTTGACGTGCCCGAAAAGTTCGCTTTCGAGAAGACTTTCCGCCAAGGCGGAACAATTGACGGTGACGAACGGATTGAAGGCCCTGGCGCTGCTGTAGTGAAGGGCGCGCGCAACCAGTTCCTTGCCCGTTCCGCTCTCGCCGGAAATCAAAACCGTCGTGTCCAGATTCGCCAGGTCTTCCAGCAGCCGGTAGATATCCTGCATTTTCTTGCTCTTGCCGATGATACTCTGGAACTGGTGTCTTTCCCGCAGTTCACGCTCAAGGTCCGTCAACAGCGTCATATCCCGGATGACCATCACCACGCCCATGAAATTTCCTTCCGGATCCAACAGCGGCGAACTGGTCACGCTGACCTGCTGATGGGATCGCTGCTGATGGCCGCATTCGATGCGGCACTCTTTGATGATTTCTTTGCTTCCCAGCGTCTGCTTCAGCACATCCACACAGGATCGGTTGCAGCGGTTGAGACAGTTGACAAATTTCTTCCCCAGCATGGTTTGGGGATCGAGACCGCAGATCGTTTCCGTATGCAGGTTTGCTTCAATGACCCGCAGATCCGGGTCCACGGTGATAATCGCGTCCCTGACGCTTCTGAAGATCGCTTCGAGGCGAGTACGGTGGGCCGCCAGCTCCTTCTCCCTCAGGATGCGATCGGTGACATCCCGGCTGACCGTCTGAAAACCTGAGATCCGTTTGCCGTCTGCACGAATAGGCGCCACGGAATCTTCAATCATCCGGCGCTGGCCATCCGTGCGGATAATCTCATAGGATATTTTATCGGGGATCCCTGTCCGAAAAATTTTATTGTAGGCTTTGAAAACGAACTGGGCTGTCTGCTGATCCGTGTATTCGCGATAGTTCAAATATTTCAAACGGTAGACTTCATTTTTATCTTTATATCCCCAGATCCGGGCGCCCGCATTATTCGTAAAGGTAATATTCCCGTCCAGATCGACTTCTCCAACGCAATCTTCAATCCGGTCGATGATCGTGCAATACTTGCTTAACGTTGCACGCAGATCCGCTTCAACGCTTCGCGAATCCGGGCCGGCTTTCACCGCACGTTTTGTTCTCCCGAGCTCGATTTTCGTTCCATCGCGATGACCTGGAATTTTATCAGCGATCTTTGCCTTTGCCGATACGTTGCGCTTTCCTTTTTTCTCTCTCATGGCATTCTTCTATCAGCCGTCCAATCTTTTTTTTGAGCCGCATTCCGGATCGAGGGGAAGCACGCCTGCCCGATGGATCACGCGTGCCTTGAACAATCCCGGATGAAACTGCGATTTGCGATCAGGCAACGGCGGCCGACCCCGCCGAATCGATACTCAAAATTCATACCATAAAGAATGCCCGGCCCGCACTGTCTTTTTATTTTCGGTCCAGCTCCCTGCGAACCGCCAAACCTATTTTTTCCAGAAGATAAGGCTTGCGGACGAATGCGCCAGCGCCCATCTGCTGCGTTTTTCTCACCCGCTCCGTCTCGGAAAAACCGCTGACGATGATCGCTTTTTGCCCGGGATGGATTTCCAGGATTCTGCGATAGGTCTCCATGCCGTCGATGCCCGGGTCCATAATCATATCCAGCAAGACCAGATCCATCTTTTCGATTTTGAGGCATTCCACCGCCTCTTCCCCGCCGGCGACCGTCTGTACGCGATAGCCCAGCCTTTCCAGCATGCGCGCAGCCAGCTCCCGCTGCGCCGGCACATCATCCACCACCAAAATCGATTCGCCCCTTCCCCTATACGAGTCGGCGGACAGGGCCGTGCGGATCCCGGCGGGATTTTCCCTGGTCGCTGGAAAGTAGAGAGAGAAGACACTTCCCCTGCCTTCCTCGCTTTGCACATCAATATAACCATTGTGATCTTTCACCGTTCCCCAGACAACGGCAAGCCCCAGCCCCGTCCCGCTTTTCCCCATCACTTTCTTTGTATAGAACGGTTCAAATATTTTGGCCAGATCGCCTGCGGAAATGCCGCTGCCGGTGTCGGATACCATCAGCACAACGTAATCCCCTTCCTTCAAATCGTCATATCCCCGAACCGGTTTATCCAGATAACGGTTTTCCGTCCTGATGGTCACTTCGCCGCTTCCGGATATCGCCTCGACAGCATTGGAGATCAGGTTCATGACCGTCTTGCCCAGATGGATCGGCGACCCTTTGATATGCAGGAGACCCTCTTCCGGCATGGCCGTCATTTTCACGCCCGGATGAAAAGATTGCAGCTTTTCAAATTCCGGCGTCCGGAAATAGTCGGCAACAATCCTGTTCAGATTAACGGTCTCTGAAATGGTGACCCCTCTTCTGGCCAGCGTGAGCAGGTCTTCGATAATCGCCGTTCCCTTCATGCTGGACTTCAAGATATGGTCGGCATACCTGTAAAGCGGACTGTCCTTGGGGAGTTTTTCCGCAAGCAGCTCTGAAAAGCCAACCAGCACGCCCAGCACATTATTCAGATCATGGGCGACGCCGCCCGCCAGCGTGCCCAAGGCCTCCATCTTTTCCGCGCGCTGCAAGCGCTCCTGCAAATCATGCCTTTCTTCCTCCGCCCGTTTGCGGTCTGTGACATCCATGATAATGCAGCCGAGAAAGGGCGTCTTTCCTTCGCGCTCAATGCGAAACTTGCTGGTCTCAAAAACATAACTCAGCCCATGGAGGTTTTCCCACTTTTCTTCGTAGCGGACGAATCCGCTGCTTAATGCTTGACGGTCGTTTTCGATCATGGGACCGGCAACGTCCGGAGGAAATGTCTCTACGGGCGTTTTTCCCATCCAGTCATCCGCGGGGAAAATTTCGCGGAAGCGATTGTTCACATAGACGGGTCTTAAATCATTGTCCTTGATCAGCACGGCGGCCGGAAGATTATTCATAAAGGCGATGAAGAGCGACTCCGTTTCCCGCTGCTTCTCTTCCGCCAGCCTTTGTTCGGTCACATCCATAATGGACGCAAAAAATCCGACAACCATCCCCTCATGATGATGCGGGACGATGTGGACACTGACATAACGCTCGCGCTTGTCCTTGTCGTAGGTCTTATTTTCAAAAACGACATCTTTTCCGCTCAGGGCCTTCTGGTAATACGGAAGCGCCCGACGGAATACGTCCTGATCCAGCAGATCGTCAATCCGTTTTCCGGCAATGTCTTCGCGAGTCCGGCCATACCAGTCCGCATAGGCTCTGTTCGTATAAACAAAACGCAAATCCGCATCAACATAGGCAAGCAGAACAGGAACCCCGTCCATCAGCAAGGACAGTTTTTCTTCGCTTTTTTCCAGGGACGCTTCAACGGTCTTGCGTTTCTCCTGCTCCCGAAAAATGACGACCGCCCTGACCAGAAAGTAAGTCAGCGCGCAGCCGATCAGAAAAAGCGCGGCAAAAATCACCAGGAGTCTTTTCCGGAAACCATCCATGATCAGCAGGACCTCGTCTTCAGGTGTGGCAACGACAATGGACCAGAACGTATTGCCGATCAGGACGGGCAGATAGACGGCGTGCTTGACGACTTTTTCCACACGGTCCCCCCGAATCTTATCGAAGGGGTAAGTGGTGACGCCTTCCTTTTTCATCAGCATCTCTGTGGCCATGGCGATGATTTCCGGAAAGTCCCGGCAGGTATCAAAAACGCTCCGGCCGACGTGGCCCGGCACAGGGCACGAGATCTCGATGCCCCTTTGTGTCATCATCCAGGCGTAGCCGTTTTTCCCGATGCGAATTTCTTTGACATATTTATCGGCCACATGGTCAATCGAGACAAGCAAGCCGATGGTCCCGTCAAACCGGCCCTGACGGAATACGGGCACATGGAGTGCGATGGCCTGAAAGCCCTGCACGGCCTGAAAAACATCGCTGATAACGGGTTTTTGCGTTTGCAGAATTTCACGGACATGCTCCTGACCGGAGATGTCCGTGCCGATGGCTTTTTGATTGAACGGCGTCGTGTAGAGGATTCGTCCCCGGGCATCCAGCCGGGTAACACTTTTAACTTCCTCGGAATACGCTTCACGATAATCCGCCATGATCTTCTTGCCCTGGTTTTCAAGCCGAACAATACTTTCGTGATGCGAGAAAACAACCAGGGTCTTGACCAGATAGTCGAAGTGATCCTGTATGCCCCGGGCGGCCTGGCGGGCATGGATGATCTGGCGGGCATTGAGATCATGAATCGTTTGCTTTTTCACTTCAGAGTAAATGGAAAAGAAAGCGATCGCGCACAATGCCAGGACCAGCACAAGCGCAGCAACGTAAGACCGGTATTTCATGATATCTCTCCCCTTTTGCGCCGTCCTGACAAAAATAAGCGCCCGGTCAACAAACGTTTGGCGCGTAATATTTCTCTTCGATCATCCCCGCCCGATCCTCCTTTAATGCCTGCGGCAGGTGCTCCAGAATGTCCGTCGCGATAATGCCGTCCTGACCTTTTTCCTCCGCGGCCAGATCACCGGCATACCCATGCAGGAAGACGCCTTTGCGCGTGGCCATCTCCGGACTCAAACCCAGGCCATGCATGGCCGCGATGCAACCGGTCAGAACGTCGCCGCTGCCGGCGGTCGCCATCCCCGGATTGCCGCTTAAATTAACATACACCCGGCCGTCGGTGAGACCGACCAGCGAATGCGCGCCTTTAAAAACGATCGTGGCATTGAGTTTTTTGGCGGCGTCGCGCAAAATACCGATTTTATCCGCATTCACTTCCGCGACGGTCTTACGCGTCAGGCGCGCCATCTCCCCCGCGTGCGGCGTCAGAATTGTTGCGGCTTTTCGCTTCAGCAATATTTCCGGCCGTTCGGCGATCGCCGTGAGCCCGTCGCCGTCAATGAGGAGCGGTCTGGAAATGACGGAAGCCAGTTCCCGGACAAGCTTTGTTGTTTCATCCTGCAAAGACAGGCCCGGGCCGATCACCACCATATCGGCCTTTTCCGCCCAAGCCAGCAGATCGGGCTTGGCTTTGAGCGACAGGCTGAACGTTGCCGTTTCCCGCTGCGGCAGAAACACAATCTCGCGGCCGGACTGAGCAATAAAGGGAATCATCGACTGGGGCGCGGCAAGCCTGGCATAGCCGCCGCCCGCTTTCAGAAAAGCCATCGCGGAAAAATACGGCGCGCCGAAATAGTTGCCGCCTCCGGCAATAAACAGAACATCTCCCATCACCCCTTTGTAAGCCTCGGCCAGCCTGGGCGGCAGCAAAACCCTGTCATTGGTTTCGAGGGTCAGATCGCCGCGGTTATAAAGCTCCGGAGGAAAAGAAATATGCGTCACGGAAAGCTCTCCGCAGTGCTCATACCCGGGATAAAGCAGATTGCCGAGTTTCGGCAAACCGAAGGTGACGGTGCAGGCAGCCCTGACCGCAACACCCATCACCTGTCCCGTATCGCCGGATATGCCTGACGGAATGTCCAGGCTCAAAACCGGCCGCTGGCAGGTGTTAATGAGGCCAATCACATCCGCCGCGAGTCCCTTGACATCGCGATCCAGCCCCGTCCCTAAAATGGCATCGACCACGGCGTTGCAATGCAGGGTGTCCATTCTGGCCTCATCGGCCCGGGTCAGCAGTTGAATATCTCCGGCCAGATTGCATAAAATGTCATAGTTGGTTTTGGCGGCGCCGCTGTATTTTTTGGGAGAGGCCGTGAGAAATACCTTAGCCTGACCGCCGGCGGACATAATCAGGCGAGCTGCGGCCAGCCCGTCGCCGCCATTGTTGCCGGCGCCGCAGAAAATCACAAAGGTTTTACCGCGGATGCCGAACTTCCGCTGCAGCAGCGCAACCGACGCCAGCGCCGCATTTTCCATGAGGATCTCCTCGGCAATTCCCAGGGATTCAATGGCAAACCGATCCATCCCGCGCATTTGCTCCACAGTGGCCAGTTTCATAATTTTCCCTCACCTGTCGTATGATTTGAAATATTCTGAGATTAGTATAAGATAGCTGCGGCGTTTTGCCAATAACATTTTTTGAGGAGGCTGCATGACCCCTGTCTCGGAAACCATTCGCAAACGTTATTCCTGTCGTTCTTACTCAGACCGTCCGGTGGAGGATTCCATCCTGCGGAAATTCAGACAACTGGTCAACGCACCGCAAAGCGGCCCGTTCGGAAACAAGCCGCGTTTTGTGCTGATCCCCATGGACGCGCTCCCGCTCAACGAGTGGAAGACGCTGGGCACGTACGGCGTCATTAAAAACGCGCATCTCTACCTGGCCGGCATGATCAGCCCCGCACCCATGGCGCCTGAAGATTACGGGTATTGCAAGGAAAAGCTCATTCTGGACGCCACCGGGCTGGGATTGAACACCTGCTGGCTGGGCGGCACCTTCGCCATCAGCGCCTTCGGACGCGCATCGGGAATGAGCCGCAGCGAACTCCTGCCGACCGTCACCCCCATCGGTTACGCAGCCGAACGCAGGAGCCTGACAGAACGGATCATGCGCGGTTTTGCCGGCTCCGACCGTCGTCTGCCCTGGGCGGATCTTTTCTTTGCCGGAAACGCCCGGACACCCCTGGCCCCCGAAGAAGCCGGCGATTACAGCGAAGCGCTCGAAAATATTCGTCTGGCCCCTTCGGCTTCCAACAAGCAGCCCTGGCGGATTGTCTATGAAAAAAGCCAGAAAAAATTTCTCTTTTATCTGTCGCGCGCTATCGGTTACCGGCATCTGCGGGATGTTTCTCTGCAGGAGATTGATCTGGGCATCGCCATGTGCCATTTCGATCTGACGGTCAAGGAGTCGGGATTGGCGGGACGCTGGCGGCAGGAAGATGCCGCGCCTCAGGTCAAATCATGGGAATATGTGGCAAGCTGGCAGGCAGAAAGTTAAGACGTCTTGCATATCGCGATTTTTTACAGCGTGCAGCTTGACGGGTTATGCATTCGATTGTTCATGGATGAAATTGAAATGTCCCGCCTTCTATAAAAAATGGTTACGCCATACTGGATAATTGATTCACAATATCGACCATGCCCAGGGTATCCAAACCGCAATATTCCTCCAGTAACTGTCTGACTTTAACCTTGTCTTTATTATCCTCTGTAAATATAACCCTGAAATACTCTGCACTGGCAGTCCCGCCATCACCGATCTCCATATCATCATAAGACTTGCCTGTTAGCACCGGTAAAACTTTCTTGATCGAGCAACTGCCGTTTTGTTTGGGATGATAATAAGCAAAAGCCCTGAAAGGCTGGAGTAAATCAAGAATCCTTTTTTCTATGGATTCTACCCACTTTTTGTACTTTGGAAGTACTAATGCGCATTCTTTGAGTCTGCCTATTTCAAAACTGGCATTATAGGCAATTATCGAACCTTTTGTGCCCATAATTTGTTTTAACCTTGCCATAAACTCGGGACGTGGGTCATTAGGACCGTCTGCCAGAAATGAATAATGTTCTGGCCTGGTCCCCTTTTCTCTGACCACATGCACGGAGAATTGGAAGGGTATTTGTTGATAAGGTCTGGAATCATCGAACACGGGGATAGCCGAAGCAAACGTTTCAAAGTCCATGTAATAAGCAGGATAATGAATTGTACCTAAAAAATCATTTATCTTATCTTGATCGATATGAGGCTTGCCGGTTTTTTCACAATCAACCTGTATTTGATTCTTTTCATTGAGTGCATGTTCATCAGGTATCTTAGCCAATTCAAGAATGCCATCTTTAATTAAAGCCATGGGAAGCTTTTTGTTTCTGTACAGCAAAACCACATTTCTCTCGGGCAGGAATGACCAGCATTTCTCTATTAGCGGACAATCGTAAGGATCATTGCAATGTGTGCCGATACCTATTTCGATGAATGCTTCAGCAGTTATAGCTTTGAGCATTTCTGCGACATTGTTTTCAATTGCTTTGCTATAGGATTTTTTGATTTCATCAGTGACGTCAATCTTCTTCAATAATTTCTTTGGATCAATTTCGCCTTTACGGACATAAGTATTATCAATGCACATCAAATAACATTTATCTATCTTTAGCCCGGCGCCGGTATAAACATAATATTGAAAACCAATATCGGAATAATTAACATCCTTGAGTTCTGTCGTACTTTTGACTTCAATTAAATCCCATTTGTCTTTGCCGACCGGCTCTATAATGTCCGCCCTTGCGTAGCAATTCTTATATGCCAATGCCGCTTCAAACATTGGGACTCTTTTTAGGATAATTTCCCTGGTTGACTTTAGGCCATCTTCAAATGATCCTGTGTGATCAACCTCAATACCCTTTGAAAATAGCTTCTTTGCATAGTCCCCTATCAGATGTCCTTGCACAAAAATTGCCTGCGTCGCTTCATCCGGTTTTGGAATGGCTTCCGGTTCGTTATAAATATGCCAGAGGAGTTTCTTGCACTGTAAACCGTTAAGATATTTTGTTTTGGATAGTCTTAAATTCATACAGCTATTTTATCGCTTTCTGCTTTTTAAATATACGGTTGATGAAATAAATGATCACCCGTGTGAATAATCTTGCGGGCTTTGCCAAAATTGGAAGTGAGCATTCCACCAGCCATATGAATTGATCGCATACATTCTCCTTTCAATTGCTGCAACTTTCTACACCCATAATGGCCTCAAGAACCTTCTTTGCATGATAATCTTGTTTTGCCTCCATAAAGGTTTTAAGGAATTCAAAATTATAAATGCTCATGTCACCAAGCCTGTTTTTAAGGTTCTGTGAAATAAATAGTATAAAATCTCTTTCGCTAAAGTTTATTTCATATAACCGCCGCGATTCACAGTCCAATAAATTAAACCAGTCATAATAAATACTTTTTACGAATCGATAATTATTTGTCTTAATTGGTTCTCCCATTGGAATTTTGCCCTTGTTGAGCAGCAGCAGAATGTATCTGATTGTCTTTCTGTAATCGTATTGATCTGATTCATCATAATGCCACCTGTTTCCCATAAAATAGAAATGATACTCCCAAGCGTATAATCCAGTAATGTCGGGAGAAAAAACAATTTTCAAGTACTGCTTTTCAGTGATCGTGAATTCTTCAAGAGAAGTCAGGTCGCTGAGTCTGAACTTGTTTTTGTATTCATCTTTTACAATACGTATTACTTTTCTGATTAAAGCATAGTGCGCGTTTTTATCATCAAGAATGATGGAAGTTTTGTCCATAATCATGAGCATGTCGCCGTTCAATATTAGTGATTTTTGAATAACTACTGCAAATCCCGCAGCGTTCCTAAAACTATCCTGATGGATGCCTTTGTTTGCGGAGTATGCATCCGGGAGACCAGTTCGTCTTTCTGTAGCTCATAAATCAAGGGCAGGTTGACTTTCTTTTCATCGAAGCGAATTTCCACAAAAGTGTCATCCCGCAGTGCCAGTTCATCGATTATTTGTGACAGATCGTTCTTAAGCTGTTTGATCTTCTCCGCCACGGTATCTTTTGCATTTACATTATCTTTCTTCTCTTTCTCCAGCGACACGATGCTTTGCACAAGGGCCACGGTTTTTTCTTTTTGTCTGGAATCAACGATCATGGCAGGGAACGCTTTTAATATTTCAAAAAGATCAGTCGTTAAATTGCACTGGCCGTGAGGTGATGAATAGACCAGATAACCGGCCAGCTTCGGATATCTTTCTTTGAGCCCCGCGAATAACGCAGTGGCATTATCTATCACAATTTTTAATTCTGTTGTATTCACTCTATTCCCCTCCAGATATTCAGTTTACTGTATGCAAATGCAGGCAGGTCTGAAGACCTGGAAGCAATATCTCATATGATCGTTCCATACTGCGGCATGATTTATAATTTATTCATTTACAGCGGAGACACGATGCGCTAATGTTTACGCGTACTTTTAAGCAGCAGCACAAAACAAGGAAGATGCCATGCCTGCAAAACATGATCTTTACAAAAGCTATGGCGAGAAGCTCATCAGCCTGTTTATTCGCCTGCTGTTTTCCGGTGAGTGCCATTCATTGACGGAACTGGCCAATACCCTCAACTGCTCCAAACAGACGGTCCTGAGATTGATTGACAATATTCGTAAATCTTACGGGATTGCCATTGAGGAGACGAAGCAGGGCAACAGAAGCTTCTTCAGGATCAAGAAACTAGCCGCTCTGCCCGGGACTGTTCCGCTGACCGAAGCAGAACTCCAGTCACTGCAGCTGTGCAAGGCCTTTACACAGCATCTTGTCGGGAAAAAACTCTATGCGGAGGCGACGCAGGCGATTTTGAAGAGTAAGACCGCGCTTGCCGGCAATCAACAAATGGGCGAATGCCATTTCGCCGCGTTTCGCCCCGGCACCATCGATTACACGCCGCATCATCAAATCATCCACACATTGATCGATGCCATGGAAAAACAAAAGGTCTGCAAACTGACCTACCAGGCCATTGAATCGCCACGGCCGAAAACATTCTATATCAAACCGCTGAAGCTGTTTTCTTATCATGACGCGATCTATCTCCACGCGCAGAAAGCCAAAGAACCGGGGAAACCCTATCGGCCTCCGAAATTTGATCCCCTGCTAGCCGTCCACCGTATGAAGTCAGTGGCTATGACGGATGTCACGTTCCAGCCTGAAAAATTTGATTTTGAGAAAACATTCAACCAACATTTCGGCATCATCAAGGATGAAGCATTTGAAGTGGAAGTGGCTTTCACGGGCTGGGCTGCCGCATACGTGACAGAGCGGCGGTGGAGCCAAAATCAGGAAATCATCCAAAAAGGCAAAGGTAGGATCATCCTTAAACTTATGACATCTTCCAAACCGGAGCTGATCGGCTGGTTGTTATCGCTGGGTGAGGAAGCAAAATTGCTGAAGCCGGATTGGTTGGTTAAGGAAATGGAAACAAAAATAAGGGCATTGGCAGATTGTTATAACGTTATCTAGCCGTAGATATAGTACCCGGGGTCCAAGGGGCATATGCCGAAGAATCTATTTGAAGAGTGGGAGCGTGAATTCCGAAACGCCGCAAAAGTTGACAACCTGGTGATATTTCGTAATCACATGAAAAAGCACGGCTTGCCGGACAAACCGAAACAGTTACTGGAAGGTACGATCCTAGCGGTCCAGGCCTGCTGTGCGTATGCAAGTATTGATGGACGGTCGTATGACGATTTCCTCGCCATGCAGAAATACGATCCAGCGAGGGCCGGTCAAGCAAAATATTCTCTTACATTCGAGCTTTGTCAAAAAGCGTTTGCGCGTATCCTGACACCTAAAAAGATCCATCACTGCGTTGATTTGGCCGATTTGTATGGACATCCATGGCACAAATACAAAGTATGTGGATACCATGAAATATGGGTGACGAGGACGGATGGGAAGGCTCTAACGGCCAGGGAAAAAGCAAAACTTGAGGAAGAAGTGACCGGTGATCTACTTTTTGATTATGCAGAGGATGAGATTAACTTATGGTTTGATTATTCGGCAATCAAAGGTATTCTTCGAATTTATGTTTATGATGTTGAGGAAGACGAGGACGATTAAGGGAAAATGAAAACGAATATATGAAAAACAAATATTTCGGCGACATCAATGATTATCGCAAGTATGGCTTAATTCGTGCGATTTTTAGTTCAAATAGATTTAGCCTTCTTGTGGCGTGGATGCTTACACCAGATGATTCAAACAATGACGGGAAACGCACCGATTATTTGAACAAGCCTGATGAGTGGTGGAGGTATGACTCTGAGCTCTATAAAGGATTACAACGTTTGATGAGTAACCCACGCGCCCGCAATGTCCGGCTAATTGAAAATACAAAACTTCTGCCAGATGCAAAGTACTTTTCTCATAAGGTGCCAGATCCTTCCAAAGACAGGAGAGATTGGTTCCTGGATTTATTATCAAACGCGAAAGATTCTGACCTGGTTTTTCTTGATCCCGATAATGGGATAGAAGTAAATTCTAAACCATATGGTAGAAAAGATTCCTCAAAGTATCTTTATTGGCGTGAAATAAGCGATTTGTGGGAACAAGGGAAATCACTGCTTATATACCAACATTTTTGCAGAGAGAAGAGGCAATCATTTATTCAGCGCTTAAAAGAAAGGTTGCAAAAAAATACGAGGGACTCTTTAATCGCAGCGTTTACGACATCACATGTTGTTTTTTTCTTGGCATTACAACCAGAGCATCATAAATATCATAATTCTATCGTAGCGAATGTTGAGAAATATTGGACTAGCCAAATACAGTTTTGTAAGGATTGAGGCAGCAAGCTGGTTATGGAATTGGGCGTATTCTGCAAGAAGGAGACCTATAATAAATGACTTCTAGTTTTTCATGGCTTGATTATTCAGAATCAGAGCGACGTAAAGTGTTAGAAATTGCGGATTCATTAAAAAATCGCGATACACGTGACGAACTTGGAATTGGCACTGTTCGCGATACGATTGCAAATATTCTTTCCCCAGGCACAACGACCATCCAGACGCGTGCCCGTTATTTTCTGTTCGTTCCCTGGATATATGTCGATCTGGAGCAGAAATTGCGGAAAAAATCGTTTGACTCCAAACAAGAACTGGCCAAGGTAGCTCGTAGAGAAGAGATTGCCCTTATTGATATTCTCGCAAGTTCTGATGATTCTGACGGAACCATTGGTGTTGACGCCCGTATCAACCTTAAGCGGTTACTCAGCAATATTTACTGGTATGGACTTGGGTCATGGGGAATCAGGCGAATTGATGCTTCGCAGGATGAGTACCATAAGAGGCTCATCAAAATCGGCCCACCAATTATTCCTGCACGCAAAGGTAGTGATGATGGTGATGACCAAATTGTTAGCTACAATTGGCATCCTGCTGTATTGTCCATAAAACCGCCGGACTTTCCGCAAAAAGCTTCCTTTTGTCTTACTTCCATAGAATCTGACTTTCTCAAAGAACAAATCAAAGGTAAAAATGGGCGCAATGCGAGCCTTCTATCGGTTCTTGTCGATGAAGACGGCCCATGGAATAAAGTAGATTTTGCCTGGGAACATAAACGCGCTGTAAATAATAATCTTCCATCAGAGCTGGGGCGGATAGTATCCCACGCGCGCAACTTTTCCGAAGTTATGCACGGAGCAGCTTTACTTTATAACCTTATGGTAGCGAAACGCTACTATAAAGAATTTTCTATATGGGAAGAAAAGATTCAATTCTATGAGAATGAAATCGGTAAATGGGCAAGCATGATATTTTCCCGCAGAGATGCATATTCTACCTGGGACCAACAGCAGTTTTGGCAGATCATTGACAACCAGAACGTGCGTATCCATCGTCGAACGAGAGATTTTATCAATGAGTGGCTTAAATTGGCACTTGCCAACGTTAATCCTGCCGATATTGCGTCTAGTGGAATTACGCAGTCATTGTTGCAGAACCGGGAACGAAGTCACAAACCAACTGGCATGGCAAGACTTGTGGATAAAAATGCCCTGAAACAATGGAGTGGCGCCGCGGGAGCGGCACAGCTAGATTTTCGATGGGGTATTTCACAGCGACTTTTGACAGATATTCTTACGCCATTTGAGGCCGACCATGCTTGATCCTCAAAACCGTCAACTCCTTCTTGAATCTTTACGTCCACCTGATGGATACATACTTGATTGTGCTGTAGGGACAACCTTTTCACTTGATCTGCTTGCGTTGTTATCTGTGCCACTGGCATTCACCTTTTCTGACTGGGAAGATGCTGAAGGTCAACCGATCGATAATAATTTGGCGCTCCTGGAGTCGGTAAAACGCCATGCAGGCCATATCTCTATCTTTTGCCATGCTGGTCAAATCAACGTGCCCCAAAAAGATCAGCAGCTATTTGCCTACTTGGAACAGTCCGTATTCGAGGTTACGTCTAAAAAGAAGAATGGCGTCTTCCATCCTAAAATTTGGCTGTTGCGTTTTACGACAAAAGAAAATTCTACCATTCGATATCGATTCCTCTGTCTCAGTCGAAATCTGACCTACGACCGTTCATGGGATACAGCACTGATTATGGACGGGTTTCTTCTTCAGGATCGTCAGAATGCCTTTAAACTCAATCATCCGCTAGGAGATTTCATTAAGTCATTACCACAATTAACAGAATCAACCAAACGATCCATCCCTGAAGTTGTGCTCAAGCGAATTGATAAAATGCAAGATGAGGTCAGGAAGGTTCAGTTTGAAATGCCAGCCATTTTAGATGAAAGAAGTCATCCTGTTGCTTTTGATGAATATCGTTTCTGGCCATTGGGGCTTAATCCACGTCCGGAGTGGCCATTTGATGGTTACGATGATGAGATGGCCCATCGCCGCATGTTGATAATATCACCGTTTCTCAGTGACGGATTTCTTAAACGAATCACTCGTAATCGTAAGGATCTTATTCTTGTGAGCCGCAACGATGAACTAGTACAAATTTCCAAGAATACTCTTAATCTTTTTGATAGAAAATATACCCTTTCGCTAGAAGCCTTACCCGAGGATTTGGATTCTGATTCAGAAGAACAAAATGCACTTTCCGGGCTTCATGCCAAACTTTTTCTAATGGATGATGGATCTAAAGCACGGTTATGGACCGGTTCTGCAAATGCAACTAATGCAGCATTTCCGGATACGAAGAATGCAGTAGACAAGAACACAGGTAATATCGAGTTTCTCGTAGAATTGATAGGACCGAAGAGTAAGTTCGGGATTGATAAAGTTCTCAAAACCGTTAAAGGCTCAACTTCGTTTATGGATATGCTGGAGCCATTTTCATCATCAGATGAAGTTATAGAAGTTGATAGTTTACAGAAGAGTATTGATCATGAATTGGAAAATACGCGCCGCCTGATAGCGTGTTGTTTACTGCGGGCAATTGTTACGGCGGATAACAATGATGGATTCTATACTGTTCAGCTTATATGCGATGATTTGTTGCCGTTAGCCGAGGATATGAGAATAAAATGTTGGCCGGTTACACTCAAGGAACATTATTCAGTAGCCTATTCATCTCCAACGGGAATACGCGCCACTTTTAATGGAATCACCCTTAACGAAATCACAGCGTTTTATGCATTCGAGTTGACCCTCGAACGTGCTGACAAAAAGGCGAGGGAACGCTTCGTTGTAAAAGTCAATCTTGAGGGAGTGCCAGATGGGCGTTTTTCTTGTTTGGTACGATCACTATTGAAAAACAGTGACCATGTATTGCGAATGTTTCTCATGCTTCTTGCGGATCAGGATATTTATTCTGAAAACGGAGTTGGAAATTCTTTGACATTTGGCAGTGCAGGAAAAACAAATAACGGATCTCCTGAAATTCCACTACTTGAATCGCTGTTACGTGCATTAGAGCGAGATCCCGAAAAAATTGATCGGATTAACGCACTTGTGAACGATCTGGCAGACAGCGTCAAGGGGATGGAATTGCTTCCCCAAGGTTTTAACGATATCTGGCCAGCCATCCGATCGGCAAGGGAGGGATTGAAATGAGTGAACCAACAATACAACGCCCTGACGTTCATAGAATATTGTCTAAGCTCAAACCATTCCAGCGGGATACAGCAGAATACGTTTTCCAGCGACTCTATCTGGACAGTGATCCAACCCATAGATTTCTTGTTGCCGACGAGGCAGGGCTTGGGAAAACCATGGTGGCAAAGGGGTTACTTGCTAAGGCAATTGATTACTTGTGGGACTCAGTAAAGCGGATTGACATCGTATATATCTGCTCCAATGCCGATATCGCCAGACAGAATCTTAGGCGTCT
The DNA here is from genome assembly GCA_036528635.1 of Deltaproteobacteria bacterium. GTDB lineage: Bacteria > Desulfobacterota > Syntrophia > Syntrophales > Smithellaceae > UBA8904. The sequence goes on from JAIGNE010000038.1 coordinate 33,866, forward strand.
CAATCTAAGTGGGCACGATGATATTGAGTTTGCCTCACGTATAACTCTTCTGCCGACAAATCTGGATAAATTGCAGAAGCGGAAATTGAATTTTGTTTCATTTACACCGGGAACCTCTTTCGACATGAAAGCCAGTATGGGAATGGCAGAAGAGCGCAGACTCTTATATTGGATGCTTCATGATGCATGGAACTTGGAAAATAGAAAGGGACCCCAAAATGTCATGCAGGGCTATGTATCAAAAGCTGATTGGTGGGGAAATTATTTAAGTGCAAAACCAAATTTTGATCCTGGCATGTGCACGAGCTTCATTGAATTCATAAACAAATCGGATGAAGAGGAGTTAAAGGCAGGGAAAAAGACAACACGGGAACGATTTGACATATTGAGTGATTATTTCTTCAGATCAGACCGGCGAATAACGAGAGATTTTGCAGTCGAGCGGAACCGGGTTATTGGCCTGCTACGCAGGTATTTAGCAAAAACATGTATAAAATTGCTGGAACCTGACATTGTCATCATGGATGAATTCCAGCGTTTCAAAAATCTCTTGTCAGATGAAGATGAAGCGGGACAACTTGCGCAAGAACTCTTCAATTATGCAGATGAAAACACTAAGGTTCGAATTCTGCTGCTTTCGGCAACACCCTATAAGATGTACACACAATACGATGATCAAGCTGATGACCATTATCAAGATTTCATAGATACGGTCGAGTTCTTGGAAAAGGTTACCCCAATAGAGATTGAAACTCTTTTGAAGGAATTTAGGCAGGAACTGTTCCGCACGCATGACGGCAATTTCAACAAACTAGTGGAGATTAAGGCGCGACTCGAAAAAAGATTGCGAAAGGTTATTAGCCGGAAGGAACGTATTGCGGGTTCAATTATCCATGATGACATGCTGGAGGATCAAACAAATCATAAGCTTCCTGTCTTAACCACGAACGACATACAGCAATATCTCGCTCTGCAGAAGATTGCCTTTTGCCTTGGTCATGGGGACATGATCGAATACTGGAAGTCGGCCCCGTATCTCCTTAACTTCATGGATAGTTATAAGATCAAGGAGCAATTTCATTGTGCAGTTGCTGAGAAACGGATGGAAGATCTTACTGCTATCATAAATAATGAACCAAGTGTTGTACTGCCGTGGCAGGATGTTAAAAGGTATAGTGGGTTAGAACCTGCGAATCCGCGATTACGGCAATTGCTTGATGACGTAATCGACAATGATGCATGGCAGCTTCTCTGGATGCCGCCATCTCTGCCGTATTATTCTACTGACAAAGGACCTTATGCAAAGTTTCCCGGGCAGCAATTAACCAAGAGACTGATATTCTCATCGTGGACTGTCGTCCCAAAGATGATTGCTGCGATGGTGAGCTATGAGGCCGAGCGGCGGATGTTTAGTCTTATGCCTGAAAAGAATCCAGAATATTCACCGGAGTGGCGTAAGAAACAGGGAACGCTTTTAAAGTTTGCTGTAAGCGATAGATTATCAGGTATGCCTATTCTCGGCATTCTCTATCCGTGTTTTACTCTCGCACGCGAATGTGATCCTTTACAATTTTATTCAGATAGCCTCAAAAGCACTAATGAAGTGCCTTCACTTAAAAACATAAAACATGTTATCGCATCAATTATTCAGCGATTACTGGATAACCTTATTGTTCAGGAAAATATTTCCTCCACAACAGACGAGAATTGGTATTGGGCCGCTCCTATTCTGCTTGATTTACAGGATAATAAAACAGCCGCTGTCGGATGGTTTAACGAACAGAAACAGGATCAGTTATGGAGTGGAATGGTTAATGCTGATGCCGATGATAAGGAGTCCAATTGGTCTGCTCATGTTGCACAGGCCAAAAGAATTCTGGATGGTACTATCCCACTGGGGCGGCGTCCGGATGATCTTGTCGAGGTACTGACGCTGATGGCACTCGGTGGACCAAGCATAGTCGCGCTAAGAGCAGTCTGCAGAATTTTCGAAGATAATTCATTTTATACAAATGCAGATTGTCGCAATACTGCTGCAAGCATTGCTTGGGGATTCAGAAGCTTCTTTAACCGTCCGGAAGTTACCTGTTTGTTGCGCGGGCTGAATCTAGGGGTTGCCTATTGGCAAAGGGTGCTGGATTATTCAACTGAGGGAGGACTACAGTCTGTACTTGATGAATATATTCATGTCCTGCGAGAATATCTTGGAATAATCGATTTTGCCTCTGCAAAGTCATTGGATGATTTGGCAACTGCTGTATTAGCTTCACTGCAGTTAATAACTGCTCGCATAGATATCGAGAGATTGGAACAATTAACTATTGAAAGAAAATCGATGCGCGGGCATTTTGCGTTAAGATTCGGGGTACAGGATGCCGAGGACAGCGGCACGGAACCAACACGCGAAGATCGTGTCAGGCAGGCTTTTAATTCCCCTTTTTGGCCGTTTGTGCTTGCTTCAACATCTGTTGGCCAGGAGGGACTTGATTTTCATCCGTATTGCCACGCAATCATACACTGGAATCTTCCGAGCAATCCTGTCGATCTTGAGCAGAGGGAAGGTCGTATCCATCGTTATAAGGGGCATGCAATTCGCAAAAACATAGCAAAAGAGTATGGTCATGTTTTAAATAATATATCTGGACAAGATCCTTGGGAGGTAATGTTTACCATAGCAGCGAAAGACCATAGTTCCGGTAGTCGTGGCTATCGCCGTTTTGGAATTTTCCTGGTGGTGCCCGAGTCGAACGCTATGTACCAGCACTGCCATTTAGTCGCGATCAAATAAAGTTAAACGCATTAAGGAGATCCCTAGCAATTTATAGGATGGTTTTTGGCCAATCGCGTCAACAGGACTTGGTAGCGTATTTGTTGCAACATATACCAGAAGAAGAGATTCCATCTGTCTCACAAATGTTGCAGATTGAACTGGCATAGTCATAGCGGACACCTCGAAAAGAGTGATATAGAGAATAAACTAATTGAGGTGAGAGATGACGACAGAAAGAAAGAGCTATTCAAGGCAATTTAAAATTGATGCAGTGAAACTT
>JAIGNE010000039.1:0-20828 GCA_036528635.1 Deltaproteobacteria bacterium
TGAGCTAAGAAATATCATGGAAATGAAGCTCAAAAAGATTACACGACTTCGGTAACATCTTTTATGAGGCAACGTTTCTCTCTCACGCTCTTCTTTCGGTAACATTTATTTATGAGGCAATAGGCGATTGAATTGCGGCGATACTGATCAATTGACATACGGTCTGGTTTTATTTATGTATGACGCGGTTAATGGAAAATCATGAGCATGACCATCGGGAGAATCTATGGAACGCTTATTGAAGGGATGTCTGCTTTGTTTGGTGATTCTTTTTTTCGCCGGCTGCGGATCGGTGTATCATTACCTCGGGTTCTGGCAGGCCAAGCAGGAGGCCAGGGAGGCATTCAGCCGCGAGCAGAGCGCGGAGTTGCTGATGCAACTTGCTCCGGAGGATGCCTATCTTCTCTTAGGCAAGCTCACTTTTAACCGGGAACCGGCGGGTCCTGTTCTTCTGCTGGCGGTTACAGACCAATTTAAGAAGAGAGAAATTGCCGCCCGTTCGCCCATGCAGACGCCTCTGGATTATTACCAGATTCATCTGCCGGAAGGTGTTTATGAGATTTATTTCTTCGCCGACCTCGATAAAAACGGTTATTTCGAAGCGCATGAATGCGTAGGAAGCATGCCTCGGCCGGTCACGATTGCAAAACACAAAGTCATAGACGGACTGTCCATCGCCGGACCGGATTTAAAGCTCGATCTGGATTCTCCTGCAAAAACCGATCTGGTTTTCACGGAAAAGGTCCGGCGGCATTCGTATGTCTACGAATCGCTCGATGATGAATTCTTCGATCCCCGGTACGGGCAGATCGGCCTTTATGATTTCAAGATTTTCATGGCGCATACCCAGCAGTATATTTTTTCCTTCGAAACGATGAATCTTCAGAAGACGCAGGTGATCTTTGTGCATGGCGTCGCGGGAACGCCGAGGGACTTTAAATACCTGGCCTACGGTCTCGACCGGAGCCGCTACCAGCCCTGGTTTTATTTTTATCCTTCCGGGCTGCCCTTGAAAAAGCTGGGCGCCAATCTGGCCAACATCATCAAGTATGCCGAGGCGAATAATCCCGGCCGTCTGCGCCGCCTCATCATTGTTGCTCACAGCATGGGAGGGCTGGTGGCCCTGTCCACCATCCATCATTTGTCCGCTGACAGCATTCCGCCTTATCTGAAGGGATACATCTCCTTCAACTCTCCCTACGGCGGTGTTGAGGCGGCAGCCTCCGGCATCAAATATGCGCCCGCCGTCGTGCCGTCCTGGCATGACGTGGCGGCGGGGAGCCCCTTTCTGAAAGAGCTTTATGCGGGACGGGCGCATAAGGCCATTCCCTTTTACCTGTTTTTCGGCTACAAGACGGGTGAGAGCGGCGACGGAACAATCACCCTGCAAAGTCAACTGGACGCGAATATCCATTTATCCGCATATAAAAGTTACGGATTTAACGCCTCGCATGTCGGCATCCTCCATGATGACCAAACGCGTCAGGTTTTTTACAAGACCTTGTCCGATCTGGACCATGACTGACGGCGCGGGGCGCAGGGCCCCGGGCAATTCGGGGTCATGCAACTTTGACAAAATCCGCTTTTTTCCCATTTTCCCCGATGAAGCATCCTTTTACTTACGTTGCTGCTGCTTCGAGCAGTAATTGAGCAAAGCGACCGGGCATGCTGGCCATCGGAACATGGGATGTCGGCAGTTCCAGCATTGTCCAGCCGTTCCCCTTCTCGGCGATCGATTTTGCGACATATGCGGTTACTGCGGCAAAATTGCTCTGTGTGCAGCGAACGTATGTTTTAGGCAGGCAATGTATTTTATCTTCGTCGAAAATCAACTTTTCCACATAGGGTCTGTCGGGATTCAACCCCACAAAGGACGCGGCGTCGCAGCCGGCCAGAGCAATCAGATCATAAAGCGATTGCCCCGAGGAGGGCAGTGCGGCATCGACATAGACCAGACGGCCAATCCTCTCCGGCACGCGGGCGGCGGCTCCGGTGATGACCATTCCGCCATAGCTGTGCGCAATCAGAATCACTTTAGGTTGCTTGATTTGTTCGATGATCGATAAAATCTGTTCAATATGATCGGAGAGAGAACTTGTCTGTTCATCGGCCAGGGTGGGGGCAAAAACATGATGCCCATGCGACAGAAGGGAAGGGATGATACTGTCCCAAACCCTGCCGCCCAAAAGGATACCGGAAGGATAAACGGGATTTTGGGCCAATTCATTCCACGCATCCGAAGCCATGTTGCCGCCGTGCACCAAAACATATTCTGACATGCTCTCCCCTCATACTTAAAGACTGTCGAAGAAATTCCTGATGATCTCGAGTGACTCCTTAGGCTTCTCCTGCGGGATGAGGTGACCGGCTCCAGTTACCAGCTTGTAGGAGCCCTGTGCGAATATCCGGGTAGCCTTTTGCAGGTCTATGAAGGCCCGGTTTTCACTTAGTTCCCCTTCAAGGACCAGGGTGGGGCAGGTCACCTTGGACAACAGCGGCCAGGGATTATAGTGTGCACCGCCCATGAATAAGGATGCCTCACGTTTTGGAGAACAGGCGAGCTGAAGACCTCCCGTATCCAGGCTCTTCATGCCATATGTAATATACAGCTCGAGCATTTCTTCATCCCAATTCTTGAATAAAGCCTTTGATCGCAGGTATGAAAACGCCTCATGACGGTCACTCCACAAGTCTTTGCGGCGGATGGCTTTAGAGGCAAGGGGATGGTCATCGATGGTTATCTGAATCTTGTAGAAGTCTTCCGGTAGAAAGATAGGCTCAAAAAGGATAAGGCCACGTGTCTCCAGCCCAAAGGCCCCACTGGCCATCGTTATGACAGTGCCGCCCATGGAGTGTCCAACCATGAAAGGCCTGTCAAGGCCGAGCGCTTTACATAAGCTGGCCAGATCCTGTGCGATGACAAGCCAGCTCAAGCCTCCCTTTTCGGGGTCGGATTCCCTGTGGTCGCAAAAGTATGGCGCAATAATTCGCCAGCCGGATGGGAGCTCACGGGCAATGGGGTGCCAAAGCCAGGGAAGGAAACCCGTGGCATGCATCAGAACAATAGCGGGTCCATCACCTTCATACAGAAGATAGGATAGCTCTGCATCCCCGATATCTTGTTTCATCACACTGGGCATACGGTCCTTGGACATAAAAATATCTCCTTCATGACGGAATAATTTTCAAATGTTTACATACATTAAAAGCAGTATCATATTCAAAGGGAAATGTCGGCCCGTCCGCAAATTCGCATGGTCATGAATGCCAAACTCGTGTATGGAATGCATCATGAAAAGAGGAAGCGGCATATTGCTGGGCATCTCTGCGCTGCCCGGCCCATTCGGTATCGGAACACTCGGTCAGGGTGCAAGAGATTTTGTAGACTTGCTTTCGCGCGCATCGCAGCGCTACTGGCAGATTCTGCCGACATCGCCTACGGGCTTTGGCGATTCACCCTATCAGGCCTTCAGCGCCTTTGCGGGGAACCCGTATTTCATCGATTTTGACGATCTGTATCACGAAGGCCTGCTGCCCCGAAACGCGCGGGACCTGTGTGACGGCCTTTTTGGGAATGATCCGTGCGCGGTCGATTATTACGCGCAGTATACCGGCAAGCCGCAGGTGTTGCACCTGGCCTTCGAGCACTGCGCCCCGCAGATGGGCGACGACATAGAGGCATTCAAACGCAGGCATGCCGACTGGATTTCCGATTATGCCCTGTATATGGCGCTCAAAGGCGTCCAGGGGATGAATCCTTTTGACCACTGGCCCAAAGCGCTTGCCGAAAGACAGCAAGGCGCGCTTTTGGCCGCGGCGGCGCGCCTGGAAAAGACGATGGACTATCATATCTTTGTTCAATACCTTTTCTTCCGGCAGTGGGACGCGTTGCGCAAGTACGCAAACGAAAAAGGCGTCCATCTGATCGGCGATATGCCGATTTACATGGCGCAAGACAGCGCCGATGCCTGGATGTGCCGGGATATTCTGGATCAACAAGGCCGCGTCGCGGGCTGTCCGCCGGACTACTTTTCGGAAACAGGGCAGCTCTGGGGGAACCCGCTTTACGACTGGGAGGCGCTTAAAAAAACAGGCTACGCGTGGTGGATTCGCCGGATTGCTCATCAGGCATCTATGTGTGATTCCCTGCGTATCGATCATTTCCGTGCTTTCGAATCCTACTGGGCGATTCCCGCGGACGCCAGGACCGCCCGGACAGGACAGTGGCTTTGCGGTCCGGGCATCGACTTTTTCCGGCAGGTTCAGGATCAACTGGGCAATCTGTCATTCATTGCCGAAGATCTGGGTTTTTTGACGCCGGGCGTGTTTGATCTGCTGCGGGACACGGGTTTTCCGGGCCTCAAGGTGCTGCATTTTGCTTTCTCACCGGCGGGCGACAGTATGTATCTGCCGTACCGGTATGAGCAAAACTGCGTGGTTTACACAGGCACGCATGACAACGATACGACGCTGGGCTGGTTTGCAGGGCTTGGCGCGGACGAACGCGCTTTTTTGAAGGCCTATCTTGGCGATTTCGATGAGGCGCTTGTGCACTGGGAGTTGATCCGGCTGGCCATGGGCTCTGTTGCGGACGTGTGCATCATTCCGATGCAGGACATTCTCGGCCTGCCTTCATCGGCCCGCATGAACCGGCCGCAGACCTCTCAGGGAAACTGGCGCTGGCGGTTGCTGCCCGGTCAGTTCGATGACGAAACGCTCCGCAAGTTTGAACACATGACCCGGGTGTTTGGCCGCGCAGGATAAATCGGCAAACGCACGCTCTCGACTCTGATGATATAAATAAAGGTTAAGTGGTTCCACCTATGCAGGATTATCAGCCCTACATCAATACAGACGAGATTTACCTGTTCAACGTCGGAGAGGCCCAGCAGGCCTATGCCACGTTCGGATGTCATCGGATTGATGCACTGGCCATGCATCGTTTTACCTTGTGGGCGCCTCAGGCCAAACAGATTAGCGTCGTGGGCGATTTCAACGACTGGGATGCTTCAAAAAACCGGATGGAAAAACAAGATGCCGGTGTGTGGGTCGCGTTTGTGACGGGTCTTCAGGACGGGGACTGTTACAAATATCAGATTCTCGGTTACGATGGCCGCACGGTTCAAAAAGCGGACCCGTTCGCTTTTCATGCCGAAGTGCGGCCGGGGACGGCCTCAAAGGTCTGGAGCCTCGAAGGCTACACCTGGCGCGATCAGGAATTTCTCCATAAACGTTCAGAGCAAAACGCTCAAAGCCGTCCTATGGCTATCTACGAAATGCATATCGGCTCCTGGCGCACGCGTGAAGGGTATCGCTTTGCCAATATGCGCGATGTGGCCTGCGAGCTTTCCGACTATCTGGTGGAGATGGGGTTTACGCATGTGGAAATCATGCCGGTGACCGAATTTCCGCTGGACGATTCCTGGGGCTATCAGGTCACCGGCTATTTTGCAATCACCAGCCGCTATGGCACGCCGCAGGATTTTATGTATTTTGTGGACACCATGCACGCCCGGGGGATCGGCGTCATCATGGACTGGGTGCCCGCCCATTTTCCCAAAGATGAACACGGGCTGGCCAGTTTTGACGGCACGCGCCTGTATGAACATGAAAACCCGCTGCAGGCCAATCACCCGCAGTGGGGCACGCTGATTTTCAATTATGACCGTCCGCAGGTGGTCAGTTTTCTGGTGTCCAGCGCCATGTATTTTTTTGACGTCTTCCACATCGACGGCATCCGGGTGGACGCGGTCACGTCGATGCTTTACCTGGATTATGCCCGCCATCCTGGCCAGTACGTGCCCAATGCCGAGGGGGGCAACATTGATTTTTCCGCGGTGGCTTTTCTGCAAAAACTCAATTCCGTGATCCTGACGAGGCATCCCGGCGCCATCACCATTGCGGAAGAATCGACCGCTTACCCGATGATGACCAAACCGCCCTATGACGGGGGCCTGGGTTTTGTCTTCAAGTGGAATATGGGGTTTATGCATGACACGCTAAACTACATGTCGATGGACCCTTTTTTCCGGCAAAATCATCATGACAAACTGACGTTTTCCATGCACTATGCCTTTACCGAAAACTTTATCCTTCCTTACTCTCACGATGAAGTGGTTCACGGCAAAAATTCTCTGCTGGATAAAATGTTCGGCTCCTACGATGACAAGTTTTCATCGCTGCGCGCCCTGCTCGGTTTTATGTATGCGCATCCCGGAAAAAAACTGCTGTTTATGGGCAGTGAGTTCGGGCAGTTTATTGAATGGGACTATCATAAGCCGCTGGACTGGTTTCTGCTTGAGCATGAAAGACACCGCCAGATGCAGCAGTATGTGAAGGCGCTCAACGCCTTTTACACCGGATGCCCCGCCCTGTATCAGATCGAAGACGACTGGACTGGATTTACCTGGCTCAATGTGGACAATGCAAGCCAAAGCGCGCTTTGTTTTTTGCGCCGAGGCCTGAGCCCCGGTCATGCCTGCGTTTGCGCTTTTAATTTCACGCCGGTTTGGGTGAAGCAGTTTGTCATCGGGCTCCCCGGCGCAGGCACGCTGCAACAGACGTTCACCAGTGACGATGCTCAGTTTGGCGGATGCGGCGATGCGCCCAAGGCGTTGATTTCCGCGTCCGCTTTGGCGTTTGCCGGTCATCCGTACCGCGCGGTCATTGATTTGCCGCCGCTTTCAGCCGTTTATTTTGATTATGATGAGACGCCCGATTTGGAGACGTTGTCGTAATTACAATTTCGCCATTCCGTACAAGCGAAGCGCGATACGGAATCCAGTATTTCAGTGAGTTCTGGATACCGGCTCGCGTGCCCTTCAGGGTAGTCGCCGGTATGACAGCTTTTATGGCTCTTCTTGCTATTGAGACACCGTCTCCCGGCGGGGAATAACGCGCAGCATCACCGGAAAGGAATCGGTATTAAAACATGAAGAAAAAAGTAACGAAAAGCAGTGCTTTGCCAGACAAAGAGGCCCTGCCTAAAATTCTGATGACCGGCGCCGAATGCGCCCCGTTTGCCAAAACGGGGGGGCTTGCGGATGTTATCGGAACGCTGGCCCGCGAGCTTTCCGCCCAGGGATTTGATATCCGCCTGATGCTGCCGTTTCATCGCATGATCAAGGATCAATATGGCAAGCTCGTCCAGCACCTGGTCAGCTTCAGCGTGGAGATCGGACGGCAGTCCATGTATGTGGGCGTGGAATACTACGACTGGGAGGGCGTCCCCGTCTATTTTATCGACTGCGAACATTACTTCGGCCAGGCGATCTACTGTGGCGGTAATTTTGAAGGGGAGCAGTACGCCTACTTTTCGCGTGCGGTGATCGAGGCGTTGCCGTTGATCGGATTTGCGCCGGACATCGTCCATGTCAATGACTGGCACACCGCGATGATTCCCATGCTGCTTAAAACCCAATACGATATGCAGCCGCAGGGCCGGTGTAAGAGCGTCTTGTCGATCCACAACCTGGCGTTTCAGGGACGTTTGGATTTCAATTTCGCGGCAAACCTGCTGCACATCGACAGCCGGTACAACCATCCGGACGCCATCGAATTTCACGGCGCCGCGAATTTTTTGAAAGGCGGCATTGTCTTTGCCGATAAACTGGTGACGGTCAGCCCGACCTATGCCCGCGAGATTCGGACGCCGTATTACGGCGAGGGGCTGGACGGCGTGCTGGAAACGCGGGCGAATGATCTGACAGGCATCTTAAACGGGATTGACACCGTGGCCTTTAATCCGGCCTCAGACCCGATGATCCCCTGTCCCTATAACGCATCAAGGCTTCCCCAAAAGCAGAAAAACAAAGAGTCGCTCATTGCCGAGATCGGACTGGCCATCGGCCCGGACAAGCCGCTCATCGGCATGGTGACGCGGTTGACCAGGCAAAAAGGGATCGATCTGGTGGTGCACGTATTAGGTGAGATACTGCAAGCGGATGCGGGGTTTGTGATAATCGGGACAGGCGATGCAAATTACGAACAATTCTTTCGCGATCTGGCGGCCACAACGGGCGGCCGGGCAGTCGGCGTGACCCGGTTTGATGATCCGCTGGCGCACCGCATCTACGCGGGATGCGATTTCTTTTTGATGCCGTCGCTTTTTGAGCCGTGCGGACTCTCGCAGATGATTGCGCTGCGCTACGGCACGCTGCCCATTGTCCGCGCAACAGGCGGGCTAAAAGATACCGTTTTCCCGTATAACGAATACACGGGCGAGGGAAACGGGTTTTCTTTTGACAATTACAACGCGCATGACATGCTGCATACCGTGCTCTACGCCCTGACTATTTATCAAAAAAAGACGCGTATGAACGCTCTGAGGAAAAAAGCGTTGAAGCAGGATCTGGGTTTTCAAAAAAGCGCGCTTGCCTATGCGGATCTCTACCGGGGGCTTTGCGAAAAGTGACCCGCAATGATTTTCGTTGACAGGCGTTTCGTCGTCCCATAAAGGGTCTTTTTCTTACAGCGGGAGCTTTGTCTCGCAAACAGGGTCAGGGAAGGTACGCAGGTGGAAAACAGAATTTCAGACATTAAAAAAACCATCGAAGGCAAGTTAAAGCGTCATTACGGCCGGACGCTTTCGAACGCCTCGGATGAGCAGATGTTTCAGGCGGTGGCGATGAGCATCCGCGACCTGATTCTTGAGCGGCAGGTTATGGCCAACGACGTGGTTGTGCAAAACGGGCAAAAAAAGCTGTGCTACCTGTCGGCTGAGTTTTTAATGGGCCGGGCGCTCGTCAACAACATGATCAACCTCGGTTTACTGGAAGACTATCGGGCCGTCATGGCCGAAATCGGCTATGACTTTGCAAAGCTCGAAGACCAGGAAAACGAAGCGGCTTTGGGCAACGGGGGTTTAGGAAGGCTCGCCGCCTGCTTTCTGGATTCGCTCTCCACGCTGAATCTGCCCGTCACGGGCTTCGGCATCCGCTACGAGTACGGCATGTTTTGCCAGCGGATTGTCGATGGCGCGCAGACGGAAGTCCCCGACGACTGGACGGCCAAAGGCGATGTCTGGGAAATCGAGCGGCGGGAAGAACAAGTGGAGGTCCGATTCGACGGCACGGTGGACGAAGTCTGGACGAAAGACGGTCTCACCATTGTGCATAAAAACTGTTCGACGGTCCTTGCGGTGCCTTACGACATGCCGGTGATCGGTTATGACAGCCGCCTGCCCGCGACGCTGCGTCTGTGGCGGGCGGAATGCCCCGCGGTTTTCGATCTTCATTCGTTTAACAAGGGGGATCTCGTCTGCATGCTGCAGCAAAAAGAGCTTGCCGAGTCGATCTCCAAAGTCCTGTACCCCAAAGACAACCATATTACCGGAAGAATGCTGCGCCTCAAGCAGTATTACTTTCTGGCTTCGGCGACGATGCAGAGCATGGTGCGCGAACACAAAAAACTCTATGGCGATGTGCACACGCTGCCCGAAAAGATCGTCATCCAGATCAATGATATGCATCCGGCGCTGGCGATTCCGGAACTCACGCGCATTTTGATTGATGAAGAAGGGCTGGGCTGGGACGATGCCTTTAGTATCGTGGGCCGCGTGTTTAACTACACCAATCATACGATTATGCCGGAGGCCCTGGGATCGTGGCCCGAGCAGCTGTTTAAGTCGATGCTGCCGCGTGTATACACCATCATCTGGGAAATAAACGAACGTTTCAGCCGACAGATCGCCCTGGCGTTTCCGGAAGACCGGGACAAAATAGCCGAGCTCGCCATTATCGGTTATGACGAGATTCGCGTGGCGAACCTCTGCATTGCCGTGTGTCAAACGGTCAACGGGGTTTCGCAGCTTCACGGCAGAATCCTGAAGAGCAAGACCTTCCGCGATTTTTATGTGATGTTCCCCAAAAAGTTTACGGCGATCACCAACGGCATAACCCAGCGACGCTGGCTTGCCGCGGCCAATCCCGGTTTGTGCGCGCTTTTGTGTGATGCCATCGGCGAAAGATTTATTCGCGATTATCGCGAGTTTGCCCGCCTCAAGCCGCTGGCCGGCGATGCACGTTTTCAGGCCGAGTTCGCGCGCGTCAAGGAACAAAACAAAGTGCGCCTGGCCGATTACGTGTTTAAAAGACAGGGTGTGGTACTCGATGTGCAATCCGTCTTTGATGTGCAGGCCAAAAGGCTGCACGAATACAAACGCCAGCTTTTAAAAGTGCTGCACATTTTACATCTATACAACCGCTTGATCAAAAGCGATGCGTTTTCTTTGCCCCGCCCGGTCACCTTTTTATTTGCCGCCAAGGCGTCGCCTGCCTATCACCGGGCCAAGGAAATTATCCGGCTCATTCATGCCGTCTCCGCGCTGGTTTCCTCCCATCCGCGCACGAAAGACACCATCCGGGTTGTTTTTCTGGAAAATTACAATGTGTCTCTGGCCGAATACCTGATTCCCGCGGCAGATATCAGCGAGCAGATATCCACAGCGGGTTACGAGGCCTCCGGTACGGGGAATATGAAATTCATGCTCAGCGGCGCAGTGACGCTTGGGACTCTGGACGGTGCCAATGTGGAGATGTTTGATGAAGTGGGCGAAGATAATATTTTCATCTTCGGCGCGCGCGCCCACGAGATTGCCCGGATGGAAAGCGATCACTCCTACAACCCCAAAGAGCTCTTTGACCGCAATGCCGATATTCACGCCGCGGTGTCGCGTCTGGTGGACGGAACCCTGCCTGGCTTCGGAAAGAACGGATTTGAGGACCTTTGCCGCTCCCTGCTTTTCGGCGACTATGACCGGGCGGACAAATACTTCCTGCTGTATGATTTTGACGCTTACCGCGACATGTTTGAAACCGTGCTGACCGCGTACACGGATCGGCCCGCCTGGACGAAAAAGGCGATCCTCAACACGGCTTCGGCAGGTTTTTTCAGTGTTGATCGGACCATCGCCGAGTACAACGAAAAAATCTGGTGGCTAAAATCCCTTTAGGATTTCAAAAGGAGCAGCGACCATGCTGATCAACTACCGAAATGAAATGCTGCACGATTCGTCGCTTGGCGCTTTCCGCGACCCGGTCGGGGCCCTGCCCGCCGGTGCGTCGCTCACGCTGCGCTTCCAGTCGCGTCTGGCGAATGTGGAGAGCGTCTATCTGTGCCTCTTTTCCGAGACGTTCCATGAAGACCATCTGATGCGCCGGACGGATCAGATCTGGCAGGTCGATCTTACGGCGCCGTCGTTTCCCGATGTTTACTGGTATTATTTTGCCGTCAATGTCGGCGGCAGACTTTGCTATTACGGCGCCGCCGGCAATCGCACAGGCGGCAGCGGCTGTGTGTACAGTGATCCGCCGCCCGCCTATCAACTGACCGTTTACCAGCAAGGCTTTGACGTGCCCGCCTGGTTTCAAAAGAGCGTGATGTATCAGATCTTCCCGGATCGCTTCCGCCGCAGTGACGACGACACGGCGCAAAAGGGGATGGCCTATCACCGCTCCAAAGGCCGCCGCGTTTTTGAGCACGAGACGTGGAACGAACAGCCGTTATACGATCCGCTTCCGGGTGAAGCCGCGTATGATCCGTGCGATTACTTCGGTGGAACGCTCAAGGGCATCGAGGCGTCTTTGGATTATCTGCAAAGTCTGGGCGTTGGCGTGCTGTATTTGAATCCGATCTTTGAAGCGGCCGCAAACCACCGCTACAACACCGCCGACTACCTGCGCATCGATCCGATCCTGGGCGATGAAGCTGATTACGTATGGCTTTGCCAAGAGGCGGCCGGGCGCGGCATCCGCATTCTGCTCGACGGTGTTTTTTCCCACACCGGCTCCGACAGCCTCTATTTCAACCGTGAGGGCGCCTATGAAAGTCTGGGGGCGGCCAACAGTCCGGACTCGATCTATTATCCCTGGTACACATTTGTTCGGTATCCGGATAAATACAAATGCTGGTGGGGATTTGAAACCCTCCCCGAGATCAATGAAGAGAATCCGGACTGGCAGCAGTTTGCCATTATAAGCGATGACAGCGTGATTAAGCATTGGCTCAAAGCCGGGGCCAAAGGATACCGCCTGGATGTGGCAGACGAGTTGCCGGATTCCGTTCTGGCGCTGATGTATGCCGCCGCCAAAAAAACGGACCCCGAATCCATTCTCTTAGGCGAGGTATGGGAAGACGCGACGACGAAATTAAGCTATGGCGCCAGACGCCGCTATGCCCTGGGCGGCATGCTCGATTCCGTCACCAACTATCCGCTGCGCGCCGCCTTAATCAGCTTTCTTACGCAAAAGTCGCAGGCTTTTGATCTGAAATACTTTCTGGTGGACCAGGCCGCGAATTATCCCCGTCCGCTGTACTATGCCCTCACCAATCTTCTGTCGTCGCATGATGTCGAGCGAATCCGCACCGCCTGCAGCACCAGAATGGACCCCCATGAACTCACCCGCGCGCAGCAGGCCTCTTTCGTCATCACCGACCGGCAAAACCAAAAGGGTGCAAAGCTCCATCGTCTGGCGGCCATTCTGCAATACGCGCTTCCCGGCGTTCCCTGTCTGTATTACGGGGATGAAAAAGGCATGAACGGTTTTCTCGATCCCTTCAACCGGGCTCCTTTTGCCGAGGCCCCGTATGATCTGACCTG
Source organism: Deltaproteobacteria bacterium (assembly GCA_036528635.1). Classification (GTDB taxonomy): domain Bacteria; phylum Desulfobacterota; class Syntrophia; order Syntrophales; family Smithellaceae; genus UBA8904. Next base: position 12,599 of record JAIGNE010000039.1, read on the forward strand.
TGACTACCAGCGTCTGGCGCAGTTGCGACAAGCGGCGGATGCGCTGCAAACGGGGCATGCGGTATTTTTCGCCCCGGATGCCGACTGCATCGGCATTCTGCGTTATGTGATGGCAGGCCGGGATGCGCTGGGGCGGCCAGCTAAAGACGGTGTTTATTTTGTGGCGGTCAATCGGTCGGATGCGCCGCGGCTGGTCGTGTTTGATTTTCTAAGCAGGCATTCGCTGTTTTCGGAGGCGCACCAAAAAGCATTGCGCTTTGGGCTGGCGGGCACGGCCATCTGTCAGTTGACCGGGCAGCGCTATCCGCTGGTTGAGGGTTTGCTGGAAATGGACCTTGCGGGCTTAAGCGCGGTCTGGCTCAAGATCGGCTGAAGAAAAAAACCCAATGGTCTGATGATCAAAACAGATTGATCGATTTCTTGTCAAACATGGGGTCCTGCCCCATCATTTCCGGCGTCACCAGCACAATGCCTTCTTCGCTGATATGGAAACGCCTGGCGTCCTCGGCGCAGTTTTCACCAATGACGGTGTTGTCGGGAATGATCGTATTTTTGTCTATGATGGCGCGGGCAATACGGCAGTTTCTCCCGATGTACACCATCGGCAATACAACACTGTCTTTGACCAGACTGCCGGTTTCGATGCGGGTTGCTGAAAAGATGACGGAGTGCTCCACATGCGCGCCTGCGATGATGCAGCCGGCGCTGATGAGCGAATTGATGGCTTCGCCGCGCCTGGTGTCATCATCAAAGACAAACTTTGCCGGCGGGAGTTGGGTCTGGTAGGTCCAGATCGGCCAGCGCTTATTATAAAGGTTTAAGTCCGGTTCCACCGCGCAAAGCTCAATGTTTGCCTTCCAGTAAGCATCCACGGTGCCGACGTCGCGCCAGTAAGCCATTTTACCGTCTTTGTTGCGGTAGGGATACGCCATCGCCCGACTGCTGTGAATGGCGGACGGGATAATGCTTTTGCCGAAGTCATGCGCGGAGCTTTCATCTTTGGAATCTTCAGTCAGGGTGTTGTACAAAAATTGGGTCGAGAAGACATAAATCCCCATGGAGGCCAGCGCCGTATCGGGCTTGCCGGGCATGGCTTCCGGATCGGCAGGCTTTTCCGTAAACCCGGAGATGCGCATGTTTTCATCAACCGACATGACGCCGAAATCACGCGCTTCCCCGCGCGGCACTTCGATGCAGGCCACCGTCATGTCCGCTTTGGATCGAACGTGCTGCATCAGCATCCTGGAATAATCCATGGTGTAGATATGATCGCCGCCCAAAACCAGGACATAATCCGGCGAATGGCGGTGAATGATATCGATATTCTGGTACAGAGCGTCCGCCGTTCCCTTGTACCATTCTTTGCCCATGCGCTGCTGAGCCGGAATGATCTCGACAAACTCGCCGATTTCCGCGCGCATGAAGCTCCAGGCCTGTTGCAGATGGCGGATCAGTGAATGCGCTTTATACTGCGTCAGAACACCGATGCGGCGCAGACCCGAGTTGACGCAGTTGGAAAGAGGGAAGTCGATCATCCGATATTTGCCCCCGAAAGGGACGGCGGGCTTGGCGCGCCACTTGGTCAGCTCTCCCAGGCGGGAGCCTTCTCCGCCTGCCAGCACCAGCACCAGCGTCTGGCGCGTGACTTCGGTGGCAATTTTGGTTTCTACATAACCATAATAATTTTGCTGATCGGAATGCTCTTCATTTTGTTGGTTCATGATTTCTTCATCCTCGCAAAAATATGATCAGGACCCTTTTGCGGGAATTATAAAGGAATAATTTCTTGCCTGTCAATATGAATATCAGGTTAACGGGAAAGCACGCTGGTATTGATGGATCTTCCGGTCAGCGGCAAAAAAGTGGACGCCCTGTCGCAGATGTCTAAACACCGGCTGCCTTGAAAGCATCATTGATGATAGCCTGCGCCTCTTCCTTGATCCGGTTCAGATGATCTTTTCCTTTGAAGCTTTCGGCGTAAATTTTGTAAATATCTTCGGTGCCGGATGGACGCGCTGCAAACCAGCCGTTTTCGCTCACAACCTTGAGTCCCCCGATGGAAGCATTATTGCCGGGCGCTTTGGTCAGAATGGCCGTGATTTTGTCCCCCGCCAGTTTATCAGCAGTGACCTGCTCCGGGGATAGTTTCTTCAAAGCCGTACGCTGTCCGGCATTCGCGGCGGCATCTATCCGCTCGTTGATGGGTTCGCCAAAGCGCTCGACAAGCCCGGCATAATGTTCTCCTGGATCTTTACCTGAAACCGCCGTCATCTCGGCTGCCAGGAGATCCATGATGAATCCGTCCTTGTCCGTTGTCCACACCCTCCCGTCCCGGCGCAGGAAAGCCGCCCCGGCGCTTTCTTCACCGCCGAAACCGTATGAACCGTCAAGAAGGCCGTCAACGAACCACTTGAATCCCACCGGCACCTCGGCCAGCCTGCGGTTAAGATGGGCGGCCACGCGATCAATCATGGAACTGCACACCAGGGTTTTGCCGACTGCGGCATCCGCCCGCCAGAGTGTTCGATTGGCAAAAAGATAATGGATGGCTGCGGCCAGGTAATGGTTCGGGTTCAGAAGACCGGCGCTTTTCGTCACAATGCCATGCCTGTCAAAATCGGGATCATTGCCGAAGGCGATGTCATATTTTTCCTTGAGCCCAATCAGGCTGGCCATGGCATAAGGGGACGAGCAGTCCATGCGGATTTTGCCATCCTTGTCCACGGTCATGAAGCTGAAGGTGGGGTCCGGTTGATCATGCATGATATCCATATTAAGGCCATACGTTTCGGCGATTACGGCCCAAAACGCCAGGCCCGAACTGCCCATGGCATCCGCTCCGATTTTCATTTGCGCTGATCTGATGACCTCCATATCAATGATGTTTTTAAGATCGTCCACATAGGGTTTGATGTAGTCATGGATATGGGTTGTGCCAGCCTTTAGCGCTCTTGCATAAGGGATGCGTTTCACCTCCCGGTTTTTTTCCGCAAGCAGGCCGTTGGCTTTGGTTGCGATCCAATCCGTTATATTCGTATCCGCCGGACCGCCCTTGGTCGGATTATATTTTAAGCCGCCATCTTCGGGTGGATTGTGTGATGGCGTAATCACAATCCCATCCGCCAAACCGGATGTCCGCAAACGGTTATAGCTGATGATGGCATGCGATATGACTGGCGTGGGAGTAAACCCGGTTGCAATCATCACATGGACACCGTTTGCCGCCAGGACCTCCAGCGCACTTCTATGGGCCTGTTCCGATAGGGCATGGGTGTCCATGCCCATGAACAGAGGCCCCGTGATACCATTTAATTGCCGGTAAATACAAATAGCCTGGGTAATGGCCAGAACATGATCTTCATTAAAACTGATATTTGCGGAAGAACCGCGATGGCCGGATGTGCCGAACTCTACCAATTGATTTGGATTATTTGTATCGGGGTGTAAGTCATAATAATCATTAATTAGATTGGGGACGTTCACCAATATCGATGCCGGCGCAGGTTTGCCGGCCAATTCATGCAATGCCATTCGTCACCTCTATATAAATTTCATCATTTTTTTATTTCATTTTTCATTTCTCTATAGGTATTTATTAACCCATTTGTTGAACTATCATGCGTTGTAAGACGGTCATCATTTTTGATTTCCGTCAATATCTTATTGGCAAGCTGTTTCCCCAGTTCAACTCCCCATTGATCAAAGCTGAAAACATTCCATAGGATTCCCTGGACAAATATTTTGTGCTCGTACATCGCAATGAGAGCGCCAAGTGTTCTGGGCGTAAGTTTTTTATACAAGATGGAAGTTGTCGGTTTATTTCCCGGAAAGATTTTATAGGGAAGAATTTTCTTTATTTCCGATTCATTTAATCCGCTGTTTCTTAATTCATCGTAATTTTCCTTTTCCGTTTTCCCGTTCATCAGGGCTTCCGTCTGAGCAAAGAAATTGGAAAGAAGAAGTTCATGGTGGTCGCCAATAGCATTCAATGGCCGGGCGGGCGCAAAAAAAGTTGCCGGTATCAGTTTGGTTCCTTGATGGATATGCTGAAAAAACGCGTGTTGACCGTTTGTTCCCGGCTCGCCCCATGAGACAGGACAGGTCTGGTAATTGACGGGGTTGCCTGCGCGGTCAACAGACTTTCCGTTACTCTCCATACTGACTTGCTGCATATAGGCCGGAAATCTGTGCAGATACTGATCATAAGGCAACAAGGCTTCCGTTTCCGCCATAAAAAAGTTATTGTACCATACGCCGATGAGCGCAAGAATCACTGGAATGTTTTTCTCAAAAGGCTCATGACGAAAATGTTCATCCATTTCGCAGGCGCCTTCAAGAAATTCGATAAACCTTTCAAAACCGATGTAACAGGCTATGGATAATCCGATAGCCGACCAAACAGCGAACCGCCCTCCTACAAAATCCCAGAATGCAAACATGTTTTGCACATCGATACCGAACTCCCTGACTATCTCCTTACTGGTGGATATCGCGACAAAGTGTTTTGCGATCTGATTTTGATCTTTTGCCGATTTTAAAAACCACGCTCGCGCCGTTTGCGCATTTTTGATGGTTTCCAGGGTCGTAAATGTTTTGGATGCAATCATAAAGAGCGTTGTTTCAGGATCAACTTTTTTCAATACCTCAGCAATATGCGTTCCATCGACATTGGACACAAAATGGACTTTCAGCTTACTGCTGCCATAATAGCTCAAAGCTTCAGTGACCATGTAAGGCCCCAGATCCGAACCGCCGATCCCGATATTTACAATATCCGTTATGGGCTTATCAGAATACCCTTTCCACTTTCCCGACCTGATTCTTTCAGAGAAATCCTTCATATGATCTAAGGCTTCCTTGATATCCGGCATGATATCATGGCCATCGACAATCACAGGTTTGCCGGAACGGTTTCTTAAAGCTGTGTGTAAAACCGCCCTGTTTTCAGTTTCGTTTATTGTTTTTCCTTCAAACATCGCGTTGACGGCGTTCTCTAAATGGACCTCATCTGCCAAATCAAGTAAGAGCTTTATCGTCTCTTCACTGATAATGTTCTTTGAATAGTCCATCAGAATATCATTAAAGCGAATAGAAAATTTAGTGAACCGGTCTTTATCGGAAGCAAAGAGATCTCTCATGTGAACGGTTTTTATCTGCTCGTAATGTTCTTTGAGTTTTATCCATGCGTTTGTTTTTGTGGGATTAATTTTTTGCATTCGATATTTCCCTTAACGATTCGATGAAACCTGAATCATTTAAGAATGACTTTTTATAAATTGCATCAAATTAAGCAATAATCATTTAACAGGATTAAAGGTGGAGTTTGCCAAAAATGATAAACACCACCTTTTGGGTCAAGATTGCCATGACAGACAATACCATATTTCTTGTATTTTTTCATGGGCCGCCAGGGGGGGCTGATAGAATAATTATGGAACGGGCGCGTGGTCGTGCGAAACGAAACCGGTTCTTTTTTAAACAGGCAAAACAGGCCGAAGCGCATCAGACATCTCCTCGCAGAGGGGTATTGCTGTCATGGTCAACTCATAGTCATAAGGCGGGTTCATAAACATCCCTTGTTTTTCAGGGCATGGACAACCAGAAAGGTATTCCATTCCCGGTCTTCACCCCCCCAGGACCCATCGCTGTTTTGCCTGCGGCAAAGGATTGCCGGTATCCTGTTCCATTGCCGGTTCGCCTGTTCGAGGTGAAGGTGGGCCAGGGCATTGACGGTCCGGAAAAAAGGAATGGGGACAGGCCAGCATCCTGACGGCTCCCGGATCTGCTCCAGATGATTGACCAGGGCGGCGGTTGCCCCGCCTTCCGCGTAATCCGGGTGAACGACCAAAGCCCGAAGGGCGTTCATTTTGTCGGATGCCGTGTCCATAACGCCTGCGTTTTGTTCCACCCACAGGGAAAGGAGGCGGTAGTGAGCCAAAACGACCGGCTCATGGCCCTTCTGGAAGACGGTCGCCAGAAAGAGCGTCATGGAGATGACAGATACATGGGTTTGACCCGGTATGAAGGGCATTCCCCGAAAGGCATCGTCCGATGCGGGGGCAATGGGTTCCGCGAGGCTTGAGATGCTGTGATGCAAGGTATGCCTCATCAGCCAATCCAGAGCTTTCTCAATTTCCAAAGTCTGGTTGCGGATGGTCAGGTGCAGGCCAAACAGACGCCGGACGGTTTCCAGAGGAGATTGATTCCACGATCCATCATCGGACTGCCCGCTCATCAGCGCATGCAGTGCCTGGTGAAAATCATCCTGCCACTGCGCCATGCCCGATTCATTAAGCCATTTCTGCCGGGCGTAAAGGCCCGCAGGTGTCTTGCTGCCCTTGAAAATCTGAAATGGATTATGGCGCACCCTCAAAAATTCGTCACAGATGTTCCGTGTCATGCCCGGCCTCTCATGATGATTTAACTTTATGATAAAAATTCTTTATGTGTCAGGCAGCAAGACGTGTCTGTCAGGAAAACCCCGGCTAAAATGGAAAAAATTTGGCCGTGTAACCGGGGGGAGAGCTCCCCGGTTACACGGCTGTGATTTATTTCAGTCTTTCTTCCGACAAATGCAGGTGGTCCGTTTCGATCTCCACCAATGCTTCAAAAAGCTGCCGGATCCTTGGATGGTCGGCGTCGGCGGCCGACGTTCTGTAGAATGCAATCGCCCTGGTCTCCCGTTCGTGGGACTCTTTCAGGTTTTCAACATTCTCCGTGTGGCAGGCATCGGCGCCCGGCGCGACTGGTCCCAGTTTGAGTATTTTCCGCCAAATGGAGGCGTGCTCCGCCTCAATCTTGCCCAGCGCCTTGAACAAAATCTTCCCTTCAGGATCATTTGTTTGATTGGCGGCACAGGCATAAAATGCCGAATTGCTTATTTCCACCTTAAGTGCGTGTTCGACCTTGGCCTGGTCCTTGGCGCTGAGAGGAACATCAAAGTTCACTTGAGCCTCTTTTGCCTCCAGAATGTAACCCACGTGGGCGCCGCAGAAGGGGCAATTGGACGGGGGATTGGCGCCGATATACGCATCGCCGCATATAATGCACCTGTATAATTTAACCATTCGTTTACCTTTCAAAAATATTTTTTCATGATTGTTCGCCAGCCACGTCCTGTTTTTAGAGCTTCCACAGGCCGTGAAGATTGCAGTATTCCCGCGCCGTAATATTGGCCGCTTCGATGGGGAAAAACGCTTCCGGCGCCTGGCCCGGCGCAAGAAACTGACGATACGTTTTACCGTCCGCGATCACCTCGATCCATTCAATGTAATGCTTTTCTTCCATCGGGTGGGCCACGCTGCCGATCTTTACCTTGATGCCGCCCGCTACTTTTTCAATGACCGGAACATGCTTTTCCTTTGCGGCATCCGTTGTGTTTTCCGTCAGCCGTTTCATGGGCTGATTGCAGCAGACCAATTCCCCTTTGCCTTCGTGCAGCACTTCCACGATATGGCCGCATACGTCACATTTAAAAACTTCGTTTCTGTTTGCCATGAGCTACCTCTTTCCTTTCAATTAAGTATGATTAATCCACTTTTTTAAACATCTTCCCTTTAGCGCCGCAGACCGGACAGGTTTCCGGCGCCTCCTTTTCCGCGGTGTATCCGCAAACCGGACAGACATAATAACTGTAGGCATCTTGTGCGCTATCCAGATGGTCCAGCGCCTGCTGATAAAGGGCGGCATGAATCTTTTCCACTTCGTTGGCGAAGTTGAAAGAACGCTCGGCCTCTTTATGGCCTTCGGCTTTGGCGGCCTCGATCATGGCCGGGTACATGCTTTTGAACTCGTGCGTTTCTCCGGCGATGGCTTCCTGAAGGTTTTCCTTCGTGGAACGAATGCCCTTCATCGCCCGCAAATGGGCATGGGCGTGAACGGTTTCCGCTTCCGCGGCTGCCCTGAAGAGTTTTGCGGCCTGCGCAAAGCCTTCCTGGTCGGCCTTGGCTGCAAAGGCCAGATATTTTCGGTTCGCCTGTGATTCTCCGGCAAAAGCCTCTTTCAACGCGTCTTCTGTTTTTGACATAATGATCTCCTCCATTTTTTTTACTTTGTAATATTTATAATACCGTTGATGATTGTCAATAAATTTCCCCTCCCTCAAGAGACTGTGTCGCAATTAAGGGACATACAAGTTCTTTGACAACAGAATATTAGAAAAAGGTTAAGAATCAAGAGAAAGCTTCTTGAGCCATAGGATCAATATGGTAAAGTCTCTTTCACAAAGGAG
>JAIGNE010000040.1:0-12572 GCA_036528635.1 Deltaproteobacteria bacterium
GGAAGACGCCGAGTATGGTTTACTTCGACTCACTGGCGCAGAAACAGGCTGCGGCATGAACATCAACCCAGGGCAGCTTTACACTTATAAAGTCCTGTGCTCTGTCCGAAGAGTCCAGACCACCTCAGAATAATGGTCTGACCGGCAATTACAATTGGGACCATACACACAACAATTATTTGGAACCCTCCTGTGACAATACCGCGACGGGATATAATACCAATACGCAGAACGGCACACGCCTGGTTAAAGATAATTCATCCATCATCGGTTCCGCACCTTGCAACCGCCATTATAATCATTCTTCAGTATTCAGAGAACGGGACCAAGCTTTTCCTATCCCGATCACGGCTAACACCTTTATTCAATTTCAGATCCCTCAAATGACCACCAACACCCTTAATCCTTATCGGGACTATTTGGGCACCTGGCAGGTCATGCATTTAAAGTTCACCGACGGACAACAGACAAATTATTTTTTCCTGTTATCTCTTAATGGTCAATTCTTTCCTTCGCCGGGTCCTAATTTTTGCTATTTTACCTTCGATCCTGAAGCCCGGATCGTTGATGATTTCCAGAGTATGTTTAAGCTGTATGGAATAGATCCTCTGCCGGAAAATCTACAGTTGGATCGGATTGATTTCCTTCAGAATGCCTTCGGCAATACAACGACGGCAGTCCAGCAGCAAATGATTGTTGATTTTGTGCGCGTCGTAGAAAAGGAAGATACGGCATCTTCCCAGACACCTTAAGGTTAAACAATTTTATCTGCGCTATGCTCCAGTTATCCAGGGCAAAATAGCGGAAATGCGGGACGTTGTGAACCTACCCCTGTGCCGCAAAATCTTTAAGGACGTCTCTTCTCTTTTTGTGCTGGAGTTTTTTGACCGCTTTGGCTTCGATTTGACGGATTCTTTCACGGGTGACGCCCATCATATCGCCTACTTCTTCCAGCGTAAACGGCCCATAGTTGCAGGCAACCCAGGTGCAGTTCAGGAATGCTTCGTTTTTCAATCGCCAATCACAAGTCGTGTCAATGCATATGGCATCGATTAATTGGCTGTTCTTTTTACATGTATATGTGTGGATCATGAAGACGACTCCTCAATTATTTTTTGAAGTACAGCGCAGGCATCCTGTCATGCTCGCAGCTGCCGTGCTTATTCAATATTGGCGCTGATCACAGAGGCCATTTGCATCATATCAATCGTCTGACCTTCCTGCAATTTTGTTAAATCGGTTACTTTGCCGGTCTTGCTGGTGGTTCTGGTATTGTTGAATATTTTGATTAATCCGGCATCAGCCACAATATTCTTGCCGGCATTTTCCGGTTTACCATTGACGGTTCTGGTTTGCAGTTTGTTGGCCTTAATATAATCCCACAGTTTTTTAGTTATCTCCGTCCGGGGAAGCGAGCTTGCGCCCAGGAATGCCGCCAGGTCCGATTTCAATTTTACCGGTTTATTCAATCCTTTTTCTTCTGCCATGTTGATGAAACTCCATTCTTTAAATTGTTTTTGTCTTTACTGATGTCTCTGTCGACAACCTGACACGCGGCAGCTATGCAGCCCGTTTGCGGCGGGTCGTTCAGGCCGTGCCCTTGGCCATGTCCGCAGCCTCGCCCGATTCCGCTGCAGCGGAGTCATCGCTTGGCGCGGTCGATTTTATCTGAGCCTTATTCTGCTTGGCGGCCAGACGCTTGGAAGCCTTTTCCATCTGCTTTAGCTGTCTGGCTTTTTCCTTGCTATTCTTACCATAGTTGAACATGGACTTTCCCATTTTTAAGCTCCTTTACTTATCTTTTCGGCAAACATTGTCCATGATGCTGAAAAGAAGAGGCACTCCAAAAGACTGATTTTCTGATGGAATGCCTCAATTTTACCAAGTTTCAGTTACAGCACTTTCACGTTTTCTGCCGACGGGCCTTTCTGACCCTCGGTGATCTCGAAGCTGACACGCTGGTTTTCACTTAACGTCTTGAAACCGCCCGCCTGAATCGCACTGAAATGAACAAACAGATCGCCGCCGCCATCCTTTTCGATGAACCCGAAGCCCTTGCTTTCATTGAACCATTTTACTTTACCTTCTGACATTGCTTTCATCCTCCTTTCTTCAAATTGCCTTAAGTCGGATTTCCGCGATGATAGAAAGAAAAAACCACCAGGATTCTAAAGAACATGGTGGCCAGCCTTTGCACCTCAAAATGTTTTAATCCCAACTTACACTGTGGCGTAATATATGAAGCCCCCTGTCGAATGTCAATGGCTGTTCTTTAATTATTTCAATATTTTCCATTTGCGCAAAAACAGCGTCCAATAAACCTTTTCTTTTAAGGCGAATAGACAGGTTAATGGTGAATCCCGATTGAACGAGCTGCGACAGTCCTCAGTTGTGGGGGCTAAACCTTTCGAATCACCCGGAACCGGCGAACTGCTTGACTGCAAAGAATGGGCAAACAATAATCCCGTTGTAGTTTTTGTTTTCCTTTTAGGATATGGTTGTTTCAGCTTGCGGTCAATCCCCGTGATGGATCGATCGCCAGGTGAATCACGATGCAGGAGTGCTTATGAACGACAGTCTCATTTTTCAGGATACGCCGGACCTGGTAAACCCATACATGCTGATCGGCCTCGGCGGCTGGCTGAATGCCGGCGAGATCGCCACCGGGTGCATCGACTTCCTGCGCCGCAAGCTTAATGCCCGGAAGTTCGCCCACATCGATCCCCGGCGTTTTCATATCTGGCAGGTCCCGGGCTTTGATCCGGCGCAGATCATGAGACCCCATGCGGTCATCGAAGAAGGCCTGGTCAAGTCGTTTGCCGAACCGGCCAATGAATTCTTCTTCTGGAAAAGCGGCGCCGGGCATGACCTGATCCTTTTTACGGGCTTCGAGCCGAATCTGGGATGGCCGGAGTATGCATCAGCCATTCTCAGCGTCGCCAAACGTTATCAGGCGCCCAGGATTTATTCTCTGGGCGGCGTTTTCGACCAGGTCCCCCATACCCGTGAAACGGGTGTCTTCACCGTGCTGAGCCGTCCGGAGCTGAAGAATGAATTCCAATCGTTTCCGCTTTTGAATTACGCGGGACCGTGCAGCTTTTCCGCGATGCTTTTGCACCTGGCCGGCAGGGAGGGCATCGAGGCGGCCGGCATCACCGCCAGGATCCCGCCGTACATTCAGAATTTTAATGCCAGGGCCGGCTATGATCTTTTGAAAAAGGTGCTCGCCCTCACGCCCCTGAGTATCGATTTAAGCGATCTCAAAAAATCCGGGGACAACCTGGTCGACACAATGAACCAGGCCTTCGGCCAGAATGAAACCGCTCTGAAACAACTGCGGAAACTGGAAGAAATGTTCGACGCCGCGGTTCTCCAGGAATACGGCTATACCCCGGGGCCGAACATCGACGAGCTGATGCAGGAAATGCTGAATATGAAAAAGGACGGCCGGAAACCTCACTGATGCGCGATTTTCGCGGTTATTAGAAAGAGTCCTGTTCCGTGTAAATATCGGGATGGCTCTGTTTCCAGGCACGCCGCTGATGTATGGATCCCGCGGGGAGGAAGGTTCTACATAATGATGACCAGTGCTTCCCCGTCCGTGACAATGACACCGTTTTGATTCGTGACAACCGTGCCGAGCTTAAGAAATTTTAAGCTACCTTCCTTTTTTGTGAACTTTTCTAATACTTCTGCCGTGGCGGTCAGCGTATCCCCCAGAAAAACGGGCTTGCGGAAATTGCTCGTCTGGGAGACGTAAAGCGCTCCGGGCCCCGGCAATTTCATCCCGATGACGGCGGAAATGAGCGCGGATGAAAAACAGCCATGGACCACCCTCCGGCCGAACCGACTGTTCCCCGCAAACGCTTCGTCCATATGCAGCGGATTGAAATCGCCGGAAAGTTCCGCGAAGCGGGCAACATCCGCCTCGGTGACGGTTTTGGTGTGCGAGGCCTTATCCCCCGTATTGTAATCTTCGTATTTTGCAATTTTCATCATCACCGCCTGGAGGACATGCCCGGAAAAGAAGATATCCTCTGCTTAAAACAGCAACACAGGGACATTCACTTACTGCTTCAGCACCTGAAGCCTCTCTTTGGTGAAGCCAACCACTCTGATTGACGACCCCGCCGGAATGCTGTCATTGAACATAACAGGCACCTGGAATTCCCGGAACTTTCCCGTTCCCCCTGCCATCAGCTCTCCCTGATCTCCGATGGCTATTTTGCAGCCGCGATCCATGTACGGAACAACCATGACCAGCCCCGGCCCTTTGAGGCCGGCGTAACGTCCCAGCCGAAAAAGCGCAATTCTCTGCTGTTCGGCCACGACCCTCATGCTAACCGCCAGAAGTAACATAACCAACAGGATAAATATCGTTTCAAGCATGACCATCTTTCATTCCTTTCCGCGAATCCTCAGGCCTCACGCGCCCTCCTGCCGCCAGGGGTTCCCCGGGAGGCGCATGAACGGTAAAGGCCGGCTTCGATGTGTTTTAAAATTCTTCAGCCTTCTTTTTATACCCTAAAGGGCACACAAGCAAAAGGGAAGATTAAAAGCAAGATTTTTTCAGAAGGACAGAGCTAAACGGGATTGAAGCCGTGGAGGATTCGGACCTTAAATTAGAATTGTCCAAAGTTTTTGAACGCAGAGGGATCAAACCCCTCTGCGTTCAATTCGTGAAGATTATCACTTCCTGGTATAATTCCCCCAAGATCCAACTCCCGTAACCTTCAGGTTACCGCGTGACCTTTAGGTTACCGCGTGACCTTCAGGTCATAAGGTGGTCAGGAAAGGGGGACATGCCAGGTTTTACGCAATTTCCTCCAACTCTCTGTTTAGAACAGGAGGTGAAAAGAATGCGCTTTGCCTGTGATTACAGGTCCCAGGCGGCGCGCGCCCCTTCTTCCGTTGCTTCAATGATCCTTCTGGGCGTACGGGCATCGCCGACGATGGCAAAGGGAATCCCGAGCTTTTCCAGGACACCCTGAAGAGCGTTGACGGGCTTCATCCCGACGGCAATCACCACCTGGTCCACAGGAGAGATTGTCGATGCTTCGTTGTCCATGCTGCACTCCACACAGCCGTCGCCGATGGATTTGACTTCTATCCCAAAGATCAGCCGGCAGCCCCTCTCGCGCAGGCGGTTATGCAGCATGTAGCCATGGGACGTTATTTTCAGAACGGGCGAGCGTTTCAGCATTTCCACAAGCGTAACCTTAACGCCTTTTTCGCTGAGATAGTCCGCCACTTCCATGCCGATCAACCCGCCGCCGATGACGACAACATTTTTCCCGGGAGCAACCCGGCCGTCCAGAATCTGCCAGGCGTCGCAAACAAAGGATTGATTAACGCCGGCGATGGGAGGAACAACCTTTTCTCCGCCCGTGGCCACAATGACAAAATCAGGCTTTCCGTCCGCAAGCAGCGCTTCCGTGACTTCAGTTTCTTTTTTGATGGTCACTTTGGACTTCTCGATCTGGCCAATCTGCCAGTCGATCCATTCGCCGTAAATTTCTTTATGGGGTGGAACCTGGGCGTAGCGGATCTGTCCGCCCATGATTTTCTTCTTTTCGAAAAGGGTGACCTGATGCCCGAGACGTTCGGCCTCGGAGGCTGCAATCAGGCCTGAGGGGCCGGAACCCACGACCCAGACGTTCCGGAGTTTGGCCGCCGGACCTTTGGGATAGATGGTTTCCTGACCGGTTTCGGGATTGATGGAACAGCGGATATTTCCTTCTCCCAGCATTTCTCTTTCAATGCATCCCTGGTTGCAGGCGATACACTGCCGGATATCCGCCGTCCGGCCCGCTCTGGCTTTGACAAGAAAATCCGGGTCGGCCAAAAACTGCCGGCCGAAGGCAATCAGGTCCGCGTCGCCTTTGGCAATGGCCGCATCGGCTGCCGCGGGATCCGTAAAGCGGCCAACGGCAATAACCGGTGCGGATGTGACGTCCTTCATTTTTTTCGCAATCCAGACATTAAAGCCGGGAGCGTATTCGCCGGGCGCCTGGGTGATGCCGCCAGGGCTGCCGTGGGTGCCGAAAGACGCGTGGATCATATCGGCTCCTGCATTCACGATATCCGGAATAATCGTCTGCATGTCTTCCGCGCTGTAACCGCCTTTGATGAATTCCTGAGCGGAGAGTCGGATGGAAACAGGATAATCCGGACCCACCTGACGCCGGACTTCCGCGATAACTTCGAGAACAAACCGCGATCGTTCTTTCAAGGTCGCTCCGCCGTACTGATCGGACCGCTGGTTGGTCAGGGCCGAGAGAAACTGCGTTAAAAGATAACCGTGGGCGCCGTGAATTTCCACGGCGTCAAAGCCGGCTTCGCGCGCGCGCCTGGCCGCCGATCCGAAGCAGGCAATGGCTTCCTTGATATCGTCCGGCGTCATTTCCCTGGGCATGCCCTTAAAAACGATGCTCGGTATGGCCGACGGCGCCATGGCTCTGCCCTTTCCGAGAAGATAGAGGCTCTCCCGTCCGGTGTGATGAATCTGCATGGCGATCTTGCAGCCTTCTTTATGCGCCGCCTCGGCCATTTTCGCGAGCCCCGGAATGAATCGGTCATCGTAGGCGCCGATCTGGCTGGGACCCACGACGCCGTCAGGATGAACGCCGGTGATCTCCGTGATGATCAGGCCGGGCTGCCCTTTGGCGCGGCGCGTAATGTAGGCGAGATTCTCGTCGCTTACCGTTGCATCCTTGTTTCCCAGGTTCGTCCCCATGGGGGGCATAACCACCCGATTGGGAAGTTCCATCGACCTGATCTTCAAAGGCGATAAAATACTGCTTAATGGGCTCATGGTGTTCTCCTTATTTTCAAGTTATTTCAAATTTATTAACGGAATTAAAAAGCATCATCAGAGTTGTCATTACTACGAAAACAGCACCCCAAAATATAGCAAAAACTTATGAAAATACCTTTTGCTGTCATTCCCGCGCAGGCGGGAATCTAGAAATCAGCTTAAAATACTGGATTCCCGCCTGCGCGGGAATGACATATGATTGGTTTTATACTATTTTTGAACAAATCATTATTGTGTAAAATAATCATGCACGAATCGCTTGTCCACCGCCGATGACCATTTCTTTGCCGGTCATAAAAGATGCTTCCTCGGAACACATCCACAGGACGGCCGAGGCGATCTCTTCAGGCTTGCCGAAACGTTTCATGGGAATCATCGCCAGGGTCAAATCCTTGATCTGCGGATTGAGCTTCCAGGGCTCCTCCAGCATCGGTGTGTGAATAAATCCCGGACAGACGGCGTTGATCCGTACCTTTCTGTGCGCATAGTCAAGCGCTGCGGCCCGGGTCAGCCCCAGCACGGCGTGCTTGCTTGCCGCATACACGGACAGACCGATTTCCGTGCCGATGCCGGCAATCGATGAATTATTCACAATGGCTCCGCCGCCCTGTTTCAACATCAACGGAATTTCCTGTTTCATACACTGCCAGACGCCTTTCACATTGGTGTTCATCATCCAGTCCCATTCTTCCATGGTCGTGTTGACGACCCGCCGCATCGTGGGCGAGCTGACGCCCGCGTTATTGAAGGCGCAGTCCAGCCGTCCGTATTCATTACCGATGACCTTAAACAGGTTCTCTATATCTTCTTTTTTCGTGACGTCGGTCTGAATAAACCGGGCTCGTCCTTTATTATTTTTTATTTCCGTGAGGACAGCGTTGCCCTGCTCTTCCCGGCGGGCGGCGATAACGACTGCGGCGCCCTCTCGGGCAAACTGAAGCGCCGCGGCGCGGCCGATTCCCGAATTGCCCCCGGTGACCAGAACCACTTTGTCCTGAAATCGATTTGTTTTCAAATTTGATCTCCTTTCTCGTGAAACAGCCATTAGGATGAAACGCCCTGTCCGCCGGCTACTACCATTTCTTTCCCTGTCATAAACGAAGATGCGTCGGAACAGAGCCACAGAACGGCGCCCGCGATTTCTTCCGGCTCGGCCATTCTCCTCATGGGTGTTTTGGCAAGCAGCATGTCCTTCATTTTTGGAAACTGAGCCATGGGAGCTTCCATCATTTCCGTACGAATGGGTCCGGGGCAAACCGCGTTGATGCGGATGTTCTTATGGGCATATTCCAGCGCCGCAGTTTTGGTGAGGCCGATGATGCCGTGCTTGCTGGCGCAATAAGATGCCAGCCCGTATTCCCCCGTCAATCCCAGCACCGAGGCGGTGTTCACAATCACACCGCCGCCCTGCTTGAGCATTTGGCTGACTTCATGCTTCAGGCAAAGCCAGGTGCCGCGGAGGTTGGTATTCTGGATGTCGTCCCATTCCTCCTCGGTAATCTTGGCGGTAGGCGGCATTCCCAATGAACTGAGACCGGCATTATTGAAGGCGCAATCCAGCCGTCCGTACCGGGCCTGAATTTCCTGAAAAAGACGATCGATTTCCGCGGGCACACGGATGTCGGTCTTGATAAAAACGGCCTTTCCGCCGGCGGCTTCTATTTCGCGAACAACCTCATTGCCGAGATTTTCCCTGCGGGCGGCAATGATGACGCAGCCGCCTTCCCGGGCAAAGGCCACGGCTGTGGCTCTGCCAATCCCGGAGGTGCCGCCTGTTACCAGAACCACCCGTTGGTCGTATCTTTTGATTTCCAAGTATTTTCTCCTTTCATTTTCTTTTTATAATTTATATTTTCTTAATATAAATAACAATTTACTATTGATTAATAAAACAAGCGTTTTATTTTCGTCTATATGAATCCTTTTACACTGTCAAGCTGTTTTAGATATATTATTCATGATTTAAACATATTAGGTACTTAAGGAATAATAATTCTTGACAAATCAACTTCCCTTAAATAAGGACTAAAACATACGTACGTTTTATATACGTGTTGATGAATTAGAAGATATGCTTAAAATATTAACAAATTAAATAGAGGAGGTACTTTATGATTAAATCGAGACTGTGTGACCTGATCGGGATTAAATATCCCATTATTCAAGCAGGGATGGGCCCGTTCAGCAACAATAACCTGGGCGTCGCGGCGGCCAATGCCGGTGCTCTGGGTCTGCTCTCCACCAGCGGTTTGACCGGCAGGGATATGCAGCCGTTTGTTTACGATGCCTGGATCAAGACAGCCGAGGCCAATCCGGATGATGACATCGCCACCGCGATGGAAAAGGTGCTGAAGCGGACCTATCGCCTGACGAAAGACAAGGGCGGCGTTTTTGGCATTAATGTCATGGTCGCGGCGGAAATGGCGGCCGAAGCAAACATCATTGTTGATGCAGCCATCCGGGTGCGGGAAGCGAATCCCGAAATGAAGAAAAACTTCAAAGTCATCTTTACCTCCGCCGGTGATCCGGTCGGCTGGCATGACAAAATCAAGGGTGCCGGGTTTACCTGGATGCACGTTGTGCCCTCCGTCAAGGGCGCTTTGCGCTGCAAGAAAGCGGGCGTTGACGTAATCGTCGCCTCCGGACATGAAGGCGGATTCCATACATCATGGGAGCCGGTGCATTCCATGATCCTGCTGCCCGCCGTGGTGGAAGCCGTATCGGATGAAAAAACGCTCGTGTGCGGCGCCGGCGGGTTCTGCGACGGCAAGACGCTGGCCGCAGCGCTGGTTCTGGGGGCCGACGGCGTCCAGATGGGCACACGATTCCTGGCCACGCAGGAAAGCGATTTCCATCAGATCTGGAAGGAAGCCGTTGTGGCGGCCCAGGACAGAGGAACCCTGGTTGCCCGCGGATTTGTGGGACCGGCCCGCTGGTTGAAAACCGCGCGCAGCGAAGAGCATGCCGTGAACACTTTGAAAAAATCGCCCGGCGTCTTCCTTGGGACACCTGACGATTTTACGACGATTGACATGTCTCTCATCCAGTATGAGATTGACTCCATCAAGGCCGTTTACGACGGCGATAAAACAAAAGCGTTGATGGCTGCCGGCGAAGCCGCCCAGCGCATCAACGACATGCCCAAGGTCGCCGATATGGTGCAAACCATCGTTAAAGAAGCGGAAGATATTCTTAAGGGCGTTCAGAAGAAGTATCTCGCTTAAGCCGACTTAGCGGAAGTGTATGCGTTCAAGGTGCCGGCCGTTTTTTTGTTGCATGAGACAGCACACGAAAACGGCCGGCCTCGACGCCTCCGGACAAAGCACCGGCAATCGGGCCTTTTTCCGAATAAGAACAAGACCTCATATGCGACCACGAGAACGATTCCAAACGCACCAAACGCCGACAAATCTGCGATTGGCCCTGCATTCAGAATAAAATGGATAATTAATAAACATACGTACGTTTTATTATTATGCTTGTAAAGCATTGCATATATTTGTATTTATTAATTATTTTTAAATAAATGATCTTGTTGACTTTGGATAATTATTAGTATAGAAAAACAAACAGCGTCACAATGAAAGCTGTTTTTTAAAAACATATCGAAGCAGTCGCATATCAGACAACGTACTGCCCCGGGTAACCAATAAAATGAAACCGTAAGATGTGCTCATGAAAAAGATCTTGAATTCCGGTTACAGCAAAGAAGTAAACAGAGTCGTAAAACCATCCTGCATCTTCAATACAGTTGTTCCTGAAAATAACAAGACAAACCCATTTTGCGGTATCATAAATTTTGTAATGAGGAGGAAGTAAAATGAAGCAAATGGGTAAATGTTTTTCGGTTGTTTTTCTCGCTCTTGCGGTATGTGCTCTGGCAGCCTTCAGCCCGTCCCAGGGCTTTGCCGCCAAAGCAGCTAAAGTGGACAAGGCCAGTAAGCCGGCAAAAGCCGCCGCCTCTTTCGATGCCAAAAAAGTGTCGGACATGTCTGATTTCGATCCGGGTAATCCTGTGACTCCTACCGGCGACACCATTAAAATTGCGGTCGTCGCGGCTTTCTCCGGACCAAGCGCCTACAACGGGCAGATCTATTACGCCATGGCGCAATGGGTGGCCCATGACTTCAACAAACGCGGCGGTATTATGGTGGACGGCAAAAAGAAGCTGATTGAAGTCATCAAAGCTGATCACATGTCGAAGATGGATCAGTGCAAGAAAGTCACCGAACGCATGGCCCTGCAGGAGAAAGTTCACTTCTTCTGGGGAACGGACGGCAGCCATTTCATGAAAGTCATTAACGAGACGGCCAAAAAATACAAGATTATCGCCATCAACGCCACCTGTATGTCCGATGATCTTCAGGATGCCGTAAACTTCTCACCCTATTCTTTCCATGCCACCTTCTCCACCGCTGCCGTTTCCCGCGGCATGGCCTATTACTACGGGCAGATCCGTAAAAAAGAGAAAAACTTCTACATCCTCAATCAGGATTACGCCTTCGGACATCAGCTTGCGGAAGATTTCAAGAAGGGCCTCGCGGAATACTATCCTGAAGCAAAAATCGTGGGCGAAGATTTTCACAAGTTGTTCCTCACGGACTACGCCCCGTATCTCAGCAAAGTCAAAGCCTCCGGCGCCGAAGTTGTCTTTACGGGAGACTGGCTCCCCGATGCGGGCAACCTGTTAAAGCAGGCGCGTCAGATGGGCATTATGCTGCCTTTTGCCAATATTTATGTGGATGAACCCAACTACCTCCACGAAACGGGCATCGAGGGGACCAAGGGCCTTATCAACATCAGCGCCTATTATGATTCAACCCCCTTCTTCAAAACGAAAGATCAAATCAAGTTCTATACAGCCTGGAAGGAACAGCAGAAGAAGTGGAAGACCGCTCCTTACAGCAGCATCGCGTTTCAGCATTTCACCGCCAATGCCGCCGGCTGGGTCATGACCACCTACTGGGCCATGAGCGTTCTGGAGAGAGCTCAGAGCCTCGATCCGGAAAAGATCATTAAAGTCTGGGAAAATGACAGTTTCGAATACATCAACGGCAAGGTTGTCAAAATGCGGGCCTGCGACCATAAGGCCATCATGGATCTGGGCGTGACGGAGTATGTGCCGCCTGAGCAGCAGAAGGTTTCCATGAACATCCCGCCTTACTACTGGTTCAAGGGCGCCTCTTACACGGGACCGGTCTACAAAGTTCCCGCAGCAAAGGTCCTTCCCTGGATGGATCAGAAACTGGATCGCTGCAAGGGCAAGACCGACTGGGGTGAATAGTTGTCGAATGTTCCCTGATCAATTTTAATGCACCATGGGATGCACACATAGCAGATCCACTCCGACCAAAAAACCGGAGTGGATCTGCAGCAACGACTCCTGCATAAATTGATAAATTACCAATTTATTTCAGTTCATTTGCATTCACCCATGCACCTAGCGGAGAATGCGCTCGTTCAACAATTCAGAACGGTAAAGCCGGATCGGCTGTTCGAAGATAAATTTATTGCGGTTTAAAAAAACCGACGGGTATGCTAAAAACCCTGCGGTGAATAAACCCATTTTGCTTCATAATAAAACGCAAAGACACGGGGTGCGGCGTTATTCACATGGCCGCACCACGGATTAAATAATGAAAGGGAGTAGAAGATGGATCCAACAACCTCGATGTACGTATCCCAGGCGATACACGGAATCGCCTACGGCATGATTTTGTTTTTGATTGCCTCGGGCCTGAACATCATCTTCGGC
>JAIGNE010000041.1:0-13075 GCA_036528635.1 Deltaproteobacteria bacterium
ATATAACAGGCCAAAAAGACTGGTATGGTTATGATGCCTGTAAGCATGTGATAGATAAATTTGACAAGGATAATGTTAAATACCCCGAACAAGCCAATAATAACCTGCATATTTGGGAGTTGGGAGATTTATTCAGTAAATTAGCAGAAAAGATGGATCAAGGTCTTTGGACGAAAGATGGACTAGAAGGCCAAGATTTAACTATATTAGCGCCAGTGGAGATACAAAAAGCATTTAAAGCAAGTATGCAGGTGACGACTGTGCGGGATAACGCCAATATTATTGCTGCACTGAACGGCCCGATGGCGCATATTTATGTCAAAGGCAGCAATGGCTGGGGTTTGGATATGATGACTACTGAATCGAATCTCATGTATGCAGCCGAAGTATTTAGGCTGTTTATGCAGGTGGATGATTATCCAGCGGCAAAAATGAAATTAGGATTGTCTGCGGGCGCATATTATACAATTAAAGAAAGAATACCAAATTTAAATCTTTCAATAGATAAGATATTGATCAGGATTAATGGTAACTATCAAGTATTCAATGGTATCGGTAATACGTTAGGCGAACTAACGGATGCGTTGGGTGATAGTGGGGCGGATTATGTGAAGGCCATGTTAAGGATTGAAGGGTTGAATAACCTAAATCGCAGTGGAGATATTGTTTTGGTTATGAAGGATAAAACTGCAGGTGATGTGAAACAAAGATACACAATAGGTGTTGCCTGTAAAGCCTGGCATGGAAGTTTAAATCCCTCAGATTCTTATGTTCCATTGATTGTAGCATATCCCGGCGGAACAAAATCAACCATAGAAACATTACTGAAAAGAGAAAATACATGTAATACAGATTACGGCGGTTGTAAGGGTAACTGGAATTTGAAGGGAATTGTGCAAGAACTTATTAAGGAACAGTATAAATAAAATGAATGTAAAACATCAGGAGGTAAAAGTGAAAAAAATAAAGACCATCTTCATAGTAGTTTGTTTTCTGGCAACGGAAGGTCTGGCTTACGCCCAAAATCCTGCTGAATATTTTATTCTTCAGAACATTAACAATTTTATTAGTGATGAAAAAGGGAAATGTGGAGCAGGTTCCGGGGTAACAGGCGCGACGGAGCATTTTGATGAAGACCATAATGTGATTACGTGTGTAACGGACTATTATAACTTTCAACAGAGGATGGCGGCTGAAATAAAAGTTGAGCAGCACGCCGGAGCTGATTCGGATAGATGGCTGCTGCATGAGGTGGAGGATAATTATCGGGATGATGAATATGAAACATTGGGACAGTTGATAGATGGTGCCGTTATGCGGCGCATTGATAATAACAGGGTTCTTTGGATCGGCATTGGTGGTGGCACTTTTCGATGGATCAGGAATAATATTGTTATCAGTATTTCTTATACAGATTTACAGGGCACCAAGCCTGAGCCCATCGAGGTTGTAAAGGCTTATCTGGCGAAGTATCCATCAACGATAACGGCAACTGACGCTGAATTTAAGAGCAAAGATTACAACAAAAAGTGGATCAAAGACGAAATGGAACGCCGCCTGTGGCTTTGCGACAAGTGGGGCATGCAGCTGCAAATAGGGAAGGTGAGCCAACAGGACATGCTGGAAGCGCTGGTCAAGCATATGAAGGTCTTTTTGAATTACCGTCAAAAGTATTACGGCATGAAGGCAGCGGATGACATAACCTCTATCAGCACCGCCCTGCAAGCCAACGACGGCACAACGATCAAAAACAAATTATCCATATACAAAACCTGGTGGAGTGCAAATAAAGGAAAAAGCATCAGTATCTGAAAGTAGAGAAGAAGAGTAGAAGTCATTACGCAAGAACAACAAGTGCGTCAGAGGTTGGACGAAGCCGGAATAATGCTGAAATGAGCCAAGACGCGACTTGCCCCCTCTCGTTATCACAACAGGTGTGGCGTGTAAGGCATGGCACGGCTCGTTGAATCAATCGGATTCTTACGTGCCTTTAATTGTATCTTATCCCGGCGGTACTAAATCAACTATAGAAAGTTTATTAGTGAGAGATAAAGTATGCAAAAGCGATTTCAGTGATTGTAGGGGTAACTGGAGCCTAACAAATATTGTGGAAGAACTTGTTTCAGAGCAATTCAAATAAGGAGAGTCTTATGAAGCAGATAATATTATTGACAACTATTTCGTTCTTGTGGATTTTTCAAGAGATAGCTTTTACACAGAATGTTAATGAATATCTTATTACGAAAGACATTGGTTCGTATAGTAAAATAACACGTGGTGGGGCGACTGGTAGCATCTTGACAGGGGCAGATCATTTTGCCATAGACCATAGCGATACGGCCTTAGGGATAGCGCACGTTAATGATGCCACAAAGATGTGGGTCGATGTCCAAGTCACCCAGCACATAGGTGTGGATTCTGACAAATGGCTGCTGCATGAGGTGGAGGATAATTATCGAGATGAAGAATATGAAACATTGGGACAGTTGATAGATTGTGCCGTTATGCGGCGAATAGATAATAACAGGGTTCTTTGGATCGGCATAGGTGGTGGCACGTTTCGATGGATCAGGAATAATATTGTTGTCAGTATTTCTTATACAGATTTACAGGGTACAAAGCCTGAGCCCATCGAGGTTGTAAAGGCTTATCTGGCAAAATTTCCTTCAACGATAACTGCAATTGACGCCGAATTTAAGAGCAAAGCCTACAACATAAAATGGATCAAGGAAGAAATGGAGCGCCGCCTGTGGCTTTGCGATAAGTGGAGCATGCAGCTGCAACTGGGGAAGGTGAGCCAACAGGACATGCTGGAAGCGCTGGTCAAGCATATGAAGGTCTTTTTGAATTACCGCCAGAGGTATTACGGCGTGAAGGCAGCGGATGAAATAAACGCTATCAGCACCGCCCTGCAAGCCAACGACGGGACAACGATCAAGAACAAATTATCCATATACAAATCCTGGTGGATTGCAAATAAAGAAAAAAGCATCAGCATCTGAACGTAGAGAAGAAGAGTAGAAGTCATTCCGCAAGAACAACAAGTGCGTCAAAGGTTGGACGAAGCCGGAAGAATTCTGAAATGAGCCAAGAGGAGACTTGACCCCTTTCGCGCATTATCTGGCCAAGTATCCATCAACGATAACTGCAACTGACGCCGAATTTAAGAGCAAAGATTACAACGTAAAATGGATCAAGGACGAAATGGAACGCCGCTTGTGGCTTTGCGACAAGTGGAGCATGCAATTGCAACTGGGGAAGGTTAGCCAGCAGGACATGCTGGAAGCGCTGGTCAAGCATATGAAGGTCTTTTTGAATTACCGCCAGAGGTATTACGGCATGAAGGCAGCGGATGAAATAAACGCTATCAGCACCGCCCTGCAAGCCAACGACGGGACAACGATCAAAAACAAATTATCCGAATACAAAACCTGGTGGAGTGCAAATAAAGGAAAAAGCATCAGTATCTGAAAGTAGAGAAGAAGGGTAGAAGTCATTACGCAAGAATAACAAGATGCGTCAAAGGTTGGACGAAGCCGGAAGAATTCTGAAATGAGCCAAGAGGAGACTTGACCCCCTTCGCCCCTTAAAAAACCGGAATCGGCGCGGGGCCGATTCCGGTTCGTTTTAAGTCAGTTTTTTGGGTTATTCACCCCAACCGTTCTTGCCTTTGCAGCGATCCAGTTTCTGGTCCATCCAGGGAAGGACTTTGGCAGCCGGGATAACCGCCATTGGACCGTAAGACGATGACGTCTTGTACCAGTAGTACGGTGCGATATTCATGGACGCTTTCTGCTGCTCCCAGGGTACAAATTCGGAAACAGCCAGATCCTGAACGATCTTGTGGTCGCAGGCTCTCATTTTGACCACTTTGCCATTCACATACTTGTAGGTATCGTTTTCCCACACGGCGATAATCTTTTCCGGGTCCGTGCTCTTTGCGCGCTCGATGACACTCATCAACCAGTAGGTAACGCTGGTCCATGAGCCGAAATTCCCGAAGTAATGTTCAAACAGTTTGCCGTTGTAAGGCGCTGTTTTCCATTTGGTCTGCCAGAGGCCATTCCAGGCCTTGTACATCTTGGCATACCCGGGTGCTTTGAACTGAGGATTGGCGGTCCAGAAAGAGCTCAGGTTAACCAGGCCTTTCGTTCCTTCCACACCAACGTCGTTGAGTGTGTTGGGATCATCGATGTAGACATTAGCAAAAGGCAGCATGACTCCCATCTGGCGCGACTGCTTCAGAAGATTTCCGGCATCGGGAAGCCAGTCGCCTGTAAAGACAACCTCGGCGCCGGAAGCCTTGATTTTGGTCAGGTACGGAGCGTAGTCGGTCAGGAAAAGTTTATGATAATCTTCACCGACCAGGACCGCTTCCGGATAATATTCTTTCAGGCCGTTCTTGAAATTTTCGGCAAACTCATGGCCGAAAGCATAATCCTGGTTGAGGATATAAAACTTTTTCTCTTTCTTCTTGATCTGGCCGTAATAGTAAGCTAAGCCGCGGGCGTTCTGCTCCGTGGAAAAGGCGGTGTGGAAAGCGTAACGGGAGAAATTACCGGCATTCTGGAGATCGTCGGACATGCAGGTCGCATTAATGGCAATCACTTTGTATTTGTTGGCCGTTTCATTGATAATTCTCATCAGATGGCTTCCGTCCGTTCCCCAGAGAACATGAACTTTCTCCTGCAGGACCATGCGTTCGGCAACCTTTTTACACTGATCGGCCTTGCCCATGTGATCGGCCTTGATGACTTCAATGAGTTTCTTTTTTCCGTCGACCAGGATGCCGCCCCGCTTATTCAGATCATAGGCCACCCAGTTGACAACCAGCCAGTAGATCTGGCCATTGATCGCGGAAGGACCGGAAAAGGAAGCAACGAGGCCGATCTTGATGGTGTCGCCGGTCGGTTGCGTTATGTTGGCTGGATCAAAGCCTGACATATCACCCATATTATCTGCATTGAAAGCAGCCTTGAAATCAGCTGCCGCCTTTGTTTTTTTGTCGACCTTGGCCGCCATGGCGGTGCTCGATCCATACGCCGCCAATGATAAAACCGTGAAGATCAACAACAACACTGAAAAACGCTGAAACAAATTTCTCATCTTCAAACATCCTCCTAACTATTTTATTATCAGGGTTAAAAACCTGATTTTCTTTTAAATCCGGGTGTGAAATATTACGTGCGTGGCTGTTTTGCCTTACTTATTCAGTAAGCTCAATCGATACAGCCAGAATTTCGAATAATTTATTCTCTGTCACGACGCAATATTTTTAGCAGGACCAATTTGCGGGACTACGGGGAAAACGGCAGATTGTTGCTGGTACTGGTGTCTTATCCAAAACCAGATGGCTTAAATCGTAAAACAACTCACAACGGTTTGCGCCATTCTGGTAATAATGCTTAATGACATTTTGCTCAATCTTGTTCTTCGGTGTCCTTTTCGATCCTGGTTATTCGGCCTCTCTTTTTTGCGTAACAGCGCTAAGGGTGTATTCTTCGCCTTAATGCCTTTTTCCGTCCGATCATGGCTCCAGATATCGTCTCGCCATCTCCAATCTTCTCCAAACCGGCAACATGCATGGATGATACATGCTACAACGATCGTTGGTTGTAGTTAATGGCGAAAAGTCCGCTTTGTCAAGGAATATTTCCGGCATGGCGCCTATTGAACCTGTTGCATGGCAGAAAAGCTGGAATGGCACCTTCCGGATTTTCTGTTACATTTAACTTACGTTTTTCGGGGGGAGTTCCCGACAATGCCGAAATGTGCCGGTCACTGTGAATGTTTCTGCTGATACCTGGCCGTCGCGCTCTTGAGGTTGGCATCCTCCTTACAGGGCAGAAAACACAGCTTGTCCAAAGCAGCGGGATGCTCCGCTGCGTTTGCAAGATGATCGGCCATGAAGTACGTTCGCTAATATATTTATGCGCGCAGTGATGCCTGGGATTCAACTCAAGAGTTTTCTCATAATACTGAAAAGCCGCATCAAGATTACCGCGATTTTTGTTCAGAATAGCGCAACAGGAAGCAACTCGGAATATTAAGCGCGTATTCTGCCAGCTTTAGAGATTTATCAGGACCCCAGAATCGCTCTGATTTTTTCCGAGAGTTCATCCAGATTGTAGGGTTTCTGTAGAAAGGCCAATACCCCCTGGTCCATGATATGCTTCGCTTCGCCGTTCAAGGTATAGCCGCTGGAGAGGATGACTTTGACTTTTGGATTGATGGCTTTCATCTCTTTAAAAGTTTCTCCTCCTCCCATCGCGGGCATAATCATATCCATGATCACGAGGTCGATCCGGTCCTTATTATCTTTATAAATCTCTAAGGCTCTTTCGCCGCTGCCGGCGATGAGGATCTGATAACCCAACTCCGCAAGCATTTGACCTGCCACTTCGATAATAACATTTTCATCATCAACAAGGAGGATGGTTTCGTGACCACCTCTGATTTTGGAAATGACAGGCTCTTCATGGATCATCTTTTTATGCGATATGGGGAAATAGATGTTGAATGAAGTTCCATGGCCTTTTTCACTGTAAACATTGATAAAGCCTTTATGCCCTTTGATAATTCCATACACGGAGGCCAGACCGAGACCTGTGCCTCGCCCCATTCCCTTCGTTGTAAAAAATGGCTCAAAGATCCGCTGCTGCGTTGCTTTATCCATTCCCACACCCGTATCCGTGATGGTTATCTTAACGTAGCGTCCGGGATTGACATTATAGGGTTTGATATAGGATTCATCCAGTTTGACATTCTGCGTGCTCACATAAAGTGAGCCGCCGCCGGGCATGGCCTGCCAGGCATTCACAAAGAGATTCAGAAATACTTGCTCCAGCTGCCCCGCATCGGCCTCAACAAGCCACAGCGATTCTCCATAGTTTTCAAACAGGCTGATTTCCTTTTTCGTTCTCCCGAATATGTTAGTGGTTTTCCGGATCAAATCATTCAGGTCGGTCGGCTTGACCTCGTACCGGCCGCTGCGGGCGTATCCCAGCAATTGCTTGGTCAGGTTGACGCCGCTGTGCACCTGGCTTTCGATCGCCTTCAGCTTTTCAAAATTGGCGTGGGTTGGATCCGTATTAAACAGGATCAGTGACGTATAGCCCTGAATACCCATGAGCAGATTGTTGAAATCGTGGGCGATGCCGCCGGATAATGTGCCCAGCGACTCAATCCGTTGTGCCTGGTTAATTTGCGCCATTAATTTTTCATGTTCTGCTTCCATCCTTTTGTGTTCGGTCATGTCCCGGTTGATGCCGCGGGCGCCGATGATTTTTCCCGAGGCGTCCCGGATGACGTATGCCGAGACTTCCAGAATCCTGATGCTTCCGTCTTTGCGGATAATCTCCTGATCATGAACCTTGGCAGGCTTTCCCGTGCGGAACATCTCTCTATAGATGTTGCGGATTCTCTTGCCTTCTTCAGGCGTTGTATAATCCATGGACGTAATTTTTTTCTGTTCTTCTGCTGAGTATCCGAATTGATCAAGGGTGGCCTGGTTGCAAAAGGTGCAATAGCCCTGAAGGTCGATCTCCCAGCACCCGTCCTCGATGTTTTCGACGAAGGCATGGTATCTTTCCTGTGCTGCTTCCATCTTTCTCTTCTCAGAAACGTCCCGTGAGATTCCCCGGAAACCGACAGGCTTTCCCCGAGCATCACAGATGACCGATACGGATAATTCCAGCGGAATCATGCTCCCGTCTTTATGCATGATTTCAAAGTCAAGCAGTGTCAGAGGTTTTCCTGTCCGGTACAGATTGTTGAATTTTGAAAAAACGTTACGAATTTCTTCCGGTTTTATATAACTTTTGAAGTTCACGTCGCGGGCTTCTTCTATCGTATACCCGAATCTGTTGAGCATGGCGCGATTGACGAAGGTAAACGTTCCTGCAAGATTGGTTTCGAAGCAGAAATCTTCGATATTTTCTACGAAATTTCTATATCGTTCCTGCTTTGCTTCTATTGCTTTTTGCTCCGTTTGGTCACGGGCAACGCCACGGAAACCCACCGGATTGCCTTCTTCGTCTCTGATCAGAGATACGGAGGCTTCAAAATTCTTAATGTTCCCGCTCTTGTGTAATATTGAATAATTTACGATATTCTGGGGAATTCCTGTTCGATAGATTTCATGATAAATGGCTGCAATTCTGTCCGACTCTTCACGAGTCGGGAATAAGTGCCAGCGCTTCATTTGCACGACTTCTTCCCGTGTATATCCGATGGCGCTGAATAGCGCCTGATTCCCAAATATGAATTGTCCTGAAAGATCCACTTCGAGGCAGGCATCCTCAACATTTTCGACAAAATCCCGATAGCGCTTTTCCGAAGCCTCTATTTGCTGAAGCTGTTGCCTGAGGCGGGAGAGCTCGTCCGCAAGCTGTGTCTCTGTTTTCTTCGGTTCCATCATCCTTTTTCCCTCATGAACAAAATTATAATTTTGTTTTCATGTTGAATAAGTCCGGCAGTAATTTGTAAATATCTGACTTGATCTTCCTCCATATTTTTCTATCGGTTACCAGGAGTGTTTTCTGAACTTAATGAAACGTTGCTTATCTCCTGATCTTTCGCTTGTAAATCAGACGGAGCCCTGGAATCACGAAAGACCATATTCCTTAATCTTCCGATAGATGGTCATTCTGGACAGATTCATTTTTTTGGCAATTTTATTTTTGGGAATGCCCATGGCGATCATCTCCGAAATCATTTTTTTCTCGGTTTGCTTCTGAAGGGTGCCGTAGTCTTTCATTTCCGATATCATGCTGTCGGGGTCTTCCAGACCCGGTTGCCGGTCTCTTGCGGCATGTTTGGCCGAACGGGTGTGGACATTGCGAAAATCCAGGATTTCGGCCGGAATCACATCAACCGTCAGTTCATTCGCATGGGTGACATTCATCATGCGCTCAATGATGTTCTGTAATTCCCTGACATTGCCGGGCCAGGGATAATGAAGGAAGGCATCAATCAACCGCGGATCGATCCGCTCAATAGTCTTCCCCATGATCTTCGCATATTTGCCGACAAAATAGTCGACAAGGATCTTAATATCGTCAGGCCGTTCCTGAAGGGAGATCATCTGAATCATCAGGACGTTCAGCCGGTAATAAAGGTCTTCCCGGAAATTCCCCCGCCGGACTTCCTCAGGCAGGTTCTTGTTGGTTGCCGCGATAATACGGACATTGACCGGCCTGTTCATTTTGCCCCCCAGGCGGATAATGGATTTATCCTCGATGACCCGGAGAAGGACGGCCTGCAATTCCAGAGGTATTTCGGCGATTTCATCGAGAAAGATTGTTCCCTCGTCGGCCAGTTCAAATTTGCCCTGATTGCCGCCCCGGCGCGAACCGGTAAAGGCGCCGTCGGAGTAGCCGAACAGTTCGCTCGCAATGAGATCCCGCGGGATGGCGGCGCAATTGATGGCCACATAGGGCCCGTTTCTTCTTTCGCTGGCATTATGGATCGCCTGGGCATATATGTCTTTACCCGTCCCGCTCTTCCCCAAAAGAAGGACGTTAGATGTACTGTGCGAAGCCAGCTTGGCCTGCTCGATAGTCTTTAAGAACCGGATATTCTGGCCGTAGATATCCTTGAATTGAAAATTGGCCTTGGCCCCGATCATTTTAGCGACCAGTGTCTTGACCCTTTTAATTTCATTCAGGATGATAATCTTCCCGAGCATATCCCCTTGCGAAGAATAAATGGGATTGCAGGTCATCGTGTAGTCATTGCCTTTGTTCTCGGAGAAAATTCTGACTTCCATATCCGTGATGGTTTTGTCGCCGCTGATGATATTCAGGAACCGGTTGTTGCCCCTGCCCAGGACATCGCGAATATGTTCTCCTTCCACGTTGCGGGCATCGAGGCGCAGCAGTCTCCTGGCATTCTCATTGATCAGGGACATCCGGTCTGCATTGTCAATGGTCATGATCGCCTCGGGGATGGAGGCAATGACGGTCTTCTGATAGCTCGCCGCAATATTGGCCGCCGCGAGCGCCTTTTGGATCTGCAATTGATTTTCAATGGCCTTGGCGGCGGCAACGGCCATGGCCAGCGTTCCGTAATAATAGCTCAGCACACTGATGCCCCCGATGAATTTACCAGTCGGGTCATAGATGGGAGCGCTGGAGACTGTGTCTTTGTGATAAACCATCTTGTAATGCTGAGCCGTGAAAACACGGATGGGCTGCCTTATGACTAAAAGCGTCCCCACGCCGTTGTTGCCGGCCTGCGCTTCATCCCACAGGGCGCCGACTACCCAATTTACCCTTTCGGCCTGTTCCCTGAATTCATCCCTGATCATGATTTCCAGCAAATAGCCCCGGTGATCGAAGAGGGTGATCGTAAACCGCGATCCGCTCATAAATCCGTAAAGATGACTCATGAAGATCCGGCTGTCCTTGATAAAGTCTTCATTTTCCTTGAGCAGAGACTGCAATTCCTTGCCGGAGAGGATGGTATTTTGCGGCTTGGCCATCGGATCGATTCCCATGGCCTGGCATCGTTTCCATGATTCCAGAATGGCGGGAGGAACAATCGTAGTGTCGATATTCTTATCGCCGTTCACAAATTTCTGCCATTCTTTCAGCGTACTCAGATGTTTCTTTTCAAAATATTCGAGGGCGACCGGATACTGAAACGAATTCGATTCCTTCGGCGTATTGACAGATGTTTTAGCCATCCTTTTTCTCTTCTTTCGAAATTCCGTTCTTCTGAGCGTTCACGTCACTGGAATGTTTCTGAATCGTAACATAGTGTAACATGAATGAGACATTTACGTATCATGAAAAAGAAAAAATGCAACGATATTTTTCGCAAAGAAGATAACCTGCTAATATTGAACGAGATAGGCGATCGATAAACATTTGGTATAAAGCATGCTAATAAGGCACAAAAGAAAAAAATCACAACCCAGCGGCCCCGAGCCACTTCACCCGGGGCGTTTATTGCCGGATCGTGGTTACCTTGAATCCGGCACATCATTATCAGTGGAAAGGAAGGTCAGACGAGTGGAATCAAAACCCTGGCATCGTCATTACGATTACAACGTGCCCACGACAATCCGTTACCCGCAAGTGCCCGCGCACAACATCATTCACATGTCGGCGGCGTATTTCCCCAAAAAAGCGGCCGTGAATTTCTATGGCACGGAGCTGACGTTTGTAGAGCTGCGCGAACAAATGCTGCGGTTCGCGAACGCCATGGGGGTGCTGGGCGTCAAAAAGTCGGAAAGGGTCGGCATTGCCCTGCCCAATTGCCCTCAATACATCGTCGCCTACCTGGCCGTCCTTTCCCTGGGCGGCATTATTGTTAATATGAACCCCCTGTACACTCATGACGAACTCAAGTTCATGATGGAAAATACGGGAATGGAAACCCTGATCACCTTTGACGGCGCGCTGCCCACCATGAGGCCTCTGGCCAAAGAGTTGGGGTTGAAGCGGGTTATCGTGACGCGGTTGACCGACTACATGAAAGAATTTGATGTGAGTACGGCCAGGAGCCTGGGTTTGGAGAAAGGCTGGCATCATTTTTCCACAATTTTAAAAAGCAGCACCAATAAAAGCATCCCCCGCGTCGCCATTGCCCCAGGTGATTCGGCCATGATCCAGTTTACCGGCGGCACGACAGGTCTTCCCAAAGGGGCGGTTCTGACTCATGCCAACATTGTCGCCGCAACACACGGAGCATCCCTGTGGGGATCGACAACAAGCGCCCTGGTGCCGCCAGAGGCGCGCACCGTTCTGGGCGTCATCCCTTATTTTCATATTTACGGTAATATCGTGGCCATGAACTGGGCCTTGTTTAACAGCGCAACCCAGATCCTTCTGCATCGCTTCGATCTGGAAGAAGTATTGAGCACCATCGCCAAATTCGATCAGATTTCATTTTTTCCGGCCGTTCCGACGATGATCACGGCCATCGTCAATCATCCCAAAGTTCACGATATGAAGCTCAATGAACGCATTCGGTATTTCAATTCCGGCGGAGCTCCCATGCCCGCCGAGCTCATTGCCCGGGTCCGGGACATGGGGATTTTCTTCGGCGAGGGCTATGGAATGAGTGAATCGACGGCGCTGGGCATCTCTAACCCGATTATGGGCTTAAGCAAAACAGGCTCCGTCGGTATTCCCTATATCGATACGGATGTGCGTCTTGTCGATCTGGAAACAGGCGCCACGGATGTCAAACCCGGCTATCCGGGGGAAATCATCATGAAAAGCCCGTTTGTCATGAAGGAATACTGGAATAACCCCGCGGAGACGGCCCACCAGATCAAGGACGGCTGGCTCTTTACCGGCGACATTGCCCAGGCGGATGAAGACGGGTACATCTATATCGTGGACCGCAAAAAGGACATGATCATTGCCGGCGGGTTCAATATTTACCCCCGCGAAGTTGACGAGGTGCTCTATCAGCATCCCAAGGTGTCCGAAGCGGTGACCGTCGGCATCCCCGACGCCTATCGGGGTGAAACCGTCAAGATCTTCGTTGTGCTTAAACCCGACGAGATCTGCGAGGAAAAAGAAATCATCGATTTTTGCAAGACCAAACTGGCGCCCTATAAAGTGCCCAAGAAGGTCGAATTCCGGGATTCCCTGCCGAAATCGGCTGTCGGCAAGCTTCTCCGCAAGATTCTCCGTGACGAGGAAATGGCTAAGATCAGAAAGTAGAAAAGTCGTTATTAAAAAAATTAACCAATAGAGGAGGAAGCATGCGTACCAAACAGGATTACATCAAGGGGCTGTCCAAGATGAAGCGGAATTGTTATTATGACGGCCAGTTGATCGACCGCGACGACGAGCTGCAGATGGACTGCTTAAACGTCATCGGGACGACTTACGACGAAGCGGCCAAACCGGAGAACCAGGAACTGTGTACGGCGATTTCGCACCTGACGGGCGAGCGGATCAACCGCTATACGCACATCCACCAGAACACGGACGACCTGCACAAGAAACAGGACATGACCCGTATGCTCTGCCAGAAGGTCGGCGGCTGCATTCAGCGCTGCATGGGCATTGACGGCACGAATGCCATTTACAATGTTTCCTATGAGGCGGACAAG
>JAIGNE010000042.1:0-14172 GCA_036528635.1 Deltaproteobacteria bacterium
GCGCCGCCTGAAACACTCACTTTTAGTCTTCCTCCGTGAAAACCGATGGAAATGTGCAACCCCGGATTCAATCGCTGAATACGGCTCTCTTAAAGACGATACCGACAGCCCGGCCGGTTTGAACCCCGGGAAAAATCCCGGCTCTTCGCTCATCTGGCTCTTAAAAATAAACAGTTGGATGGAATTGCGTCTAGTTGTTCCTTCAACTGTTGCAATCGGAATAGCCGAACAGGGCTGCTGCCTGGCGCATCGATAACGCCACAAAAACTGCGCATGCTTTTCCAGTCCTGGTCAAATCTTGAATACTCTATGTGAATCGCTGATTTCTGCCGGCCGATTATCCTAATTCAAAGCCCCTGTCAAGAATATTTTTGGCGAAGATCCTGTGACGTCCCTTCCCCGACCAGTGACAAAGCCCATCATCTGCCCGCGTATTTGATCAAAGCTAAAAGATACCTTGATTTAAACTGATCGCTGGCCAATATCTGCTTGGTGGGGGGGAGTCGGAGAATGACACCAAGCACGGCGGCCATAGCCCGATGACTTAATAATACCTGATTATCAAACAGGAGATTCTGAAACTTTCCCCGCTCAATAGCCATCAGGACAACTCTATGAACGGTGTTAACAGGCGTGAGAACCCGGCGGTCGCGGGATTTCAATTGCAGGGCGGAAACTGCGCAGCCTTGCAGGCACACGCCGCAACCGAGACATTGATCGCTGTTCAGCTTTGCTTTCTTTTTTCCGGGTTTGCGGGGATCACTGGCGGCCACCAGCGTCATCGCTTCCACCGGACAGAGCGACACGCATTTGCCGCAGCCCGTGCAGGCAGCTTCATCAATCTCCGGAATAAAATGAGTTGTATGAATGGGATTTAAATTACCAAACCTTCTCATCGCAATTAAAGCTTCGCAGCAGCAGCCGCAGCAATTGCAGATAAAATTTACCTTTTCCTGAACATTTTCTCCAAACTGAACCAGGTTGCAATCCCGCGCCTGACCCAGCAGATCCAGTCCCTCAGCCGTATCCACGCCTCTGGCAATGCCATGACGGATTAACGATTGCGCCGAACCGTTGAACGTCATGCAAATATCCATCGGTGCGCTGCAATTTTTACCCACGTGTTCCATCTTGTGCCGGCAATAGCATACACCAACCCCAATGGATGAAGCTGTTTTCACGACTTCCGAGGCCCGCTCGTAATCCAGTACATGCAGCGCATTTTCATTGGTCAGCACAGCTTCGTTGACAAAAACTCGGCCCAGTTGCGTTGATCCCTGCACGAACAGATCTTTGATAAAATCCTCTTCCACATTCAGATACTGGTAAAACAACTCCGCCAGAACTTTCTGATCGATATCTTTCCGGTAGCGCATCATCGAAAATTCAAAGAACCCCGCCATGGGAGGAGGCAGAACATACGTGACATTTTCACCCTCTTCGTAATCCAGGAGCAGGCCGCGGTCAGCCAGATCATTTAAAATCGTCCTGGCCTCACCGGCGTTGAGCTTCCAGATGGCAGCCGCCTTTTGAACGGTAAAGGGTTTGATGGGAAGAAGAGAAACAAGCCTGGCTTCCTTTTCGGAAAAGAGAACGCTGAGGACTTTAAACAGCAGCTCCGTTGGCGGAGCGCCCTGAGGAAACATATTTAACCGTCCGGCCAGACGGTTGTAATTGTTTTCTTTGATCGTATTGTGATGGGCCATGGGATACTCAACCACTCTTTATTCAGAAGCTGTGCAAATCACATAGTTTATCCTGGGACGGATTGCAAACAGGCAATGAACAATGACAATGAATCAGGAAAAAAGGGGCATCCTCATTTATTCGCTGTTTACAGACCTCTCATGTACTCCGGCCGCAGCAGGCGGGGATCTTTCCGGGAAAGTAATGAGTCCAATTGCTTGAGTATCTTGTCTTTGTCTTTGGGCATTGTCCCCCGGACCGCGAAATAATTGGACGCGTGCATGGAGCTGAAAAAACAGTTGGTGAAGGTTGAATGCTCAACCAGCCCTTTCAATTCCTTGAGCGAATCAAACGGTGTAATCAGTTCAATTTCACCCCGCTCCCATTCCTTGTAAAGCGCCGTTCCGGGCACCAGCGTGAGCGTCAGCGCCCCCGCATAGTCCGGGTCCATTTCCGTCAAGATGCGCGCCGTCTCGGAGACGTGCCTTTCGCTGCCTTTGACGCCGCCCAACCCCAGAATGACCGTGGCGGAAAGCAGAATGCCGGCTTCCTTCACTTTTTGTGCGGCTTCCACAATCTGATCGTGATTGACGTTTTTTTGAATCCGGCGCAAAACCTCGTCATCGCCGCTTTCCACACCCATGTAAAGAATGCCGAGCTTCTGATCCCTGAGCGCCTTCAATTCATCCACAGAGCGCCTCAGAATGTCCTGCGGCGTGGCGTAGCTGGCAATGCGCTGAATTTTGGGGAATTTTGAATTGAGATACTGCAATACTTCAAGCAGTTTGGGATACGGATAAACCAGGGCGTCGCCATCCTGCAAAAATACTTTTCTCCCGTCCCACTCCTGCAATATATAGTAAACAATCCGGGGCTGCCCCGGCACCAGGACGCGGGAATTCACATACAGAGACATGGCATCGATTTCGCCCTTGACATCGGCAAGGTCGCGCAGACCGAGCTTTGTAAAGGAAAAATTGCAGAAGGTGCATGAATTGTTCGAGCACCCCGAGGTCAGAGGGAGATAGTAGCTGTCGTGCTCGCTGGGGGGCCTGATGATTTCCGGTCTGACAAATGGCATAGCTTCATCCTGTATATCATTATTTTTTACTGGCACAATACGTCTGACGCTTCTTTACCCATAATCAGTGCTGCATTTCAACGATATTTTTAAATCAGTGCACCACAGCGCCTTATTTTCATCCTGACTTGCCGATAGACTTCATCGCGGCAAGAAGATCTTTCGCTTTCTGCAGAAGAAGATTTCTGATGCGGACTGTCACATAAAGATCTCCGGCCTCTCCGCCGCCGCGGCCCGGCTCGCCCATACCCTTCAGGCGCAGTTGCTGCCCTGCCCTCGTGTTCGGGGGAATGGTTACGAGCATTTCCCGGCCTGTCTTTTTGCTGGTATATTGAATTTTTGCGCCAAGCCCGGCCTGGTCGGGGGAAAGCAGGACGAAATCTTTTAGATCCTTCCCCCTTTCCGGCAGTTCGATGCCCCATTTCTTTTTCAGACCGTAACGAATCAGTTTTTCCAGATACCCGACAAGCGGGGCAGTTTTTCCGGCAGTCTGTCCTGCAGCCTGGCCGCCGCCAAAACCGCCTACAAAGACCCGGCCAAAGGCGCCCGGCTGCCGGAATTCAAAGGTCCGATAACCCGCGCCATAAGATTCCCGAAAGATGTCTTCAAAGCTCCGGTAGCCGAAGGCGCGGCTCAGCTCCTCAAAGATCTGCTGGATGTCCGAACCCTTAAAAATATCCTGATCGGTATGGGTCTGCCGGAACTGGCCATAGGCAGATGATCCATAAGCCTTCCGGAGCGTGTCATATTCTCTTCTTTTCCGGGGATCGGAAAGCACGGCGTAGGACTCATTAATGGCTTTCATTCGCTCCGCCGCCTCCGGGTTGTCCTGGTTCCTGTCCGGATGGTGCAGCAGGGCCAGTTTGCGGTAGGCGTCCCGGACCTGCTTGTGAGTGGCGTCATTTGTTATTCCCAATATGTCATAGTAATCTTTTTGTTCCATCGTCTTCCTTTAAATATTCCTGTCCGGTTCAGCAGGCAGTCTGCCATGCCGATTCCACCAAAAAACCCGCCATTGCTGGCGGGTTTGCGCTATGGCTTGATTTTGTCGCGGCGGAAATTGAACAAGAGGTTAACAACATTTATTAATTATCAGCTATTCGATTTTCCCGCACACTCCCCAATATGCCCGCATTTTCAAAATACGGGTCTTGCCTGATTCATATACCAGCTTCAAGTTCAAGTTTACCTTCTATAGCACAGAACATGATTCTCCTGACATAAATTATTGCATCCATAACCTTGCTTTGAGACGTTTGAGAAATGACCTCATTCAGCAATATTGGTTGCACTAGCCTGTGTCTGCATAAAATTGCCGCAGCGGGCGCCTTCATTGCTGAGCCGACATGCCAATCAATTCTTCCAACACGGAAACACAAGTCTTCCTCATTGCCCTTCTTGAAACCGGTTTTCAAGAAACGCACTATGGGAAAACATCAGACGTTTCAGAATCTGGTAAATGAAAACCACGCCCTGTGAAGCTGAACAAGTCCTAGATATTCAAGCACTATGCAATGACCACACATGATAGGGGCTCTTCTGAGCCCTTATTGATCAGCAAAGCGATAAGTCATTCCACTTTTTGATCTCAATCATATCCCTTGCCCTCGCTATGGATTAAATATATTCTTGGCCCAGTGACATTTTTCAATATGAATAGAAAGACAATATCGTCGGAAACAGGAGAAGAAAATGACGGAAAAATTTGCGAGCCGGAAAAACATCGATTTTATGCTTTACAACGTATTCAAAGCGGAGGAACTAACCCGATATGACTTATATCGGGATCACAGCCGTGAGACCTTTGACATGATGATCGATACCCTCTGGAAAATGGCGGACGAATCCATGTACCCGCTCTTTCAGGAAATGGACATCAACCCTCCGCAATATATCGACGGCACGGCCAGGGTCCACCCTTCCCTGCCTGAATTCATGAAACAGTGCGGCAAGGGGGGATGGATCAACGCTGCCTGGCCTTACGAACATGGAGGACAACAGGTTCCCAACCTGGTTAACGAGGTCTTTTCCTATTTAATGGGTGCAGCGAACAGTTCCATGGCTATCTATATCAGCCTGACCACGGGAGCCGCAAATCTCATCCGGAACTTCGGCACGCCTGCGCAAAAAGACCTTTATCTCCCAAAAATGACCGCGGGAGTATGGCAGGGGACCATGGCGCTTACGGAACCGGATGCCGGGAGTTCACTTGCGGACATCACGACATCGGCCCAGGATTCGGGCCTGGGACATTACCTGATTCAAGGAAAGAAAATATTTATTTCGGCGGGAGATACAACGGCGACCGAGAATACCATCAACCTGTTACTGGCCAAGATAAAAGGCGCGCCCGCCGGTGTAAAAGGGATTTCTTTATTTATTGTCCCCAAATACCGTTTTTCCAGGAACGGCGAATTGGAATACAATGATCTGTCCTGCACGGGCATTGAACACAAGATGGGCGCCAAGGGAGAACCGGCCTGCCAGTTAAGCATGGGGGACAACAATGACTGCTTCGGTTACCTGGTCGGAGAACCCAACATGGGATTGTCCTATATGTTCCAGATGATGAACGAGGCGCGAATCGGGACTGGAACGATTGCAGCGGCCAAGGCGACCGCTTCTTACTATGCTTGTTTAGAGTACACGAAGCAGCGCTTACAGGGTCGAAAACCCGGCCAGAAAGATCCCGCATCTTCGCAGATCCCCATTATCGAGCACGCGGATATCCGCCGGCTGCTTCTTTTTCAGCTCTCAGTTACGGAGGGAGGGCTTGGCCTTGCCCTGCAATTGAGCAAGTATTTAGACCTGGCGAGGTTGGGCATCGAGAAAGAAAAACATGAACTGCTGGTTGAATTCCTTGTCCCGATCGTCAAAACCTTTCCCTCCGAATATGGAACCCTTTCCATCAGCGCCGCCATGCAGTGCCTGGGGGGCTATGGTTTTTGCCGGGATTTCCCGATTGAACAATATTACCGAGATATCCGGATCGACGCGATTCTCGAAGGGTCCACCGGCATTCAGGGGATAGACCTTTTAGGCAGGAAAGTGACCATGAAAAACGGCCGGGCCTATAAACTTTTCAATGGCGAAGTCAAAGAGACGGTTACGAAGGCCGGCATGATTCCGGAAATCAGCGGGCAGGCTGATGAACTGACCAGAGCGTTGGGCATTATGGATGACGTCACCGCGTATCTCCTGGAAGTGGCGGGACAGCGCGGCGCAGAAGAATTCCTTGCCGATGCAACCCTCTACCTGGAAATGGTCGGCCTTGTGGCGATTGGATGGCAGTGGCTTTTGCAGGGAATTGCCGCCGTGAGCGCGCTTCAGGTCGCCGCGTTTGATGGTGACAAAAACTTCTACGAGCGCAAGCTCCATACGCTGCGGTATTTTATGACCTATGAGCTTGCCAAAGTAGACGGGTTGGTGAGAACTTTAAAAAACAGTCGCGGGCTGACGGCCAACATGAAGACCTCTGTATTCGGCTAAGGAGGTTGTGAATATTAATTGTTGCCCCATTAAAGCTTCAATTATCATTCACATCTATCCGTGATCTTCCGCGACGTCCGCGATGTCGCTTGCACTGCTCCAGGAGAAGAATCTTTCAGTTGCAGAATATCATCAAGGATGAAAGAAGAGCCCCCTCTCGCAGCCAGATTTTGAACAAATTCAGACAGCATAGAACCCTCTTTTGTATGGATTGTATGCGCAAACTAACACTTTTCGTCATTTTTTGCAAATGATCCATATGCTACATCACCCCGAGTATCCAACCTTCTACCTGGGCAAGCGTGCGTTGGGCAGGGTTCAGCGATGGTGACAAAAATGTTGATATGCTGCCGTCAATATCGGCTTGTCGCAGCCACCTCGCCACTGAATAGGCGTCATGTTGATCCTGATCGCGGTCTTCGCGGGGAAAGCTTCGGCTCCAGAGAGATGGGTAAACCTCCAAGATTACTGAACGACTCGGTGAAAGTTCCCAACCATCGAAAGGCCAGAAGTGGACTTTGTCAGCCAAATTCCGGTGAAGATATCGCAACCACGGAATTCCGGAATGGGTGGACTTGGCCACCGACCCTGGCACGTCAAAGTGAAAGACGGATTTGGCAGACCCGGCTCTTTCCTCTGTCAAGCGGCGCCACCGGGCATTTCCCATGCGATTGGCACCATCACCGCGAAGACCATCCCTTATGAAATCTACATAGGTATGATCATTATCTGTCGGCCAGTGACGCTGGAAATCGTCGAGAAACGTTGGCCAGTCAGGCAGCAAATGGTGAATCTCAAAATAACGTAAGGGAAAAGAGAAACCATGATCAATACCGACAATGGTAAGGCGATCTTTTTGGACTTCTTCAACCAGCCACTCGGCTATCCCCTTCCTTGTCCAATATTTCCGGGGGCTAGGCGGCGGTTGCACCTCTTCCGGCAGCGTTGCTGAATCAGCCCTGTAAACCCGCAGACCCTTAAGGCTCGAAGTCGGTGTTTGGGCTCCGGAATAATCAATACCGATATGGCTTTGGAAAAATGGCATAGCCGCGTCCCAATCATTTATCGAATCATTACCATTGAACTTCCCTGTCTGACGTATCAGCTTTATAACTTTAAGGAGGCCCCTTCTGCCCGCTGCAACAACAAACATGATCTGTTGTTGCAGCAAAGCCCCCTCAAGGCGCCGATAGCTCGATGGGATTTTTATACCGCCACTGGTTTCTTTCTATAAACGTTCAATCCAATTTTCACGTCATCCTTCTCGGGAATAGAAATATTCCCTTCTGTTGATGCAATGATGATCGTTTTTCCCGATGCCGACGGGCCGAACTCTTTGGTCACATCAACCTTGATCGTCAGGATATCGCCATCCAGTTTCATCTCTACATTTTTCATCTTTTGCCCTCCTTGAAGCGTCAATTATCGTTCTCATCTATCAGTGATTTGCCGTAATGTTCTCAATGCCGCGTTCCATGAACCAGTTGGACAGATTCGCGAAGATGCGCTTGTCGATCATCAGAATGCATCCCGGCAACTGCGTCTTAATCGTACCTGCCCCAATTTTTTTTATCATGGATGTCCCCCGAATACTCCAGGACATGACTCCAGTCATGTGCGGGACTTATTCAACGCCAGTTTCGGATTGTTCGGGGCAACCATCCCTACTCGTAGACAAATTCCCCGGCGCTCACGTGATAGATAATTCCTGAATCGGGAAGGTGCATTCCATGAAAATGAAAAGTCGCTTCACCGTTGTGCATTTTATAGGTGATCCGCATGTGAGGATCGCATTCCTGATCGTCGTCACCGAGTTCCTTAGGAATGAACGCTATGTAGTCGGGCACGAGATCGGCGATACGCGGCGGATAACAGCCCTGATCGGTCCTGTACTTCAGCAAAACGGCGCGAATATTGTGCAGCGTTCGTTTTCTATGCTCCGTGAGTTCCCTCAATCCATGGTCGCTTATGAAAAAGGCCTGAAAAACCAGAACGAGGGCGACCAGACTTCCCGCTACGATGATGAGATTTTTCCGTCTTTCCTGATTCCTGAAAACACCCATCAAGGACTTGATGATTTTGTAGATGAAATAACCGCCGGCGATGAACATCACGATGCCGGTGGCAAAGCTGTCGAACTGCCAGGCCATCAGAAAAGCCAGAGCAATCAGCGCCGCGGAAATAATGATAAAATATTTGATTTGCTTGTCCGGCATAAAGCCTCCTTCCGGATAGCTCAGGCAAAGGCCCGACAAAACAGAATTGATCAGCAGGCCAAAGCCGGCTTCAAAGGATATCCCGCTATCCCATGAGAGAGTCGTCACTTGCAGACAACGAATCCCTCATGCACGCGCAACCGACCAATACCTTAACGTCATCCTGTGGCGGATCATTCTTGTCTTGAATATTAGACGCAAGCCCTATTTTGTCAAGGCGATATCGCTCAGTGTTTATATGGATCGGACCCGTTTTCTTACTTGCTGCTTCAATTATCGTTTACATCTGTCCGTGATTTTCCGTAACGTCCACAAAGCCGCGTTACATGAATCAGTTGGACAGGTTCAGGAAGACGCGCTTGTCGATCATCAGAATGCGTCCCGGGTAACTGCGTATTAATTGTACCTGTTGTCCCATTTTTTCCAATTATTTCTAACAATATCCTCTTTATTCCATAATTCCATTTCGATGCTTTTGTATTTGCCGTTAATATTCATTACTGATCCACCTTATGGATGTTCCGGAAAATCGACAACCCAATCGACAACCCAATCGACAACCGCTTACTTCATGGCATAATAGCTTGCTCTGGCCTGGCCTTCCCGTTTGACAATTTCCAGTTCAACGAGCTTGCTAATTTCCTTAAGCGCCGCCTGCCTCGTTACCTTAAACATTCCCGCGATATCGCCAATGCTTATCTTTCCATTTTTGTTGATGACTTCCACAATCCGCATTTGTCTTTCCGTTAAGGCAATCTGGCCTTTCTTTTTTGTTTTAACACGCTCCGCGCTCAATCGAACAACACGTTCACGAACCGCATCAATACTGACTGCCACACCCTCCGCAAAATATTCCAGCCAGCGCGTCAAATCGCGCTTTTCGTGATGGACTGTTCTCAAGGCCTTGTAATACTCACCGCGATCCAAGTCGTAATAGTCATCCAGACAGAAGAACTGTTTCGTGTCAAAACCGCGTGTGCGTAATATTAACGCGGCAATCACTCTGGCGGTCCTGCCGTTGCCGTCAACAAACGGATGAATACGGACAAACTCATAATGGGCAATGCCCGCCATGACAACCGGATCAAGCGCGCGAGCTTTATCGGAATTGAGCCATTGCACATAATCCTGCATAAGCCCCGGAAGTTCTTTATTGGAGGGCGGACGGAAGGATATTTCACCCGTCAACCGATTGCCCACCACGACATATTTATTTCTTTCACAGCGGTAGGCACCGCAATCTAACGGATCATCGATTGCGTTGACCGTCAGCATCTTCTGGATATTTATTATGACCGCTTCGGTGATTTCACTTTTTTGCGTCAAAGAATCCAATTTTTCCAAAACATGGATATAGTTGAGGACTTCTTCCTTGTCCTTTCTTTTTGCCATAATTTTCCGGCCGGCGGCAAGTTCGCTTACCTGCTCCAGAGAAAGATTGTTGCCCTCGATGCTAGTGGAGGAATGAGCGCTGCGAATAATGGCGTCACGGCGCAAGGATATTTCCCATCGCGGGATCAGCGGCGCGCCAAGAATAATTTCTCTGGCTGCCGCTATCCGGGTCAGAAGACTAATTATATTGTCCGTATACTTATATTTCGGTTTAAACATAATAGCCGCCTTTCCTTTTTCACAACGACATTTTCACGCCATTTTGTTTTAACCAATTTTCATACTCTCTGTAATTTGGCATTTTCTTATCCAGTTCATTCCAGAATGCAGTCGAATGATTGGGGTATTTTAAATGCACCATTTCATGAGTAATGATGTAGTCAATAACCGGCACGGGCGCCATGGCGCATTTCCAGTTGAAATGAAGACCGTTTTTGGGCGTCCAGGATGCCCAGCGGTTTTGTAACTCTAACACC
The DNA here is from genome assembly GCA_036528635.1 of Deltaproteobacteria bacterium. GTDB lineage: Bacteria > Desulfobacterota > Syntrophia > Syntrophales > Smithellaceae > UBA8904. Next base: position 10,341 of record JAIGNE010000042.1, read on the forward strand.
TTGATCGCGGAAGGTTTGGTTTGAAACTTCTCCTCAATGAGATTCATGCGTTCTTTTATCTTCTGGGCTGCTTTTTCACGGTAAAAATCTTTAAATACGGTCATTGCTTTGTTCAGATATTTTTTATCCAGATGGAAATAGCCGCCTGTCATTTTTAAAGGCACATCCTGATTTTCAACAATGGCTAGACGATAGTTTCTGCCGAAATAAAGAAAAGATTGCCCATTGACAAACGCGCGGCTTACTTTTCCATGGTTAAGTTCTTTCCATTTAGCAAGCTTTGTGAAGATTTGATACTCTTTTGCCCTTACCGCATTCTCAATGATTGCATCAGTCACCGTCACAGGCGCGAGCACACTTACCGAACCATTCCGTTCGATAAAAATACTCACTGTTTTTCTTCGGCCGGTTTTCTCAATGGCAATGTCAATTCCGTCTAACTTCATCTCAAATCCGCTTCACGATTCTTTGCAAGTTTCATCAACTCTGTTGACAGCTCTGACGCTTTTTTCGATATCCCTTCAACTCGCGAATAACGAATCTCATCTTCCAACAGCCCTTCTATCCTTCTTCTTTCCGCTGCTCTGTCCGACCAAAAATTATGGATGGCCGCCGTTTCTTTTAAAATAGAAATCAGGCTATGGGTGAGCTCTTTGGTTTTATTAATTTCACTTGGGCTGTCATCAATCAGATAGCTTTTGATTAAATCATAAAACGGTGCCTCCACAGCGGAAATGCCGTCAGTTTCTGCTTTTCTGCCTTGGGCCATTTCGTCTCTGAGTTTGCCTAACTCTTTGACAATCTCTTCCCAATTTTCTTTATAGGCATTTAAGATCATTTCCAGACGATCTTTAAAATGACCATAAAGTGATGGGTCTTTATCCAGATTGACTTTGATGTGCCAGCGAATGGCATGTTCCATTTCCGAGGCTTTTGATTTCGGCGTCTTATTCAGATAGTCCACTTTAGTTTTAAATTCATCCGAAAGGATGGATACCTGTGCAACTTTCGTATCAATGCCCAGCGAAAGCAAATGCTTGTCGATGAGTTTGCGGACCTTATCGGAAGCCCATTTCAAATCCATGGTGTCGTCTTTGTATCGGTCTTTGATGCGCCACAGCAAATAGCCCAACCTTTTGGCCGGAATCCAGTAATCCGTGCCCGCCTGCATATTGAAAAGCAAATCCAGACTATCAAAGAAACTTTTGGCATAGGTGAGCAGTTCGGCTCTGAATTTTATATTCTTGGCTTTTTCAATGCATTCTTCGGCAAACTCAAATTCTTTTGCGGTATCGGTAAATTTCTGTTGCAGGAAATGGTCAATCTCCTTCAGGTTGTTATCGCCAAATAAATCAATCAGCCGTTTGTATCGGGCTTCCAAAATCGGAATTTCTTTGTTGATATCACGGAAATAATCTGCAAACTCATGCAATGAGTTCACATCTTTTTTATTGTCAGCATAAATTTCTAACGCCTCAGCCAGATGTTTTGTCACGCCGAAATAATCAACGACCAAACCATAAGATTTCCCTTTTTTTGTCCGGTTGACACGGGCTATGGCCTGAAACAGATCATGTTCCCGCAAACTCTTATCCAGATACATCACTTGCTCAATCGGCGCGTCAAAACCAGTCAGTAACCGGTCGCATACGCAAATCATGCCAATGCCCGTTTCCGGTTTATCCAGGTTGAAATCCAGCTTAAAGTTTTCAACGGCATTCATGTCGTAGGCCTCTTTGCGAGCCTTACTGATATAGCCGGGTTCATTGTTACCTATGCTGGAAACAATGGCAGCTGCCTTCAAAAATTCCAATTGCTTCAATAGTTCTGCATCTGCTTCGCCTGCGGGCAATGCTTTTAGCTCGGCTATTTTATTTTGAATGGCAATTTCCAGCTCATATTTGTAACGCACGGCAGCAACAATGCTGGAAGCCACCACCTGCGCTTTGAAACCATTGACTAAAATGTCGTTGTAATAGTGCTCTACAATATCCTTGGCAATGGCGGCAATGCGGTCTTTACTTTCCAGGTAAGCGATGAAGGAGCCATAGCGGCGCTGAATTTCTTCTTTCTCCGCCTGCGATCTAAGCTGGAACATATCTTCAAACTCGGCATCGAACACTTCTTTATCATCCAGTTTATCTCTGGAAACTTTACCGATGTATTTTATTTCCACAGTTGCCCGGTCAGCCACGGCCTTGTCGAATTTGTAAAAGTCAATAAAGCCACCAAAACGTTCATGAGTTTTTATTTCATGGCGTTCGGTCAAAAGCGGCGTCCCGGTAAAACCAATGCGCACGGCCCGAGGAAAGGCGGAAAACAAATTGTCGCCCATGTCGCCGCCTTGCGTCCGGTGGGCTTCGTCAATCAATAATAAAATCCGGTCGCTTTGGTTGATGGGGTCAAACTTTTCAAAATAGGGAACAAGACCTGCTTCAATTAGCGATTGCACTGAAATATTCTTTTCATCCAGAAACTTGTGAATCATGACCATGTTCACATCGCCGGTATCGTCACTTAGCAGATGCAATTGTTTTCTCCTGTCAATGATGTTGACAGGTTCGCCGGTGAGCGCCGCAGTTTCGGAAAGCTGGTCTTCCAAATCGGTCCGGTCAATAATGAAGATAATTTTGAGGTCTTTTAAATCATCGCAACTGCGGAGTTTGCGAATGAGAAAGACCATGGTCAAGCTCTTGCCGCTGCCCTGCGTGTGCCATACCACACCGCCTCTTTCCATCGGCGTGCGTCCGGCGCGATAATTCCGGATAATTTTTCCGACGGCACGATATTGGTTGTATCGGGCAACAATCTTGACCTCCACGCCCTTTTTAATTTCCACAAACAAGGTAAAGTGTTTCAGAATGTCCACCAGGATTTCTTTATTCAACATGCCATGAATCAGCACTTCCTGTCTTTCTTCATCGGGCGGAAATTTGACGACTTTGTATTCTTCGGGGAAAATATCCACCCAGTTGTTATAGAAATCAAAATCGGCGCTGATGGTGCCGACTCTGGCTTCTTTGCCACGGGTGATGATGCTGAACATGCTGTAGTGGAAGAGTTTTTCCTCGCCTTCTTTAAACCCGTAATCATCATCGCGGGTATTGGCATAACGGGTAATTTGTAAATACGCTTCACTCAAAGGCTCGGCCACGTCAAAATCTTTTGCTTCCACAACGACCACGGGCAGCCCATTCAGAAATAAAACGATGTCGGGAATAATGCCTTCGCGGCTGGCGCCGGGCGTAAGCAGTCGAAATTGATTGATGGCCACAAAAGAATTGTTGTCATAATTCTTAAAATCCACCAAACGGACGGTCGGGTCTTGTTCGCCGGTCACTTCGTTTCGAGAAACGCTTGTGCCTTTTAAAAGTAAACGGTGGATTTCTTTGTTGGCTTCGTGCAGGCTCTTGCCTGCAAAGTTTTGAATCTCAAAAAGGATTTCATCGAGCTGTTTATCGGTGAGCCACTCGCTGCCATCATCTGTTTTGTTGATGGCTTTGATGCTGTCTTTAAATACTTGTGGCAAAAGCACTTGCTTAAAGTTATCCCGCAAACTTTTTTTCGGTTCCTGAGGCACGCCCAAGCCTTGATCGATGACCTGCCAGCCCAGCTGCCGGAGTTTATCCAAGAAAGGTTTTTCCACATTGATGTATTCTGCCATATTAATTCACCGTATGCGTTATCGTCCTATTTGTCATTCCGGCGGACAGACTGTGTCACAATAGTCTGCCGGATTAAAATTTACCGTTCTTTGACAATAAAATATTAGAAGTGATTCAAAAAAAAGCATATCGGCGAAGGATGATTCGTTATTGCTGGTCGATTTTTC
>JAIGNE010000043.1:0-253182 GCA_036528635.1 Deltaproteobacteria bacterium
TCGGCTTCCTCCAGATTCGCAGTCACCCGCGACACCCTTGCCGTTCGGCTAACTCTTCCCCTTGCCGGGTGAGTAGTGGACTTGCACCACCAAGTCTGTGCGCCCTGCCGGGCGCACAATAAAAAAGGCCCCTCGGGGACAAATCCCCAAGGGGCTTTTTTCTAACAGTCTATAGCCTGAAAGCCTGCAGTTCTTCTCAGTTGTAGCCTTCCTCGTATGCCAGGACATCCAGGTGCAGGGTGGCGATATCTTCCACGTCCAAGTTCACTTCCTCGGATGATTTGGAAAGCTCGACGATCTTGATATAACGCCGGCACTTGTTGCAGACGTCGACCCGATGGCTTTCCTCGCCCTCCACGGCAAAATAGGCCAGGGAATGCTGCTCCTCATTCCCGCAGAAGGGGCATTTGATCCGGCGGAAGTGCCATTTATGTCCGCATTGATGGCAGAAAAGATACCGCCTGCCGTCTTCACTCTCGCGGATCTCGCCGATCTTCGGCTCCTTGCCGCAAATCGGGCAGTAACCTTCGGTCCAGCCAGATTTTTCAACCAGCGCGCCGTATTTCTCGGTAATGACTTCCAGCTCCGGACGAAGGCTTTCTTCGATGAAGAGGTCGATCAGATCAAGCTGTTCATCGTGTTCACCCGATGTTTTCACATCCCTGTCCAGAATTTCCTCCTCACCGGGATTGGGATTAAAGGATGCCCGGATAATCGTTTCCCAGTCGAACTGATCATCCTTGATCACCTCCAGAAACCGATGCGCCTCTGCCGGCATTCTTTTTTCGGCAATGGCGATCAGGGCATAAAAATATTCTTTCGGCCGGCTTAAATCATACTTTTGCCCGGCAAGGTCGATCAAGGGAAGACCGCCTTCCATTTTACCGGGAATCAATTTGTCTTCTACTGAAAAAATGGGACTGGTCATTTTCTTGCGGTACTCTTCACGCAGAATCAGGATTTCCGCCAGTATATCCAGGAGATCCGTATAGTGAGGATTGGCTACCTTATAGTCCTCGATGGTTTTTAAAGATTTGCGCAGTGTTGCTACCATTATGTCTTGTCCTCCATATCCTTCTTTTTGCCAACTTTATCATTCCGAAGCGTGGTGCAGCTAAGATAACAACGGCAGCGCCCAAGTGCAAAGTTGATTCACCTTATCTGCTTTCCAGTGCATCTTCAAGAGATATTTATGTCCGGCACAACGTATTGAAAATCATGGCTTTATCCTGAGAGCGATATCCGCGGAAGCGCTGATTGCCTGCTTTCAGAGAGGTGAAAAGATATTTGGGAAAAAACATATCAATCCCCTTCGCAGCGCCTGATTGCGTGGCACAAAGGCAGCCGTGATGGTTCTATGGTCTATGTTTTTTCCCGTATACTTTTTTTACAAAGCGGCCTAATCCCTATATACTTTATAAACAGAAGGACCCAAAACTAGACGCGGCTCAAGACCGGTTAAAAGTTGAAAAATCCCTCTACTCGCGAACCTGAAGGCCGCCCGGGAGAAGCTGACCTGCTTTCAGTCGATCGCCGTAAGCATCCGTCTTTGCCCGGAAATAGCACAAAGAAAATAAGCGCAATGTTCAGGCGAAAAAAACATTACATCAAACGGCATTCATTGATGATCAGGCCGCAGGCAAAAAACGGTATAGTGATTGCTAGCAGATCAGAACCAGGCAATCCCGGCCGACTGCAATACTAAAAAAGCAGATATGGCTGATAAAATAATGGACTCGGGGCCCGCTTGCGGCAACAAGCCCTCTTGACAATCTGTCGATATATGTCTAAAAAGTTACGTCCTGTAAAAGGAGGAGGGGTAATATGGCAAAAACATTGGGAGACATTACCGGTGAATTAACTGAAAAAGTTCTGGAACCCGCGAAGGCCGAGGCTGACCTTCTCCGTAAGAATGCCCGGACGGAAGCTGATAGAATTGTTGCCGCCGCCCGGATGGATGCCGAAAAAATCCGGGAACAGTCCAAACGGGAAATCGAAAACCTGAAAAAACAGATGGATGTCGATCTGGAGACGGCGAGCCGTAATTTCCTCATCATGGTCGAAGAACGGCTGGAAAAGGTTGTGGTCAACCCCGTCATCGAAGCGGCCGTCAAGCCGGTTCTTGACGACCGTCATTTTATGGAAAAAATGATCCTGGATATTCTTGCCGGATATATCCAGCATATCGGGAAAGAACATCACATCGAAATCCTCCTGCCGTCGGCAAAAAAATCTGAACTCGAAACCTGGTTTACCGAAAAGTTCCGCCACAAAATGGCCCATCCGCTGGAAGTCCGGTTTACGGATAAAATTTCCTTCGGCTTCAAGATCGGTGTTGCAGGCAAGGGCAGTCACATTAATTTCAGCGAAGGGCTGGTCCAGGTGTTTTCCGAATTTTGTTCGCCGCGTTTCCGGAAATACTTTTTCCCCCGGAAGGAGTCGTAAAAAACGATGGGGGCTTACTATTTTCTGGCATGCCTGCTGCCGCCATTGCCGTCGTCCCTGGGGGATCCTCTCACGGTCGCCTTTCCCGACATCACCCGGATTGTCCGCCGCAACATACAGCCTTCAGACGATCAACTGCTGCGGACGCAGCTTTCCGTCATCGACGCAGCCAATTGGGAAAGCCATGATCAGGGAAGGGATCTTTTTCTGGAAGGTGGAACCCTGAGCCGCGAGGAGATGCAAACCATGCAGAATTTGCCTGTGTTTATCAGGCAGTTCCTGGACGAAAAGGAGCGGGGAATCCGACGACCCTACATCTATGACCGGCTCTGGGAGCTCTGTTACGCAACCCTGCTGGCCCTGGCGGAGGAAAAGGGCTGCCGCTACCTGATTGATTACACCGCCTGGGAGATCGAACTGCGTAATTGCCTGGTGGCTCTGAGACTCAAGGAGAGTGAAGGAAATATCGCCGATCGCGCCATTATGCCCGGCCTCCGGTCATTTGATTTTTCGGGGCTTCTCTCCCGGTTGGACAGCCAGGACAATCCGTTGGAATCAGAGCACATCATTGACGGAGAGCGCCTGAAACAGATTTTTCATTGCCAGGGCGCCGATCCTTTTTCTCTGGACGCCATCCTGGCCTTCCTCGACCGCACTTTCATTTACAGCCGATGGGAGAGGATGAAAATCCCTTATGATATTCAAAACTTTATATACAGTGGAGGTTGAACGTGGGTGATCTTTCCAAAGGTCGTATCATCGCGATTAACGGCCCCCTGGTAACCGGCGAGGTCGACCAGGGTCGTGAAGTTCTCCAGAATGAAGTGGCCTATGTGAAATGCCAGGGAGCCTCCCTCAAGGCGGAAGTGATCCGCGTCCGGGGCCGGCAAATCGACATGCAGGTTTTCGAGAGCACCACGGGCATGGTCGTGGGGAACGAGGTGGAATTTTCCGGGGAACTGCTCTCGGCAACGCTGGGACCGGGCATCCTGGGCATGATCTACGACGGTCTTCAAAATCCCCTGACACATTTGGAAAATGAGCAGGATTTCTTCCTCAAACGGGGGCAATACTTGAATTCCCTGGATGAGGAAAAACAGTGGGACTTTGCGCCCTCCGTGGTTGCAGGCGCTTTGGTCAAGGCGGGCCAGTATCTGGGAAGCGTCCCCGAAGGACTCTTCAAGCACCATACGATCGTTCCGCTTTCTTTGCGCGGAACCTGGGAAGTCATCAAGATCATGCCGCAAGGCCCCTACCGGGTGAGTGAAACCATTGCCGTCCTGAAAAGCACGGAGGACGGACGCGAAGCACCCGTCACCCTCAAGCAGGAATGGCCGGTCAAAATGCCTGTCCGCGCGTATCGGGAGAGGCTGCTCCCCAACCGGCAGATGCTTACCCAGTGCCGGCTCATTGATATCTTCTTTCCCCTGGCCGAAGGCGGCACGGCCTGCATTCCCGGCCCTTTCGGCGCCGGCAAGACCGTCTTGCAGCAAATCATTTCCCGGTACGCCGAGGCGGATGTCGTGATCATCGTGGCCTGCGGCGAGCGGGCCGGCGAAGTCGTGGAGACCATCCGGGAATTTCCGGAACTGGAAGATCCCAAGACAGGCGGCTCTCTGATGAACCGGACCGTCATTATCTGCAATACCTCGTCCATGCCCGTCGCGGCCCGCGAGGCGTCCATTTACACGGGCGTTACCATCGGCGAATACTACCGGTCTCTGGGGCTCAAGGTGCTTCTCCTGGCCGACAGCACGTCACGCTGGGCTCAGGCGCTGCGTGAATCATCGGCCAGACTGGAAGAGATCCCCGGCGAAGAGGCGTTCCCCGCCTATCTGGAAAGCCGTATTGCCGCGGTTTACGAACGGGCAGGCCTGGTAGAGCTTTCCGACGGCGCCACCGGGTCGCTCACCGTGATCGGCAATGTTTCTCCCGCCGGCGGCAATTTCGAAGAACCGGTCACCCAGAACACCCTCAAGGTGGTGGGCGCTTTCTACGGTCTTTCCCGGACACGCTCCGATCAGCGTCGCTATCCGGCCATCGATCCCCTCATCTCCTGGAGCCTCTATCTTCGACAAATGCAGGAGTCGCTGGCCCAGCGCAGCGACGGATGGGTGAAGCTGGTCGAAGAAGTCCATAGGCTGCTCTATGCCGGCAGCGACGTACATCAGATGATGCTCGTCGTCGGCGAGGAGGGAATCGGTCTTGATGACCTCATTACCTATCTGAAATCCGAGATTGTGGATGCCGTCTGCCTCCAGCAGGATTCGTTCGATGTGGTGGACCGGGCAACATCTCTGGAACGTCAGATCGACGATTTTCTGCTCTTAATGGATATGGTGCACCATCCGTTCACCTTTGAGAGCAAAGAAGCCGCACGCCGGGAAATGACCGCTCTGCACAACCGTTTCTTCCAGATGAAATACTGCCCGTACCGGGGCGAGGCCTATTTGAAATATCGCAGCGAGATTGAGTCCATCTTAGCCGGTGAAGGAGCAATCACCCCATGATCACAGAACACTCTCACATCATCAGAATTCAGGGCGATATCATTACCGTGCCCGCGCGGGATATCGGCTACGGCGAGCTGGCGCAGGTGAAAAGCCGGCACGGCGTGTCCTTGGCCCAGGTGATCCGCCTCAAGGGTCACGACGTTTTTTTGCAGGTATTTGCCGGGTCCCGGGGCGTGTCCACGGGCGATCAGGTCCGTTTCCTGGGGCGACCCATGCGCGTGGCCTTCGGCGACGCTCTGCTGGGCAGAATATTCAACGGCTCCGGCGAGCCCATCGACAACGGACCCGATCTGACGGCACTGCCTAAAATCGAAATCGGCGGTCCTTCGGTCAACCCCGTCCGGCGCGTTATTCCCCGGGGGTTTATTGAAACGCGAGTCCCCATGGTGGATGTTTTCAACCCCCTGGTGGAAAGCCAGAAACTGCCGATCTTTGCCGCCGCCGGCGAACCCTATAACGATCTTCTGGCCCGCATCGGCATGCGCGCCGACGCCGATGTGGTGATCCTGGGCGGCATCGGCCTCAAGTATGACGAGTATCTCAAATTCCGGCACGCCTTCGAAGAGGCGGGCGTGATTTCCCGGTCCATCATGTTTGTCCATACGGCCTCCGATCCGGTGGTGGAGCGCCTGCTGGTGCCCGACATGGCGCTGGCCGTGGCCGAGCAGTTCGGCGTCCGGGGGAAGCGCGTGCTGGTTCTGCTCACGGACATGACGGCGTTTGCCGATGCCTTGAAAGAGATCGCCATCTCCATGGATCAGGTCCCGTCAAACCTCGGTTATCCGGGATCGCTCTACAGCGATCTCGCGGCGCGCTACGAGAAGGCCGTGGATTTCGAGGGCGCGGGCAGCATCACCGTTCTGGCCGTAACCTCCATGCCGGGCGACGACGTCACCCACCCGGTTCCCGACAATACGGGCTATATTACGGAAGGCCAGTTCTATCTCCGCAAGGGGGTCATCGAACCTTTCGGATCTCTCTCCCGGCTCAAGCAGCTGGTCATCGGCAAGGTAACCCGCGCCGATCACGGCGTCATCATGAACAGCATGATCCGCCTGTTTGCCAAGAGCCGCGAAGTGGAGCAGAAACTGGCCATGGGATTCGACAGGACGGAAGATGATGAACGATATCTCCGCTATGGGAAACTCTTTTATGAGCGGTTCATGGATTTAAGCGTGGACATCGGCCTCAATGACGCTCTGGATTTGGGCTGGAAAACGCTGTCCGAATGCTTCCGGCCCGAAGAAGTCGGTATCAAGCAGGAATTTATTGATCAGCACTGGGTAAAAGATAAACTCTGAGAGATCTGAAAACATGGCACAGCGGATCAAACTCAATAAAGTCTCCCTGAGGGAGCAAAAGCAAAAAATGGCGCTCTACCAGCGGTTTCTTCCCGCTCTGGAGGCACGCAAGCAGCAGTTTCTCATGCAGCTGGCGGTCGTCCGGAAGGACCTCCGGGAGCAAGAGCATGCTCTGACTCAGCTGATGGCGGACATGACTCTATGGGCTCCCCTGGTTCGGGATATGGAGGGCCAGCTTAAGCCGTTCATCAAAATCCGGCAGGTCCGGGTTTCCATGCACAACGTGGCGGGTTTGAAGATTCCGCTTTTCCGGGAGGTGATCTTCGAAGATATCTCCTACAGCATCTTCGCCACGCCCTACAGTTTCGAAATCGTCCTTAAGCGCCTGCGGGAAGCGATTCGCCGGCGCGAGAAACTGAAGATACTCCTTAAGCAGGAGCGGATTTTAGCGGACGGTTTCCGCAAGACGAGCCAGCGCATCAACCTCTATGAGCAGCGGCTGATTCCCGAATGCCGCGAGGCGCTGCGCAAAATTTCTGTTTATCTCCAGGACCAGCAGGCCGCCGCCGTGGGCGTGGCCAAGGTCGCCAAGCGTCTGCTCGAGGCGGGTTTATGATGGATAGCAACGTTAAACGGCCGTCCGGCAAAAAGACGGGCCGAGGGAGGTCTTGACCATGGCCATCGCGAAAATGAACCGGATATTTCTGGTCGGTCCTTCCGTTCATCGGGAAGAAACGGTGCGTTTTCTCCAGCGCGCCGGCGTTGTTCATCTCGAACCGGTCCAACCACTTGCCGGTGAAGGCGAGAAGGAGGCCTCCGCCGCGCTGCTGCGTCTGCGCAGGGTCGGGCAGGTTGAAGAGGCGGTGAGCCGCTATCGCCGCCGCGAAGAACGGCAGCCTGTCGATTGTCCGGATGAAGACCTGGTTCGCTTTGCCGAAGATGCCTTGACCGTCCTGCAGGAGACCGCAAACCGCAGACAGGCTCTCGAGCGTCTGGCCGATGATCTCGCTCCCTGGGAAGATTTTGATCCCGAAGCATTGCGTCGCCTGGAAGAAAACGGGGTATCGATCAGACGCTGGCGCATGGATCGTAAAAAACGCGCCGAATTAATTATTCCCGATGATGTTTTTGCCGGGATTGTTTCAGAAAAGCCGGGGATATTGTTTTATACCATTTCCCTCGACGGTCCTATTGACATTCCGGTTGCCTCTCCCCTGCCCCTGCCGGAAATAAGTCTTAACGAGGCTAAAAGAGAAATCGAACGGCTGAAGGCGGAAGAAGAGTCCCTCGCCTCCCGTCTGGCCGGTATCGCCCTCCGGGCCGATGTCCTGAAGGAGCAGACGGCGGCGGCTCTCAATGAAGCGCGCTATCTGGAGCAGATGGGGACGCTCTATGCCGAGGATTACCTCTTCGGTCTTCAGGGCTGGATTCCTGAGGATCGCGTCAATGATTTTCTCGGGGAGATCGAAAGGAAGCATCTGCCGCTCCAATGTGAGATCAGAGACTCCCTGCCGGAAGAAGAGCCGCCGGTCCTCCTGAAAAACAACTGGCTGATCCGGCGCATTGAACCCCTGCTGAAACTATACGGCATTCCCAGGTACCGCGATCTGGACCCGTCCTTTTTCTTTGCCCCTTTTATGATCCTGTTCTTCGGCATTTGTCTGTCCGATGCCGGCTACGGTGTGGTTGTCTATCTGGTTGCCCATCTCATCGGGCGCAAATGGGGCGGGAAAGTGGAAGGGCTGCCGCTGATCATCAAACTCTGCAAGGCCTTTGCCGTGTCCGCGGTGATCATGGGCATCATTACCGGTTCCGTTTTCGGCTACAACTTCGAGGACCGCCGCTGGATTCTGCTCGATGTCTCCGTGGGCACCGGCAATCCCATGCTCTACTTTTATCTGGCCCTCGGTCTGGGGGTTGTCCATTTGAGTTTTTCCTACCTCCTGGGAATGGCGCAGTCGGCCGACCGGTATGTCAGGCTCCAGAAGCTAGGTCTTATTTTTGTTCTCTGGGGCGGCGTGATGATGGTCGCGAGGACGATCTGGTTTCCCTCCCCTTCTGCAATGTGGCTTTTCTACGGGGGGATCGGCTTCCTCGGCCTGGGTCTGGCTTTAACTTTGTTATTTGCCACCAACAATCCGAATTGGTTCATACGGCTCGGCATCGGCCTCTGGAACGTCTATGGCCTTACCGGCCTTGTCGGTGATCTCCTTTCCTATGCCCGTCTCTTCGGCCTCGGCATTGCGACCGGCGCCATCGCCTCCGTGATGAACCAGCTGGCCGTGATGGTGGTAGGGGCCACAGGACCTGCAATCGGCATACCCTTTGCGGTGATGATTATCATCCTGGGGCACACGTTCAACCTTGCGCTTTCCATTCTGGGGAGCACCATCCATTCCGCCCGACTCCATTTTGTGGAAGCCTTTAAAAGCTGCTTCGCGGGAGGAGGGATAGAATACAAACCATTCAAAATTGAAAGGGGTAAATTATGAGCAAGAAGGGAAAATGGATTACGGGAGTCCTGGCGGCGGTCCTGGTGATGGCGGGATTTGTCTCTCCGGTTGTAGCCGGGGCAGCGACGGCGGCACCGGAAAACTGGGCGCCGCTCATTGCTAAAATTGTAATGGGACTGAGCCTGTCTCTGGGACTGGCGGGCTCCGCCGTCGGCCTATCCATATCGTTTCAGGCCCTTCTGGGCGGCGGGTCGGAAAACTTTTATAAAAACATTGCCGTGGCCATGATGCCGTCTTCCCAGGGAATTTACGCCATTGTGGTTTTATTCTCCAACATGGACGGTTTGAACACGGACCCCTATACGGTAGCCGGCAAAGCGGCTATCGCCGGCATCGCCATGTTTTTCAGCGCCTGGTATCAGGGCGCCGTTTGCGCAGCGGGTATCCACAGTATTCAGGAAGGCCGAAATACAATCGCCAACGCCCTGGTGGCGGGCGCCATGCCGGAAACTTACGCGGTGTTCGCGCTGGTGATGACCTTCATCATGAAATAAACCGGATAAAACGATTACATCATTCTTTTGCGTCTTTTTGAAGATAAAGCGTTCGCGTCGGGTAGGCAAATTCAATGCCTTCTTCCTGAAAGCGGCGGAAGATTTCCAGATTGATCGCTTCCTGGACATCCATATAGAGGTTAAAATCCGGGTTGGCGACGAAATAAACCACTTCAAAATTCAGCGATGAATCGCCGTATTCCTTGAAGTGGACACGGTCAAGGCGGGCATTCTCCTGCTTTTTGATGATATCGCCGACCATCGTCTTAATGAACGTCAATTTTTCCAGAGGCGTCTGATATACGATGCCGAAGCCAAACACGATGCGCCGCTCCTCCATACGCTTGTAATTGCGGATGCGGCTTTTCAAAAGGTCATTGTTGGAAAAAATGAGCTGTTCGCCGCTCAGACTGCGGATGCGTGTGGTTTTCAAACCGATATGCTCAACGGTCCCCGACAGAGCATCCACCACCACAAAATCGCCAATGACAAAAGGCTTGTCCAGCACAATGGACAGAGAAGCAAAAAGATCTCCCAGAATATTCTGCACGGCAAGCGCAATGGCGATGCCGCCGATACCCAGACCCGCAACAAGGCCGGTGATGTTGACGCCCAGATTATCCAGAATCAGAAGAAGAACAATGACCCATAAAATAAGCCGCGCGACAAACCCGAGAAAAGTGATCGTGGTGGCGCTGGACGCATCCTGATCCATCCTTTTTTGAATCGTCCGGCCAAGCGCAAAAGATATGCCCGCGCTGGCCCAGAGGCCGCCCTGAATAATCAGGATCAGGATAACCGCTTTCTGCCACAGGACCGCAATGGAAGGCTTGATCGTGATCGCCTGGGATGCGACATAAGCGGAGGCAACCAGCAAGATCAAAAATTTGGTCTGTTTGAGCATGCTGACGATCAGGTCGTCAACCTGGTTGTCCGTCGCCGCCGCAAGCCGACTGAGTTTACGGATCACCACGCGCTGAATGATCTTCAGCGCCACAAACACAGCCATTAAAATACAGACGGCGATCAGCCAGTTCTGCAGCGTGTTTCCCATGTAGACGTTTTCCAAAAAACCCATTGTCACTCCGGCGTATTTTATGGTTTGCAAAAATTATATATCATCATTCTTTGATGTCAACCTGTTCGCGTTTACTGATGATAACCAGACGGCAGGGAGGAAGAGCCGCAGGCGACGCCAAAGACGTCATGGCTTCAATGCGCAGTGGAATCACTCCCGGATGCGTTTTTTAAGTTCTTTGATCAAATTGTTGAGCAGATCGCCGGCGTCAGCCGTTATGGCGACATCGGCCATCTTCATCATGGTTGCCTGGGGATTTTTATTGATCGCGACAATGAAATTCGCCTCACCCAGACCCGCCGTATGCTGAATCGCACCGCTGATGCCGAAGGAAAAGAGAATTTTGGGTTTAATGTGTTTTCCCGCCTGTCCGACCAGGGCGTCATGATCGGCCCACCCGGCATAAACCACCGGCCGCGTCGCGCCGACGTCTCCGCCTAAAAGCCTGGCCAGCTCGTCTAGCTTTTTGAAATTGTTTCTGTTGCCCATGCCGCGTCCGCCGCAGACAATCACCGTCGCGTTTTCTATCGTATGCTCCCTTTTCGCCGCGCGTTCATACTCCACCACACGCACGCCGGAGACCGGCAGGTTTTCCGGCAGGGGCAGACGCTCCACAATCGCGGTGCGTTCATAATTGTGCGGGATTTCCTTGAAGGTGCCGGGGCGCACGGTGGCCATCTGCGGCCGATGCTTTTCCGTAACGATTTCCGCCAGCATATTGCCGCCGAAAGACGGCGCGATTTGCATAAGCAGGCCGTCCGGCGTGACATCCAGACCGACACAATCTGCGGACAGGCCGGTCTTCAGGCGCTTGGCCAGCCGGGGCGCAAATTCGCGGCCGAAATCCGTTGCTCCGATTAAAATGATGTCCGGGTCCCTTTCGCCGGCCAGCCGTTCCATCAGCGCCAGATAGTGTTCCGTGCTGTAACTGGTCAGAGACGGGTGGTCGATGGCCAGGATACGGTCCGCGCCGTGCGCGGTATACTCCATGATCCATTCTTCAATTTCATGGCCGACAACAACCGCGCAGACTTCCGCGTTAATCACGCGCGCCAGGTCCACCGCCTTGGAAATCAGCTGCAGCGTCACGCGGTTCTGATAATAATTGCGGTAGTCGCCGAATACCCAGATGCTTTTTTGCTCTTTTGTCATGGTCCGTCCGTTTTGCCCGTTCTCAACTCTGCTTTTTTACTTCGATCGATTTTCCGATCACCGCACCGATCGTCCGCTGATAACGGTCGAGAAATTCACCCGCTGCATTGGCCGCCGCACCGGTGATCCTGACGTTCTCTTTCTGGGTCTTGCGGATAAACACCCGGCGCACCCTGGTGCGCGATCCGTGCGCTTCGAGATCCGGGGCCGTGATGCCCAGCGCCTTCGCGTTCAGAATCGAAATATCCGTCTCGATAAACGCCTGGTTCAGGCCGGCAAACGACACATAACGCGGCTTGTATTGCTCCATGGACACGGTGACCAGGGCCGGAAATTCCATTTCCAGCGTTTCGCGAAAATTGTCCACCAGGCGCCGCACGCGCAGCGTCTTTCCGGAGATATCCAGGTGCTCGGCATAAGCTGCCGCGGGGATATGCAGTTCCTCGGCCAGCTGCGGACCCACCTGGGCGGTTTCACTGTCGGACGTGTATGCGCCGCACAGAATCAGATCGCAGGCGGGAACTTCTTTTTTAATGGCCTGGGCCAGAATGAATGACGTGGCGTAGGTATCGGACCCCGCGAGCATCCGGTCGCAGATTAAAACAGCGCGATTGGCGCCCATCGCCAGCGCTTCCCGCAAAACCTCTTCCGCGGCGGCCGGCCCCATCGTCATCACCGTAATGGATGCGCCATGCGCTTCCTTGATCTGGAGCGCCGCTTCCACCGCGTGTTTGCAGGCAGGGTTCATCATGCCCGCGGCCAGATCGCGCCTCAGCGTTCCGGTTTTTTCATCCCAGGGCAGTTCGGTGACCATCGGCACCTGTTTGATGCAGACAACAACATTCAGCATAGTGTTCACAAAATCGGTTGAGACAGGATCGCGCGGGCAATCACCATGCGCTGGATCTCGCTCGTGCCTTCGTAAATTTCCGTGACCTTGGCGTCCCGGAAGTATCGTTCCACATCGTACTCCTTGCTGTAGCCGTAACCGCCGTGAATCTGGACGGCTAGCGACGTGACCTTCGATGCGACGGTGCTGCAATACAGTTTTGCCATGGACGCCTCGCAGCCGAATGGCGCTCCCGCGTCCTTGAGTTCACAGGCGCGATACAAAAGCAGGCGCGCGGCCATGATTTCCGTGGTCATATCTGCAATATAGTTTTGAATGGTCTGCTGGGAGGCGATGGGTTTTTTAAACTGTTGTCGCTCTTTGGCGTATTTTACCGCGGCTTCCATGGCCCCCTGCGCAATGCCCAGGGCCTGTGCCGCCACACCGATCCGGCCGTTGTCCAATGTCGCAAGCCCGATCTTCATGCCGTCGCCCAGTTTGCCCAGAAGGTTTTCCGCAGGCACGCGGCAATCCTCAAAAAACAGCGATGAAACCGGATTGGCCCGCATGCCGCACAGGTCTTCCAGTTCGCCGCGCAGAAATCCGCGGAACCGGCTCTCGACGATAAAAACGCTGCTTTGCAGCTTGTTATCCGGCGACGATGTCAGTGCAAAAATTAAAGCGACGTCACAGACCCCGCCATTCGTCACGAATATTTTCGTGCCGTTTAAAATATAATCCGTGCCGCTTTTAGCGGCTGTGGTTTCCACACTGCCCGCATCGGAGCCGGCGTTGGCCTCCGTCAGGCTGAACGCGCCGATCGCCTCGCCGGCGGCCAGTTGCGGCAGATACTTGTCCTTCTGGTTTTTGTCGGCAAACCGCAGAAACGGATAAACGGCTACACCGTTGTGAACCGTCACGCACAGGCCCACCGCCGCGCAAACCCTGGACAATTCCTCCACCACAATCGCGGCACTGATGGAGTCCATCGCCGCGCCCCCGTATTCTGTCGGGACTTGCAGACCGAAAAAATCGAGCTCCCTCATTTTAGCAATGATATCGCGAGGGAATCTTCTGTGCTGATCAATTTCGGCCGCAATGGGCGCCAGTTCCGTTTCGGCGAAATGCCGCGCGGAGGCGCGGATCAGTTTATGTTTCATGCACGGGTTAAATTGCAAAATTCACTCCGGAATACACGGTTGCCATTCAAAAACTTTCACTGGCATATAGAAAAAAGACGCGGTAAAGTCAACCATATTGTATTGAATTCAAGATTTTCCCTGCGGGAGGAGGTCAGCATGAGAAATATCGTCATCGCGTTACTGGCGGCGGTTTTGTTTTTTTCTTTTTTACCGGTGGCCGGGGCTCAGGAATACGGCAAGATTCGGGCTCTCCAGCAAAGAGCGGCGTATGTCACCCGGCAGAAAAATGACTTTGTCGTCCGGGTATTGCGTTCTTACAAAATCCTTCACGAGACGAACGACCAGGGCGCCGTAGTCCGCATCAACGTGGATAATAAGTGGATGGATATTACGGCCATTGAAATTGTTCCGGTGCTCCACGAATCCGCGGACAAGAGCCAGCAGGTCGCCGCGCATGAGTTATATTTCTTTACCGCCGACGGGATTCTGGATGTCATATCGGCCCTGACCATCCGCTAACGGGTTTAATCATATAAAGCTGCGATTGAGGCAACAGGTCGAAAATCAGACTTTGCCGATCTTGCTTTTCGCTTCGGCCAGTTTTTCTTTGTCCAGGTAGTATTTGCCGTCGGTGGTTTTGATGACCAATTTGTCGGCAATGAGAAGGCCCAGCGCTTTAGGCCGCAGATTTTTCGTCCCGACGCGGAAGAAATTTTTCCGTTCATCCTGCAATTTAATTGCTTTCGACGTTTTCACCGCCCCGGCTTCTTCCATTTCGGCGATAATTTTGAAGCACACCCGCCGCAATCCCAAGCCGGTTACATACATGGCCGCCAGGACAAAAACGACAAAGGCGACAATCAGCAAAAGTATTTGCACATAAACGGGCATCTGATCAAAATTTCCTTACTGTTTTTCCACGATCGCAATTTCTTTCGGGGTCAGTTCATACAATTCATAAACCAATTTGTCAATTGGCGGCGCGGATTTGTCTTTGCCCCGGTTATCCTTCAGGACCTGCAAAGAGAAAGGGCTGCACAAGAGGCTGCGGCCCTTGTGCAGCAGATTAACAGATCGTATTGGAAGCTGTTCAATGCATTGCCGGTTCAAAGCAATAAGCCACTTCTGCATGGGAGCAGGCATCGGCAATCCGCCCTTTTACGATTCTCTTCAGATGAACTTCACTTCCCGGGTCGCGCGGGCCACCACAAAGCAGCGTTCGACATTGGATTTGGAGTCCGCCGGGATAATGAAGAAACCCGGTTTGCCCGGCTGGTATCCAAGCGTGGTGCCGACCAGCAATTCTCCGTCCTGGAAAAGCACTTTGATCTTGCGGCCGACGACGGGTTTGCCCGGAACAAAATCTTTTCTCTCATCATAATCCGGATTGCCGCCAAAATCCTTGACGAAAAAAACCGCTTTCAGATCAGCGACGCGCACGGCCAAAGGCTTGTCTCCTCGCGCAAATTGCAACGGCGCCACATGAAACATCTCCTTGTCGGGGGAGAAATCGCTGGTGATGCCTTTCTGCAAACGTCGATCAGCATAACGGACTACAATCTTATTTTGAATCATGGCTCTCCTCCTTCATGGCAGATGCTATGAACATCAGGAATAACGACTGTACCTTATCTTCTAATCTGATCTTTTACCGGATATGGTTTTGATGTTTATACCAATCAGAAGAACTTTGTCCAGAACATTGTCGGCGTAAGAAAAGGAATCCCGGCCGGAGTATTTCTTCATCAGAATATCGAGCGCCGCCCTCTTTTCACGGTCATCTTCGATAAAACAGGCCTGGCCGAAACCGATGACGCTTTTATAGGTCATCCCCCAGGAACAGGCCGTCTCAGCGACTCTTAAATCTCCGGGAATGTCCACTTCAAAGCAAACCGAGGGATTGCTCTGCAGCATGTCGATTTTTTTGCCTGTTTTAGCACAGTGGAAATAAAGACGGTGATCGCTCACCGCAAAATTGACCGGAACAACGTAAGGCTGATTACCTGCGGCCATGGCGATCCGGCAGACCATTGCTTCCTGCAAAATGGCGTCTATTTCTGTGCGGTCTTTTATTTCCCTTTCCGAACGGCGCATCTTTTTCCTCCCCCGGCGCGAATCAACATCGTAAACAGTTTCGAAGAACCTTTGGCATGTTTCAGAAAGTTATGATAAAAAGCAGCACGATTTCCAATTGACTTTTTTAAACTTTCTCATGTGTTGTTTTTTTATCCGAATGACGAGAAAAAGTCGATGATTTTATGATGCGGGTGCGAGAGATCCATATGGACAACAAAAAGAATCAGGCGATCGGCGTTTTCGATTCCGGCATCGGCGGGCTGACCGTTGTGCGCGCGCTGATGGAGCGCCTGCCGTTTGAAAATATTGTTTATTTCGGCGATACGGCGCGTGTGCCCTACGGCATCAAATCCGTAGAGACCATCAACCGTTACGCGCTGCAGATTACGGAATTTTTGCTCAAGCAGGACGTCAAACTCCTGATTGTCGCCTGCAATACCATGGCGGCGGTGGCCTACCAGGCCATCCGGAACCTCTCCCCGGTACCCGTCCTGGAAGTGATTGAGGCCAGCGCAAAAATTGCCGTGTCCAAAACACGGAGCAAAGCCATCGGCGTGATCGGCACACCGGCCACCATCAACTCGAATGCGTACGCCCGCGCCATTCATCTCATGGACCGTGACGCAAAGGTTTTTTCACAGGCCTGCCCGCTGTTTGTGCCGCTGGTGGAGGAAGGCTGGCTTGATCATGAAGCCACCAAGCTGGTCGCCCTGGAATACTTGAAGCCGGTGATGGCTGAGCACATCGATACGCTGGTCCTGGGATGCACGCATTATCCGCTGCTTAAACCGCTCTTTCAGAGCATCGTCGGAGAGCAGGTCCAGCTCATCGATTCCGCGGAAGCGATGGCCGAAATAGCCGCCGATTTGATCAACCGGCAGGATCTGGGCAACGAGAACCAGCAGGCCCCGGAGTATCTCTTTTGCGTAAGCGATGTACCGTATCGCTTTCAGACCATCGGGGAACGTTTCCTCGGACGGACGCTGCCGCGCGTCGAAATGGTGCGACTCTGAATCAGCGATAGAACAAGAGGACTGGCCGCACTTTAGCGGTGGTTGCAACCCCTTGTTCTGAATACCCGCACCCGTTTATGTAAAGAATAATGGTTTTTCAGGAATGAGACATGAAAATTCTGCTGGCCGGTTATAATGTCGATTACAATTTGATCCGCAGCCTCAAGGATAAAAGCGGACTCGCCCGGGATATCACGCCCGAAACCATCTCCGCCGCTTACGCGCGCATCAGCCGCAGTCCCAAATCTGTCGACGAACTGCGCGCCGACGCCTTGACCTATGTGGACAAGGCCCGCAAGTCCAACCGCAACATCGTTTTCGAAATGGGCCATAGCTCGGTGGCCGAGCATGCCGTCTTCAATATTGACGTCATCGGCGTTTCCCGTCTGCTCGTGGAGGAAATCGAAAAGTTTCGCCTGTGTTCCTATACCGAAAAATCGCAGCGCTACGTTTTGTTTGACAAGGATTTTGTGGTACCCGAGGAAATCGTCGAGGCGGGCTTTAAAGATTTGTTTGTTTCCACGGTCACCCTGCAAAACGATTTTTATCGCGAGCTCTATGAACACCTCCGGCCTTATGTGTTCGAGCAAAACAGAGCTCTGGCGGAGAATCCGGCCAACAAATCGATGCTCGAAGGCTGGGCCAAGGAGGATGCCCGCTACGCGATTGCCCTGGCCACGGAAACGCAGCTGGGCATGACGATCAACGCGCGAAACCTGGAGCTGATGCTCCGGCGTCTGGCGGCGCTCCCGCTTGCGGAAGCGCGCGACTATAGCGAAAAACTTTATGACGCGACCAAAGACATCGCGCCGTCCCTCATCCGCTATGCGCAGGCGACGGACTATGACCTTCTCACGCGCGGGAGCCTGCGCGAGTTTTGCGCCGGGTTCGCCGGGGGGAAGGAAAGCCGGTCGAGGGATTCAGTCCGTCTGGTCCGGGCGACATCCAACGCCGACACGGTTGCTGCCGCCTCGCTGCTCTTTTCTTCATCCGGTTTGAGTTATAACCAGTGCCTGAGGCGGGCCGGGCGGATGAGCCGAGGCGAGATGAAAACTTTGTTCAGAACCGCCTTTAAAAATATTCAGGCGTATGATGCGGCGCTCCGGGAGCTTGAAAATATTGACCTGGATTTTGAACTGGTCATGAGCGCCAGCTGCTTCGCGCAGCTCAAGCGCCACCGGATGGCCACGATCGTGAGCCAGGAGTACGACCCGTCCCTGGGCGTCACCCTGCCGCCGGCCGTGCGCGCGATCGGCCGGCAGAGAGACTTCATGGCCATGATCCGGAAAACCAACAGCGCCTATGAGCAGATCAGGCAAAAGCATCCCGCAGCCGCCCCCTATGTTCTGACCAACGCGCACCGTAAACGGGTGCTCATGAAGTTAAACGCCAGGGAACTCTATCATCTGTCCCGCCTGCGCGTCGACGCACACGCCCAGTGGGATATCCGCGATCTGTCGGCAAAGATGCTGAGGCAGGCGCGTCAGGTCATGCCGCAGACATTGATGATGGCCTGCGGCAAAGATGGCTTTGCCTCACTTCGCCATAAAGTATTTCCCCGGGCGTAATCGCCTTTCGTATGACGTGACCGAATGACCCTGAAAAGAAAACTTCCCATTGTTTTTCTGGCGACCACCGTCAGTTCCTTCACGACACCCTTCATGGGCTCGTCCGTCAATGTCGCCCTGCCGATGATCGCCCGTGACTTTTCCATGAACGCCCTGGGCTTAAGCTGGGTGGCCTCGTCTTTTCTGCTGGCGGCGGCCATCATGCTGGTCCCGATGGGACGGCTGGCCGATATTTACGGACGGAAAAAATTTTTTCTGGGGGGCTCGCTGATTTTTGCCCTGTCATCGCTCGTCTGCATCTGGTCGAAAACGGAGACTTTCTTTATCGCCATGCGCGTCGTTCAGGGGATCGGAGGCGCCATGATCTTCAGCACCGGGACAGCCATGCTGATTTCCGCCTATCCGGTTAACAAACGCGGCAAAATGCTGGGTATTAATATTGCCGCCGTTTATATCGGCCTGACGATCGGTCCCTTTATCGGCGGCCTCATCACCCAGCACCTGGGCTGGAAGACCCTTTTCATGGTTAACGCCGCACTGGGCGCCATCGCCGCCCTCCTTGCCGTTGTCATGGCGAAGGAAAAGCAGCCCGCGGCCGGAGGCGAGGCCTTCGATCTGGCCGGTTCCTTTCTTTATGCGGTTGCTCTGTTTGCCCTGATGTACGGCTTTTCACAATTGCCTAACGTCAAAGGGGTCGTCCTGATCGTGATCGGCGTTTTATGTTTTATCTTTTTTATCCGCCAGCAGCTGCATAAGCCTTTCCCGCTTCTCAACATTCATCTGTTTCTGGACAACCGGGTTTTTGCTATGTCCAATCTGGCCGCCCTCATTAATTACAGCGCCACCTTTGCGGTCACTTTTTTGCTCAGCCTTTACCTGCAGCACATCAAACTTTTGACGCCGTCGCAGACCGGGTTCGTGCTGGTTATTGAACCCCTGCTCCAGGCGGTCTTTTCACCCGCGGCGGGACGGATGTCCGACCGTTATGAGCCCCGGATCATTTCCTCCATCGGCATGACACTCACCGTCATCGGCCTTTTGGGTTTGATTTTCATTGCCGCGGACACGCCCCTTTATTACATCGTATTTTGCCTGTCCCTGCTGGGAGTCGGTTTTGCGTTGTTCTCCTCCCCCAATGTCAATGCCGTGATGAGCTCAGTGGACCATAGATTTTACGGCATCGCCTCGGCCATGCAGGCTACGATGAGACTGGTGGGGCAGAGCTTAAGCATGGGCATTGCCATGCTGGTTTTTGCCTGGGTCATCGGCGATCAAATCATTGCCGGTGAAACCGGCGCGCTATTAATTGTGAGTTCGAAACTCATTTTTGCAATTCTGGCCGCGATCTGCATCCTGGGCGTTTTTGCCTCGCTGGCTCGCGGACGCGTGCATCAATAACCGTGAACGGGCGAATGACCGGGGTTATTCGCCCGATAGAGGTTCGGAGATGAAAAACCATTCCAGGAGCTTTGCCGTCGGCCTGGCGGCCGGAATTTTCGGCGGCCTGATCGGCCTGGGCGGCGGCGTCATTATGATTCCTTTGCTGACCATGGTCCTGGGGCTCAGCCACAAGCAGGCGCACGGGACAAGCCTTGTTGGAATTATCTTCACCGGACTTGGCGGAGCGATCACTTATCATCTTCACGGCAACGTCGATTGGCTGGCCGCAGGGATGCTGTGCCTGCCGGCAATTTTAACCGCCGGAGCCGGAGCGCGTTTCGCCGACACACTTCCGGAATGGAAGCTCCGGAAGACCTTTGGCGCCTTTCTGCTTTTCTGCGCGGCCTTAATGCTCGTCAGGTTCTATCTGCCGCAAAACGACAGTCAGTCACCCTATTTCAACATCCTTGTATTTCTGATCACCGGTGCGGTAACGGGTTTTCTTTCCGGCATGCTGGGGGTCGGCGGTGGAGCGATCATGATCGCTTCGATGGTTCTGCTCACTGGTTTCAGCCAGCACATGGCGCAGGGAACATCACTGCTCGTCATCGTGCCGGTCGGACTTGCCGGCGTCGTCACCCATCATGAGCTGGGCAATATCGCAAAAAGGTGTCTTCCCGGGCTTATCCCCGGCATTCTGGCGGGTGTCTTCCTGGGCGGATACGTGACGGGCTTTATTCCGGAGGTCCCCCTGCGCATCGCGTTCACGGCAGCCATCGTTTTCTTGGGGTGGCGGTGTGTGCGGACCGTCTCAGCGGGCTGAGCGGCGCAGAACAGCTCTCTTACGGAAATCCTGCCGGCGGCGGCAAAGAGCAGCGGCCGGCGGGGCAAACAGGAATCCCATGGAAGCGTTCATCGTAAACGGTCTTGCCGAGCCATTAAATGTTATGTATGAGCTTTAACACATTATCGAATCACCGCAGGTTGGAATGCCCTATGCAAACTGAAGCTAAAATATTTTATCTCGAAGACAGAATTCGTTTATTGGAAAACGAAATCGAAGAGTTGAGCCGACAAAATCGCAATCTGATCGAAAGTCAAAGTATTCAGGATACCCTTTTGAAAAAGTCTCTGGCCGGCTACTATATCATTTCCGGAGGCACGTACCGTATCATTAATCCCGTCGTCGTTTCTTATACTGGCTATTCTTCGGAAGAGATCATCGGCAACCGGGCGAATTTTATGGTTCATCCAGACGATCGGCTGGCGGTGAAAAATAACTCATCAGCCATGCGAAACGGCGAGTTATTCCGGCCCTATGAATTCAGAATCATGACGAAGCAGGGTGAAATCCGCTGGCTGCTGGAAGTTGTCGCCTCCATTAGTTTTGAAGGAAAACCGGCCATCCTGGGCAGTGACATGGACATCACGCAGCAGAAAATGACGGAAAAGAAACTGGCGGAATCAGAAAACCTTTACCGCACAATTTTTGAAACGACAGGTACGGGGACGGTGATTATAGAGGACGATAAGACCCTCTCCTTGATCAACTCGGAATTTGCAAAAGTGACCGGTTTCAAGAGAGAGGAATGGGAGGGAAAAAGGACGTGGGTCGATTTGATTTATGAAAAGGACCGCGCCCGGCTGGAAGAATACCACCGGCTGAGACGTATCGATCCCCAGCTGGCGCCCAGAACCTACGAATTTCGCCTGGTGGACAGTCAGGGAAACATCCGAAATATGCTGAGCACAAACTGCCTTATTCCCGGTACGAGAAAACATGTATGTTCAGTCATAGATATTACGGAACTGGAGGAAAAAGGAAGCGAATTACTTATTAAAACCCGCAACCTGGAAGAACTGAATACCGCCCTCAGGGTCATGCTCAAGCAGCGGGCCGAGGACCGCGAGGAGCTGGAACAGACCCTGATGGCCGGCATCAGGGAGCTGGTCATGCCCAATCTGGAGAAGTTGCGCAAAGGCGGGTCGGAGCACAGCCGCCAGATCTATCACGATCTTATCGCATCCAACCTGGAAGAAATGTTTTCGCCTTTTTCCCGAAAACTCTCCACGCGGTTCAGAAGCCTGACAACAACCGAGGTTCAGGTGGCGCATATGATCAAAGACGGGAAAAACAGCAAAGAGATTGCTGATGTTTTGAGCGTTTCCAGCAGTGCCGTCGACGTTTACCGGTATCGCATCCGCAAAAAGCTCGGTATCAACAACCAGAAAGTCAATCTCCGATCCTACCTTTTAAGTTTACCTTAACCATTTCCATACAGAAACAGTATGGAAATGGTTTTGATTATTTCATATTGACACAAAAAATTTGCTGTAATAAGGTGCCTATCAGCGAAATTTCGAGGTGATGTACTGCACAAAATGGCTTATGGGTGTTGATGCTACAGTCGGGAACTGCGATTTTCTCAAAAATTGGGACATGGTTTGCGCCGAATTTTGCACCGGAAATCAAAGTATCTTGACATAACCACGGCACCTCCGTCATAAAATAAGTAACGTAAGCGAAGCTGTACCAGATGTAATCAACCCTTCTATCAGACAACTATAGGAGCGTGTGATCTCATGGACATGAAGCGGGCGTATTACGAGGATATCGAGCTTTTCAAAAGCGGGACCATTCTTTTCTGGGCTGTCGCTCTACTGGTCGCGCTCTTCATCCTTCCTCTCCTATCAACCAATTACTACTTATATCTTTTTAACCTGATCATGGTCCACGTCATCCTCGCCGTCGGCCTCAATATTCTGGTCGGGTCAACCGGGCAAATCTCACTGGGGCATGCCGGATTCTTCGCCATCGGCGCTTACGCGACAGTGCTTTTGATGACGAAGCTGGGCGTGCCGTTTTTCCCCGCCATCATCATCGCTGCTTTTATCGCCGCTTTTTTTGGCTTTATCCTGGGATTGCCGGCGCTCAGGCTCGAAGGTCCCTATCTGACGATTGCCACGCTGGCTTTCGGTCTGGCAATCATGCACATCATCGGCCATATGGAAATCTTCGGAGGCCGTTCAGGCCTTCGGGCGCCTGCTCTGAATATCGGCATCCCGCAGTTCGGATGGAACCTGACGCTCACGACAGACATGAGCAAGTACTATCTCGTTCTCATCATCACCATCCTCATGGTCCTGGGGGCGATTAATATTTTAAAAACAAAAGCGGGACGAGCCTTTGTCGCCATCCGCGACAGCGACATCGCCGCCGAAGTCATCGGCATTAATCTGACCATTTACAAAACCCTCTCCTTCGCGGTCAGCGCCTTTTATGCGGGAATTGCCGGCGGTCTTTTTGCCTTCGTGCTCGGGTTTTTCGATCCCATTACGTTCAATATGTTTCTGTCCATCTACTTTCTGGTCATGATTGTCGTGGGGGGGCTGGGTTCGATCATGGGCTCCATTACGGGCGCCGCCTTTATCACGTACCTGATGTACGCCCTTTTCAAAAACGTCAAGGACGTCCCCTATGTGGGAGATTTTCTGGTAGCCATTTCACAGCGCTGGCTGTCCATCACAGGAATGGATAACTTAAGCGCCATCGCCCTGGGGGTGGTCATGATCGGCATCATGATTTTTGAACCCATGGGAATCTTCGGGGTCTGGATCCGGGTAAAGAAATACTGGAAGACCTGGCCTTTTTAAAATCAGTCTACACGCACCGGAAGTGTTAAACCACGATTGCCTTTTGCAGTGGGACAAAGCTGATGGAATCGGTGAGAGCGGTCAAAAACGGAAAACCACGATGAAGTAAGGGGGAGATATGCCTTTCGGACAGTTGTTAATTGAGGGATTGGCGATGGGCGCCTGCTATGGTCTTTTTGGTCTGGCGGTCGTCATTATCTACAAAACGTCGGAGGTCATGAATTTTGCCGCAGGTGAAATGGCCATGTTTTCCACTTTCATCGTTTTTCACCTGCTGACGTTTTATCATTTTCCTTTCTGGGCCGCTCTCATCGCAGCGATTGTGTTTGCCGCCCTGCTGGGCGTTCTGGTCCAGTATGTTTTCCTGAGGCCCGCAAAAAATCCCACGCTGCTCAGCCTCATCGTCATTACGCTGGGCGCAGAAATGCTGCTCATGGGGTTTGCGAGCTGGAAATGGGGCGCCGAACAGCAGGAATTTTCTATCCCGATTTCCTACATGATCACGTACGAACCGATTAAAGGCTTTTTGATCAGCCAGTGGGCGGTGGCCGTCTTCATCATCGCTGCCGTCGTGATGGCTTTCCTTTATTTCTTCTTTAAGCACACCAACCTGGGAACGGCTATGCGGGCGACCCAGCAGAATAAGCATGCGGCAAAAATCATGGGGATCAACACCGACCGCGTCTTTGCTTTTTCCTGGGCATTCAGTTCGGTCATCGGGCTGATCGCCGCCGTACTGCTCACGGCCAAGACCATTCTGGATCCGCAGTTCATGATGGAACCATTTTTGAAAGCCTTCGCCGCCGCGGTTCTGGGAGGGCTGATGAGCATTCCCGGCGTGCTGATCGGCGGCGCCATCATGGGACTCCTCGAGAATTTCTTCGGTTATGCCTGGCCGGTCTGGAAGCCGATCACGGCTTTCGTGGTGATCGTCCTCGTGCTCTGCGTTCGCCCCAGCGGTCTGTTTGCCAAGCACTGGGTAAAGAAAGTGTAAGCGCCATGAGCAAAGGCATACCCTGCAAAAAT
The DNA here is from genome assembly GCA_036528635.1 of Deltaproteobacteria bacterium. Taxonomy (GTDB): domain Bacteria; phylum Desulfobacterota; class Syntrophia; order Syntrophales; family Smithellaceae; genus UBA8904. The sequence continues at coordinate 24,185 of JAIGNE010000043.1, forward strand.
ATTTTCAAAATTGGTCTGACTGCGGCGGTCTTTTGCGCACTGATCGCTCTCACGGGAGCGTGCCTTCCCCCCAATGCCTATTGCGGACCGGCCAGTGATCGGGAGGAAATGGCGGTTCTCAAAGCCGTCCGGAACTTTCTCGATGCGGAAATCCGCCGGGATTATCCCGCGGTATACGCCTGTTTCGCGCCGTCTTCCGTCTACGTCCGAACGCATACCTTCCAACAGTACCTGACGGACGCCAAAGCGTCGCCGGACCATGTCGTCGCGTATCAAATCGTCCGCGTGAGTTATATCCGGGACAACAAGGATCCCCAAACCATATCCACTGCCGACAAGATCGCCCAGGTGGAAGTGGAAGTGACGTTTGCCCATGGGAGCGTAAGCAGGCAGTCGGTCGTCAACATCGGCTTCATATTTCTGAAAGAGGGAGGCAAGTGGTACAAAAGCTGAACCACCCCGGAGTGAACCGGCAAGGATGTCCATTTTACACAGGATGGATATTTGTAGGATGATGAAAAGGCTTTGGCATGTCACCAACAACTTAAGGAGGAAGGGCTATGAATTTTAAAAAGATCATGAAGGTAATGGTTGTTTGTCTGTTCGCCGTTTTTCTGTTTGCCTCACCAGGGCAGGCTGCAACTGAACGTGGATTTGATGACAACGAAATTCGCATCGCTGCGTGGGGGCCCCAGACGGGTCCGGCGGCGCCGTGGGGTGCGGTCGCGCGCGGCAGTAAGCTCATGTTTGATATTGTTAACGAAGAAGGCGGCATTCACGGCCGCAAAATAAAATTCTTCGTCCGCGACGACCAGTACAACCCTTCCCAGACCGTAGCCGCCGTCAAGGAACTGGTTGAGCGGTACGGCATTTTCGCCTTTGTGGGCGGTGTGGGCACGGCCAGCTGCCAGTCCGTTTACAAAATACTCCTGGAAAACAAAATCATCTGGATTTCCCCCTGTTCCGGCGCAAGGTCATTCTGGGATCCGCACAATCCCTACCTGTGGAACATCTGGGCAACGTATGAGGACGACTCCAGCATCCTGGCGAAATTCGCCGTTGAAAAAAAGAAATTCAAGAAAATTGCCATGTTTTACCAGAATGACGACTACGGCCAGGATGCCCTGGATTCAGTCAAGTATCGCCTGAGCAAATACAAAATGGAACTGGTGGCCGCGCTTCCCGTTGAACCCACCGAGCGCGATCTTTCATCGCAGGTCGCCAAACTGAAAGCCTCCGGCGCCGATGCAGTCATCGGCTACTGCTCACCGACCCAGGCAGCCATCGCTCTTCGAACCAGCGTTTCCGTCGGCTTCAAACCTCAGTGGATCCATTCCTATAACCTTTCGGATTATCCCCTGATGAACAAGATCACCGACGGCCTGTGGTCCAAAGAGGCCGTGATCACCAGCGCATTCTTCGTTCCTCCTTTTTCCGATCATCCGCTGATCAATAAGTACCGCAAAGCACAGGAACGTCTGGCTCCCACCGAACGATGGGGCATCTTCTACCAGGCAGGCATTGTCGTCGCGGAGCCGCTGGTCTTTGCGATGAAAAAAGTCGGCCGGAATTTGAGCACGGAAGCCGTTAGAAAAGAACTGGACAGCATCAAGAATTTCCAGGGCGTTGGTCCGAAAATCACCTGGACTGCGACGAATCATAAGGCCCCCAAAACTGTTCAGATCTGGCAGGCCGGCCCTAAAGGCGAAAATATCGTCCTTCAGGATTGGACGGAAAACGAGATCAGCCGGCATTAGCGAAACCCCAACTTGAGCCTTGCGGGGGAGCGAAGGCACCCCCCGCAAGCCGCCAAGCGTCTTATGGTTCGGTTAATGTAGAGATTTACTATAAAAGAGAAAGGCATCTCATGGGCTATTTCGATATCGAACATTTGAGCATCAGCTTTGGCGGCTTGAAAGCCGTCAATGACATCAGCTTCAGCGTCGAGAAGAATGAAATCTTTTCCATCATCGGGCCCAACGGTTCGGGAAAGACAACCATCTTCAACCTGATTTCCGGGATCTATCATCCGAACGAAGGTGAAGTCATTCTGGAGGGAGAGAACCTGGTGGGTAAAACCCCTGACCGTATCGCGCAAAAGGGCGTCGCGCGCACCTTCCAGAACATCGAGCTGTTCGCCAACGCGACCGTGATGGACAATCTCATGCTGGGCCGCCATATCTTTATGAAGACCGGGATTTTCGGCAGCGCCTTTATGTGGGGCAAGCGATCCCGGGCCGCCCGCGAGGAAATCGCCCACCGGGAGAAAGTCGAAAACATTATCGATTTTCTGGAGCTGCAATCCGTTCGGGATCACTTTGTCGGTTCTCTGGCGTACGGCAAGCGCAAACTGATCGAAGTTGGCCGGGCGCTGGCGCTGGAACCCAAAGTGATGCTGCTCGATGAGCCATCCGCCGGCATGAACACAGAAGAAAAGGATGATTTGACGATCTGGATCAAGGACATCCGGGAAGACTTTAATGTGACAATTCTGCTCATTGAACACGACATGAATATGATTATGGGTATTTCGGATCGTGTTTTTGCCATGAGTCAGGGGCAGAAAATTGTTCTGGGAACGCCTCAGGAGGTTCAGAAACATCCCGAAGTCATCAAAGCTTACCTCGGAGAGGAGGGAGCCATCTAATGCTGAAAGTAAGAAACATCGAGACATGGTACGATCTCATCCGGGCGCTCCACGGCATTTCCTTCGAAATCAAGCAGGGCGATATCGTTGCGCTTCTGGGTTCGAACGGCGCCGGGAAAACTACGACGCTGAAAACCATCATGCGCCTGTTTTATGATCTGAAAGAAGAGCAGCCGGAGAAGGGAACCATCGAATTTCTGGGTGAGCGCATCGACCGGAAAGAAACGGCCGACATCGTACGGATGGGAATCGGTTACGTCCCGGAAGGGCGGGAAGTATTTCCCGAACTCACGGTGCTGGAAAATATCAACATGGGCGCCTACACCCGGAAAGACAGGAAGAACATCAAGAACGATCTGGAAAATGTTTTCCACCATTTTCCGATCCTGAGGGAAAGAATCAATCAGCAGGCGGGCTTGATGAGCGGCGGAGAGCAGCAGATGCTGGCCATCGGCCGGGCGCTGATGAGCCGCCCCAAACTGCTCATGCTCGACGAGCCGTCTCTGGGACTTTCCCCGCTTTTAACCAAGGAAATTTTCGGGATCATTCAAAATATTAATGAGAAAGACGGCATGACGATTCTTCTGGTGGAGCAGAACGTGAATATGGCACTTAAATATTCGCACTACGCTTACCTCCTGGAAAACGGCAGAATCGTCCGCGCCGACAAACCGGAGGTCCTCCGGGAAGATCAGGACATCAAGGAATTTTATCTGGGGATCGCCACGGAACAGTCGGTCAAGGGATACAAGCGTTACCGGAGAAAAGTCCGTTTCCGTTAGGGGCCGTTAAGAAGTAACCACCCATGCGGGTGGCAAGACTGTTACATTTCTATCCATTTCGTTACGGCCCCTTATGCCGGTTATGATTTTAGAATGTTACAGTTATTATTGAACAACGGCGTAATCTGATGCGCATGGGATCTAAAAAATATATTTGTTAATTGCTCTAAACGATCAAGGAGAAAGTATGGCCCAGTCATTGGAAATCAAGACCTTGCCTAAAGCGCTTCTGAATATGGTCAAAAAGCAGCCCGACCGCATTGCCATGAGAAGAAAGGACTACGGCATCTGGCACGATATTACCTGGACTCAGTATCTGGAGAACGTCAAGTGCGTCACGCTGGGCCTTCATGCCCTGGGCGTGCAATACAAAGATCATGTGGCCATCATCGGTGAAAACAGGCCGGAGTGGCTCTACAGCGCACTGGGCATCGTCTGCGCGGGCGGCGCCTGGGTGGGCGTTTACACGACCAATCCGGTGGCGGAATGCGAATACGTCGTGGGCCATGCCGATGCCGTGGTCTATATCTGCGAAGATGAGGAGCAATTGGACAAGGCGCTGGCTTTCCGATCCAAGACACCGATGCTGCGCAAGCTCATTGTCTGGGAGATGGAAGGTCTCAAGCATTACGAAGATCCCATGCTCATGAGTTTCGCAGAACTTCTGGAACTGGGGAAAGTTGAAGACCGCAAAAATCCGGAGCTTTTCTATCAACTGACCGAACTGGCAAAGCCTGACGACATCGCCGGTATTATTTACACATCGGGAACCACCGGGCCGCCCAAGGGCGCCCTCCTGGCGCATGAAGGCTATCTATGGATCGCTCAGTCGGCAAACCAGGTCACTCCGCTTACCCATGAAGACGAAACCATTTCGTTTCTGCCCCTCAATCACGTGTATGAGCAGATCTTCGACATCATGTATCATCTGACCGTGGGGCAGATCGTCAATTTCACCGAAAACACGGACACCGTCATGGCGGATATGACGGAAATTTCGCCCACCATGTTCCATGCCGTTCCCCGGATCTGGGAAAAGTATTATTCCGGCATCGTTTTGAAAATGGCCGACGCGACCTGGCTCAAACGCACGCTGTATAAAATTGCCGTCAAGATCGGCACCCGCTACAACAATATCGCGCTTGCGAAAAAGAAAGTGCCTTTCCAGCTGGCCCTTGCTTATCACATCGCCTATTTTGTCGTCTTCCGGAAACTCAAGGAACGTCTGGGCTTTGACCGGGTCAAAGTGGGGGTCTCCGGCGCCGCGCCCATTTCACATGAGATTTTAAAATTTTTCCAGAGCGTCGGCATTCCCATTCGCGAAGGATACGGTATGACCGAAACCACCGGCATCACGCACATGTCGAACGAAATCGATTTTAAGGTGGGAACGGTCGGGAAAGCCATACCGGGAACGGAGGTCAGAATCGCCGAAGACGGGGAAATCGTCGTCAAACATCCGGGCATCTTCAAGGGGTATTACAAGGATGAGGAGCAGACCAAAGAAGTTCTGATTGACGGCTGGATGCATACCGGCGATGTCGGTATGATTGATGAAGAAGGCTACCTGAAACTGACCGACCGCAAAAAAGATTTGATCATCACGGCGGGCGGCAAAAACGTTGCACCCCAGTACCTGGAAAACTTGCTGAAATTTTCGCCTTACATCAACGACTCCGTGGTCATCGGCGACCGCCGGAAATTTCTTTCGGCGCTGATCGTCCTTGACGAGGAAAACGTCACGAAATACGCCCAGGACAATAAAGTTCAATTTACGACCTATGCGACCATGACCCGCGCGCCGGAGATCATCGCGCTCATCCAGGAAGAAATAGACAAAGTGAACAATCAGGTGTCCCGTGTGGAGAATATCCGGAAATTCAAGATCATCGACAAGAAGCTCTACACGGAAGACGGCGAAGTCACCCCGACCATGAAGGTGAAGAGAAAATCGATCAACGCGCAGTTCCATGACCTGATCGAATCGATGTACAAAGGCGACTGATCCGCTGACGGCAAAGTTACTGAAGGCCGTCAGCTCTTCTCTGTGTCTTTATCCTTCTGCCACCCGGCTGCGGAGCTTGCCGCGATTTGCGCGATTGAGCAAAATCCGCTGACCGGGTTTTGTTTTCTCTGATGTCCCCGATTTTTTTTGTGAAATGATAACGGAAAAAGTCAGGATACAATCTCTCTCCCTTTGCTACGAAACGGAAACTACCTGTAGCTTCCTGGCCGGCAATCCCATCTTGAAAAAATTGGATGAATAAACACAAAAAGAATAAATTGAAACAGCAGTGCCCAATAGCGCCAGTTTTGTCACTTTGGACAAATTTCCCGGAAAAAACCACGTCTACATTAGCTGATAATTAAGACCAATTGTGGATAGCAATAATTAATATTTAATTGATATATAATCACTTTTTGTGATAGCTGATTTTATCTCCAAAACCGATTTTGTACAAAAAGCCAGATTTTACATATTACGTATATTAATTGTTAAATAAGAGAAAGGTCTGAATTATATGAATTTTGTTCAAATTAAATTGGATCGTTTTTCAAAGATACAATGGCCAAGTATTTGTGCCATGTGTGGTCGCGATGCAACTTATTCTGCTAATACAAGTTTCACTACAACGAAAGATATTGGTTATTATCTCGTTGTCATCACATTCAAACACCAAACTTATAGTATTGCTTATCCTGTATGTCGCAAACATAGAATAATATGTAACCTGTTAGATCATCCAGCAAGAGAGTCACTGATGAGCCTTGCGATATTTGTCCTAATTACAACAGCAGTTTTATGGGCGCTGTTTTATTTTTTGGTTTCATTAGTGCTTGATGTTGTTGGTTTAAAATATATTTCATCATTATATCTGAACAATTGTGGTGAGTGGGTCGCATTAATTTCATTTGTGTTAGTAATGCTTTATGCTTTGGGAATTTTCAAACCAGTTAAAATATCAAACATTGATGATGATTCAATAGTAATTGGCATTAAAAACAAGGATTTTTTTGACAGCTTTTCAAATCTCAATAGAGATAAAATAAAAAGCAATTGATTATGAGCCCTTGCATAACTAGTATTCACTGAAATTTCACCATATGGAGGGATGAATTATGTTTGAGGTGAATGTATCAATTCATGAAAAAGATAGAAAGATTGGCGCAATGGTTAAAGCACTTGCATTCGAAATAGGTAATAAGCAAGCAGTGGTAGGTGCTTCAAAAGAATTCCTTGAAAGAAATGGATATTATGTTTTTCATTTTAACACTACGCAGAAGGCACAGGAATTTAAAGATGCCGTTGCTAATTATTTGCCGGCATTTCTAGCGCAGTGTGAAGGCCACATAAAAAATATTTAGTGACATTTAACAAAATCAATGCACCCGATCGCTACGCTCCGGGTGATTTCGTCGTTATTTATTAATAGAGGAGTCGATACTGTGGATGAGAATGAACAATCGCTTAAAGAGCGAATTTTAAATCTATCGGATAGTGAACTAATAAAAATGGCATATATCGAGTCTATTGATTATAGAAAGGAAGCCGTTCAATTCGCTATTTCTGAGGTAAAGCGAAGGGGACTACAAGAACTAAACATTAAACATTGTCCACGCTGTAGGAAATCCTCTGATGGAGAGGTGGCAATTTGCCAATGTGGATATAATTTTAACGAACCGAATATCGATCAAATTAAACAGGTAGAAAAGAGAAGGCGACGGAATAATAGGTTACTCGGTCTAGTAATGATTCTACTTGGTTCTTTTTTTCTGTTTTTCCATATCCAATCACCGAATGCGTCTATGGGCAGTCTGAGCAACATGATCTATTATGGCATTCCTTCATGTCTAATACTAATCGGGTTGATTAAATTACTGTCTGGTGGCGCCGTTCGGCTATTTAATAAGACGGTATTTGATGCCGTCCTAGGCGATGAATCAAAAGAAGAAGGTGACGATGTAGAATACCGAATTTGTCCTGCATGTGGCCAACAGTTGCTCACAGAAATTTCGCAAAATAAGTGTCCCAAATGCGGTAATTTAATAGAACAAGAAAAACAACATATTAACTTATCAAATACTGAGGCATCTCAAGTTCTTATCTGTCCACACTGTGGCGCAAAATATAACCCAAATGACTACCGCGAGGATGCACCAGAATGGCTTTGTTCAGAATGTCGTAAGCAATTACCAAAGAAATGATAAATTAGCATGCATCATTATAAGACAGCGCAATAAAACCAATGCACCTCTCCCGGTGATTTCGTCGTTCTGTGTGAATAATGGATGAAATGAAATACAACCTGATTCGTGGCACCAAAATCTTAGGCATAATTACGCACGATGTTGATGATTTTCCATGGCATCGTGGAACATTTCAAGCAACTGAAGATTTTGAGGATGTTAAGCAACTATTTGAAGAAGAATTAGAACTCATTGAGTTAAATGATTTAAATAGTGATAAATGGGATAATATTTGGTCGGAAATTAAAAAGCCCGGTCTTCATTTGGTTGCGTTAGAACAAAATAAAGTAATAAATACATTTCTCATTCACATCAATGGTAAAGAAGCTTGGTGGAGGTAATAATCACAGAACATCGCGGCGCTTGGCGCCGCTCCGGCTTAGCATTGCACAGCTTTCATTTGAAAGCGACACTGATCCACGGATGGGAAATTATTGAGCCCAGATAGAAAAAGCCTTTCTAAGGCCGCCCTCAAGCACCCTTCAACGCTTTCCCCAGACGTACCATAAACTCCGCGCGGGGGATTTCTTTCGCTCCGAACCGCTTCAGATGCTCCGTGGCGACCTGGCAGTCGATGAGCTCAAAGCCCTTCCGGGCAAGCTCGGCGGCATAGACGGCAAAGGCAACCTTGGAGGCATCCGTCTTTTTCGCAAACATGGATTCGCCGAAAAAAGCCCTTCCTATTATCACGCCATAGAGGCCGCCCACGAGCTCCTCTCCGTCCCATGACTCGACCGAGTGGGCCCAACCGGCCTTGTGCAAACGGATATAGGCCTCGATCATTTCTTCGGTAATCCAGGTCCCCTGTTCCCCTTTGCGCTTAATCGTTGCGCAGCCGCGGATCACTGCTTCAAAGGCCTGATCGGTAGTGACGCGGAACATTCCTTTACGGATGGTCTGCTTCAGGGTTTTAGAAACCGTGAGTTCCCCGGGAATCAGGACCAGCCGGGGATCGGGCGACCACCAGAGGATAGGATTCCCGTCGGAATACCAGGGGAAGATTCCCATCGAATAGGCCAGAACCAGCCTCTCAATGCTCAGATCTCCTCCAACGGCAAGAAGGCCGTCGTCATCGGCCAGTTCGGGCGGCGGGAAGACAAGTTTTCTGGTCAGTCGGTAAACAGTCATGAATGTATGAAATGCCTGCAATTCTTTTTGCTGGTGCAGAATGATTGAACCAGTTGAACCGGTTCTTAAATCCCCCCAACCCCCTTTAGAAAAGGGGGCGTTGCTAAGAGACTGGATTCCGGGTCGCGCTTCGCTTGCCCGGAATGACAAAAAAGGTAATTGCGACACAGTCTGTCCGCTGGAATGATGGGCATAAAAAGATTGGCCCTTATTCACCGTATACGAATTCGATTTTTCCCTCTTTCAGATGGGCCTTTACATGGCCGCCCTTTTTCAGCCGGCCAAAGAGCAGTTCCTCGGAGAGCGCATCTTTGATCTCTGTCTGAATCAGGCGGGCCAAAGGCCTCGCGCCGAATTTATCGTCGTAGCCTTTACCGGCCAGCCAGTCCCGAACAGCGTCGGTTACCTCGAGTTTGACTTTCCTGGCCGAAAGCTGTCGGCCCAGATCCATAAGAAACTTGTCCACCACTTTTTTCATGATGGTCTGATTCAGCGGATTAAAGGTCACAATCGCATCCAGGCGGTTGCGGAATTCGGGGTTGAAGAGTTTCCTGATCGCCTCGGGACCCTTGGCCCTGGTGTCCTGGCGCCTATCGCCGAATCCAATGGTCGCCCTGTCCATTTCCTTCGCGCCTGCATTGGTGGTCATGATCAGGATGATGTTGCGGAAATCGGCTTTCTTGCCGTTGTTGTCCGTGAGCGTCGAATAATCCATCACCTGCAAAAGGATACTAAAGATATCCGGATGCGCCTTTTCGACTTCATCGAGCAGCAACACAGAATATGGGTGCTTGCGAATCGCGTCTGTCAGTTGACCGCCCTGGTCGAAGCCGACATAGCCCGGAGGAGCGCCGATCAATCGCGACACAGTATGCTTCTCCATGTATTCGCTCATGTCGAAGCGGAGAAATTTGACGCCCAGCACGCTCGCCATCTGTTTGGACACTTCGGTCTTGCCGACGCCCGTGGGCCCCGCAAAAAGGAAGCAGCCGATGGGCCGCTCGGGAATCCCCAGCCCCGCCCGCGACCTCTTGATGGCGGAAACCAGTGAGTGTATTGCGCTGTCCTGCCCGAAAACCGCAGACTTTAAGCCCGATTCCAGATCTTTGAGTCTTTCTGCATCAGATGAGGAGACATTTACCGAAGGTATTTTGGCGATGTGCGCAACAATGCTTCCGATCTCCCTCACGCCGACCACGAGCCTGCTCTTGCCTTGAACGGTAAGCTTTTTTGTCGCGCCCGCCTCGTCGATCACGTCAATGGCCTTGTCCGGCATGAATTTATCGTTGATGTACTTAGCGGAAAGTTCGGCGGCCGCCCTGATGGCTCCATCCGTATAGCTCACGCCGTGGAACTCTTCATAGTAGGAACGCAGCCCTTTAAGAATGTCGATGGTTTCATCGATGCCCGGCTCGTAAATTTCGATCTTCTGGAACCGCCGGGAAAGAGCGCGGTCTTTATCGAAGTTGTTTTTAAATTCTTCATAGGTCGTCGCGCCGATGCAGCGCAGTCGGCCGGAATTGAGCGCCGGCTTCAGAATATTCGACGCATCCATCGAACCGCCGCTGGTCGCTCCCGCCCCGACCACTGTGTGAATTTCATCGATGAACAGAATGACGCCGGGAATCTTTTCCAGCTCTTTGAGCGTGGCTTTGAGCCGGGCCTCAAAATCGCCCCGGTATTTCGTGCCGGCCAGGAGAGCGCCCATATCGAGCGCGTAAATCGCGGTATTCTTCAGATGATCGGGCACGGCCCTCTGATGGATATGAAGCGCGAGGCCCTCCACCAGCGCGGTCTTGCCGACACCCGGTTCGCCGACGAACACGATATTGTTTTTCCTGCGCCGGCACAGCACCTGGATCGTGCGCTCGAGCTCCGCTTTTCGGCCGACCAGCGGGTCGATCTCGCCTGCCGCCGCTTTTTCGTTGAGATAGACCGCATAGAGCTTCAGGGGATCTTTCGACACGGGCCGTTTCGGTTCCTCATGCCCCGGTTCCGCTTCGCGAGCCGGCTCTGATCCCCCGGGTTCGTCCCCACTAAGGTCCGCACTCCCGTGGGAGATGTAATTGAGAACATCCAGCCGGGAAATCCCTTCCTGTTCCAGAAAATGTGCGGCATGGGAGTCCGTTTCGCCATAGAGCGCCGCCAGCAGATCGCCGGCCTCGACTTCCGCTTTTTCCGCGGATTGAACATGGCTGATGGCCCGGTGAATAACTCTTTGAAACCCGATGGCGGGTACAGGACTTGAATTCACGCCCGGCGGCAGCACGGGAAGGTTCTTTGCAAAAAACGATTCCAGGGATTCCTTGATCCTAGCGACATCGCCGCCGCAGCCCGCAATAATGTCCCCGCCGACCTCGTCATGAACGAGGGCAAACAGGATATGCTCGGCCGTCAGGTACTCATGACGCCTCTGGGTTGCATCCCGGACAATTGCGTCCAGCACCAGACTTAATTCTTTATTGATCATTCCTTCTCCATTGTGCATTTGAGCGGAAATTGCTGACCGGCCGCCATCGCGTGCACCTCCGCGATTTTTGTCTCGGCAATTTCCCGCGTATAGACGCCGCAAAGGCCGGCCCCTCTCTTGTGCACATCCAGCATGATCCGGGTCGCCTCAGCGGGCGGCTTGCGGAAGACGGCCTCCAGCACATGGACGACGAAATCCATGGTCGTATAGTCATCATTGAGCAGGATCACCCGGTAAAGCGAAGGTTCTTTCGTCTCCTGCCGCTCTTTTTCAGCGACATTTTCTTCCGATTTTATTTTTTCTTCGCCCATGACACGCCTTTAACCCCTTTTCACATGAATAAAGCATAGGCAAGATTACGTCTTCTGTCAATATCCCTGCATCAGGCATGATCGTCCCGCCTAATCGCGATGCCGCAAATTGCCATGGCGGGGGATGAATTATCCGACAAATTCATTGACACTCCGTATGCTTCTTTCTATACTTGCCAAAACAAATCATCGTATTCTGAGGTAAAATGCAGCAAATCTATCGCCATGAATTAACTGTCCCCAGGGAAGCGGAAGACCAGAACGGGCATGTCAATAATGTCGAATACCTGCGCTGGATGCAGGATGCGGCAATGAAACATTCCGAAACAACCGGCTGCACCCGGGCCACCAATGCCCTGGGCGCGACCTGGGTCGTTCGCACGCACAAAATTGAATATCTGAAGCCCGCCTTTGCCGGAGACCGGGTTACCGTTATTACGTGGGTATCCAATCTCCGCCGCGTTCAGTCACTGCGCAAGTACAAAATCGTCCGTCCGGCGGATCAAGCCCTGCTCGCCTGCGGAGAAACCGACTGGGTTTTCATTGATGCTCAAAAAGGGACCCTGCGTTCCATCCCCAAAGAAGTTAAGAATGTTTTTCAGCCGCTGCCGGAGGATCAGGAAGCAAATATCCCGATCAATTGAAGCAGTATTTTTCACAAGACAAATGCAGGCACCGGGTTCGGGTTTTATCTCGTGGAAAGGCAAAATAAGGAAATGCCGGCCTCAAAACGCATAACAATTGGTGACAAAGCCGAAGGCGCGGCGCTTGATAATCAACGCCTTCAGGAAGAACTCCGGCTCTCCAGGCTGAATCAGGAGCAGATCAGAACAGCCCTGGAAGACGCGATCGAGCGGGCCAACACCATGGCGATGAAGGCGGAAATCGCCAATGTCGAGCTGAGCCAGATCATCAATACCTCCATCGACGGCATGTACCTGGTTTATCAAGACTTCACCGTCAAGAGAATTAACGCGGCGCTGCTCACCTTCCTCGACATGAGCGAAGCCGATGCCATCGGCAAAAAATGCTTTGAGCTCACGCCGTGTTCCTGGTGCAATACCCCTGAGTGTTCTCTGACAAAATTATTGCGGGGAAAGAAGCGCATTGAACTCGATATTGGGCGCATGCGAAAAGACGGCGTCCATGTGCCGTTTATGTACACGGCAACACCTTTTCGGGGCATTGATGGCGCCGTGATCGGCATGGTGGCGCGCTTCAAGGACATCACCGAGCGGAAATATGCCGAAAATATGTTGAAGGAGGCCAACGAACGGCTGGAACGTCTTTCGGCCAGCGATGGCCTGACCCAGGTGGCCAACCGCCGCTGTTTTGACCAGACGATCGAACGGGAGTGGAAACGGCTTCAGAGAACGAAAGAACCTCTGTCGCTGATTATGAGCGATGTGGATTTTTTTAAGCTCTTCAATGATACCTATGGGCATCAGGGCGGTGATGATTGTCTGAAGTCTGTTGCCAAAACTCTGGGCGAAACAGCACAGCGCGGGGGCGATTGTGTTGCGCGATACGGCGGGGAGGAATTCGCCGTTATCCTGTCGGCAACCGATGAGCAGGGCGCCTTTACCGTCGCTGAAAAGATCCGCCAGGCCGTTGAACGTCTGGCCATGGAACACAAGAAATCCAGCATCGCCCCCTGGGTCACCCTCAGCCTGGGCGTCGCTACCATTATTCCAACGGACACAGGAACACCGGAACTTCTGATCAGGCGCGCCGACGAAGCGCTTTATGCAGCTAAATCTTCCGGACGAAATCGCGTGACGGCCTGGAGAAGCAATCTGAACGGGAATTAAATCCATGAAACACAGCATATCGGTTCAAAATGATGTTGTCCTGGTTGTTGTTTCGGAGAAAGCCAACCCCGAGGGTTACAGCCTGGCAGCCAGAGACATCGTCAATCTGCCCGAGTGGAAGACAGGTATGAAGATACTGATCGAATACAGTCATCTCGATCTGTCGTCTCTGGCCAGCGCGGATGCTCCCCTTTACGCAAAAGCCATTGTGCCCTATAAAGAAGCGATGGGCAGCGGACGCATGGCGTGCGTCAACAGCAAACCTGCGTATTTTGGTATGGGCAGAATGTGGCAGGTTTCCATGGAAGCTTTCACCGACCTGCAAGTCGGAATTTTCTACACCATGGAAGAAGCTATGTCCTGGCTATCGGAGCCCGATCAGCCGAAATAAGCAGACAGAGTCCCTTCTTTACTCAAAACCTTTTATTCGCTGTTTTCATTGGATCATAGCCTTGAGCTTATCAAAACCCGCGCAGGCAAAATAGCCGGCAAATACGATCAGAAAGACGGCGCAGGCCGCAATCAAACCGCGGTAAAGACGGTCCGTCAGAAAATGCCTGCCTCCGGCGACAGCGGCCGAGATGAATGAATACCAGGCCAGATCCGCCAAAATATGCCCGGCAAAGAAAAAAACAACGCCCCAGAGACCAAATTGCCGGGAGTAGAGAATGTACCCCACGCCGATGGTCGCCCACCAGATGATCCAGTAAGGATTGGAAACGCTCATCAGAATGCCGCTGATCACTGGATGGTTCAGCCGCTTCTGTTTTCCCTCCCAGACCAGATGAAGCGATGGCAGCGTCCGGAACATCCCGAAGGCCATCCCCAAGAGAATGACGGACCCGGCCAGGGCGCTTGCCACAAAGACAACCGGGAGCTGAAAGAAAGGCGCCAGTCCGGCAAGCAGGGCTATGACCAGTGCCAGCTCCAGAATCGCGTGCCCGCCGATCATGAGCGGCCCGGCGACAAAACCGCGCCGCGAGCTTTCACTGATCGTTGCAGTGAGCAGCGGCCCGGGCATTAAAGCGCCGGAGAGAGCGATAACAAAGGATGAAACAAAAATGGTAAACAGGGAGGCAAGCATGATCATCCGCTATTTCTTTTTATGAATCAGCCTGGTTTTCTCAACGCCTTTGCCCGGAAGATAGCAATACTCCTGAAGCATGTCCGAGGCGATCGGTTCCTGCCAGTTGATCCGGATTAAACAGGGTATCGTTTTTAAAGATTCCAGATTTGCCGACAGGCCCTCAGGATCAACGCCGCACCGGTTTTTGTAGTAGACTACCGTGTAGCCGCCGATGTCGACCGTCTTGTGCTGAAACCAGTAAGCGACAACGACAAAGGCCAGCCCAACAAAAGTCGCCAGCGCGATCATGCCGATTTTTGACGGTTTCTTTTCTTTCATCTCTCTACATCCTGATGAACTGCCCGGTCATTCAAGATACAGGACAGGACAACAACTTCGGAGAAGCGAATCCGCAATCGGAGCTTTTATCCGACGGTTTTTTCCCAGTTTATCCGTCCAAAATAGTCCGGTCCAATGAATCGGACCGCTTCGCCATTCCTCATTTATCCACGCGGATCAGCATCGCATCGCCCTGGGCATGCCCCGAGCAGATGCCGCAGACGCCGTAACCGCCGCCCCGGCGTTTCAGCTCATAACCCAATGTCATGGCGATTCTCGCTCCGGTTGCTCCGATGGGATGGCCGTAGGCCACAGCGCCGCCGTTGATGTTCACTTTCTTAAACATGTCTTCCCTGGTCATTCCCAGAATGGAACGGCAGCTCACCAGCGCCACGGCGGCAAAGGCCTCGTTGATTTCAATCACGTCGATCTGATCGAGCGTCATATCGTTTTGTTCCAGAATCTTTTTGATGGCCAGTCCCGGCACCGTCGCGATATCCTTGGTCGGCTGTGAAACTTCGGCGTAATCGACAATGGTAAAAATCGGCTTCAAACCCAGCTCGTCGGCTTTTTCCCGGCTCATGAGCAGGCAGACGTCGCCGCCGTCATTGACACCGGGGGCATTACCGGCCGTGACGCTGCCCGGCTCACCGGTAACGGTGCTCAGATGGCCGAAGACCGGCGGGAGCTTGGACAGTCCTTCCAGGGTTGTCTCCGGCCTCGGCCCTTCGTCTTTGTCCATCACAATGACTTTCTTGCCCTGCTTGACTTCCACGGGAAAAATTTCAGCATCCAGTCTGCCCTCATTCATCGCCCGGACGGCATTCATCTGGGAATTGAGCGCCCATTCATCCTGTTCCTGTCTGGTGAAGCCGAACTCATCGGCTACCTCCGAACCGTGAATGGCCATGTGGCGATTGTAGAAGGCATCCCATAAACCGTCATAAACCATTGCGTCCACCACCCGGCCGTTGGGCAGACCCATCTTGGCGCCCCAGCGCATATCCGGCAGCACAAAGGGGCAGTTGCTCATGCTTTCCTGGCCGCCGGCAATACAGATATCGGCGCGTCCGAGCAGAATCATCTGAAAGGCCAGGTCAATGGTTTTAATCCCGGACGAACAGACTTTGTTAACGGTAATCGATGGAACGGATTCCGGCACACCCGCCAGAATGGTGGCCTGCCGCCCCGGGATCTGGCCGCAGCCGGCGGGAACCACCTGCCCCATGAAAATATAATCCACGTCCGCGGGCTTCACTTTGCCTTCGGTCCGCCGCAAAACCTCCTTGATGGCCAGAGCGCCCAGTTCCATCGCCGAGAAATCTTTCAGCGCGCCGCCGGAACGGCCGTACGGCGTCCGGCAGGCCTCCACGCAAACGACCTCACGGAATTGCTTATGCGGATTTTTTATCTTTCGGCCCATGGTCGAGAAATCAGGCTTCCTCTCGCCAAATTTGGCAATGGGTGCATTCTTATAGATTTCAGATTTTTTTCTATCCAGTTTTTGCGGAACTTTCGACATGATATCGTTTCCCCCTTTAGAACAATCAATTGTTTTCACAATAATTCATATTTTTGAGAACGCGTTTTTTCTTGCATATCACATGCATTTAGTCAACCTTTTTGAGGCTGTAAAGAGGGACGGTCGGTTGCATGCGGTTGTCCCCGCCTCCTGTGCAGGCTCCGGAACCGCCAAAACAATTTGACGAAAAAATATTATTCAGATAGAAATTTTTGGCAAATCCGCTGATCAAATGACGAGACCCTGAATGAATAGAAATTTAGCGTTCCGAATTGTGTTGCTTGTTGCGTTAATCGGCCTTTGCACCTTTCTTTTTATCCATTTCGACCTGTATCTTTTTCTCACGGATAAAAATAAAGTCACCACCTTTATCAAAACGTCACGTTACGATGAACTGGTTTTTATCGCGCTGCAGATTGTGCAAGTCGTTATCGCGGTTATTCCCGGCGAGATCAGCGGTTTTATCGGCGGTTATCTTTACGGGCCCTTCTGGGGAACGCTTTATTCGACAATCGGTCTCACCATCGGATCGTGGCTTGCTTTCATCCTCGCCCATTTTTTCGGCGAGCCCCTGCTGGAAAAAGTAGTTAAAAAAGAAGTGTTCGATAAATTCAACGATTTCATGGAGCACAAGGGATTGCTCGTTTCTTTCCTGCTTTTTTTGATTCCCGGCTTTCCCAAAGATTATTTATGTTACATCATGGGCGTCAGCCGTATGCCGGTGCTGACTTTCATTATTATATCCACGATCGGCCGTTTTTTCGGCACCATGATGCTATCCGTCAGCGGCAACATCGCCCGTGAAGAACAGTATCTTCTTTTAATCCTTATCGCAGTCGCTGCCGTCATTGTTTCCATCCTGGCCTGGAAATACCACGATAAAATTCTCGACATTCTCAAAAAAAAGAAGCCGGAATGAAAGCCGGCATCGTTTTTTGCGACCCTTATCCGCCGGCTTTTCCTGCGATGGATTTGACATCCCTTTAACGCTTCTTATATTTAGGACAAAGCCGGCCCGGTTAAAATTCACATTTGTTGACAGGACACAAAACCCCGGAACTCCTGCTTTCCTGCGGTTTTCATATGGAATGAAAGGGAACCATGAGAATAAGAATCCCCAATAAAAATTCAAATGCCGACCCGGCGCGGGTACCCGCCTGGGTCGCCTGGCGGCGCGCGCTTCGGCTCTACTTTGTCCTGCCCAGCATTCTACCTGCGCTCCTGGGCGGCGCGATGGCCTGGGCACAGGGCCACCCCCTCAACTTATTTCACTTTGCACTGGTTGTCATCGGCGTCACCGTTAATCACTTCGGACTTAACCTGGTGGATGACGTGCTCGATTACCGTCATGCTGTCGATCTGCAAAAGGGAGATGAAAAAAACTTCTTTACCGGCGGCAGCGGCGTTCTGCCGGAAGGACTGCTCTCCGATACACGGATGCTCGCGGTGGCCGGTTTGTTTTTCACAACGACCGCGGCCATTGGCGCCTATCTGACCTATGCCTGCGGATGGCCTGTCCTTGTGCTGGGGCTTTTCGGCATGGCCTCATCCATTTTTTACACCACGCCGCCCATCCGTTTCGGCTACCGGGGGTTCGGCGAACTGGGACTCCTGGTTAATTTCGGCCCGGTCATCGTGATGGGGTCTTATTATGTTCAGGCGCAGACCCTGGCGGTCCAACCCCTGATCGCGTCGCTGGTGCCGGGCTTCATGATGTGGTCGATGATTGTCATCAACGAGATTCCCGACTATGAAACGGACCGGCGCGGCGGCAAATGGAATCTGGTCGCCCGTTTCGGCAAAAAAGCGGGGGCCGTTCTTTACGGGGCCGGCCTGACGGTTGCATACGGCACCCTGATCGCCGCTTCCTGGACACAGACGTTATCCCCTTTTATTCTCCTGGGGCTGATCAGCCTGCCCTTTGCCATTAAATCCTTCGCTGTCATGCGCCGGCACCTCAATGATCCGCTGGCCATGGCGCCAGCCAATCTGGCGATGATTAAAGTCCATGGCCTGACCGGCATCGCCATGATCGTCGCCTATCTTATTGAGGTATTTCGCCTTTGACCAAACAATTTCTGATTGCAGAATAACCTCCCGGCGCCGCGAACTGAAATGCATCGTAATTATGGAATTCCCTTTAAAAATCACCATTGCGATTAAACCTTTTTTTTGTTAATTAATTTAAACCTTTCTGAAAGGAGGCACGTCATGAAACAAGATTTTTCGTCTCCTCGGCAGACAGCCCGCAATCCCTTGCCGACTATCTTTGAACGATCCTGTATGAATCTGGTCCTTAATCTTTTTGGCAAAATTGAATGTGGCGGTCTCACGCTCCGTCTGCCGGATGGCAGTGAGGGTCATTTCGGCGACAGAGATTCGCCCCTTCAGGCACAAATGGCTATCCATGATTACTTCTTTTTTAAAGATGCGGTTTTGGGCGGCGACATCGGCCTCGGCGAATCCTATATGAAAGGCCTCTGGGATACCGACGATATTCCGTTACTATTCAGCGTCCTGATTAAGAACCGCCAGGTGCTGGCGAACGGACATTTGACCACGGCGTGGCTTGCGCGTCAGAGAGACCGCCTGATGCATACCCTGCGCGCCAATACGCCAATCGGATCGCGCCGGAATATCGGCGCACATTATGATCTCAGCAACGATTTCTTCCAGACTTTTCTGGATCCGACCATGCTTTATTCCTGCGGCATATACGTAAGCGAGCAGGACACCTGTGAAGACGCGCAGCACCGCAAGCTGCAAAGCATCATTGAAAAAGCCCGGATCCGGCCGACGGATCACGTGCTGGAAATCGGCTGCGGATGGGGCGGTTTCGCCATGGAAGCGGCGCAGACGACAGGCTGCCATGTCACCGGCATTACCGTCTCCGCAGAACAGTTTCAACTGGCCCGGGAGCGCATCCGGCAGGTCGGCCTGCAGGATAAAGTTAACATTTTATTTAAGGACTACCGGCACATGACCGGCCTGTTTGACAAGATTGTCTCCATTGAAATGCTGGAAGCGGTCGGCCACCGGTATCTTGGAACTTTTTTCAAAACATGCGATCGTCTGCTCAAACCGGCGGGCAAGCTGGTTATCCAGGTGATTACCATCCCTGATCAGAGCTACGAAAATTACCGGCGAACGTCTGACTGGATTAAGAAGTATATCTTCCCCGGCGGGCATTTACCGTCGGTTACGGCCATGTCCCAGGCGGTTACCCGGAACACCGGCCTGCTCATGGAACAATTGGAAGATATCGGCACCAACTATGCCCGAACGCTCAAGGACTGGCGCGAAAAGTTTACGCGCAATATGGACAAAATAAACGCGCTGGGATTTGACGATGTCTTCCGGCGCAAATGGATTTATTATCTGGGTACCTGTGAAGCCGGTTTCCGGGAACGGGCGATCGGCGATATCCAGGTCGTTTTCCGCAAGCCGGCGTAGATAAAAAAGAGGTTCAAGGGGCAAGGCCCAAAGCGCAGAACACACAAGGCAGCACCAGTCATTAAATCTCCTCTCCCTCGCTACCCTGAAGGGTACGCGGCGCGAGAGAGTTAGGGTGAGGGTGAAAAAGCACTATTCGATGCTGCGGATACATAAGAACAGTAAAAGTGACTTAGGAGAAATTGTAATACCCAGATGATCACTGAAATTTCTGAAAACCTCTACCGCATCACGCTGCCCATGCCTTTTCGTCTGCGGCACGTCCACGCCTACGCTCTGGTTGACGGCGGACAGGTGGCCCTCTTTGATACGGGGATGCAGATGCCGGGTGCCTTAGAGCGGCTGGAAACCGATCTGCAAAGCATCGGCCATTCGATAGAAAGCGTGAGCGACATTTATCTCAC
Organism: Deltaproteobacteria bacterium; assembly: GCA_036528635.1. Lineage (GTDB taxonomy): Bacteria > Desulfobacterota > Syntrophia > Syntrophales > Smithellaceae > UBA8904. The sequence goes on from JAIGNE010000043.1 coordinate 44,366, forward strand.
GCATGTGCATACCGATCACTGCGGCCTGTCCGGAACCATCCAGGAAAAATCAAAAGCGCGTCTTCATCTGTCGGAAGTCGCCCATCAGGTTCATGCACATTTTCAGGAAGGAGACTATCTCATCGCGCAGGCCCGGCTCTTTTACGCGAAGCATGGCCTGTCCGCCCGCGATGTGGAAGCCATCGTCGAAGAGATTGAAGACATGAAGAGTCGGATTCCGCGCCTGGAGGTCGCCACTTATTTACAGGACAACGAAATCCGCCGTTTCGGCAATCGCACCTTTGAAGTTATTTTTACGCCAGGGCATGCCGCGGGTCATGTCTGCTTTTTCTTCCGGGAGGAAGGCCTGCTTCTGGCCGGAGATCATGTCCTGCCTTACATCGCACCGAGCTTGAGCCCCAATATTTACGATGAAATCTTTCAGCCGCTCAAAAGCTATCTGGAATCGCTCACCGTCATTGAAAAACTGCCGATCAGCACCCTTCTTCCTGGACATGGCAACTCTTTGACTTTGACCGGCATCGCTGAGCGAATCAGAGAAATCCGCACTCATCATGCATTAAAGAAACAGGCGTTGTCGGCTATCATCGGCACTGAGCCCAAAACCACGTACGACATCTGCGGAGTACTGGTCGGCGCGACGGCGGATAACTGGGATGACTGGGAGAAATTCATGGCGCTCAATGAAACCTTTGTGTATCTTCAGGAACTCAGACGCGACGGGGCCATTTTCGAAACCATGAAAGATCACGTGCTGTTTTACACGGCCTCGTCATAACCGCCGACGCAAAGGCTCCTTCGTGAAATGGCGTGAAAGCCATCTGGATTCGTAAATGGAACTTGAGATAGATACTATCGGAAAAGAATGGCTCGGGATGATACTTGACCGTAAAAAAAGAAAGAAGAGAACTGCAATGCTTTTTTTAATCCATAAGCTGTAGTCAGCTCACATAATAACTGCTCTTTTCTGCAGTTTAGCATTACCCTTTAATACCCATCGATGCTTTTTCTAATTACCTCCATTGAAACTGTGTAACTTCTAATCACATCACACGGGCATTGCAGCACTCTTCGCCTTTAATGTACTGCTGCCGATTCTTAATGTCAAGCAATGGTTCGAATACAAATCCGGGCGCCGGTAAAACACGATTGAAATCAACGCCGAATCACCATTCTTTTTATTTTCGTTAAATTCTCTTCCCTCGGCATTATCTTAATTTTATGGATGAATTCCAGCTCATTCACGTCCATCTTAAGCGCTTTTCCCGGCACATATTTGTCCATTGCATAATTGAGGCGTTTTGGGTATAAGCGCATCATCTGCTTTAGCGCAGACAGATCGAAAATATCGGATATATCAGGATAAATTCATGGCGGACAGAATTGAAGTCGGTTTTAAGGAAGGTATTCGCGACGCGCTGGGTGAAAAAACGAAAAAGCGCATCATCGACAACCTGGGCTTGCAGGTTTTAAAAGTCGCGACCATCGAAGTTTACACCATCGCGGGCGAGTTAACCGCAGATGAGCTTAATCAGGCGGCGGCAGGCCCCCTTTCCGATCCGGTCATTCAGAACTTTGCCGTCAACCGGCCGCTCGCCAAAAATTTTGACTGGCTCATAGAGGTCGGCTTCCGCCCCGGCGTCACCGACAACGTCGGCAAGACGGCCCGGGAAGCGCTCACCCTTTTGCTCGGTGAAAATAGTGGTCCGCGCAAAATCAGCGTCTACACATCCCGCCAGTACTTGATTTCCGGACCGGTGTCCAAAACAGACGCGCAAAACATCGCCTCCGGGCTTCTGGCCAATGATCTGATCGAACGCCATCAGGTGATCGGCGCGGCCGGATTTGATGTTGACCGCGGCATACCCGCCCACATTCCACAGGTGACGGGCAAAGATGAACCGCAGGTGGCCGAAATCAACCTGGCGAAAGTGGATGCAGAGGGCCTTTTGAAGATCAGCCAGGAAAAACTGCTGGCTCTGAATCTGGAAGAAATGCAGAAAATTCGGGCGTATTATCAAAACCCCGCCGTCATCAAGGCGCGGAAAAAATTCGGACTGGATGAAAACATAACCGACGTGGAACTGGAATGCCTCGCTCAGACCTGGTCGGAGCACTGCAAACACAAAATCTTCAACAGCCGGATTGACTACACCGATGGCCGCAACACATTAAAAATCGATTCGCTTTTTAAGAAATATATCAAGGGCTCTACGGCCAGAATCCGCAAAGCCAAAGGCAAAAAGGACTTCTGCCTGTCCGTGTTCGTGGATAACGCGGGCGTAATTAAGTTCAACGACGATCACAACCTCGTCTTCAAGGTGGAAACGCACAATTCGCCCTCCGCGCTCGATCCTTACGGCGGAGCGCTCACCGGCATCGTCGGCGTCAACCGCGATCCGTTCGGCACGGGCCTGGGCGCGAAACTCATCTTCAACACGGACGTCTTCTGCTTTGCTTCGCCCTTTCACAAAAAGAAACTGCCGCCCCGGATTCTGCACCCTAGGCGCATTTACGAAGGCGTGCGCGAAGGCGTGGAGCACGGAGGCAACAAAAGCGGCATCCCCACCGTCAACGGCAGCATCGTGTTTGACGAGCGCTTCCTGGGCAAACCCCTGGTTTACTGCGGCACCGCCGGCATCATGCCCGCAAGGCTGAACGGCAAACCGACGCACACCAAGGAGATCAAGCCCGGTGATGTCATCATCATGACGGGCGGCCGGATCGGGAAGGACGGCATCCACGGCGCAACGTTTTCATCGGAAGAACTCCACGAGGGTTCACCGGTGACGGCCGTGCAGATCGGCGACCCGATCACGCAAAAGAAAATGACGGACTTTCTCCTGGTCGCAAGAAACCGCGGCCTCTACCGCGCACTCACGGACAACGGCGCGGGCGGCCTGTCTTCATCCATCGGCGAAATGGCGACCTACTCCGGCGGCTGCGAAATCGATCTGTCCCTGGCGCTTTTGAAATACGCGGGACTGCAGCCCTGGGAAATTCTGGTCTCTGAAGCGCAGGAGCGCATGTCGCTCGCGGTCGATCCGAAAAAAGTGGACGCGTTCATGGAACTGGCCCGCAAAATGGGAGTGGAAGCAACGGCCATGGGACGGTTTACCAGATCCGGAAAATTCCATGCCCGTTACGCCGAAAAGACCGTGGCCTACCTGGATATGGAATTCCTCCACGACGGCGTGCCGCAGATGAAACTCACGGCAAAATGGAAAGCGCCGAAAAACGCGGAGCCGACCTTTGCCGAACCCGCCTCGCTGAATAAAGCCTTGACGCAGATGCTGACCCGTTTGAATATCTGCTCGAAAGAATCGGTCGTTCGCCAGTACGATCATGAAGTCCAGGGCGGCTCGGTTGTAAAACCCCTGGTCGGCGCGCAAAATGACGGACCGTCGGACGCGGGTATTGTCCGGCCGATCCTCGATTCGATGGAGGGCGTCGTCGTGGCGCACGGCATCTGTCCCCGCTACAGCGACATCGACGCCTACCACATGACCGCCTGCGCCATTGACGAAGCGGTGCGCAACGCCGTGGCCGTGGGGGTGGACCTCGATCACCTGGCCGGGCTCGACAATTTCTGCTGGTGCGATCCGGTCCAGTCCGCAAAGACCCCCGATGGCGAATACAAGCTGGCCCAGCTGGTCCGCTCGAACATGGCGATTTACGATTACACGACGGCCTACGGCGTGCCCTGCATCTCCGGCAAGGACAGCATGAAAAACGATTATTCCATCGGTAAGACGAAAATCTCCGTGCCACCGACGCTGCTTTATTCCGTGATCGGCAAGATCAAGGATGTGCGCAAAGCCGTCACCATGGATGCCAAGCGTCCGCAGGATCTGGTCTACATTCTGGGCGAAACACGCGATGAGCTGGGCGGCTCCGAATGGTTCGCCCTTCATCATGCGGTCGGCAACAAGGTCCCGCAGGTGGACGCCGGAAAAGCGATGAAGCTCTACCGGGCGCTCCATAAGGCGATTCAGGCCGGTCTCGTCGCCTCCTGCCACGACTGCTCCGACGGCGGCTTGGGCGTCGCGCTCATCGAAACCGCATTTGCCGGGGGACTGGGAATGAATGTCGATCTGCAGGACGTTCCCTATCGCGGCAAAAAGCGCAACGACTATATTCTTTTCTCCGAGACGGCCAGCCGTTTTGTTGTAACGATTCATCCGCGGGATAGGGAAAAGTTTGAAAAGCTGCTGACCGGAAACGTCGCGCGCAAAATCGGGTTTGTGTCAAGCGACGGCCTCTTTCAGGTGAGCGGCCTTTCCGGCAAAACGATCATCAAAGAAAAAATCAGCAAACTCAAAGACGCGTGGCAAAAGCCGCTTAATTTTTAGACAGGATTAAACCATGGCAAACAAAGTCAAAGCGATCATCCTCACCGGCAACGGCACCAACTGTGAAATGGAAATGGCGCATGCCTGCAAACTCGCCGGCGCCGACACATTCGATATTGTTCACATCAGCGAACTGCTCTTCGGCGAAAAGCGCCTGTCGGATTATAACTTCCTGAACCTGCCGGGCGGGTTCCTCGACGGCGACGATCTGGGTTCGGCCAAGGCCGGCGCCAACCGCTTTCTGCACGCGCCCATCTCCGGCGGCCGTGAAATGCTGATCGAAGAACTGCTCAAATTCATCAACGCCGGCGGGCTCATCCTGGGCGTCTGCAACGGCTTTCAGCTGATGGTGAAGCTGGGCCTGCTGCCCGCGATTGCGGCTAACTTCACCCGGCAGAGTACGACGCTGACGTTTAACGACTCCGGACGCTTCGAAGACCGCTGGGTGTACCTCAAGGCGCTCGCGCAAAGTCCCTGCGTCTTCACGGAAGGGATCGATCTGGTTTACTATCCCGTCCGCCACGGCGAAGGAAAATTTGTCCCGGAAAGTCCCGCCATCCTCGAAGAAATCGAAAAGAAGCATCTGGTCGCTTTCCAGTATTGCACCGCGGAGGGTTCCGCCACGATGGACTACCCGGCCAATCCCAACGGTTCCACCAACGCCATCGCCGCGATCTGCAACGAAACCGGCCGGCTCTTCGGCCTGATGCCGCATCCCGAGGCGTTCCTGCACCGCACCAACCACCCCCGCTGGACACGCGAAGACCTCCCCGAAGAAGGCCAGGGTCTGGTGATTTTCAAAAACGCGGTCCGGTTTATCCGCGGCCCGGAATTCTAACGCCGAATCTAAAACAAGGCATCCGTTTGGCTATGCAGGGAACGGCCGCATGAATTCACGATCACGCCAGCTTACCGCTATCTTTTTACAGCAGGATTCATTTCTTTAGCCTGTAAAGGCAGCGTCTTTTACAAATCGATTTTAATATCATCCGGGGAACAGATGTCCGGCGGCAGGAGCAGGGACAACCATACCGCATCGCATTTTAGCGCCGTGATTTCCAAGATTTCCTTGACAGACACACCGGCGTTCCCTATACTTTCCCCCACCTCAAAAAGGATGTGTCGCCATGATGAAAATGACTCTCAAGCGCAAGATCATCGGCCTGGCTGTACTGGCCGCTATTTTACCCGTCGTTGCCATGATCATCCTGATGGGATCATTCCAATCGTCCGTCTCCAGCCTGGCTTCCAAGGAACTCGGCGACGTCGCCATGGCGAACATGGCCCAGATTGCCAAAGATGTCTACGGGCTCTGTGAAACCTCCAACGACCTCATCCAGAAAAAAATCAACAACGGGTTGAATGTCGCAAGAAACGTCCTCAGGCAGCACAAGGGCATCGAGACGGGAAAAGAAACCGTTACCTGGGACGCTGTCAATCAGCTGACCAAACAGACACAGAAGGTTGAACTCCCGAGGCTGACGGCCGGCGGCGTCTGGCTTGGCCAGAACCATAATCCGGCAACACCGACACCCATCGTCGATGAGGTGAAGCGCCTGGTCGGCATCACGTGTACGATTTTTCAGCGCATGAACGAAAACGGCGATATGTTGAGAGTCGCCACCAATGTAGAAGACCTGGATAAGAAGCGCGCCATCGGCACCTATATCCCGGCCCAGCTGCCGGACGGAACAGCCAACCCGGTGACAGCGGCGGTTCTGAAGGGTCAACCTTACCGGGGTCTTGCCTATGTGGTCAACACCTGGTACCTGACCGCCTATGAGCCCATCACGGACAAGACTGGGAAGATCATCGGCATGCTCTATGTTGGAGAGAAACTGGAGTCGGTCGCATCGCTGCGGAAGGCGATCCTGGGTATGAAAGTAGGAAAGCTGGGCTACGTGGGCGTGATCGGCGGCAAGGGTGAGCACAAGGGCCGGTATGTCATTTCCAAAGACGGCGCCCGCGACGGCGAGAGCATCTGGGAGCAGAGGGACATCCACGGCAAGGCCATCGTTCAGACGATCGTGGCCACTGCCCTCAGCAAGCCCCGGGGAGAATCCTTTTATCATGAATACATCTGGCAGAATCCCGGCGATCCCTCCCCCCGGAAAAAAGTTTCCGCCATTATCTACTTCGAACCCTTTGACTGGGTCATTGTCGCGGGAACCTATGAGGATGACTTCTTCGGTCCCATCGGGCATGTCAACCGGATGATCAAATCCCTGTTCCTGAAAATTGTCCTCGCGGGCGTGCTGATCATCCTTCTGTCGTTGTTCCTGTCTGTATTTCTCGCGCGGCGGCTGACCCAGCCGCTGGAGTTGACCACCAGCCTGGCCCAGCAGATCGCCACGGGAGACCTGCAGCAGACCCGCAAAGAACTGGCGGGGTCCGAGGCCAGCCGCATCATTCAATCGGGAGATGAAACGGGCGAGCTTCTGCGCGCCTTTGAAACCATGACGGGCAATCTCGATTCTCTCATCGGCCAGGTCCACCGCTCGGGCATCCAGGTGACTACGTCCGCCACGGAGATCGCCGCCTCGGCGCGCGAACTCGAAGCGACCGTCGCCGAGCAGGCCGCGTCCACCACCGAAGTTACCGCCACCAGCCGTGAAATATCCGCCACGGCCGATGATCTTGTTCAAACCATGGACGGGGTCAACGCCTCCCTCAATGAAACGATCGGCATGGCGGAATCGGGCCGCAAGGACCTCTCGCACATGGAAGTGGCCATGCGGGAGCTGGTCAAAGCCACCTCCTCGATCTCCTCCAAGCTGGCCGTCATCAACGACCGGGCCAACAAGATTTCTCATGTGGTCACCACGATCAATAAAATTTCCGACCAGACGAACCTGCTGTCCTTGAACGCCGCCATCGAGGCGGAAAAGGCGGGTGAATTCGGACGGGGCTTCTCCGTTGTCGCCCGTGAGATCAGCCGCCTGGCCGATCAGACAGCTATCGCGACCCAGGACATCGAGCAGGTTGTAGCCGAGATGCAGACCTCGGTCGCGACCGGTGTGATGGAAATGGACAAATTCGCCGATGAGGTCCGCCGCGGGGTGGAAACGGTTGCAACCCAGAGCGGACAGCTCGCCCAGATCATCGACCAGGTGCGCACCCACGGTCCCCAGTTTACCGCCGTGAAGGACGGCATGTACGGCCAGTCCCAGGGAGCACAACAGATCAGTGAAGCCATGTGCCAGCTGTCCACGGCCGCGGAACAGACCAGGGAATCGCTTCATGAATTCAAACTGGCGACGGAGCAGCTCAACGAGGCCATATCCGGCCTTCAGTCAGAGGTCTCCCGGTTCAGAATCAGCTCCTGATCGGAAAGCATCATGTTATTACTTCAGTTTCAGGCCGGGACAGATCGCTACGGCCTCGATATTGAGCAGGTCATCGAAGTATCTTCCCTCGTGTCCCTGAGAGCCATTCCACACGCACCTCCGGAAGTAGCCGGCACATTCAATTACCGCGGAACGCTCACACCGGTCGTGGACCTGACGGCTCTGCTCACCGGCGTCCCTACGCGACCGCGGATGAGCTCGCGCATCATTCTCATCACCTATCAGGGAGAGGACGGGCGTTCCCACATCCTGGGCCTCCTTGCGGAAGCGGTAACGGAAATGATCCGCTGCAACAAAGAAGCCCTCCAGCAACCGGTCGTCTCCGTGGGGGGCGCACCTTACCTGGGAGACATGATCTTCGATGATCGGGGCTCCCTGCAGATCCTGGACATGGAACGGCTTTTAACCCGGGACCTGCTCTTTACCCTTTTCCCGCCGGAGGTCAGTAACGGATGAACCTGCCTCCCGCCATCTCACGCTTTGTCGCCGTCTCTCTCGGAATGGATGAAGACGCAGCAGGCAAAGGGGCCGTCAACCGCGCCGTGGCCTCGGCCATGCGCCAGGAAGGCTTTTCTGATGTACAGGCTTATGCGAAATTATTCGCCTCGTCTCCGGACGCGCGCCAGAAGCTCATCGATGCGATGGTCGTCGGGGAAACCTGGTTCTTTCGCGACCGCGGCCCCTTCACCTATCTCGCCCGCCACGCCCGGGAATTACAAAATGCCCGCTCAGGCGGCGTTTTGAATATCCTCTCCGCTCCCTGCGCCACCGGCGAAGAGCCTTACTCCATCGCCATGACTCTCCTGGCGGCGGGTTTACCGCCTTCAGCCTTTAGAGTCGACGGCGTGGATATCAGCCAGTCGGCGCTCGCCAGGGCCCGCAAAGCCTGCTATGGCAGCGGCGCTTTCCGCGGGAACATCGGAGAAGATGTCGCCGGGTTCTTTGAAACAACGTCTCACGGTCGCCAGGTCGTCTCGCCGGTCGTCCGCCAGGTCACCTTTTATCACGACAACCTCGTATCCCCCGGCGGCCTTGCCGGGCGCGGCCCCTACGCGATCATCTTCTGCCGGAACCTGCTGATCTATCTGATCCCGGAGGCCCGCCGCCGGGTTTTTGAACTGCTGGACCGGCTCCTTCTCCCCGGAGGTCTGCTCTTTACCGGTCACACGGAAACTATCTTCTGGCATCAGCAGGGTTATCTGCCCCTGCAGTGGGACCGGGCCTTTGCCTTGTCCAAACCTGCCATATCCCCGCCAAAGTCCGCAAAAAAAACGACGGCCCTTAAATCAACGCCGCCTGCGGCCGTCAGGCCCTGCGGACTGACCGCCCCGGCAGCTAATCCGGCATCCCCCGGTAAAACTTTTGCAGCACAATCGCCAATGCCCGCGGCCGGTGAAAAGCAAAAGCCGGTCAAGCCCCGCGCAGCAGCAGCCGGTCTCAACAACTCCGCCGGACATGAAGAGCTTCAGGAAGCGCGCCAATTGGCCGATCGGGGCAATGTGACGGAGGCTCTCCGTCTTTGTGAAGATTACATCCGGATATTCGGGCCGGCCGCCGAAGCTTATGGTCTCATGGGTGTTATCCGCATGGCCGGGCATGAACTCGACGCAGCCGAGGATTTATTTCTGAAGGCTCTTTATCTTGATCCCGGCCACTATGAGAGCCTTGTCCACATCAGCCTCATCTACCGGCAAAAAGGAAATGAGAAGAAAACAGACCTTTTCCGGGAGCGGGCCCGCCGCCAGGCGGACAGGCAGGAAAAAACCCGGGAAGCGCCCGAAAAGCGTTCCTTGACCAAAGCAGATGAAAACGTCAGAATAAAATGACGAGATAAAAACATGGATAATGCACCGAAATATTGCTGGAAGGAAAAAGGAATCTTTGGCGACGGATCGTGCGTGGAGCTGGCGCGCCTGATCCATTGCCGACGCTGCCCCGTTTACGCAAAGGCGGGAAGACAGCACCTGGATCAGAACCTGCCGCAGGGATATCTGGAAGATCGTACTCCGGTCATGGCCCAGCCGAAAGAAATGGCCAGGCTCGGAACGATCTCCGTCATGGCTTTTCGCCTGTCCGGCGAGCGGTTTGCCCTGAAGACCATTTTCTTTGAGGAAGCGGCGGAGCCTTCACCGATCCATACCCTGCCCCTGAAAGTCAACCGGGTTTTCCAGGGGATTGCCAACATCAACGGAGAACTCCTGCTTTGTCTTTCGCTGGCCAGCCTCCTGGAAATTACGCAGGACGAGGAGCCGACAGCGCCCGTCACCTACGAACGCATGCTGGTGGTCGGACGGGAAGGACAGCGCTTCGTGTTTCCCGTCGAACAGATTCTGGGGGTTCACCGGATCGCCCCGGAGGACCTGGGCGACGTCCCCGCGACACTGTCCCGTTCAGCAAGGTCGCTGACCCGGGGAATTTTTCAGCTGGGCGGGCGCAACGTGGGGCTTCTGGACGAAGAACGTCTCTTTCCCGCCATGACGAGGAGCCTGAATCAATGACCGATCCCGCCAATACACCCATCGATCCCCTGATGCTGGACCTTTTCCGCGTGGAGCTGGAGAACAATACCCGAACGCTGGAATCGGGACTGGTGACGGCGGAGCGGGACCAGACGCCGGAGCGGATAGAACCCCTCATGCGGGCCGCTCATTCCATCAAGGGAGCCGCCCGGATCGTGGGCTTGAATGCGGCCGTCACCCTGGCGCACGCCATGGAGGATGTCCTGTCGGCGGCCCAGCACGGGAAAAGGCCCCTGACGTCCGATGCGGTGGACCGGCTTTTGAAGGGAAACGATTTTTTTGCCGCCCTGTCCCGCCTGGACATCAGCGAACTGCCCGCCGCTCTCGAAAAAGCAATCGGTGAAATCCAGACACAGTCGGATCAGTTGCGGACATTATTAACAACAGCACCCGAAGCCGGTCCGCAGATCCCGCCTCCCCCGGCAGCAACGCCCGCAGAGACAACCGCCGCTGCCGCTCCTGAAACTGAAACAGCGCCCGGCGTTCGTTCCATTGCAACCGAAGCCGTTCATCCCGAAGGGCCGGCGCCGGATGCCCCGCATCATACCAGCACCGCCCCTCCAAGTGCTCCGCCCGCTGTTCGTCCCCGGGCCGCGCAGGATAAGGCGGAAGGAGGCCTGGTTCGCGTCCGGGCGGAAAACATGAATCGCCTGATGGCCCTGGCCGGAGAATGCCTCGTCCAGTCGCAAACCGTCAAAACGGTCTACCAGAGTCTGCTGCGCCTTAAAAAAGATGTCTTCGAAGTGGAGAAGCCCCTCCGGCACTCCCTGGAATTCCAGGCGAGGAATGGCGACGCCGCAGGCGAAGACAGCCTTCAGGAAGCCCTCGCCCGCATCACGGAAGCCGAACAGACCGTCGCGCAGGATGTTGTTCGATTCGAACGTTTCTCGCGCCGCCTGGAGCACCTGGCCCATCGCCTGTATAACGAAGTCATCTCGAGCCGCATGGTGCCTTTCTCCGACGGCCTGCATGGTTTTTCACGCATGGTCCGCGACCTGGCCCGGGAAACGGGGAAACAGGTCCGCTTCGAAATTGCCGGGGAGTCAACACCCGTTGATCGGGACATTCTGGAGCGCCTGGAGGCACCCCTGTCCCATCTCATCCGCAATGCCATCGATCATGGCATGGAATCACCCGCCGAGCGGAAAGCAGCCGGCAAACCCATAGAGGGCAAGCTTCTTCTGGAGGCCCGTCATGTCGCCGGTATGCTGAATATTTCGCTTTCGGACGACGGCCGGGGCATCAATCCGGAAGACCTCCGGGGCAAGGTGGTGGAAAAGGGCTATGTCTCGCCGGAGATGGCCGGAAGCTTAAGCCGGGCGGAACTGTTCGAATTCCTTTTCCTGCCGGGGTTCTCGACCGCCAGGACCGTGACAGAGATTTCCGGACGGGGAGTCGGCCTGGATGTTGTCTTCAACATGGCCCACGAAGTGGGCGGTGCCGTACGGGTTGACGCCGAGGCCGGCCGGGGCGCCCGTTTCCACCTGCAACTGCCGCTGACGCTCTCGGTCCTCAGGACCCTGCTTTTGTCCATCGGCGACGAGCCCTACGCCCTGCCGCTGTCGCGCATCGACCGGGTGCTCTCTCTCACCCGCACCGATATCCGGGAAATTGAAGACCGCTCTTATTGCACGCTCGACGGGGAACACGTGGGCATCCTGGACGCCCGCCAGCTTTTCCAACTGCCGCCGACGCCCGACCCGACGGGGATTTTCTCAGTCGTCATCATCAGCGATCGGCTGAATCGCTACGGCCTGGTGGTTGACCGCGTCATCGGTGAGGAAAACCTGGTAGTCCGCCCGCTCGACAGCCGGCTGGGAAAAGTTCCCAATATCAGCGCCGGCGCTATTCTCGACGACGGCTCGCCGGTTGTCATTTTTGACGTGGATGATCTGGTGCGATCCATCCATCAGCTCCTCACCACGGGCAAGCTCCAGAAAGTCGGCAAGGCCCGCCAGGTCCTGCCCACCGGGAAAAAGCGCATCCTCATCGTCGACGATTCGCTGACCGTGCGCGAGGTGGAGCGGCGTCTTCTCGAAAACGCCGGTTACGACGTCACGACGGCCGTGGACGGCGTGGACGGCTGGAACACCCTGACGGCCCACTCCTTTGACCTCCTCATCTCCGATGTCGACATGCCCCGCATGAACGGCATTGAACTGGTCCGGACCGTCAAGGCCGATCCGCTCCTTAAAGATGTGCCGGTCATGATCGTTTCCTACAAAGATCGCGAGGAAGACCGTCTGCGCGGCCTCGAGGCCGGGGCCAATTATTATCTGACGAAAGGCAGTTTTCACGATGAAAGTCTGCTCACGGCCGTCCTCGATCTGATTGGAGGCCCCTGATGCCTCTCACGATAGCCATCGCTCATCATGACGCAGCCGCGCTGGCCCTTCTCCGGCAGATTGTTTCCCGGGAAGCGGATTACAAAATAGCATGGGCCGCGAGCAGCGGGGCCGAGGTCCTGACGAAATGCCGGCGCGACACGCCGGATTTGCTGCTCGTCGATCTGGCCCTGGCCAACAGGGACGGCGCTAAGCTCATCTGCGATGTGATGAAGGAAAGCCCCTGCGCCATCCTGGTTCTGTCCGATGCTCTGGCGACGCAGGCGGGAAAAGTTTTTGAGGCGATGGGCTGCGGGGCGCTGGACGCCATCGGCACGCCCGTTCGCAAAGCAGACGGGCTCGTGGAAGGCAGAGACGCCCTGCTTAAGAAAATCATCACCATGGGCAAACTCCTGGGTAATACGACGTCGCCGGCGCAGTCAGGCACCGCCAAAACCCGGCATCCGTCGGATCACCTGCCGCAGCTGGTCGCTATCGGATCTTCAACGGGGGGCCCCAAGGCGCTCGCCGCCATTCTGTCCGGCCTTCCCGAAAATCTGGATGCCGCGGTCGTCATCTGCCAGCATGTCGATCTGCAGTTTGCCCAGGGACTCGCTGAATGGCTGAACTCTCAAACGCCGCTCGCCGTGGCCCTGGCCGGGGAAGGCATGCGGCCCCGGTCCGGCGTCGTCCTCGTGGCGGGAACAAACGATCATCTTGTCCTGGGGCAGGATCGGGCTCTCCACTATACGGCCCATCCCCGGGATTACCCTTACCGTCCGTCCGTCAACACTTTCTTTGAAAGTATCCAAAAATACTGGCCGCATAAGGATGTGGCGGTCCTGCTCACCGGTATGGGCCGGGACGGCGGGGAGGGTTTGACCGCATTGCGCAAGGCGGGCTGGCACACCATCGTCCAGAATGAAGAAACGTCCATTGTCTACGGCATGCCGGCGGCGGCCGTGGAACTGGGAGGCGCGGTCGAAATCCTGCCGCTGGAAAAGATCGCCGGTGCAATTTTAAAAAAGATACATCCAAGCAAAGGAATTAAATTATGACAGAAAAAGAAACACAGAATCCCGCCCGGTCCAGCCAGGGCCAGGCAACAACTCTGACGGCGCACAAAATCAAGGTCCTCCTGATTGACGATCAGGCCATTGTCGGCACGGCCGTAAAGCGGATGCTTGAACCGGAGACGGATATCATTTTTAAGTTTTGCCAGGATCCCACCCAGGCGATCCCGACGGCCGCCGAATTCGCGCCGACCGTCATCCTGCAGGATCTCGTCATGCCGGATATCGACGGCCTGACGATGGTAAAATTTTTCCGGGTTCATCCCCAGTTGAAGAATGTCCCCCTGATCGTTCTTTCCTCCAATGAAGAAGCCGTGACGAAAGCCAAGGCATTTGAGCTGGGGGCAAACGACTATCTGGTCAAGCTTCCGGACCGGATTGAACTCATCGCCCGCATCCGCTACCATTCGCAGGGCTACATCAACCTGCTGCAGAGAAACGAGGCTTACACGGCTCTGCTCGCCAGCCGCCAGGCCTTAGCCGCGGAACTGGCGCAGGCGGCTGATTATGTCGTCTCGCTTATGCCGGACGCTCTTCCCTCGGGAGCTATCACAACAGCCTGGCGCTTCTTTCCCAGCGCCCAGCTGGGCGGAGACAGCTTCGGCTACCACTGGATCGACGAGGACAACTTCGCCATGTATCTCCTCGACGTGTGCGGTCACGGGGTCGGCTCAGCCCTTTTGTCCGTTTCGGCGTTCAACGCCATCCGCTCCCAGACGCTGCCGAACACGGACTTCCGCAATCCCCAGCAGGTGCTGACGGCGCTGAATGACGCCTTCCAGATGGAGCATCACAACAACCTCTACTTCACGATCTGGTATGGTGTTTTCGATCGCCGGACGAGACAGCTCAGCTTTGCGAGCGGCGGCCATCCGCCGGCTTTCCTCGTCTCGAAGGACGGAACCCTGACCAAACTGATGACCAATAATCTATTTATCGGCGGGCTTCCGGAAAGCGTCTATCACGGAGATGCCGCAGCCATCCCGCCCGACGCCCATCTTTACATCTTCTCGGATGGCGTCTACGAGGTGGATCATCCCGGCGGCATCATGTGGACACTGGATGAACTGGGAACCTACCTGCTTGAGAACAGGCTGGGGAAGGGCGAAGACATTGATGCCCTGTACCGGAAGATGCAGGTCTATCACGGCCAGGATATCCTGGAAGACGACTTCTCCATGCTGGCCATCCGGTTCACCTGAAAGACGGCGCGGCATCGCCCGGGCGCTGTAGTGACCTTGCCGGCGGGTTCCGGCGGGAAGCATCACCACGCTCGCGTCTCAGCGGATGCAGACGCTCAGGACTTCCATCAAATCGGTCTCGCCGGCAATCACTTTCGTGACGCCGCACTGGAATAATGTCTCCATGCCTTCGGTCATGGCCGCTTTGCGCAGGGCTGCGATCGATTTGCGGTTGATCATCATGTGCTTGATATTGTCGGAAGCGATCAGCAATTCAAAGAGCCCCATCCTGCCGCGATACCCCATATGATTGCATTCATCGCATCCCTTCGCCCGGTATAATTTAAAGTTGTCATCATAAGGAATGTTAAGCCCGGGAAAAACTTTCTCGCCGTAATGATGGGCAAGCTCCTCGTATTCCTGGCGCGTCGGATGATAGGCTTCCCTGCATTGGCCGCACAGGCGGCGCACGAGTCTCTGGGCAAGGACGCAGAGCAGGGAATCGGCAAAAGCAAAGGGATCGATGCCCATATCGAGCAGACGGACGATGGTTTCCGGAGCATTGTTGGTATGCAGCGTACTCATCACCAGGTGGCCGGTGGTGGATGCCTCAATGCCCATCTTGGCAGTTTCATAGTCCCGCATTTCTCCGACCATGATCACGTCAGGATCCGCGCGCAGAAAGGACCGCATCGCCGCCGCAAAATCCAGGCCGATCTTATGATGCACCTGCAGCTGCCGGATGCCCTGCTGGGCGATTTCTACCGGATCTTCCGCCGTCCAGATCTTAACATTGGGCTTGTTGATGATCTGCAGCGCCGCGTGCGCGGTTGTGGTCTTTCCCGAACCCGTCGGCCCGACCAGAAGGATCAGGCCATAAGGCTTTTTCAGCTGGGCCGTAAAGAGTTGATGAGCCGGGGCAGGCATCTCGAGCTCATCGAAAGTCATGATCTTCCCCCGGGTCAGCAGCCGCAGGACGACATCTTCCACATAACCGTGCGTCGGCAGCGTGGCCACCCTCAGCTCTATTTCATCAGCGCCCGGCACCCGGTATTTGATCTTTCCATCCTGCGGAAGACGTTTTTCGGTGATATCGAGGTCGGCCATGATCTTGATCCGGGAGACAATCGCCGCCCGGTACTCATACGGAAATTTTTTATAGTGAATGCATTCGCCGTCAATCCGGAAACGGACATTCACAAACTTGTCTTTGATATCCGGTTCGATATGAATGTCGGAAGCACGCTTGTCATAAGCATCATTGATGGCATCGTGGACCAGTTTAACAATGCTGACATCCGCCTCGGAAACGCTCATCCCGGTTTCGTTTTTCGCATCGCCATGGATGACAGAGGCGTCTTCGTCATCCGGCTCACCGACGTTATAAAAATATTCGATAAATTTCCGGATGTCCTGTTTGGTCGCCAAACAGTATTCGACCGACTTGGTCTTTAGAATATTTTCAATGACATCCCTTCTGATAATATCATTGGGGTTGTCCACGATGACGACGATCTTCCCGCCACGCAACCCCAGGGGCACCCACAGTTCCCGCCTTAAATATTCGTAACGAAGATTTTTGAGCAGGTTCTCCGGAACAGGATAGTCCCTGCTGAATTCAATCGAATCGCCGGTGGAGCCGGAAGCCGCTTTCGCCTTGGCGCTGTGCTTCGGGTAAATATTCGGGGAGCTGCTATTTTCTTTCATGGGAGTTTCTGCTTTGCCGTGTGTCATACAAATTCCTGTCCAGAGGGAAATATTCAGCCGCCCCGGCTGGTTACTGATACCGGAAAGAAGCCGTAATATGCAGGCGCGACAGCTGGTACTGTGCTGGCAGCGGTTTGAACGGCGCTGCGGCGTTGATCACATCCAGGGTTCCCTGATCGAGACTGGGGGAGCCGGATGATGACGTCAGAAGCAACTGCGACAGCGACCCGCTGGCATCAATGGACATCGTGATCACGACAACCCCTACTTCATTATTTTTAAACGCCTCGACGGGGTATGTCCAGAGCCGGATAATCTTTTTCTTCACCCCCGCCAGATAGGCCGCATACTTGACATCGGTGGATCCGAGATCCACCGTATCTTCGCGTCCGCCCTCCGGCAACGGTTTCGCTTCTTCAGGCGGCTGCGGTTTTTTTACGGGCGCCGGTTTTTCTGCTTCTTCTTTTTTCGGTTCTTCGACCGGTTGGGGTTGCGCGATCTGGACCGTGAAAAGCTCTGCGGCTTTCACATTGTCACGCAAGTCGACCATGCTGCTGACCGTGAGCAGCACAACATGCCCGATGATCGATATAATAACGGGCAGAAGAAATATCTTTTTCGAATCCATGGTTATCTCGCTTGAACGGAATCATATACGGCATTTGCCTCAAAATCAACAATATGATAACGAAAATGTGATTCTAGACACGACAGGATGAACACATGCTGACAGATGAAGACTACATGAGACTGGCGATCGACGAAGCGGGCAGGGCCGTCGTGCAAGGCGAGGTGCCGATTGGCGCGGTGCTGGTGCTGGAGGGCCGCATTCTGGCTATGGCACACAACGCGCCCATTGGCGGCAACGACCCCTCAGCGCATGCAGAAATGCTGGTCATCCGAGAGGCCTGTGAGCGGACCGGCAATTATCGATTAACCGGCGCGACGCTCTACGTGACGCTGGAGCCGTGCATCATGTGCGCGGGCGCAATGCTCCAGGCGAGGCTGGCGCGGGTTGTTTTCGGCGCCCGTGATCCGAAGGCCGGCGCCGTGGTTTCTCTCTATCAAATCCTGGCGGATCGCCGTCTGAATCATCAGGTGGATATCACAGAAGGAATTCTGCGGGAAGAAAGCGGGGAAATTTTGAGTAGATTTTTTAAGGAAAAGAGGATAAGAGCCGATTCGGCGGTTAAATAAAGCGCGGAGAGATGTCTGAGTGGCCGAAGGAGCACGACTGGAAATCGTGTGTGCGCCCACAAAGGTGTACCGCGGGTTTGGAGGGCTAGGCCCGACACCCGGCGCATGCCGGGCGAACCTTTAATGAAAGGCCCAGCGCATCCGGCATACGCCGGAGTACCTGCCAGGCGAATCCTAAAGGTTTGAAAATTTTAAATATAATTTTTTTGGAAAAAGATTATAAGGAACACTGAAATATTATTCAAATATGCGGAGAGATGTCTGAGTGGCCGAAGGAGCACGACTGGAAATCGTGTGTACGCCCACAAAGGTGTACCGCGGGTTCGAATCCCGCTCTCTCCGCCATATTGAATGAAAACAATTCACTATGCTTATGTACTCCAAAGCGAATTAGACAAAGAGTTCTATGTTGGCAAAACAGAAGACCTTAAGAGAAGATATTCAGAGCATTCAAGAGGCCATGTAGAATCAACGCAGCACCGTCGCCCACTAAAATTATTGTGTTATGAAGCTTATAATACTAAAGAAGAAGCAACCCGGCGAGAAATGTTTTTGAAAAGCAGTGATGGGAAAAAGGATATTAAAAAGCGTATTATAGAGAGTCTCATAACATAATCGGAGAGTTACCGAAGTGGTCGTAACGGGATCGACTCGAAATCGATTTGGGGGTCACAAGCTCCCACGGGGGTTCGAATCCCCCACTCTCCGCCAGATATTTCATAGTCTGTAGCATTATGAGAGTAACAGGGTTTGGAGGGCGCGGCCCGACACCCGATGCACATGTGACCTTTAGGTTATATCGGGCGAATCCCCCACTCTCCGCCATTGATTACAACAGGTTACCTTTCACCCTGATCATCCGAGAACGTATCCTGAAAATTTGGGTTGATTCCTGTCCATTTATCCATTAAGACTCTCTGGTCAGGCATTATTAAATATGGCCGGGTCCCGTACAACGAAGGCTTGTGAACCCCGTCAGGTCCGGAAGGAAGCAGCGGCAGCAAATCCCATCGTGTGTTGCGGTAAACCCGGTCTCCATTATATCTCCGGCATAAAAACCCACTTAACGAGGTTAACTTGGAATACCTGGTTTTAGCCCGAAAATTTCGCCCGCAAAAATTTAACGACGTTGCGGGTCAGGAACCCGTGGTCCGGACTCTGGCCAATGCGATCGGCCAGGGACGCATCGGACACGCTTTTCTGTTTTCCGGCCCCCGGGGCGTCGGCAAAACGTCGGTGGCCCGGATACTGGCCAAGTCGCTCAACTGCGAAAAAGGACCGACGGCCGCTCCCTGCAATATTTGCCCGAATTGCCGGGAAATCACGGACGGCACGTCTATGGACGTCCGCGAAATCGACGGCGCCTCCAATCGCGGCATCGACGAAATCCGGGAACTTCGTGAAAATGTCAAATTTGCCCCGGCCGCTTCCCATTATAAAATCTACATCATTGATGAAGTCCACATGCTGACGCGCGAAGCGTTCAATGCGCTTTTGAAAACACTGGAAGAGCCGCCCGGCCATGTCATCTTTATTTTTGCCACGACGGAAAACAACAAGGTCCCGGCCACGATTCTGTCGCGCTGCCAGTGTTACGATTTTCGCCGCATATCGCTTAGTCAGATCGCGGACAATTTAGGCAGAGTCGCTAAGGCTGAAGGCATCACCATCAGCCCGACGGCGCTTTCCTGGATTGCCGAAGCCGGCGACGGAAGCATGCGCGACGCCCAGAGTATTTTCGATCAGGTTATTTCCTATGCGGGCTTGACTATTTCCGATGACGACGCGGAAGACATCCTGGGACTGGCCGATCGTAAATATCTCTATCGCCTTTCCGAGGCCGTCATGGCGCGCAATGCCGGCGCCTGTCTGATGATTCTGGAGGAAGCCTACCTGGCAGGCATTGACATGAAGCATTTTTATTCGATGCTTCTGAAGCATTTCCGGAATCTGCTTCTGGTGAAAATCGCCGCGGACGGCAGCTCGTCATTTGATATTGCGCCGGAACAGGTGGATAAGCTGAAGGATCAGACGCAAAATACGTCCCGCGAAACGTTGCAGCGTTACCTGGACATCCTGCTCAATGAAGCCGACAGCCTGCGCCGCAGCCAGGAAGTACGGATGAAAATCGAAACCATCCTGGTCCGGATGGCTTACCTGGAACCGGTGCTCCCCGTGGGCGAAATACTGGCGACGCTCGAATCGCTGGAGCAGCGACTGCAAACCAGTCCCGCACCTTCCCGAGGCGACGCTGACGCCCGGCCGGTTGCGATGAAAATACCTCCTGCCGGGCCACAGGCCTTCGGCACACCCGGACCGGTCGGTCCGCCGCAGCCGAAGCAATCTTCAGAAGCAGCGGAGCACCATCCTATTACCAGACCGGCACCGGGCAATGACCTGAAGAGATTTATCAAAAAGGAGAATCCGCCGCTCGGGGCAAAAATCGACGCGGCTGAAATTCTGGGATTGGAAAACGGTTGTTTGACACTGGGCTTCCCGAATGGTTATATTTTTCTTGAAAACATTATGGAAAAACCGCAAAAGGAAGAGCTGGAAAGAATCGCGGGAATTTTTTATTCACAAAAGGTTTCCCTGGCCTTTAAAGCGATCGAAGCGCCAAAAACCGACAGCGGCATCCGCAGCACAAAAACAAATACCTTAAACGACATTAAGCGTGAAGCCATGAATTCTCCGCTTTTCCAGAAAGTACTTGCGGAGTTTGACGGGGCGGAGCTGATAGATATTAAACCAATTACCGATAAGAAACAGGGGGGATAGTCTAGTGCATAACATCGGCAACATCATGAAACAGGCCAAAAAAATGCAGGAGAAAATCGGCCGGCTCCAGGAAGAACTGGAAACCAGAACGATTGAAGCGCAAGCAGGCGGCGGCATGGTCAAGGTACTCGTCAACGGGAAGTTCGAAATTATTTCTTTAAAAATCGAAAAAGAGGTCGTTAACCCTGAGGACGTTGAAATGCTGCAGGACCTGATCGCTGCGGCGGTGAACGAGGGCATCCGTAAATCGCAGGAAATGGCGTCTTCGGAAATGGCGAAGATCACCGGGGGCTTAGGCATTCCCGGGATGGGCATGTAAGGCGGCCCATGAAATCCTACGCTCAACCCATTAAACGCCTGATTGCGGAACTGGCCAAACTTCCGGGGATCGGTGAAAAAACGGCGGCGCGTCTGGCCAATTATATTTTGCGCGCCACCCCCGATGATGTGGAAAAGCTGGCGGAAAGCCTGGTGGAAGTAAAACGGAAAATCCGCCTCTGCCGGATCTGTCTCAATCCAACCGAAGAGGATATCTGCCATATCTGCAGCAATGCGGCGCGCGATCAGCACGTCATCTGCGTGGTTGAAGAGCCGGACGCTCTCGCGGCCATCGAGGAGAGCGGCGTCTTTCACGGATTGTACCACGTCTTGCACGGCGCGCTGGCGCCGCTCGACGGCATCGGACCGGAAAATCTGCGCCTGGGAGAACTCCAGAAACGCATCCAGGAGGGCCAGGTCACCGAACTTATTTTAGCCACCAATCCCAACGTGCATGGCGAAGCCACGGCGCTTTTGATCACCCGGATGTTCAAAGATGCCAACATCCAGATCACCCGCATCGCCATGGGCGTGCCCATGGGCGGCGATCTGAAGTATGTGGACAAAATGACGATTTCCAAGTCATTGGAATTTCGGCGTGGCATGTAGGGCATTTGTATGGATACGGAAATTACGGCCAAAACAAAATTACGGCGGATCAATACCAGGGACATTACAGCGACCGTAAAAAAACTGTTTATCGAAGCCAATACCATCCTTGGCGCGGATGTGGTTTCCGCGCTGAGCTCAGCCTCGCAAGAGGAAGAATCACCCATCGGCAGGCAGGTGCTGGAAAAAATACTCCGGAACGCCGACATCGCCTGCCGGGACGCGCTGCCGATCTGTCAGGATACCGGCCTGGCCGTCTTGTTTGTTGAAATCGGTCAGGATGTCCACATTGTGGGGGGCGATTTGCGGGAGGCTCTGGAGGAAGGCGTCAGGAAGGCTTACGAAGAAGGCTTCCTGCGCAAATCCGTATGTGATCCGCTCACCAGGAAAAACACGGGGGATAATACACCCGCCATTATCCATATGAATATCGTGCCCGGCAACCAGTTAAGGATCATTGCCATGCCCAAGGGCGGCGGCAGCGAAAATATGAGCGCGGCCCGGATGCTGACTCCTGCCGCGGGAATCGACGGCATTAAAAAATTTGTTATGGAAACCGTGGAGCGGGCAGGCGCCAACCCCTGCCCGCCGATTATCGTCGGCATCGGCATCGGCGGATCGCTGGAGCAAGCCTGTATTCTCGCGAAAAAAGCGCTTTTGAGGCCGGTGGGGAAAAACCATCCATCCGATGACCGCCTCGCGCAAATGGAGAAGGAGCTCACCACACGCATTAATCAATTGGGCATCGGTCCGGCCGGCCTGGGCGGCAGGGTGACCACCCTGGCCGTTTCCGCGGAGATGATGCCCTGTCATATCGCCTCGCTTCCGGTAGCCGTCAACATCCAGTGTCATGTGGCGAGGCATCGGGAAGAAGTACTATGAATGATGTAAATACGGTACACGAAGCAACCATTCGGATCCAAACCCCTCTTTCCGCTGATGTTTGCGCGTCACTTACGGCCGGTGACATGGTGCTCATGAATGGCGAGGTTTACACGGCCCGGGACGCGGCCCATCGACGGATGTATGAGGCACTCGTGCAGGGGCTTCCTCTCCCGGTTGATTTGGCCGCAACCACCTTTTTTTATGCCGCTCCTTCGCCCACCCCGAAGGACAGGGTTATCGGTTCCATCGGCCCGACAACCAGCTACCGTATGGACGCTTTCACGCCGGCCTTCATTGAACACGGACTGAGGGGGATGATCGGCAAGGGCAATCGCTCCCCGGAAGTGGTCGAAGCCATTAAAAAATACAAGGCAGTTTATTTCGGCGCCATCGGCGGTATTGCGGCACTTACGGCAGGCTGTATCAAAAAAGTGGAATTAATTGCCTATGAGGATCTGGGTCCGGAAGCGATCCGCAGACTCACAGTTGTTGAGTTACCCCTGATTGTCATCAATGACTCAAAAGGAAACGATCTGTACGAATCCGAACGGAATAAATGGCGTATCCTCTAGATATCTGTTGTATATTCAGAGAAAACGAAAAAATGTTGACTCCATAATGCTTCTATATTATGGAAGACGGTCATTTTGTGTAAAGTTTATGAAGGAGATGTAAGTAAATGATAGAAGTCAGATGGCATGGCCGGGGCGGCCAGGGAGCAGTAACATCGGTGGAATTGTTGGCGGTATCGGCAATCGCCGCCGGAAAATACGCCCAGGGATTTCCCAGTTTCGGCCCGGAAAGAAGAGGAGCGCCCGTCGCAGCGTTTACCCGCATTGACGACAAAAAAATTAATGTCCGTTCGGGCATTTACGAACCGGATGTCGTCTTGGTGCTCGACTCCAGCCTGATCGGGCTGGTCAACGTCACCGACGGATTAAAATCCAATGGAAAATTGATCGTTAACACACCTAAAACGCCTGCAGAGATTCGCGAGGAGTTGAATTTTAACGGCACGGTCGCCACGGTGGACGGCACCGGCATCGCGCGCAAGGAAATGGGCGTGCCCATTGCCAATACAACCATGATCGGTGCACTGCTTAAAGTCATCGGCGTCATGGAACTGGACGCGATGAAGGATGCCATCGAGCACCGGTTCGGCAGAATCGCCCAGAAGAACCTCAACGCGATGAAACGGGCTTACGACGAAATCAAAATAATCAATTAAGAGGTAAGTATGACATTGAAGACATGGCGGGAACTTCCCATCGGCTGCGTTGTATCCGAGCCGGGCAGCGCAAGCGAGTACCATACGGGAAGCTGGCGATCGCAGCGGCCCATCTGGGACGACGCGAAATGCATCAAGTGCGGCATCTGTTACGTTTTTTGCCCCGAAGGATGCGTGCAGCAAAGCGAAGACGGATTTTTTCAAGCAAACCTGGATTATTGCAAGGGCTGCGGCATCTGCGCGCATGAATGCTGGCCCCGCGCAATTAAGATGGTAGAGGAGGGATAACATGGGCAAACGCGTAGGTATGGAAGTGGCAGTTGCCGTCGCGGAAGCCGTCGGACTTTGTAATATCGACATGGCAGCCGTTTATCCCATTACTCCCCAGTCGCACATTGCGGAACATCTTTCCGATCTGGTTGCAGACGGTAAAATCGACGCGGAATTCGTAACCGTGGAATCCGAGCATTCGGCCATGAGCGCAGTGATCGGCGCCTCGGGCACGGGCGCCCGTTCTTATACGGCGACGAGTTCACAGGGATTGATGTATATGCACGAATTGCTGCCGATTGCTTCGGCGATGCGTCTGCCGATCACCATGGCAATAGCTAACCGGGCGGTTTCCGGCCCCCTGAATATTTTAAACGATCATTCGGATATTATGCCGCAGCGTGATTCCGGATGGATCTCCATCTTTGTGGAAAATGGACAGGAAGCGATTGATATGTCGATCATTGCTTTCAAAATCGCCGAGCATAAAGATGTCATGTTGCCGGTCAATATTAATATTGACGGTTTTCAGTTAACGCACATGGTGGAACCTTTCGAAATGCCCACCCAGGAAGAAGTGAATGGATTCCTGCCGCCGTTTGTTCCCCACGCAACGCTGCATCCCGCAAAACCCGTCACCATGGGCGCTTTTGCCATGTCGGACTATTTTGCCGAAATTATGAAAGCCAAGAGTGAAGCCCTGATTCATTCCAAAAAAGTTATACTGGACGTTTGGGACGAATGGGCGAAATTGTTCGGCAGGGCCTACAAACCGGTGGAAACGTACAAGGCGGAGGATGCCGATATTCTGATGCTGACGATGGGCTCCATGGGCGAAACCGCTCAGATCGCCATCGACCAGCTTCGAGCCAAAGGCGTCAAAGCCGGTCTGGTGAAATTACGTTTATGGCGTCCTTTCCCTCACGCGGAAATCAAAGCTGTGGTAAAAAATGTGAAGAAGCTGATTGTGACCGACCGCGCCATTTCGTTCGGCGGTCCCGGTGGTCCGGTGTTTTCAGAAATCAAGTCCGCTCTTTATGCCGAACCCGAGCGCCCTCTGGTTTACAATTATATTTACGGACTGGGCGGACGCGACATGGCGGTGGGTGAGTTTGTCGGCATGTTCGAACAAGTTCTGGCGGACACTGCCAATCAAGCTGCCGACACCTATGAATTTTGGGGGGTAAGAGAATAATGAATATCGTAGAAAATTTTGATTTATTTGCCCCACGGCTGATTAATAAGCAGGAATTGCTGTCATCCGGCCACCGCGCCTGTTCCGGCTGCGCGGAAGTGCTGGCTGTTCGGCTGATGGCCAAGGCGCTTGGCGAAAACACCGTGATCGCCTCCGCGACCGGATGTATGGAAATCGTTTCCAGTATGTTTCCCACTACCGCGTGGCAGGTGCCCTGGATTCACGTGGCCTTTGAAAACGCGGCCTCAGTCGCTTCCGGCATTGAAGCCGGCCTCAAAGCGCTGCGCAAAAAAGGCAAGATTGACGACCGCTATATCAAAGTCGTCGGCATGGGTGGCGACGGCGCCACGATGGACATCGGATTTCAGGCGCTTTCCGGCGCGATGGAGCGCGGCCACGACATGATTTATGTCTGTTTCGATAACGAAGCTTACATGAACACGGGCATTCAGCGCTCCAGCGGTACACCAATGGGCGCATCCACCACCACGGCGCCGGCGGGCAAGGTCAGCATGGGCCAGAAAACATGGAAAAAAAACATGCCGGAAATCATGGTTGCTCACGAAATTCCCTATGTGGCCACTGTTTGCCCAAGCTATCCGCTGGATTTTATACGTAAAATGGAAAAGGCCAAAAGCATCAAAGGGCCTTCTTATATTCACTGCTTCTCTGTATGTCCGACCGGTTGGCGTGCCCCGTCACAGACGGCGGTATCGATGGGCCGTATGGCCGTGGAAACGGGTGTCTTCCCGCTGTTTGAAGTGGAAAACGGCCACTATCGAGTTTCTCCGGACATGCCGAAGAAACTCAAACCGATCCGGGATTACTTCAAACCCCAGGGGCGTTTCCGCCATCTGACAAATGAACAAATTGACCATATCCAGGAGCGGGTTATCATCGAGCACAAAAAACTCATGGAAAAAGCCAAGTTTCTCAAAACAGGCAATGAATAACGGGACGTTACCCCCAAAGAATACCGAGGTGAAAAAAGCATGACAAACGTCAGTGAAATTAAACAAAAAACAAAACAAATCGTCAAAAAGTACAAAGGCGATAGAACCGCGCTCATAGCCGTGTTGCAGGACATTCAGGATGCCTTCAATTACCTTCCGAAGGAAGCCTTGAAAACGGCGGCGACTGCGATGAATATGCCTTTCACGCGTATGTACGAAGCGGCGACGTTTTATACCGCCTTCAGTTTGAAACCACGCGGTAAAAATGTCATCAAAATCTGCAAGGGAACCGCCTGTCACGTCCGCGGCGCATCCGCTCTCCAGGACAAGTTCGAACGTACGCTGAACATCAAACCGGGTGAAATGACGCCCGATGGTAAGTTTTCCCTCGAAACCGTCAACTGCGTGGGCGCCTGTGCGCTGGGCCCCGTCGTGGTCATTAATACCGATTACCACGGCCAGGTGACGATGAAAAAAGTAGATAAACTCATTGAAAAAATTAACGAAGGGGGGGCGCAATCATGATAGAAAATCCCGATTCTCAAGCCCGCCAGATCATGGACAATTTAACAATCTACTATGGTCCGAAGAAAAAATTTGTGGCCATTTGCGCCGGCACCGGCTGTCGCGCTACCGGCAGCCTTAAGGTTAAAGAAGCGCTCGAAGCCGAATTAAAAAAGCAGAACATGAACGTGGACGTCCTGGCCACCGGCTGTCTGGGATTCTGCGAAAAGGGCCCCATGGTCGTTGTCCATCCCGACAAGTATTTTTATCAGCATGTGAAAGTTGAAGACGTGCCGGAAATCGTTTCTAAAACCGTGGCCAAAGGCGAAGTAATCAGCCGGTTGCTCTACCGCCATCCGGAAACGCAAAAAACCATGTTCCGCGAAGAAGACCTGCCTTTCTACAAAAAACAGCTTCGTGTGGTCTTCGGCAAAAACGGCATGATTGATCCGGCAAAGATCGAAGATTATTTTGGCATCGAAGGCTACCAGGCGCTGGCCAAAGTCCTTTCGGAAATGACCCCGGAAGCCGTGATCAACGAAGTAAAGAAAGCCGGCCTTAGAGGCCGGGGCGGCGGCGGATTTCCAGCGGCCATCAAGTGGGAAGGCGTGCGCAGAGCGCACGGTGAACCTAAATATGTGATTGCCAACGGCGACGAAGGCGATCCCGGCGCTTACATGGACCGCAGCCTCATGGAAGGCAATCCCCACAGCGTCATCGAAGGCATGATCATCGGCGCTTACGCCGTCGGTGCGCACGAAGGTTTTATCTATGTGCGAAATGAATATCCCCTCGCGGTGACGCATCTGACGATAGCCATACAGGCCGCCAGAGAGGCTGGGCTGCTGGGCAAGAACATTTTAGGAACGGATTTTTCGTTTGATATTCATATCAACAAAGGCGCAGGCGCCTTCGTCTGCGGTGAATCCTCCGCTCTGTTTGCGTCCATTGAAGGCCGGGCCGGTGAGCCTCGCGCCAAATACGTCCACGCGGTGGAAAAAGGCCTTTGGGACAAACCCACCGTCCTCAACAACGTGGAAACCTGGGCCAACGTGCCGCTCATCATCAATAAGGGAGCCGACTGGTACGCTTCCATCGGAACCGAGGGCTCCAAGGGAACGAAAATCTTTTCGCTGGTCGGCAAAATCAACAACACGGGTCTCATTGAAGTTCCGATGGGCACGACGCTTTATGAAATCATCTACGACATGGGCGGCGGTATTGCCAATGGCCGCAAGTTCAAGGCCGTTCAGACCGGCGGACCGTCGGGAGGCTGCATTCCGGAAAGCCTGCTTGATTTACCGGTCGATTTCGACAAACTCTATGAAGTCGGCTCCATGATGGGTTCCGGCGGTATGATTGTCATGGATGATAAATCCTGCATGGTCGATGTCGCCAAATACTTCCTGGCTTTTCTGCAGGAGGAATCCTGCGGCAAATGCGTTCCCTGCCGCGAAGGCATCCGCCGCATGCACGCCATTCTCGAAGATATCTGCGCGGGCAAAGGCCGGGACGGAGACGTCGAACTTCTGGAAACCATGTCCCAGGCGATTGCCGACGGCTCCTTATGCGCGTTGGGCGGCAGCGCACCGAATCCGGTTTTGAGTACGATCAAATATTTCCGGGAAGAGTATGAAGCGCACATCAGGGATCACCGCTGTCCGGCGGGTGTCTGCAAAGCGCTCATTACTTACAGCATTGATCCGGAAAAGTGCACCGGCTGCGGGATGTGCATCAAGGTCTGCCCCACGCAGGCCACCTCCGGCGAAAAGAAGAAAGCTCACAGCATCGATAACGATAAATGCACACGGTGCGGCGCCTGTATCGAGAGCTGTAAATTTGACGCAATCAACGTGAAGTAGAGGTAGAAGACATCATGGTAAATATGATCATTGACGGAAAAAATATAGCGGCAAAGGACGGCACCATGCTGCTGGAGGCCATCCGCGGCGCGGGCATTTCGGTTCCCACCCTTTGCGCGCATGAAGCCATATCCCGATCAGGCGCATGCCGCCTGTGCGTGGTTGAAATCAAGAAGGGCAACCGCACCCGCATTGTCACCTCCTGTCTCTACGGCGCGGAAGAAGGCCTGGTGGTAGACACAAAGAGCGAGCGGGTTTTAAAAGTTCGCCGCCTCGTTATGGAATTATTACTGGCCCGTTGCCCCGAATCCGATGTGCTGCAAAAGATGGCCAAAGAGATGGGCGTAGAACCTCAACCCCGTTATGTCGTTGACGCGGACAAAGGCAAGTGTATTTTATGCCGCTCCTGCGTACGCGTATGCCAGGAAGTGGTCGGCGTGAGCGCGATCGGCTTATTCTCCCGCGGTTCTCATAAAACCGTCGGCACGCCATACAATGAAAAATCAGATGTCTGCATCGGTTGCGGCGCCTGCGTTTATGTCTGCCCGACAGGCCACATACAAATGACGGCGACCGAAGACAAGCGTAAAATCTGGGGGCGCACCTTCAAAATGCAGACCTGCGATAAGTGCGGCAAGTACTTCGCCCCGGTGGATCAATTGAAATACATCAGCAAAAAAACAGGGGTTCCCTTCAAAGAACTGTCCATCTGCACGGAATGCCGCTAGAAGCATTTCAAACCATTGTAAATCGTTTTTTAAGGCCCGGCCCGAAAAGGCCGGGTTTTTTAAATGCGGTGAAACATCCGAGCGGTTTGGACAACCCACCGGCTCTGGCAGATGTGAAATCGGCCGAGATAAGGCGATGGGATTTCTGACTCTTCAGGCAGTGCAGGCTTCCGGCGGAAAAGCCCATCCGTCGACTATTAAAGAGATGCGGCTAAAAAATTGACTGCCCTCTGATCAATATATTTAATATTTAATGAGCAAGGGGTTTCCCCCTTGCTCCTGTCCCTTCGTTCCATAAAATCTATGAAAGATTCCTCCTCACCGGAAAATTCCGTTTTTCACGGCAGGATGGTGTGGAACACTCCGTGGGACAGTTTTGTCTTATTGCACTTCAGCGAAGTGGCATCTATCGTCGAGGCTTTGGCAAGGCCGGAAGTGGAGACCCGGCAAGCCTGCCGGATCCACTCCCTCCCCTCAGCAGCCCCTGACGAAGCAGGATAAACTGCCTGATTTTATTATAAGCCACGCAAAAGAAACAAACTCCTGCCGCATGAAAAAGCGACCAAACATTTTTCATCCCGCCATGTTTCTTTTGCCCGGCGATCACGCTGCTTCAGCTGATTTACCTATTGCTATTCAGACGAATTTTTTGTATCTATGATGATAGATGATTGTTATTACAACGTTCGTGCCATATCCTCACAGAAATAAGGTCATGATTTATGAAGGTTTTTTTATAAACATTTTCGTAATTACCACAAGTGTCCATCATAGCGGGACAAATGTGTCTCAACCAGGACATTATGGGACACTCAAAACGCGGTCTTCGTGCTTAAAAACCAAGATTTTATCCGGCGAGGAAATCTCCCGTGCCCGATTTTTTGATTTGATAATTTAGAGAAAGGTGGGCAGCCATACCGTGGACTCTAACGCGCGACCCGATCCTGTAGTGCCTTATAAAAAACGACTTTCGACATTGCAAGAGTTTTATGAGGATAAATTCAGGAAAACAAAGTCGGAATGGGAAAAGTATGTCGCAGGACAGACGGATATCGATATTTCCGTTATTCCGCAAGATATCCTGAGCTCCTGGCAGCGATGCCGCAACGCTGGCTTGAATCCTTTTAAAAAGCCGACTCCCCCGATTCTTTCCAGTTCGGAAATGCAATCCCTGCTCGAAGAAAACAGGCAGATGATCCAAGCCGGTATGCCTTTGATGAACAACTTTAAGAATTTTGTCGGGGCAGCCCAATTTTTAGTATGTCTTTTCACACGACAAGGCTGCATTCTGGAAGTCCGGGTGGATGACGAATATAAAAAGCTGGCGCAGTCAACACGACTGGTTCCCGGGGCACTCTGGGCGGAGGAGACCGTCGGCACGAATTCGTTTTCGCTGGCGCTGACCATCAAGAAACCTATGCAGTGCTTCGGGCCGCAGCATTACATGCGCACCTACCATGGAGAGACCGCTTCCAGCGCGCCGATTTTTAATCCGCGAGGTGAACTTATCGGCGGCATTGCTCTGGTTTCCAACTATAACGGCACGAACCCTCAGACGCTTGTGCTCGCCATATCCCTTGCCCAGGCCATCGAAAGCAGCATGAAAACGAAAGAAGCGCTGGAAACGGCGCAAATCGCCGGAAGTTATCAGCAGGCCGTCCTCTCGGCAATCCCGGAAGCCATGGTCGCTTTTGACCTGGGCGGCCTGGTCACGATGATCAACGAGAACGCTCTTAAAATCCTTCAGGCCAACGGACCTGTCGAAGGCCGGCACGTTCGGGATATCCTGAAGGCGGATAACGTTGATCTCTTCAACATTGTGGAAAGCAATGACCTGGTGACCGATTCCGAAGTCCGCATTGTTTCAAGACTCACGGACAATCCTTACCAGGCTTCCTCCAGCCCGATTTACGGCTCGGATGGGGCCGTCATCGGCAAAATCATCATTTTAAGCGAAGCGAAAAGAAACAGGAAACCGGCTCCTAAAATGATCGGGGCAAAAGCCAATTTTCACCTTAAGGATATCTGCGGACTAAACAGCAGATTTATCCGGACGGTGCAGCATGTTCAAATGGCCGCGAGCAGTGACTCCAATGTTCTGCTTTTGGGTGAAAGCGGCACAGGCAAAGACATCTTTGCCCAGGCCATCCATAACGCAGGTTCGCGCAGGAACGGCCCTTACGTGGCCATCAACTGCGCATCCATTCCCCGCGATTTGATTGCCAGTGAGCTGTTTGGACACGCAGAAGGGGCATTTACCGGCGCCCGCCGGGGAGGCAATACAGGGAAATTTGAACTGGCGGATGGCGGAACGATCTTTTTTGATGAAATCGCTGAAACATCTCTTGAATTTCAGGCTGTCCTTTTACGCGTCGTCGAAGAAAAGGCCATCGTCCGGGTCGGAGGAACCAGTGTCCGGCCCGTTGATGTGCGCATTGTCGCCGCAACCAATAAGAATATCATGGAAGAAATCAAGAAGGGGGCCTTCCGTTCTGATCTGTACTATCGCCTGAACGTCTTCACCATTGAGACGCTGCCACTCAGGGACAGGAAAGACGACATCCCTCTGCTGATCGACAATTTCATCAGAAAATACGGCAGTACCATGGATAAGAAATTTATCCGCATTCATGACCATGTGGTTAAAATTTTAGAAAACTATCCCTGGCCCGGCAATATCCGGGAGCTGCAAAACGTTATTGAAAGAATGATCAACGTAGCTCAGGGGCAGGAATTGACGATTGATCTCGTTCCCGATGAAATCCTTCACTGGCAATACAAGGATGAAAATAAAGCCGACAACAGTTCTGTAAAAAAGCGGGAAAAAGAGACCATCATGCGTATGATGAAAATGGATATTCCCCGAAACAAAATTGCCGAAAAATTGAACATGGCCCGCAGTACATTCTATCGCAAGCTCAAAGAGTACAGCCTGGACGATGCGCCGGTAGATCCGAAATCAAATAAACAACGGCCCTAACTGCAGGGAACGGTCCCTAAGTAACCTGATGGTCACCTGACCGTTCCCCGTTTCTCACGATTAAACACTCCGGGGCTGCATCCATTTCAAGGCAGCAGAAAAAAGATTTCAAACTAATCAAAATAAAGCAGATGATGCGAATGACGGGTCATCAGATAAAGACCCTGAATACGAGCAGTGATCTCGTTTTCAGGGTCTTTTTTGCCCGTCCTGCCAGCTCGCGAACACACTGTCTTTGCACATTTGCCTTTTGACTAATGGATCTGAAGTATGGTACTTTCGGATCACGTAAATTAAGAACAGCAAGGACGATTCACCATTCATAAGATATTCGGCAATACATCGGGGCTTGGCGCCCAGCAGATCAAATCCCTGGAACGTCTGTATCGGCGCGGCATCCCGCCGGAAAATGTCATCAGCAATGACCTGGCGCGCGAAGTGTCGCTTCTCTCCTTCGAGCTCAACCGGCAAATCGGCTTGTTGATCAGCCGCAGGGGCGAAATCAGCATGGTCATCCTCGGTGACCATAAAGGCATTTTCATTCCCAACCTTGATGCTTTCCGAGCGACTTCCACCCGTTTTAAAGGCCTGCGCCTGATTCATACCCATTTAAACGGCGAAGACCTTTCGTCGGAGGATCTGACGGATTTATCCCATCTGCGCCTGGACATGATCGGCGCGCTCCAGGTTCATGAAGATGGCTCTCCGGGCAAACTTTTCTGGGCGCACCTGATTCCGGAAAATCCGCGAAGCGATTACTGGCTGATTCATGATCCGCAGGAACCGCACCGGCTTGATTTGAATTTTTTATCATTTATTGCCGCGCTGGAAGATGAATTTGCCAGGACGCAGAAAACGCGCAAGATCGATGCGGCGGAAAAAGCCATCCTTGTACGGGTGGAAAAGAACCCTCTTGCCGGTGCGGAGGCCTCGCTCGACGAGCTGCGGCAGCTGGCCCAGACTTGCGGCGTCGCGGTTTTTGACGCACAGATTCAATACCGTCCGCAGCCGGATCCGAAATATCTGGTCGGCCGGGGCCGGTTGGCCGATATTGATTTGCGGGCGACGCAAATCGGTGCAAACCTGCTGATCTTCGACCACGAATTAACCCCGGCACAGGTCCGCTCCATCAGCGACTTTACCGGCTTGAAAATCATTGATCGCACCCAGGTGATCCTGGATATCTTCGCCCACCGCGCCCACAGCCGGGAAGGAAAAATTCAGGTGGAACTGGCGCAGCTCAAATATCTCCTGCCGCGCCTGATGCACAGAGACATGTCGCTCTCCAGACTGGCGGGCGGCATCGGCGGCGTGGGGCCCGGCGAAACCAAACTGGAAATCGACCGGCGCCGGATCCGCGAACGGATAACCCGACTGGAAAAGGATTTAAAAGCGATCACCAAATCACGCGGTCAGCGGCGGGGACGGCGGAATAAATCGGGCCTGCCGGTGATTTCGATTGTGGGCTACACCAACGCGGGTAAATCCACCCTGCTCAACACATTGACGCAGAGCGCCGTCCTGGCGGAAGACAAGCTCTTTGCCACACTGGACACCAAAAGTGCGAGGCTGCGCTTTCCGCGTGATACCGAAGCCATTATCACCGATACGGTGGGATTTATCCGCAATCTTCCGAAGGAACTGTTCAGCGCCTTTCGGGCGACGCTCGATGAGCTTCAGGAAGCGGACCTGCTGATCCATGTCATCGATATCAGCAGCAGTCAATTTGAAGAACAGATTTCAGCGGTTGACGGCATTCTGGAAGAACTGGATATCTCGGGCAAACCAACCCTGCGCGTTTTTAACAAAGCGGACCGCTGTGAGGATAAAGAACTCCTGGAAACCTTGAGCCGGCGCTTTGATGCCGTGGCCGTGTCCGCTCTGGACAAAACTTCCCTTTTCAGCCTTTTAGAAAAAATTGAAACTGCCCTGCCCAATACAAACTTTTCAGGACGGTCATTTTATGCTAGGGAAGAGCAGGTATATGATGATGGCAATGAAGATTAAGGGTTTAAAAAGGGTCGGAGCGTTTTTGCGTATCGGGACTATTCTTTTGGCGATACTCTTTTCAACCTCTCTCTCAGCAGCCGAACAGCTGCTCACCATCGTACACACCAATGATATGCACTCCCATTTCCAGGGCTTTTCTCCGGAAATCGACTATCAACCTTATGGGGTCAACGCCGACAAAACCACCGGTGGCTGGTCGCGCGTTGCGACGGTCATCCGGAACACAAAAAAAGAAAGAACGCATCCCGTGCTGGTCCTCGATGCAGGCGATTTTACGATGGGCTCGCTTTTCCATATGTTGAACCGCGAAGAAGCTTTTGAACTGCGTCTTCTGAAGGCTATGGGCTATGATGCCGTTACGCTGGGCAATCATGAATTTGATCTCAAACCCGCGGGCTTGGCCGCCGCGCTGAAAACCGCCAAAGCCAAAGACGGCATGCCCCGGATCGTTCTGTCCAACGTGATCTTCGACCGCAAGCAGCCTGTATTGTCTTCTCTGGAAGACACTTTTGCCGAAGCAGGTGTGAAGCCTTATATTATTTTAAATCGCAGCGGCATGAAAATCGGCATCTTCGGCCTTCTCGGCAAGGATGCAGCGGAAGTCTCGCCCTTTGCCAAACCACTGGCTTTCCGCGACCCTGTGGAGACGGCGCGGGACATCGTCGCCGTTCTGCGCAATCAGGAAAAGGTGGATATCGTTATTTGCCTGTCGCACGGCGGACTGCGGGACAACGCCCAAAAATCGGAAGATATCATTCTGGCCCAAAAAGCCCCGGGCATTGACGTTATCATCAGCGGACACACCCATACGAAACTCGATAAGCCCATCTCCGCTCACGGCACCATCATTGTTCAGGCCTGGTGCTATGGCAAACAGGTGGGCATCCTGGATATCGCCTACGACCACGGCAAGGTAACGCTGAAAAATTATACCGCTGTTGCGGTCAACAGTTCTCTCGCCGGAGATGTCCATATTCAAAAAATGATCGATGGCTTCAAGCCAAAAATAGACGCGCAATTGTTCGGTCCCGGCCCTTTGTCCTATGATCAGGTGATCGCCGAAACCAAATGGGATTTAACCAATACCGCAGCAGAATCACCCTTGGGCAATATGATTGCCGATTCCATCCGCTGGTACGTCAATCAAGTGGATTCCGATGAAAAGGATCCATCGAGCCGTGTCGCGGTCGCCGTAGAATCCAACGGCATCATCCGTGATGACCTGCTTACAGGCGTTACCGGCAAAATCATTCTCGGCGATTTATTCCGCACCTTTCCTCTGGGCATCGGCGCGGACGACACGATGGGTTATCCGCTGATCAGCTTTTATCTTTACGGCTATGAACTCAAACGGGCCTTGGAAATCCTGACCAGCGTAAGACCGATCAAAGGTGATGATTATTACCTGCAAATTTCCGGGATGCGTTTTACCTATAACCCGCACCGGGTCATTTTTGACCGCGTGACCGGCATTGGAATAGGAAACGAAGAGGAAGGCTTTGCGCCGCTGGACTACAGCCGATCCAATAAGATGCTCTACCGGGTGGCCGCCAATATTTACAATGCTACTTTTTTAAAGCTCGTCGGCAAGTTCACGTATTCCATGCTGGATATCGCACCGAAGGATAAAAACGGCAAAACGATAGAAAAACTGGCATCGGCGCTGGTCGACAGCGATAAGTCTCTGCCGGGTGTTCAGGAACTCAAAGAATGGCAGGGTATCATCAAGTATGTCGGGTCTTTTCCCGATAAGAACGGCAATGGCATTCCGGAGATTCCGGAAAAATACAGCGGCAAGCTCGGCCGCATCGTGGAGAAGCCCAGCGTAAATCCGGTGAACCTGGTGTCGCGGGCAGCGACACCAACGCTGATCGTGCTCGCGATCTGCGGGGTTGTTATTTTGCTGATCGTGGCCATCGCCATGACGGCAGTGAGAAGAAAAAGAAAGAAAGGTTAAAGGCGCAAGGATCAAGGCAACAGACAGAAACGTGTTCCATCTGCCATACAGCCTGTAGACTAATTCCCTAAGGTATTTATGATCATGAGCAAAGAATCTATTGAAATCCGCTGGCATGGACGAGGCGGTCAGGGCGCTATCACGGCGGCCAAAATTGTTGCCGGAGCGGCCTTTGCCAGAGGTTACGCGGGCGTGGTCATGGCCCCGACCTTCGGCACCGAGCGCCGAGGCGCGCCGGTCATGACGTCTCTGAAGATCTCAAAAACGAAGATTTACGATTTATCACCCATCGAAACCCCGGACATCGTCGTTGTGCTTGACCATCTGCTGCTTAAAGAAGCGGATGTCACCCACGGCCTCAAGCCCGGCGGAATTATCGTCTTAAACACACCGATGGCATTTGACTCCTATCACTTCAAAGATTTTAAGCTGGCCACCGCGGATATTACCGCCATTTCAGTGGAAGCCGGCCTTCCTCACGGCATGGTCAACACCGGAATCATCGGGTCGCTGGAAAAAGCGACCAACCTCCTGGGCATCGATATTCTGGTTAAAGGCATTGAAGAGGAATTCAGTACGCGAAAGCCTGAAAAGAATTCACTGGCGGCCAAAATAGCCTATGAACGAACAGTGGCGGGAGGGTGAAAATGGGCACCAGAAATTACAGAAGAAAAACATCGCACAGTGAACATGGACCCGGAGACGGCGGCAGGACCGGTTCATGGAGAGTCGAACGGCCGGTTTTCGATCAAAGCCTCTGCATTCCCTGTAAAAGAGGGAAAGAAGCCTGCTTCATCTGCTGGCTGTTCTGTCCGGAGGTGGTCATCTCGCGGACGATCCCCCCTAAAGTCAATTTGGAGTACTGCAAGGGCTGCGGCATTTGCGCTGAAGAGTGCCCGACCAAAGCCATTACCATGGTCGATGAAGCTAAATTCGTGGAAGAAGAAAAGGATAAGGAGTAGACGCCATGCACATCATTGAAGACGGAAACGCAGCAGCAGCCATGGGCGTCAAACTTTGCCGGGCCAGTGTCATCGCGGCTTATCCCATCACGCCCCAGACCCCGCTCACGGAAAAGCTCTCCGAGTACGTTGAGCTGGGAGAGATGAAAGCCGAGTACATCCCCGTCGAAAGCGAGCACTCCGCCCTGGCCGTCTGCATTGCCGCCTCTTCCGCGGGAGCGAGGGTCTTCACCGCCACCAGCGCGAACGGCCTGCTTTACATGCACGAACAGGTCCAGTGGGCATCGGGGGCAAGGCTCCCCATTGTCATGTGCGTGGTCAACCGGGCGGTCGGCGCTCCCTGGAATGTCTGGAATGACCAGCAGGACTCGATTTCCCAGCGCGACACGGGCTGGATCCAGCTCTACTGCTCCGATCACCAGCAAATCATCGACGCGGTGATCAAAGCCTACTGGATAGCCGAAAAAATCAGCATCCCGATCATGGTCTGTTATGACGGATATATTTTATCGCACACTTTCATGCCGTTCGATCTGCCGGATCAGGAGAAAGTTGACGTGTTTTTACCGCCCTTCCAGCCGGAGTATTTTCTGAATCCCGATGAACCGGCCAACCTCAACACCGTCACCCTGCCGGATGTCCGGTTGGATGTTAAAGGCGAACTGGCGCACGGTTACATGGAAATCCGGTACCTGCTGCATGAAGATTTACGCAACACACTGGCTGTGGCAGCGGACGCCGAAAAACGGTTTGCCGATATCTTCGGCCGGGGAGGCGATCCTTACATCGAACCGTATCGCTGCGATGATGCGGACTTCGTCGCTGTGGGTTTGGGGTCGATCACCTATCAATTGCGCGTTTCCGTGGATACCTTGAGAAATGAAGGCATCCGGGTCGGCGTCATGGGCGTTCGATTCTACCGGCCATTCCCGGACGAGGCTGTTGCCCGGGCTCTCCAGGGAAAGAAAGGCGTCATCGTTTTCGAAAAGGCGCTCAGTTACGGTTACGAAGGCGCTCTGGCATCGGATTTAAAATCCGCGCTTTATGAGCACCTGGCCGGAACGGGCTTTCTGCCGCCGGTTCAAAATTATATCGCCGGGATCGGCGGGCGCGAAATCCAGACCGACGAATTGACACAAGCACTGAAAGCTGCAACACAGGGTCGAGTTTCCAAAGAACCCACGTGGATCGGGCTTAAGCTTTAGCAAGTTAAAATTATTTTCCGGCGTTTCCGGCAGAAAATAATTTCGGTAACGCACTCATCCCGTCTTAACGGGGTTAGGAGATTTTCATGCAGTCTAAAACCACCATTTTGAGTTTGCCGACGGAAGAATTTGTCCATCCGGGAACGCGCGCCTGCACGGGCTGCGGCCTGGCTATTGCCTATCGAGTGGGTCTCAAGGCCCTGGGCAGAGATACCATACTGGTTGTG
Organism: Deltaproteobacteria bacterium; assembly: GCA_036528635.1. Classification (GTDB taxonomy): domain Bacteria; phylum Desulfobacterota; class Syntrophia; order Syntrophales; family Smithellaceae; genus UBA8904. The sequence goes on from JAIGNE010000043.1 coordinate 82,737, forward strand.
CCGCCGAGTTGTCTGACCGTCTTACAGGGCCTGTTCCCCGTCGCCTCCACCAAACTGCCCTGCCTGAATGTGACCTTTGCCTCAACGGCTGCCGCAGTCACCGGGATTCTGGCCACGCTGAAATCGCAGGGCAAAACACATATCCAAGTCGCCGGCTGGGCAGGCGACGGCGGAACCAGCGACATCGGCTTGCAGGCGCTGTCCGGCGCGGCCGAACGCGGCGACAACTTCATCTATTTCTGCTACGATAACGAAGGCTATATGAACACCGGCGTGCAGCGCTCGGGAACGACGCCGATCGGCGCCATTACGGCCAACACGCCCTTCAAGGGGAAACTGCAGCAGAAGAAAGATGTTCCGGCCATCATGGCGGCGCATCACCTGAGTTATGTCGCGACCTGTTCCGCTGCCTACCCGCTGGACCTCTACGATAAGATCATCAAGTGTAAGGATATGCCGGGCACCAAATACTTCCATATCCATATTCCCTGTCCGCCGGGCTGGGGCTATGATCCGCGCTACGGCATCAAGATCGGCAGGCTGGCCGTGGAAACCGGCTACTACGACCTCTATGAGATCGTGAACGGCGAGTTCAGACTGACGGCAGCATCCGAAAAGCTCGTTGAGAAACGCAAGCTGGTGCCGGTGCGCGAATACTTCCGCGCCCAATCGCGCTTCAAGGTTTTAACCGAGGCGCAGATCGCGGAGATTCAGCGGCAGATCGATGAGAAGTGGGCGGGGTATTATAAGAAGGATGAATAAATATTCTTTCTGAGAGCAGACAATTAAGCAGCTGTTACGGAATAATGGACAAAGGCCGGAAGGAGGCGCATCCGCTCCTCCTTCCGGCATCACCATCATTCTTTATATAGATTATTGAGCATGTCACCGTATTTTTCCATGACCACGCCCCGTTTCAGTTTCATGGTCTGGGTAAGCATGCCGTTATCCAGCGAAAAATCTTCCAGAATAAAATCGAATTTACGCGGAATTTCATAGGAGCCGATGGACTTCCGGAGGTGGTTCTGGACTTCGGCGGTGAGCAGGTCTTTAAATTTTCGGCCGGCGGGATTGGCCGGATCAAAAAGGTCCTTCGGCTCGACGGACAAATTCAACTCGTGGGCCAGATGCTCAAGAAGTTTCATGTCCGGAACAATCAGTCCCACATTGTATTCATGACCCGCTCCGGCCACCACGGCGTTTAAAACCCAGGGCATGATCTTCATTTCCAGTTCGATGGTTTCCGGATGAATGTACTTGCCATTGGCCAGTTTGTATTCTTCTTTGAATCGGCCGGTGATGTATAAAAAGCCGTCATCGTCCAGCCGTCCCCGGTCGCCCGTGCGCACCCCCCGCATGCCGTTCATTTCCACGATCACTTCCTGGGTCTTTTCCGGTTTTTTGTGGTAGCCGATCATGCACTGCGGCCCGAAGCAAAGGATCTCGCCATCGTCGCCCTCCTGGCCTGTCCGCGAGCGGTCAATGACTACTTTGGTTTTGTTGATTGGCTTCCCGACCGAGCCCAGGCGATTGCCCATCAGCGGAGAATTGATAGTAATGGCCGGAGACGTTTCGCTCAACCCATAGGCATCATACGTCGGAATCCCGACATCGATAAAGAACTTGGCAATTTCCACATTCATGGGAGCACTGCCGGTGACCGCGTTATCCAGACAGCCGCCAAAACGGGCCCGGATCTTGGACAGAACAATCTTATCCAGGATTTTGTGTTTCAAGCTGTCTTTGCCGGTTTCCCGTTTGCGCTTCGCGGCGGCAATCGCGGCTTCAAAGAGCTTTAATTTCAGGCCGCCTTCTTCCCTCATCTTCGCCCACACGCCATTATAAACTTTGTTGAAGATCCGGGGCACTGTGGTCATAAACGAGGGACAGATTTTGGGCAAGTCATCAATCAGAGTCTCGACCGATCCCATAATACCGATCGAGCCGCCCCGGAGGATAAACGCATGTAAATCGGCCGTAATCCCGAACGAGTGCGCCCAGGGAAGCATCGAGATGCACCGGCTTTTTTCGGTCAGGTTGGGAAACCAGGCCAGACCGGCCTTGACGTTTTCCGCCAGATTGCCATGAGAAAGGAGGACGCCTTTGGGTTCACCGGTTGTGCCTGATGTGTAAATCAGGACCGCGATTTCGGAGTACGCGGGCTTTCGGGAAGGCACCGGGTTCTCTTCCCCTTTTTTCTCCAGTGCGACCATGGTTTTTTCCCCGGTTCCCTCGATCAGGTAGATCTGCTTGAGGGTGGGAATCTCGGAAGGAAAATCTTTGACCTTCTCAAGAATTTCGGGTTTGGACACAAACAGGATCTTGACCTCGGCGTCTTTCACAACATATTTCCACATCGTTACCAATTCTTTTTCATACATCGGCACGTAAGCGGCGCCTAAACCCTGGGCGGCGATTTCTCCGATCAGCCACTCCTTCCGGTTATTGGCGATAATTCCGACGGTATCTCCGGCCTTTACTCCGATTGCCGCTAGTCCCGCCCGCAGATTATTCACCCGGTTGGCAATCTGGCTGTAGGTGACCCATTGATACACCCCGGCGCCGTCTTTCTCGCCGATCAGCAGGTTGTTCGCATAACGGGTGGCGCTGTTCTCAAAAATATCCACCAGATTATCCGGGGGTTCATAAACATTGCTGTATTCTCCGTATTCAAAGATTGCCATAATCTTCCCCTTCCCTTTCTTTATTTGTTTTGAATAAACTAAAGCTCAGCTGCGGCAAATAGTGCGCGGTTATCGGGTTGATGTTTCTTTTTGTAAACTATTGCCTACGCTGCTTCTTGAGATAACTTCGATTCCACAGGTTCTGTAAAAAAACACCATGAATAGCGGTCCAAGGATGGTTAACGCTTTTTGGATATGCACTGCTTTTCTTAAGTCATAGAATATGAATATTTGATCACTAAGTCAAGGAATTTGGCAGATCGGTTCGATCCAAAAACACATCTGATCCGGGTGGGACAATGTTTAATGTCCGGATTGGCGGTCTGCGGATATTCAGGACGTGGCCCGATGACAAACAGGGCTGCCTCTGTACACCCCTGGCAATTGCCAGACAGCATCGCAAAAGATCGTTCTTTTGTTTCGTCATTTCTTCCCCGTGTATTCCGGATCAAAATTCGCCATGACGGCCTCGCGGGTCCTATCGATGAGCGCCTGTACGCTGTCCGCTGTGTATCCACCGGCATCGATGGGATCTCCGATGACGACCTGGATTTTCCCCGGCGTCACGGCAAGGCTTTTTTTGGGCAGGATGCGCCGGCTTCCATTAACCGTCACGGGCAGGATGGGGATTTTCCGCCGGACGGCTGTCACGAATCCCCCTTTTTTGAATTCGTGGATTTGTCCGTCGGGCGACCGGGTGCCTTCGGCAAACACCATGATACTTGCACCCCTGGGCAGCCGATCGATGCCCTTGTTAATGCTTTCGATGGCCTTCGCGGTGTTGGAGCGGTCAATAAAGATGTTCCGGGAGGCGTATAACCCGTAGCCGAACAGTGGAATTCTGATCACTTCCTTTTTGATGAACCAGCGGTATTGAATACCCAGCGTGGTCACCAGCGCGATGATGTCGTAAAGGGATTGATGGTTGGAAATAATGATATACGACGTCCCCTGCTGAATCTTATCCCTGTTTATAATTTCCGTGCGGACAAAGGAAACGGCCAGCATGGTGTATGCCCAGAGCTTCGAGAGGGAGAACGCGAGATTGCCGGTCCGGCTGAGCAGTCCCGCAACGATGATGGGAACAGCCAGGACAATGGTTGCTATGACCGCCCACAGGATAATCCAGGCGGCAAAAATTGCCTTGAATAATGTTTTCATCGGATTGTGAACCCCGGTTTTCTTCAGTTGTCTCAAAAAGCATGCCGCCGCCATTTCAAACAACCGGCCTCCGCTTTTGATTTTCGGGTCTCTCTTTTTCCAGCATGCCGGTTCCGAAAAGGCCTGCCGGGAATAACAGAGAATTTCCCCGGAAAACCTGCCCATCCCGTCATCGCTTATGTCCGGATACCGCTGCGATGCTGCTCATAAAGATCATAGAAGGACTTCAGCATATCCGGAATGGGCAACTCATAGGGACACTTTTCCACGCAGGCGCCGCAGTTATCGCATTTCATAACACTTTCCATGGACAGACGGGAAAACCGGACGGCAACGGCGGGCGACATCCGGCTGGCAATGACACGGTATCCCATAGCTGGTGTGATCATCACACCGTTCGGACAGGGCTGGCAATACTCGCAGCGGCGGCAGAACTGCTTGCCCAGCTCGGCCCTGTATCGCTCCATCAGATCCAGATCGCTTTGGGCAACCCGGTTTTCATTATCATAGAAGGACGCAACCTGATCAACTGCTTCTACGGAATCAAAACCCGGAATGGGGATCACATCAGGATGCTGCCGCAAAAATTTGAAGGCGATGTCGGCATTGTCGATCATCCCGCCGGCAAAGGGCTTCATTGCGAGAATACCGATGTTCTTTTCGTTCGCTATTTTAAAGAGTTCGTCTTTTGCGGCGATTTCAATGAAATTGAAGGGGAACTGAATGGAACTGAACAGGTCCGTTTGAACTGCTCTAACCGCCATCGCCAAGCTGTGGGAGGTAAGACCGATATGGAGCACCTTTCCTTGATCCTTGGCTTTCAGCAACGCTTCCATCGCTCCGCCAGGTCCTGTCACAGCTTTCCAATCATCTTCTTTCGCTACCTGGTGCAGCTGATAGAGATCGATATAGTCCGTCTGAAGCCGTTTAAGGGTTTTTTCAACGTGGTCGGTCATGCCTGCCGCATCACGCTTCAGGGACTTGGAGGCAATGATCACCCGGTCGCGCATCCCCTGAAAAGCCAGCCCGATTTTTTCCTCGCTGTCCAGGTACATATTGGCCGTATCATAAAAGGTAATGCCCCGGTCATACGCCCGCCGCAACACGTCCACTGCTGTCTCCTTGTTGAGACGAATCAGAGGAATTCCCCCGAATCCCAACTCGGAAACCTTCATGCCCGTTTTTCCAAAGATGACGTACCGCATGGGCGCTATCTCTTATCGTCTGAGGACAATCCAAGCAATTGTAGCGTTCTCAGGCCATCCGTTGATATCCGTGAAGAAATTTTATTGACATATAAATTCAATCGCATTATAGTCACCCCCGCTCGCAAGGGGCATCAACCAAACGGGCAAAAAATTCTGTGTCTTTCCTACTGGGGAATCGTTCAATGGTAGGACGACGGACTCTGACTCCGTTAATCAAGGTTCGAATCCTTGTTCCCCAGCCAAAAATCAATAACTGACAAAAACGGTCAATTCTCCCAACACCGAATTTATCCACATTGTCCACATTTAAGGATAAATCACAAATACATTTTTTAACTTACTTCATTATCGTGATAATTTAGATGGACCTCGGATTATTGATCCATCATCCAAATTATACAACTTTGCATTTTCAATAAGCAACAATATCTTCCTATAATGCGGTTCTTCCTGCTTTCCCAATTCACTCAACATGTCAAGGGTGACTAATCAAATAACGGATGAACCCTAACTGAAGATGTGATAAAAGTTTCATGCGCGAATCGTCCATCCGCCGCCTATAGAGGAAATGCTCAGATGAAGAAGGAGTGGGTTTTATCACTTGGTGTAACAGTGCTTACCGCCCTGGTAGGACTGGGCCTCATTTGGCTTTTCGCACCTCAACTGATCGGTAGCGATAGGGATTTACAGCTGGTTCAGGTCGGTAAAGAGGTACCGCCTTTCTTCGACAACGTGTTCCGAAAACAAGACTACGACAGTCTTGAATTCATAATCCAAGATCCCTATGTCAAGCGCGCCAAACCATTGTATAAGGAATACTTTGAGAAGGGGCCACATGACATTCTCGGATTTCGCAACCGGGCGATCCCCAATATAGCGGATATCATAACAATCGGCGATAGTCAGACATATGGAAACAACGCTGTGCTTATGGGTAATTGGCCCAGTCAAATGCAGGCAACACTGAGAAAATGGAGGCCGATTGTTTATAATATGTCGGTAGGTGGCTGGGGCGCTGCTGAATATCTTGAAATTTTCTCCAAAGCGCTTCTATTCCAACCGGAGGTTATCGTAGTCGCATTTTACTCTGGCAACGATCCCCTGGAAACATTCCAACAGGCATATGGAAACAAACATTACGCTCTTCTAAAGATGGATCAAACGTTGAAAAGCAGCGATATACCCAGGGTGGTCACCCCTGCGCCCAAGACAGAGTGTTGGCAAGTGCAGTTTAAGGATGGCGTGTCAACCATTTTCACTCCCAAACTGCGGCATTCCTCCAACCAGCAGCACCCGGCGGTAAAGGCTGGTTATGCGGGTATGGCGGAGGCAGGGCGAATGATGGGAGAAATGGCCCATAATAAACATGTCAAACTGGTCTTTACCATTATCCCAACCAAAGAATTAGTATACGCCAAGAAGGTGGAGCGGGACGGTATCACCCCAACAGCCGATTATCAGCAATTGGTCGCCGATGAACATGACAATATTCGATGGCTTGCAGACAAACTAAAAAAGGTAACAGAAGCAATCTACGTAGATGTAGTTATTCCACTGCAGGAAGCATCGAAATATGCAACTCCCTTGTATTCTGAAAATATCAATGGTCATCCGCAAGAAAAAGGCTACAGAATTATTGCTCACACTCTAGCGGTTGGGGTTCAAACCCTCTTGTCTACGGCTCTCGAAGGATTGGTAGTCTTTCGGCAGAGCGAGAAACAGGATCAAATTGTTCTGGTACGGGATGGGAAAACCTGGTTCGTACCCTCTGTGGATATGCTCCGGAGAAATGGCTGGTCGTTGCAAAACATCCCTTTGACAGATGAACGGAAAATCAGACAATTGCCACGAGGTGGCGTTATGGATCGGGTTGATGCTGCCCGTTTTGGACCACGTTAGATATTCTGCTTTCATAACCAAAGCCATATGAAATTATTTTTTAATACTTAAATAAAATCGAAAAATATCATCAAGATATGACTCCGTTAATCAAGGTTCGAATCCTTGTTCCCCAGCCAATTCTAAGCTTTATCCGCTCCGGCGATCTTCGTCCACGAATCCCTTAATGCGACAACGCGATTGAAAACAGGTCTGCCAGCCTGTGAATCATTTGCATCCACACAGAAATACCCCAGCCTTTCAAACTGATACCGGCTTCCCGGTTCGGCATTTTTCAGACTTTGCTCGACATGGCAGGTTGTCACGGTTTCCAGGGAATTCGGATTCAAATAATGAATGAAATCTTCTTCGCTTCCCGGATCCTCAATGCTGAACAACCGGTCATATAACCGCACTTCCGCGGGAACAGAGTGCTCAACCGAGATCCAGTGAATAACACCCGGCACCTTGCGCCCATCTGCGGGCGGCGCATTTCGGGTCTGGGGATCATACGTGCAGCGGATTTCGACTACGTCCCCGGTCTGCTCATCCTTCACCATGCTTTCGAACTTGATGATATAGGCGTTGCGCAGGCGGACTTCGCGTCCCGGACCGAGGCGATGATATTTCTTAGGCGGATCTTCCATGAAATCATCCCGCTCAATATAAAGCACCCGGGAGAAGGGAACCTGCCTTACCCCCATGTCGGGGCGCTGCGGATGATTCTGGCACTCGAATTGTTCCACCTGGTTTTCCGGGTAATTGGTAATCACGACCCTGAGCGGCCTTAAGACACCCATCGCCCGGGGCACCCGTTCATTGAGATCATCGCGGACGCAATGCTCCAGGAGCGCCACATCGATCAGATTATCGTTTTTGGCCACGCCGATTTCGGCGCAGAATTTCCGGATGGCCTCCGGCGTGTAACCCCGCCGTCTCATCCCCGTCACGGTCGGCATACGGGGATCGTCCCAGCCCTGCACATACCCTTTCTGCACCAGTTCAATCAACCGGCGCTTGCTGAGTACGGTATAGCTCACGCTGAGACGCGCAAATTCAATCTGCTTCGGACGATTGGCGGGGATCAGCCGCTCCACGATCCAGTCGTAAAGCGGACGGTTGTTTTCAAACTCCAGCGTACAGATGGAATGCGTGATGCCTTCCAGCGCATCGGAAAGGCAGTGGGCAAAATCATACATGGGGTAAATGACCCATTTGGCTTGCGTCCGATAGTGGGGTTCCCGCTTGATCCGATAGAGGATGGGGTCCCGCATCACGATGTTCGGAGCGGCCATGTCAATTTTGGCCCGCAGGGTGTAGGCGCCGTCGGCGAAATCGCCGGCCCGCATCCGTTCGAACAGATTCAGATTCTCCTCCACGGAGCGGTTGCGGTAGGGACTGTCCTTGCCCGGTTCGGTGAAAGTTCCGCGGTACTCCCTCATTTCATCGGGATTTAGGCTGCATACGTAGGCATTGCCGGATTTGATAAGTTCGATGGCAAACCCGTAGAGTTTTTCAAAATAGTCGGAGGCGTAAAACAGACGATCCTCCCAGTCAAATCCCAGCCAGTGGACATCCCGGATAATCGATTCCACGAATTCCATGGACTCTCCCGCCGGGTCCGTGTCATCCAGCCGGAGATTACAGGTTCCCTGATATTGCTTTGCCAAGCCAAAGTTCAGGCAAACCGACTTGGCATGTCCGATATGGATATAGCCGTTCGGCTCCGGTGGAAAACGGGTCGCAACTCGTCCGGCATGATTGCTCAAGCGCAGATCTTCGTCGATGATGTCCCGGATAAAATCGGTTGGAATTGGATTGGGGATTGTTGCTTGTGTCATAACGTAAAAACTCCTTTTGCTTCATATTCTGCGAAAGACCCCATCTACAGATGGAGCCTTCTATATTTTCAGATCTTTCTTTCACTCGCAGGTTAACATATCACGGATTTGCTGATACTGCGGTCCCGGTGCGTCAACTCCCGATGGCGGTTTTGAGATGATCCATGCTCAGGTTGCCGCCGGACATAATCATGACCACTTTCTTCCCGCGAAGACGATCCTTGATTTTGTCAGCCGCAATCAGAGAGACGGCGCCGGCGGTTTCAGCCAGATTATGCGTTGTGGTCAACGCCATCCTGACTCCTTCCAGTATTTCTTCTTCGCTCAAGAGGACAACATCCGTAATTGCATCCCTGAGAATGAGGTAAGGCAGCTGAAAGACCGTTCTTGCAGCAAGGCCGTCGGCAATCGTATGGGCTTCATCGAGCGTGACGATTTCTCCTTTTTTCCAGGCGTTGTAGAAGGATGGCGCGTTGGCGGGCTCAACACCGATGATCTCGATGGCGGGCTTGATGGCGCGTACGGTTTTCAGAAGCGACGCACAGCCGGCGCCGCCGCCGATGGGACAAATGATCGTATCGACATCCGGCAAATCCTCGAGGATCTCAAGGCCCATGGTGGCGATGCCGTTCAATATTTCCGGTTCATTACCCTGCTGAACATAGTAATAGCCCGCGCTGTCCACCAGTTCATCACAGTAAGACTGGGCATCATAGAAGTCTTCTCCGTGGACGATCAGCTCGGCGCCGTAGCTTTCGATGATCCGGTTGATTTGCGGATTGTTGTTTTCCGGCACAACCACCGTGCAGGGCACATGAAACCATTGTCCCGCCCAGGCCATGGCCAGACCGTGATTGCCCCGGGTCGCCACGAGAATGCCGGTTTCGAGCTCTTCCTTGGACATGTGATGAAAGAAATTCAGCGCCCCGCGAATCTTGAATGACCCGGTTGGATTGTGGTTTTCATGCTTGACGAAGGCCTCGCAGCCGATCAACCGGGAAAGTTCGGAATAACAGATCAGGTTTGTCCTGTTCAAGTATTTATTAATAACGGATTTGGCCATTAATACCCTGGTCAGGTTGACCTGTTCGAGTGCCGCTTCGTATTTTTTCAGCATATATAAAACCTCCCGGCTGGATTGCAACCGTATCTTTTTACCACCTTTTCATCGGCTGTCAAGACAACTTCAAGTCTTTGGCTTCAGTCTCCTGCGTCCACAATGGCATTAGTCGCTGTTCTTAACAATCATCTCCGCGTATCTTGCCGCGGCGCCCATATTGGCGCGGACAACGACCCGTCCGTTTTCGCCGCGCATCAGCAAGTCCTGCGGATCAGCCAGCAATTGCAGAACCCCGTTTAATAATTCCCGTGCGTCGGCTACGCGAATCCCCGCACCCACATCCTCCAAAAGCGCCGCCTCCTCGCTGAAATCTTCCATTGACGGACCGTAAAAAATGACCTTCCCCCAGGCTGCGGCTTCCAGGATATTCTGCCCGCCTTTTGGGACCAGGGATCCGCCGCAATAAACAATCGTTGCCAGGGAATAGACTTTAAAGAGTTCACCGATGACGTCCACAACAATCACCCGTTCCTGGCCGCGCACCTGACCGTTTCTCATCTGCGAGACGGTGATCACATCCCTGAAATCGGCCTGCCCGAGACGGGCCATTACGTCTTTACTGCGTTCAACATGACGCGGCACCATGATTAATTTGAAGTCCGGATAACGCTTCAGCAATTCCCGATAGACGTGAATGACTGCATCCTCTTCACCCGGGTGCGTGCTGCCGGCGACCAGAAATTTTTCATCCGATCGCGCGTTGAAGCTGCGGACAATATCTTCGTGCAACCGGGGTGATACCATCGCCGCCAGGGCATCGTACTTGGCATTTCCGAGCACACTGATTTTAGAGGCGTTAAGGCCGATCCGCCTGATCCGGTCCGCATCAACATTCGTAATCATCCCGGCCACGTCCAGATACTGCAGAATCCGTTTCCAGAAGAAACGCGTGTGGCAATATTTCATAAAAGAGCGGGGGGAAATTCGACCGTTGACCATGACGACTTTAATGCTGCGCGCATGGCAGGAAGCCATAAAATTTGGCCAGAGTTCCGTCTCGACCAGAACAAAGACATCAGGACGGACAAGATTCAACATCTGATGAACTGCAAAAGAAATGTCCAGCGGAAAATAGATGAATGCGTCCACGCCCGTAACCAGCCTGTGCGCCATCCCCTGACCGGCTTCAGTGGACGTGGAAAAGATAATCCGCATGTCGGGTCTGCGCTTTTTAATAGCGGCCACAATCGGCGCGGCGGCGGTCACTTCGCCGACCGATACCGCGTGAATCCAGATCCGTTTGCCTGCGCCGATGTCCGATAAAAGATATTTCTGGCGGGCGCCGAGTTTTTGGAGAAAACTATGGCGATACTTCCCTGTGATGAGCATCTTGAGCAGGAAAAACAAAAGCCCGGGAATCGCCGCAATCCACAGAAGAATGTTGTAAAGAACTCTCATGGGCGCATCTTCGATTTTTTCAGCGTTTGTGTCAAGAAGAAAGGCGAACATAGACTTTTAGGCTGTAGGCTTTTAGGCTATAGGTCTGTGCAGATAGCGCTTCGCGCCTATTTTTCAACCTAATAGTCTAGCAGTCTACAGCCTATCAGCCTCCATGGGTTGACAGGCGCAATGCTTTAGTATATTTGATAGCTTAACGATAAGGAGATAAATTCATGAAATTGATTGCCCCTTCGATACTATCCGCCGACGGCGGAAAACTCAGCGAGGAAATCGCCAGGGTCGAAAAAGCAGGCGCAGACTGGATTCACATAGACGTTATGGACGGACACTTTGTTCCTAATATTACCATGGGGCCCGCAATCATTTCTGCTTTGCGCAAAACCACAAAACTGCCTTTTGACGTTCACCTGATGATTAAGAATCCGGATCAATATGTTGAATCTTTCGCCTCCGCAGGCGCCGATTACATCACCGTCCACGTGGAAGCGGCCAGCCATCTGCATCGCACGATCGAACTCATTAAAAAAACCGGCAAAAAGGCGGGCGTGTCTTTAAATCCGGCAACACCGCTCAGTTCAATTGAAGAAATTCTCACCGATATTGACCTGCTTTTGATCATGTCTGTCAATCCGGGCTTCGGAGGTCAGCAATTCATCAGGGGATCTCTGTCCAAATTAAAACGGGCTTCCGAAATGGCGGCAAAACTGCCTGTCAAACCACTTCTGGAAGTTGACGGCGGGGTAAATCTGCAAAATATTGCTTCCATCGCCCAGGCGGGAGCGGACGTGCTGGTAGCGGGCGCGGCGGTTTTCGGCACAGCCGATTACACGCAAACCATCGCCGACCTGAAAGCCGCGGCAAACAAAGGTTAAGCCATTTCTCATTCTTAAACGTTTATGATGATTTTTACATGGAAGCATATTTCCGTCGTCTTCCGATCACCAGGTCGCCCGGAGCAGCAAGATCCACAAAAAAACGGCGGCCTTACTGAATAAAGGCCGCCGCGAAAAATCTTCACCACGGATTATTTTTTGCTGTAGTCGTAAACGCCACGGCCGGATTTGCGTCCCAGATTGCCGGCGCGAACGAGCTTCCTGAGCAGCGGCGAAGGACGGTATTTATCGCCCAGTTCCCTGTGCATGCCTTCACAAATCCTCAACTGCGTATCCAGACCAATCAGATCGCCCAGGGCCAGCGGTCCAATGGGATGATTGCAGCCCAGCTGCATGGCTTTATCAATATCCTCCGGTGTTGCCAGACCTTCATCGAGGACGAAGAAGGCTTCATTGATCATGGAACACAAAATGCGGTTCACAACAAACGCGGGCGCTTCCTTCACCATGACAACTTCTTTGCCGATTTTCTTGCCCCAGGCTTTGGCGATTTCCACCGTTTCTTCGGAGGTTTGCTGACCGCGGATCACTTCCAGTAAACGCATTACCGGAACGGGATTGAAAAAATGGGTGCCGATAAATCGCTCCGGCCGCTTGGTAATAGCAGCCATTTCCGTAATGCTGAGGCCGGACGTGTTGGTGAAAAACAGGCAATGCGAAGGGACAACCGCTTCCAGTTCCGCATAAACTTTTTTCTTCAAATCCATCAGTTCAATGACAACTTCCACGACAACATCGGCATTCTGGGCCGCTTCTTTTAAATCCAGCGTCGGTTTGATCCGACCCAGAATTGCGTCCATCTGTTCCCTGGTGATTTTGCCCTTTTCGGCATCGCGGCTCAGATTCTTTTTAATCGTATTCATACCGCCATCAATGAATCGCTGCTCAATATCTCTGAGGGTCACATCATATCCAGCCGCTGCGCAAACCTGCGCGATACCGTTACCCATCAATCCCGCACCCAATACGCATATTTTCTTAATTTCCATAAAAACCTCCGAATTAATTATTGTAAAGCAGGCACGACCTGCTTTGAAGTCACCGAAGATAGTGGACGGTAACAGAGAGATAACCGTCAAGTCAAGAAAAATACCGGACTTTTTTTATTGAACCTGTAGCGTCAATATGCAAAAATCAGTCATGCATATTTTAATTGACGGCTACAACCTGATCCGCCAGTCCGTCGACTTGCGGCGTTTTGAACGGCAGAGCCTCGAGGCGGGACGCAGGGCTCTGATTGCCTGGCTTGCAGCATACCGCAGCAGGAAAGATCATCGCATAACCGTAGTCTTTGACGGTTGGATCAACGGTCCTGCCGACGAGGAACGCGACTATTCCGCGGGCATTCACATCATCTATTCGAGGCGGGGTGTCAAGGCCGATGATGTACTGAAAAGAATCACCGCTTCCGCCGATGAGGAAATCCTTGTGATTTCTTCCGATCGTGAAATAACCTCTTACGCGACGCGCAGAGGTAAAACGGCTCTTTCATCTTCCGAATTTGAATCCATCGTTAATAAACTACTGGCAACACCGGTCGATATCGAATTTACCGGCCAAAAAGAAGAGGACGAGGAAGAAGAGGACCGACCCCTTAACAAAAAAGGACCCGCCCGCAAACTATCCCGGGCAAAAAGACAGGCTCAGACAAAAATCAGGAAGCTTTAGCGCAGGCTTTGATGAGGAAGCGCTCCAGAAGCAACCGTGGATCGGTCGCAGAAGATTTCATGGCTCGATCGATGTCCAGCAGGTCGTCGAGATAACCGACAAGCACCGGATACGAAAAACGTCCACAATTACGAAGAGCATTATAAATCACAAAAGGATGTTTTTTTACGAGTAAATCTTCCTTGGCGGATACGCCTGCCGCCAGACCGGTCACAGCGGGGTAGATGTTTTTCTGAAATGAACTATATTCCATATTTGGCGTGAGTCTGGGCAGTTTTCCTGAACGAACCAGAACTGACGCCTGCAAAAGCAGACGAATTTCGCGGCTGACCATTGTCAAGATCATCAAATGATGCGTGCCCTGGTCCAACAGTGCTTTCAGGGCCGAAAGCGCGGCTGTGGCATTTTTTTCCGCAAGCGCCGTTGTTAAATCAAAGATCGAATCTTCCCTGGTTTTGCCGACAACGGCTTCGACGTCCTTATCTTCAATAATGGAGCGTTCGCCAACAAACGAAATGAGTTTCTGCAATTCATTCAGCGATGAACGCAGTTGAAATCCTGTCTTCTTTCCCAGAGCGATCCAGGCCGCAGGGGCCAGGTTCTTACCGTATAGACTCAGTAATTTCTGCGCTTCGATCTTAAGCGTTTCCCGTGTGGCTGCTTCCCCCTTCATCTCGCCAAAGTGTAAAATGGCACCTGCCTTGTCGATCACTTTAAATATCTTTTTCCTTTTATCGGCCGCTTCGGCAGTCAGAATTAAACAGTTCCCAGCCGGAAGACCCTTGGCAAGGAGTGCTTCAAACTGCTCGGATGGATCGGCCGCACCGCCGGATATCAATCCCCTGCTGGCGCAAATTTCGATCATCCGCGGCAGCCATTTGTTCCGGTCATCTCCGGAATCTTCCGGCACGGCTTTGCGCCATTGTTCATCGGTGATCTTCTGCCATCCCGTGCCCTGCATATCTTCCCAGGCAAAACCGGATATTTTTAAAAAGGCGAGAAAACATTTGGCGGCTTTCTCGGGTTGTTCATCGATCGTGTCGCGGATTTTTTGGATCAGATCACTGAGATTTTCACGGGACTGAAAAATGGTCGTATTTTTTACTACGACAACTTTCCTGCCGCCTAAAAGAGATGGCGCAAGGAGGTGGTCCTTCAGGAGTTCAAAATCCGTATTTTCGCCGTCGATAAAAAAAAGACCGAAATCACGATCGGCAGGAGGCATGATGATGTCCAATATTTGCTGGAGCGCTTCATCGATCAGATATTCTTCTTCACCATACAAGAGATAGCAGGGCGCAACGCTTCCCTTCTTCAGGTCAATGATCGTTTTTTCCAGGTTCATACCCCACTCTCATGGAGGAGACTTATGTTGAGTTTAAACGATGACGTATTTCTTGATGTGCTTTATGACTTCTTCAGGTTCGTCAATAATCTGGATCATCTCCAGGTCAAAGGGAAGGATCATATCCTTTTGCACCATACTGTTTTTCAGCCAGTCCAACAGTCCCTGCCAGTAGTCTCGGCCCATCAGGATGACGGGGAAACTTTTCACTCTTTTGGTCTGGATCAGGGTTAACGCTTCAAAAAATTCATCCATGGTCCCGTAGCCGCCCGGCATGATGATATAAGCCATCGCATATTTGACAAACATGACTTTACGGATAAAAAAATATTTATAATCGAGTTGAAGGTTGGCATAGGGATTGGGTTTCTGCTCGAAAGGCAGTTTGATGTTCATTCCCACGGATTGACCGCCCGCTTCCGCCGCACCCTTATTGGCCGCTTCCATGATACCGGGACCGCCGCCGGTTATAACGGCGAATCCATTTTGAGCTAAAAGCTGTCCCAGCCGTTCCGCTATATGATAATACTTGTCGTCGGGTTTGAGTCGGGCCGAACCGAAAATCGTCACGGCATTATGGACGTTCGAAAGAATCTCTATTGATTCTACAAACTCCGCCATGATCCGAAAGATCCGCCACGATTCTCCCTTGGATAAGTCATCGATAAGGTATTGCTTTTCCATACTGCCCATTCCCTTACGCAGAGCAACCGACCATTGCGCAAAAAAAATTTTGATCTCTTATTTCGGAAATAGAATTAATTGCTGCGGCGGCGTTGAACCTTGGCCAGTCTGCGGCGCGCTTCAATTGTTTTTCTCTTCTTCTTGACTGAAGGCTTTTCATAAGCCCGGCGTACTTTCAGTTCCTTGAACAATCCGCTTTTCGAAAGTTTGTTTTTCAGAATTTTAAGAGCTTTCTCTACATCATTATCAATGACTTTTACTTCCAATTTTATTCCTCCTTATTCGTGGTTACCGTGTAATAATATTTTGTTATCCTTTGACTTTTAAACGCAAAAAAAGGGCAGCACGGCACAAATAGAATCATCTTGCGCCGTCAACTACCCTGAAATTTTCAATAAGTTTTAAATCACGCTCCCTGCTCGGAAACCATTTTAGCGGATATAACAGAACCTTTAAAATAGTCCTTTTCCTGATGATTCCCCGCGGTCAACCGCATACAATTTTTCAGCCGCCACGAAGACATTTCAATTTTTACCCAAATGCCCTGCGCGATGAGTTTTGCATATATGCGATCTAAATCAAAAATGCAACTAAAATAAATAAAACAAACCCATATAGACGGGTGCAATACCATCAACCCACTTCGATAAGGCTAAACGATAATGATCAGCATAATGAACGAAAAATTGCGTAATGTAACGATATCAGATAACAATTTATTTATTTTGCGTTGATCGGCATTTCCGGATTGCCGAAGACCATCAGAAGCGGAGCTATACACTGTTTTAGTTCAAGATCTTAACGACATGTGACTTATTGTTTTTGTAACGGTCAGGTCGAAAAAAGCGCTTGCCCGGGGAAAGCTTTTTCGGTCTCGTCAGGATAACCGGGCGAAATGCTTTTAATGACGGCACCTTTTTTTAAGTTACGTTTGAACGCAGAGAGTATAAATCGTTCTGGTTCCTTATAACGTTGCTACTGAATCGTTTAAAAACCAGGTCAATTAACGTATTTTAAAAGCTTCTCTTTTTCTTTCCCAATTCCAAACGTCGCTTTTATATTTATCGATCAGTTGATCGCTCAATGTTTTTTCGTCAGGTGTCAGAGACCCTTCCGCCAGACTAATGCCTAACTCGTCAATAAAACCCTTTTGCAGCATGGAGCAGAGAACTTCCGCGCTAATCGGTGAAGGAATCACTTCATTGACGGCTGCGACTGAACATCTGAGTTTTTCGGCTGGCTCCGGTGTATGCGGCGATAGAATCAAAGCGGCGGTCTCTTTTGAATCAAATGTCATCAGCAGTGATCCATGCTGCAAAAAGCCTTCGTGCGTTCGCATTTGCGCACTGCCACAAATTTTTTGCCCCTCCACGACAAGTTCATTTCCGGATGGTATGGAAAAACAGCGGGATGTAAGCGTCTGTTTTTTGCCCGGGTTCGCTTTCGCCAGCTCTGCGCTTATCCCCAGAAGAGATAAACCACGAGCCAGACACCGGCTGATGATTGCATACGTCTCC
Source organism: Deltaproteobacteria bacterium (assembly GCA_036528635.1). Lineage (GTDB taxonomy): Bacteria > Desulfobacterota > Syntrophia > Syntrophales > Smithellaceae > UBA8904. Next base: position 100,137 of record JAIGNE010000043.1, read on the forward strand.
GCAATGCCGTCGGGAAACAACTTTTCTGATTTTCCGGCTGCAAGTGAATAAGTTATTTCATCGCTGTGATATACAGCTTTACCCCCGGTAAGTCTGCGGACGATATCGACACCGGATTGACGACACCGGTTAAAATTGATTTCGTTTTCCAATTCCTGAAAATAGCCGATTGACACAGCCGCAGGATACCAGCCAAAAAAGCGTAAGGTCGGATGTTTTTTCTTTTTTACGGTTTCCCGAAAAATGGCCTCGTCGATGGCCATGTTTTCAAAAGCGCTGCGTGGTCGATAATTGAGCAACCGCCAAGTCATAGGCAGGATTTATTCAGCTTCCTGCTGCATGATAAAATCATGATAACCCGCCGCATCCAGAAGATCATCCAGTTGCTCCATATCATCCATCTCAATGATCACCAGCCAGCCGGTATCATGCGGATCACTGTTGATAATGCCAATATCATCATTAATATCTTCGTTGACGCTGACAATCGTCCCACTGACTGATGCAATCAGGTCCACAACCGCCTTGGTGGATTCAATAGAACCGAAGGCTTCGTCACGTTCCACATAGGTATCAATTTCAGGAAATTCGATAGACAGGATTTCTCCCAGACTTTCCTGGGCGTAATCCGTAATCCCCAGCGTAGCCATATCTCCGTCAACCCGGACCCATATATGTTCGCGACTGTAAAGCAGGTCTTCAGGAAATACCTTCATAACAGCATAACCTCAAAATTATTCAATCGTGATGAGTTTTTTATTCATCTTTGTGATTATTTCGCAACTATTTTTTTTAACTAAAACCGTATCCTCTATTCGAATTCCCCATAGACCGGGAAAATATAGACCGGGCTCAACAGTGACGACCATTCCAGAGGCCAGAACGTCCTGCGAATTCGGCGCCAAGCGCGGCGCTTCGTGAACTTCCAACCCAACGCCATGGCCGGTTCCATGAACAAAATATCGGCTGTATTTGTCACCCAATATACGGCGGACTAAAGCATCCACATCAGCCGCGGCAATGCCCGCACGGATAACAGCGATCGCTTCATCATGCGCCCGCAGCACCGCACGATAAGCATTTTTTTGATCGGCTGTCAATTCCCCAATTGCGAATGTGCAAGTTTCATCAGAACAGTATCCTTCATACCGGACGCCGAAATCAATGACGACAAAATCCCCGTACCCGATCTTGCGATGCGTGGGTTTTGCGTGAGGAAGCGCCGTATGCTCACCGGAAGCGACAATCGTCTCAAAGGCCAGCTGCTCCGCTCCCGATCGGCGTGCCGTTATTTCCAACTGCAGCGCCACTTCCTGTTCCGTCCACCCGGGTCGTATTTCACGGGCAAGGCTGGATACGGCCGCAGAGGCGATAGTCGCGGCCTTCTTCATAGCATCGATCTCACTCCTGTCTTTACAGGCCCGCAGCAATCTCAACTCTTCACCCAGGGGAACAAACTTTGCCTTGTTTTTGAATTTTCTGATTAATTCGTTGTACATTTCCACATTAATGAAAGCAGATTCAAAACCGATTTTCTTCAGACCCAACTGCTTCACGACCTGTTCAATTTCCTGAATTTTATTCTGATACTGGATGACTGGAATCCGTCGAACTTCATGAGCGGCCTGAGTCGTATAACGGCCGTCGACCAACAGACAAGCACTGTCTGAACTTAAAATCAAAATTCCATCGCTGCCGGTAAATCCCGACAGGAAGCGGATATTGCTCATACAGAAAAATATGATACCATCCACCTGATCCTTCAAAAAGTTTCTCCGAACATCGGGGATTCTGGAGCGGGGAGAGTTATTCAGCATGGGTGACATAAGTTTTAATCCTTTGAATTTCGTCCAGCCATCCGGATAAGGTCTTAATCAGCAGATCAGGCAAAGGAATGGCATCATGTTGTTCTGGTTGCATAGCGCGGTTACGCGCCTCTGCCATGCTCATCCTCTGAGGCGTCACTTCCCGATTGTACGCACAGGTTTGTTGAAAAGCATTCAACTTCTGATAGCAGAACAACGCATCCTTTTCATAGCCTTTTTTAGTATACATTTTACCCATACGAGTCAAGACGAGAGACATGCCGGAAATCATCATCTCTACTTCGCAGAGCAAATCGCGTGCTTTATCCATCAGACCCGTCGCTATCAAATCATCAGGATCCTTTGGCAACACTTTTAATCGATCCTCAGCTAAAGAGAGTGCATCTGTATGCATTTTATTTTGAAACAGAATTTTGTACTGATCGAGAAAAACATAACGGTCTTTTTCGACGTCTTGATTCTTCATATTAGTTCGAAAATAATTTGCAGGTATGGATACACGAACAGGAAAAACAGAGCAGCGAAGATTCCCATCTGGTTATGCCTATTGCGAGTACTCACTATTTTAAAGACTGTAAATAATCTCTTGCCTTCTGACCAAAAGACGATTGCGGAGCAAGCTTAATGACCTGTTGAAACGATTTTTTTGCATTCGCTGTATCTTTGATTTTCAGATAGGTCTCGGCCAAAAAGAAATGAGCATCATAGAGAGCTGGATTCAACGTGATGGATTTTTCAAAATGTATTTTTGCCTGGCCCAGATTAGATTGCTTTATGTATATCAGACCGACATTCTTTTCAATTTGTGCTTCTAAGACGCCAATTCTATCCTGCTGCAATGCCTGCTGGTACCGGGACATAGCCATATCATACTTTTGCAGGTTATAATATGCCCAACCCGAATTATAGAGCGCAAGCGACGGTGTCGCATAAAGGTAATTCTTTAATGCTTTATCAAAAGACTCAATCGCTTTCTCCCATTGTCCCATGTCCATATAGATAGCGCCAACATAATTATGCGCTTCAGAATAATCACTTTTTAAGGATATCGCCCTCTGAAAGCGCTCCATCGCCATGTCTCGCAGTCCCCGGCCGTGATAGGCAACCCCCAGATAATAATTAATCTCTGCATCATCGGGTGCATTCTTATCAGCTTCCAATAATTCTTTGAGTGCCCCCAGATATTGTCCAGAGTCAAGCAAAGCCATCCCTTTTTTTAAATATATATCTGCCTGTTCTCTATGCCAGGGCGTATTGGTGCACGATAAAAGAAATAATTGGCAAAGTAAAAACGAAATAATAATTAGGATTTTCAGTTTCATAATTTAATCAGTCCCATAAAGTTCAGTTAATTCGATTCATGAATTCAGTGATAAAAAGACCCTCTGCATATTTTCATGCAGAGGGTCTTTGTGTGTTATTGATGATTTTATCCTATTTCCGGTTGCGACAGCGATCTAAATTATCCATATTCGCAGTATCGCATTCATCTTCAACATATCCAGCCCCCAACAATATCTTGGGTGTAACAAATATCAGCAATTGTCTTTTTTGCTTACTAATGCTTTCCGTTTTAAACAGCCATCCCAAAACCGGAATTTTATAAGCCCAGGGGATGCCGCTTACCACTTTATCCTCCTGACCTCGCGTTACACCACCAATGACAACCGTATCGCCATCCATCACGACAACCTTGGATTCCACTTCATTCTTGCGAATGGGGGGATTGTCAGCAATTCTTTTCCCTGCCGCGTAATCCGCCGTGTCATTGGTCGCCCGGATTTCCATGGAAATCCGGCCTTCATCGGTAATTTTCGGTTTTACTTCCAATCGCAAAACAGCTTCTTTAAAAGTAACGGTTGCCGGCGAAGTACCTGAAGCCGGGGTGACGTAAGGGATCTCTTCGCCCTGCTTGATAACGGCCTTCACATTGTCCATTGTCACGACTTTGGGCGATGAAATTATCTTCCCTTGTGTAGTCGCTTCCAGGGCTGATAACTGAGTTTCAAGAAAGCCGCGTGCTCCTCCAAAAACGAGACCAAAAGTCGGCCCAAGCACACTGGCAGGGAAATTAACTGCAGCCATGTATATGGGATTTGTCGTTGTCCCCTCCGAAAAAGGAATTTCAGGCGGATATGATAGTTGCCTTGCTCTGGTTTGGGTCAGGGGGTTACTGCCGGCGGATAGACCCAATCCGTAAGATCCAATGGATGAGTGATTGCCGAATCCCCACTGAATACCCAGATTTCTGACGAACTCTTCCGAAGCCTCCACTATCTTTGCTTCAATCAGAATCTGTCGCAATTTGCCTTTTTCGACTAAAATTTTCAGTTCTCTTTCTTTGCGGGTTTCTTCAGCTTTAACTGCACTAATTTCTGCCGCAGCTTTGTCAGCCTCCTCTTTTTTCTTTCTATCGTTCGTCATCACGCTGATGACATCACCCATTTGCTTTTTGGCCAGGCCTTGAATATCCAGTATTGAGTCCAGCGCTTGCTCCCACGGCACATTTTTCATTGTTAAAGTAACATTGCCTCGAACGTCATCACCGGAAATAATGCTCACGCCGCCATATTCAGACATTAACCGCAAAACACTCTTAATATCGGCATCCTGGAAATCAAGCGATATGATTCTACTAGAATATTTTCTTGATGATTCCCGTCTGACCAGCCTTTTAGTATCATTATCTTCATCGATATTATCGTCACCGGCCAGTGTTCCTCTGGATTTAGCAGCATCCTTTTGGCTATTCGCTCTTAATTTTGCTTCTATGTTGGAAATATTAAAATCAATAATAACAACCCTTCCTTCTTGCCTGATGGAATAGGGAACGTTTTCTTTAAGGTTGATTCTGAAATTGATCCATTGCTTACCAGCCCCCGTCTGTTGGTGCGCTCGAACGCTGATTACATTGAGCAGTTGCCCGCTTCCAAGAGCTTCCCGCATATTGTCCGGTGCAAACATATTCTCCAGTTTAATGAGCAAGCTATTATCCGCCTGTATGGAAGGCGGAGCAATCACGGGCTGTTGGGAGACAACAAGGCTGATTCTTTCCCGCCCGGACAGCTTTTCAAATAATACATTTTCCAGATAACCTACGTGTGTAGTCTCATTTTTGGCAGCGGGAGCCTTATTTTGATCTGCACTTAAACCTGTAACCACTCCTGCCGGTGTATATAAAAAAACCCAAAGAATGATGAAAGCAGGGATTATTTTAGAAAAATATTTTTTCATGACATTACCTCATTATATATTTTTGCGCAGTTTCAAAATAATTCTTTTTACTTTTTTCCCGTCTAATTCATCCACCGTCACTCGATCTGCCAGAATGTCAGTTACTTTTCCATCATGAAGGCCAATTCGTGTTCCCACAAAAAGCGGATAAAACTTTTTTGTTGAATCTTCGACCACTGCCACACGACGTGCTTGATCCCCGACGATACCGACCAGTTTGAAACTTTCCACCCCCATTCTCTGTAAAGGAAAAATTGATTCCACTTTTTCTTTCTCTTTTTTTACAGCTTTAACTTCCACGTCAATGAAAGGCTTGAATGGATCGGGTTTGCCGAGTGGATTGTAGCTGTAAGCGTTCTCGGGTGCCTGTAAAGGCGGTGGAATGGCATTTTCCGGCTTTTGTGGCTGAGCCGCCACCGGCGTTGATGGCAATGATTGCGGAGATGACGGATTACTGGTTTCTGCGCAAAAGGCAGAGAACACAGTCGCAAAAAGAATCAGCAAATTGCACAAAATGATAATTTTAATTTTTTTCATTTTTCTTTTCACTTGTTTTTTCTTGTTTATCCACAAACATGTATGTCTTCACGGTACACGATGTAGTAATAAGATACCCTCGCCCTTGTATAATCTTTCTGTCACCCATGGCAATATCCGAAACATTGACAATTCGCGGCAATTTGGCCACTTTTTCGAAAAAATGAACCGTATTTTGAAAATTGCCCATAACAGTTACTTTTACAGGTATTTCCTCGTAAAAGGGTTCTGGCTTCGTCTCTTTGCCACCACTCTTCGGAGCCGGTTTTTTAGTATCTGCCGGCGGTTTGTCAGTTTGCCTTTGATCGGAGGGCTTCAACATCGCTGCTGTTTTAGGAACACTTGTAGCGGCTTTATCCAAAGTTTTAGGTACGGCGGCTTTCGGCTCAAATAAGATGAACTCGATTCCCGCATCTCTACCCGCTAAAGCGACAGAATGAAAAAGGCCCGGGATTTCCCGCTGGTCGGGAAGCTTTAACAAAGCCATTTTATAGTTTCCCTCGAGCGCCGCAACGTCGGCTTTATACTTATCCAATTGCGACACTATTTTTTCCTTCTGTTTGATTTGCAATTGAACATCCTGATAGTCTTTATCAAGCTTTGCTCTTTTAGTCAGAGAATCGGATAAAAAATAAAAATAGTATAAGTAGCTGATAAGCAAAATAATTCCTATGACTATCACGGCTTTTGCCTGCGGAGATAATTTTTTAATATCGTTAACGGTGATGGCCATAATCAAAATCCCTTTTTCATTTTACAGGAAAATATAAACCGTTGCAGGGTTATACCCGAAATATCCGTCTTCTTTGACGAAACCAAATCGACGGACTTAATAGGAGCAAAATTCTCGATGGTTTTCATGAAATCAGCAGCAGCGATATTATCACTGCCTACACCTTCTATCGTCAGGCTGTCATTACTTTGCGTAAGTTTTAACAACCAGATGTTTTTTTGCGGAACCAGCATTGATAAATCATCAAGTGTTTTGACTGGCAATAAGCGATTTTCTTCCAGCGTCCCGATAACCCCAAGCTTTAACTCCAATTCAGCTTTTTTAAGTTTAAATTTCTCCAGATCGCCTACTTTTTCATTCAAAATTGTTAAAAGTTGATTGGATTCCTTGAGCTTTGCTTCTAAAGCTCTCACTTCAGAAACCATATAGGTTTGTAATAAGACGAGACAAAGAATAAAAATGATAAATAATCCGGCAATAATCGTTATCTGTCTTGAAAGATTTTCTTTTTTTGCTTTCTCGCGGTAAGGTAAAAGATTAATTTTAATCATTTGTCACCTATTTTCCTTAAACCTAACCCAATGGCCACTCCACCGATTGTCTTGATGCTGTCCAGTTTACCTGCGTCTATGTTTTTTTTGTTATAACCAATTTTTAGCAAGGGATTAATCAGCTCTGTCTCTATATTTAATCTCTGCGATAAATGGCTGTTTAAACCGGCAATCCTTGATGACCCGCCGGAGAGATACACGTGTTTGATGTAATCTCCGCCAAAAGTTGAACGGAAGTAATCAACGGATCTTTCAATTTCCGAACATATCGGCTCGGCACAGTCTAAAATGGCGTTTTTCAGGTCCAGGTTGTCCTGCTCGCCGCCAGGAATACCTTCCAGCTTCATTCTTTCCGCTTCTTCCCTGGATACCTGATAACGTTCCTGTAAAGCCTCGGTAATCGCATTTCCTGCGACCGTGAAATCTCTGGTGAAGATGGACATTCCGCCTTTAATAACATTAATATTGGTGAGGTTGGCGCCAATATTTACGATAACGATTATTTCATTTTCCTCAAATTCGTAATTGGCTTCATACATGGTTTCCAGGGCAAACGAATCTACATCAATAATTGTAACGGTGAACCCGGCTGTAGTAATAGCATCCAGATAGCTGCTAACATCCGTTTTTTTAGCGGCAACTATAATAACATCCATTTGATTGGGATTATACTCATTATCTCCCAATATCTGGAAATCATAATTGACATCATCCATATTATCAAATGGAAGGTATTTGCCGGCTTCGTCGCGAATTAAGTCGCGCAGATCCGCCTCTTCCATTCTGGCAAGAGTAACTTTTTTGATGATGACGGAACTGCCGGAAAGAGAGGTGACAATACCTTTTCCTTTACACCCGGAGTTGTGGAAAAGTTCTTTGACAATTGAGGATAAAGCACTGGCGTTTTCCAAAACGCCATCAACAATAATTCCGGGGGGAACAGAAATTTGACGAAACCGGTTAAGAATATGGCCATTCGATGTACTGACAATTTCCGCAAGCTTCAGAGAGCTCGAACCAATATCCAAACCAACAAGTTTTTTTGATCCCGTAAATAACTCTTTTAGATCCATTAAAGCACCGTCATGTGATTTTTTATCGGAACAAATACCCTTTTCCGTTATTTTGCCAGCCGGTAAACAACGTCTCCTTTTTTAACCATGCCCAACTCATTGCGCGCAATGGACTCGATATATGCCTGGTCACTTCGTAATAAAATTATTTTCTCACCCAACTCTCTGTTTTGCGACTCCAGATGATTATTGTCCGCTTTCAGCTGAATGAGTCTCTTACCCATCAAATAATTATCAACAATCCCCCTATTGCCAAATGTAATTAAAAGGGTCATTAGAAACAAAAAGGCGATTAAATATCTGCCTATTTTCATTGATCAGACATGCCTCCGGGCAAAACATCATAAAATGCCTTTTATCCTACTGAGGAAAAACTTCTTCGTACGCCTTATGCAAAGCCTTGGCTACTTTTAACTCGGAATTTTTTCGCGTCGGCAAGCCCTTTTCCATTTTAGCAATTGTTTGCGGTGTCAATTCAGCCTTCCGGGCCAGCTCGGAAACGCTGAGCGGAATTGACTCACGAAACTTTTTTACCCTGTTTTTCTTGGCATTTTCCATTATGGTTTAAAGTGATACCTTTTAGTTTGTATCTAAAAAACTATAATTAAAAGAAAAAGTCAAGAAAAATATTTAATGATTATTAAAATTAATTAATCTTACTTAATATCAGCCATCGATAATCAACATCACTGATTTAAGTATCGGCCTGTCACTAGGGAACATTAAATTTTAATAGATTATTCTGTGATAATGATCACAACATATTTTTTGCGATGAAACAGATCAAGACGCGCTATCCGAGAAATGACGGAACCTTCGAAAATTCACAATTATATAGAGGGTAAATTCTGTTGCGGCTCGCCAAGGATAAATTTACCGCTTTCAATCCAGTCCTTCAGGATATTGGCAATTTGGCTGGCCTTGTAATAACTGGACAAAGGCGCAGTAATGATTTTTTTATTGTCGATTGTGATCACGCCGTTGCGAAGATCCCGGTAGCTGACCTCAGCCAATGGTTTAGGATTACCCTTGGGATAATCCATGCTGTAATCATATATCTTTGTATAAATATCTGCGTCTTTCACTGCGGTGAAACGCGCCATTTCTTCATCGAGAATGGGAATAGGGATGCCGATACCGACAAACAAAGAAACGCCGTAACCTAAAATACTGGCGCCGGTCAGCCATTCAGGGCTCATTTCCTTTAAATTGCCAATGGCGGCGATCGTACCGGCACCTTCTTTAGGAACACCATTGGCGCCTCTTTCCGCATGAGGATTATGCTGAGTGCCCGGCCAGGCCACGAAGCCCTGCGTTCCACCCAGGAAAATCCTTGTCCCGATGCCGATCGTGCGATAGTATGGATCGTTAAATAAAGGACTTAATTGACCGGATGTCGCGTAAGCCGCATTAGCCATGCGCGGACGCAACATGCCCATATAAGTATAAATCGTCGTATCTGACAAGTTCACCGCGCAATTATAGTTCTGATAGGCGTTACGCGGATTGAATAAAACGGCGTCCCTTAAATCGTTAATGGTAATATTTTTTTCGAACTTACGTGACGGATAGCAATCGGTCCCATACCCTTCAGCTCTTAATTTAACAACATTGCCGGACACCAGGTCTTCCATCACATGACCGCCGCCGTAATTGAACTCACCGGGATAAACGCTGTTGAGCGGATCGCCCTCGACGACTTCCGTCGCCCCCAAATAACAATCCACCGCTGCAATGCCACCGTAGGCCGGCACGTCGTTGAGCCAAACCTTGGATGCCCGAATGCGTGGAGAGGTATGGCCAAAATTAAGAAAGGCACCGGAAGAACACATCGCACCAAATGTTCCCGTCGTTACTACGTCGATGCGGCGTGCAGCATCCACCTCGCCATGGCGCTCCACCACATCAATCATTTCTTCTGCGGTGACAACTACAGCGCATCCTTTTTTGATCTTTTCGTTGATTTCCTGAAATGTTTTTTTAACTTTGAATTTTTTCATGAATGCTTACTTGCCATATGAATTATTTACCCCATATCACCGTTTCAACTCAAATGCAAAACTCAAGAATGTCCAAAGCTGAAAAAATATTATTATGTGTGCCCGAAGCCCCCACTGCCTCTGGCAGTTTCATCCAGGTTGGATGATTCGATCCATTGGGCCTGACAGACTTTCTGTATCACCATTTGCGCCAGCCGCATGCCTCTTTGCACAACAAACGGTGCATCGCTGTGATTAATGACAATCAGGGCAATCTCGCCGCGATAATCTGCATCAATGGTGCCGGGAGAATTCAAGAGGGTTATTCCCTGGTGAATGGCCAGACCGCTGCGCGGCCGGATTTGTGCTTCATACCCTTCAGGCAGGGAAACAGCGATACCCGTTGGGATTTTTCTACGCTCGCGCGGCTGGATTATTTCATCGGACGGCACGGCCGCAAAAATGTCCATTCCCGCTGCCTGCTCGGTCATATACCTCGGCAGAGGAATATCCTCATGACCGGCAATCTTCTGTATGCGTACTTTTATTTTTTCCATGAAATCAGAAATCGGCCCATGATCCGCAGAGGCAAAAGATAATTTGCCCCTGCGGATCATGAAAGGATCCATTTGAGGATTATTGACTAATTTACTTCAGCGCCCAGCGCTTCCTTGCGGCTGAGACGAATCTTACCCTGTTTATCAACTTCCAGCACCTTGACCATAACTTCATCGCCTTCCTGCAGGACATCCGTCACCTTGGCGATTCTCTCCTTGGCAATTTGCGAGATATGCAGCAGGCCTTCCGTCCCGGGAAGAATTTCTACAAAGGCGCCGAAATCGACGATTTTCTTCACGGTGCCGCGGTAAATTTTCCCGACTTCCGCTTCTTCGGTCAGCCATTTCACCATCGCCACGGCGCGGGCCGCCGCTTCAGCATCGGCGGAAGCAATGGTCACGGTACCGTCATCTTCCACATCGATCGTCACACCGGTTTCGCTGATAATCTGACGGATATTCTTGCCGCCGGAACCGATAACGGTGCGCACCTGGTCTTCCTTCACTTTAATCGTTGTAATCCGCGGGGCGTAAAGCGAAATATCAGCGCGGGGCGCTGTCATCGTTTCACGGATTTTACCAATAATGTGGATGCGGCCGGCTCTGGCCTGAGCCAGTGCTTTGCGCAGAATGTCTTCCGTCAGGCCATCGATCTTGATATCCATCTGCATGGCCGTAACACCTTTTTCAGTGCCGCAGACTTTAAAATCCATATCACCGGCATGGTCTTCATCGCCTAAAATATCGGACAGAATAACGACCTCTTCGCCTTCTTTAAGCAGCCCCATGGCAATGCCTGCAACAATGTCTTTCACAGGAACGCCGCCGTCCATTAAAGACAAAATACCGCCGCAGACGGAGGCCATTGATGATGACCCGTTAGACGCCATAATTTCCGAAACAATCCGGATGGTATACGGAAATACTTCAGGAGACGGCAGGATGGGGACCAATGCTTTACGCGCCAGTGCGCCGTGGCCGATTTCTCTCCGGCCCGGACTGCGCAGCGGCTTGGCCTCACCGACACTGTAAGGCGGGAAATTATAGTGCAGCAGGAAAGATCTCCGTTCTTCGCCGGCGATATAGTCCATCCGCTGCTCATCGGCAGAGGTCCCCAATGTGAGGACGGCCAGCGCCTGCGTTTCACCGCGGGTAAACAAGGCCGAACCGTGGGCACGGGGCAATACCCCGACTTCCGAACTGATCGGACGAATATCGGTTGACGACCGGCCGTCGATTCTCTTCTTTTCCTGGATAATCATATCGCGCAAAATGCGTGATTCCAGATGTTCGATAATCGCCGCGACTTTCTTGCGGAGCGCAGCATCATCACCTCCAATGCTTTTGATCACGACTTCCCGGACATCGCCCAGTTTACTGTAACGCTCCAATTTACGGGGTATGCTGTAACCTTCCTTCAAGCCGGGCAGAGCTTCGGCGCGCACGCGCGCGATAAGTTCTTCATCCGGCGCCACTTCCTCCACCGGTCGCTTGGCTTTGCCAACCTCCGCTCGCATCTTGTCCTGCAGATCAATAACCGGACGGACGGCTTCCAGTCCAAAATTGATGGCGTCGACAATAATGTCTTCCGCAACTTCCTTGGCCTCGCCTTCCATCATGACCAGTTCAACATCATAGGGACGACCTGATTTGCCCGGAGTGACCTTACGTCCCACCAGAAACAGGTTCATCTCGCTTTCCTGCATTTTTTCCACCGAGGCGTTGGCAACAAAGTCGCCATTGATCCGGCCGACGCGGACACCGGCAATCGGTCCCTTAAACGGGGCATCGGACATTTCCAGGGCGGCGGATGCGCCGATCATCGCCGCGACATCGGAGTCATTTTCTTTATCCACCGACAGCACCGTGGCCACGACTTGTGTTTCCGAATAATATCCCTTGGGAAACAGGGGGCGAATCGCCCGATCAATGATCCGCGACGTTAAAACTTCGCGTTCGTTGTTACGCCCCTCTCTTTTAAAAAAGCCGCCGGGAATTTTACCGGCAGCAAATGTCTTTTCCTGATAGTCCACCGTGAGCGGCAGAAAATCCACACCTTCTCTCACGCTCTTTAATGACACCACCGTTACCAGCACAACGGTATCGCCGTAATAAACCAGCATGGAACCGTCCGCCTGCGCGGCCACGTAATTGGTCTTCAGCGAAAAATTACGCCCCGCAAAATCTGTACTAAATACTTCACTCATTAAATTTCCTCCACCTTCTTAGGTTGTTGCCTGGAACAGGAAATTCAAGGGCGAAACGCAAAAGCCGATTGACGCAGGTATTATTGAATACTTGTCCAATCGGTTATCCTTTTGCCTTCCGCCCTTGAATGGCTCTTGTTACTTCCTGAGACCCAGACGTTTGATTATGTTTCTGTAACGCTCCACATCATCTGTTTTGATGTAATTAAGCAATCTTCTTCTCTGTCCGACCAGCTTCAGTAAGCCCCGCCGGGAGTGATGATCTTTCTGATGCGCCTTAAAATGCTCCGTCAGATATTCAATTCTGGCGCTCAAAAGAGCAATCTGTACTTCCGGCGAACCGGTATCCTTATCGTGAAGCCGGTAGTCCTCGATTAATGATTTTCTTTTTTCCAAAGTTAACACGCTTTTTTCCTCCCTCTCAAATTAATTCCTTGTTTATTTCAGTTGTTCAATTATTAGTACTGTTAAATACTCTCAGCATTTTAGCTGCCTGAGCTTTTCCATCCTGTCCGGCCATCACGCCTGCTGTTGCCTGCATTTCTGCCACCGCCACCAATTGACCGCCGGGACCGATGAACTTTACCATATCTCCTGCCGCAAGAAAAGGAAGAACATTTTGCCGCATCGTCTCTACGTCCGGCTGAAATCCCGTCCGCAGCTTGTCGGCCATCGCTTCATTGACTTCAACGGCGGCAAAAAAAGGCAGGGATTGCGACATCGGCAACATTCTGGATAAAAGCTCCCTTTTTTTCTCCTCTGCCGAGTCATTTTCCAGAGACACGGCCATATCCTGGGTAAAAAAACCGCTCTGTAATCTGCGCAAACCGGATAAACACGCCCCGCAGCCCAACAGATTACCGACATCGGAACAGACCGTTCGGATATACGTTCCCTTGGAGCAGGAAATCTCAAAGATCACATGCGGAAAAGAAATATCCCTCACGTGCAAGCTAAATATCTCAACATCCCTTGCCGCTATCTCGGGGAATTCGCCGGCTCGAGCATACTTGTACAAGGGCTTCCCTTTATGTTTCAGCGCTGAAAAGGCGGGTGGAACCTGCTTCAATTTGCCCACCAACCGCCCGAGCGCCGCCCGAATGTCGCGATCGGAAACGATTCTATCCGACGTTTCGATTATCTTCCCCTCGGCATCCTGCGTGTCCGTCCGAACTCCCAGCAGCATGGTCGCCAGATACGTTTTGTTTTCTGCGGACAAAAACTGAGCCAGCTTTGTCGCTTCGTTGATACAAACAGGCAAAACCCCGGTTGCCATCGGATCCAGCGTTCCGGTATGACCGGCCTTCTTTACGCCCAGAATTTTTTTGACTTCACTCACGACATCGTGGGAAGTCAGCCCTGCCGGTTTGTCAATCACTACGATACCGTTCATAAACACCTAGCGTTCTTTAATCGCTTCAAAAACCTGCGACTTGATACTTTCTATATCGCCTTCCATCCGGCAGGCCGCTGCATTGATATGTCCGCCACCGCCGAATTTTCGAGCTATCTTTTCCACGTTGACCTTGCCCTTGGAACGCAGGCTCAGTTTAAATTGCTTTTCGCCTGTCTGCGTATAGAGAATCGCAATGTCAATCCCTTTAACTGTCCGCGGGATATCAACAAAACCGTCCGTATGTTCCATAGTGGCTCCGGTGTCCTGCAACTGTTTTTGGGTCACGACCAGCGATGCGGTTCTGGTTTCAAAATCCAGCGTCAATGTTTCCAGAGTTTTAGCCAGCAACTGCAGTTTGGCCGGCGGATCGCTTTCGTAAATATTTTCGGAAATCCACTGTGGATCAGCGCCACCTTCGACAAGGTCTGCTGCCGCCCTGAGCGTTTCCTGATGCGTCGTGGAATAGCGGAAACCGCCGGTATCCGTCAAAATCGCCGCGTATAGATTCGTGCAGATGTCCTTTGTCATTTTCACGTGCATTCTGCGCATCAGGCGATGGAGCAGTTCGCCGGTGGAACTGGCCTTGGCGTCTAAAAACCTCAAACGGCAAAATCCTTCATTGGAAACGTGATGATCAATATTAATCAACGTTTTAATTCTGGCCACATCCGCGGAGATTTTCCCCACCCGTTCCAATTCAGAACAATCGAGGACGAACCCGATATCGTAATGCTCCATATGCTCCAGGCTGTGAACAATGTGTTCAGCCCCGGGCAAAAACCGATAGTGCTCCGGCGTGGGATCCTGGTTGCAAACCACCACCTCTTTGCCCAAATCCTTCAGCATCAGATACAGCGCCAGTTCCGAACCCAGCGCGTCACCATCCAACCGAACATGAGCGGTTATCAAAAATTTTTCCCCTTGAGAAATGGCCGCCAGTATTTCTTTAATCATGATTTTCTTCCTGTTGGGCAATCTCGGCCAGCAGCTTCTCAATGCGGTTGCCGTAGCCAAAGGATTTGTCATGCACAAAATGGATGTCCGGCACAAATCGCAACTGCAGACGACGACCCAACTCCCGACGAACGAACCCTTTGGCCTTGCTCAAGCCTTCCTGAATCTCTTCGTTTAATTCATCTTTTCCCAATTCAACAAAAAAAATCCTGGCATTGCGTAAATCGTCCGTGACTTTGACCGCCGTAATCGTCACAGCGTGCAGACGGGGATCTTTGACGACTTTAAGCAGAATGTCGGACATTTCCGCCATGATTAACTCGCCCACTCTGTCCGCCCTTTTAAAATTCATCGTATTTGCCTGTTTCCCAATTCGGGGCTTCGAGAAATTCCGAAACCACCATAATTTCTATTTTTGAGTTTAAGACTTCCGCCGTATTTAAATCGCCGATAAACCGAAGCAGATGATCGACCTTGCCATTGATATAACGGGACTCATTGCCGGTCAGTGCGAATCCGATCTGGGCGAAATGATGGCAATCCAGATCGCCGACCTGAGCGATGGATATATTAAACTCGTTTTGCACGCGTTTTATGATTTTATTTAAAACGCTTCTTTTTTCCTTCAAAGAACCGGATTCCGGAATCCGTAATTGGATGATGCCGTAACCGATAACCATAATTGCCTTTCAGCAGACGGCCTTAGAGTTTTCTCTCCAGTGTCTCCATAATATAGGACTCGATCACGTCCCCCACATGGATATCGTTATACCCTTCAATGCCGATGCCGCAGTCAAATCCAGCCAGCACTTCCCGGGCATCGTCTTTAAAGCGTTTCAGAGAAAGAATCTTGCCATCGAAAATGACGATGCTGTCCCGCACCAGTTTAATGTTCGCCGCGCGGGTAACTTTGCCGTCCGTAACATGACATCCGGCGATGACGCCGACTTTCGGTACTTTAAAGAGTTCGCGGACTTCGGCGCGTCCCTGCACCACCTCTTTGTATTCCGGCTCCAGGAGTCCTTCCATTGCGGCGCGCACATCGGCGATGACATTGTAAATAATATCATAAAGCTTGATTTCCACGCCTTCCTGAACGGCCAATTCACTCACGCGTGCATCCGGACGCACATTGAATCCGATAATAATCGCGTTGGAAGCGGAAGCCAGCATGACGTCCGTTTCACTGATCGCTCCCGTGGAGCTGTGAATGGCTTTCATCTGAACATCTTCAGTGGAAAGCTTATGCAAAGCATCGGAAATTGCTTCGATCGAGCCCTGCACGTCGGCTTTAATAATCACATTCAGATCCTTCACACCCTCTTTGATCTTCTGATACAGTTGTTCCAGGGTGATTTTGGAGGACGCGGAGAGCTCTTTCTCCCGCGTTTTTCTGATCCAGTAGTCAGCAATATTCCGGGCCTTCTTTTCATCCTCCACGCAAATGAATTCCGCGCCTGTCTGGGGCACGCTGGAAAATCCAATCACTTCGACCGGCATGGCGGGTCCGGCTTCCTTAACGCGCCGCCCCTGATCATTGATCATGGCCCGGACACGGCCGGACTCGGTTTTAGACACAAAAGCGTCACCTTCGCGCAGCGTCCCCTGCTGAATCAGAACCGTGGCCACCGGACCACGACCGCGATCGAGTTTAGCTTCGATGATAATCCCGCGCGCGGGTTGATCGGGATCGGCCTTGAGTTCCAGAACGTCCGCCTGCAATAAAATCATCTCCAGCAGTTCTTCAATGCCGATTTTCTTCTTCGCGGATACCTCTGAAAATATCGTATCGCCACCCCATTGCTCGGACAGCAAGCCGTGTTCCGTCAGCGCCTGCTTGATTTTTTCAGGATCCGCGCCCGGCTTGTCAATTTTATTGATGGCCACGATGATCGGCACACCGGCCACCTTGGAGTGGTTGATGGCTTCAATGGTTTGATCCATAACACCGTCATCGGCTGCTACCACCAGAACCACAATATCCGTAACCTGAGCGCCGCGTGCCCGCATGGCAGTAAAAGCTTCATGGCCGGGTGTATCCAGAAAGACGATGTCGCGATTATTGATATGCACGTGGTAGGCACCAATGGCCTGTGTGATGCCACCCGCTTCGCCGTCAATGACATTCGTCTGCCGAATCGCGTCCAGGAGCGAGGTCTTGCCGTGATCGACATGGCCCATGATGGTAACAATCGGCGCCCGCGGCTTGAGGTTTTCCTCGGAGCCTTGCGGCTGCTTTAACAGGGTATCTTCAAATTCCAGTTCCGCTTTTTCCACCTGGAAACTGAATTCCGCGGCAACCAGCGACGTGATATCAAAATCAATCGACTGATTGATCGTGGCCATGACGCCCATTCCCATCAGTTTGTTGATGACATCGCCGACCTTGACGCCCATTCTTTTGGCCAGCTCGCCGGTGGTAATTGTTTCTCCCACGCGGATGCGTCGCTTGATGGCTTTGGGCACCGTAATTTCGGTTTTCTTCATTCTAACGGGAGCGGCCTTTTTCTCCTCGCGCCATTTGCTGAACACCATGTCCCGGTCGTCATCGACTTTTTTTAACTTCTTTTCAATTTTCTTCTCTAAGACTTTGCGGCGCGGAACTTCTTTTTCCTCCTCAATAAAGACTTCGACCGGTCCCTTGCCTTTCTTTTTGGGTTTCTCGAATTCTCTCTTGATGATTTTCTCCGGCGGCGGTGGAATAATCCTTTCGCCCGGCTTCAAAGGCGTTTTAGCCGAGGTGTCCTTTTTTTCATCCGGCCTCGTGATCCTATGCCTGGACATCATTGGCGGCCTTACCGGAAGAATCACCGGCGGCTGTTTTGGTTTTTCCAGGGGCGCGGCAGGAGCCGGCTGTAGGGGTTTAGCTTCCGCAACCGGTCCGGATGGCTGGGCAATAACTTCGGCGGCTGTCGATTTCACATCCTCTTGAATGCGCGTCTCCTCTTTTTTGACGACCACGGCAGGAGCGGCCTGCGGCACAGCCGGCGTTTCTTCCTTTACCTTTTTAGCCTCGAGTATTTCAGCGGAGACAGGAACCGTCTCTTTTTTCGGAGCGACAGGCGGTACGGTTTTTTCGGCCTCCGGTTTTTCTTCTTTTTCCTCAAGGGCTTCTTCAACAGGAACGGCCTCGACCGGTGTCCGCACGGCGCGGCGGCGTATGACCGTATTTTTGATTCTCTCTTCCACGATTTGCCGCGGCGACGTGGCCTGTAAGTCTTCCCTGACTCTTTCAACCTCGTGATCTTCCAACGTACTGGCGTGAGATTTAACAGTTATACCCAACCTCTCCAGGTGAGCAATCAGATCCTTATTTTCCAGACCAAGCTCCTTGGCCAACTCGTGAACTCGCTTTTTCGCCATTCCCGAAACTCCCTTACATTAAATATTGGGTCCCTGAAAAAAAAATTACGCCTTTTTCGTATCACTCGTTTCCTCGTCCAATAGCTGGATGGCCTCTTCAATCCATTCCTTGCTAGTCTTTTCACCGACGCCAGGAATTTCAGAAAGCGTCTGGGGCTCCATCGCCGCCAGCATCGCAATGCTCTTGATGCCCTGGGCAACGAGCTTTTCCGCCATCGCCGGCCCGATGCCGCTGATCTTCATCAGCGCCTTCTGTCCGTCGTCTTCTTTTTCCGCGGCCATGGTTTCACTCTTCACGTCAATTTTCCAGCCGGTCAGTTTGACCGCCAGACGAACGTTCTGGCCATTCTTCCCAATGGCCAGGGATAGCTGATCATCGGGGA
The DNA here is from genome assembly GCA_036528635.1 of Deltaproteobacteria bacterium. Lineage (GTDB taxonomy): Bacteria > Desulfobacterota > Syntrophia > Syntrophales > Smithellaceae > UBA8904. The sequence goes on from JAIGNE010000043.1 coordinate 118,930, forward strand.
CAATCACCGTCATCGCCCGGTTTTCTTCATCAACAAACACGCGATTCACTTTGGCGGGGGACAGAGCGCTGGAAACATACTTGGCGGCGTCTTCCGTATAGGGAATGATATCGATTTTTTCACCGCGCAATTCCTGCACAACACTTTGCACGCGTGTCCCGCGCATTCCCACGCAGGCGCCGACCGGATCGATATCCTTGTCCTTGGCCTTCACGGCTATTTTACCCCGTTTACCGGGTTCCCGGGCAACGCTGACGATGTCGATGAGCCCTTCGGAGATCTCCGGCACTTCCACCTCAAAAAGCGCTTTGAGGAAAGCGGGATGTGTGCGCGACAGAATGATCTGTGCGCCTTTTGTATTTTTTTTCACTTCGAAAAGATAGGTCCGGATACGTTCGCCGCGTTTGTAGGTTTCACGGTGAATCTGCTCCGCGGGAGGCACCACGCCTTCCGCCCGCCCCAGATTTACAATAATGTTGCCGCCTTCAAATCGCTGGACAAAACCATTGATCAACTCACCCTTGCGATCCTTGTACTCGTCATAGATATTGTCGCGTTCCGCGTCTTTAACCCGTTGAATAATAATTTGCTTGGCCATCTGCACCGCAATACGGCCAAAGGAACTGGTTTCGATTTTCATGCCCAGGGAGTCGCCCGGTTCCGCGCCTTCATCGAGGGTTTTTCGTGCTTCCTCTTTGGAGATTTGTGTTTCGGGGTCGAGAACTTTATCGACAACCGTCTTGAACTGAAAGACTTCAATTTCCCCGGCGTCGTCATTATAATGAGCTTCAATATCCACATTAGCCCCCAGCTTTTTCCGTGCCGCCGTCAGCATGGCGGCCTCGAGGGCTTCTGTAATGATCTGCTTATCAATACCCCTGTCCTTACCCATCTGCTCGATCAGACGTTTAAGTTCTTGCAACATTTACAAATTCCTCCCTTTTCTTCTCTCGGGCTGTAACTAATTTCAGCCTGTCGGCGTTATTTATTCCGTAAGCACCGTTTCGTCATCCACCAGATTGGCTTTGGCGATTTCGTTCTTCGGTATGCTGTAAATGATGCCGGCCGCATCCACCCGGACAACTTTCCGGCCGTCTTCTTCAATGAAATCAACCAGTGTACCCTGAAAATTCTTCATACCGTCGATCTTAATATGGGTTTTTATCTTAACTTTAGCCCCTTTGAACCTCACAAAATCCCGGTCGCGTGAAATGGGACGATCAAGGCCCGGCGATGACACTTCCAACACATAGGGTCCGTGGGAGAAATCATGCACATCCAGAAGATCACCCAGTTGATTGCTGACCGTCGTGCAGTCGTCCAGCGTAACGCCGCCTTCATTGTCCAGGAAAAGCCGGAAAACCCACCGTGAATTCATTTTCAGGCATTCGACATGAATCAACTCCATCCCCTCGGAGATGGTCACCGGTTCGGCTAGTTGCCATATTTTGTCTTTTAAATCATCGTACATATTTACCGCTTCAGAAAATAAAAAAGTGGGCGAAAGCCCACTTCAGCATACTACTTTCAGTGATGGTTGGAAATGCAACTACCATATACAAGCGGGCAAAGCAAGCACTATTTACCGCCCGGAAGGGCTTGCCGGCAGACTATAAAATGGAGCGGGCGACCGGGCTCGAACCGGCGACGTCCAGCTTGGGAAGCTGACATTCTACCACTGAATTACGCCCGCTCACGGCCCGGAACTTTTATTCAACATGCTCTATTTGTCAAGGATTTTTTAGACGCGGCTCTTCGGAAGACCACGGGGAGCCGTTTTCTTCTCAGTTGACAGCAGGAGATTTATTAGCTATTAGGCAGGAAAAGCCCGGGCGTATGCCCGTTTTTTATTTCTAGGAGTTATTTTGAGTAAGCAACTGCAAAAAGAAATTGAGCGCCGTCGCACCTTCGGGATCATCAGCCATCCCGATGCAGGGAAAACGACCCTGACAGAAAAGCTGCTGCTTTTCGGCGGCGCCATCCAGATGGCCGGCGCCGTCAAAGCCCGCAAAGCATCCAAGCATGCTTTGAGTGACTGGATGTCCATCGAAAAAGAAAGAGGCATTTCCGTCACATCGTCTGTCATGAAGTTTGAGTATGCTGATTGCGAAATCAATCTGCTGGACACCCCGGGGCACCAGGACTTTTCGGAAGATACCTATCGCGTACTCACGGCGGTAGACAGCGCGCTGATGGTTATTGACGGCGCCAAGGGAGTGGAAACGCAAACGCAAAAGCTGATGGAAGTGTGCCGCTTGCGCAACACACCCATCATCACCTTCATCAACAAAATGGATCGCGACTGCCTGGCCCCGCTGGATCTTCTGGCGGATATTGAGGACAAATTGCAGATCGAATGCTCCCCCCTGTCCTGGCCCATCGGCATGGGCAAACGCTTCAAGGGTGTTTATAACCTCTATGATAAAAAGCTGCACTTGTTCACCCCGGGAAAAGCACGACGCACGGAAGACGGGGTCGTCATCAGTGATTTGTCCGATCCGTTGCTCGATGAACTTCTGGACAGTCAGGCCAGCGAACTCCGGGAAGAAATCGCCCTTCTGGAAGGCGCGGCCAACCCTTTTGATATCAAAGACTATTTAAAAGCCGGCCAGACTCCGGTCTTCTTTGGCAGCGCCATCAACAATTTCGGCGTAAAAGAATTGCTGGATGCATTTATCGAAATCGCTCCCCCTCCCGTGCCCCGCCCCACTACAACGAGGATCGTCAGTCCGGATGAAGAGGAATTTTCAGGATTTGTTTTTAAAATTCAGGCTAATATGGATCCGGCCCACCGTGATCGCATTGCTTTTTTGCGCATTTGTTCCGGAAAGTTTCAGCGCGGCATGCACGTGATGCAGCATCGCATCGGCAAGGAAGTTTCCTTATCCAACGCCACGATCTTTATGGCGCAAGACCGAACCAATATCGAAGAAGCCTATCCGGGCGACATTATCGGCATCCACAATCACGGCACAATTAAAGTCGGCGACACATTCTCTCAAAAGGAGCCCCTCAAGTTTACCGGCATTCCGCATTTCGCCCCGGAACACTTCTGCCGCGTGCGGCTCAAAGATCCGCTGCGCATCAAACATCTGCAGAAAGGATTGACGCAGCTTTCGGAAGAAGGCGCCATCCAGGTTTTTAAACCTTTATGGGGATCGGACAGCATTCTGGGCGCCGTAGGCACACTGCAATTTGATGTGACCATGTCCCGCCTCAAAAACGAGTACAGTGTTTATGCCGATTATGAAAAAGCCGATTACACCGCCACCCGCTGGGTGACGTGCGACGACGTTAAAAAGATGGAAGAATTTCAGAAAAAAAACCTGATGAATCTGGCAATGGACACGGAAGGGAATCTCGTTTATCTGGCACTCTCCGACTGGCGGCTTTCCCATACCATGGAGGAGTGGCCGCAAATTCAATTCCATAAGACGATTGAAAAAAGTTAATGCCTTTAGCTCGGAGATCCTCTTTGTCTTGCGCTCCCCTTAACCGGAACGCTGGAGGATCACGATCATGGTTTCCGGCGCCAAGGGTGCTTCCAGGTATTTCATCGCCGATTGAAACCATCCATCATCTCTGTTGTTGAAAAAGAAGGAGAACAAAGCATGAAAATCATCCATTATTCATCCGTTCCACCCATTGCCTTTGACAATGATCTGGCCAAAAGTGTTACCGGTCGCGTCCTGATTGGCAAGAATGACGGCGCCGATCACTTTTGCATGCGCTTCTTTGAGATCGCTCCGGGCGGTCATACGCCCCGGCATGCACACGACTGGGAGCATGAAATTTTCATCCATGCAGGCGGGGGTGAAATTCTCAACCGGGGGAAATGGCATCCCCTCCAGGCCGGAAATGGAGTATTTGTTCCGGCAAACGAAGAACATCAGATTCGCAACACCGGCGGTGCGCCTTTGGCTTTTATCTGTCTGATTCCATCAGGCGCTCCGGAACTGTGATAATGATATAGCGACCCTGACGATTCGTCGTCTTGCAAAACAGACTTTCCCCCGGACACGGCCACATGAGATTTACTCGATACCGCTATTTGATTTTCGCCCTTCTGGGCACTGCCTATATCCTGGTTTTTTTTCACCGCCTGGCTCCAGCCGTCGTCGCCGTCGACATGATGAACGATCTCAAAGCCGGCGGTGCGCTGATGGGCATTCTGGCCTCGGCTTACTTCTACCCTTATGCGCTCATGCAGATCCCGGCCGGGCTTTTGTCCGACTCATGGGGACCCCGCCGGTCGATCGTCGTTTTTTTTGCGCTGGCAGCGGCAGGCTCCATTGTTCTGGGTTTTGCCAATACCGTAGGCCTGGCCATCACGGCGCGCGTGGCGGTGGGGTTGGGCGTGGCAATGGTCTTTATCCCGACGCTGAAAATTCTGACCCACTGGTTTGAAGCAAGCAAGTTTTCACGCATGAGCGGCCTTTTAATGTCGCTCGGCGGCATCGGCGCTTACACGGCCTCCGCGCCTCTGGCGCTTTTGAGCGACGCGATGACATGGCGCGGCAGTATGATCGTGATCGGCGTGCTGACCCTCCTGGTCTCGGGACTCATCTGGCTTCTGGTTCGCGACACACCCGAAAAGGCGGGCTTCCCGCCGCTTAACGACTGCGCGGAAGACAACACCTGCGACGGTATTAAATTCGGCATTTTGGGCGGCATCTTTCTGGTTGTGAAAAATAAAATCTTCTGGCCGATCGCCCTGTGCAACTTTTTTGGCGCTTTTGTTACACTGAGCTTCAACGGTTTGTGGGGCGGCCCCTTTCTCATGCATACCTATGGACTTTCGCGGACGCAGGCGGGCGGGATCCTGTCGATGATGGCCATTGGTCTGATTTTCGGCGCGCCTTTCTGGAATTGGTTTCTCACCAGGTGCTCTATGCGCGCAAGAAAGTTCTAATCATCAGCCAGCTGGCCGGCGTGATCATCTTTTCGCCGCTGGCTTTTTTTACAGGCGATTTTTCCGTCACCCAGCTTTATTTGTGGTGTTTCTTTTTCAATTTCTCCGTGTCCAGCATGGTGGTGGTCGGTTACTCGGCGATCAAGGATTCATTCCCCCTCCAAATATCCGGCACCGCTACAGGCATCCTGAACATTTTTCCCTTTGCCGGCGCCGCACTGGGTCAGCCGCTCATCGGCTGGTATCTGGATTCTGTGGGAGCGATGGGCGGACAATACCCTGTAGAGGCCTATTCCACTGCGTTCAAGTTTTGCCTGGTTTCGCTCTTCGCCGCGCTGATCGCCAGCACTTTGGTTAAAGAAACTTTGCCCAAAAGGCAGGCCGCAGGATAACATCTGTTCCTGATATCAATATCACGGGGCATCGCTCATCAGCCGCGTACGGACAATCGCGATGTGGCTGCGCAAGGCATAAAACTGGTCAGCAAATGAAGCCGGAACTTTCAAATTATTGACGGTCTGCTCAATCTGGTCGAGCCTGCTCAAATGTTCTTCCCGCTGTTCAGATGTCACCTTCGAACTCAGGTCAGCCTCCAGAACCAGCAGAGCCCGGTACCAGCGTAAAATTCGCAAACGCATCCGCCAGCGATAGATCACCGGGATGAGCTTGAGTCCGGGAATCAAAACCAGAATCATGGGCAAAATGACGACCAAAATGCGGTTGAACAGACTGGCCATCCAGAAGGGCAGATACCGGTAGAGAAAACTCTTGCCCGATTTGTAATAACGCTGCGCGTTGGAACTGATGGGATATTCATGCTCGATCGGGGCTGGAAATTCCCCCTGGCGCTGATACCGGCCGGCCTTGCCGTGCACTTCCGTCGCCGCCTCCAGAAGCAGATCGGAAAGCGCCGGATGGAGATTGGTCCTCGCAATCAGTTCGACCGTGGGACTGAGCAGATTGATGTTGTGGTCGGGAATATTTTTCCCGAAATTGATCGACCCTTCCAGAAGCACCAGTTTATTCAAATACCGGATGCGCCTGGTGTAGGCATCCGCTTGCGTGAAATGGAAGGCAGTAATCCCCGGCTGCTTCAGCAGGTCGCGCATGGTTCGGGAAGACGCGGAATCCCCCATCATAAACGCCCCGTCGATTTTCCCTTCCAGAAGCATTTTCTCGGCTTCTTCGTCATCGATTTCCAGAAGCACGGTTGCACCGCCGGGCTTAATGTCATTCAAGGCCAGAAGCGTGATCGCCAGCACATTGGTCCCCGTACCCTGTTCACCAATCGCCAGCTTTTTCCCGCTGAAATCGGAAAGCAGTTTGAAAGGTTGATCATCCCGGCAGAACAGATAGAGCGGTTCGTAAGAAACACTGCCCAGCGACACCAGATTAACTACTTTCTGCCCTTTGGCCACCATGCCCGACTGGACAAATCCAACATCAACATGGAATTGGGGATCTTGCAGCCGTTTCAGGTTTTCCAGCGATCCTTCGGAGGGAAGAATTTTCAGGTTGATGCCTTTTTGCTCCAGAATCTTGGCGTATTTTTTGGCGTGCCTTTGAAAAAGGCTGCCTTCGTCGCCGCTGCTGATCGTAATGGTGTCGGGCGGAGCGGAGTGAAAAAAGAAAAACCCGGCAACAATCAACACCACCACGGTAAAAATGATGGCCGCCAGCGTTGCGCCGCGGCCCAGACCGAAGGTCTCGCCGAACGCCACCTGCAGATTGTGCAGCCAGAACTTAAACCGCCCGGTGAAAGACTTTTTCGCGTCGACCACTTGGTCATCATTTTCTTCCGCCATGGCTTGCTCCTTTATTTAAATCGGTAATCAGGTTGTTTGATTCTGTAGAGCTTAATTTTTCATGAAATTTAATCCGATTTTTTTCAAGTGCCATTTTATCGGAAATGCGGGTGGATTACAATTTCTAAAGCGTTCGGATTTGCGATAATCCATCAGAATTAAACCAGGAATTCACCCGGGAGCCGGTGAACAGACAAACCCTGCGGCGCTTTCTCCGGCGATGTAACCGGTTGAGAATGCGGCTTGCAGGTTATAACCGCCGGTGTCCGCGTCAATGTCCATAACTTCACCGCAAAAAAATAGTCCGGGCACTCTCCTGGACGCCATAGTGCGCGGATCGATTTCATCCAGCGCGACGCCGCCGGCTGTCACGATTGCTTTGGACAGCGGCAGCGGGGTTTTGATGTTAAATCGCAACGCTTTGAGCAAATCGATCATCTTTTCCCGCTCTGCGGCGTTGACCTGGTGCGCCTGTCTGGCCTCATCCATCCCCGAAAGAGCGATCAGCGGGTCAATCATTTTCGACGGCAGGTAGTCTTTCCAGATCGTTCCGATTTTCCGCTTGCCAAAGTTGTTTAAATCCGACTGCAGCCGCTTGCTCAGCTGTTCCCTGGTCAGGGCCGGTTTTAAATCGATCAGAATGGAAACCGGTCCGTTCTCCAGTGCTTCCACCACAGCCAGACTCATGAGCAGGATAATCGGTCCGCCCAGGCCGAAATGCGTAAAGAGCATTTCTCCAAACCGGCTTTCAATGATTGGCGGGCGGGGCATTTTCTTTTCGCCCCGGCCATAATCACAGGCGGGCGTGAGCGCAGCGTCCACCGCCGCGCCATCCCCCTGAAACGCGGTGGCGCGGACATTGCGCAGGGAAACACCCTGCATGGACCGGGCAAGCTTTTGTTCGCAGACCACCAGGGGAACCAGCGCCGGTTTAGGCTTAACGATCCTGTGGCCAAGCGCCGTGCTGATCGCATAGCCGTCGCCTTCGGACCCGGTGGCCGGCCAGGAGGCCCCGCCGGTCGCGAGAATGACGCTTCGGGCCTGATAGCGGCCGTTTGCTGTTTGAACGGTAAACAGGGATTGTTCACCCGGGACGATCGAACGGACCCCGGCATTGAAAATAACGCGGACTTTATTCTCGGCCAGATATTTCTGAAAAACACTTACCACGTCGCGGGCATCATCAGAGACGGGGAAAATTCTGCCGCCGCGTTCCACTTTAGCGGTCAAACCGTAATGTTCAAAAAAGGCCAGCAGCTCCGGACGGAAAAAACGCGCAAAGGCGCTGTGCAGAAAACGGCCGTTAATGCCATACATGGCAATGAAAGACCGCAGCTCTGCGGAATTGGTCAGATTGCAGCGTGTCTTGCCGCTGATCAGAATTTTTTTCCCCGGACTGTCCGTTTTTTCCAGAAGCAAAACACGGGCGCCCTGCTGGCCGGCGCGTCCCGCGGCCATCAACCCCGCCGCGCCGCCGCCGATGACAATAATGTCGGCATCCATGCCTGCTGTATTCTTCATGGCCTCTCCCATGATTACCCGCTATCACAAATCGGCGAAGCCGGTCAATTGATCAATTGGGCCGGACCTTGTGATACGGGCGCGCCTGTGCTAAAGATTCGCCGATGGATTATCCGATGAAGGAGCAGGGTTTGCAGGTACCCACCAATCTCATATCGCTGACCACCCAAATGATTCTGAAGGTGCAACCGGTAACGCATGCCTGTCTGCGGCAGTGGAAAGAATATGCCCGGCGCATTCCCGATCCGGAGCTGCGCCGTCAGGCACTGGCCAGCATCGAGACAAAGACCTTTCACTGTGAAGGCGGCTCTCTCTATGGCCTGCTGGCCGGCAAACAATACCGGGAAGCCATAAAATTTATTGTTGCCTACCAGACCATCAGCGATTACCTCGATAATCTTTGCGACCGCAGCACATCGCAGGACCCGGATGATTTCCGTGCCCTGCACGAATCCATGATACAGGCCCTGACACCGGAAGCGCCGCTGACCGCCTATTATCGGTTTCGGCAGGAGCATGACGACGGCGGTTATCTGGCGGCATTGGTGCAAACCTGCAGAGACGTCCTCGGTCATCTGTCCAACTATCCGGCGGGCGCCCGGGTACTCCGGGAACTGGCCGGCGTCTATATTGATCTGCAAGTCCATAAGCATGTTCGGAATGACGAACGACTGCCACGGCTGCAGGCATGGTTTTCCGCACATGAGAAAAACCTGCCTGAGATGGCCTGGTATGAATTTGCCGCCTGCGCCGGTTCTACGCTGGGAATTTTTTGCGTCGTCTCGCAGCTCTTTCAGCAGGCGACCTCCGGGGAACTCGTCGTCCGGACCAGAAATGCTTATTTCCCGTGGGTTCAGGGACTGCACATCCTCCTGGATTACCTGATCGATCAGGAGGAAGACCGCAAGGGTCTGGATCTGAATTTTTGCTCTTATTATGAAAATAATGAACAACTATCCCGCCGGCTCAGTTATTTTTACAGTCAGGCGCAGGCAAGTGTTGCGAATCTGCCCCACGCAAAATTTCACCATCTGATCACCCGCGGTCTTTTGAGCATTTATCTGGCCGATCATAAAGTATCCCGGCAAAAAGACGTCCGCGCCATTGCTAAAAAACTGCTTTGCCTGGGTGGCAGAGAAGCTTTCTTCTTTTATCTGCACTGCTGGATTTACCGGCGGCTGACCTGATCTTCCCCAAAGTCCCTCGCGGCGTCTGATTGATGAATTTTTCTCCAGTGATTGGGGATTTATTCCCCTGCCTTGCCGTCCTGGAGAAAGGGCGGGGAAAGCTTGAAAATAATTTACTGCATTATTACAGGTAAATAGACGAGCAATCTCTTTGCCGGGAAGTTGGCATACTCGTTGCTTTTAAAACAAGCGAAATGATCGGGAGATCGTAATTGATGAAAAAAGCTTTGATTGGGATAGCAGGATTGATTTGTCTTTTGGCCGCATTTGCTTACGCCGCCGACCAACCGGCAACGAATTCAAATCAAAGCGCCGTGTTGAAAGCGAATAACGTCAAAACGGCTAAAATGAATGCCCGGGGTAAAGTTGTAGAAATTTCCGACAAAGCCATTAAGATCGAACGCAGCATTAAAGGCAATGTGGAAATCATGGAGTTCGCCCTGGAAAATCCGGCACAGAGCATCACCGTTAACGACGCGGTCAAAATTGATTACAGCGTTAAGGATGGAAAATTAACGGCAGCCAGAGTCGTCAAGCTGAGCCCCGTAAAAAATGCCGGTAAAAACGGAGCAAAACAACCCAAAGAGAAACCGGCGTCAGCTGCAAAGTAAGCCATGACGCTTTTCTATAGGTGGAGTCCCTTAAATAATTAAGGGTTAATCAAAAACCATTAACCAGGAGGATTTTAAAATGAAGCGTTTAGTATTGTTAGTTGTAGCATTTGTTTTCGCACTGTCCATGACCGCAATCGCAGCCGATGCCCCCAAAGCAGCAGCGACCGACAAACCGGCCGCAGCAGCCGTGAAGGCCGATGACAAGAAGGCTGATGACAAGAAAGTCGACGACAAGAAGCCTGCTAAGAAGGCCGCAAAGAAAGGCAAGAAGGCCGCAAAGAAAGATGAAGCAAAGAAAGACGAAGCAGCTCCGGCCGCTCCGGCAGCTCCGGCCGCAAAATAAGTTTTAGCAACTTATGAAATGCACAAAAAGGATGGGTGAAAGCCCATCCTTTTTTTTCTGCGGCCAACCCGGGCTTCATTACATTTCTTTAACCAAAGTCACCGTGGTTTATTTTAGACCTTTCTGTTATAAACTTCCCTCTATGTTAAAAAAATTACTGGCAAAAATTGTCGCATACAACAGCAATTTAACGGTCCGGGTCAGACTTGTTGCGTTGACGGTGACGGGGCTTGCCGTCACGATGGCCATCTGGGGCGTTATTCAACTCACCGCGCTGGACAGAATCCTGGTCGATCAGCAGGTTAAAAGACTGGAAGGCGTTGCGGAAACCGTCAGCACTTTTTATCAGCACTTCCCCACCCGACGGGGCATTGCGACACTCGATTCCGTCCTGAAAGATCATATCCAGACGGATGTGCGTCTGGCCAGGATCGATATTTTCGACATCCGGCGTAACAATGTTAATTACGTCGCCGGCGCCAGCCGTGTGCAGTATGAATGGCGCGACAATATCGTGGCTGAAGTCGGCGCCAAAGGAAAATCCCGTTATGTCAAACTGGAAACGGAAGCGGGCCCATCGCTCGGTTTGCTCTATCCCGTCCCCGGAGAAACCCGCGATTCCCACACGGTTGTCGCCATCATTGCATTTTCACGCGCCAATACGGAAATCATGAACCGCGCTCAGCAGTTGCTGTTTTTCAGTAGTGCGGGACTTCTGCTGGCCATTCTGCTGCTCCTGGGCGTAAGCTACGGCTGGATGATCGGACGACCGCTTAAAATGATTATCGGAACCATTGATGAATTTCAGAGGGGTCGATATGTTGACCGTATTCCCATCATTCGAGAGGACGAGTGGGGGCAGCTGGCCGATCATTTCAATCAGATGGCCAACGAAATACAAAACGTCATGGCCAGGAATCTCGAATTGACCAGCCATCTGGCGGACCGTGTCCGCGAAGAGACGCTGAATGTAGTTCAACTGCAAAAGCAGGTTGATGATCTGAAGCAATTGACGGCCCTGGGGCATTTGACGGCCAATCTGGCCCATGATTTCGGAACACCGCTTCATTCCATTGCCGGACTCGCGCGACTGATGCTCGAACGGGAAGGCTGGCCTCCGGACGTCGCCCATAAGTTGAACTTAATCGTTGAACAAACGCAGAGGCTGGACCACGTCATTCAAAATGTGCGCAAAGCCACGCGCCTGCCGGAACCCCATTTTGAATTAATGACCGTACCTAAAATATTGAGTGAAACCATTCCGCTGGTTGAGCCACTGATCCAAAAGAGCCATGTGACGATCGAAACGCATATTGAGCAGTCTGTCGCATCCTTATATGTAGACCGCTACCGGATTCAGACAGCCCTCCTGAATATCATTCAAAATTCCATCGACGCCATGCCGGACGGGGGGAAGATCACCATCTCGGCCGAAGACGACCGTGCGGCTAAAACAATCAAAATCCTGATTACCGATAATGGACAGGGCATTGAAGCTGACATGCTGGAAAAAGTCTGCGAACCTTTCTTCAGCTCCCATCAGGATGAAGGAATGCGCGGCCTGGGGCTGGCGATTGTTCGCGATATCGTCAAAGCCCACGGCGGCCGCATGGACATTCAAAGCATTCCCGGCAAAGGAACTTCCGTCGCCCTCTTTTTGCGGATGGCCGAAGACGTCATGGCCTGACCAAAACCGTCCGCTATTTTTCGTCGTTGAGTCCGTAGCGGCGAATTTTCATACGCAGTGTTTTACGATCGATACCCAGAATATCAGCGGCTTTAGACTGATTCCACGAGGTCTGCCTGAGCGTTTGGAGAATTTGATCTCTTTGCGCTTCATCCAGCGGCGTCATGTCCGGCAGATCAACGCCCTTCCTCATATCCGCCTTCTGCCGGAACCGGTCCGGCAAATTTTCCGGCAGGATGACCACAAACGGGGACAGCAACAGGGTCTGCTGCAGAACATTCTCCAGCTCCCGCACATTGCCCGGCCAATCATAAGCCATTAATAATTCCATGGCTTTCGCTGAGACGCGCACACCGGAATACCCCAATTTTTTCAGCATGACCTCAATGAGCAGCGGAATATCCGCCAGGCGGCCCCGCAAGGGAGGGATATGCAGCCTGACGATGAAACGGTACAGGAGATCCAGGCGAAAACGGCCGGCGCTGACTTCTTCGTCAATATTTTTATTGGCCGCGGCGACGACGCGAACGGCAACGTGGCGCACCTCATGCCCGCCGATCCGCCGCACTTCTCCATCCTGCATGAACCTCAGCAGTTTGCTTTGCAGGGCCGTGGACATTTCCGTAATCTCATCCAAAAAAATTGTCCCCCCCTGGGCGGATTCAATGAGACCGACATGCTGGTGATCCGCACCGGTGAAAGATCCTTTTTCATAGCCAAACAGCTCCGACTCGAGCAAATTATCCGGAATGGCGCCGCAATGCACAACCACAAATTGTTTTTGACGGCGCAACGACATGGAATGAAGGGAGCGCGCAGTGAGCTCCTTGCCGGTCCCGCTTTCGCCTTCAATGAGCACGCTGGCCTGAGAATCGGCGACACGGGCAATCTGCTTGTAGAACTCAACCATGGTGGGTGATGACCCGATCAGCTTCGCCTCTTCGATGGCCTCCAGCGGCCCATCCGATCGTCGCTCACGCAATTCGCGCACTTCCAGAACTTTTCTAACGAGTGTACGGCAGTCTTCCGGTGAAAAAGGTTTGCTGATGTAATCCCAGGCGCCCAGACTGATTGCCTCCATCGTGGTCTCCAGAGACCCGTAGGCCGTCATCAGGATCACCGGAAGGTTGGGCCATTTTTTTTGAACTTCACCCAGGAACTGGAGACCATCCATGCCGGGCATCCGAATGTCGGACATTAATAAATCATACTGGGACAGATCCTCTTCCAGAGCGGCCTGCGCGGATGTAAACGCGGCAACATCATAGCCGTCGCGCAACAGAACCTCCTGGAGAAATTCACACGCGACAGCGTCATCATCAATAACTAATATGCGGGCTTTCATAAAAACACCTGCTGCACAATGTGCGGCGGAAAACTCAGGGCAATCCCGCCACAAAATAGCCGGTCAGTTTCCGGCTGCCCTGCGCATCCTGGGCGATGATCTCGCAACGGATTCTTTTTTCACCGTTTTCTTCATATTTATCGACCACTTTTCCGCTCACGGTGATGGTGGCCCGGCCTTTTGTATTCTCAAAATCATCCAGATCGACCGGCTGCGTCATGCTTAGAAAATGCACCGAATATTTTCTTAAATACTTATTCTCAATCCAGGAGGTAATGGCTTCACCCGCGATGCCCATAATAAACATGCCGTGGGCAATGACCGTATTCAGTCCAATCGCCTTGGCAAAGGTTTCATCATGATGCAGCGGATTGAAATCGCCGGAGGCGCCGGCATAGCGCACAAGGTGCGTTCGCGTGATCGGCGCGGATGTGTAGGCCGGTATGGCATCCCCCACCTGAATGGCATCGAAATTAATGGTCATAAGGTCATTCCTATCTTTCCATGAATGTCGTACGGGCCCGGAGAACCAATTCTCCCCTTTCATTAAACAATTCCGTTTCCAGAACGGTCATCTCAAAATACCAGCCCTTTCTTTCTTTTTTGCCCCTCTCATACATGTCCGCAACCTTCATTTTGCAGGTAATAACATCCCCCGCTTTAATCGGCGCGAAATACTCATATTCTTCTTCACTATGCAGCAGTTTAGTTACGTCAGCTCCAACAGCGTTGACGATGCCGTACAGACCGGCTCCCGACCAGAAGGCAAAGCCGGTGGGAAACGTCGGCGGGATCGGAATATTTTCATAACCGGCTTCTTGAGCCGCATCAACATCGCGATAAATTGCTTTGATTTGATAGGTGTCGTCTTTCTGTGCAACCGCCGCGGCAAACTCAGCAATCTTGACTCCTTCAACGGTAAGCATGTGAGTCGGGAATTCCAGACCGAGTTTCGATTTATCCGCCATAGCTACCTCCGCAATAATAATTAAAATCCATACCATATTCAAAACATAATTACACCTGATTATGGCAGGGTTCCGTTAAGATAAGGCAAATTCTGAAAGTTCCTTGACAGGAATCCGTCATTGCCTGTATTTCTTTGCTTATGAAAATCTGTCAGAACTGTAAAAAAGAAATCCCCGCCGATTTGTTTGTCGGCCGGCAGGAACAATGTCCTTTTTGTAGAACCGACCTCCATAGCTGCCTTAACTGTGTCTTTTACGAGCGGGGCATCTACAACGACTGCCGCGAGGGGCAGGCCGAACGCGTCCTGGATAAAGGCCGCTCCAACTTCTGCGACTACTTCAGATTCAAAGTCAGCACAGAGAAATCCGGCGCGACACCCACCGATCCCAAAGAAAAACTTGAAGGCCTGTTCAAAAAATAAGCGGCAACCCTGCCGCAGGGCTTTAAAGGCGCAATGTTTTGCTCCTTGCCGCTGTCTTCTTTGCTTCCCGCAGTTGCGTCAGGCAGTAAAGTCCTTTACCGGCACGCACCGGCAGATAACATTGATTATCCGATTGACAGGATGAAGATGCTTGCTTCCCGGTTTGCCACCTGTTAATCAAATCCGGTTCACAGATGAAGGGACGGGACATGGCGATGAAATCGCAAATGCCGTCCTGTAAAAATTTTTCAGCAACGCCAAGCGAGCGGAATCCCCCGACCAGGATCAGGGGAACACCGATTTTTCCTTTAAAGTACTGGGCATCCTCTTTGTAATACCCTTCGTTTTCCTGCTCAATTTTACCCGGGCGCGCCGGAATCAGTTTGCCGGACTGCACGGTGCCGCCGGAGAGTTCAACAGCCGTGATCCCGCCTTGTTCCAGCATAGCGGCGACCTTCAGCATATCGTCGGCGATCAATCCGTCCGGCAGGAAGTCATTGACATTCAATTTGACCAAAACCGGAAAATCGCGGCCGACCGACCCCCAGACAGCCTGTATAATGTTCAGCAGGAAACGTGCGCGATTTTCCACCGTACCGCCATATTCATCGTGACGGTGGTTGTAATGGGGAGACAAAAACGAACTCACCAGGTACCCATGCGCGGCGTGAATCTGAACGCCGTCAAATCCTGCTTTCTTCGCCAACGCGGCTGCGCAAGCAAACGCGTCCACCGTTTTTCGAATGTCGGACAAAGACATCTCCCGGACGATTGTCCCGTCGCCTTGAGCCTGGACGGTCGGTGCGAATGCTGCCTCACCGGTCAGGGATGTCTTCGCAAAAATACCCGCGTGGCTGATCTGCATCACGATTTTGCCGCCAGCTTCATGGACCTGTCCCGTCATGTCGACAAGCGCAGGGAGATGATCCTCATGCCAGAGGCATAATTGCCGCCCGCTCGCGCGCGCTTCCCTGCTTATGGCCGTGTGCCCCGTGATGATCAAACCGACGCCGCCCCGGGCCAGTTGCACCATTACCCGGGTCAGCAGCGACGAACAGTAACCCTGACTGGTCGCAAGCCCTTCGCCCGTCGCAGAACGAACAAAACGATTGGCCAGAGAGAGCGATCCGATTGTTGCCGGTTCAAAAACTTTCATGCGTTCTCTTCCTGCAGAGCTTGCAGACTAAAGATCATCCATCACTTCATCGATGCGGGGTTTTCGCAGAGCAGATCCCTTGCGGCCTCGCTTTTTCCCGGATGGATCTTCAGACGACAGAACAGCGCCCATTGCTTCGTCGATTTCATCCGGATCTTCACCGGCTTCAAGACGCCGCTCGGCCTCCTGAAAACCTTCACCCATTTTCATTCCGGTTGCGTCCGACAATTTTCACATCAGCCGCGCCGCTCGGATCGTCATCCTTGATTGCTTCGGCGTCCTTCGCGAACGGCATCATGTCTTTTTTTACATTTTACTTGCTTCGACGCCGCTTAAGGGACCATTGACGACATCATCTTTTCCTGTACGGGCATTCGCCGCTCTCCCCAATATTGTCTTTTTATAATCCATTGTCTGCAAATATTCAATACGTTCAACCAGAGGAGGATGCGAATAATAAAAAAGAACATACCAGGGATGAGGATGGAGATTGCTTAAATTATCCCTGGCGAGCCGCTTGAGCGCGCTGATCATCGGCTGTGACGAGCCCGTTAAATCAAAAGCCATCCGGTCGGCTTCATACTCGAAGCGGCGTGTAATCGCGGCTCCAATGGGGCGAAGGAAAAAGCCGGCAGCCGCAAAATAGAGTGATGCCAGAAAAAAACCGGCATAAACCGGCATTTGACCAATGCGGAAGGCGCTGAAGAACGTCGGCCAGCTCACAACCTGAAAAATGGCATAAAACAGGACAAACGAAGCGGAAATCATAAAGACCAGTTGTTTGAGAATATGCTTTTTCTTCCAGTGACCGATTTCATGAGCCAGGATGGATACGATTTCTTCAGGCATGTGCGAGGAAAGCAGCGTGTCATATAAAACAATGCGTCTGGTTTTGCCGACGCCCGTAAAATAGGCATTGGTGTGTTTGGATCGTTTACCTTCATCGACCTGATAAATGCCATTGGCCTCTAGACCGGCCTTGGAAAGCATGTCCATGATCTTTTCCTTCAGCGCCTCGTCCTGAATCGGTTCAAATTTGTTAAAAATCGGCGCAATCAGTACCGGGTAAATCCACAGCAGCAAGAGTTGAAATACGGTGAAAAACATCCACCCCCAGAACCACCAATGGTTTGGCAGATAGATAACGAACCCCATCAGGGCCACCACAATGAGCCCCATCAAAATGGCCGAGAGAATAACGGATTTGGCCAGATCCATCAGCCACAGTTTCCATGTCATGTTAGAAAAACCGGATTTTCTCTCCAGGACAAAAGTACGGCGGATCTCAAACGGCAAGCCGGCAAGGCCGCTGATCAGGGCCAGGATAGCAAAGAAAAACAGCGCCTGTCCGATGGGATGGAGATGGATCCCCAGCAGCCAGCCCACCAGAACCGGGAGCAGAAGCAATACGACGGCCAGCTCGGTGATATCACTCGCCAGGTTTTCTTCAGACTGCAGCCGGGACAGGTCTGATGTGTAATCTACCATCCTGTTCAAGATTGCCACATCAATATGGCCTTCAAAAACTTTCGGAATCTCTTTGCCGTGCCTGTGTAAATTTCTAATATTAAGTTGCTGCAGAAGGTAGCGCACCAACAGCCGCCCGCAAAACAGGATCAAAAAAATGACGATCAGTTTTCTTTCCACAAATATTATTCCGATCTAAAAGATGCTTTAGATGGCACAAATGATTGGTGTGGTCAAGCTTTGCCGAATGGCAAAGCCCTCTGGAAGGAGGGCTAATGTCTAAGATCCAATCCTGTTGATGCCGCCATACTGTGCTCTGAAAATAATTTCATCGATGATACGACTTGACTTTACTTCCCGCTCGGGATGCGGCAAGGATTCGCCTCTCCGCATCGAACTTCCGGACAAGCGCTGCGTTGTTTTCAGCATCCGGCGGGTTCGCCCCCGGAAGAAATTTTGCCGCAGCAGGACCAGTATGTACCCTGTCGTCAGGTGTTATGGCAAGAACAGCGATGATGATGGATAGCAGAATAAAGGCATAGCACATTCGCGCAATCAAACTTAAACGGCGGTTTTTCATTTTTCCCTCTCATGAATACTCTTTCTGAATACTTAAATTTACCGTCCTGTCTCTCCGGCTCTTTTGTAAACAGCACCCAGAGATGACGAGACCATGGATAATCCATGAAAAATTTTAAGGTAGCGGATTCCTCGAAATCGGCAGAATACGCTTGTGCAAAGGGTCGCTGACGATTTTCAGAAAGAACGTTTATTCCTGTCATATTAGCGGCCTTCACCGGAACAAACATCAGAATCAAAGAATCCGGACACATTGGATTAATGTGTTGAAAAAGGCGGCTACGGTCATAACCATCCTTTTTGATCGGACACGATATACATAAAAACCGCGCATCAAATTTTAAAATAAAGTCAATTTAGAGTGATAAGTGGCTGTTTTATAAACTTCAATAAAGTTTGTGTCAAGGAAATAAACAGGAGCCAGAAACTAGGGATTCGTCGCTGCGAATTGCTTAATAAACGTTTCACCCTGCCTGATTCCGGTCTCATAGGCCTTGCGAAGCGGGGCTTCGTCCCGGGTTGTTCTGCCGACATCCAGATGGGCGGGCGGTGCAATTTCAGTCATGTGGATGCCCTCGGGTGGATGGTGAATAAAGTCAACTGCTTCATTATAATTTCCCGCGCGCTGTTTGAAACGTTCTACCAGCCGCGGGTACTTGCGGAAGTATAAGGAAAAGATTGCCAGAGCGAGCTGGCTCTTCTTTTTGATATAGTGAGCCGGCCGCGACCTGATGACGGTTATGTCCGTCGCACCGCGCCGGCAGGCTTCCTGCACGGGAAGGGAGTCGGCCATGCCGCCGTCGGTGGCTTTCTCGCCGTCCACATCCAGAATATTGCGGTATAGAATCGGCAACGAACTGGAGACTTTCAAATAATGCTCCAGTGTGTTTTCATCGGGGCACAGATAAAGCGCTTTGCCGGTGACCATGGATGTAGCCACAATCAGATATTCTTTATTCCGACTGCGCAGTTTTTCATCGATGTGTTTGAGATTCAGACGATAATGGGCGATTGTCTGCTCCCACATCCAGTCCAGATCCATTAAATGGCCGCCTTTGAGAAATCGCCCGGGATTGATGAACTGGGGAGCCAGCGAGTAGCGCAGGGTAATGTCGAAATTACGGTCGTTCTGCCCTGCCAGATGCGAGGCCAGGTGGCAGGCACCGGCGGAAACACCAATATACAAATCAAACGGGTCAAAGCCGGCTTTGCCGAATGCGTGGAGAACCCCTGCGGCAAATATGCCACGCATGCCGCCTCCTTCCACAACCAGCGCTGATTTTTTTTTCTGTCTGTTCATAGATCATTGCTAGGACGCCCCGAAATTCGGGTGAACTTCGGGGCGTCCTTATGAAAATCGCCTTTGAGGCAGACCTTAGCCTCGGCAGGCGCGCTTAAAAAGCGTTATTTCTTGTAGCTGTACCAGCCTTCGCCGGTTTTCTGACCGTATTTGCCCTGGGTGTATAATTTAACAACACTGGGGCTCGGAAGATCCGCCGGATTGCCGGACTCATAGAAATGGCTCATGCAGATATCGTAGGTCAGGTCGATGCCCGTGAGGTCGTTGAGGCGGAAGGGACCCATGGGGTGACCGGCGCCGTATACGCAGGCCTTATCGATGTCTTCATAAGATGCAACACCCATTTCCAGCATCCAGAGGGCTTCTTTCGAAATGACGCTGAAGATCCGGTTCAGAACAAAGCCATCCACTTCCTTCTTGATATGGATAGGAACTTTGTCGATTTTCAGGCAGAAATCCATCATGCACTTTGCCGTCTCGTCCGACACATGCGGTCCCTGAACGACTTCAACCAGCTTCATGACCAGGGCCGGATTGAAGAAGTGGAGGTTGCAAACCTGAGCGGGGCGATTGGTCGCGCTGGCAATTCTGGAACTCACGATAAATGAGCTGTTGGTCGCCAGAATGGCATTGGGAGGAGCAATCTTGTCCAGATCGGCAAATATTTTTCGCTTCAGGTCTATTCTTTCCAGAACCGCTTCAATGACGACATCGGCGTCCTTCGCAGCTACTTTCAGATCACCAGTGAAGGAGATTCTGGAACGGGTAGCCTTGGCCACATCTTCCGTCATTTTACCCTTCTGCACACGTCCGGCCAAATAGGTGTCCACAAACTTTTCGGCTTTTTCCAGAACGGCCGGAATGACGTCCGTGCTGACAACCTTGTAACCAGAGATAGCGCACTGGAGCGCGATCTGATGACCCATGTTACCTGCGCCGACAACACATACATTTTTCACATCTTCAATCTTCATGTTTCTTCCTCGCTTTCGGTTAATAATTTTTATTCAATAGCCACCTTGGTGATGGCCTTACTATAACGCTCTCTGTTGCGGCATATTTTCAACTGGGAAAGAGGGCCCTTTTTTCCTCCCTCAATAAGCCCGGATATTAACGGAGATTCAATGAGCAGAGGTTCATCGTTATACTAAGGGTCATAATATTGTCAAGACAAAAAACCGATTAATTTGCCCCGAAGAGCAAAAATAACTTGTGCTCTCCAAAACCGGAGCACATGACCAATATATATTCCATATCAACAACTTAACAGATTACAGAGCCCTATGAAACCACCGTTGCGCGGCGCGGTTTCAAGCGGGGGTATAACAGTCCATCGGCGGTGATCATGACAACAGGCCACTCCACTCCCGGAATAAAGGCTAATTGTCCAGAGTATTTCCCTTCTTTAGGCTGCCAGTTCCGGGGCGTCACGAATTCCATGAACCAGAGGGGCTGGCTATCGATTGAAATAAGACCCTTGTAAAACTCGTAGTGATTCGATTCAGCGTCTGTCCAGTGATCAATCGTGATCTCGACCTCACCCTTCTGCATCAGGCCTTCCCGTAAACCTCTGACGGCATTATCGATGTGCGGAGTCACCCGCCAGATTGCTAATCCGATAAGCGTAACAACAAGCGCGATTCCGTAGAAAACCGGATTACCGGTAAAGATCCCGGTGAGGACTAAACCTGCAGCCAATGCAAAAACGCCCGGGCGAGCCAGATATATTATTCTTTCTGATCCATTCCGGGTCAGTTCAGCCATTTGTTCATCGAGAGTCATCGGTAACATCTATAAAATAGACAACATCCAGTCAAGGTACAAAATCGAAACGTCCTGATATTTAAAACTTTCTAATTGACATCCATCAGATCAGGGAAAGAGCCTTTCGCTTTTGTGAAAATCATTGACAAAAACAACAATCGATATATAGGTACATTTAATATTTAAGGAGTTAATCTTTATGTTTGGTATCGGGGTACAGGAACTCATCATTATCGCGATCATTGCGCTTTTAATCGTCGGGCCAAAAAAACTGCCCGATCTGGCTAAAACGCTGGGCAAAGGTTTCAGGGATTTCAAAAACGCCACCGAAGGCGTAGCCGAGGATTTAAAGGAAACGCTGAAGGAAGATGATAAACCAAAACCTGATGATGGTCTCAAAGATTCATTACTGTTGAAAACGTCTGAAGCGGAAGAAGCGAAGGAAAACGCAGCCGGAACTGACTCCGGGAAAAAACAAAACCCGACATAGCATCTACCATTCAAGTATCCAACAAAACGGCCATGATGGAAAATAACGAAGATATTAAAATGTCTTTAACTGAACATTTAATCGACTTGCGCAAAAGGTTGACCAACTCATTGATCGCCCTGGGAATCGGCTTTCTCGTCTGCTATTATTTTAAGGACTGGCTGTTTACCATCATTACCAAACCGCTCACCGACGCTCTTCCCAAAAGCAGTTACCTGATCTACACCGGCCTGACCCAGGCTTTTTTCACCTACATGAAAATCGCCTTTTTTTCTTCCCTGATTCTCACCAGCCCTTTCATCTTTTATCAGGTATGGAAATTTATCGCGCCGGCGCTGCTCCCGCAGGAAAAAAAGTACGTGGTCCCCTTTGTTTTTTCTTCTACCCTGCTTTTTCTGGCCGGTGTTCTGTTCGGCTACTTTGTCGTTTTGCCCCCCGCTTTTGAATTTTTCGTGAGCTTCAATAACCAATATCTGCGGGCAATGATTTCATTTAATGAATATCTCTCTCTTTTTATTAAGTTTTTATTGGGCTTTGGTTTGTCTTTCCAGTTGCCGGTCCTGATTTTTTTCCTGGCAAAACTGGGTATCGTCACGGACAAACTGCTCTCCAAAAACAGAAAATACGCGATCCTCATCCTGTTTATTACAGCCGCAATCCTGACACCTTCTCCGGATGCCCTGAGTCAGATTTTAATGGCAATCCCCTTATTGGTTCTTTATGAGGTGAGTATATTCGTGGCGAAGTTTGCCGCTAAAAAAAAGCTTCCCGAATCGAGTGAAGTGGATGATGAAAAATAGGTATTAAATTTATGGCCGACCGTAAAAACAAGATGGGACAATCGAAAGAAAGCTTCAATCTTTCTAAAATTTTGAAAGTTATCTTCCTTGTGGTTTTCTTTATTCTGCTGGTGACTGTCGGCGGAACCATCACCTATTACGTCATGACCCTGGATTTACCGGGAATTGATGCGCTCAAGGATTACAGGCCCAGCATTGCGTCCCGTGTGCTGGACGAAAATAACGAACTCATCGATGAATTCTTTCTGGAAGACAGAAAGATGGTAAAAATATCCGACGTTCCGAAGATCGCTCAGCACGCGTTTGTCGCTGCGGAGGATTCCCGTTTTTATCAGCACCAGGGATTCGACGTGCAGAGCATTTTCCGCGCCATGTTCAAAAATGTGGAAGCGGGCAAAATCGTGCAGGGCGGCAGCACCATCACGCAGCAGGTTGCCAAGCTGATGTATCTGACGCCGGAAAGAAAATACATCCGGAAATTCAAAGAGGCCATCCTATCTTATCGGATAGA
The DNA here is from genome assembly GCA_036528635.1 of Deltaproteobacteria bacterium. Taxonomy (GTDB): domain Bacteria; phylum Desulfobacterota; class Syntrophia; order Syntrophales; family Smithellaceae; genus UBA8904. The sequence goes on from JAIGNE010000043.1 coordinate 141,801, forward strand.
TAAATATCTGACCAAAGATGAAATCCTGAATTTGTATTTGAACCAAATCTATCTGGGGCACGGCACCTACGGCATCGAGTCGGCGTCGATTGGCTACTTCGGTAAAAGCGCGAAAGATCTGACACTGCCTGAGGTTGCACTCTTAGCCGGCTTGCCGAAGGCGCCCACAACCTACTCCCCGTTTCTTTATTTCGACCGTGCGAAACAAAGACAGGTTTACGTATTAACCCGGATGATGGAGGAGGGCTTTATTACCAGGGAACAAATGGATAAGGCCGCCGCCGAACCCTTGAAACTCCGCCCCATGAAACCGAAGGACAAGGTCGCCGCCTATTTTGTCGAGCACGTCCGCCGTTATGTCCAGGAGAAATACGGTGCGGACGTCCTCTATAAGGAAGGGCTGTCCATCTATACGACCTTGAATCTGGCAGCGCAGAAGTCGGCGCGGGACGGACTCATCAAGGGTCTCACCGAAATGGAAGAACGGGGCAAATACGAAAAGGGGCTGGTGCAGGGCGCGCTGTATTGCATGGATGTTAAAACCGGCGCAATACGCGCCATGGTCGGAGGCCGCGATTTCAGTAAAAGTGAATTCAACCGGTCCACCCAGTCGCGCCGCCAGCCGGGCTCCGCCTTTAAACCCCTGATCTATACCGCGGCGTTTGATAAAGGCATGAATCCGTCCACGCGGTTTGTTGATTCTCCCGTTGTCTTTCCCGATCCCTCACAGGAAGACGGTTTATGGAAACCGAAAAACTTTGATGAAAAATTTCTGGGACCGATTACAATGAGGACGGCCCTGGTGCAATCCCGCAATGTTGTTACCGTGAAGATATTGCAGGATATCGGCATCGATTACGCCACGTCCTACGCGGCAAACATGGGCATCGAGTCTCCGCTGTCCCGGAATCTGTCTCTCGCGCTGGGTTCATCGGGCGTGACCCTGCAGGAACTGGTTCGCGCCTATGGCGTCCTGGGCAATCAGGGCAAGAAAGTCACTCCTTTCTTCATTCGTAAAATTGTCGACCGCACCGGCAATGTTTTTGAGGAAACCAAAGTGCAGGTAGAGCAGGTTATTGATCCCCGCATCGCTTTTATGACGTCCTACGTCATGCAGGATGTTGTCGAAAGCGGCACGGGCCGGAGGGTGAAAAGCATCGGCCGGCCGGTTGCCGGCAAAACGGGAACAACCAATGATATCCGCGACGCCTGGTTCATCGGTTTTACGCCGTCTCTGATTACCGGTGTCTGGATTGGCTTTGATCAGGAGAAATCTCTGGGAAAACATGAAGTAGGCGGTCGTGCCGCTGCGCCGGTCTGGCTCTATTTTATGGAAAAAGCCCTGCAGGGAAAACCCGTGGAAGCTTTCCCCGTTCCGGAGGGTATTGTCTTCGTCAAGGTGGATCACAAAACCGGCCGACCGGCTCAAGGCGCAGGCCCCGGAACCATCTACGAATGTTTTCTGGATAACGCTCTCCCCAGCGAAAAGGAAGAGGCGACAGAAGAAAAAGAAGAGTTATTCCGCTAAAATTTTAAAGTGACTTGAGAATGCCTCTTGACAAGCGCGGTTTTTTTCGCTAGAAGAGGGCCAAATACAGCAGGAAGTAATTATGTTTCTTAAAGATTTCGATAGCGGTAGAATTCGGTTCCAGGCCATTGTAAGATTGCTCGTCGTAGTAGTCGTACTCATGGGGTCTGCCGCTCTGTATCTCTAAGAACAAAGATACAAGCCGCGGACCCCGAAAGTCCGCGGCTTTGCTTTTTCAGTAAAGCCGCTTTTTCCGAAAGAAACTGGCGGCTTTTTTAGTTTTAAGGTTTTTGATTCATACTATATCAGCGATGGAGGGGTCATAGGGGCATGAAGTTGAAAGGCACGGAAATTCTGCTGAAAGCGCTGGAAGAAGAAAAAGTTGATATCATCTTTGGCTATCCCGGCGGGGCGGTCCTGGACATTTATGATCAGCTTTTCAAAAGCAATCTCAGACATATTTTAGTTCGTCATGAACAGGGCGCCGTGCATGCCGCCGACGGCTATGCCCGCACAACCGGCAAGGTAGGGGTTTGCCTCGTAACATCCGGTCCCGGCGCCACCAATACGGTCACCGGCATTGCCACAGCGAATATGGATTCCATCCCGCTGGTTGTTTTTACCGGACAGGTCCCGACGGGTCTCATCGGCAATGACGCCTTTCAGGAATGCGACATCACCGGCATCACACGCCCCTGCACCAAACATAATTTCCTGGTGCGCAATATTGATGACCTCGCCGCAACGATTAAAGAGGCTTTTCATATTGCCCGATCCGGCAGACCGGGGCCGGTGCTGGTGGATCTGCCCAAGAATGTGATGGCCGCGCAAACCGAGTATGATCCGGCCAGCGTGAAGATCCGCAATTATGAAGCGACTTACAAACCGGCGCCCAAAAAGATGGCTAACGTGTTGAACATGCTCACGGCGGCTAAAAAACCTTTAATCATGACGGGAGGCGGCGTTATCCTGGGCAGAGCAGCGGATGAATTAACCGAACTGGCCCGAAAATACGAAATTCCCGTGACCGGCACCCTGATGGGCCTCGGATCGTTTCCGGGCAGTGATCCGCTGTGGCTGGGCATGCTGGGCATGCACGGAACCTATTATGCGAACATGGCCGTGAGCCACTGCGATTTGCTCGTGGCCATCGGCGTCAGGTTCGATGACCGGGTTACCGGCACGATCGATACGTTTGCCCCCAACGCCAAGATTGTCCACATTGACATTGATCCGTCGTCCATTAATAAAAATGTTACCGTCGATCTGCCGATTATCGGCGACACCAAGGCGACGCTCAGGGATCTGCTGCGTTTTCTGGAAGAGCACCACTATGAACAGGAAGCCTCCTCGCGCAGCGAATGGTTTTCCGAAATCGCCGAATGGCGCGAAAAAGTGCCGCTGACCTATTGTCAGAACGGCGAAGTCATCAAGCCCCAGTACGTCATCGAAACGCTGCATAAGCTGACGGGAGGAAACGCGCTGATTACGACGGAAGTCGGACAGAATCAGATGTGGACCGCGCAGTTCTTCCGGTTCGACCGTCCGAATTCTTTCATTTCGTCCGGCGGCCTGGGCACCATGGGATTTGGCCTGCCCGCAGCCATCGGCGTCAAATGCGCTTTTCCGGATAAGCAGGTGGTAGACATCGCCGGCGACGGCAGCATCCAGATGAACATTCAGGAGCTGGCCACCGCCGCCCAGTATAATATCGCCGTGAAGGTGGTCCTGCTCAACAACGGCTTCCTGGGCATGGTCCGTCAGTGGCAGGAGCTGTTTTATGAAAAACGCTATTCGTATACCGATATGACTTACGCGCCGGATTTTGTAAAGCTGGCGGAGGCTTTCGGCATCATCGGTCTCCGGGCAACGAAGCCGGCCGAAGTGGAAGCGGTGCTGAAGCAGGGGCTGGCCGCCAATAAGCCTGTGCTGATGGATTTCCGAGTGTCGCGCGAGGAATGCGTTTATCCCATGGTCCATCCGGGCGAGTCCATCAGTCAAATGGCCCTGGGATCGAGAGAAATGATCAATTAACGGCGTCGTTAAATATTTTATTACGTGAGGTTGAATCAAATGGAGAAGAAGGACCACATCATTTCAATTCTGGTGCACAACAAACCCGATGTGCTGGCCAGGATTGCCGGAACACTGGGCGGCAAAGGCTATAACATCGACAGCCTTTGCGTGAATACCACCACTCAGAACGACATCTCAAAAATCGTGATGACCACTTCAGGTTCCCAGGCCACCATCACCCGGATCGAAAATCAGCTGCAACGACTGGTCGACGTGATTTCCGTCGATGACCTGACCAATGTTGAATCCGTCCATCGCGAGATGGTTCTGGTCCGGCTGAATCTGGCAGCCCAGAATTCGCAAGCCGTCAGGAATGCCATTGACGTCAACAAATGGAAAGTCATCGTGTCGGGCGACGCGTATGTCATTGTCGAAATAACGGGTGATAAAACGCAAATCGACTTTTCTCTGGCTCGCCTGGAGCCGCTCGGCATCGCGGATATAACCCGGACAGGTCTTGTCGCCTTGAAATTGGAAGAATAAAATTAACTGACAACAATTATAACTAATCGCAACACTAAGAACAGGGGGTTTTATGGCAAAAATTAATTTTGGTGGAACAGTGGAAGACGTGGTGACCGCGGAAGAATTCACGGTGAAGAAAGCGCAGGATGTCCTGAAGAACGAAGTGATTGCCGTACTGGGTTACGGGGTTCAGGGCCCCGCTCAGGCATTCAACATGAGAGATAACGGCGTCAACGTCATTATCGGCCAGTCCCCGGAAGATAAGCCTTACTGGGATAAAGCCATCGCGGACGGCTGGGTGCCCGGCAAGACGCTTTTCCCGATTGAAGAAGCCGTCGAAAAGTCAACGATCATCCAGTATCTCGTCTCGGACGCGGCACAGATGATTCTGTGGCCGAAAGTTAAACCGCACCTGAAAAAAGGCGACGCACTTTACTTCTCCCACGGCTTTTCCATCGTCTATAAAGAGCAGACGGGCGTGATTCCGCCGGATTTCGTCGATGTTATCCTGGTCGCGCCCAAAGGCTCCGGCACCAGCGTCCGCCGGAATTTCCAGGACGGCAGCGGCATCAACTCCAGCTTTGCCGTTCACCAGGACGCAACCGGCCGCGCGATGGAACGCACGCTCGCCCTGGGCATCGCCATCGGCTCGGGCTTTCTTTTCCCGACGACGTTCCAGATGGAAGTCTACAGCGATCTCACCGGCGAGCGCGGCGTATTGATGGGCGCTCTCGCGGGCATGATGGAGGCGCAGTACGCGGAACTGAGGCGTCACGGCCACACACCCAGTGAAGCCTTCAACGAGACAGTGGAAGAACTCACGCAGAGCCTGATCCGCCTCGTCGGCGAAAACGGCATGGACTGGATGTACGCCAACTGCTCGGCCACCGCGCAGCGCGGCGCACTCGACTGGCGGCATAAATTCCGCAAAGCCGTCGAACCGGTATTCGCCGAACTCTATAATTCCGTCGCCACCGGTAAGGAAACGGAAGTCGTCCTGCGCGTCAACAGCGCGCCGGATTACAAGGAAAAGCTGAATGCCGAGCTCAAGGAAATGCGCGAGTCCGAAATGTGGCAGGCCGGAGCGGCGGTTCGCTCGTTAAGACCGGAAAAGCGTAAGAAATAATTGATCTGCGCAGCGGCCTCCCGCTTTGTCGAAGGCCGCTGCCGAATCCAAATTTATCATCGCGTGCATTTTAGCCGCTTTGGCTTACCTGTTTCTTATCGGGAAAAGCCGAACAACCCGGACACGCTCAAAACAAGGGGTTGCAACCCCCTGTTCTGTAGGGAGCAAGCCAATTGCGGAGTGTTTTCTAAGAAGGAGCGCAGCGCGAGATGGCAATCTTCAAAAATTAGAAATTTGTGTAAACAGGGGGAGATAAATAATGAGAAGCGATCTCATGAAAAAAGGACTGGAACGTGCACCGCACCGTTCGCTCTTCAAAGCGATGGGCTATACCGATGAAGAAATCGCCCGCCCCTTAATCGGGGTGGTCAACTCGGCCAACGAAATCATTCCCGGACATATCCATCTGGATTTGATCACCCAGGATGTTAAGGCGGGAATTCGTATGGCCGGCGGAACACCGGTGGAATTTCCGGTCATTGGCGTGTGCGACGGCATCGCGATGGGACACGCGGGCATGAAATATTCCCTCGCCAGCCGCGAGCTGATCGCTGATTCCATCGAGATCATGGCGACGGCTCATCCCTTTGACGCACTCGTTTTCATTCCCAATTGCGACAAGATCATCCCCGGCATGCTGATGGCAGCGCTCCGGCTTAACATCCCCTGCATTTTCATCAGCGGCGGACCGATGCTCGCCGGGAAATTTCAGGATAAGGCCGTCGATCTTATCTCGGTGTTTGAAGGCGTCGGAGCGGTAAAAGCCAGAAAGATGACAACTGCCCAGTTGCAGCAACTGGAAGACTGCGCCTGCCCCGGATGCGGGTCCTGCTCCGGCATGTACACGGCCAACTCCATGAACTGCGTCACCGAGGCGCTGGGACTGGGGCTCCCCGGACACGGCACGATTCCGGCCGTCCTCGCCGCCAGACATCGCCTGGCCAAGCACGCGGGCATGAAAATTATGGATCTCTTTAAAAAGGGCGTGAAACCGCGGGACATCGCCACGGTTGGCGCGTTTAAGAACGCCATGGCCGTCGATATGGCGCTCGGCTGTTCCACCAACACGGTTCTGCATATCCCGGCCATCGCTCACGAAGCGGGTATCAAGCTGGACCTGGATCTTTTTAATAAGATCAGCGGGAAGACACCTAATATTTGCAAATTGAGTCCGGCCGGTCATCACCATATCGAAGATCTGGACGCGGCAGGCGGTATTCAGGCGGTCATGAAAACGATCAGCCCGCTGGGGGTTATTGATGAAAAGGCGATGACCGTCACCGGCAAGTCCGTGGGGGCAAATTTAAAAAGCGCACGCGTTTTGAATGAGGATGTCATCCGGCCCTTGAAGAATCCCTATTCCAAGCAAGGCGGCATTGCTATTCTGCGAGGCAACCTCGCGCCCGACGGCGGTGTCGTGAAGCAATCCGCCGTATCCCCGGCCATGCAGGTCAATGAAGGCAAGGCCCGCGTCTTTAACTGCGAAGACGACGCCATAGCCGCGATTCTCGGCGGAAAAATCAAGGGCGGAGATATTGTGGTCATCCGCTATGAAGGCCCCAAAGGCGGCCCGGGCATGCGCGAAATGCTTTCGCCCACGTCCGCAATTGTCGGCATGGGACTGGACAAAACCGTGGCGCTTTTGACTGACGGACGTTTCAGCGGCGGCACACAGGGTGCAGCCATCGGCCATATATCGCCCGAAGCGGCGGAAGGCGGACCGATTGCCCTTGTCAGGGAAGGCGACATCATCGCCATCGACATCCCGGCCAAGATGCTGAATCTGAAAGTCAGCGACGCCGAGCTTGCCAAGCGCCGCAAGTCTCTGAAGTCCTGGACGCCCGCCATAACCACCGGCTACCTGGCCCGCTATGCGAAGTTGGTCACGTCGGCCTCGACAGGCGCGGTTTTTAAAGATTAACCCCGTTTCCGGGTTACAGAATGATCATTCGGCCTGAAGATACCAAACGCAGAGACAGGTCTTGACGCCTGTCTCTGCGCGCACCGGCGCCCAGGCAATATCGATCTAATTCCACTCCGCGATCATGAATCCCACGCTGATCCTGTTAATGCTTTTGTTGTAATCCATCAGCCCTTCGCCGTACCCGTTGAAATACTGAACGTACAGGCTCAACTTATCGGTCAGGTATTTACTCAGTGTCGCTTCGGGGACAAAAGAACCCATGAGCAGACGGCCCAGGGTGATCGGCGGAATGCTCCAGTCCAGCTGCACGGCGCCGAGATTGTTCTGCCTCAGATTATTTCGCAGCATGACGGCAAATCTCTGCTTCTCCCAGATATAGAATGCCCGGAGTTCGCCGTATCCCATATAGCGTGTAAGATCGGGATTATCATCTTTGTCTTCGTCCTCGGGCAGGCGATACCAGGTTTTAAGCTCCAGCCCGAAATTGTTTCTTTCCAGTCCGATATTGGCGACAATCCGATTCCAGCTCCGGGACAGAGGCTTCGAACGGCCGTTGGATTGATGGTTAAAACCAACCTGAACAAACCGTCCCTTCAAACCAAAAATTTCATAGTCCGTGCGCAAGTTGATTAATAATTCCGGCTCGTAATTGATGTCCCGGAATGGTGAGGAAAACGCGGAATTATACAGCTGCCAGAAGCAAAGCTGCGTGTAGGCGATCCAGACATCAACACCTTGCACCCCTTTGATCCTGTCATAGGCCCCCTGAAGCGGTCCCTGGAAAACATCCTCCCAGACTTTTGCTTTTAAACTGAGCTGGAACTTGGCTTCATTGAACTGCGCTTTCGCCGCGGCATCATATTCCAGATTCGTTTCATCATTGGGTGACGAGTTGTAGGCGATCGGTAAAAAATAATTCATGCGGTAGGGTCTAAGAACATAAGAGTTGCGGCGGTTCTTAGGATCTAAATCCCATTGCCTGGTCATCACGGATTGCTCATCCGGTTTAGAAGCGACTTCGGGGGCTGCCGGTGCGGCTTCTTGAGGTGCCGGACTTTTTCTTCCCGAAAGGGCATCGAAGCATTCCAATCGCACCGCATTATCGTCAATTTTGGCACAATCGGCCAGGCGATCATTCATTTCAGCATAAGCAGAAGAAGAGCCGAGGAAAAAGATCGACCCTGTCGCCAGAATCAAAAAGCCAGAGATCAGCCACACTCTCACCCGCGGTTTTAAAGAAAAAATCATCATTTGATCCTTCCATGAGAAAATCGTCGATTTCGGTTTTTAAACAAAGCCAACAGGAGCATTTATTAAATATTGAATCCCCCCGATAATTCTGGTAACCTTACAGTGGTCAGTTAAGCAAATGATACTGGGTAAAGCAACAAGCTAATTGATCTCTGCAACCGAGACGGAGGAATGAATGAAAAAATACATCAGTATCGGAATCCTTCTCCTTCTGGTCTTGAATCTCGCGGGCTGCGCGCTCTTCAAGCTGCGGGAGGATGTCCAGTTTTCCAAAGATTCCTGCCTGCTGATTGGTGAAATCATCAGTCTGTCTTCCCTGAAAAAACCCATTATCGTCGTCGCCTACCATAAACAGAATGGTGTGGTAACGATTGGCGATTACGCCGTGTTATCCGGGTCCGGACAGTATGAAATATTGGTCCAGGAGGGACAATATGAAATTTTCGCCTTTGAAGACAAAAACGGGGATTTCACTTATGACCCGGGGGAATGGTCAGGCTACTACGGAAAACCCGATCCGGTAAAAACACAGGTGGGCGGCGCTGTCTTCGGGCTGGATATTGTCCTGACGCCGAAAACAAAAAAAACGACTTCGTCTTTTTCCAATATGCTGCTGCAATCTTCCGGTGGGAAAAGCAAACCTTCAACGTCAGCCGGCGCATTGGCCAATCTGGATGATCCGGTATTTTCCGCCGAAAATGGCCTGGCCGGCTTCTGGGCGCCGCTGGAATTTTTCAAACGGATAGGCTGCAACATATTTTTTGTGGAGCCTTACGACGCCAAAAAAATTCCTGTTCTCTTCGTTCACGGCGCGGCAGGTTCGCCGCAGGACTGGCGTTATTTTATCAATCATCTGGACCGCTCGCGCTATCAGCCCTGGATTTTCTATTATCCGTCCGGCGCCCGACTGGACACAACATCCTTTCTGCTGAGAACCAAGCTTTATGACCTTTACCGGAAACATCAATTCGAAACCCTGTATGTTGTAGCGCACAGCATGGGGGGGCTGGTGTCCCGCTCCGCCATTATTGCCAAAGAAGACAACTACCATGACACCATCCAGCTGTTTGTGTCGATTTCAACACCCTGGGGCGGGGAACAGCGGGCCAAAACAGGTGTGCAACAATCGCCGGCGGTTATTCCCAGCTGGAAAGATATGGATCCGGACAGCGAATACATCAAACGCGTGCTGGGAACAAAGCTGGATCCCTCGATCCGCTACTATTTATTCTTCGGGCACAAGGGAGGCGGCAGCCTCTTCCGGCAGAACAACGATAATACGGTTACTCTGGAAAGCATGCTGGATTTGAGAGCGCAGGCTGATGCCCTGAAAGTCAGCGGCCTTAACGAAGACCATGTCAGTATTCTTTCCAGTCCGGAAATGACGGCTCAGTTTAAAGCGGTCCTGGCCAGTACGGAAGCCAATAAGAACAAAACCTATGTTCGGTCTAAAGGCTATCTGCATGTTGTGCATACCTTTGATCCCCCGACGGTTAATATTCCCTCACAAATGGCTCTGGTGCTGGCTCCCGCCGGAACCGATGAAAAGGAAACGCAGCTCAAAATAGATCCCTTTCTGCCCAAGCAGGAAACGGGAGCTATTGTCCCCAAAAAATATGATGTCAGCCTCTGTGCCCTGGGTTTCAAAACCGAACCGGACAAAATAACGCTGGACATCAAACCGGGAAAAATAGAGGAAGCACGATTTGTTTTAAAGCCGCAGGGAATGGTTGCCGGTTATATCACGGCGGCAACTTCCAGTGATGATAGCTTCTGGGGTTTTTTTAAAGACCTGCCGGAAAATGTGAAAATCCGCGCCGTCAAATTATCCGGTCCGGGAATCTCCCGGTCTCTTGTACCCAACGACAAAATGAGCGACAGAGAAGTGCTCACCGCTTTTCTTGCTTCCCGGGATTTTGCGTTTAAGGCTTCATTTGCCTTTTTTGATCTGCCGGCAGGGGACTTTGATTTGAGCATCGAAGCCGACGGCTGCGAAACTTTGAAAGCCAAGATCAAAGCCCAGCCCGGAGAATTCGTTCCTCCGGCGCCGTTCCGTCTCATTTTGAAGGAAACCCCTAAATGAGTTATTTCTTTTTGCCCAAATCCCCGTAGAGTTTTTCGACGCACTCCGGGCAAATGCTGTGACTGAATTCAGCCTCGGAATGATCCTTGATATAGGCTTCCATCTGCGTCCAGTATCCCTGATCGTCGCGTATTTTTTTGCAGGAGGCGCAAATAGGCAAGAGGCCGCTCAACTGGTTGACGCTATCCAGAGCTTTTTCCAATTCACTGACGGTCCTGTTCAGGCTGTTGATCAGCGGATTGGTCAGTCGGATAAAGATGATGGTTCCTAATATGATGGCAATGATTCCCAATATACCGGAGACGACGGCTGCTTTAATGAAAGGCGCGCGCACTTCGGCCATATCAACTTTCGCCACGATGCCCCAGTTCAATCCCTGCACCGGTTCAAAAGCAGCAAGCACCGTCACACCGCGATAGTCGAGACCGACAACGGTCCCGGATTTACCGGACAGGGCCAGCCGCGAGGGCTCAGCCAGTTTGGAAACGAAGGGGACGGGCTTAAGCTGATAGATATTTTGATGACGGTGGCTCAAAAGAAAAACGATTTGATCTCCCTGCCGCTGGGCCAGTGTAAATTCGCCCGTGTCGCCGAACCCCTTGTAATGGAAATGCGCATCGATGATCTGGCTTAAAGTCGCTTCAGTGGCGCCCCCGGGGTAATTCGGGCTATGAACGCGATCAAACCGCGAAACGGCTTCAATCAATCTCGCCTGGCTGGTCACGATGTGACGAAGAACTTCTTTCTGCTCGCCAAACGCCGTCAGATACAGGAGGGTAATGGTTATGGATTCAATGACCAGAACGATCACCGCCATGATCGAAACCAGTAAAACAAGTCTCTTGCGTGGACTCATCTAGCTTCCCCCAGGACATCCTAACTAAAAAACGCTTGGGTTTATTTCCCGGCCAGAAGAATGCGGCGCACCCGGTCGAGTTCCTGCTGGTTATCCACTTCCACGGAATCATGCGGCGTAAGGACGCACTTGATTTTAAAGCCATACTCCAGCGCGCGCAGCTGTTCCAGGGCTTCCAGTTTTTCCAGTTTGCCTTCGGGCAGTTTCGTGAAGGTATCGAGGAAGTCCCGACGGTAGGCGTAAATGCCATGATGCTTGTAGTAGTCGGCATGAAGTTTTCGGTCCCGGACATAGGGGATCGTTGCGCGTGAAAAATACAGGGCGAAGTTCCGGTAATCCAGCGCGACTTTCACCGCGTGGGGATGCGTGATTTCCTCGTCGAGAACAATTTTATAAATGAGCGTGGACATCTGGATGCCCGGATCCGCAATCAGCGGCGCGATCACTTCATCGACCTGCACCGGCTCAAAAATCGGCTGATCGCCCTGAATATTGACGACAATAGTCTCTGCGGACAGCTTGAGCGACTGGACGGCCTCCGCTATTCTGTCCGTGCCGGAGCGGTGCGTTGTCGCGGTCATCACGGCGTTTCCGCCGAACTTCCTGACTGCGTCATAGATGCGTTGATCATCGGTCGCTACGGCAACATAGGGAACGGCTTTCGCCCTGGCCACTCTTTCGTACACATGCTGAATCATGGGCTTCCCGCACAAATCGGCAAGCGGTTTGCCCGGAAAACGGCTGGATTCATAACGGGAGGGGATGATGCAGACAATGTCCCGCTTCATGGCTGCTTCCCCAGGTGGGGATCGGGTTTTTGCAGATAATTCACCACATAATCCCGCACGGAATGTTCCAGCGATGAAAATGACACGGGACAGCCGAAATCTCTGAGCTTCCTCATTTCAGCCTGTGTAAAATACTGATATTGATTGCGCAGGGATTCGGGCATATCGATGTATTCGATGTTGGCGGCGAGGCCCAGCGCATCGAAGACAGCGGCAATTAATTCATTCCACGATCTTGGCTGACCCGTTCCCAGATTAAAAATGCCATTGGCATCCCGATTCTTGAAGAGCCACCACAGGACATCCACACAGTCTTTGACATAGACGAAATCGCGCAGCTGCCCGCCATCGGGATATTGGGGCAGGTATGATTTGAAAAGGCGCACCCTGCCGGTTTCCCGGATTTGATGGAACGCTTTGTAAATAATGCTGGTCATCTCTCCCTTGTGGTATTCGTTGGGACCGAAAACATTGAAAAATTTGACGCCCGCAATCCTGCTTTCCCACTCATGCCGCAGGGCCCTCAGATCAAAAACCTGTTTGGAATATCCGTACATATTGATGGGCCTGAGCCTGGGAATTCCCGCATGATCGTCGGAGAAACCCTGCGTTCCATCACCGTACGTTGCCGCGGAGCTGGCGTAAATGAAGCGAATGCCGCGGTCTATCGCGTATTCGGCCAGAAGGCCGGTGTAGGCAAAATTATTCTGCCAGAGGTAATCGGCGTCCCGCTCCGTGGTGGATGAACAGGCTCCCATGTGAATAATCGCCTCGATGTCGAAAGGAACGGTGTCGTTGTAAATCAGTTCATGAAAATCGGATTTATGAAAGTAGTTGACAAAGCGGAGATTCACCAGATTTTTCCATTTATCCGATGTGCCAAGACGATCAACAATGACGATATCTTCAATGCCTTCCTGGTTCAGTTTCCAAACAAAAGCGCTGCCGATGAATCCCGCGCCGCCGGTAACGATAATCATGCTGCTTTCTCCTCACTGCTTTTCATTGACTCTTCTAGTAATACCGAAAACACACGCTGTCAACGAAGAAAATAAACCTCATCCATCCTGCGCATCCTGTCGCAATATCCGACGCAGGAGTTTTCCCGCCGGATCGCGTGGAATCGTCTCCCGGATCAAAATGGCTTTGGGAACCCTGTAGTCGGGCAAATGGTCTTTGCAGTACTTGAGCAGCTCCTCTTTGTCCGCCTGTTCTCCGTCTTTCAGGGCAATGACCGCGACGATCGCCTGGCCCTTCAGTCGGTCGGAAACGCCGACCACAGCCGCGTCTTTCACCCCGGGATGCTGCTTGATCACGTCCTCGATCTGGCCGGGATAGACATTAAACCCCTTGGAGATGATCATATCGTCCTTGCGATCGACCAGATAAAAAAACCCCTCTTCGTCCGTCCGCGCCAGATCCCGCGTATAAAACCATCCGTCTTTTAATACGCCTCCGGTCAGTTCCGGATTATTCCAGTAACCGCGCATAATCTGGGGTCCTTTGACAACCAGTTCCCCGATTTCACCCGTCTCGCATTCCCTTTGGCCTGTCTCGATGTCCATAATTCTGGCCCGGGTGTCCGGAAGCGGCACACCAATCGATCCCACCGGCCCGCCCGCGGGAGAAGGCGTCATGTGCGTCGCCGAAGACGCTTCGGAAAGACCGTAGGCTTCGATCATCCTCTTGCCCGTCAGGGCCTGGTATCGTTCATGAAGGGCTGCGGGCACGGGCGCACCGCCGCTCGTCGCAACAAGGATCGATGCGAGCTGCGCTTTCGCCGTTTCTTCGGGAAGCGACAGGATGGCGTTCCACAGGCTGGGAACGGCAGGAAACGAAATGGGTTTGTAAGTCTCCAGCATTTTCGTCATGGAGAGAATGTCCATCGCATCCATGCGGGGGAGCAGCAGCATCCGGTAGGCCTTGTAAACGGAAACGATCAGGCAGGCCGTGAGGCCGAAGACGTGAAAGAAAGGAATCACGCATAAGACGGCGGCATTGCCCATGCCCTCCATCCCCATCCAGGCGTCGGACTGGCAAATGCACGCCACCAGGTTGGCATGGGTCAGCGTTGCCGCCTTGGGGGTTCCTGTGGAGCCGCTCGTGTACTGAAGCACGGCGACATCATCCGGAAGAACATCAGCGTCCGTCATCAGGACGTTCTGCGCCCCGGCCATCAAATCCGCAAAAACCCGCGGCACAGGCCTGTCCTGTCCCGGGACTATCTTTTTTTCCAGGCCGAAAACGGAATGGACAATGACGCTTTTCACGGACGTCTTTTGAATAACGCTGTAAAGATTCTGAGCAAAAAGATCCAGCGTAATGGCGACCTTCGCGCCCGCGTTATTGAGGCAATTGACCAGCTCATCGCCGGAAACGCCGACGCTGATATTGGCCGCAACGGCACCCAATTTCATCAGCGCAAAAAAAGAAATGACATAGGTCGGCGAGTTGACCAGGATCAAAGCCACCGGGTCACCCTTTCTGACGCCCTCGCTGTGCAAGACTGCGGCAAAGCGGTTCACCTTTTCGTTAAGACCGTCATAAGTCGTGTGCTGATCATTGAACGTTATGGCCAGATATTCCGGGTGTTTTGCCGCCGTGTCGGCTAAAAAATCGTAAATGGTCTTCGCCGGATAATTCAGTGTGCGGGGAACATGCTTCGCGTAATGTTTGAACCAGGGATATTCCATCTTTTTTACCTCAACTGTGATTGCGGGTTTGATGATCAATTGATACCGATGAAACTTGCCGCACCTGTAATACTGAAAGAGCAAGGCTGTCAATAAAGAATATGGGCGTAAAAAAACCCCCTCCGGGCGCTGGCCCGGAGGGGGTTATACTTGAACAGATCATGCCGACGTTTTGACCAGGCGATCAGGTAACGATCGTTTTGACCAGGTCGATGACCGGGTTGGTGAACAGCGCCATCAGAATGGTGTAAAGCGCAAAGGCGCCGACAACTTCCGTTGTGTACATCTTGTCATACTTTCTTTTCAATGCCACGATCAGCAGCCCGCCGATGATCAGGCATCCCAGTTGAAAATAGGGAAAATTGGCTGCGCCCGTTGCCGCGTATTCCGCGAATCCAAAAGTTGCTGTTAAGAGAACTACTGCTGCCGCCGCTACGATGGTTCCTAATGTCTTTTTCATGATCTGTTACCTCCTTAGGGTAGTTTGTTTATTTGCCTTTATACTAATGAAATTTGCGTGCCAGATTTCAGGACAGATCAATGATTTACGTATGCCTTAGATATATGGATGGAATTAACGGATGCAACGAATTCACGGTCCATCGGTGCGGACGGTTTTACGCTATGGGTTGAATGAAACATTCAAACGGGTTTGACGAAATATATAAAAGCAGCGTGAAAACTTACTTGAGCAGCATGATCCGCGAATCGACAACGGTGCAGGCTTTCGCCGTGCACATGACCGGATTGAGGTCCACCGACTCGATGACGTCTTTTAAATCCATCATCAACCGGGAAAA
This sequence comes from Deltaproteobacteria bacterium, assembly GCA_036528635.1. GTDB lineage: Bacteria > Desulfobacterota > Syntrophia > Syntrophales > Smithellaceae > UBA8904. The sequence continues at coordinate 157,391 of JAIGNE010000043.1, forward strand.
GGTAATGATCGTTTTCCTGAGCGCATTCATGTTGACGGGTTCCGCTCCGCGATAGCCGGTGAGGAGCTTGCGGGCAGTAAGCTGATTGATCATGTGATCGGCGTCCCGCGAGGTCAGCGGAGCCATTCTGAGGGAGACATCCTTGTAGATTTCCACACCCACGCCGCCCATCCCCAGAAGGATCATGGGACCGAACTGAAAATCGTTTTTCGCGCCGACGATCAGCTCCAGTCCCCTGACCATCTCCGCAATCAGCATTCCGACAAAGCCATCCAATTTGCGGAATCGTTCCAGGGTCTGAATCAGCGTCTCGTCATCTTTAATGCCCACCACCACCCCTTTGACATCGGACTTATGAATAATGGCGGGGGAGACGATTTTGGCGACCACCGGATAGCCGATCCGCCGGGCAATCGCCACGGCCTGATCGCCGGAAAGGGCAACATCGTATTGCGGCGTTTTGAAGCCATAGAGGGAGAAAATTTTCTGCGCATCCGGCTCCAGCACCCATCCCCACTTCTCTGATTTACGGATGATCTCTTTGATTTCTTTTTTCAGCATGGTTTTTTCCTCGCTAAAGCTTTCGCCATTAATACAGCGCCTTCAATCGAAGACGATACGGGAATGCCGTTGAGTTCAAAGCCTTCAATGAGCATATTATACTTTTCCACCTGCGGCACATACGCGATGAACGGCTTACTGAACTGTTTGCTGAGATTGCTTAATTTCACACCGATATCCAGGGTGATGCCCGGAATATAGGGCAGAAGCAAAATAATGACGCAATCGATTTCCGGCGACGCGCCCATGACTTTGGCGCAGGCGACAAAGTCGTCATCAATCGAACTGCCGGTGAGATCGGCGGGATTGCCAAGCGACGCGATGGAGCGGATATTTTCCGTCAGATTATTCCGGATATCGGTTTTCGTCTGATCGGATAACTCCGGAACTGTGATCCCGGCAAACGAGCAGGCATCCACCGCCATCGCCCCGTGACCGCCGCTGCCGGTGATGATGCCGATTTTGCCCTCGATCGGTTTGGTGTAGGAGCTCAGAACCTCGCAAAAGGAAACCAGTTCATTTTCATTGGCTGCTTCGATGATGTTATGCTGCGCGACCGCCGCGGCGAAGCTGGCGTAATCGCCGGCCAGCGATGCGGTGTGACTCGATACGGCGCGGTTGCCGGCGAGTGTTTTTCCCGATTTCATGATGACGACCGGTTTAGGACAGTCGTTCGCTGCCAGGACAAATTCCCGGCCTTCGTTTTTCCCGAATCCCTCGCTGTAATAGGCGATCACCCGGGTGAGCGGATCGCGGGCCAGATAGGTTAGCAGTTCTTTTTCCTTGATGAAGGCCTTATTCCCGATGCTGACGGCCTTGGCCATACCCACGCCCTGCTGCGTGAACTTGATCATCTGATCGACGAGAATTCCGCCGCTCTGGCTGACAAACGTCACGCCGCCGGCTTCCGGTTTGATCATCCGTTCGATCGGCAGGAAAAAAGTATCGACCTTGAACGGAACATAAACGCCCAGACAATTGGGACCGATAAACGGGAAACCGGCCTCCCGGGCCATGCCCACAATCCGGTCCTGCAGATCCTTCCGTCCCCCTTCGGTAAACCCGCCGGAAATAACGATCGCTGATTTTGCTCCTGCCTTGATGCAGTCGGCCATGACATCCGGCACCAGCTCCGCCCGTGTTGCAATCACCGCCAGATCAATCTTTTTGGGGATATCCGCCACGCTGGGATAAATGGTTTCGGTGTGGAGTGTGCCGCCTTTGGGGTTGACCGCGTAAACCCCGACGGGATAGCGATGGTTGTTCTTGGCAAAAATGACGTTGGCGGGGTGACGGTCATTGGTGGCCGAAATGCCGATCACTGCCATGGTTTTCGGTTCAAACAGGGATTTCAGATCCATCAAGACCTCCAATTTCTTTATTAAACATCCTCCAAGTAGGGCGTCCAACCAAGTTTGATTCTTTCATTAACACTACGATAAGAGGTTAAATATCCCTTTCGCACCATAGTAGCAATTTGGTCATCAATTTTTTTCGCAAAAGCATCTCGTGGTGTTGCGCGTGTGCGAATATTCCAAGCCTTTAGAATATAAGTTGGCATATTTGCCCTAACACATGAATTATTTGGTCGTGTTTGTAGAACATCAATAATGGTCCGGCATATAACTTTTGATTTGGAATTGAGTGCCTCTTGAATATTTTCTGGTAAGGACTTTATCTTAATTGCAGATGAAGTCCTCGAATATTCAAGCCGATTAACAGTATCCTTCGTTTTCTCGCTTTCTGGAACGCAAGCAAATGACAATCGGTGTTGTTCATTATTTTGTATAGCTGTTGCTTTAGGCGTGTGATTATTTACGTCTTCATCCTCATGGTTCAGCTCTTCATCCACTTCTTCTTGCGCTCTATCATGATGAGCTTGCTGACCCTGCGAATAAATGCCCATTCTGTCGAGTAGTGGCCATAATATCTCAAGAGCTTTTTCCGGATTCGCACGATAAAAACTTTCCCTGACGTTGAAGAAGTGCCATCCACAGCGCTCAAGCATTCTTCTTCTGGTCATATCTGCTTCATAAGCGTCACGACCATGCCAAAAATCGCCATCACATTCAACAGCAAGCTGTGGTTTATTACCTTGGACAACAAGGTCAATAAACTTATCCGCAAACTCATATTGCGGAATGACTCTGTATCCACGTCCAGCTACTTCCAAAGCGACATCAACTTCGAACCAGCTATCAAAAGGCCCTGGTGGCTTTTCCTCCATTCGATTTGCATTATAAGCAGAAAATCTTAATGCCTCAATATCAACCCCTTGAATAGGTTGTTGTTTTAAGCCATAGAAATGGTTCAGTAATTTTCGCCGATAACAATATTCGCTTAAGTCATTGTTAGTAACAGAATGAAAGAGCCACATCTGTTCTTGAGCACGGCTTGCAGCGACGTTGAAGCGCCGCATATCATGCTCTTGTGTTAACGCACCAATCCGCTCATTCGGCGCCGCTACCATACTAAGATAAATTATTTCTCTTTCGTCACCTTGAAAACTGTAGGGATTTCCACATATAATTCTGCGCTTTTGCATTTCTTCAGCCCCCAATTCTTTAAGGAGGAGGTTCTCAATAATGCCAGCTTGAGCTTCGCCCTGTAAAACTATTACTCCCATGGTCATGCCTTGGTAGCGCTCATCTTGGCAACACTCAACCAATTTAGCCACAAGAGCTTCAGCTTCTGGTCTGTTTATAACTCTCGCACCGGTGCCTTCTCGATAACCGTTATGGACTGGTATTGCCTTCAGTGGTTCGAGGCGATCTGGAGGGTATTGACGGAGAGGTATAAGAGGATCTGAAGTATAACATAGGTCATTACTGAAGCGAATAATTTCAGGCATGCATCTAAAATGTTCCCTTAAAGTGATTCGATTGCCAAACCTGATGCGTCCATGCGCAAACAAACTGTTCTCAACGTCGAAGGAATCTGCATGGACAAAGTCGCTCAAATAAGTACGCATTAGTCCTTGTACTTGGAATCGATCTACACCTACTGCCTCCGGGCTAATCTGTTTCTCATCCCCGACAACAATTATTTTGCGCCCTAAGAAAATGAGAGGAAGTGATTCAGGGCCGCATTGCGAAGCTTCGTCTACAATTATAACGTCAAATAATCCTGGTGCAGCTTCGACAGTTTCATATAAGCGATGCAAGGGCATAATCCATGCTGGCACTGCGTCCTTACAAGCATTGAGGTGTCGTTGCGCGTTAAGTCGATGTGTATGGGCATGCTTGCCTGTGCCTCTACCGAGCCTTCGTATAGCTTGTTGCCATGCCATTAAGTGACGTTGATGATCGACTGCCATTCTTGCAAAACAAAAAGTCCATGCCTTTAAAGCTGATAGCTCTGCTACTTCTCTACGTATTTCTTCTTCGAGCCATTTTCCGTTGCGTTCAAGACTATCTGTATTCAGTTTTAGAAATTCTGCCAACCACGATTTGGCACGTCGCCATGCCCATGCCTTTTCGAGATTTTTTAAATTACCTCGCCATAAAGATATTTCATCAGATCGTTCTAAATTATGGGCAAGTATTGGCGCCTTAGTTGCTAATTCGCTCATATAATTATATTTCTTTTTTAAAGACGCTCGCTTTTTATGCATAGTATTCAACGTATTGATACACCTCTGATAATTGTCCAAATCCCTTACCCTAAATGATTTTAATAATTCACTACAGATAAGGTGTGGATTTGGTTTTAATGCTATGGTGTGGAGCTTTCTTTCCTCAATTTCCAGACGGCTAGTAAGCATTTTCATGCCAAATTGTGCCAATACGGTCTGACATGTTATACAAAGATTATTGATGGCGTCTGATTCATCAAATCTTGGATTACTTAGTCCTTTAATTTTTTTAATGTCTGTTTCGAGTTTTTCTTTGCGATTATATAATCCTATAATGCGAGTCAGTGCTTCATTTAGTTCGTCAATTTCTGCCAACTGAAGTAGAAACTGATCTGAGTTTTTAGCAGCTTTTCCACTCCATAGTAACCAGACCTCGTTGAGTGTTTGTTCTACATTGAGATAATCAATCAGTTTATCCAATGTTTCTGTGTCTAAACAATCCAAGCCATCAACCTTGACCCTACCGATCAAATCCCCATGCAGTTTAATAATTTTGTGTTTTATAAACAGAAAACTATTAAGCTTTCCACCATTGGCAAAGTGATGCCTTAGCATCTTCGCATCCGAGAGTAATTTTCTATGATCCATACCTTCTGGAATCTGAATAGTATAGAAATGAACCTTCTCTGTAATTTCTCTCATCCCTTGTATGCGCTCTGATGAAAGCCGTAGCAATTCTTTCCATGGTGTATCGTGGTCAGTTAGGATATCTTTGACCGCACCAGAAATCCAATGCATCGGCCTTCTGCGAATATCATCTGCTTCAGCAGATAACTCTTTAAGCGCGTCCATAAGCTGCGATACATCTGTGCGGTAAGCTGAAGAAAGTGCCTTAGCGTTTGGGGAAGCTAGAACTGATTCTGAACGTTTTATGTAGTTATGAAGATCCTCCTCAAGAGCAAAATCTTCACACATTTTTTCGCATGCTGGTATATCTTTTGCAGGATCAGGAAAGAAGCGTTTCAATTCCTCTTCGGTCTTGTGGTCAACCACATACAGGAGATTAGATAGTTCATGCGTATCCTCAATTGATAATGGGCATTCGTCTTTTTCATACACTTCGTCAGTAAGCCAATTATATTCTGATTCTTCAGCGCGGAGTCTGCTGGCTATCATTGCCGCGGTTCCAGTATATGCCCCTCCAGCAATTGAGTGATTATAAGTTTCGCGTTCTCTGACTGCTATAAGCTTTTGGTTGCATTCTGACTTCGCAGCCCTGTTTGCTTTTATTCTATGTTCAATTTCTTCAATTCGTTGAGAATTATTTATTTCATTCCAGCGATCAAGATTAGCTAAAATACTATTAACACTCCGCTCAAGTGATTCTCGTTCTTCTGTGCCGTTTCCAAGTAAACTTATGCACAGTGGTTTTACTGCTGAAGGTATTTTATCATGCAATACCTGAAGCGCTTGCGGTGTTTTAGCGGTAACGAGAACACGTTGCCCAGTCGCAAGTAAATGACAGATCAGATTGGCAATGGTATGGGACTTACCAGTCCCTGGGGGGCCTTGAACGAGAACACTACGTTGGGCATCCAATTTGCGGATTATTTGGAGTTGCTGTTCATTCGCTGCAAGGGGAAAATAAATATCGGCTTGAGGTTGAGCCTGGTTACCAGAATATTCAGGGGTCTCCTCTTTTTCAAGTGATGATTCACAAAGATCAAGAAACTCATTCGGGGGTTGAGCACCATTCTCAATTTGTCGTCTCATATCATCAAGTAATTTTATTAATCCGCGCATGGATCTTTTTCGAAGGACAAGTGCCGGTGCATATTCAATGCATGGTGTACCACTGGCATATTTGTCATCTGGACGCAATGCCTCAGGATAATACTGTCCTTGACCTTGATCGGCTAATGAGTTGGCTATTGCTTTGAGTAGGGTATCAACTTCACTTCTATCCCACAAATTGTCTCGGATTTTACGACCATGTTCAATGAAGCTTACAGAATTTTGCGGATATGCATCTACTTCGAGCATGTCGAACTCGACTTCAGTCTGATCGCCATCGGCTGATGCGCGGACAATGAATTTCCCAAGAGCAGCTTCAAATTCTAGAGACGCCTTAGCAACTATAAGGTGCCTTTTGACAGATTGACCATTTGATTGCCGCCAACGCAGCAAACCAAGGCAGAAGACTAACTCATATTGCTCTCCTAGTTTCTGCTGTTCTTGGTAAATGCTAAAAAGTTCTGCGTATATTTTTTGGATTTCAAGATAACGTTTGTATAAATCTGCCCAAGGCAACCACTGTTGTTCGAGATAAGCATCCCACGCTTTTTGAACCAAAGGGAAGCTATTAAGGTCATGGGTTTCAGCAGTAATTATAATCTCATCTGACGCAGTCTTGCTTTCCACAGGCAATGTAATTTTGTCCTGTAGGGTAGGTAGATCGCTGATGTCTTTAAGTGTTACAGGATCTACCCAATCTTTACAGACATTAGGGATCGAAGGTAGTTTTGGCTCATTGCATTTCCGGATTTCAATCCATATATCATCACTGTAGTTTTCATCGACGCCCCATGCTCGAGTAAAACAATGCTTTAGTTCATGTGGAATATCGTGTATCCACAAGACCTTATGGTAATCATCACAATCCCGAATTATAGAAGCGTTAATCTTTGCAAGTGCAGATAAATATTCTAAGAGCCTTATTACTTTTGATGACATAATCGGTCAATCTTTTTACAAGAATTTGGATATGCTTATCTGAAAGGCCTTTCACACGCTTTTGATATTAAGAGTACCGTTCAATACATAAATTGTGAATGGAAATTAATACTTATAAAAGAGATGATGTCAATATAAAAGTGCTTTATTTATTGAATTGCTTTAGATACCTCGTCCAGCATTAACACACGGCAAGGCGGATCTCCTTTAATCATCATAAAATTAATCTGCCGGCCGGTGATGCCGCCTGACCCGCGGTGAGAAAAAAAAGCGTCCTGGCGGCATACCGTGCACAAACCGGATGTTTCAATATTGGTGTCGGGAATGCCGCCATCCAGCAGCTGCCTCCGGTTGGCTTCCACCAGGTCCAGCATCCACCGGTCTTTTCGTTTTCCCGGAAACAAAAAGTCTTCCGCATTTTTTTGCTGGCGGAAAGCGTCGGCGGCGGGCGCGTCGACTTCATAGCAGCACCGTCCGATGGAAGGACCGATCGCCGCCAGCAAATCCTGCGGCTTTGAGCCATACTGATTCTGCATCAGGCGGACAACTTTAGCGGTGATGCCCAGCGCGGACCCGCGCCATCCCGCGTGCACGGCGGCAATGATTTTTTTAATCCGGTCCACAATGAAAACCGGCACGCAATCCGCCGTCTTAATGCAGATGGCCAGGTTGGTCCGGTTGGTCACGATGGCGTCATAGTTCAGCGTTTCACGCGATGTGAAATAATCGCCATGCGGTTTGATGACAAAAATGTTGTCGCCATGAACCTGATTAAGTACGAGAAAATTTTCCATGGGGATTTCAAATGCCAGCGAAAGTTTGTCCCAGTTGGCCAGGACGCGGAACTCCTCATCCCCTTCGCGGAAGCTCATATTGAGGCTCTTATAATCATCGCGCGAGGCGCCGCCGATCCGGGTGCAGAAAGCGTGCGTTAAAAAGTCGCAAGCCTTCATCAGCGGCGCTTGCAGATAGGCAATGGAATTTTTCTTCTCCAGCGAAAACATGTCTACCCTTTTAACTTATCCTTCCAGGTTTGTAAACCGGATTCGCGCGTGTAGCCGGGTGCGGCCGCGCGAAACAGCGTCAGTAAATCATCCAGGTCCCGGGGAAGCGGCGCCGTAAAAACCATTCGTTCATTACGCTGCGGATGAACAAAAGAAAGTTGCGCGGCATGCAGCGCCTGGCGGCTGATGGACCTGAGTCCCGCTTTCAGCGCCGCATGCTTAACGGTCTGCAGTTTTGACGCGTTTCCGTAAACCGCATCGCCGATCACCGGATAGCCCCGCTCGGAGAGATGGACGCGGATCTGGTGCGTGCGGCCGGTTTTGATTTCAATATCGAGAAGTGTCGCCGTGCCGAACCGTTCGCGGACCTTCCAGAGCGTCAGCGCGTCTTTGCCCCGCCGGCTTTTTGTGGACATCTTCTTGCGGTCTACGGGATGGCGTCCCACGGGCAAAACGATTTCGCCGCTCTGTCCTTTAACATCGCCCCAGACCAGCGCGATGTATTTTTTGTGCACGTCATGCTTTTCAAATTGCAGGGAAAGTTTGCGGTGCGCTTCGTCGGACTTGGCGGCGACAATCAATCCCGATGTTTCTTTGTCCAGCCGGTGCACAATTCCCGGCCTCAGCACACCGCCGATGCCGGAAAGATCATGGCAATGAAAAAGGAGTGCGTTCACCAGCGTGTTATCCGGATTCCCCGGCGCGGGATGCACGACCATGCCCGCCGGCTTGTTAATCACAATCAGGGAATCGTCTTCATAAATTATATTTAACGGAATGTCCTGCGGAACGGCGACGGCCTCAACCGCCGGCTCCAGGTGAAGTTCCACAATATCTCCGGCCTTCAAATGCTGGCTCGCCTTCGGCTCTTTGCCGTTAACCGTTACATCGCCTTCTTCGATAGCATTTTTAATCTGCGACCGGGAAAATGATGCGTCCGCCTGCGCCAGAAACACATCCACGCGCATTCCGGCCTGATTTTCACTTACGACAAAACGCATTTCTCTTCCGGTCTCAGTTGAATCTGCCATATAGTCTTTTAGCCTTGACCCGTTTCGTCATTCCCGCCTTCGAGAGGAATGACAGAGGTGACTAGTAATTTAGCGACACCTGCCGTAAGTGCACATTCATTTTCAAATTGTACGGCCATTGTCATTCTACTTTATTGTTGTCTTCAAATAATCTGTCGCAAGGACAATATTGCATGTCGAACAGCACTTTCTTACATTCGGTCACACATGCTTCGTAGGAAGACTTTGTGCTAAAATAATCAATCCCACACCATCCGCCTCTTCCATCATAAACCAGTTCCTCACACCCCACGAACTCCATCGGTGCGCGAACGATGGCGCGGAATAAAGGTCGATGAAATCGGTCATTGCTTTTCTTGACCATCTCGGCGGGAATTAAGCTCGGCCCGGCAAGAATTTCTTCTGCATCTATGGACATGACCAAATTAACATTTTCAAATTCCGGCGGTAATTCTTCTAAAGGAATTCGTTTCCATTTCTTATCTTCGTATTTAAAGATGACATACGGCGGATTCGGACGGCCCCATCGGTTATAAGAAAAACATCCATAGTTTTGCGTAATAAGGTAAGGCGTGTCATTTTTAATATGCAGTGCGATTAATTTGAAATTTGCGGTGCGAATACCCTCCGTCGGGCCATCATTCCAGACTATTTTTTCCCCTGTTTTTGGGCGTTTAAAGCTCAGGGATTGCTCCTTGAGAAGCGCGCTCTTCTCCAACGTATATACGTTCATGCGCTTTTGCCACCGCTTCACAACGATTTTGCTCCCGTCATGCAAAAGCACTTCTTCCTTCCAGGTTGCATGACCCAAAATGCCCAAGTACCCGCACATATTGATACAGGTAAGCCAGGTCAAAAACAAAATCAGCAGGATCACAAAACCGATGCGACGGATAGCACGGGGATTCTGCAAATAAAATCCTTTCAGACTGGAAATAAAACCACCCCCGGCATGTCCATCCTGACCTTGCATATTCCTTCGTTTCTGTCCTTCATATTAACGCCGCCAGAAATTTCCCTGCGGAAACAATTCTTCCACCCTTCTGCAGCAGATCAACTTTGTCCTTCTTAACAATCTGATAAATGTAAGGAATAGACAACCGGTCCCGAAAGTAGAGTAGGTTTGGAGATAAGACCTTATCATTTAACTTAACCTCAACGGCAAACCAGGGTTTCCCGTCAATCGTCACCAGAAAATCAACCTCACGTTTATCCACGTCTCTCAGATAAGAAAGCTCCGCCCGGTATCCTTCCTCGTCCGTAATGAAGTGGACAAACTTCAGAAGATGGGAAGCAATCAAGTTCTCAAACCGTTTCGCTTCATCCTCCACTTCCGACCAGTCCCAAAGATAGAGTTTCGGCTCTTTTTTGAGCGAGCGGATTTTTTTTGATGAATAGGGGGATATCCGGAAGTGGTAGTAGAATGCTTCCAGAATATCCATCCAGCTCGTGACGGAACGATGGCTGACTTCAAGGTCTTCCCGAATCGAATTAAGCGACAAGCTTGAGCCGACTTTATCAGGCAAGATGTCGCTTAAAAGCTTCATTTTAGCGATATCGCGAATGGCTTCGACATCCTGAATGTCTTCCCGGAACAGTCTTTCAATTTTTTCGTTGTGCCAGCGTCTGAGTAGCTTCGGGGTTTGTTTGGTGAATGGTTCGGCAAAGCCTCCGAAGGTATCGAGCGTGCTCAGAACATCGGTGTGATGATGATGCCCAAGCGCAAGTTCGCTGAAAACGGAGATGCTGTTATAAATTCCCTCCGCTTCAGCCAGTGTGAAGGGGTGAAGACGATAATAATGATACCTCCCCTGGAGAGAATCTCCTCCTTTTCTGTATAGATCGAGCCTCGCGCTGCCTGTAACGAGGAACTTCATCTTTTCTTTATGCTTGTCATATTCGCCCTTAATCAATCCCTTCCATTGTCTGAATTTATGGATCTCGTCAAAGATCAATAGTTCAGCGTCGCCCGGCCAGGTTGCTGTCATGATGGCCTTGCGATCCGCCCGATTGTCCCAATTGAAATAGGCGGAATTTTTAAAAGCGGCACCAACGAAACTCCGGCACAGCGTCGTCTTCCCCACCTGGCGCGGTCCGCCTACAAAGACCATCTTATCCCTTAGATCATCAATAATATACTTGGTAAGGTACCGTTCTTTCAACATGACGGCATTATACATAGCTTCTTCGTAAAAGCAAAATAATTTGCTGATATTTTTGCTTTCGCGCAAATATTCAATTAGTATTTTTTATGGTTTCGCTGATATTTGTTGCAGGCCATCCAGAATAAATGCGAACTCTTCTTCCGCCACGGTGCGCAGGTCGAGGAGAATTTCATTTTCGTTAACACGAACGATTATGGGCGTTGCCGCCTTGCGCAAATTGGCCTCCATCCGGCTGGCCGGCATGGTTGCGTGCTGAACGGCAACCACGATGGTGGGAATGTCCTCCGTCGGGAGCGACCCTCCGCCGGCGGCGGCTGCGTCTTCCCTTATCTCAAACGTCAGCCCGGCAAGATCGGCCTTTTTGAGCTTATGGATCAGTTTGCGCGCCCGCTTTTTGACATCGGCCAGCGGTTCGGTCAGCGCTTTGAGCGATCGCAATTTTACGGCGGCATCCGCTCCGGCCAGGTAGTGCATCAATGTCGCTTCCAGCGCGGCGAGCGTAAACTTGTCGATCCTGAGCGCGCGGTTGAGCGGGTTTTTTTTAATGCGGGACACCATATCTTTTTTACCGACGATGATGCCCGCCTGCGGGCCGCCCAGGAGCTTGTCGCCGCTGAACGTTACGACATCGACCTCGGAGGCCAGCACTTCGCGGACCGTCGGCTCGTGCATGAGGCCGTAGCGTTCCAGATCGATCAGGCAGCCGCTGCCCAGATCGTCGAAGACCGGGATACTGTGCTGTTTCCCCAGCGCAACGAGCGGCGTGAGTTCCGCTTCTTCGGTGAATCCGACAATCCGGTAATTGCTGGTGTGGACCTTTAAAATAACACCGGTATTTGGGCCGATGGCCTTTTCATAATCGGCCAGACGCGTGCGGTTGGTGGTGCCGACCTCGCGCAGGATGGAATTGCTTTTGGTCATGACATCCGGAATCCGAAACTCGCCGCCGATTTCAATGAGTTCGCCGCGCGAGACAATCGCCTCTTTATTTTCCGCCAGGGTATTGAGTACGAGCAGCACGGCCGCCGCGTTGTTGTTGACGATCAGGGCGTCTTCCGCGCCGGTCAATATGCAGATGAGCCGGCTCACATGGTCGTAGCGCAGACCTCTTTCGCCGCGATCCAGATTAAACTCCAGGTTGGAGTAGCCCCGCCCCACCTCCAGAACGCGATCGAGGGCTTCCGGGCAAAGAGGCGCACGCCCCAGATTGGTATGCAGGATGACGCCGGTGGCATTGACGAGTCTGCGCAATTTGTAACGGTAAAGTTCATCAACAATTTCCATAACGCTCCCGGCGGCGGATGCCGCGTCGGAAGCAACGTTCGGCAGGTGTTTGTCCGGAGCGGTCAAAATGATATCCCGCAGTTTCTGCACAGTGTCACGGCAGATCTCCAGGATGATGTCCCGGGACGCTTTTTCAGAGATGCCCTGCCGCTCCAGAAGTCCGATCACCTCGTCAATTTTCGGCAGATTTTTCAGCATTGCTTTTCTTTTGTCATCCATAACTTTCTCCATTTATGCAAAACAAGGGGTTGCAGCCGCCCTGCGGGCGGCAAGACCCCTTGTTCTAGGGAATCAGGCCGGCCTGCTGGCGGCAGAAGTCGCGGAAGTTGTTCACGGCGATAAAAAATTCCCGCATCATGATGACCCACAAATAACGTCCGCGCGGCGTCAAATGCAGGTTGGGGGAAAAATAGCGAAACGACCCGGCCAGCGTAAAGGCGGCCATTTCCTTCCACAGGGTCCGGAAAAATTTCCCGTTGTATTTCTTCTCCAGGTCATTGACGTTCATTCGCGTGCTGAACAGCTTCATCAGGAAATCATAGCGCATCTGATCGGGTGCGGCAAACTTCCGCGCCGCCTGAAGAGGAAGTTTGCTCTGCATCAGCTCGGAAATGTATCGGTCGATGTCAAAGGTGTTGGCGTAACACACGCCGTCCAGATAGCCGATGGCGCCGCTGCCCAGGCCCGCATATTCGTCAAAATCCACGACATATTCATCAATGAGTGACCGGGCGGCTTTCTTCCTGGAAAAGCACCAGGCGGAAGAGGAGTCATAGTTCGCCTCCATGCGCCTCAGAATTAGATTAAAATAGGATTGCTCCCGCCGGAAATTGACGTCTCCCAGTTTCTCCTGCATCAGGCGCCGGGTCAGCGTCGAAACCATCAACGGGTAGAAAGTGATCTGCTGCATCTCCAGTTTCGTTAAAACATCCAGATCGGCGGCGAGCATTTCACTTGTCTGTTCGGGAAAATTAAAAATCATATCGGCGTTGAGGGTGTCAAACTTGCCCAGGGTGTCGGCGAGGCGCCCGGCAATCTCAGCGCCCGCCCCGTATTTGTCATACCGCGCTATCTTTTTCAGCAGGTCATCATTAAAGGTCTGCACGCCCACGGAGAGCCGGTTCACGCCCGCCTGTTTCAGGACGGCGATATTGGCATCCGTCAGGTGATTCGGGTTGGTTTCGACGGAAATGGAGGTAATGGGAAACACGTCGCGGGCCAATCGCAGCGTCTCCGCCAGTTCATCAATCAACACCGTCGGCGTGCCGCCGCCGACATAAATACCGGAAAAGCGGTAACCACTTTGCCGGTAAAGCGCAATTTCCCGGCGCAGGGCGGTATGATATTTTTTCGCGAGGGGCTCATCCAGGCGGACGCGGTGAAAAGAGCAGTAGGGGCAAAGCTCTTCGCAAAAGGGAATATGGATATAGAGCAGACGCTGTTTTTCATCGGTGCAGGAAGGAAGAACGGGCGCGATGCCATCCTCAAAATTAAGCGCAAGGGCGAACTGCCGTCTTGCCGTATGGGTAACTATTTGATTAATCACAACTCATTTCCAATCTTTCATCATCTTAAAATGAATGGATGATCTGTTTAACAAAAGATGGAACAAATTTGCAAGCTTCGTTTACTTGAAATAACACCCGATCGGTGTTATAGGCCAAAGAAAAATTTCCCAACCGGTGACAGACATGGCCGCAAAAAGAGTCTTAACCCTCTGGAATGATGAAGGTGTCAACGAAGCAGACACGTCCGTTCTGAGAAAAAAGTCAGTGGAATTAAAAACGCCGCTCGCTAAAGAAGAGCGGGAGGAGATCAAGGCGCTCATCGACTCCTTCACCTCTCGCGACGACGCCTCGGGTCTTGCCGGGCCGCAAATCGGCATCAACAAAAGAATTATTATTTTCCGCAATAAGACCGTCGATGAAAAGAAGAAAAAGATGAGCCCGGATGACTACGATGTGCTGGTCAATCCGCGCATTACCCAGGCGCGCGGTGAAAAAGTGACGGCGGCGGAAGGCTGCCTCTCCTGCCCGGACATTCAAATTGAAGTCAGCCGTTTTCCGGAAATCAAAATCCGCGCCTTAAACGAAAAAGGCGAAAAAGTCAGCAAGCGGTATCTGGATTATACCGCCCGGGTCGTGCAGCATGAAATCGATCATCTGGACGGCAAACTCATCGTGGATTACGAGGGGAACCTTTACTATCCGAAAAACAAGCAGGCTTTGATCGATAAGCTTTTCAAATAATCGCCAAATTCATTCAGCGGGGACCGTCCATGAAGAAAACGCCTTTATACGACAAGCATGTTGCCTTGAACGCAAAAGTGATTGATTTTGGCGGTTGGGCGATGCCCGTTCAATACACCAACGTCATCGAAGAACACAAAGCAACCCGCGCCGCCGCAACCCTTTTCGACATTTGCCACATGGGAGAAATCGAAGTCAAAGGAGCACAGGCTGTTCAACTGCTTCAGTCGGCGCTGACCCGCGATCTCGCCGGGCAAAAGACCGGGCAGGTCAAGCTCTCCGCCCTGCTTAACGACGCGGGCGGCATCATCGATGATTTAACCGTGTATAAAATGGCCGAAGATTTCTACACGCTGGTGACCAACGCGACCACCCGCGAACGTGATTTTGACCGGATCAAATCCATCCTCGCCGAAAAGAAATTCAACTGCCGGCTGGAGGATGTCAGCGATAAAACCGGCAAACTGGATTTGCAGGGCCCGTATGCGGAAGGAATTTTACAGGCGCTGACGCCGGTCAATTTAAAAACACTGCCCTATTACCATTTCATCGAATCTCAGGTCGCGGGCCTCGCGGCGATCATATCCCGCAGCGGCTATACCGGTGAAGACGGATTTGAAATCTATGCCGCTGCCGCCAGGATTGGCCTGATCTGGGACAAATTGATGGAAGCGGGCCAAGCGTCGGGAATGAAGCCGGCCGGACTGGGCGCCCGGGATACGCTGCGCCTGGAGGCAGGGATGATGCTCAACGGCCAGGATATTACAGAGGAGACAAGCCCGCTCGAAGTGCCTTACAGTTGGCTCGTGGACTGGAACAAGGATTTTGCCGGCAAGTCCGCTCTGTCCGCTATTCGGGATCGCGGCATTCAGAAAAAACTGGTTGGATTCATGATGACCGGGAGAGGCATTGCCCGCCACGGATATCAGGTCAAAAGCGGTGCGAGGGCCATCGGCCTCGTGACATCCGGCACCTTTTCTCCCACATTAGGCAAAGCGATCGGGCTCGCATTTGTGGATATTGAATTTGCGTCTCCGGGTACGGAAATATCCATTGTTATCCGCGACACGACGAGCGAGGCTGTCGTGGTTAAGCTCCCTTTCTATAAAAGACAAAGGTAAAGTATCGTGAATCTGAGATATTCAGGCTCTCATGTTATTGAAGGCAGCGAGACCGGCGTATGACCTAAGGTCACACGTGCCGGGACCTTTCTATAAAAGACAGAAATAATCCGCAAAGGAGAATTGTAATGTCCAAATCAAACCCGACCGACAGATTGTATTCCAAAGATCATGAATGGGTCAAAGACAATGGCGACGGGACGGCCATCGTCGGCATTACCGATTACGCGCAGGAGATGCTGACGGATATCGTTTTTGTGGAGCTGCCCCCGATCGGCAAAATAGTGGCCAGGGGCGAGCCGGTCGCCGTCGTCGAATCGGTTAAATCCGTATCCGATGTTTATGCGCCGGTCAGCGGCGAAGTCGTCGATGTGAACACCGCTCTGGAAAACGCCCCCGATCTGATTAATTCGGATGCTTTCGGCGATGGCTGGATTGCAAAATTGAGACTGGCCGATGCGGCGGAATTCCAATCGCTGATGAACGCAGACGCTTATGAAGCTCTGATCAAAGAGGAAAAACACTGATTATGGATTACTGTCCCCACACCCCAGATGATATCGCTCAAATGCAGGCGGCCATCGGCGTGAGAAGCGTTGAAGAACTGTTTGCCGATATCCCGGTGAAATTCCGGTTGCCCAAAATGCTCGACATTCCACAGTCTCTGTCCGAGCAGGAAACCATCGCGCTCATGTCGGCAATCGGCAGGAGCAATCAGCTTCCCCGATTGACGTTGACCGGTGCGGGCGCCTATGCCCACTTTATTCCCTCCGTCGTCGGCCACATCGTCGGCCGCGCCGAATTCTATACCGCTTATACGCCTTACCAGGCGGAGATCAGCCAGGGCCTGCTCCAGGCGATTTATGAATACCAGACGATGATCGCCCGTCTGACCGGAACGGAAATTGCCAATGCGTCCATGTACGACGGCTCTTCGGCCATGGCGGAAGCGGCCGTTTTATGCTGCAAGATGTCGGACCGCACAAAGATTCTGGTTGCCCGCTCTGTGCATCCCGAATACCGGCAGGTTCTGCAGACCTATGCCTGGGCCAATGGTTACACAGTCGTAGAAATCCCCTATGCCCCGTCGGGTCAGCTGGACAGGACGATTCTTGAATTAAATCTCGATGACAGCGTCGCGGCGGTGATCGTCCAGAGTCCGAATTTTTTCGGCTGCCTGGAAGATATCGCGCCGGTCGCCGACGCTGCGCATCAAAAAGGCGCATTGCTCATTGCCGGCTTCACTGACGGAACATCTTTGGGGATTCTGAAACCGGCGGGCGCCTCGGGCGCGGATTTTGTCGTCGGCGAAGGGCAAAGCTTCGGCAACCCGCTGAACTTCGGCGGCCCCTATCTGGGGATCTTTGCCGCACGCGAAAAATTCCTGCGGCGCATCCCGGGAAGGCTCGTCGGCGCGACGGTTGATAAAAACGGCAAGCGCGGCTTTGTGCTGACTCTGCAGACGCGCGAACAGCATATCCGCCGCGAAAAAGCCACATCCAACATCTGCTCCAACGAGGCGCTCTGCGCTCTGGCGGCCGGCGTCTATCTGACGGCCCTGGGAAAGAACCTGCGGAAACTGGCCCAGCTCAACATTTATAAAACGCAATACCTCAAGTCCAAACTGCTCCCATTGTCCGGCTGGAAGGCGGCTTTCCCGTCACCTGTCTACAATGAGTTCGTTATGTTTTGCCCCGATGCCCGGGCGGCAAATGAAAAATTGAAGAAGGAAGGCATTGTCGGAGGCTATGCATTAGCAGCTGACTACCCGGAACTGAAAAGCGCGCTCCTTTTCTGTGTAACAGAACTGATCTCCAAAGATGATATGGATCGGGTGGTAGAAATCTTAAGGTAGCGAGGTCTGTAATAAACAACTGCCGTCCGGCACTGAATGATCTTCCCCCTTTATTAAAAGGGGGATCGAGGGGGATTTTTCAGATGCGCAACGAATAAAATCTCCCCTGGCCCCTCTTTAACAAAGAGGGGAAATATCGGCATCCCCCAAGAGAGGCGATTGATCATGGAATTGATTTTTGAAATAAGCAAACCCGGACGCTCGGCCGCGGATGTTTCCGCAAGCGACGTCCCCGCCGTAAATTTAAATGACGCGATCGGCGCCGCTTATCTGCGCGATGATCTGGATCTGCCGGAGGTGGCGGAAATCGATCTGGTGCGTCATTACACCAATTTATCGCGCCGCAACTTCGGCGTTGATCTCGGCTTTTATCCGCTGGGGTCCTGCACCATGAAGTATAATCCCAAAGTCAACGAAAGTGTGGCGGGATTGGCCGAATTTACCGGTCTGCATCCTTATGCCCCGGACGACTTTGCAAAGGGCAATCTGGATCTGATGTACGATATGCAGAAACTGTTGAGCAATATTTTCGGTATGGCCGAATTTACGCTTCAGCCGGCGGCCGGCGCCCACGGCGAACTCACCGGCGTGATGATGATCAAGAAATATTTCGAAGTCAAAGGCGAGAAGCGCAGCATCATTCTGATACCCGACGCGGCGCACGGAACCAACCCGGCATCCGGCGCGCTGTGCGGTTTTGACACGGTGACGCTCAGGTCCAACACGGAAGGCGGCGTCGATCTTCAGCACCTGGAATCACTGATGACCGGGGACGTTGCCGCGTTGATGCTCACCAATCCCAACACGCTGGGCCTCTTTGAACGCAATATCGAACAAGTGGCGGCCATTGTCCACAGCAAGGGCGGCCTGCTCTATGGCGACGGCGCGAATGCCAACGCATTCCTGGGGAAGACAAGGCCCGGTGATCTGGGCTTCGACGTGATTCAGCTCAATTTACATAAGACATTTTCCACGCCGCATGGCGGCGGCGGCCCCGGCAGCGGCCCCGTGGGCGTCGGCGCCAAACTGGCCGATTATCTTCCGGTGCCCCGGATCATAAAAAAGGATCAGGAGTATCGCTGGTCCGGAAATTTCCCCGACAGCATCGGCCGCGTGCGCGCCTTCTATGGAAATTTCAATGTCATTGTCAAAGCCTATGCGTACATTCGGTCCCTGGGCGCGGAGGGGCTCGCTCGCGCCACGGAAATGGCCGTGCTCAACGCCAATTACATCAAAGAAAAATTAAAGCCTTATTTTGATCTGCCCTACGACCGCATCTGCATGCATGAGTGCGTCTTTTCCGGGAACCGGCAAGTCGCCGAAAGCGGCGTGCATACTTCAGACATCGCAAAGAGGCTCATTGATTTCGGCTATCATCCGCCGACCATTTATTTCCCGCTGATTGTGCCGGAAGCCATCATGATTGAACCCACGGAAACGGAAAGCAAAGAGACGCTGGACGCCTTCTGCGACGCCATGATGACCATCGCCCGTGAAGCAAAGGATAATCCCGGACGGGTGAAAGAAACGCCGCTTTCGACGCCGGTGAGCCGTCTTGATGAAGTGCTGGCCGCACGAAAGCCGGACGTGGCGTGGAAAAGGACCTAAGCTGTAGGGAACGGTCGCGACCGTTCCCTACCCGTGCATGTGTTTGCTCCTATGACGAACCATCAATCCAAACAACAGCTCCTGCGCAAGCCGCCCTGGCTCAAAGTGCGCCCGCCCTGGGCCGGTGAATGCCGCAGTATTCGATCCACAGTTGCCGGTCTGGGTCTCCATACCGTGTGCCAGGAGGCAGCCTGCCCCAATATGGCCGAATGCTTTCAAAGCGGCACCGCCGCGTTTTTAATTCTCGGCAATGTCTGCACGAGGGGCTGCCTTTACTGCAATGTCGCGCATGGCATCCCCGAACAGGTCGATGAAAAGGAAATTGACCATCTGATTGCCGCCGTGCAACGGCTGAAACTGAATTATGTCGTGGTCACATCCGTCACGCGCGACGATCTGCGAGACGGCGGCGCCCGGGTCTTTGCCGATTGCATCGCCGGACTGCGCCAAAGCGTGCCTGCCTGCAGGATCGAAGTTCTAATTCCCGATTTCCGGGGCAATCCCCGGAGTCTGGAAAAAGTGACCGCCGCAAATCCCGATGTCATCAATCACAACATGGAAGTACCGGAAACATTGTTCGGTAAACTCCGTCCGCAGGGCGATTATCGTCTTTCCCTGGATCTGCTTTCCCGTCTTGCGGCAACGCCGGTTATTTCCAAAAGCGGCTTTATGGTGGGCTTCGGTGAACATAAAGATGACATCCTGCGGCTGATGGATGACCTCGCCTCCGTTAACTGCGCGCGCCTGACGATAGGACAGTATCAGCAGCCGACGCGGAGACACTGGCCGGTGGCGAAATATTATCACCCCGATGAATTTTCCGAATTCAGGGAAATTGCCTGTTCCAGGGGCTTCCAATACGTGGAATCGGGACCCCTGGTCCGCAGTTCCTATCACGCGGCGCAGGCGGTTCCATGAACCGGGACTGCATTTTTTTGAAATGATTGCAATCCTCCTCCATTTGCCCTAATGTTGAAACGTACAGCGGGCAATTCCTATGCAGGAACTGCGATGTACTCTGGCAATTGCCGGTCATAACGGCTATGATGTCCTGTCGAATACCCCATTATTGAGGGAGGTGCTGATTCATGAGCTGCAAAAGACGTCTTCCCCGGACGGCTAATCGTATAGCCGTTATGCTATGCCTTATTTCTCTCCTCTCAACCCTTCTTGCGGCGTGCGGTGACTCTAAGAAGGCGGCGCCCCCGCGCGGCCCCATTCCGGTTTCGATCGCGACGGTGACACCGCGTGATGTTCCCATCGATATTGAGTTCGTCGGCACGACGGAAAGCTCCCATCAGGTGGAAATCCGCTCCCGCGTCGAGGGCTTCCTGGAAAAGATAACCTATGAAGAGGGGGGACGGGTTCAGGCCGGTCAAACCATGTTCCAGATCGATCGCCGCCCGTTTGAGGCTGCCCTCCAGCAGGCCAGAGGCGCACTGGCCCAGCAGGAAGCCAAGCTCATCAATGCCGAAGCCACGCTCAAGCGCGTCCGTCCGCTCGCAGAGAAAAACGCCGTCAGCCTCAAAGACCTGGACGACGCCATCAGCCAGGAAAAAAGCGCCCGGGCCGCCGTCTTTTCCGCCCAGGGAAGCGTCCAGGACGCGGAGTTGAAGCTCAGCTACACCCGGATCGCATCCCCCGTTGACGGATTGGCCGGACGCACGAAAAAGCAGGAGGGAAGCTACATTTCCTCAGGCCAGGACGGCCTGCTCACCTATGTGGCCAAAATCAATCCGATCTGGGTCGATTTCAGTATCTCCGAAAACGAAAATCTCCGGCTTAATGACCGGTTAGCCAAGGGACTCTTTATCATGCCGAAGGGCCAGTCCTTCGAAGTGGAAGTCAACATGGCGGACGGGTCGGTCTTCCCTTACAAGGGCCGGCTCAACTTTGCTGATCCCTCCTTCAGCTCCGAAACGGGCACCTATCAGGTTCGGGCTGAGATTCCCAACCCCATCCGTTCGGCGAAGGTTCTCCGGCCCGGCCAGTTCGTGCGCGTGCACCTGAAAGGGGGCATCCGCCCCAACGGCATCCTGGTTCCCAGGACTGCCGTCAGCCAGGGAGCCCAGGGGTTCTTCGTCTGGATCGCAGGACAAGACGGGAAAGCGGAATTCCGCGCCGTTGAGGTCGGCGACTGGCAGGGGAATGATGTCTTCATCGACAGCGGACTTGCCGCCGGGGACCGCGTCATTCTGGACAATCTGCTCAAAATGTCGCCCGGCGCGCCCGTAAAGATTCCCGAAGCATCCGCGGCTCCCAAAGAAGCCTTGACCGGGCAGAAACAGCGATCGCCGGCGTCACCGGCGAAGAAGTAAACGGAGGCGACTGATGCTCTCCCATTTTTTCATCGACCGTCCGATTTTTGCATGCGTCATTTCCATCGTCATCGTCATCGCCGGGCTTACGGCCATGAAAAATCTACCGATCGCCCAGTACCCGGCCATCACGCCTCCCGTTGTCACCGTTTCCGCGGTTTATCCGGGCGCCAGCGCCGACATCATCTCTCAGAACATTGCCGCCCCCATCGAGCTGCAGGTCAACGGGGCCGACGACATGATCTACATGGCTTCCAGCAGTTCCAGCACGGGCATGATGAACCTGAGCGTCTTTTTCAACATCGGTACCAACCCGGATCTGGCCCAGGTGGATGTCCAGAACCGCGTCAACAAAGCCCTGCCTCAACTCCCCCAGTCGGTCCAGCAGCAGGGCGTCCAGGTCAGCAAGAAATCAAGCAACTTCCTCATGATCATCGGCATTTACTCGCCCAACGACCGCTATGACGACCGTTATGTCGCCAACTATGCCAATCTCTATGTCCTCGATGCCATCAAACGCATCCCCGGGGCCAGTGAGGCGGCCATCCTGGGCTCGCCCGACTACGCCATGCGCATCTGGCTGAAACCCGACCGGCTGATCGGGCTCGGCATCACCGCCTCTGATGTTGCCAATGCCATTAAAAATCAGAACCAGCAGTTTGCCGTGGGCACGATCGGTCAGGCGCCGACGAAAGGCCGCGTGGAGCAGACCTTCTCCGTCACGACCAGGGGGCGTCTGCTCGACCCTTCCGAATTCGAGAACATCATCCTCAGGACAAACAAGGAAGGCACCGCGATTGTCCGTCTGAAAGATGTGGCCCGGGCGGAACTGGGCTCCAAGGACTACGGACTGCGCGCCCGCCTGAACGGAAAGCCGGCAACGGCCATCGCCGTTTTCCAGCAGGCGGGCGCCAATGCCCTCGACGTCTCGGATCAGGTGAAAAAGACTCTGCAGGAGCTGCAAACAGGCTTTCCCGACGGGATTGATTACCGGATCGCCATGGACACGACAAAATTTGTCCGGGCTTCCATCAAGGAAGTCATCATCACGTTCTTCGAGGCCTGTCTCCTGGTCATCCTCGTGGTCTTTTTATTCCTCCAGAGTGTCCGGGCCACGGTCATACCCATCCTGGCCATCCCCGTCTCCATTATCGGAACTTTCACCGGGATGACCCTGTTCGGCTTTTCCATCAATATGCTGACGCTCTTCGGCATGATTCTCGCCATCGGCATTGTCGTGGACGATGCCATTGTCGTCATCGAAAATGTGGAACGCAACATGACGGAATTCAACCTGCCTCCCCGGGAGGCCGCCCGGAAAGCCATGGAGGAAGTGACCGGGCCTATCGTCGCCATCGTCCTGGTGCTGTGCGCCGTTTTTGTTCCGGTCGCTTTTTTAGGCGGCATCACCGGACAGCTCTATAAACAGTTTGCCATTACCATCGCCATTTCCGTCATCTTTTCCGGGATTGTCGCCCTGACCCTCTCGCCCGCCCTGGCGGCTCTGCTCCTCAAGCCCCGGCACGGGAAGAAAAACTGGTTCTTCCGGCAGTTTGACGCGAAGTTTGCCGGCCTGACCAATGGCTATTCCCGGGGTGTCCGGCTCCTGATCAAGCGCGCCGTCGTGGCCCTGTGTGTCTTCGCCGTCCTGATTATCTGCACGATCGGTCTGTTTAAGCACATCCCCGGCAGTTTCGTTCCCCCGGAAGACCAGGGCTATGTCATCGGCGTCACCTTCATGCCCGACGCGGCCAGTCTGGATCGAACCCAGGATTTGAATCAAAAGGCGAGAGCGATTTTTGCCGGACATCCGGCCGTCGAAAACACCCTGGAAGTGGACGGCTTCAGCTTCCTGGACGGTCAGTTGAAAACCAATGCGGGGGCTATCTTCATTGCCCTGAAGGATTACGAGGAGCGCAAATCAAAAGCCCTCCAGGCGCCGGCGGTTATCGCCGAAACATCGGCGGCCTGCCTGGGCCTCAGGGAGGGCATCGTCAAACCCGTCAATCCCCCGTCCATTCCCGGGCTGGGTACCACCGCCGGATTTGAATTCTGGATCCAGAACCGCGGCTCCGGCGACATCACCAAACTGGATGCCGTCACGAAGGACTTTATTGCCCGGGCGAAAAAGCAGCGGGAGCTGCAGGGCGTCGCGACGATGCTGAATGCCCATTCCCAGCAGCTCATGGTGGATGTGGACCGGGAAAAATCCGAGAATCTGGGTGTCCCCGTGGAAGACGTTTACAACACACTTCAGATCCTCTTTGGTTCTTCTTATGTCAGCCAATTCACGAAATTCAGCCGCCTCTGGCAGGTGATCCTCCAGGCGGAGCCGGAGTATCGTTCCCGCCCCAGCGATCTGGACCAGATCTACGTCCGGTCCAGAGGCGGCAACATGGTCCCGCTCAAAGCCCTGATTACGAAAAAATATGTGACCGGTCCGGATATTGTCGCCCGGTTCAATAATTTCCCCGCCGCCAAAGTTATCGGCGGCGCCGCCCCCGGCTTCAGCTCCGGGGAAGCGATTGCCGCCATGGAAAAAGTCGCCAAGGAAGTCCTCCCCGATGATTTTTCCTATGCCTGGAGCGGGGAATCTTTCGAAGAGAAGAAATCGGGCGGAACGTCGGCGGTCGTCTTCATCTTCGGACTGATCATGGTTTTCCTCATTCTGGCCGCCCAGTATGAAAAGTGGTCGCTGCCGCTCGGCGTCCTTCTGGCCGTCCCCTTTGCCGTCTTCGGCGCGCTGGTCGCCATCTGGCTGCGCGGCCAGGAAAACGACATTTATTTCCAGATCGGCCTCATCACCCTGATTGCTCTGGCCGCGAAGAACGCCATCCTCATCGTCGAGTTTGCCGTTCTGAAGCGCCGGGAGGGATTGAGCGCCTTCGACGCGGCCGTCCAGGCATCGACCCTGCGTCTGCGGCCCATTGTCATGACCTCGCTCGCCTTCATTCTCGGCTGCGTCCCCCTGGCGCTGGCCAGCGGCGCTTCGGCCAACAGCCGCCACTCCATCGGGACGGGCGTTATCGGCGGGATGCTGGGCGCGACATTGATCGCCATCTTTTTCATTCCCCTGTTCTATTTCCTTTTGGAAAAACTCACAGAGCGCATCAGGGGATCGGGCGGCAAAACGCCGCCGGACGGCGAGCCGCCGACGGCATCAGCCGAGAATAAGCCGGACAAGGAGGAGATGTAACGTGATCAGAAAAATTTTCATTTTCCTCATCACCCTCCTCCTTTTGACCGGCTGCACCGTCGGTCCCGACTACCGGCGTCCGGACATCCTCGCGCCCGCAAAATGGCGCATGGAGGACAAGGAAGTCCAGACGCTGATCAATTTGAAATGGTGGGAACAGTTGGGAGATCCGGTCCTGAACGGACTGATGGAAACAGCCCTTCAGGAAAACAAAGACGTTCTTATCGCGGCGGCCCGGATCGAAGAATACAGCGGCCGCTATGTGGCCACCCGCGGCGACCTCTTCCCCAATTTTCAGGGAAGCGGATCGGCAGCAAAGCAGCGGGTTACGCAAACCGGGGCGACGCCGTGGCCCGACGGCCTGGACAATCCCTATACCAGTTATCAGGCTGTTTTCAATGCCAGCTGGGAAATTGATTTCTGGGGGAAACTGCGGAGGGGAACTGAAGCCGCCCGGGCGGATCTCCTGTCCCGGGAGTACGCCCATCGCGCCATCCTTCTGTCTCTCGCGGCATCGGTTGCGGGCGCCTACATCGACCTTTTGAGTTACGACCGCCAGCTCGCCATTGCCCGGGAAACGCTCAAAACCCGCGAGGACTCCCTGGAAATCTACAAGCTGCGCTATGCCGCAGGCGTCATCTCCGAGCTGGAGTTGAGCCAGATCCGTTCCGAATACGAGAGCACGCGGGCGACGATTCCCCAGATCGAGAAGAGCATCGCTTTGCAGGAGCATGCCCTGAGCCTGCTTTTAGGGCGTAATCCGGGTCCGGTTGTCCGGGGGATGACTATCGATCATTTAAAATTTCCCGCCGTTCCCGCGGGACTGCCATCCGATCTCCTGGAGCGGCGCCCCGACATCCGGCAGTCCGAGCAGGATCTGGTTTCAGCCAACGCCAAAATCGGCGTCGCCAAAGCAGCCTTCTTCCCCTCCGTATCGCTGACGGGGACGTTCGGGCAGGCCAGCGCCGGTCTCTCCGATCTGTTTACGGGACCGGCACAGATCTGGAACCTGGGCGCCAATGTCACGGTCCCCATTTTCACGGCGGGGCGCACCTGGGGCAAGGTGCAGGCATCCGAGGCGGCCCAGAAACAGGCCCTGCTGACCTACGTCAAGTCGATTCAGACAGCCTTCCGGGAAGTGGAGGATTCCCTGGTGACTCAGGACCGGACGAGGGTCCAGCTCGACGCCCTGTTCAACCAGTTGACCGCGCTGCGCAACTATCGGAATCTCGCCATCCTCCGTTATGAAAACGGCTACAGCAGCAACCTCGAAGTCCTCGATGCCGAGCGGAATCTTTTCAGTATTGAACTGAACTACATTCAGACGCGCGGTAATCTTTTTCACGCAATGATTGATCTCTACAAGGCCATGGGCGGAGGCTGGATAATGGATGCGGCCGGGACGCCTGCCCGGCAGGCAGCAGAGGAAAAGCAATAGGCCCGGCTGAGGAAAAGCTGGCGGTATATACAAACCCCTTTGAAAAAGATTTAAAAAGAATCCGTAAACGCGGGTGTGAACATCTAAAATTGATGCGGCGATATCGGACCATTGGGGACAACCGTTAGATTTTGAGTTTCCAGCAAATGTCTGCTGAATAAAATTGAATGATAATGGTTGACATTTGAAGGTTGTTATATATAATTATTTCAGGAGTTGATTATGCCGAAAACAATAACACTAAGAATTGACGAAGACGTTTATGGCCTGTTTAAAATAGCAGCCAGTGCTGAAAAACGCACTATCTCTAATTTTATCGAATATGCCACTTTGAATTATTTGACTGAAGAGAGCTATGTATCCGAAGCGGAAATGAAAGATATTCTCGCTGATCAGCAATTATTGCAATCACTGAAAAGCGCAAAAAAAGATATCAAAAAAGGGAAATATAAAATTGTCGCTTAATTTTAATATTGCTGAAACGGACACATTTTCCCGATCCATTACACAACCGGAATATAAAAAAGTATACGAAAAAATCAAAAATTATGTTTATCCGCAATTAAAATTAAACCCGTATTTTGGCAACAACATCAAAAGATTAAAAGGTGAATGGAAGGATACCTACCGCTATCGGATCGGAGATTACAGATTATTTTATACGATAGATGCCGGTAAACTATTTGTCCTCATTCTGGATATTAAACGCCGTAACGATGCTTACTGATGCCGCTTGATTAAACTGCCAGTGGTCAATTGAACATTCCCAATATACTCATATAAAAATGTGTCTGACGTTTATTGCCCCTTCGTATCACGTGATGCGGTATCAGCGGGGCTGCTATTTCCGCCATCTTCCCTGTATAATAATCAGAAGATTCAACTGCCGATGCCAATCATTCAGTATCTTTCCTGGCGATTATGGGGGACCCGGGCGTTTTTTATACAGCCGGATGGTCAGCGCTGACACAGGCGTTCTGTGCCTTCATGCGCTGAGACAGGGCCAGGAGAAGCTCACCGATATTTTTTCTGTTCAGAACGATTTCCGACACATGAATCCCAAAGCGGGAGGCCAGTGTTCTGAGATACCTGTTGGCCTTGTTGCTGATAATAGGATCAACGCCAAAGCGAAGAAGTTGAATTTTATCGACCAATGCGCTTTCGTCTCCATCTCCGGCCGTCAATAGCGTTCGCTCGATTAAATTTTCAACATCAAACTGCACAACGCTGCGCAGGACGACACGGTCTCCGCCGTCATAACGACCCAGCAGCCTGTCAAATTGCTGCAGGATCCATTCATCGATACATCCCACATAACCGGCCGCAATACCCGCAATCATCAGAACAAAATGCCTCTGGTCCCAATCAACGCATTGCCTGATGAGGTCACGCACGAGCTGCCTTTCTTCTTCGGCAATCACGATATCTCGAGCAAACCCGTCACGCTCGTCGGAAATGATCTCAGCCAAAAGCAAAAGCAGCATCGCCCCTCCCATGCCCGCCTTGGCGGGAAGCATGGCTGTCTGGGCCCAATGCAGCAGCTCCGGAAAATGGCTGCGGATTCTGTCGGTGAGTTCGTCCTGAACACTTCCCCAGCGGTACGCCTGATACAGGTAGAAACCGATCAGCCCGCTGTTGCTTGCTCTGATCACGTTAATCAACCGGTCGACGTCGTCGGCTGTCTGAACGCTTAAATGGGCCACCACATTCTTCGGCAAGCCCGACAGTGTCTTAATGCCTGAATGCCGCTTTTCCGGCGTAAAACTGGCCCAATTCAGAAGATACCCGGTCACGGCCTCCGCTTCCAGGCATTCCACGGGATCGGCAACGATGTCATAAATTTTCACGCGATTGAACACGAAAATATCATACATCAGCTTCGCTATATACGCGCTCACCATTTCATAGCGCGCATCGTTATTGACGCCTAACATCCAGATAAATACAATCAGGCTCTTGCATACCTTTGTCAGAACCTTCAAAAGCATTTTGTAATCGTTGCTGAAAACCTTGGGCGCATTAATCAGGTCGTATAAAAGCGTCCTCAGCAGCAGCCATTCGCTCACATCCACAACCGTCACGCCGCCTAATTGTCCCGTGTGTAAAAACTCCGCCAGCTGCAGATGATCGATGTTGTCATTGCGCAGGATCTCGATCAGTTTGCTGTAATTGATGTTGTTCCTGATCAAAGAGGCATTGATGTTCCGGACGGAACCCGATAATTGTTCGAAATAGGAACCTGTCCCTTTCCCATTGCGGATCTCGTTTAAAAGAGTCAGCTTTTCCACAATGGTCTCTTTAGAAGAATAGTTCATGAGCATCATGAAATCATCGACCAGTTCCTCGCTCTTTTCCCCGATCGTGCATTCCATCAAAATGCGGCACTGGAGGGCCTCGGTCACCTGAGGCAGCTTGTACAGCTCACACACACTCTGCTTCTCCATCGATTCATCAAAGCTCAAAAACCGATTCCAGGTCTTTTTCACAGCCAGATAGATGTACTCTTTTTTATCGTCTCTTCCCGCTGACTGGAGGATGGCCAGCATGATCGCATAGCCCAGGCTTAAATAAAGCGCCGGTTTCCACGAGGTTTGACAAATTAAAGGATCAATATGAATGACAATGTCTTCTCCTTCACGCACCACCATCCCCTCATCGGACGGGCTGCCGAAGGTAATTTTGTATTGCTGCGTCCACAGATAATCTGCATAACGGAAGGCATAATTTTTCACAATTTTATGGACAAAGTCTGTAACTTCTTCCAGGAATTCAGGACGCACGGACGGGACGGCCGCAGCGGCAACATCAATCTGGAAACGATACGTGTCATTAACCGTAGAAATCCTGTTGAACCAGGATCTGGTCGGCTGGATGTGGTAAATACTGGGCTTATTGAAAATGTCCAACGACGCCAGTAAAAGCTCCGGCCGGGCTTTGTATGCTTCGACAACGAAGCTCCTGGGCTGGTTATCCGCCACCTTGGGATGCTTCGCGGCCAGGGCCATATATCGGAAGACAGCCCGGGCGAAGATATCCAGGATCTCGGGATGAATGATGGGAAGGGCTTTGACATGTTCAAAATAGGGGATGAATAAATTCCAGTGCGCCTCAACCATAACATCCATCGCGTCCTGCGTAATCTTTAACAGTGATCCGCGGCGGCCGACGATATGGAACGTGATGTTGGACGACGCAATCATTGGAAGCAATGGGGCAAGCAGCACCTTTAACTTCAGGTCATCAAACGCCGACACGCTTTCACGGATGATCGGATTATTCCCGAGAAGTGAGCACTGCCCGGTCGATGTCAGCCCGACAAACGCCTCCTCATCTTTGTTCTTGTGAAATATGAGATCCGGCAGATCAACACCGTCGGCAACGGCCGGGTATGAAATCACTTTCGTAGGTTTCACACTTACCTGAGGAGTGCTTCGTTTATGAACAACCACTTTTGCCATATGAATTCCGTATGAGAATGCTCTGCTTCGCCGAACCTGTTTTCCGGTGACTCATCACCGTGCCGGCTTGTATCCGTCTGTTTCGTTATTCATCTGCATCAAAATGTATCATCGATGGCCCCATTGCAACTGACCGCCCCTTCTATTCTCCAACGCAGATCGAGAGCCGGATCAGGATTCTGCTGCGGATGGAGTATAGAAACCGTGGTCTTCTGTGTCAAGGTAATCTTGACCGAGAAAAGTGCAAATGTGATTTTGTGTGTTGCTGCTTAAAAATCTTGAAATATTGTTGAGGGAGGCCATTTGTCCACTTCAGGAGGCACGCCACGGGGAAAATTCATCATCGATGTCTTTAATTTCCGGAATTGGCCACGGATTATTCATAATGCGTCCACATTCTGATAATTTTTATCGTATGGAAATCTTTTAATACTTGATAAATTAAACGATGTTGTATGTTGATTCTTCGACAATACGCCCCCGATAGGTCGCCCACGGGCATTTCATAGGGCGGTGGGTTTTGGAATGGATCTACTCTCAGCAAGTCCAGTAATCGAATTACCTGTGGCTTAAAACCGGATTGTGCAATACTTTTTGCATCTTTTTGCGCTTGTTTTGTGAAAACCAGTTGCCAACTCACCAGCCGGGTTCCTCCCTGCATTTTTCGACGGGAGTTTTTAAGCCTTTCTTAATGGATTCTCGCATACCCGGAACTGATGCAAGGTATAATGTTTCTTCTATAGCTCGCCAATCTTCTTCGGACACTAAAACGGCGGAATTTCTTTTCCCTACAATTTGAACCGGAACATGTGAATCTTTAACTTCGTCCACAAGGTTGTATAGACGTTTTCTTGCTTCTGATGCTGTAAATGTTGTCATTTTCCTTACCTCCATGACGTACGATATACAGTACGCTATTATAAGACGAATGACAAATAATTTTAAGGCCAACGAAAAGCTGAGCCGGAGCAGCGAAGCGGTGATTGGCTCTAGCGACGGGTTATGGGTCTTTTTTATTTATAAGGTTTTATGCAGTCCTCAGAACACGAATACGTACTCATTAATTTACTCGGCGAACCATCTTTTTTGATGTGATGTGTATAATATTCTACGTTCCATGTTTCTCTATTAACATCTCGCCAACCGATAAAGCATGGTAACCAACGACTTGAATGGTCTGCTTTCCTCAGCACTTTTTCATTTGTTTGGTATTTCGCATTTTTTGATAAATAATTTTCGATGAATTCTCTTTCGGAATCTTTCAAGGCCGTCAATTCAGTTTTGAACTGATCACGTAATATTTTTTCATTCATCTGGATTTCTGAAAGCTTTTCTTTCAATGTCGATAAATCCAGTAGTTTTACTCCATAACGATTAATACACTTTGTTTGTTTTTTTTCAAAACTTGTCGCAATCCCACTCCATTTGGTTCAAAATGCAAAACGATAAATCGCCATGAAATCAGCTTAGTTGAAAAAACAACGTTTGGTTTTCAATTACCGGACGCTGGACGCCAGAAAGTACGCATCAACAAATGAAACCATCCTTATTTACAGGGCTTCACATATTCGGCGCGGACTTTTTTCATGGCGGAGAGAATGAACTTGATATCCTGACGGTCCAGCAAGCCATGTTTCTTCTGGATCAGTTCGCGGATGGGCGCGAAGACGCTTTTACGGTCCGCCTGTTCCAGGGCTCTGCCGTATTCGGAATTATAAAATTCCTGCATCCTGATATCCAGCGCGTCGACGCGCAGCATGTAATCGATGAACAATGAGTAAAGTTTGTCGCCGCCTGTGCTGTTCAATGCCAGATTGCACAGAACATAACTGCTTTCGATCAGGGACCCGTACCATTGGTCGAGCAGCGACTCCATGAGCTGCGGGTCCCGGGCGGCATTCTTCATGTTGGCGTCCATTTGCTGAGACCAGTAGGCTTTATATTTTTCCAGATTCCGGGGATCGGTGATGTCCGCGAGGAGTTTTTTGGTCTCTTCGGCGGCGCTCATGTTCGGGTTTACGTAATCCGATTTCTTTAAACGTCCCAGGATTTCGGCATTGAGAAATTTCATGGCGTTCACGAATTCCTTCTTGCGGCCGAAGACCAGGGCATAGTTGAGGTCAAAGCCATGCATCCCCGCCAGGACCCGTAACTGGATCTCATTTTTGCAGGCATAGCTGCCCTTAACCGGCAGCGTCAGGCTTTCCTGATAGGACAATCCGGCATCCTTGATCGGACCGGCATGATAGTAATAGGATGCCGCCGCATCTTTTTTAGACGCCTTTCCGCCCATCAAGGGCCAAACATTCTTGCCCGCCATATCAGGCTTGTCCACCGTGTTCTGTTGGGGATGGGATGGTTCCGCAGCCTGCGCCGGGAATATTCCAACGGGAACAAGCAGCAGCAAAACGATTACAAATCCTATTCTTCTTTTCATGACATTTCTCCTGTCAGTGCAATGTTTTCTTGATGCCGGAGAGCCGCGGCAGCAGGCGCGCCGCAAGCGCCAGGAAGAGCAGAATGGCCATTCCTCCCAGCACCAGCAGATTGAAGCTCAGCGTCTCCATGCGCCATGACCCCACAAGTTTGGACGCGGCCAGAAATGGCGCACCCCCCAGCTTGGATTCCGGCTCCTGGAAGATGGGGGCCGCGACACGTACGAGCCGGTTTCCGGAAAGACGCACGGTTTCCAGATCTTTCACATTCATGACGAGGCTCGCAATATCCTCGTTGTAATAGGTACTCTTGAATTGCTGCGCGCCCGCGATGCCCAGGGAATCGTTCAGTCGTTTTTCCACGGCGCGCTTGTTCGCAACGGCTTGATTGTGCAGATCCTGATAATACTTTTCGATCCGCTGCAGGTATTCCTTGATGCGCCGGCAGGTATCGAGGGTATAGGCCTGGGGTGCAAGCTGGCTTGCTGAAAGACCCGATGCCATCCTGGTTTGTTCTTCCAGAATCTTCAATTCCGCGGCCAGCACCGCCAGTTTGCGCCGGGACTTCGCGGCATGATCGGGGTCTTCGGCTTCCAGGAGCGGATAATCGGCCAGGGACTGCATCTGGGGAATATGGATCTGAAGCAGATAATCGCTGTTCACGGCCTGGCGCTCGTCCTCAAAGAAGAGGCGCATATAGCGGTTCCTGGCGTATTGTTCAACCACCAGAGCCTCATACCCCCAGCGCGACGGCATGATGTTGGCGATGGCGGGCACATTCCGGGTACCGGCCTCGCGGTCCATCAGCTCGTCAAAGGACACCGAGGCTCCGCCCAGCATGATCTGGGGCACCAGCAGAATAGGGATAATGATGTAGATATTGACGGCGGAGCGCACCCCGGCCGAAATATTGAGCCCCAGGATGCAGGCCACCAGGGCGCAGAAAAAAAGCACCAGCCACGATACACCGTTCATGTCCGGCACGTGCAGGATGGCGTTTCCTATCCAGACAAAAAGCGCCATCTGCAAGGCGGCCACCCCCGCCAGATAGAAGGTCTTGGCCGAAATATAGGCCGTCCAGTTCAAGTGAAGCAGCCGCTCGCGATTCAACATTTTCCGGTCGCGGTTGATTTCCTCGGCGCTGATGCTCATGCCCATGAAGATGGCCACCACCACACTGATAAAGAAAAAATTACTCAGGTTCCTGTTCTCCATGAACACGTATTCCATGCCCCAGGACCCTCTGCAGATCAGCGCGGCAATTCCGGCCAGGAGCGGCGGCTCCAGCAGATTGATGAGGAGATATTGCCGATTCTGGGCATGGCTTTTAAGCGTGCGCAGAAAAAAGATCCAGAACTGACCGGCTGCACCGGGCCGCCACAGACGGCGTTCCATACCGGGTTTTGTCCCGGATGGGGAGACGGGCGTCTGAGGAAGCCCCTGCCAGTCGCGGGAGGCCAGATAACGCTTGTGCCATTCTTCCGGCCCGACGCGGCGTTCATGGGTAAAGCGGCCGTTTTCATCGACGGCCCGGGCCTGGATAATTTCAAAAAGCTGCTCCGGATTGACATTGCCGCAGCGGGAACAGGCGTATTCTTCCATGTCGGCCTGCAAGGCCTCGGTCCGGAAATAGACGATGGCATCGAGCGGATTGCCGTTAAATATCGGCCGCCCGCCCTGGTCCAATATCCACAGGGCATCAAACATCCGGAAGATGCGGGAAGACGGCTGGTGAATGACCACGATCACCAGTTTGCCCTTGGCAGCCTGGGCCTTGAGCAGCGCCATGACGTTTTCCGAATCGGCGGACGACAGGCCCGAAGTCGGCTCGTCTACCAGGAGGATGGAGGGCTCCCTGAGCAGTTCCAGCGCGATATTCAGCCGTTTGCGCTCTCCGCCGCTGATGGTTTTTTCCAGGGGGGAACCGACCATGAGATCGCGGGTGGGCAGCTGCTGCAGTTCATTAAGGAGCGCTTCCACCCGGGCATCACGGGTCCTCTGGTCGATGTTGGCAAGACACAGCGCGGCGTTGAAGGCAAGGTTGTCAAACACCGAGAGATGCTCAAAAAGCAGGTCATCCTGCGGGACATAGCCGATCACACCCTCCAGGCGCCCGGCGTCCCGGTAAAGGTCCAGCCCGTTGATGCTCACGCGGCCGCGATCGGGGGGGAGCTGCCCGGTAAGGATGTTCAGCAGCGTGGATTTGCCTGAGCCGCTTTGCCCCATGATCCCCACCAGCCTGCCGCCCGACTCGCGAAAGCTGAAGTCATGCAGACCGTTATCGCTTCCCGGATAGCGGAAATCAAGATTCTCCCCGCAAAGAAAGAGCGGCTCATGGGAGGCACTCTGAAAGGCCGCGTCGATCTCCTGATAATAAATGCAGTTGCCGTAGATATCCCGCAGAATACTTCCCGGCTGCAGGAGGTGCGGCGTGCCGGAAAGCAGCGCCAGGGAGTCGGCGGAAAGCCTGTCCTGATCTGTCCGGAGAAAATAAGCGTCAACGTCCTGAAGATGATAAACGGTAAAGTCGGCGCAAAAATCCGGCCGGGAAAGTCTCCGGCATCCGCCCTGAGGCTCGCCTTCGCGCGGATTGACGCGCAGAAAACGGGTTGTGAAAAGAGAGCCGTCCATGACGGTTGCCGTGAGCAATGACAGCTCTCTGACGACAGCCGGGGCGATCCGGAGTTCCGCTGCGACGACGTCGCCAAGCTCTTCATGGCGGTACTTACCCATGTTCTCCAGTTCCAGGTAACGGATGAGAAAGACATACTGATCAAAACGGGGCAGCAGGCGCTTCAGATTTGCCGTCACTTCCCCGGCCTGGGCCAGTTTCGTCCGCTCGTCACCGGATTGATGGATGTCCAGCGCCTCTTCAAACAGCTTGATGTATTCATCCGCATGGGTAATGCGCAGATAGTCCCGAAGATAACGGTTGATGATCGCAAAAGCGTCGGGCCGTCCCGATGGCTCGATCAGGGACGTCCGGATGGCAAACAAATTCAGAATGGCATTGAGCAGAATCTCATTCATCATGATTATCCACTAATTTTTTTGTTATGTAGCATAAAATGAAAGAATGGAGAAACATGAATTACTGAGAACGGCGCTACAAAAAAGATCCGTTCTCACTTCGACAAACCATCCCGTTAAGAATTTTCTTGACAGACACCGGGGTTAGGTCTAGCTGAATAACATTAGCGTTCCCTATCAGACTTTGACGATACATGTTTGCAGTGCGAGTCACTCTCATTCCGGCGGGAAAGATATTTTATTTCATAAAGGAGAATTGCAATGATGACCAGGAGAATCTTCAGTGTAATGTTTTTATGTGTGTTCTTCTATGCGTGTGCGGGTTCACAGACGGCTTCCGACAACGTACAAGCGACAGCACCGGCAAAAAATGTCAGTTCTGAAGCTGCCGCCGGTAATCAGGAGCAAAAGAATATGCAGCAGCAGGAAAGCGCCAGGGCGAGCCAGCCGGCAGCGCCTGTCGTCCATTATTTATACATTACCAGGGACACTAAAATGAGGAAGGACCCGAAAAATTTCGGCAAGGTTATCGTCGTTCTGAAAAAGGGAGAGCTCGTCGAAAAAATATCGGATTCAAAAAATTGGGTTCAAGTCAAATCAGCCGCAGGCAAAACGGGCTGGGTATTAAAGAAATTTGTATTTGAAAGTAAGTAGTCGGGCCTGTTTCATCATCCAGGGCGTCTGTCCTGACTGCTCGCCCGGGTCAAGACAGACGCGGTTTCTCTGCGTCTCACATCAGGCAGCCGTGTATATCTTTCTCAGTTCAATTTTATTGATTTTCCCGACGCTGGTTTTGGGAAGCGCCTCGACGATCTGCACCCTGTCCGGCACGCCGTACTTCGGGATTTTCCCGCCTTGCGCGCCGTCCAGAAGAAACTGACGAAGCTCGGTTTCTCTGATTTTGTCTTTAAACGCCGGCTTCAGGACGACCAGCATCATGGGCCTTTCGCCCCATTTGGTATCGGGGATGCCGATGGCGGCGGATTCCAAGACCGCTTCATGCTGGCTCAGCAAATTTTCCAGATCCAGGGACGATATCCACTCGCCCCCCGTTTTAATCACGTCCTTGATCCGGTCGGTCACCTGAAGGTAGCCGTCGGAATTGATGCAGCCGATGTCGCCGGTATGCAGCCAGCCATCCTGCCAGAGTTCCTTCGTCCGTTCGGGATCTTTGAAATACGTCTCCGTCAGCCACGGCGACCGCACGCAGACTTCGCCGGTGGAAACACCGTCCGGCGCAACTTCCCGCCCGGCTGCGTCAAACAGGCGAACGTAAACAAACGGCGCGGGGAGCCCCGTCATAATCAGATTGTCCACCAGTTCCTCCTGCGGCTTCCCCAGCATCCAGTATTTCAGGTTGGCGCGGCAGGTCAGCGGGCAGGTTTCCGACATGCCGTAAGAGGCGTAGACCTGAATGCCTTTTTTCATGGCGGCCAGCGCGAGGCCCTTGTTGAGGCGCGCGCCGCCGATGATGACTTTCCAGCGCGACAGGTCCGCCTTGTCGGCTGCCGGATGGCTTAAGACCATCTGCAAGACGGTGGGTACACAATGGGAGTATGTCACATGTTCCGTTTCCACAAGCTTGATGATCATCTCCGGCTCGTAACGGCCGGGATAGACCTGCCTGGTTCCCATCAGTGTCGCGCCGTAAGGCACGCCCCACGCGTGCACGTGGAACATGGGCGTGAGCGGCATGTAAACATCATTGGAGCGGAAGCGGCAGACGGATTCAAAGGCGCCCTGACTGATCACACCGGACTGCGTGTGCAAAACAAGCTGCCGATGCGAAAAATAAACGCCTTTGGGCAGGCCCGTCGTGCCTGTGGTGTAGAAGGTGGTGGCCTTGGTGCGTTCGTCAAAATCCGGAAAGTCATAAGCCGGGGCGGCGGCATCCTGCATCTCTTCATATTCGGCATCAAAGGGAATTTCCGAAGCGGGCCTGGGCCTATCTTCGGTGATCAGGATGAATTTCTTT
This sequence comes from Deltaproteobacteria bacterium, assembly GCA_036528635.1. GTDB lineage: Bacteria > Desulfobacterota > Syntrophia > Syntrophales > Smithellaceae > UBA8904. Next base: position 194,426 of record JAIGNE010000043.1, read on the forward strand.
ACCGTGGTCAGTTTTTGCCAGAGGGGTTCCAGCAAGGGCACAAAATCGGCGTGGACGATGACAACTTTGTCTTCCGCATGATTCATCGTGTAAAGGATCTGTTCCGGGGAAAGCCGCCAGTTCTGGGTGTGCAGAACGGCGCCCATCATGGGTACTGCGAAAAAACATTCCAGGTAACGATGCGAATCATAATCGAACATACAGACCGTGTCGCCGAATGTGACGCCCAGCTTCGTAAGAGCACCGGCCAGCCTTTGAATGCGTCCAAAAAAATCCCGATAAGTCATCCGAACCTTGTCCCGGTAAAGGATTTCCTGATCGGGCGCGTAAACGCGGGGGCTCTCCAGAATATGCTTGATCAGCAGCTGATAATCGTAGCATTCACCGGGAGCATATTGTCTTTTGTTTTCCGACTCCATCGATCATTTCCTTTGAGCCCGAATGCTGAATTCAACAGGGTCACTCTACAAAAATAAAAGGCTGCGGCGCTCAAAAAAATTAAACGCCGCAGCCCGGATTGCGAATCTTAGACTAACTTCAGATAATTTTTGACCAGATACTCCGCGGTTTGCAGAGCGCCCTTGGCCGCGCCCAGCTTGGTGTTATGGGCCAGGCAGACGTATTTGATCCCGTTTTCAATAATCGGATCCTTGCGGATGCGCCCGACGGTGACGGTCATGCCGCCGCCTTTGTCACGGTCCACGCGCGGCTGCGGGCGGAACGGATCATCGGTAACGTCGATCAGATGCGCGGGTGAACTGGGCAGATGCAGTTCGGCAAAGTCTTTGCCGTACTCCACCATCACTCGTTTCACGTCTTCCGGTGTACAGGGTTTTTCAGTCTGCACAAATGCGCAGACCAGATGCCCGTCGAGTACCGGCACGCGGTTGCAGGCGGCGGTGATGCCGAATTTCGCATCCTGAATGGCGCTGCCGGTAAATTTCCCCAAAATTTTCTGCGGTTCGGTTTCGACCTTTGGTTCTTCGCCGGATATATAAGGAACAACATTTTCCATCATATCCATGGCCGAAAGCCCGGGGGTACGGCCTGCACCGGACATGGCCTGGAGCGAGGTCATCATGACCTGCTTCACGCCGAAGTTGTCCAGAATCGGTTTGAGCGAAACGACCAGCCCGGCGATGGTGCAGTTGGATTTGGGGGAAATGAACCCTTTCCAGCCGCGATTTTTTTGCTGAACGGCCAGGAGCGCCGCGTGATCCATGTTGACGCCGCCCACGAGAATGGGGGTGTCGGATTCATAGCGGAACGCCGAGGCGGTGCTGATGACCGGGGTCGTCTTCGCGTATTTCGGCTCCAGCTCTTTGGCGGGTCCGGTATCCATAGTCGAAAAAATGATATCCACGGATGTCGGATCGAAGCTGGCTGCTTCTTCGACCACCATATTGGCGATGTCTTCTGGCAATTCTTCGTTGCACCACCAGCGGATGGAACCGTTGGCGTCCCTGAGGGCGTCGACGTATTTCTTATCAGCCGAGCGCTCCGAGGCAACCAGTTTGGTAATTTTAAACCAGGGATGTCCGAGCAAGCTGACGATCGCCTGCTGACCGACGATGCCGGTCGCGCCCACAATGGCAATTTTTAACATACGATGTTTCCTCCAAAATTTATTTATTCAGTTTTAGAATTTCTTTTGTCTTCTCCACGTCCGCCGCAATCTGGCGCTTCAAGCTTTCGGGACCGTCAAATTTGACAACGTCCCGCAGCTTCTCCACAAAAAGCACATTTATTTTTTGTCCGCGCAGGTTGCCCTCATAGTCCAGGAGAAATACCTCAAACGTGGATGTGTAATCTTCAAACGTCGGTTTTACGCCGATGCTGAGCGCCGCCATATATTGCCGGCCATCGAAATCAACATAGGCCGCATAGATGCCCGAAGGCGGCAGCAATGCTTTTTCCGGCTCGACGTTGGCCGTAGGATAACCCAGACCCGCGCCCCGACCCGCACCGCTTCCCACCATCCCGGCGGCATTATAGTATCGCCCCAGCAACCGGCTGGCCGTGCGGACATCGCCCTCCAGGATGTAATTGCGGATCAGCGTGCTGCTGACAATGTCCCCATCAATCTTGAACGCTTCAATGACTTCCACGGAAAACCCGCATTCCCGTCCCTCGGCGATCAGATAAGCATCATTGCCCTGTCTGGCCTGGCCAAAGACATAATCGTGCCCGATGATAATCTTTGTGATGGCAATTTGATCACAGAGAAACCCCCGCACAAACTGCTCGGCGGTGGTCTTGGAATACGCCATATCAAACTTGATAATCACCGTTGCATCCGCGCCGCATTGCTCAAGCAAAGCCATCTTTTCCGATCGGGTGGTAATGAGGTAAAAGGGATGGATATTCGGATGGAGGATCATCTTCGGATGCGGATCAAAGGTGATCACCAGTGATTTTTTCCCTGCCGCTTTTGCCTCGGCGGCCAGTTTGCGGCAAATATGCTGGTGGCTTAAATGCACGCCGTCAAAATTCCCGATGGTGACAAACGCCCCCCGAAAATCCTCTGTTATCGCTTTAATTCCTTCAAAAACAATCATAATTCCTTTTCCACCACTTAAGTCGGTCAAGGTTGCAACATAGCATTTCGTGTATTAAATTCAAGCTCATTTTAACTTGACAAGAGCCCCGGGTTCAGTATAGTCACTTCTCGCGTGCCGAAGTGGCGGAATTGGTAGACGCGCTAGGTTCAGGGTCTAGTGAGCGTACGCTTGTCCGGGTTCAAATCCCGGCTTCGGCACCATTTATTCTTCAAATCAATCTAAAACGTTAACCATTTCAAAACCGCTCTTGTTCATTGAAAAACAGTGTCGGGAGGTATGTACACACCATGACAACTCTGGAAATAGTCTATATTGCTTGCTTTATTTTGGGCCTGGCCTATGCTGTCTTTGCATCCATCCTGGGTGGCGGCCATGAAGGAGCGGGTGACGTGGGTCTCGATGCCGCCCATGATGTCACGGGACATGTGGATACCAGCCCGGATGCAACCTCCGGTTCCATTCATTTTTCGCCGCTCAGCCCCGTTGTGATCGCCATGTTTGTAACGGCGTTTGGCGCAGCCGGCATGATCTGTCTGAAAGTGTTCAATTTTTCGGGTGTGGCCAGCCTGCCCATAGCCGTCATTGCCGGCCTGGCTATGGCGGTCGTCACCTTTTATATTTTTGTCATGCTATTCAGTAAAACCCAGGGAAGCAGTGAATCTCAAATTGCAGCCATGGTAGGCTGCGAAGCGGAAGTGATTACGCCAATTCCGACAGGCGGTGTGGGAGAAATCGCCTACGTTTCCAAAGGTTCACGGTACACGGCGCCGGCGCGGTCCATCGGAAATAGTGAAATCAAGGCGCACAGCGCCGTGCGGATTGATAAAATTGTCGGCAACACTTTTTTTGTCAAACCTTCAGAGCAGTAAATAAATTCGAATCATCGTTTTCATTAAGGAGGATCACATGGATTTGCTCATCAGTTACGGCTGGATTGCAATGGGCGTTATTGCTGTCGTTATCGTTTTAATCCTGCTCTTGAAAATGTACGCCAACCGCTATACGAAGGTCGGCCCGAATGAAGTTCTGGTGGTATCAGGTTTAAACCGGAAGATACCGAGCGGGCAGACCGTGGGCTTCCGCCTGGTCAAGGGTGGCGGAACGTTCGTCTGGCCGATCTTTGAAAAAGTCGATTTTCTATCCCTGGAGCTGATGACACTGGATGTTCGCCTCAAGGAAGTTTACACGGTTACCGGCGTTTCGATTAATGTTGACGGTGTCGCCCAGGTAAAAATTAAAGGTGAAGATCAGGCAATCCGCACGGCGGCCGAACGTTTCCTGGGACGGACGGAAGATCAGATTAAAAGCATTGCTTTGCAGACGGTTGAAGGCCATTTGCGGGCCATCGTCGGTACGTTAAGCGTTGAAGACATCTATAAAAATCGCGACGTGTTCGCGCAGAAAGTTCAGGAAGTGTCCGCCGGTGATCTGGCCAATATGGGTTTGGGCATCGATTCATTTACGGTTCGCGATATCCGGGATGATCATGGATACCTCGATGCATTGGGAAAACCGCGCGTTGCCCAGGTAAAGCGCGACGCCATTATCGCTCAGGCGGATGCCGATCGCGACGCACTGATCCGCAGTTCTCAAGCCAATCAGGCCGGGCAGGAAGCCAAATTTGACGCCGACACGAAGATTGCCGAAGCCAATCAGAACTTTGAAGTGAAAAAAGCCGCGTACCAGATCAATATCAATCAGAAGAAAGCGGAATCCGACCTGGCCTACGACCTCCAGAAGTATAAGACGAATCAGGCCGTCAAGGCGGAGGAAGTCCAGGTTATGGTGGTGGAAAAGGAACGCATGATTGACGTGCAGGAAAAAGAAATCATGCGCCGGCAGAAAGAACTGGAAGCTACCATTTCCAAACCCGCGGATGCGGAAAAATATAGAATTGAAACCCTGGCCAATGCCGAGCGTTATAAAGCGATGACGGAGGCGGAAGGTCATGCCAATGCCACCAAGAGCATCGGTATCGGAGAGGCGGAAGCCAATCGCGCCCGGGGTCTGGCGCAAGCCAATGTCATTCTGGCAACCGGTACATCGGAGGCAGAAGCCATGGCCAAGAAAGCCGAATCATGGAAAGCTTATAACCAGGCGGCGGTCACGCAATTAATCATCGAAAAATTACCGGAATTGGCGCGCGCTATTGCCGAGCCGCTGGCTAAAACAGAGAAGATCATCGTGATTAACCAGGGCGGCGATTCCGCCGGCGCGTCAAAAATCACGAAGGACGTGACGAACATCATCGCGCAGCTGCCGCCGGTGATTGAAGCATTGAGTGGCATTAGAATTGAGGATCTTGTCGCGAAGCTGCCGAAGATAACCGGTACGGATACGGAAAAAATCAAAAAAGAGGACTAAAACCTTTATCACTTTTCATTGCGTTCATCGGCGGAGGCCTTCATCACCGCCGATGAACGTTTTTTATTTGTGCGCTGCTATTTTTCAAGCCCTTCCAGGAATCGATCAACGATCTCGCTGTAGAGAGAATGGTATTCATTTTTTGCGAGGATGGTCTTCTGCAATTTCTTCAGTTGAATCATGCCATTGAAGGCGCCCCAGAGGATGATTGCCTGCCTTTTCGGGTCAACGGCTTTGAAATTTCCTGCGTCGATGCCTTCACGGATGGCCGCAGTCAGCATGGCAATGCTGGCATCGCCGTGCTTATCGATTTCGTTTTTCAACTTCGGCGGGAAGATGGTTGCGGGCGAGGTTAAAAAGTAATTAATGATATCGAAATAATTCTTGTGATCTTCACTGAATTGCAGATATGCCGCGGCAATCGCCCGGATCTTCTTTTCCGGTGACACTTTTTTATGAACAGCCTGTTCGATGGCCCCGTGAAGCAATTCGAGTCCTTCCAGCTGAAGAGACGCAAAAAGCTCTTCCTTATCTTTAAAATAGAAATAAATTGCCCCCACGCTCAACTCGGAGCGTTTGGCAATCTGATTGATGGAGGTGGCATTCATCCCCTTCTCCAGAAGAAGCTCCCTGGCCGTATCCAGGATATGGCTCTTGCGCTGCTCTTTTTCTCTTTCGCGTCTTTCCTTTGCACCCATAAACTTTGAATCCTTCGGCTGTTTTTTACCTTTCCGAGATATTTTGTCCGGTTCCTATCATCTGATGCTCATTAAATCAAAGATTCTTCGCAGCGACATCGTCGCGAACGGCACCCCGGCCGGCCCGATGGACTACCACGTCGAACCACGGTTTCTGTTTTTTGAAAGGGCACCAGGCAGATCTGCAATAGCGAATCGGATCTTCGGGAGGAATTTTCATGTCCGGAGACAGACCTTCCCGGTGATTCCTGACCCACTTTCGGGCTTCCTCTTCCGAATCCGCGTATCCGGCATGATAGATCGTCCGGCCGCGGCAGTGGATAAATCCGTAAATCAATTCATATTGTTCCGGCATTCGTCCGCCTCTCAAAACTCCTCGCCGATCCGCAGCAGGACTTTTATCGCGAGCCCCGTGTCGATCCTTTCCCGGTAAACATCCGGGAGGCGCGTAAGCGGTTCATAATCAGAAATCAACGGCCGCGCGTCGATCTTCCCCTCGGCCATCCATTGCAGGCATTGGATATTCTCCTCATGCGTATTGGAGTTGGATGCCGTGACGCGGATTTCCTTGAGATTGATGAGGAAAGGCGCGGCGATTTCCAGAGGCGAAAAGATCATGCTCACGATACAAATCTCGCCATTATCTGCCGCGAGCAGGATCGCGCGGTCGATATTCTGTTTTACACCCGAACATTCAAATGTTTTATTAAACCCGCCGGGAGCGACCGCCATGGCTTGCTGATCCGCATCCTTTTCCAGGGGATCAAAGGCATGGTCGGCTCCATAAAGGAGAGCGATCTTCCGCTTTGCCCGGACCGGTTCGTAGAGAACAATCGGGCCATAGCCAAGAATTTTAAGGAGACGCACGGTGCAAAGGCCGATCGGTCCGCCTCCCATGACCAGCGCCGAGCCCTTCCGGTCGCTTGTGCAATGGATGCCGTGCAGGGCCGCCGCAAAAGTTTCCGCAAGTGCCGCATTACGGGAATCAACTCCTTCGGGGATGGGGATCAGCATCTGCGGATAGACTTTAACGTACTCGGCAAATCCGCCCTGAAGATCGCCGATGCCTGTGGTGCGCCTGTGAATCCGGCAAAGGTGCGGCCGACCGGACTGACAGTTGAGGCATGCGCCGCAGTATGTGGGGCGGATGCAGACTCTGGTGCCTATCGGTGGGCCTTGTGCCTGGGCACCTTTTTCGATGATTACCCCGCTGATTTCATGTCCCAGAATACAGCCATCGGCCAGATGTCCGCCCGCCACCAGCGAGTGATCGGAGCCGCAGAAACCCGTGTTGGCAACTTTGACCAGCACCTCGTCGCCGGCTATTTGATAGTCGGGGACATCTTCATAAACCAGCCCCCTGTCTTTGCGATATACAACAGCTTTCATAACTTATCTCTTTCCTTCATCGTAGGGAACGGCTGCGTGACCTATAGGTTATCGCGACCGTTTCCTACCCGGTCTAATCCTCGCATTCCAGCGTAATCTTTTCCACCTTGCTCAGATCACTTTTGTAAAAGAAGGATCCGGCAAAAAACAACAGAGCCGAGGCCACCAGGAAAACGGGCAGGATCGACATGGCCACCTGGATGCCGTACATATCTGATATCTTGCCGATCACGATGGGCGCCAGGGAGGCGCCGAAGAGATTCTGAACGACAACACAGACCGAGTAGGAAGTCGCTCGAAGACCGGGGTGAATCACTTCTTGTGTGGCGGTAATAGCCGCCGGGGCAAACGCGGATGCCAGGATGCCCATTCCGATCAGAGTCAGATATTGCGCCTGTCCATGAAGGAAGGAAATAGCCGTAAAGATGAAGATGGCGTTCAAACCTGTCGTAATCGCGGGAAACAGCAGCCGGGCTGTCGACCGTTTTTTGAACCACATATCGGCCAGCCATCCTCCCAGGGGCAGGCCGATGAGCGCGAGGATCATGAGCACACTCGTTTTCATGCCCGCCTCGCTGATGGAGACGCCTGTCGTACGGTGGAAATAAGTGGGCAGCCAGAAGATAATCGCGTTGTTGGCGAAGATGCAGCCGATAAACCCGAGATTAGTAAAAATCAATGAAGGGGTATGGATAAATTCGCGGAAGATATCCATCTTCGTCATTTTCACCCGGTTTGGGCCGGTCTTGCAGGATTCATCTGTTTTGACGAGCTCGACGGTTTTATAGTCCTTGACGAAGAAAAAGAGGATGGCCACAATCGCCCCGGGAATAGCCACCAGGCCGAAGGCATGCCGCCAGCCCCAATGCGTGGCGATGAAACCGCCGAGGCCGATGCCGACGGCGATGCCCAGTGGAATGGAAATATTCCAGAGGCCCATCATTCGGGAACGTTTTTCCGGAGGAAACAAACCGGAAAGCATGGCCGTTCCGGCAGGGGCGTATCCGGCCTCACCGATTCCGATGGCGGAGCGGGCCGCGAGCAGCTGGGGGAAAGTTTTCGTGAAAGCGCAGGCGACCGTCGCGGCAGTCCAGAGCAGGGCCATGACACCGATCGTCTTTTTCCGGCTCCAGCGGTCCACGAGGATCGAAACGGGAAAGACAAAAACAACGATCGACCAGTAGACAACCGACATGAGCAGACCGGACTGCGTGTCCGTCAGGCCCCATTCTTTTTGAATGAAGGGGGCCAGCGATGTCACGATCGTCCGATCCACGTAATCAAAGAAATACAGCAGGAAAAGCAGCGTAAAGATGTAGTAAGCGCTTCTCGTTGAAAGCTTGTATTCCCTGGGGGCAGTCACGTTATTCATAGGAACTCCTTATCTCGTTTGAAAGGTTCAACTTGTGGGGCCGTTCCTTAAAGCGGCGACAGAAAATTGTTCCTCAATTACATTTATATCCTCCAAGGTTGGCCAGGGCGACGCTGCCGGGGCTGATTACGGAAGGATCGACCTTGACATTGATACAGGCTGTCTTCCCGGAGGCAAACGCCGCTTCGAGCGCGGGCCGGATGTCTTCCGGTTTTTCCACAAATGCGCCGAAGCCTCCCAGGACCTCCACCATCTTGTGGTAATCGACCCAGCCCAGTTCCGTTCCGTTGGGGATGTTGTGTCCGAGGCGCAGCTGCTGGCTGTGCGCGATCATTCCCCAGGACTGGTCATTGGCAATCACCACGACGATGGGCAGCTTCTTGCGGATCGCCGTATGAAACTCCATGAAGTTGAAGCCCGCCGAACCGTCGCCCATCACGAGCAGAACGCGCTTATCCGGATGCTTCAGTTTGGCGGCGTTGGCGTAAGGAATGCCCACGGCCAGGCAGCCGTAAAGACCGTAATCCAGATACGTCCCGCCTTTGACGACGGTCCGGGTCATGCCCATCCAGGTGGACGTGTCGCCGCCGTCGGCGACGACGATGTCATCTTCCCGATCCATGAATTTGTTGATTTCATTGGCCAGACGCATGGGATGCATGGGCAGCGTTTCGCACTCCCACATCGCTTTGGCTTCTTTTTTGCCGGCATCATGAGCGGTGCGGACGGTATCCACCCAGGGCTGATACTGTTTCTTCAGTGTGTCGCCGAGCTTTTGTTCATCCAGATCACCGTTCAACTCCTTGAGGAAGGATTTGATGTCGCTCACGATACCGAGATCAATCGTCCGGTTGCGCCCGATTTCATCAGCGGTGATGTCGACCTGAATGAACTTGGCCTGCGGCGGAAAAATTTCTCCGAAAATATAGAAGAGACTTAATCGGCCGCCCAGGAAGAGCACCAGGTCGGTGGTCATGAGCGTGATCATGGCTGAGCCGGGACGGATGGCCAGAGAACCTTCGAAACAAAGGGGATGCGTATCGGGGATGACGCCGCGGCCGGCACCCGCCGTGTAAACCGGGATACCGATCTTCTCCACGAATTCGATGATCTCTTTTTCGGCATCCGAATACCACAGGCCGCTGCCGCCGATCACGATCGGGTTTTTGGCTGCCTTGAGCAGGTCGACAACCTTCCGGGTGTTCTCACGGTCGACGGGCTTGGAGGCGAGCGTCGTACTGGGCTTTTTGACGGCCGCCATGTTCACCTTGGCATTCAGAATGTTGCAGGGAAATTCCAGGTAGACGGGCCCCGGCCGGCCGCTCATCGCTGCACGGAACGCCATGTCCACGTATTCGGGAATCCGCTCCGGAATGTGACAGACAAACGCTTTCTTCACCATCGGCTCAATCACCGGCAGCTGTGTCATGTCCTGCAGGTCCAGCTTTTCTGTAGACTCGGTTCCCACGCACCCGGCAATGAGGATAACCGGCGCGTTGGACAAACGGGCGCTCGCGATGCCCGACAGGGCATTGGTAAATCCAGGTCCGGCAGTGACCATCGCCACCGCGGGCTTGCGGTTCATCCGGGCCTGCGCCTCGGCCATAAAGACGGCCGCCTGTTCATGGCGCACGTCAAAAAGAGTGACGCTTGTATTCTCCAGATACTGGTAAATCGGCGTAATGTGCCCGCCACTCAATGAAAAGACGTAATCCACGCCCCGATCAACCAGGGCATCCGCGACGAGTTTGCCGCCAATAACGTTATCCATGATAATATCTCCTTCTAAAGGCTGGTAAATTTTTTTTATAATTCCATGCACTGGCCGCCATCGACATTGATGGCCTGTCCGGTAATGTAGCGCGAAGCGTCGGACGCCAGGAAGGCCACCAGATCAGCGGCTTCACCCGGGCTGCCGATACAACCCAGGGGAATGGTTTTGCACATTTCCTTTTCCCGTTCTTCAATCGTCGTGCCGAAAAACGACGCCTCCAGGCCGAAGCGCCACTTCTCCAGATCCGTCGCGATTTGCCCCGGGCAGATGGCATTGACCCGGATGCCGTTGCCGCCCAGCTCCTTGGCCATGGTCTTGGTCAGCATGATGACGCCGGCTTTGGCCACGGCGTAGGCGCTGTTAAAAATGGGGGGCACCTTGCCGGCCCTGGAGGCCGTGTTGATGATGACAGCGGGTTTGCCCGCCATGAGCGGGACAACGGCACGCGAGATGCGAAAGACCGAAAACAGGTTCACGTCGATGGTCCTGATCCAGGCCGCTTCATCATAGCTAAGGACGGTGTTGGGCACGCCGAAAGACGCTCCCGCGTTGTTGCAGAGGATATCGATGTGGTCGAAGCTGCCCTTGATGGTTTCCACCATCGCGCTGATGGCCTGGTTATCCGTCACGTCAACGGAGACGGCCAGGGTTTTCACGCCGTGTGTTTTGGCCAGTTCCGCGGCAATTGCGTTCATCTCCTCGCCGGTCGCCGACTTCAGGGATTCGCCCGGCGTCGGCGCGACGCCCAGATCGGCGATGATGACATGGCATCCGCAGGACGCCAGCTTTTCGGCAATCGCGTAGCCAATGCCCGTTTTTTTGCCGGCTCCCGTAACAATGGCCGTCTTTTCTTTCAAATCGTTATAAATCATCGGATCCTCCTTCATCGTACCAATGACGATGATCCAGATGGGCGTATTTGGGCAGGAAGCGCGTCGGCAGCGCCAGGGCGTCTTTCCGGAAAGGCGGCGCGAGCTGCTTGCCGTCCACCAGAAATTCGAGAACGGTCGGCTTGCGGCTTTTCAGGCAGGTATCCAATGCTCCCCGGATATCCGCGGGCTTGCTGACTTGCATACTGTTGGCGCCCATGGCCTTGGCGACGGGCACGAAGCTCTCCGGATTGGGAATGTCCACGCCGACGAAACGGTTGTTGTAAAAGTCCACCTGGTTTTTCGCCTCGGCGCCCCACCACATGTTGCGGAAAACGCAGGCAACGACGGGCAGGTTATGCTCAACGGCCGTGCTGACTTCATGGAGGCTCATGCCCCACGCCCCGTCGCCGATGATGGCGATGACCGGTGATTTGGGCTTGGCAATCTGCGCACCCAGGGCCGCGGGATAGGCAAAGCCCGTGTTGCCGAAAGTGAGCGCCGCGATATGCTGCCTCGGGTGGTTGAACTTGAGATAGCTGTTGGCCGTGGAGGCGACGTTGCCGATATCGGTTGTGACAATGGCATCCTCCGGAAGGGCCTGCGTGATTTCCAGCAGGGCGCGGCGGGGGTTCATGGGGCTGCCGTCCACCATCGCCAGACCGACAATCTCCTTTTCCCAGATTTTCTTTTCCTTCGCCACGGCAGCCAGGCGTTTCTCATTAGGCACGCGCTTCCGGTCCGCGGCCTTGAGGCGTTTCAGGATTTCCACCGTCGCCTCCTTCGCGTCGCCGATGATGCCGACCTCGATGGGGTGAGTCCGGGCGATGTGTTTGGGGTTGATATCGATCTGGATGATCTTCGCATTTTCCGGGAAGTAATTGATGTCATACTGGGGCAGCGTTCCGAAGACGGAGAGCCGCGTCCCGATGGCCAGCATGACGTCGGCCTTGGCCAGCGTCTTCATGGCCGCCTTGGAACCCATGTAGCCGATGGGACCGACGGACAGCGGATGATTTCCGTAAAACGCGTCGTTGTGAAGGTAGGTCACAGCGACGGGGGCCGTCAGGTGTTCGGCGATCGCCTTCACGATATCGAGCGCCTCGGCGTCCACGACGCCGCGGCCGGAAACGATGACGGGATTTTTGGCAGAGGCAAGCAGTTCGGCGGCGCGGTCCAGTTGCGCCATAGATCCGCAGCCCCGGGCATCCACACGGTATTGCGAAGGCGTTAGGATCTTTTCCTCCAGTTCACCGTAGAAGTAGTCGCGGGGAATATCATACAGGACGGCGCCGCGGTCGGCGTAGGCAATACGGAATGCCGTTCTCAGGCAATCGGCAGCTCTTTTGGGATGAGGAACGCGGACGACGGCTTTCGTAACAGACCGGAAGACGGACATCTGGTCGCACTCCTGGAAACCGTCCCAGCCGATCGTCGGTGTTCCGGCCGAGGGCGAAATAATCACCAGGGGCGTATGGCCCATGTTCGCCGCGGCCACCGATGTGACCATGTTCGTGATGCCGGGGCCGTTCTGGCCGGTGACGACGCCGCAGCGCCCCGATATGCGGCTGTAGGCGTCTTCCATATGGGCGGCGCTCTGTTCATGACGAACGGGAATGAACTTGATCCCGGCCGTCGGGAAGAGGTCCAGCATGTCCATAAACGCCGATCCGACGATGCCGCAAACATGGTCCACGCCCTCTGCAAGCAGCGTCTCAACGATCGCTTCGCTGGGTGTCATTTTAACCTTTTTCATTTTGATTACCTCCAATATCGATTCATTGTTGAATGGTTGAAAAACGCGGTCGCTTGCGGCCCGTTTCATTGTTGCCGTAAAACCGCCCAGGACTCGCAGGCGATCATTTTTTCTTCATCTGTCGGTACGACGAAAACGTTGATTTTTGATTCCCATGCGGAGATGACCCGTTCGCCGTCGCCGTCGATGTTTCTATCCTCATCGAGAACGATGCCCAGCCAGGACAGGAAGCCTAAGATCCGTCGCCGCATCTGCGGCGAGTGCTCACCGATCCCCGCCGTGAAGGCCAGGGCGTCCAATCCATCGATCGCCGGAATCAGCGAGCCCACGCCCCGGGCCACGCTGTAGGCAAAAACGGCCAGCGCCAGGTGCGCGCGCTCATGACCCTGGGCGGCCGCCTTTTCCAGGTCGCGGAAGTCGGGGGACACGCCGGAAATTCCCAGAACCCCGCTCTGCCGGTTGAGGATTTCCATGACACCGGCCATAGAGCAGCTTTCCTTTTCCATGATGAAGGAAACGACCGCCGGATCGATGTCTCCCGAGCGCGTGCCCATGACCAGTCCCGACAGCGGCGTGAAGCCCATGGAAGTGTCCAGCGATTGATCCCCCCTCACGGCGCAGAGGCTGGAACCCGCGCCAAGATGACAGGTGATGATCCGCGGTGCTGCGGTCTTGTCCCGCAGGAGCTCCGCCGTGCGGCGCGCGACATACCGGTGCGACGTGCCATGGAAACCATAGCGGCGGACGTGGTCTTCGGTGTAATACCGGTACGGAATGGCGTACGTGAAGGCATGCGCGGGCATGCTCTGGTGAAAGGCCGTATCGAAGACGGCCACCTGCGGCACGCCGGGCATCAGATTGGCGCAGACATCAATGCCCATAAGGTTCGGGGGATTATGCAGCGGCGCGAGCTTTTTGGTTGACTCGAGGATCTCGCGCGCTGCGGCATCTATCACGACAGACATTCGGAAATGCTCGCCGCCGTGAACAACGCGGTGTCCGATGCCGCCTATCTCACTCATGTCGGACAGGATGCCCCGCCGGCAATCCACCAGATAGGTCAGGAGAACCTGTACGGCTTCCTGGTGATTTCGCAGCGGCTTTTTATCCAGAAAAGCCGCTCGCCCTTTTACGTCATGGCGAAACAAGGCTTCGGTCTGGCCGATGCGGTCTGCCTGACCGTTCGCCAGGACAACGCCTTCCGGCATATCGAAAAGCTTATACTTTAAAGAGGAGCTGCCGCAATTCAAGACGAGAATCTTCACAAATCACACCCCGCTTCTTTCTCCACGGCTGGAGAAACCCTGCTCTCCCCCGAAGTGCTGCGAACGGCAATGAAAACCCGGTAAAGGATCGTCAGGATCAAAAATCCCCCGGCCCAGACGCCCAGCGTAATGCCGATCTCCAGGCCTGTCGGCGTGTATTCGGTTATATGATCCAGCGGCGACGGGATAAAGCCCGTCACGACAAGACCCAGTCCTTTCTCGATCCACAGTGAGATAAAAACGGCCGCGCAGGCGATGGCTAAAAGCCAATCCCGTTTCGTCGTTTGCGGAAGCAGCAATACAACCAGAGCGCCAAAAGCCAGCAGCACCGACATCCACATCCAGGCGACAAGATTTGTATGGCCTTCCAGGCCGACAAACAGATAGCGGAAGGGCAGGCCGTGCTCCGGAATCCCGCTGTAGAAGGCCGTGAAGAGTTCAACGGCGACAAAAAAGATACTCGCCGCCAACGCATAGGCGACGATCCGGGAAAGCATCCGAACGGCCCTGGCGCCCGCGTCAAATGATCCGGTATGCTTCAGGATCAGGCAAAAGATAATCAGCAGGGCCGGGCCCGACGCAAAAGCGGAGGCCAAAAACCGGGGGGCCATAATCGCCGTGAGCCAGAAGCTGCGTCCGGGAAGACCGGCATAGATAAAAGCGGTGATGGTGTGGATGCTGACCGCCCACGGAATGGACACGATGATCAGGGGCTTGACCCACGCAGGCGGCGCGATCCCCTTGCCATTGGCGGCAAGAACCGTCCAGCCGGTGATGAGATTAATCAGCAGATAACCGGACAAAACGATCATGTCCCAGAACAAAATAGAGGTCGGCGAAGGATGGAGGATGACGTTCATCACGCGTTCCGGCCGGCCCAGATCAATGAAGATGAAGGCCACGCACATGACGACGGCGGCTACCGCGAGGAATTCCCCCAGGACTGTGATCCGTCCGAAGACTTTGTAGTCATGCAGATAATAAGGCAGGACGACCATCACGGCCGAAGCGGCAATGCCGACCAGAAACGTAAACTGAGCGATATAAAGCCCCCAGCTGACGTTGCGGCTCATGCCCGTAATTCCCAGGCCCTGATCCAACTGGACCAGGTAGCATAAGAAGCCGGAACCCATGACAGCCAGCAAAAACAGGATCCAGATCCAGTATGGCCATTTTCCTCTCAGCGCTTTTTCCAGCATAGGAGCCTCATAAACTATAATAGATCTGCGGTTCAGTCCCGAGGATGGGGCGTCTGCGCAGGGTAAAACGGTTTTGGATGAAGGTACGTATTTCCGATTGCGGATCTTCCGGGTCGCCAAAAATCAGGGCCTTCTCTTTACAGGCCAGAACACAGGCGGGCAGCATGCCTTTGGCCAGCCGCTCCTCGCAGAAGTTGCATTTCTCCACCACGCCCCTGGCGCGTGTGGGAAAATCGGATGTGATCCTTTTGATCTTCGGGCGGGGGTCGCGGTAATTCATGCTGCGGGCTCCGTACGGACAGGCGGCCATGCAAAAACGGCAGCCGATGCAGCGATGGTAATCCATCATGACAATGCCGTCTTCCCTGCGGAAAGTCGCCTTCGTGGGACAGACGCGGACGCAGGGTGGATTGGCGCAGTGATTGCACAAAACAAGCGGTCGCATGGATCGGGTATTTTGGGGGAGATAAGAATGATTCTCCTCGGGGAAAATGCGGGGGAACTCCTCGTGCCAGATCCATTTGATTTCATCTTTGGGATTGCCGAAATCGGGAACATTGTGAACCGCATGGCAGGCATCGATGCAATCGGTGCACGAGGCCGGGCATTTGCTTCCATCGACCGCCATCGCCCAGCGTCGGGCTTTAAGCGCAGGCAGGGTTCCGGTGGACGGTGCGAATTTTCGTCCCGCGTCAGAGCCTGCGGCCAGCGACTGAGGCAGAATCAAGGCCTGGGGCAGGACCAGGGCCAGGGCGGATGCCCCTGTTATTTTTAAAAATTCCCTGCGACTCGATTCCATTATTTCACCTCTTCGGGAACAACGTGGCAGCTCCAGCATGCGGGCTTCGCGCCCAAATAGTTGTGACACCGGTCGCAAAACTGCTCCTTGTTGCTGTGGCATTTCAGGCAGGTGTTTGTGAGCCCGATCTCATAGGTCTTTCCATTTTTAGCGATGTAGCGATGGTTACCCTGCCTCACGGCCTGATCTCTCCATTCGCCCAGAAGCTTCATATGACTGGTTCTCATGAAGGTCTTGTCTTCCACGCATTTCTTATTCGGCAGTTGGGCAATCGCGGGCGTATCGAGATCGAGCCTGGGCGGCTCAGATTTCTTACCCCCGCCGTACCAGAAGGGAAACGTGACCCCGACGATAAAAATCACCAGTCCCAGAATGATCAAGCCCCATTTTTTATTTTTCATCTTTTTACATCCACCATGCAGGGAACAGTCGTGACTGTTCCCTACGGTTCTATCCACCATTCACTATCCACCATCCACTAATGGCCAATCTCATCGCCTCGCAGGTCAACGGTCCTTTCCTTTTCGCCCTCCATCACCAGGGCATTGCCCAGAAGCTCATGAACGCCCATAACACCCACGCCCGGCACCCAGTAATCCATGAGCGTGGTGAGAGTGGCCCGGTCGATGGCGCACATGCAGGCCAGGCGGTTGACTCCGTATTTCTCCAAGACGGCCTTCACGGCCATGGCCCGCGGCATTCCGCCGCGCATGCGCATCTCCAGGTTTTCTTCGTTCCCCAGACCCGCCCCGGAGCCGCAGCAAAGGGTCTTCTCCCGAATGGTGTCTTCCGCCATCTCATAAAAATGGTGGCATGTTTGTTTGATGATGTACCGTGGTTCTTCCAGAAGCCCCATGGCCCGCGCCGGGTTGCAGGAATCATGATACGTCACACGCAGATGATCATTACGGCGGGGATCAAGGCGCAGCTTTCCGTGCTGGATCAGATCAGCGGTGAACTCGGCAATGTGGACCATTTTGGTCGATTTCGCGTTTTCAAACCGCGTGCCGGTGATGGGAGAGACCGGTTCTTCGAGAAAATCCGCGGGGCCGTTCATGGTATCCATATACTGATGGATCACCCGCCACATATGACCGCATTCGCCGCCCAGGATCCACTTGACGCCCAGGCGTTTGGCCTCGGCGTATATTTTGGAATTGAGCCGCTTGACCATTTCCGCGGATGTGAACAGACCGAAATTGCCGCCTTCGGAGGCATAGGTGCTGAAGGTATAATTGAGGCCGATCTCGTGGAACAGCATCATATAACCCATGCAGGTATAGGTTCCCGGATCGGCAAAGAAGTCGCCCGACGGCGCGATAAAGAGAATGTCGGCACCTTTTTTGTTCAGCGGAACAGCCACGCGGACTCCCGTCCGTTCTTCAATATCGTCGGCCATGAATTCCAGCATGTCCTTGATGCCGCCCGGCTGGATGCCCAGGTGATTGCCCGTGCGGAAGCAGTTGGCCGCGGGTTCGATGACCCAGTTGATATTGCAGCCCACCAGGTTCAGGAGTTCCCGGCCCATCATCGTGATTTCCGCCTGATCGATGCCATACGGACAGAAGACGGAGCAGCGGCGGCACTCGGTGCACTGGTAGAAGTAATAAAACCACTCTTTGAGGACATCCTCCGTCAGATCGCGGGCGCCGGCGAGTCTGCCGAAAAGTTTACCGGCCGTCGTAAAATAGCGGCGGTAAACGGAGCGCAGGAGCTCGGCCCGCAGGACCGGCATATTTTTGGGATCGCCTGAACCCATGTAGAAATGGCATTTGTCCGCGCAGGCGCCGCAGCGCACACAGATGTCCATGAAGAGGCGAAAGGAACGGTATTTTTCCAGGCGTTCCCGCATCCCTTCGAGGATGATTTCTTTCCAGTTGGCGGGCAGCTTCCAGTCAACGTCTGTCGGTTGCCAGGCGCGCGGATTCGGGAGATCCAGAAGCGTCAGGCTTTTTGCGCCCCCGCTGTAGCTCCAGGTTCCCGGCCGGAAATCGACCGGGGTATCCATCCATGTGGTCTTAGGCGGCACAAAGTCGATTTGGATGAGTTCATCCGGTTGGGGAATCTTCACGTGCGCCACGGTTACTCCTTTTCCACGGGCAATCCCGCGGCCTTCATCTTGTCCCGGAACTCGTTTTCGTATTCTTCATAGGTATGAACCGGAACGGGTCCGTTCCACGGATTGATATGTCTCTGGTTGCGGCTGTCGTTGGCCTGATTGCGCGTCGGACTGAGAAAGACGCCGCCTGCGTGCATGAGCTTGCTTGCCGGAAACCAGGCCAGAAGAACGCAGATCAAAAATAAATGAATGAAGAAGATCATGCTCAGGCCTTTAGGCGCAGCAGGGGAGAGGCTTACCCATCCCATGACCAGCGCCTTGACCTGCTCCAGATCCGTGGGCTGGATGTGACGCATCCAGAGGCCCGTTGCGGCAATCGCCAGGATGAGCAGCAGGGCGAAGTAATCCGATACCTGCGAGATATAACGAAGCTGTGCGCTGACCATCCTTCTCGCGAGCAGGAAGGCGGCGGCCGCAAGGAGCGTTATGTCACTCAGATACAGCGTCGGGATGGCCAGTTCCAGAAAGCCGTCCACGGCGGTAAGGCCCGCAATCCCGGGGAGGATGGGTTCCGTAAAGAAGCGCAGATGGCGCAGGATGATCATAAGCAGCGAACCATGGAAGAGCAGGCCGAAAAACCACAGCCAGTTGGCGCTGCCGTGAACCGGCCTTCCGTTGACGATCTCCATGTCGCAATTGCGGAAAAGCGACCGGAAGAGCAAAATCTCCAAAGCCATCCGGCCGATGACACCGGGGATACCCGCCGGGTTTTCCAAAGGACTGGATTTGATCCAGGGGAGCGATTTTTCCTGGCCGCACGTTGTGGGGATACGGAAGGGAACCGGTGATTGTCCCCACGTGATCAGGCGATAAATAACGCCGCAAACGAAAACAGCAAAAGCCGCATAGGGCAGGACAACGGCCAGGATAAAGATCATGCCGTGGCTCATAGCGATGCCCAGAGCCAGCAGGGCTAAAATCAAAACGGCGATGAACGATATTACAAGATTCATAATGGCGTCTGCCTCATTTGCTTCTCATGGTTCCCAGGATGGTTTCCCGCCCAACTGAATGATCGATTTTTTCATGCCGGTAAGCCCATTGACGATCAATTCGACCAGTCCGCCGTAATGGATGTTGCTGCGTTCATCCGCATGGTAGTAACCGATAATGTCGCGAATGGCCCCTTTGCAGTTGGAGCAGGGGGCGCAGACATATTTAGGAACTTCCGGAGGAACGCCGGCAAAGGCGTTGAGGATCTGGAGAAACTTCTTGCGGGAGCTGACCAGATTGCGCCACTGGGCAAAATTATAACCCGACATGATGGCAAAACCCGAACCGCCGCCGCAGCAGTAATTGTCCACGCCATGGGGGGTCATTTCCCGGAACTGCGGGGCAAGTTTTCTTAAGATTCTTCGCTGCGGCTCGACAATGCCCATGGCCCGCACGACATTGCAGGGATCGTGCAGCGTCACGGGAAAATCGTTTTTCCGCGGATCAAATTTCAGCTTTCCGCTCATCACGATATTCTCCAGTGTGACCAGCGCCGATTCCCGCGGCACATTCAATTCGCCGGTCAAAAGCCGGTCGGCAATCACGGTCAGTGCCTTGTGCGCATGTCCGCATTCGCCGATGACGATCTTTTTAACCTTCAGCCTTCTCGCGATATCGGCATGCCGAACCGCGACGCGCGCGAACTGAACATCGTCGTACCAGAGTCCATAGTTGACCGCATCGTAGCCTGCCGCTTCGGAAGACATGGTCCAGGAAAGGCCTGCCGCCTGAAAAATAATCGCAAAAGCGCCGACGTTTTCCGGCCAGGCCAGCATTTCTCCGGCATTGTGCAAAAGCAGAATATCCGCCCCCTCCACGTCCCAGGGAATTTCGACCTTATATCCTGTAATCTCCTCCATCTCTTCCTGGATAAATTCGACGCTGTCTTTGGCCGCGGCAGGAGTCATGCCGGTGGTGGAACCCGCGCGGAGATGCTGAACCGTGCCCTTGTCGTGAATCTCCCTGGGCGCGATGCCCATTTCCTGAGAGAAGAGTTTGCGGATTTCGTGATTGATCAGCCCGTTGTCGACGCCGATGGGACAGACAGAGGCGCAACGCCGGCACAGCGTGCAGCGGTAAGACAATTCGGCGAGCCGCGCAATGGTCTTCCAGTTCAGGTCGATGTCCCCTGTCAACCTGGATGTGATTTTTCCGCCCGCCTTTAAATATTTCCGATAAATCCGGCGGAGCACCTCCGCCCTGAAAATGGGCCGGTAGATCTCCTTCCGGCCGCTCATTTCATAGACGGGGCAGGCATCGGAACAGGTCTGGCATTTGGCGCAGTATTTCATGGACAGCATCAAAGGCTGGAGAAATGTCCAATTGTTTTCCTTCTCCAATAATTTTTTCAGACCCGACAGAAATTGACGGACCAGGGCGTCCTCTTCTTCTTTCGTCGCCGGCCTGGGGATGCCAATGGCTAACGTATCATCGAGAGACGTCTCCATGTTTTTCACTTTATCCGGATTAAGAGGTGGAATCGTGATCTGATTAAAATCCTCATAGGGAGCGGGTAAGGGCGACAGATCACCCGCCTCGATACGGCATAAAAAGTCCGCGGGTTTCGCGATATCGGAAGGCTTCAGGGCTCTGCTCATTTCGTCTCCTCGGGTGCTGAAGACGCAAGGTCACGCCATGATTTATGTCCGTCGGCCATGATGTGTCTGGCCTGCCAGGTGGGCTTCAGTTCAAGGTTCGCTCTGACGGCGTCTTCAATCCGTCCATTTCTCCGGTTCGGTGCGTCATCCCATTTAACTTTGTGGTAGAGGAAGTATTTCATGAACATATGCGACATGTGCGTCAGCGGAATATAGGCTATTAAAAGCGAGGCCGACACGATGGTTATTATCCCGGAAATGCTTCGGGAAGGATCTGAGGCACTCAGTGCCTGTCCCCCCGTCAAAAGACCATATACGTATGCCTTCGCGCCGTCGAGCCAGGGATCGTAAAGGAATGCGGTAAGGCAGGCGGAGAGGAAAAAAATCAGAATGAATCCGAGATTGAAATAGTCAGACAGGGAAGAATAATTTCGCCAATCCCGGTTGCCCGTGCGTTTAGCAAGCAGTGCCAGGCAGCCGATACTTCCCAGAATAAGACCGGGCCATCCCGCGCATACAATGAGACCATCCAGGAAAAACCGCAGCGTGCCGCCTGCCGAAAAAGCGGCAGACCCCGATAAAGTCAGGACGGCATGAACGATTATGAGTACGAAGGTTGCCAGCATCAAATACAGTCCGAAATGAAAAGGGAAAGTCATCAGCCAGAGGATTCTGTTTTCCTTCCACAATCCTCGCAGGAGCAGAATTTCCGGCACCATATATTTCAGTTCATTGATGAGCGAGCTTTCATAAGGATTGCCCCACCAGTTCACCTCCTCCATATAAGAACCGCCATAGGCCACCTTTGCCGTCTTTTCATGCCCGACAGGATAGATCTCCCAGCGGACATGCAGGGGAAGACTTAGCTGCCTGTAAATCAGGCAGGCCGCCGCCCCGATGGACACAGCGATGCATAGATATGATAAAATATAGAATCCCATAGGATCATTCCTTTAGTCTCGAGACTTTCCGGAAAATGCCACAGCGATCTTGCAAATGTTTCTCTGCCGGGAACCCGTCCTCGCCTGGAGTAAAGAAGGTTCCCCGATCGATCAGACACAACCTGTCGGCTTGGAAAGCCCCGCCAGCTTGCAGGCCCCTTTAGCCGGTCCGGTCGGGAAGAGCTCATAGAGCTTCTTCATATCCATGGCGTTATCTTTGCAGACTTTACGGACCATGGGGGCAATGCCGAACTTCTGGAAATATTCTCTCAGATAATTAATGAGCTTCCAATGTTCTTCGGTAAGCGGACCTTCAATGTCCTCCGTATGGGCGTAAGCCTGAGCGAAATCCTCTGTCCATTTATCGAGCTCCTGTAAAAAGCCGTCTTCGTCCACTTCGTACATTTTACCCGCCAATTCAATTTGTGGCATTTTCAAAACCTCCTCAGCATTTAATCGATATTTTTTTTATCATAAACCCATCCGCTTATCGGGCGTGGCGTCAGGCCTGTCCCTGAGAAAAGCGGGCGCGCGATTTAACTTTGTCTGGTGGTAATGTGAGGCTCTTTCAATAAGAGCATCCGCCCACTCGGGAGTCCCCAGCGCGTGCAGATGCGTGAAGCCCGCCAGAATATTTTTCCGGCACAGGCCGTCTCTTTGACCGTCCATTCCGGTTCCCCGCACAACGCGGCAGGCGGTGTGGCTTTCATCATCTCTTTGAGAAAGGATCCGGCAGTAATGGAATTCATGACCGGTGAGCGTCTGGCCTATGGGGAAAAACGGATTTTCCCGATCCACGGTCAGGGTTGTATAGCCGTGTCCCTGCGGTCGTTTCTCCATCCCGAACGCGACCGGCAGCGCGCCCGCCATCGGATATTGCTGATCGCCGATGGTCAGGGATTCGCCGAGGTAAATGAAGCCCCCGCATTCCGCATAAATCGGCAGGCCGGCTTCGGCTGCTTCTTTTACGGAAAGGCGGAAGGATTCGTTTGCGGCAAGCCTCCCGGCCCGGGTTTCAGGAAAACCGCCGCCGATATACAGGGCGTCAACGGGCGGCAGAGCTTTATCGTCCAGCGCACTGATCGGAATCACCCGCGCGCCCCGGTCGGCGAGCGCCTCAATATTATCCTCATAATAGAACTGAAATGCCGCATCTCTGATGACGCCGATGGTCACCGGCTCGGGAGCGCCCCGGCCGGTCCAGACCGGATTGGGAAACGCGTCGATCTTCCAGGGCGAGGCGCTGCGGGCTTCGTTGAGCAGGCCCGGCATGTCCAGATAGTCGCGGGCGATCTGCCCCGCCCGGTCGAGCGCCTGATGCACCCGATCATGCTCCTCGGGGGGAATCAATCCCAGGTGCCGCTGTACGAACGGCAGATCCGGCAGACGCGGCACGGTTCCGTAAACGGGCAGGCCGGTGTATGTTTCAATGGATTGGCGAATCACCGAGGCATGACGGCTGCCGTTCACCCGGCTCAGGACAACGCCCCGGATGTCCACCGCGGGATCAAGGTGCAGACAGCCCAAAACCATGGCTGCTGCCGTCCGGGTCACCTTGTCGCAGTCGACAACCAGAATAACAGGAGCGTGCAGGAGTTTGGCCAGTTCGGCCGTGCTGAACTCTCCCCGGGCGTTGACGCCGTCAAAGAGACCGCGATTGCCTTCGATGAGCGAAACACCATTCTGGGCTGCATGGCGTGAAAATGAGCGGACAACCTGGTCGGGCCCCATTAAAAAAGTATCCAGATTATAAGAGGGACCGGACGCCGCCCGGGCAAGCCAGGCGGCATCAATATAGTCCGGTCCCTTTTTGAAGGGGGCAACGGTTATGCCCTCTCTGCGCAGGGCCACAGCCATGGCCACAGAAAGGGTGGTTTTTCCTGCACCGCCCCGCAGGGCGGCGATCATTAAACGTGGACAGGATCGATTCATGATTCATTACCTATTCAGGCACAGGGTTCTTCCTTGGGAAAGAATTCGGCCAGGATGAGGTATGTGGAACTGCCGCTCGACCAGTACTTCAAGACTTCCTCGTCGAGGAGTTCTTTCACGACATTCTGAATGGCGTGGCGATCCTCATCGGGCAGCCATTTCGTGACGTCCCGGATATAAAACATCTTCTTGTCACCCTTGGATTTTTCATGGAAAAGGTCGATAATCCGTTTCTTTAAGTCTTCGCTCATAATCACCTCCATTTGAACTGCGTCGATGTCCGGAAGGTCTCGGTGGCCAGATCAAAGTCGTCGATATGCTTGTCCGTAAACGGGATGCCGGTCAGACTGAAGAACCGCTCCCAGCCGACCCGGTCGATCCATTCGCCGACCCGCTCATGTTTGCGGGCATGGCTGGCATAAATTTCGATAATATTTTTGACTGCGTCCACAACCTCCGGCCAGCGCGGCGGGTTATTGGGAAGAAATGGAATGGCCAGTTTGGAGAACTTCGGAGCGCTGCGGGCATTGGAAACTTTGCCGCCCACCCAGATGGAAATGCCGTCATTGTCGGGATCCGCAATCGGCATCGCCGGACACACCGTATAGCAGTTGCCGCAGTACATGCATTTTTCCGGATTGACGGTGACGGTTTTGTTTTTCATGTCGCCCCGGATCGCTCCGGTCGGACAGGATGCCACCGTGGAGGGAATTTCACACATATTGGGAACGCGGGAGTTATCCGTCTTGGGGATGGTCCGGTGGATGCCCAGAATGGCGATATCCGAGCAGTGCACGGCTCCGCACATATTCAGGCAGCACGCCAGGGCAATCCGCACATGCGCCGGCAGTGTGGCCGTCACAAAGTAATCATAAATTTCATCCATCAGCGCCTTAACCGGGCCGGAGGCATCGGTCGCCGGTGTATGGCAGTGGACCCACCCCTGGGTATGAACGATATTGGAGATGGAGTGCCCCGTGCCGCCGACCGGATAATTGCGGCTTTTCAATTCCTCAATCAGCGGTTCGATCTTATCTTTGTCGTCGAGCAGAAACTCTATATTGTGGCGGCTCGTAAAACGCAAAAAGCCGTCACAGTACTTTTCGGCGATATCGCAGATTTCCCGGATATGATCCGTCGAAACGAGCCTGGGCGATCCGGCGCGCACGCTGTAGAGCGCCTCGCCCGACTGGCCGATGTGCATCAGCACGCCCGGCTTCAGGATTTCATGGTAGAGCCATTTCCCGTAATTTCTCTGGATGACGGGAGGCAGCATAGTTTTATAATCAGGGGGACCGATATCTGTTCTTGCAGCCATTTTACTTTACCTCCTTTTCAAGATCTTCCGGCCAGAAAAAAACGTAGGGGTTGCTTCTGGGCGCCTTCACCATCTGCGGAACCGCGGGAAGGCCCACGGCCCTCAAAAAGACCCGCATGCCCAGGCGCGTGATCAGTTCGCCGAGTCTTTCACGCGATTTGCCGAACTCGTCCCACCAGTCCTGAATACGTTCGATCAGATCTTTGAGTTCTGTATAAGGAGGCTCCAGCTTCATAAAGGGCACGATCACCCAGGAAAGCAGTGCGCCCTTCACAATGGGCGCCTTGCCTCCGACCAGAATGGATGCGCCTTTTTCCCTGCCCGGCCTGAGGGCCTTCGGCATCAGATTGATGCAGTGCATGCAGCGGGTGCAGTCCTCATTATGTATTGTCAATTCTTTGCCGTTCCACTCCATGCAACGGGTCGGGCACAGATCGCAGACTTCTTTCTGAATGTTGATGGTTGAGGCATAGGCCAAAGCTTCCGGCTGATCGATTTGAATATCATCTTTCCAGGTCCCGATGATCGACAGATCGGAGCGGGCAATCGAAGCGACGCAGTCGTTGGCGCAGGCGGCAACTTTGATCTTGAATTTGTAGGGGAACATAGGGCGATGGATTTGATCCTGATACGTCATCGTGATGTTGTAGCAGATATCGAGGCTGTCCACGCAGGCCCATTCACAGCGCGCGGGTCCCACGCAGGCACTGGGCGTGCGCAAGGCCGAGCCGGACCCGCCCAGGTCAAAGCCGGCCTCGGAAAGATCATCGAAACAAGGCTGGAGATGGTCCGTGGTTGTTCCCAGTAAAATGACGTCTCCCGTAGCGCCATGCATGTTGGTGAGTCCGCTGCCGTGTTTGTCCCAGATGTCGCACAACTTGCGCAGCGTTTCTGTTTTGTAGAACCATCCCGTCGGATGATTGACTCTCATGGTATGAAAAGCCTGAACGTTCGGGAACAGATCGGGACGATCAGAATAGCGCCCGATGACACCGGCGCCGTAGCCCTTGACGCCAACAATGCCTCCGTGCTTCCAGTGACCGATCTTGTCCTCGTAGGAGAGTTCCAGCTGGCCCAGGAGATCCTCAGCCATGGGACTCTTCTGCGCTGCCTGCTTCAAATCTTTGACGAAGCTGGGCCATTTTCCTTTTTCCAACTCGTCGAGCAGGGGAGTTTCTGTTTTCGCCATGATTGCCTCCTTTTTTAAATCATTCTCTTGCGTCAAGCCCGTCGAATGAGTAAATTGCGAATGAACATCTTTTACTGAATGGTATTCAAAAATAAATCATATGTCAAGGGATTTTGCATAAATCCTCCGGTCAAATTTTAGGGGAACCATCTCCAATAAAATCTTCAGCAGGCACCCTTTCCATCGACATAAAAGCCGGCCAATGGATAAGACAGCTTAAGAAACAGATACTTTTTTGTTTAAAAGTGGTATTCGACTTACTATCATATTTAGTACATCCGACGATGAAAATCGTACTGAATTTGCTTATGGATGCTTAGGAAATGACGATATTACCGGACAGACCCTGCGCTCTTTTTTGGGATGAATCCTTCCTTTGGGGGCTGATGGCCTGGCGGGCTCTCCGTGAGGCGGGACTGCCTTTCGACCTGATCCGGTCTCACGATATTCGGGCAGGAAAACTATCCCGCTACGCCATGCTTTTTGTTCCCGGAGGATGGGCATCCGCCAAACTTCATGCCCTGGAAGAGAAGGGACAGTCCGAGATTCGCCGTTTCGTGGCCAAAGGCGGAAGTTACCTGGGAATCTGCGGAGGCGCCGGGATGGCGACTGAAAGTGGTCTTGCCCTGCTCCCCGTTGGCAGATTGCCGACGAAGGACAGGGTTCCCAGTTTCAGCGGGCCGATCCGCTTGTCCCTGGCCGACCATGCGATCTGGAGCGGAATCCGGACACCCGTCTTTCATGCCTGGTGGCCGCTGCAATTTCATATCGCCGAGGAAACAAGCCTCGATATTCTGGCCAGGTATGATGAAGCGCTTGATGATGCTTATTGTGCCGATGTTCGCGTCGGTGAGGGGCGGATGACGGGCTGGTCGGAATGGGAAGAGCGGTACGGAATATATATGGATCCCTACCGGCTGAAGGATGAGCCGGCGGTCGTGGAGGGGCGGCATCAAAGAGGTAAAGTGCTCCTTTCGCTTGTGCATTTTGATACGCCTGGAGATCAAAATGGCGCTTGGGTCCTTCGCAACCTGTGGCGATATTTAATCCGTGATGACGACTGTTGTTTTCGTTCCGGCAATATGTCTCAGAAAAACCGGATCAACGCGGCCGATTACTGTCAATTTAAAGGGATTTTAGATGATATCAATGACGCCGTCGCCGGTTTGATTGCAGCCGGCGAACAGAAACATCTCTGGCGGTGGCGCAATCCTCTGCTTTTACGATGGCAACGCGGTGTGAGGGGGATGGAATGTTCAACGCTGGCCGCGATGATTGATGAAATAAACGGGTGCCTTTCCCGCTACAGTCAGGCCCGACCAGGAAAAGAACCATCACCGCCGGAAACAATTGATTCGTCTCATTTGAGTCAGGATTTAGCGCTGATCAGGGAATTGATCATTCCTTTCACAGAAAAGGCAAAAATTCTTCTGGCCCGGGAAAATCAATCCGGGGCGACGCTGCCGCTTTCGTCAACGGATGATCCGGATGAAGAAATCAGCAGCCTGAAGTTGAACCTTTTCGGTTCTTCGAGAAGCTATGGAGGAGATTTCAAACGTCTCATTGACGCAGTCGACGATATTCTTTTTAAATTAATCAGATGACCCGGCTCGCAGCAAGAATGAAAGATCACAAACTGAGCAGCCCGGTGAAGACCCGTCGGAATTCAAATATAGCATTGACTATTTGCTTTCCTGTGGTTTGATTATGACTCGTACGTCAAGAATTGTTCTTGACGCTGGCAAAGTAATTTGCCTATCCTCGGCTTAAATTAAGCAGGCAAGGAAAAAAAAGTGATTCAAGATCTCATCAATAATTTGTCCATATATTTGAATAGTTCCATTCTTCTGGCTTTCGTCGCCGCCTACCTGGGAGGAGTGGTGATCAGTTTTACGCCCTGCACGTATCCGTTGATCCCCGTGACAGTCGGGATCATCGGCGCACAGGGCACCTCATCTAAGCTGCGCGGATTTCTGTTGTCCTTGTTTTATGTCCTGGGTCTGGCGGTAACCTATGCCGCCCTGGGAGCCGTCGCAGCTCTGTCCGGCAGAATTTTCGGTCAGCTGCAGACGACGCCGCTAACCTATTTTATCATGGCCAACATTTGCCTGATCATGGGATTGTCCATGCTGGATGTATTCAGAATCTCCATTCCGATTCCGCAAAAGTTGCTGCAATATTCCGGCGGGAAAAAAGGATTTGTTTCCAGTTTTATTCTGGGGGCGGCTTCCGGTTTCGTCATCGGCCCCTGTACGGCTCCCGCGCTGGGAGTCCTGCTCGGTTTTGTGGCTCTGAAAACCAATGTTTTAATGGGGGTTGGCCTCCTGTTTATATTTGCTCTCGGCATGGGAACCCTTTTGATTCTGGTCGGCACGTTTGCCGGATTTATTTCTTCTCTGCCGCGATCGGGAACCTGGATGACCGTCATCACAAAGGTTTTTGGCGTAATTTTAATTGGCGCTGCCGAGTATTTCCTGTATACTGCCGGCACGCTTTCTTTTTAATCAAGGGGTATCATGCGAAAAACAACCTGTATTTATATAGCCTTATTTGTTGTGCTTATTTTTTCATCCGTATCGGCTGCCTGGGGTCAATATATACCCAATGCACCATTCAAGCCGCAGTACACCGCCGCGCCGGATTTCACCCTCAAGGATTTACAGGGGAAGAAATTCCGTTTGGGTGCTCAGCGCGGCAAACCGGTGCTGATTTTTTTCGGAACGACCTGGTGTCCCGGGTGCCGCAGCGAAATCCCCGTCTATAAGAAGGTTTACGAAACCTACGCACCGCGCGGTCTGGAAGTCATTTATATTAATATCATGGAGCCGGCGCAAAAAGTGGCCCGGTTTGCCAAGTCCAATTCACTTCCCTACCGGACACTGCTGGATGAAGATGGCCGTGTCGCCAATGCATACAATGTGGTCGGGGTGCCCATGATCATGCTGGTGGACAAAGACGGCTCTATTATTAAAATCGGCAACAGCTCTTCAGAGATGCCGCTGGACAAAATTATGCAATAAAATTATAAAATCATCGGTCTGAGAGGTCCGTTTTACGATTGTAATGGAATGACGTATTAGAGAATTTACTGTTTTAACCAATAATAAAAAATCCAGTAAAGAAGGTCGACACACATGGCACAGAAAAACTGGCTGCAAAATTTTACAAAATCCGATAAAGATCGGTGGATCGGCGGTATTTGCGGCGGATTGGGAGAAAGCACGCCTGTTCCGTCCTGGGCATGGCGAATATTATTTGTCTTACTCGGGATTTGCTTCTTTACGGGAATTTTGATCTACATTCTGCTCTGGATTTTTGTCCCTAACAAGACGCCGGACGGGTCATACGGGCAGGAATAAAACGTCGACCAAACCCTGCACAAAGGCAATGATTGTTTGTTGAAGATTAAAGTTGAGAATCTGGCGCTGGATAAAATCCGGCCCAAAAAAATCAGGCAAGCCTATCCTTTGCTTTTTATTCACGGTGCGGGAGGAACGAGTCAATACTGGAAGAACTACCTTCCGTATTTTGCGGCTGAAGGCTGGGAAGTTTTTGCCATCAACCTGCGCGGCCATTTCCCCTCTGATCGGGAAGAAGCGCTGGTGCAGGTGACGCTGGAAGATTATCTGGACGACGTGGAAAAAGTCATCCTCCGGCTCGAGATTACGAATTGTGCGGTCATAGGGCACAGCCTCGGCGGATTAATCGCCCAGAAAACAGCGGAAAAAATAAATTCGATTAAGGCGCTCATCACTCTGGCCAGCGCGCCTCCCTTTGGCGTTGCTCTGGAAGTGAACAATGATCTGCCCTATCCGGGAGCGATCATCAAAACCATGTGGGGCATGATGAATATGAAGCCGGTCAAACCGACTTTTCTCATGGCGGAGCAGACCGTCCTCAACAACATCGCCCCCCATGAACGCAAGGCGATTTTCGACATGTTTGTCGCCGAATCATTATTTGTCGGCTACCAGGTGGCACAGGGTTTTCCTGTCTATCCGTCGCGAATCGCATGCCCGAAGCTCGTCATCGGCTGCGCTAAAGATTTGATTGCTCCGGCGGCTATGCAGGAAAGTCTGGCAAATTTTCTACGGGCCGATTATATTGGATATAATCAATTTGCACATTTGCCTATGCTGGAGACGGACTGGGAAAAATCAGCAGAGGATATTCGGAACTGGTTAAGATCGACAATCCACTGATGATGCGAAGCAATAATCGGTGTATGTCGTAAACGGCAATGACCTTAAGATCACGCAGAGGACACAGGGGCACCGTGACTAGCTGAAGCAAAAAGTTAAAACATCATCCGGCATAAAAGACTAAATAAGAAATATACAGGAAAGGGACGGAAATGAAATATCAAGATGATATTTATGTTTATGAGTGGGCAAACTATTTTGATAACAACTGCAACAGCTACTATATCGGGGGCGGCGTTCAAGCGCTCATCGACCCGGGGCTGACGCGCTATTTGCCCGATTTGCTCAATCAGATGGCCAACGACGGCATTAAAAAGAAAGACATCAAGTACGTGATCAACACGCATTCGCATCCCGATCACTTTCAGGGTTCCGAACTTTTTGATCAGGAAAAGGTAAAGATCGCCCTGCACCGCAAGGAAATGGACTTCCTCAAGGGTATCGGCGGCGAACTCTACGGTCTCTTCGGCATGACCGTCCCGCAGATGCAGATCAACATGCAGCTGGAGGACGGCAGACTCGAACTGGGAGATCAGATCTTTAAAGTCATCTCTATTCCCGGCCATACCCCCGGTTCCATCGGGCTTTACTGGCCTGCGAAGAAGGTCCTCTTCTGCGGCGATGTCGTATTTCAGCAGAATGTCGGCCGAACGGATTTTCCCGGCGGCAACGGTTCATTGCTGAAAAAAAGCATTGTCACCCTGTCCGACCTGGATATCGAGGTGCTCTTTCCGGGGCACATGGGTATCATCGAAGGCCATGACAAAATTCAGGACAACTTCAACATTATCATTCAAAATATATTCCCCTACATTTAGGGACAGTTTATTGCCTGGGAGGATCAGTATTACATGGCCAATGAAGGAAACAAAGTTATCTACTCCATGATTGGAGTCAGCAAGGTTTACGAAAAAAAGCCGGTGCTCAAGGACATCTATTTGTCCTATTTCTACGGCGCGAAAATCGGCGTCATCGGTTTGAACGGTTCCGGCAAAAGCTCTCTTTTGAAAATTCTCGCCGGAGTGGACGAAGAATTTCTGGGGAAGACCATTCTGTCTCCCGGATACACCGTGGGCTACCTGGAGCAGGAGCCGCGTCTGGACGAAGCCAAAACCGTCCGCCAGATCGTGGAACAGGGCGTTCAAACGACCATGGACGTCATCAACGAATATAATGCCGTCAATGAAAAATTCGCCGAGGAAATGTCGGACGATGAAATGACCAGGCTCTGCGACCGGCAGGCCGTCCTGCAGGAAAAAATGGACGCGCTCGATGCCTGGGATATGGACTCGCGTCTGGAAATGGCAATGGATGCGCTGCGCTGCCCGCCCGGCGACACGCCGGTGAAAGTGCTCTCCGGCGGCGAGAAGCGCCGCGTTGCCCTGTGCCGCCTACTCTTGCAGAAACCCGATATTTTGCTTCTGGATGAGCCGACCAACCACCTGGACGCCGAATCCGTCGCCTGGCTGGAACACCACCTGCAAAAGTACGAAGGCACGATCATAGCGGTCACGCATGACCGCTATTTCCTGGATAATGTCGCCGGCTGGATCCTGGAGCTCGACCGCGGCCAGGGTATTCCCTGGCAGGGCAATTATTCCTCCTGGCTGGAGCAAAAGCAGAACCGTCTGAAGAATGAAGAAAAGTCCGAAGGCGCGAGAATCAAGACGCTCGAGCGCGAACTGGAATGGATTCGCATGTCGCCCAAAGGCCGGCACGCTAAATCCAAAGCGCGCATCAAGGCTTACGAAGAGCTGCTGGGAAACACCCAGGAAAAGGAATCCGGCACCCGCGAGATCTTTATCGCTCCGGGACCGCGTCTGGGTGATCTCGTGATTGAAGCTCAGAACGTCAATAAAGGCTACGGTGAAAAGCTGCTTGTAGACGACATGACGTTTTCTTTGCCGCCGGGCGGCATCGTCGGCGTCATCGGTCCCAACGGCGCAGGGAAGACCACGCTGTTCCGCATGATTACCGGCCAGGAAACGCCGGATGCCGGAACCATCCGCATCGGCGACACCGTGAAGCTCGCTTACGTCGATCAGAGCCGCGATTCACTCGACCCGGACAAAAACATCTGGGAGATGATTTCCGATGGTCAGGATATCATAGCCATCGGCAGCCGCCAGATCAATTCGCGCGCGTATGTATCGCGTTTCAATTTTTCCGGGACGGACCAGCAGAAAAAAGTCGGAGCGCTCTCCGGAGGCGAGCGCAACCGCGTCCATCTGGCGCGTATGCTCAAGGAAGGCGGCAATGTTCTTCTGCTCGACGAACCGACCAACGATCTGGATGTGAACACCCTGCGCGCGCTCGAAGATTCTCTGGAGAGTTTTGCCGGCTGCGTCGTCGTCATCAGCCACGACCGCTGGTTTCTGGACAGAATCTGCACGCACATCCTGGCCTTTGAAGGCGACAGCAAGGTGTTATTCTTCGACGGCAACTATTCCGAATACGAAGAAGACCGCAAAAGCCGCCTCGGCGCCGCCGCCAGCCAGCCGCACCGGATTAAATACCGGCAATTAACACGCAGGTAAACAGGCTGTAGGCTATCAGGAGATTGCAGCAGCGGTTTGGATTAATTACCCCAGACGCAAGGGCTAAATCTTAGGTAACTTAATCTTTCTTTTTTCCGTCTGTGGACAGGGACGATAGAAGATAGCCACATTGCCGATCAGGCCGGCCAGTTCGCTTTTGGTGGCCTGCGCGATTTGGGCCGCGATTTCTTTCTTGGCTTCTTTGAAGTCACCGAATTTAACTTTGATGAGTTCGTGGTCTTTCAGGGCGAGGTCGACGGAGCCGAGCAGCTGCTCGGTAACACCTTTCGCGCCGATGATGACGAGTGGTTTTAAGTGATGCGCCTCTCCGCGCAGATACTTTCGTTGAAAGCCTTTAAGGGGTTCCATGTTTTATTCCTGATTCTTTAAGTTGGTCTTCGTATAGCACAAAAGAACATTTTTAAGAAATTATAATATCTGTTCATCATTTGGCTCTTTGATGAAAATCTATCGGTTGCTCATTTTTCTTCCCCCTTCACTTACGACCTGATGGGGATACGAGAAGGGTTGAAGTTACATCGTAACGAATACTGTATGTCCCCTTAAAACAAGGGGTCTCACCACCCTTTAGTGGTGGTTGCAACCTCTTGTTCTGTCGTTCTCGGTCCTGACCGAATCTGTGCAGAGGAATTTATGACACACCAGGCTCGACAAACTGGTAGAAATGTTCGTCAAATAGTGTCATTATCGGCACACATCAACAGAAGGGAGCCTTTTCGCCATGAAAAAAAAGATTTCTTCTTCCAAAGCTGTACCTCGTATCACGTTTGATCCGAATTTCGGCACAGCCGTTCAGGCCGTCAAAGCCATCAAGTCCGGCGTCATCTCGTCCCGGGAACTGACCAGGCACATCT
Organism: Deltaproteobacteria bacterium; assembly: GCA_036528635.1. Classification (GTDB taxonomy): domain Bacteria; phylum Desulfobacterota; class Syntrophia; order Syntrophales; family Smithellaceae; genus UBA8904. The sequence goes on from JAIGNE010000043.1 coordinate 228,176, forward strand.
TCGGCCGCATTAAAAAACACAATGAAAAAATCAATGCCTTTGTGACACTCAATGAAGTTCAGGCATTAAAGCGCGCCCGGAAGGCGGACAACGACCTGGCTGCCGGAAAGATTTGGGGACCGCTCCACGGCCTGCCGATTCTCATCAAGGACCAATATGCAACCGCGGGCCTGCGAACCACCTGCGGTTATCCACAACTTGAGGACTATATTCCCCAAACAAATGCCCTGACGGTAAACCGGCTGCTTAATGCCGGAGCCATCATTATCGGTAAAACCAATACACCCATTGGCGCGAGCGACATTCAAACTTATAACAAAGTGGCCGGAACAACCAATAACCCCTGGGATGTGACCAGAACCTCCGGCGGTTCGACGGGAGGCGGCGCGGCGGCGCTGGCTGCGGGTTTCGGATTTCTTGAGCTGGGGGCGGATCTGGCAGGCTCGATTCGCACACCGAGCAACTTCTGCGGTGTCTGCGGCCATAAGCCAACGCTCGGCATCGTGCCGCTCCAGGGTGCGATTCCGCCCCTGCCTTCTCAGATTCCGCCGGCTATCGATCTGACCGGGCTAACCGATCTGGCTGTAGCCGGCCCCCTTGCGCGTTCGGCCCGCGATTTGAAGCTGGAGCTGGAAATTATTGCCGGACTGAAACCGGATGAAGCAAAAGCTTTGCACTGGTCGTTACCGAGGCCGCGAAAGCCAAATCTCAAAGACTACAAGATTGGTTTTGTTGCTGACGATCCTTTCTGCCCGGTGAACCCTGAAATCAAGGGGATTATGGAAAATACCATCGCTCGTCTGCGGAAGGAAGGCGTGAAAGTGAAGAAGGGGTGGCCGGAAGATATTTCATTTGCAAATGTTTTCGACAACTATTTCCGGTTAATGGCCGCCTACGTATCTTTATCACCGGTTTTTACGGAGCAGGTGATTGAGGCAATGAAGCCCCTGTTCAATGAACCCTTCGGAGATACACAGAAATGTTTCGTGGAAGGATTGACGATTTCTCATAAAGACCGGCACACGCTCAGCGTGAAGCGGCTTGCCTCCCGCCTGGCCTGGCAGGAATATTTCAAAACGTACGACGCTTTCCTGATGCCGGCAAACTGCATACCGGCATTTATTCACAATCACGGACGCATCATGTGGGGTCGAATCATCGAGGAAACAGATGGATCGCGTTATTACAGCGAAGCTTTTAAATGGATTTCCATTGCGACACTGGCCGGCTGCCCCGTCACCGTGATTCCCGCGGGAAGAACAAAGGCGAACCTGCCGGTCGGCATTCAAATTATGGGGCCGTACATGGAAGATGGCACGACGCTCGACCTGGCGATCAGGATGGAAGAGGTTCTGGGCGGTTTCATGCCGCCTCCGGGATTTGGCATGTGAAGCGTCGTTTGTGAAGCGTGAAGCGCGTATCTTGTTTCTTACGCTTCACGCACTCTGCTGCTACTTTGTGCTTTTTACCCGTCTGCGAGGATTTAAAATGTTTTGCCCAAAATGCGGAGCTGAATATCGGGAAGGTTTCAGCAAATGCGCCGATTGCGGAACAGATTTAATTGCCGGACAACCGCCGGAGTCTGACGGTGATGTCCGTTATGTAGAGATGATAGAAGTTTTCTCGACATACAACCCCGGCGATATTGCCGTAATCAAATCCATTCTCGATGGCGAAGGTATCCACTATTACTTTCAGGGTGAGAACACTAACTTGATGGTCGGAGGCGGGGCGTATGCCCGCCTGCTGGTTCAAGCCGATCAGGTCGAACGCGTCCGGGACATTCTTCAGGAAATGGGATTTCTGGACAAATAAAATTAAACAACAATTTGCTGTCAGCACGTCCTTCATGAAGGTCCGTGTCGACATTTTTTCACTGAATGAATTCATCCTGCAAGAGCCCTGTTGCATCATGCAATGACAACACCAGAGTCAGTCGAGTCTAAGGACACCTTTTTTCAACTTGCGATGAATGGTCGATGGGTTGATGCCCAGTTTTTTTGCAGCTTTAACAATGCTGCCCGTCATTTGATACGCCTGTCTGATCCATTTCTCCTCAAACTGTTCCATCGCCTTGGGCAGGGAAGACGGCAGCGCGATCACCACCTGTTCATGCGTCGGAATGTCCCGGACGTCGCTGTCCTGACGGGGTCTGATGTTCAGGATCAGCTCCAGATCCTCCTCATTTAACTCCTGTGAGGAGTAGATGATGGCCATCCGTTCAATAACATTTTTCAACTCGCGCACGTTGCCCGGCCATTCATACTGAACGAGATGGTTCATCAGTCTTGCCGGAAGCTTGATGTCCGTACTATATTTGGTGTTGAAGATTTGAATAAAATGCCGGATCAGGGGAAGAATGTCCTCTTGTCTGTTACGCAGCGGCGGAATGAAAATCGGGATCACCGCAATCCGGTAAAAGAGATCCTGGCGGAAATGCTTACTGCTCATCAGTTGGTCCATAGTAAGATTGGTGGCGCACAGGATGCGGACGTCCACGACTTGCGTCTTGTTGCCGCCGATCTTCTTGAATTTGCCCTCCTGAAGAAACCGCAGTAATTTGGTTTGCATTTTCAAGGGCAGTTCGCCGATTTCATCCAGAAAGAGCGTCCCTTCATGGGCCTCTTCCAAAAGACCTTGCTTGCCGCTCCTTTTAGCGCCCGTGAATGAACCTTCCTCATAACCGAATAGTTCCGCTTCCAGAAGTTCATCGGGGATGGAGGCGCAGTTGATGGCGATAAACGGTTTGTCACTGCGCGTGCTGGCATGATGAATAAATTCGGCAACAACTTCTTTGCCGACTCCCGTTTCTCCCCAGATTAAAACGGGGGAAGCGGTGGCGGCCGCTTTCCATCCCAGGCGGATGACCTGCTGCATGACGGTACTGGAATAAATTATTTCCACCCGCCCTGTGTCCCCGACCATCTTCAAGTTTCTACCCTCATACTGGGAGATGATGGTTTCGGAAATCTTGAGCTTTTTTTCCAGGGTAACAAGTTTTGTGATATCGCGTCCGGTTCCTATCGTCAAAACGAGTTCACCCCGTTCGTCAAATACCGGAATATACGTCCAGGTGGCCGTCTGTCCCGTTTCGTAGGTCAGGTTCATGTCGATTTTTTTCCGGACTTCCAGTGACTTGAGTGCCGCGGATTCTCTCAGCATTCCGCTCGCCACAAGATCCTTGAGATTCATCCCCACGATCGACCGCCCCATCAGATCAGTCAGTCTGCTGAAGGCCTCGTTGTACTTGAGGATGTTGGCGTCACGATCGACGATTAAGATGGCCTCGTCAATACAGTCCAGCAGAACATCGATATTTTTCATCAGATATTTTTCAATCAGGTCCATTTTCGCACCCTCGACGGCTTTTCTATAAGCAGTTCTCTTGCATGATGCAACATGTTTTAACGTAAAGAAAACGACCTATTGTCAATAGTGTAATCATATCATTGACTTATAATTTGGCATTAAACCTGCTCTGTTCTTTCGGTTAGCAATTCTATTATTCACTTTGAAAGGAGAGAAATGATGTCCAATCAAAAACCCTGGTTAAAGTTTTATAAGAATGTACCGGAAACGATCGACTACCCCCGTGTGACGATGTACGAAGCGCTGATGCAGACGGTCGAAAGATATCCGGACCGCATCGCGTATGATTTTTTCGATTACACTTCAACGTATCGCCAGTTTGCGAATGACATCGACATTTGCGCCAATGCGCTGGCCTCGCTTGGCCTGAAAAAGGGAGATCGGATGACGATTTCCATGCCGACCTCCCCGCAGGGTCTCATCTGTTTTTACGCAGCCAACAAACTCGGGGTTGTGGCCAGCATGATCCACCCGCTCTCCACGCCCGCCGAAATCGCTTATTACCTGAATGTCAGTAAAAGCAAGGTCGCCTTTACGTTGGACCTGTTTCATGACAGTTTCAAGAACCTTCCCGAAAAGACCCCACTGGAGCTGCTTATCCTGACGGAAATCTTTGATCAGATGACGCAAGGGCAGCCCATGGCGGAAAAACCCGTACCTACCGCTGGACCCGCTGTCAGGTGGTGGAAGGATTTGATCACCGCCCCGCACCCACAGGCGCCGAAAGCGGGCATGCAGACCGATGAAATGGCAGTCATCCTGTACAGCGGCGGGACGACGGGTTTCCCCAAAGGAATCATGCTCTCCAACTATAATTTTATCAGTGAAGGGTTGATGGTGGCCAACTGGGGCGGCGGCGAACTGATGGCGGAGGATTCATCCATTCTGGCGATCCTGCCTATTTTCCACGGCTTCGGTCTGGGCGTTTGCTGCAACGCCGCTTTTATGGGCGGAAGCAAAAGCATTCTCGTTCCCCAGTTTACGCCGGAAATTGTCGCTGATCTCATCCGGAAAAAACGCCCCAATATCATTGTCGGTGTTCCGACGCTTTATGACGCCCTCGCTAAAAATGAAGTATTCCAGAGTACGGAACTGAGCTGTCTGAAAAACACATCCTCCGGTGCCGATTCTCTGCCGCGGACCGTCAAGGAGCGGTTTGAAGAGGTTGTCGCAAAGCAGGAGGGCAATGTCCAACTGGTTGAAGGATACGGCCTGACCGAGGCCGTCACCGCCATCATGTCTACGCCGATTGACGGATACCGGGAAGGCAGCGTGGGTATTCCATTCCCTGATATGCTGGCAAAGGTGGTTGGGATCGGCACAATCGATGAAGTTCCTGCCGGCGCAGAAGGAGAGCTTTGCATCAGCGGTCCGGCTGTCATGCTGGGCTATCTGGAGTCGCCGGAAGAAACCGCCAAAGTTCTTAAAACCCATGCGGACGGCAAGCTCTGGCTCCACACGGGGGATATTTTCACCCAAGACCCAGACGGCTATTTCTATTACAAACTGCGTCTCAAGCGCATGATCAAGTCTTCAGGGATGAATGTCTATCCCGTTCAGGTGGAAGCCATTCTGGACAAGCATCCGGACGTGGCGGCCGTCTGTGTCATCGGGGTTCCGGATGAGGCTCAGGTGGAAAAGGTCAAGGCCTTCGTCGTTCTGAAGGATCCGGCCAAGGCATCGCCCGAAATGGAAAAAACGCTGATCAACTTCTGTCGCGACCAGTTGATCAAATGGTCCTGTCCGCGTGAAGTGGAGTTCACGGACAAGCTGCCCCTGACAAAAGTCGGCAAGATTGCCTATACCGAACTGGAGAAGCAGGAAATTGAGAAACTCCGCAAAGCGGGAAAATATACAGGAGGAAAATAATGAAGCATCTGGAAGAATACCGCCAGGCCGTTTCGGACCCATCCGGCTATGCCCGGCAACTGCAAAAGGCATCCGGCAAGAAAATCATCGGATACACCTGCTCCTACACGCCGGAGGAAGTCATCATGGCCGCTGGTGCTCATCCCCTGAGGCTATTCGGCACGAAACAAAACATCAGTCTGGCCGACTCCCACCTGCAATCCTACTGTTGCTCTATCGTCCGCGGGATTCTGGAGGAAGGTCTGTCCGGGCGTGTTGATTATCTTACCGGCATGGTTTTCCCGCATACCTGCGACTCCATGCAGCGGCTGTCCGATATCTGGCGGATGAATATCCCCTTTGGTTTTCATCTGGATATCATTCTGCCCGTCAAACTCGATACGGCAAGCGCCAAAGATTATATGATCGATGTCTTAAAAAAATTTCGGGATGACCTGGGACAAAAACTGAATGTTGAGATTTCCGATGAGGCGCTGCAAAAGGCCATCACGACAACCAACACCATCCGTCAGTCCATCCGGTCGATCTACGACATCCGTAATCTGTATCCCCGGCTCCTGCCGGGTGAGGATCTGTATAACATCGTCCGTGCTTCCATGATCATGGACCGTGACCGGCTGGCAGTGATGCTTGCCGAAACAGTCGCTGACTTGAAAGAGCGTGCCTCCGGGGCAAAACCTGCCGACATGAAGCGCATTATGCTGGCTGGCGGCATGTGCAATCAACACGATGTGTATGCGATGATCGAAGACGCAGGCGGAGGTATTGTCTGGGACGATTTCTGCACGGGAGCGCGCTATTTTACCGGCTTGATTGACGCAGGCCTCGATCCGCTTTCGGGCATTGGTGAACGGCTTCTGAACCGGGTGGTCTGCCCGGCAAAGCATGCCGATCTTGATGGACGAGCCCGGCATATCATCAGCCTGGTCAAAGAAAAGAATGCCCGGGGCGTGATTTTCCTCTTATTCAAGTTTTGTGATCCCCATGCTTTCGACTACCCTTACCTCAAAGAGCGCCTCGATTGCGCCGGCATTCCGCTGATGATCGCGGAAGTCGACGACTCCCTGCCGGCCGGCGGACAATTGAAGACGCGCTTTGAAGCCTTTTTAGAGATGCTGTGAAAGGAGATCATAATGACAGACCCTACGCAAAACAACGAAAACAAAACGATCAACTACGAAAAACAAATGCGGGATATCATGACCACTTATTATATTGACGCCAAAACGGCCGGGCAGAACAATAAGAAAGTGGCGTGGATCACGAGCGGCGGCCCGGTGGAGCCTCTGATTGCCATGGATATTATTCCCGTTTACCCGGAAAACTACGGAGCGATGATCGGCGCCAGCAAGATGGGCGTCGATTTATGCAAAAAGGCGGAGGAGATGGGCTATTCGAGTGATCTTTGTTCTTACGCCCGCGGCGACATCTCCTGTGCAACTGTTAATGGCGGCCCCATTGGCGGCCTGCCAAAACCGGACATGCTGGTATGCTGCAACAACATCTGCGGCACCGTTCTGAAATGGTATGAAGTGCAGGCCCGATATTTCAAGGTGCCCTTGTTCATTTTTGATACGCCGATCGTGCATACGGAATTCACCCGGGAGATGAAGACCTATGTGCAGCGGCAGATGGACGAGTATATTCTATTTCTGGAAGGTGTCTGCGGCCGCAAGATGGATCGGGACCGCATGAAGGAAGTCGGCAAGCTTTCGTTCGAGGGGCAAAAGCTCTGGCAGGAGGTTCTGGATACGACCATGAACAGACCTTCCCCCATGACCGCTTTCGACGCCTTCTTCTATCTCGCCCTGATCGTCACGCTCCGGGGCACCGAGCAGGCTGTTGATTTCTACCGGGGACTCCGCGACGAAATGCGCAGGCGTGCAAGCGAAGGAAAAGGGGCCATTCCCCGGGAGCGGTATCGCCTGCTGTGGGACAACCTGCCGATCTGGTACCGGCTGAAATGGCTGTCTAAGGAATTTGCCAAGCATGACGCCTGCCTGGTGGCCGACACTTACACCTCGGCCTGGTGCGGCTCTCTGAAGTACGTCAACGAAAATGATTTTCTCGGTTCGGCCGCGGAATCCTATACGCGCATTTATTTGAATATCGGCGTGGACCAGATGGCCGAGATCGTCCTTTCGATGATCGATAAATACGGGGCTGATGGGATCGTTATGCACTCCAACCGCAGCTGCAAACCCTATTCCTTCGGCCAGTACGATATCCAGAAAATTGTCGAGCGCGAACGGGGCATCCCCTCGCTGATGCTCGAAGCCGACATGTGCGATGAGCGTAATTTTTCCGAGGCCCAGATTCAAACGCGGATTGACGCCTTTATGGAAATGATCCAGGCAAAAAAAGGGGCATCCTGAAATGTACACCGTCGGCATAGATATTGGTTCCGTGACGGCCAAGGGCGCACTGATGTCGGGCGAAGTGCTCGTCGCTGCCACGGCCTGTTTTACAGGCTACAATGCCGGAGCGGCGGCACGTACAATCTATGAGCGGCTTCTTACGGATCATCACGTGAGTCCGGCGGATGTCCGGGGCGTCGTGGCCACAGGCTATGGCCGCGCGAGTGTGCCGTTTGCCGACAAGACGTTTACGGAAATCATGTGCCATGCCGCAGGCGCCCGTCATCTTAATCCGGCCACCGGGGCCATCATCGACATCGGCGGTCAGGACAGCAAGGCCATCATTCTTGGTAAAAACGGCAGCGTGGCCAACTTCATCATGAATGATAAATGTGCGGCCGGAACGGGCCGCTTTTTGGAAGTTATGGCACGGGCGCTGGAGGTTGATCTGGATAACTTCGGCGCCCTGTCTCTTGAAGCGGACAGTCCTGCAAAAATAAGCAGTCTCTGCGCGGTTTTTGCCGAATCGGAAGTGGTTTCCCTCATTGCCAGGGGGGATAAAAGGGAAAACATCATCGCGGGGATTCATGAAGCCATCAGTTCGCGGATTTCCGCTATGGCCGGCCGATTAGGGATGCATGCGGATATTTGCGTTATGATGACCGGCGGTGTCGCAAAAAATATCGGCGTCGTCAAAGCCATGGAAAAAGCCCTGGGATACCCGGTCAGCGTTTCGCCCCATGCACAAATCACCGGGGCCATTGGCGCGGCCTGTATTGCCGCAAGAGAAGGCAGCTAGAAAAATCGCAATGATGGAATACATTCAATAGAGAGGCAAGAATCTATGATAAAAAAAATCATCATACTCTGTATCACAATTTTATTTGTCGTATGTGCCGTTGCCGGATATGGGTTTTATCGGGCCACAAAAACACCGGTCCATAATGCTGATGCATTTTTAAAATCGACAATTGATCCCTCTAAAAAAATTGTGGTCTTTCTGGGGGATAGCCTGACTCATGGCGCAGTCAGCTATGATTATGTCGCGGAACTATCCAAAGATAATGAGCTTAATAATTTCATTTTTATAAATGAAGGGATCAATAGTCAATTTGCTTATCATCAGCTGAACAAAGTTGATCGTGTCGTCAAAATAAAGCCGAATGAAATTTTCATCCTCATTGGCACGAATGATTGCAGAGCGACCTTGTCCGATGCCGAAGATGAACGGTTCGATAAATTATGGAAATTACCCGTTAAACCAACAAAAGAATGGTTTGTGCAGAATTTAAAGGCTCTCGTCGACAAGCTCAAAGCTGAAACATCAGCCAGAATTACTTTAATCTCCATTCCACCCCTGGGTGAAAAAGTGGACAGCATTCCCTTTCAAAGGTCTATTGAATATTCGCACGACATAAAAAGGATCGCCGAAGAGAGGAACGTTGGTTATATCGCGCTCAACGAAACACTGACGGAGGCGATCATTAAAAATGGCGGCAAAGATATTAAGGAATATGAATTAGATTTGGTGAGCATGTATGGCGCAATATTTTCGCATTACCTGCTCTCGCAAAGTTGGGACGACATATCCGACAAGCGAGGATTGTTGTTTTTAACAGACAATGTTCACCTCAATAACCGAGGCGGTAACATTTTGATAGCAAAGATCAAAGAAAGATTATTCTCGGAGTAACAGCAATTGATTCTTTGAGCGTTCTGACGTGCGCACAAAAAAAGGGAATGGTCTCGACCACCCCTGCCGGTGGCATGACCATTCCCCACAAACTTACCCTAACAGTCTAACAGCCTACAGGCTCATAGCCTATTTAATCTCCGCATGATAACTCTGCAGCGATTTCGCGCGGCCGTGGCCCTGGCGGAAAGCGGCAATTCCTTTGACCGCGGCAACGGCAGCAGCGACGGTCGTGATGTATGGAATCTTGTATTTGATGGCTGCCTTGCGGATGTAAGAATCATCATACTTGCTGAGGCGCCCTGCCGGCGTGTTGATCACCAGTTGGATCTCGCCGTTTTTGATGGCATCGACGATGTTGGGACGGCCTTCATGCATCTTTAAAATCCGTTCCGACGAAATTCCCTGGTCGGCAAAGAATTTATAGGTACCATTCGATGCTTTGATCTTAAACCCGATCTTGGCAAAAGCTCGGGCGACTTCCAGAATACCATCCTTATCCTTTTCTTCAACCGTAATGAGCACGGTGCCCTCCGAAGGCAGGCTCTGTCCGGTCGCTTCCTGCGCCTTGTAGTAGGCCAGGCCGAATGAATCAGCCAGACCCAGCACTTCGCCGGTGGACCGCATTTCCGGTCCCAGGATCGGATCGACTTCCTGATACATATTGAATGGGAATACGGCCTCTTTGACGCCAAAGTGGCGGAAGCTGCCGTGTTTCAGATTCAGATCCTTGAGCTTTTTGCCCAGCATCACCTGCGTGGCGAGCCTGGCCATCGAGATATTGCAGACCTTGGAAACGAGCGGCACCGTCCTTGAAGCGCGGGGATTGGCCTCCAGAATATAGACGACATTGTTGGCGATGGCGTACTGGATATTCATCAAACCAATGACGCCAAATTCCACCGCAATTTTTTTCGTGTATTCAATGATGGTATCGATGTGCCGCGCCGAAATGCTGATCGGTGGTATCACGCAGGCGGAGTCGCCGGAATGGACGCCGGCCAGTTCGATGTGCTCCATCACGGCCGGGACAAACGCATCCGTCCCGTCGGAAATGGCATCGGCCTCGGCTTCAATAGCGTTTTCCAGAAACTTGTCGATCAGGATCGGCCGCTCGGGTGTAACATCGACTGCCGCATTGACATAGCGCCTGAGCATCTCTTCATCGTGGACGACTTCCATACCCCGCCCGCCCAGCACGTAAGACGGACGCACCATCAGCGGATAGCCGATGCCGGCGGCGATTTGGAGCGCCTGCTCCATATTGCTCGCCATGCCGGACTTGGGCATGGGAATGCCGAGCTTATCCATCATCTTGCGGAAACGGTCGCGGTCTTCGGCCAGATCGATGGTTTCAGTTGACGTGCCGATAATTTTAACGCCTGCCTTCGCCAGATCCGCCGCGATGTTGAGCGGGGTCTGCCCGCCGAATTGCACAATCACGCCTTCCGGCTTTTCTTTCTCATAAATGCTTAAAACATCTTCCACAGTCAGCGGTTCGAAATACAGCTTATTGGATGTGTCGTAGTCGGTCGAAACGGTTTCCGGGTTGCAGTTGACCATGATCGATTCGATGCCTTCATCGCGGAGGGCAAAAGCGGCATGGACGCAGCAGTAGTCAAATTCAATCCCCTGGCCGATGCGGTTCGGCCCGCCGCCCAGCACCATGATCTTGCGGTTTTTGGTCGTACTGACTTTATCGGGTGCGTTGTAAGTAGAATAATAATAGGCAGCGTTTTCGACACCGCTTACCGGCACGGCATCCCAGGCCTCACAAAGTCCCGCGGCCAGGCGCTGTTTGCGAATGTCTCCTTCACTGACATCAAGAATCTGGGCGAGATAGCGGTCGGAAAAGCCGTCTTTCTTGGCTCCGATGAGTAGATCATCCGGCAGCTTTTTGCCCTTGTAGGTAAGTACTTTTTCTTCGAGCTGCACCAGTTCCTTCATCTGCTCAATGAACCACGTCTTGATGAAAGTCTTCGCGTGTAGGGCTTCCACTGTCGCGCCCTTGCGCAGGGCTTCATACATGATGAACTGCCTTTCGCTCGACGGTTCGCTCAAGCACTCCATGAGTTCATCCAGCGATTTCGAGTTAAAATCTTTAACAAAGCCGAGGCCGTAACGTTTTTTCTCCAGAGACCGGATGGCTTTCTGCAGGGCTTCCTTGTAAGTCTTGCCGATGCTCATGACTTCGCCGACGGCGCGCATCTGTGTGCCCAGTTTGTCGACCGCACCGGGGAATTTTTCAAAGTCCCAGCGCGCAAATTTCACGACGACGTAATCCCCGGAGGGCGTGTACTTTTCCAGTGATCCGTCGCGCCAGTAGGGAATCTCATCCATCGTGATTCCGGAAGCCAGCGTTGACGAAATCAAGGCAATCGGGAAGCCGGTCGCCTTGGAAGCCAACGCCGATGAACGCGAGGTGCGCGGATTGATTTCGATCACGACCACGCGATCGGTCTTGGGATCATGCGCGAACTGAACGTTGGTGCCGCCGATGACCTGAATGGCTTCGACAATGTCGTAAGAATACTTCTGCAGGCGCTGCTGCAGCTCTTTGGAAATGGTCAGCATCGGCGCAGTGCAATACGAATCGCCGGTATGCACGCCCATGGCATCCACGTTTTCGATAAAGCAGACCGTGATCATGTTGTTCTTGGCATCGCGGACGACTTCCAATTCGAGCTCTTCCCAGCCGATGACGGATTCTTCGATGAGAATCTGGCCGATGAGACTTGCGGAGATTCCACGGCTGGCAATGACGCGCAGCTCTTCCAGATTGTACACAATGCCGCCGCCTGTGCCGCCCATGGTGTAGGCCGGACGAACAACCACCGGGTAACCGAGCTGGGCGGCGATCTTTTCCGCCTCTTCCACGGTCACAGCCGGTTCGCTTTTGGGCATGTCGATGCCGAGTTTTTGCATGGCTTCTTTAAAGGCGATCCGGTCTTCACCCCGCTCAATCGCGTCAACCTGAACACCGATGACCTTTACATTATGTTTCTGCAAGACACCCAATTTGTATAATTCCGACGTCAGATTCAGACCGGTCTGCCCCCCCAGGTTGGGCAAAATGGCATCCGGTTTTTCGTTTTCGATGATTTCAGTGATCGTTTGAGCATTGAGCGGTTCAATATAGGTAACATCGGCCATCCCCGGGTCGGTCATAATGGTGGCCGGATTGGAATTCACCAGCACAATTTTATAACCGAGCTTACGCAGCGCCTTGCAGGCCTGCGTTCCCGAATAATCAAATTCACAGGCCTGGCCGATGACAATCGGACCGGAGCCGATAATGAGTACTTTCTTAATGTCTTCACGTTTTCCCATGGTTTATCCTCTCATCTTTCCTTAAAGATTTATTTTCTCACATTGTTGTATTTCAGAAAGAACGGTTTTGTCGCGGGAGTATACGAAGAATGGTCAGACGTGTCAAAGGAATTATATCTTCTCGACGCTATCCCGGGAGGGATGATTCTAACCGTTGGATGGGACTTCGTTTCTCCCGCCTGTAAAGCCTGCGGCGGGAGGGACGAAACAGCGAAGGAGTTTAATATTACAGCTAAAATGCTGCTAATAAAGAAGGCTCCGCCAAAAAAGCTTCCGGCTGTTTAATTTGGGAAGCGGCAGCCAGTAGAACCTGGTCCTTCTGGCAAAGGACGTTTTCACAACCGCAGCAAATTCTTTCTTCGTCTTCGGCCACCTGCAGCAACATTCTCCCGGATCGGCGACACCGTTCGTCAGGGTGTTAACAGCCGCCAGAGCCGAAAGAAATTCATGTGGCCCATCTGATCAAAAACGGCAAGAGCAGCAGGGGAATTGCCGATCTGATGAATGTCTCACGCGGCGCAATTGATGTTTACCGATACCGGATTAGAACCAGGCTGCAGCTGAATAACAAAAAGGCCAACCTGCGATCCTATCTGACGAGTTTGACGTAGTTTTGATTATCGTTTTTTGCCGCGGTATTCCGCATCCACGGTGATGGCAATGCCGCCGCGCACGGCAAACTGGGCCGTGACCTTGCACCAGCGGGGCGAAAGCGACGCCACCAGATCGTCGAGCATAACGTTCGTGACATGCTCGTGAAAAACGCCCTCATTGCGAAACGACCAGAAGTAGAGCTTCAGCGATTTCGATTCGACGATTTTTTTATCGGGTATATACTGAATGGTGATCTTTGCAAAATCCGGCTGGCCGGTCATCGGGCAGACGCAGGTGAATTCCTCCGTTGTCAGTGTGACTGTATAATCCCGTTTGGCGCGATTGGGAAATGTCTCCAGCTTGCGCATCGGTTTCAGGGCGACTCCAGAACCCAGCTGGGTGAGTTGGCTGAAATCGTTGCCCGTCTTTTTTGCGGCCATGTTTTTGTACTCCATCAGAAAGTTCTTATCTTCGTTTACCGAAAGCGCACGGTAATTTCAAGGATATTCCTCTGAATAAAAAAATCGCATTCGAGACAATTATTGTGTTAAATTATTTAATCACCTTAAAGGAGGAAAAGCCATGCCCGAAAATAAAGAGAACCTTCCCGAAAATACCTGGAAGTGCAGCAACTGCGGCAACACGATGGTTCAACTGGCGCCCCCGCAAACCTGCCCGGTCTGCAAACAAAAATGCGAATTTCTAAACGTCACCTGTTATCAGCCGGAATGCGGCTTCACTGGAATGGATAACCGTCTTAAGCCGTCAAAGTAAGCGGGTCTGTAAAGGATATCCCGAAAAGCCCTGGGCATCTTGCCCGTGATTTGCTGATTATCAAAAAACGGGCGCTGCCAGAATCTCTGACAGCGCCCGAAAAATGTTTCCGGACGCACGCAAATTTTTTATTCAGCTATGCGTTATAGAGCGCCTGCAACTGCGCACCATATTTCTTCATCACGTTCACTCTTTTGAGTTTCATGGTCTGGGTAATGAGACCATTGTCCACCGTGAAATCTTCCGCAACAAACAGGAACTTCTGCGGCACTTCATAGCCGCCGAAAGCCTTGCGCAGGTGAGCCGTGATATCTTTCGCCAGATAATCCTGCAAATCTTTATTCCTCAGCGATTCTTCCAGCGTGTCTTTCATCCAGGCCCGGGTACTCGGATCCGCTTTCAGTGCGGCAAAGTCGGGAACAATGATGGCCACATTGTAGTCTTTGCCATCGCCATAGAGCATCACATTGAGCACGTAGCGCAGCAGCTTGACTTCATTTTCGATGCCTTCCGGATGGACATACTTGCCGTTGGCCAACTTGTATTCATCCTTGAAGCGGCCGGTAATGCAAAGGAATCCGTCTTCATCGAGTTTCCCGCGGTCGCCGGTGCGCAGTCCCGGAAAACCATTCCACTTATCCGGCATCATGATTTCCGCCGTCTGCTGAGGTTTATTATGATAGCCCATCATGACCATTGCGCCATAAGCAACAATTTCACCATCCGGACTGTCCTCGCCAACGCGCGATTTGTCAATCACAACGTGCATGCCGGGAGCCGGCTTACCGACGGTGCCATACTTGTTGCCGTATTTGGGCGAATTGATACTGATGGTGGGCGCTGTTTCTGTCATGCCGTAGCAGTCATACGTAGGCTGGCCGATGTCTTTAAAGAAAAGAGCGATTTCCGGTTTCAAAAGGGCACTGCCCGTCACAAAAAATTTCAGATTCCCGCCGAAAACGTTACGGACCTGAGAGAACACCAAAGCATCGTAATCTTTAAACTCTTTTGTTTTTTCCGGTAAATCCCTGTTTTTAATCGCCTCGGCGACTGCCGCATCGAAAAACAGCTTTTTAGTAGGATCCGCATTAACCCCCTGCAAAATCGTATCATAAATTTTGTTGACGATGCGGGGAACAACGGAGAGACCCGTGGGCTTGACTTCCGAGAAGTTCTGCACCAGTTTTTCCAGCGATTCGGCAAAAGCAACGCCGCCGCCGCAGTAAATATAATTATGAAGATCCGCATTCTGACCGAAGATATGCGCCCAGGGTAAAATAGCCACGACGTGCATGGTTTCATCAAGCGTGAAAGTATCAACCGCGACGCGCGCGCTCATGGCGATATTGCCGTGCGAAAGTTCAACGCCTTTCGGATCACCGGTGGTGCCGGATGTGTAAATGATACTGGCCATATCGGACCAGACGGGTTTGATGGACGGCGCTGGGTTTTTCCGGCCTGATTCTTCCAGGGCCTTAAGGGTGTTTGCGCCTTCGCCATAGACGGCGAAAATTTCCTTGAGCGTGGGAATTGCTTTTTTGAAATCTTTCACTTTTTCAAAGGTGTTACCGTCCCGGACAAAAAGAAATTTGACGGCGGCGTCGGTGATGATGTACTGCCAGACTTTCTGGAGTTCCTGCAAATACATGGGAACAAAAATGCCACCCAGGCCATGGACAGCCTGTTCGCAGATAAACCATTCCGCGCAATTATTGATGATAATGCCCACGGTGTCGCCTTGGGATAAACCTTGCTTTTTCAAGGCGCCGCGGAGGTTATTAACGCGGTCGGCTATCTCCTTGTAGGTTGTCCATTCATACTGTCCGGAGGATTGGTTCTTAGCGCCGAAAAGTTTATTGTCCGGCCACCTGGCCACACTTTGTTCAAATAAATCGACCAGATTATTCGGGCTGTCATAAAATGTATCCACGCTTACTTCTTTGAATGTCATAACGTCACCTCGTCTCAAGAAATATTTCTTCCCTGATGAATTCCCGGGGAAAATGACCTGTTCAGGCCGGGGCAAGACATACTGTAAGCAAAGCAAATAGTTAGATAAGATCGATGTGCCGCACACATCTATCCGCACATCCATTCAGTGCTCTTAGGATTGTGATTCCTGCCGACCTTGTGATCTTTAAGTAAAAAGAATCCAACTTCTTTTCGCGGCGCAGTATAGGAAAATCAAAAAGACAAGTCAATGAAATATTGACTTCGTTTCATGATAAGCGAATGATTTATTACAACGCTCGTTGTAGGAAATACAACGATTTATTATACATTTCATAAATACAGCCCATCCCGCCCAGACCCGCGGCGTCAGTGGCGCTGATCATGATATTTTTATTGACAGGCACACATCTAAATAGTAAGACCTCAGGCACAAGCAGCCAAATATTACAGCAGCAGCAAGTAACTTGCGAGTGGGAAAGCAGTTATTAACGAGGAAAGATTCACCATCAAAAAAAGGGGGATAAGAGCAATGAAGAGTTGGAAAGCGTTTTTGTGTTCAATGTTTGTGTTTTCATTTGTTGCGTGGGCCGCAGTTGCGTCTGCGGAGGATATTGTGATCGGTTATACGGGACCTCTGAGCGGGCCTGCCGCTGAGTATGGTCAGGACTGTGTCAACGGCATCGATATGGCCGTTAAAGAATTAAATGCGGCAGGCGGCGTGACGGTTAAAGGCAAGAAATACACTTTCAAACTGGAAAAACTGGACGACCGTGTTGATCCGACCCTGGCAAAAAATAACGCCCTGCGTTTAGTCAACCAGAACAAGGCTATTGCGGTTTTCAATCCCATCGTCACCACAACCGCATCGATTATGGGAATCCCTGAACACAATTTCATCATTGTGGCCTATACCAGCATCCACACGATCATGGACAAAGGTCACGACATGATCATTACGCCCGTTCCGAATTTTATAACTTACGCCCAGCTGATGTCCGATCAGGCTTGGGAAAAAGGCTATCGTAACTGCGCAATGGTGGTTACGACGGGCGGTTACGGTGATGCCTGGCGCACGGCATTTAATCATATGTGGACGAACAAGGGCGGCCGTATTGTCGGCGACTATCCCGCCAACTACTACACAGAAACGGATTTCTCCTCCCAGTTATCGGCGGCTCTGAATAAAAGACCCGATTTCCTGTTGATCGGCGGTCCCTCGGCCACCACCGTTCTGGTGATTGAACAGGCCCGGGCCCTGGGATTCAAAGGCGGGTTCGTTGTCATTGACCAGGCCAAACCGGACTACATCGCGAAAGTGATCAAAGACATGAAAATGCTGGAAGGAATGATCAGCACGGGCGCCCTTAAGGATCTGCCCCTGCCGGCCGTGGCTCCTTTCGCCGCAAAATACAAAGCCGCTTACAAAAGAGACATGGGCGCTGAGTGCGTGCTGAACTACAACTCGATGTACGTGATCGCAAAGACCATTGACATCGCGCAATCAATCGACCCCAAGGTGATCCGCCGCAACATCTATAAAGCCCTGCCGACTACCGGCGATAAAGTTCCCAATGAACTGTTCGCCATGAACGACAACGGTTTTATGTACTGCGGCCTGATCATGCAGCAGGTGAAGAACGGCAAATTCACCAAAGTGGATTACATCCTGGCCTTCCCGAAGACAAACGCTGAATTTCAGAAGTACAAAAAAATGAGCAAGACAACCGACCCGGCAATGATCCGCTGGGTGCCGATTCAGTAATTCGCCATTGATCATCTCATAATCAGATGACAGAAAAAAAACAGCCCCTGTTCTCCATTGCGAGAACGGGGGTTTTTGTATGTGCAGCGCTGCATGAGCACAAGCACATCCGGCGGAGGCCCGACAGCCGGTAATGATCGCGCGATTGGATGTCCGTCAGAAATTCAGTGTCAGCAGTTTGGGTGGTCTGTTTTTTTCAGGGATCGTTATTATTTCGGAATCTTCCCGGACGCTCAAATCACCGCCCGCTTCCTCTTCAATCATTTTCAATGCGTTCGTCATGTGCTGTATGTATTCCTGCGCCGGAATCATTTCGCCATAGGTACGCGTGAAAGAATAGATGCAGACATTTTCCTTTTCTGCCCTTCGGGCGACAACCGCTTTGGTCGTAGAACAGGTCAGGGCCATGGGTTTCAAGGGCGGCCTGATTGTCATCGATCAGGCACGCATGGACTATATTGCAAGCGTATTGAAAAGCATGAAATTAATGGAAGAAATGATCGGCATTGCTAATATCGCGGACCTTCCTTTGCCTTATTCCACAGGCTTCAGCCAGAGATACAGAGAGAGCTACAAAAGAGCGGCAACCTGGGAATCCGCTTTGAATTACAATACGATGAAAGTCATTGCCAAAGCGATGGTTGCGGCGGATTCAGTGAATGACCCGTATGCCATCCGGGCAGCCGTAAATAAAGTTCTGCCCAATCTGGGGGACAAGTATCACAATGAATTATTCGGCATTGAAGACAACGGCGTTATGAAATGCGCCGGCGTTATTCAAACCGTCGAAAACGGTAAATTCAGCAAAGTAGACTACATTTTCTCTTTCCCGAAGACAAAGGAAGAATATGAAAAAGTCAAGAAGCTGAGCAGAACGAGAGAGCCGCAGAACATCCGTTGGCTTCCTGCTCAGTAGATAACAGACGGCAAACAGTCCATCCGGATTCTGTCCGACATCAGCCTCCATCCTTTTTCAACTCAAGGGATGGGGGTTTGATTTTGGCCCGCCCGGGCATGAATAAATGCTTGCCTAAGACAGCAAATATTGGTAAAAGCACAAAAAATATCAAATAAGCCTTGTCAGCAGTTATCTGTTGTAATAATGACCGCCGCCACAAAACGATGGTTCAATAGAAGATATCCACGGCAAGCTGCGGGGTGTGTTCGTTTATCAGCGAACAATTTTGGGCAATATCATTGAGCTCATTTACTGAGCTTAAAATATTCAAAATAAAAACAGAGAGGTAATTTATGAGAGAAGTTGTTATTGTGAGTGGCGCCAGAACGGCAATCGGAGATTACATGGGGTCGCTTTCGGGCCTGACTCCTGTACAGTTAGGCGTGACAGCATTAAATGCCGCTATTGCCAAAGCGGGTGTTGACAAGAAACTGGTCGAGGAAGTAGTCGCCGGTCAGTGCAACCAGGCCGGCGCGCCGGGCAACAGCGCCCGTCACATTGCCCTGGGTGCGGGACTGCCGGTGGAGTCCTTCGCGTTTACCGTTCATCAGCAGTGCCCCTCTTCCATGCGCGCCTCTGAATTACTTTCCCAGGAGATCATGCTGGGCAAAATCGATATCGGCGCCGTCGTCGGCATTGAAAGCATGAGCAACGCTCCCTATCTGCTCTTCGGCGCCCGCAAGGGTTATCGTTTGAACGATGGTGAAAAGATTCAGGACAGCCTGATGATCGGCGGTCTGGTCGATGCGCTCTTAGGTTATCATATGGGGATTACGGCGGATAACATTGCCGACCAGTACAAAATTTCCCGCCAGGAGCAGGATGAATGGGCGCTGATGAGCCATCAGAGAGCCTGTACCGCCATTAAAAACGGCTGGTTCAAGGATGAAATCGTTCCGATCGAAGTCAAAACCAAAAAAGGCCCGGCCATCATCGACAGGGATGAGCACCCCCGAGAAGACACCAGCCTGGAATCTCTTGGAAAACTGAAACCCGTCTTCAAAAAAGACGGTACCGTCACCGCGGGAAACGCATCCGGTCTGAACGATGCCGGCTCCTGTATGATCATGATGGCCGCGGAAAAAGCAAAAGAACTGGGCATTAAACCTATCGCCAGAGTCGTTTCTTCCGCTCCCGGCTCCGTCGAGCCCCGCATCATGGGTATGGGCGTTGTTCCCGCCGTTCACAACGCATTGAAATTCGCCAAAATGAAACTGGATGACATCGATTATTTTGAATTCAACGAAGCCTTTGCCGCACAGGTCATCGGCTGCAACCGCGAGCTGAAGATCAGTCTGGACAAGATCAATGCCGTCGGCTCCGGCATCAGTATGGGTCATCCGGTCGGCGCAACCGGCGCCCGCCTTATTATCACCATGATGGGTGAACTCAAACGCCGCGGCAAGAAATTCGGCTGTGCTTCACTTTGCGCCAGCGGCGGTCCCGGTCACGCTTTTATTGTTGAAATGCTGTAATGCTCCAATCGCAGGGAACGGTCGCGATAACCTGAAGGTCATAAGACCGTTCCCTGCATGATGATCAAGGGAGTTGCGCCGGAACGGCTGAGCTCCTGATTCCAGTTGTTGACAGCAAGTAATTAGTAAACACATTATCAGTCATTACATCAAATCATTGCGGCTCCATCAAAGCGCAATGCCAGGAGGAAAGAACATGGCCCTGAAAACGCCCGAGCAGTATGAAGACAGTCTGCGAAAAATGAATTTTAAAATTTACCTGATGGGAGAACTGGTGAAGAACTGGGTGGATAACCCGATTATTCGTCCCTCGATGAATTCCGTTAAAAAGACTTATGAACTGGCGCAAAAGCCGGAATATGAAGATCTGATGACGGCCAAATCCCACCTGACCGGAGAAAAAGTCAACCGCTTTACGCATCTTCACCAGAGCACGGAAGACCTCGTGAAAAAAGTCAAAATGCAGCGCCTGCTGGGTCAGCAAACCGGTTCGTGCTTTCAGCGCTGCGTGGGGATGGATGCCATGAACGCGGTGGACAGCACCACGTATGAAATGGACCAGAAACTCGGCACGAAATATCATGAGCGCTTCATCAATTTTCTGAAAATGGTTCAGAAAGAAGACCTGACGGTGGACGGCGCAATGACGGACGTTAAAGGCGACCGGGGACTGGCCCCCCATCAGCAGACCGACCCGGATATGTTTGTCCACGTGGTCGAGAAAAACGATAAAGGCATCGTTGTGCGCGGCGCCAAAGCCCATCAGACCGGCGCGGTCAATTCCCACTGGGTGCTGGTGATGCCGACAATCGCCATGAGTAAAGATGATGCGGATTACGCTGTATCCTTTGTGTGTCCGGCAGACGAGAAAGGCATTTTTTATATTTACGGACGACAGTCCTGCGACACCCGTAAGCTCGAAGGTGGAACGATCGATGTGGGCAACCACGAATTCGGCGGCCATGAAGCCCTGATGGTTTTCGATAATGTTTTCATTCCCTGGGAAAACGTCCTGATGTGCGGAGAAACGGAATTCAGCGGCATGCTGGTGGAGCGCTTTGCCGGCTATCATCGTCAGAGTTACGGCGGCTGCAAGGTCGGCGTCGGCGATGTGCTGATCGGTGCGGCGGCGCTCGCGGCGGACTACAACGGCGCGGCCAAAGCGTCTCACGTCAAGGATAAGATCATCGAAATGACGCATCTGAATGAAACCCTGTTTTCCTGCGGCATTGCCTGCTCGGCGCAGGGCCACAAAACGGCATCCGGCACGTATCTGATCGACCTCCTTCTGGCCAATGTCTGCAAACAAAACGTCACCCGCTTCCCCTACGAGATCTGCCGTCTGGCCGAAGATATCGCCGGCGGCATGATGGTGACCATGCCTTCGGAACAGGATTTCAAGAATCCCGAAATCGGCAAGGTTCTGGAAAAATACATGCAGGGCAACGCCAATATATCCTGTGAAGACCGCGCGCGGATCATGCGGCTGGTCGAAAACCTGACGCTCGGCACGGCGGCGGTCGGTTACCGGACCGAATCGATGCACGGGGCGGGCTCCCCCCAGGCCCAGCGCATCATGATCGCCCGCCAGGGCAATCTGGAACAGAAGAAGAAGCTGGCCAAGAACATCGCCGGCATCAAGGAAGAAAAGAAATAGTATACAAAGTATACAGGGCGGTTGATAAGCTGCCGCCCTGTATATTCCCTTTTAAAATCAATATATTTCTGCGCTCTACCCTCCGTTAAAACCGGCACTGCTCTGGCAATAATAATCAGTTGACTTGCCGCTTGTTTCTTCTGTATATTCCTTCCAGAGATTACTATGCTTTTTATAACAAAGGGGGCTTCAATGAAAATTCTGCGCGTCTCCATGACTAATCAAAAAGTGACATTTGAAAATCTTCCGGACGACTGGACGTACCTGGGCGGCAGCGCCCTGGCCGCCAAGATTCTCGGCAAAGAAGTTCCACCTTCCTGCGATCCGCTGGGGCCGGAAAACAAACTGATCATTGCCTGCGGCCCGCTGGCCGGTACCCGCGCACCGCAAATGGGCCGCGTTTCCGTCGGCGCCAAAAGCCCGCTCACCCAGGGCATCAAGGAAGCCAACTCGGGCGGGCCGGCCGGTCAGTATCTCGACCGCCTGGGTCTGCGCACGATCGTTTTTGAAGAAGCGCCGCAAGACGGCAAGCTGTACTGCCTGGTTATTAACAAGGATAAAGCAGAACTGGTTCCGGCCGAGGAATATCGCGGAATGAAAAATTACGATCTGGTTTCCGCGATTCATAACAAGTATTCTGACAAGGTTGCGGTCATCTCCATCGGTTTGGCCGGTGAACGGCAATACAAGGGCGCATCCGTGTCGCTCACCGATATCTTCGGCGATCCTTCACGCAACGCGGCACGCGGCGGCCTGGGAGCGGTGATGGGCTCCAAGGGAATCAAAGCGATCATTCTCGATCCGACAGGAGCGGAGCAGGTAACGATTGCCGACCAGGATGCCTTTCGCAAAGCGGTCCGAGAATGGGCGGATGTTTTGAAGCATGACGTCAGCATCAGTCTGTACTCCCGCTTCGGCACGCCTTTTGCGATCAATAATTCCGCGGGGCATGGCTCATTGCCCGCGATGAACTACCGATCCGGCCGTCCGGAAAATTTTTCGGCGGTGAGCGGCAACAACATTCAGAAAATTCTTTTTGAACGCGGCGGCAAGATGCACGGCTGCATGCCGGGCTGCCTCGTGCAATGTTCAATCATCTACCCGGACAAAGACGGCAAAAAAATCTGCGCCGCTTACGAATATGAAACAATCGCGCTATTGGGCACGAACCTGGGCATTACGGATAATGACGCCATCGCGCGGCTGAAATTCATGTGCGACGACATCGGGCTCGACGGCATTGAAACGGGCAGCGCCCTGGGTGTTGCCGCCGAGGCAGGCAAAATGAACTGGGGAGACGCAAAAAGCGCCGAAGATCTTTTTTCTGAAATTGAAAAGGAAACGCCGCTGGGATTCGCCCTGGCCAACGGCGTGGTCACCACGGCCCGTTTCCTTCATGTCGATCGGATTCCCGCTTTTAAAGGCCAGGCCCTTCCCGCCCATGATCCGCGCGCAGTCAAAGGCACAGGGGTCACCTACTTTTCATCCCCGATGGGCGCGGACCACACCGCCGGCCTCACTTACCGCCAGCCCAAAGACAAGAATGAACAAATCGAAACCTCCCTCAAAACGCAAATCAAGGCCGCGGCCTGCGATGCCTTCGGCTACTGTCTGAATGCCGTTCCCGGCAGCGAATCGGTTTATCCTTTTTTTGCGAAACTGATGAATGCGCGCTTCGGCCTCAACATGACGGAGGAAGACGTCATCGGTGTCGCCAAGGAGCTCTTGCGCGATCAGCTGGCTTTTAATGCCAGGGCTCAGTTCAGTGCCATTGATACAACCATACCGTCTTTCTTCCGCGAGGAATTGATTGCACCAACCAGTTCTGTTTTTGACGTGAATGAAGCCGAAGTGAAGGACCTGTGGAAGGGCCTGGATGCAATCAAAGAAAAGGAAAAAGTATGGGAAATCCGCATCCCGCCAATGCCTGATATTTTAATGGGCGAAGGTGTGGCCAAAGGTATGGGCAAAAAGATAAAAGCCCTGAAGGTCAAAAAGGTCTTTCTGGTTACCGATCCATTCATGTTCAAAAGCGGCCGGGCGACAGAGGTCGCCGATATCCTGAAAAAGAGCGGCCTTGAAACCGTCATCTTTGCGGAGGTTGAGCCGGATCCGCCCATTGAACTTATCGAACGGGCGGGCATCCTCTACAAGGAAACAGGCTGCGACGGCATCCTGGGTCTCGGAGGCGGCAGTTCCCTCGATACGGCCAAGACCCTGGGATTGCGAGTGACGCACGGCGGCGATCTGCGCGACTACGAGGGCCTTGTCGGCGGCGGCGGCAAAATTAAACCGATCTTTCCGCCGATCATCTGCATGCCGACCACCTCCGGCACCGGTAGTGAGGTCAATCCCTGCGCTGTTCTGACCGACAAAGCCCGCGACGTGAAGTTTATTTTGATGAGCAATCATTTCATTCCCAAACTGGCTGTGATTGACCCGCTTTTCACCAAAACCATGCCGCCCGGACTCACGATCGAATCCGGCATCGATGCCTTGTCGCATTGCATCGAAGGCAGTGTGTCGCTGGCGACGCCTTATCATCCCTATTTCGAATCCAAGGCGCTCTTCGGTGTCAAACTGATCGGCCGCAGTCTCATAACGGCATACAAAGATCCGAACAACATTCGCGCCCGCACGGACATGTGCATGGCAGCCCTCTGCGGCGGCCTCGCCTTCCTTAAGGGGCTGGGGCTCGGACACGCGCTCACGCACGCCATCGGCGCTCACTTCCACCTGCCGCATGGCCGCGCCGCTATTTTCGGCCTGCTGGGTTTTGTCATCGTCAATAAGGAAACCTGCAAAGACGCCTTTATGGATATGGCTTATCTGATCAACCGGTCCGACGACCTGGAAGCGGCGCTCAGATGGCTCTATGGCGAATTAAACATCGATCTCCGGCTCAAATCCCACGGCATCACGAAAGAGGCCCTCAAGGAAATTGCTTTTTATACCTCGCGCGACGCCGTGAACATGGCGACCGACCCCACGTCGCCCAGTCAGCAAAAAATCCTGGAAGTGCTCACGTCGATGTATGAATAGATAGGCTATTAGTCTGTAGACTGTTAGGCTATTAGCAAAGGAGACACAAATGGAATTTAAATACGACATCAGGGATTTGAAGTTTATATTGAAGGAGTGGCTGCCGACGGAGGAAGTGTTAAATTGCGAGCGGTTCTCGGGCAACTTCACGCTCGACGACGTGGACATGCTGCT
>JAIGNE010000044.1:0-169957 GCA_036528635.1 Deltaproteobacteria bacterium
CAGCAATAACGAATCATCCTTCGCCGATATGCTTTTTTTTGAATCACTTCTAATATTTTATTGTCAAAGAACGGTAAATTTTAATCCGGCAGACTATTGTGACACAGTCTGTTCGCGGGAATGACAAGAATTCTGGTTTGATGCTGCTGTGCATAAGTTTCTTAATGTGAAGAAGCTTTGACGAGCGACAAGAGTATAGTTAGCACATACTTCTTCCTGAAGGAAAGCGTCCGGCAATTTTGACAATCATGCCTTGTTTTGAATTTCCGTCATGTCGTCCTTAACAGCAAGCACCCCCTTTACCAGAACTTCCTTCCAGGCAGATTGTATTACAAGCATTACATGCAAATAGCAATTTACTTCACAATCCAGGTGTGGTGCAGTTCCTGCAATATAATGAAGACAAATTTCTTGCTGACACGGGATTTATCACGAGACATAGAATCCTTAGAAGGTTGCTGAAGAAATTCCTTTGTTCCTTATGATGTCAATGATTAATGCTTTTTGTGACAAACTAACTTTCAACCGGAAATCATGAACATCAAATTGCCATTTGGTGATGTTTGAAGTATAAGAAATGAATACATTCCATCAAAAGGCTATTCCCATGCATGCCGCTCCTGAAAAAACATTTTTGATTCTGCTCATGATCGTCCTCTTCTGCCCATCTTCCGTCTTTGCCGCCGCAGAGACGACCTCCGCCGCCTTTGCTCCGGCTTGCGAGACCCGGAATATGGATCCGGAGCAGGGCAGGGAGAGAAAGGCCGTGACCGTCGCGCTCGTTAGACGACCCGGCGATTTTTCCGGAGATCATACCTTCACCAGTTTTGCGCTGGGGGCGACGTTTGCCCTCATTCCCGCCGGGACGTTCACGATGGGGTCACCCGCAGGTGAACCGGGAAGACGCGACGATGAATCCCGGCATCAGGTGACGATCAGCCGTGCTTTTTACATGCAGACAACGGAAGTGACGCAGAAACAGTGGCGAAAGATGATGGGAAGCAATCCCTCTTACTTCAGCTCTTGCGGCGATGACTGCCCCGTGGAAAGGGTTTCCTGGAATGATGTCCAGGCATTTATCCGGAAACTCAATCAGGAGGAAGGGACGCATAAGTACCGGCTGCCCAGGGAAGCCGAATGGGAGTATGCGGCGCGCGCAGGAACGACAACGCCTTTTTCCACAGGTCATTGTCTGAATGCGAACCAGGCGAACTATAACGGCACCAAGCCGTTGTCTGTTTGCCCGGCAAGCGAAAATCGGCAGAAAACAGTCAGAGCGGGAAGCCTTTCTCCCAATGCCTGGGGTTTGTACGACATGCACGGCAACGTCTGGGAGTGGGTTCAGGATTGGGAGGGGAATTATCCCGCCGACAGGGTTACTGACCCTGAAGGCCCGCCAGCGGGTTCGGTCCGCATGAACCGCGGTGGCTCCTGGTTCAGCAATGCTGAAAACTGCCGTTCGGCGGTTCGTGATTTCTACGACCCGGACCGCCGCGACAGCCGCCTGGGCTTCCGCCTTCTCCGGACACGCTAGCTTTTGTTTTTTTGTTTTTGGTGGAAACAGCGTTGCATCAACATATAGTTATGGCAGCCACTGATCATCCGGACGCTATTGTTAGGATATTTTTGCGAAAGACCCTTACAAACAAAGGAGGAGGAGATAATGAAGATTAAAATGATGATTTGCACCCTGTTGATGATGCTGTCGGCTTTTGCGGGAAGCGCCTTGGGTGGAACGGAAAATTCCAACTATACTTACTATGGCCTGAATGCGGGAGGCGCCAGCACGAATCTTTACAACACCTTCTTCGGGAGTGGGACCGGCTCCAGCACCACCACCGGTTTACGCAATACCTTTATCGGGCATCAGGCGGGTATTAATTCCACGACCGGTGCACGCAACACCTTCATCGGGGGGTTTGTCGGCGCAAGCAATACCGAAGGCCACTACAATACTTTTTCAGGCTATTACTCCGGCTACGCAAACAGCACCGGTGGTTACAATACCTATCTCGGCGCGTATGCCGGTCAGACGAACACGACCGGTGCCTTCAACACGATTCTGGGAGCCTCTGCAGGCGCAAACAACACCGCCAACAACAATACCTTCCTCGGGTACAGCGCCGGCTACTTCAACACCGCCGGCAGCAACACATTTCTGGGGTGTCAGGCCGGGTACTCGAATACGAGCGGTTACGAAAATATGTTCATAGGGTATCAAGCCGGTTATACGAATGTCAGTGGTGATCGCAATACCTTCATGGGATATCAAGCCGGCTATTTAAACCTCGATAATCAAAGCAACACCTTCATCGGATATCAGGCCGGATATAACACAGTATCCAGCGAAAGTACCTTTGTCGGGAGGGGAGCCGGCTATGCCAACACGACCGGTCATTACAACACGTATCTTGGAAATCTTGCCGGCTATACCAGCACAACCGGCATCGGCAACACCTTTTTAGGATATGCGGCAGGCTATTTAAGTACGACAGGTCAGAGCAACAGCTTTATCGGGTTTGAAGCCGGCCTGTACAATACGACCGGCAGCAACAACACCTTCCTCGGGTATACGGCCGGTGTGAGCAATACCACGGCCAGCTACAACACTTTCCTCGGGAATGTTACCGGCCACACCAACACCACCGGCCAGTTCAACACCTTTTCCGGTTATGGCGCCGGCTATGCCAACACGACAGCCAGCTACAACACCTTCACCGGTTATCAGGCCGGCTACTCCAACACGACCGGTGAGCGCAACACCTTTGAAGGGACCTCCGCCGGCTACAAAAACACGACAGGTAAATACAACACCTTCCTCGGGTATGCCGCGGGCTGGGCCAACACCACCGGCAACTACAACACCTTTTTCGGTTATGCCACAGGCTATAAGAACACCACCGGCAGCAACAACCTCTACCTCGGAAACTTCGCCGGCTACGAAAACACAACAGGCATCGGCAATGTCTTCCTGGGCTACAACGCGGGACGCAATGAGACTGGCTCCGGCAAGCTCTATATCGCCAATTCCAGCACCGCCACCCCGCTGATTTACGGGGACTTCAGCGCCCAGACCGTGCATATCAACGGCACGCTCACGCAGTCGTCAAGCCGGGAATACAAAGATAACATCCTGGATCTCAGTAAAGAAGAGGCCCTGACCACCCTGGCCGGTCTTACCCCGGTGAAATATGTCTACAAGTCCGACCGGACCGAAGAACATGTCGGATTCATTGCCGAGGATGTTCCGGAGCTCGTGGCCACGAAAGACCGGAAAGGGTTAAGCTCGCTCGACATCGTGTCGGTGCTCACCAGGGTCGTGCAGGAACAGCAGAAAGCATTGCAGGAACAACAGAAGATTAACGCCGTTCTAATGGCGGAGTTGAAAGAACTTAAAGCAAAAGTGAGATAAAAAAGCAGTTTATCTTACTTTGCGGGATGAAAGTTAAATTTGAGGCAGGGTCAGATATGGTCCTGCCTTTTTTTTATATCTTTCCAATTGTAATTCATAGCGTCAGGATTTGGCGCTGCGTCTTCAATCGGGATTCATTGCAGAGGGCTATTTACCTTCTTGACTTTTAATTAACGCAGGAGCATTGATCAATGTAACTTCTTAATGAAATCTGTAAACTTATCAACAAACATTCGGGGGACGGGGGTGCGGACCCGGGGCATTAACAAATGGTTTAATTAATCAGTGTTGATCATTACAAAGGAGGCAGCAATGAAAACCAGACGTATTTCAGGGATCGTTTTGACCATGTTGGTTTTGTTTGCCGGCAATCTCTATGCATGGACTGAGGCTACATACAACACTTTCGGCGGCAAAAACGCCGGTATGAACACAACATCAGATCAAAATACCTTTCTTGGGTATGATGCGGGCCGCACGAACACAACGGGGAACTGGAACATCTTCATGGGTGGCGGCGCCGGCTACGGGAATACAACCGGCAATAACAACATCTTCCTCGGGGGGCAAACGGGTTTTTACAATACCACGGGCAATAACAATGTTTTTCTGGGGCATCAAGCGGGCGTCTTCAACACCACGGCGGGCAACAACACTTTTCTTGGATTCGGTGCCGGCTATTCCAACACCACCGGGACCTTGAATACCTTTTCCGGTTCTTACGCCGGCAGCGCCAACACTACCTCTTCCTATAATACTTTCATCGGATATTCCGCCGGCAGAGCCAACACCATCGGCGGCGACAACACCTTCGTCGGTGAAAGTGCGGGCCGCGCGAATATCGATGGTTATGCGAACACGTTCGTCGGGGATTATGCCGGCAGACAAAACACCACCGGCTCTTACAACGCCTTCATCGGCGGGTTTGCAGGACGCAGCAACACGACCGGCTTCTACAACACTTTTTCGGGGTATTACGCCGGTTATGAAAATACAACAGCCAGCTACAACACCTTTTCAGGATATCATGCCGGCAGATTCAACACGACCGGCCAGTATAACACCTTTTCAGGATCCGACGCCGGCTACACCAACACCGCCGGCCAATACAATACCTTTTCAGGGTATGGCGCCGGCTACGCCAACACGACAGCCAGTTACAATACTTTCAACGGGTATCAGGCAGGTTACTCCAACACGACCGGTGAGCGCAACACCTTTGAAGGGACCTCCGCCGGCTACAAAAACACCACCGGTAAATACAACACCTTACTCGGGTATGCCGCGGGCTGGGCCAATACCACCGGCAACTACAACACCTTTTTCGGTTATGCCACAGGCTATAAGAACACCACCGGCAGCAACAACCTCTACCTCGGAAACTTCGCCGGCTACGAAAACACAACGGGCATCGGCAATGTTTTCCTCGGCTACAACGCGGGACGCAATGAGATAGGCTCCGGCAAGCTCTATATCGCCAATTCCAGCACCGCCACCCCGCTGATTTACGGGGACTTCAGCGCCCAGACCGTCATGATCAATGGAACCCTGTATGCAACCGTGGTGACCCCGTCGAGCCGGGAATATAAAGACAACATCCGGCAGTTGAAGGCGGAAGACGCCATGAAGACGCTTCAGGGTCTTCAGCCGGTGACGTTCACTTACAAGACATCCCCCGGGGAGAATCATGTCGGATTCATCGCCGAAGACGTTCCGGAACTGGTCGCCGCGAAAGAACGCAAGGGCGTAAGCTCCATGGATGTTGTCTCGGTGCTGACCAGGGTCGTACAGGAACAGCAGGGGCTGATTCAGGAACAGCAAAAGATGATCTCTGCGCACGCAGAGAAGATAGCCGCTCTTGAACGGATGCTGATCATGTCCAGGGCCGGGTCAAAGGCGGATTAAAGAAGAGTTTATTCAATGATATAAATCCCCGTCTTTCGGGTGGGGATGTTTTAGAAAAAATCCCCGGGAAATCGGATTTCCCGGGGATTTGATTTGATCGGCGGATCGTCTGATTTCAGATGAGAAAACGCGTGCAAGTTTGTTGATCGCTGAATAATCGCTGGTTATCCGGTCCAGACCCGCTGTGCCTTTGTCGTAGCAACGGTAAAGAGACAGCCAAAGCCCGGGACCGGCTGTTGGGCGGCGATTCATTTTCCGATAAAGAAGGTCAGGGTGTGGCGGCTTTCTTCCCCAGATCAAACGCCTCGTTTAAGGCCGCCGCGTTGTTGACGATTTCTCCCTTGTCGTTGGCGGAGGCCATGACGGCGCCCAGCCAGTTCATCTTGGTCATTTCCGCGGTGTTCTTGAAGCTGGTCACGATCGGGTCGGCGGTATGCACGTTCGTATCCCCGCAGACCGTGATGAGGCCGATGCGTTTGCCCCGCATTTTGGGATAGTACATTTTCTGCCACCGCCATTCGGCATCAAAAAAGACGCACCACCGGTCCAGGTAGGCTTTCATCTGCGCAGTCATCGTCCAGAAATAAACGGGAGAGCTGTGAATCACAGCGTAAGCGTCCAGAATTTGTTTCTGAATTTCCGCCATGTCATCCTTGATGGCGCAGACACCCATTGCGTTGCACTTCTTGCAGTCTTTGCAGCCGGCGATATGCTTGCGGTCGAGGATGATTTTCTCCACAT
The DNA here is from genome assembly GCA_036528635.1 of Deltaproteobacteria bacterium. Taxonomy (GTDB): domain Bacteria; phylum Desulfobacterota; class Syntrophia; order Syntrophales; family Smithellaceae; genus UBA8904. The sequence continues at coordinate 6,059 of JAIGNE010000044.1, forward strand.
CCGCACCGGCCGCCTTGGCGCCGGCCAGAGCCTGGCTGAGGAGAATATCACTGTTGCCGCCGATGCGCGGACTTCCCATAATGCCGAGTACCTTCATGCTGTCCTCCACGTTCTTTATTCATGGCGCTTGTCACAGCGCATGGATGTTTATGAATATATCTTTTACACCGGCTTGTAAATAAGGAAGTGTCCATGGCCGGTTATGAACGGTCCGATATTATTTTGCCGGAAACGCTCTGCCGGATGAGGGATTTGACTTCTTCCGGGAAAGTCAACCGTATTAAAATAGTTAAAGACCTAATTAATTAACTATGTTATGTAAAAAATCAGCGAGCCGTAAAAGCGACAGCAGAGGAGAAAAATATGAAAACATTCAAATGGGTGCCGGCCTTAACCGTAATCGTTATGCTATGCCTTGTCTCATCTTTTTCTTTTGCCGGGGATTTAACCCGGACAGGCCCGTGCGAGCAGGATATTAAAATGTTCTGCAAAAATGTCCGGCCCGGAAAGGGTCGAATTTTGCGATGCATGAAGCAATACGATAAATATCTCTCCGATTCCTGCCTGGAACATATCGGCGTGGTCAAAGAGCAGACTCAGATGTTTAAAAAAGCCTGTAAAAATGATGTCCCGAAATTCTGCGGCACCGTCCAGGCAGGCAACGGCGATGTTGTTCGCTGCCTGAAACAGCATCAGGCGGAATTGGCCGCGCAGTGTGCAAACTATATAAAATAGCGAGGCGCGGCGTGAAAGATCGGGCAGAGAAAGCGGGCAGACCTTACCATTGCTTCACGTATCGTCCGGACGGGGATGATTTCACGATCATCGCCCATCGCGGCGCCTCGGCTTATTATCCGGAAAATACACTGGCCTCGTTTGCCGGCGCGATTGCGCTCGGCGCGGACATGGTGGAGCTTGATGTTCAATTGACCTCCGATCGCGAGGTTGTTGTCTTTCACGATGAAAAGCTGTCCCGCTGCACAAACGGCCGGGGGCGTTTGTCCGACTATACGTTTGCCGAGCTCCGGAAGCTCGACGCGGGCGGCTGGTTTGATTGGAAATTTCAGGGTGAAAAAATTCCCGCGCTGGCCGAGGTTCTGAACCTTTGCCGGGGAAGAATCGCCGTCAATATTGAGGTTAAAACGGAAGCGGTGACGGATGCCATCGCCGGCGGGATTGAGGAAAGATGCATGCAGATAGTCGATGACGCCGGGATGGGGGAGCATGTCGTATTTTCCAGCTTTGATCCCCGCGCCATCCTGCATCTCAAAAAGATCAGCGGGCACACACCCGCCGCGGTTTTGTTCGAGAAGGAATGTTACGGTTCACAATTGCCTTCAGCGGTTATTGCAGGCCTGGGCGCGGACGCCTTCAACTGTTCCGTGCGTGAACTGACGAGGACGTGGCTTATCGACCTCGCGCGTCATCGCATTCCGGTGAATGTCTATACCGTCAATGATGAGAAGACCATGAGGCGGCTGCTCACCCTGGGCGTTGACGGTATGTTTACGAATCATCCGGATATTTTAAAACGCGTTGTGGAGGATTTCCGGTGGAAACAAAGACACAACCCCTGACGCTGAATATCTCTCATACCATGATCCGCAGCATCATGCTGGCGATGGACATTGTGTTTCGGGCATCGGGGACGGATGTCCGGGTGCATGGCCTGGAACATGTGCCGGACCAGCCGGTCCTTTATGTGGTGAACCATTTTACGCGCATGGAAACCTTCATCATGCCGTATGTCATCAAGAAGCATATCAAAAAATATCCGGTCTCCCTGGCGGATTCCTCTTTCTTTACGGGGAAACTGGGGGACTTCATGAACCGGGGCGGCGGCATTTCCACGGCCGATCCCAACCGGGATGCCCTTTTGATCAATGCCCTGCTCACGGACAGTCATCCGGTCATTATTTTTCCGGAAGGCCAGATGATCAAGGACAAGAAGATCATCGAAAAAGGGAAATACCTGATCAACACTGCGACAGGCCGACGCCCGCCGCATACCGGCGCCGGACGCATCGCGCTGCGCTCCCAGTTTATCCGCGAAGAACTGCGCATCTTAAGCGAACATAACGATCAGGAATCGATTGCCAGAATTGCCGAACATTTCGGCTTTGATCCGGGGGACGTGGCCCGGATTCTTGCCCGGGAGACGTTCATCGTGCCGGTCAACATCACGTATTATCCCGTGCGGGCCCGGGACAACGCCATCAGCAGGCTGGTCAATCGTTTTGTGGACAATCTCTCGGTCCGGATGAAGGAAGAGGTGCAGGTCGAAGGTTCGATGATCATGGAGGGCGTGGATATCGACATCAACCTGGGCCGTCCGATCGCCGTCAAAAAATATCTGGAAGCCGGCGCCGGGATTCCGGAGATGCTCGCGGATCCGGGGCTTTACCTGGACCCGGCTGAGCTGAAGTTCGCCGCTCCTTTCAAGAAGATTTACGTGGACATGATGTATGAGTACATGCGCGCCATCTATGAGATGACGACGGTCAATCACGATCACCTGGCCTCCTACATCATCATGAAATACCTGAAGACCGGTATTGCCGAAAGCGATCTTAAAAACCGCATCTATCTGGCCATTGAACATCTGATGAAAACGGGCATCTCCAATTATCACCAGACACTTGCCGCCGAGCAAATTCATCTGCTCAGCGACGACCGCCACAAGAAATACGAAAGTTTCATCGAGGACGCCATCGCCGATAACCTCATTACGCGCCGGGACGGTCTGATCACTAAAAACCCGGAGCGCTTCAGTAAAACCTATGAGTTTCATACCATCCGCATGGATAACATCATTGAAGTCCTGACCAATGAAATTGAACCCCTGAAACCCCTCACGACCGGGCTCGATCACCTGATGCTTTTCCCGGCGGGATTCATCCGGCAGAAAATCAGAAGTAAATTTCTGGAACTGGACCGGCAGATTTTTGAAGAGGATTATTCGCGGCACTACATCGAGGGCGAGAGCAAACCCAGGGTCATCGGAGAGCCCTTTCTGAAGCGCCTCCTCCTGCGCAACCGGGGCGTCGTCCTCGTGCACGGCTACATGGCCGCCCCGGAGGAAATTCAGCCTCTGGCGGAGTTTCTGTCTCAAAACGGCTACAGCGTTTACGGCGCGAGGCTGCGCGGACACGGTACGGCGCCGGAGGATCTCGCGTCTCAGGACTGGCATGAGTGGTACGCGTCGGTGAACCGGGCCTACATCATCATGAAGAATACCATGAAGTCTTTTGCGATCGCCGGCTTTTCCACCGGCGCGGGTCTGGCCCTTTTGCAGGCGGCCAACAAGCCGGGCCGGTTTGCGGGGGTGATTTCGATTAACGGACCCGCCCGGCTGCAGGATTCATCCGCAAAATATTCGCCGCTGGTTGTCGGGTGGAATAAAGCCCTGTCCGCTTTGCGCCTGACGCGGGGCAAAAGGGAATTTGTGGCCAATGTCCCGGAAAATCCCGATATCAACTACAGCCGCAATCCCATCCGCGGCGTTTATGAACTGGAACGGCTGATGAAGGTTGTTAAATCACGTCTGGCCGATGTGACCTGCCCCGTTCTGGTGATCCAGGGATCGGATGATCCGGTGGTGAATCCGGCAAGCGGCATGGACATTTTCACCGAGCTGGGTTCGGCTGACAAACAGCTGGTGCATATTTCCGCGGACCATCACGGCATCCTGCGCGGCAGGGAATCCGATGAGGTCAAGGAAAAAGTTCTGCTGTTCCTGAAAAAAGTTTTCCGATAGGTAGCGAAGGGTGAGGAGAGAGAATTGCCGATGCAGGAAAATGCGGCCTTAAGAGAAAAAATGACGTCCGCGCCGAAGAGCCCCGGCGTGTATATTATGCAGGATGCCGAGGGGAAAGTGATCTACGTGGGCAAGGCCAACGATCTGAAAAGCCGCATCAGCTCGTATTTTACCGGCAAGGATACGCGGCCGATGGCGCCCTTTTTAATGGCGCGCGTGAAGGACATTGAATTCATCACGACCGCCACCGAGAAGGAAGCGCTGATTCTCGAAAACAACCTCATCAAGAAGCACCGTCCGCGGTACAATGTTATCTTGCGCGATGATAAAACCTACTATCATCTTGCTCTGGATCCCACGGAGCCCTATCCGCGCCTGCAGCTCGTCCGCAAAAAAATCAATAACGCGGCCCTCTATTTCGGCCCCTACCCGTCGGGACTGGCCGCCAGGGAAACGCTCAGGTTTGTTCAGCAGGTCTTCCCGCTGCGCACCTGCCGGAATCGGGACTTTCGTCTCCGACCCCGGCCCTGCCTGGAGTATCAAATCGGCAGGTGCTTCGCGCCTTGTAAAAACCTGATTGATGAAACCGCGTACCGGAAACTGGCCGAAAGCGCCGTCTCCTTCCTGCAGGGACGGCGGAGGGAATTAATTTCTGATTTGAAAAACCAGATGGGGAAGGCCGCGGAAGGCCTGGAATATGAAGAAGCGGCGCGTCTGCGTGACCGCATCGGCGCGCTCGAGCACGCGCTGGAAAAGCAGAGTGTGGATTGGGGCGGCACGGAGGATCAGGACGTGCTGGGCGCTTATGCCGATGGAGATACCTATCAGCTCTGTATTTTATTTGTCCGCGGCGGCAAATTGCTGGGCAGCAAATCATTTGCACCCGTCAAAACAAAAGCGGAAGAGGGTGAAGTCATGTCGTCTCTGCTGCAGCAGTATTACGACGGGTCCAACCTGCCTGAAGAAATTATCCTTCCCCGCAGTCTTCCCGATGAAAAGGTCATTGCCGAATGGCTGGCCGACAAAAAGGGAAAGAAAGTGCTGCTCACCGTCCCGCAGCGCGGAGCGAAAAAAGCGCTTCTGGATATGGCGGGTGCCAACGCGCGCGAGCTTTTCGGGTCGGCGCAGCGGAAGGAAGAGCGGATAACCGCCGTCCTCACGATTCTTCAGGAAAAACTGTCGTTGACGAAACTGCCGCGGCGGATGGAATGTTATGATATTTCCAATATCGGCGGCCAGAACGCCGTGGGGTCGATGGTGGTCCTTCAGGACGGCGAACCGGACAAATCAGGTTACCGGCGTTTTCGCATTAAAGCCATGAACGAACCGGATGACTACGGCATGATGCGTGAGGTGCTCGCCCGGCGTTTTACAGGTCCCGATCCGCTGCCCGATCTGGTGGTGGTTGACGGCGGCAAAGGACAGTTGAACGTCGCGCTCTCCGTTTTCAATGAATTAAAGATTAAAATGGATGTCATCGGCCTGGCCAAGGAAGAAAGGGCCTACCTTGCCGCCAGAAACAAGCTCCGGGGAAAGGCCGCGAAATCCGAAGACCGCGTCTACCTGCCCGGGCGCAAGGACGCCGTTTATCTTTCGTCCCGGCCGGCCGCCCTCGCCCTTTTGCAGCGGGTCCGTGATGAGGCGCACCGTTTCGCCGTGAGCTATTATCATCAGGTGAAACAGAAAAAAGATTTCCAATCCATTTTGGATGCCATTCCCGACGTCGGCCCGGAGCGGAAAAAAATACTGCTTACGCATTTTGGTTCCGCGCAGCAGGTTCAAAATGCTTCCCTTGCCGATTTGCAAAATGCGCCGGGAATTGGTAAGGAGCTCGCGGAAAAAATTTATTCTCGCCTGAGAAAAGAAAAGTGAGCCGGTCATTTTAATGGATTTGTTAACGATATTTCTTCTGGCGGTGGGTCTGGGGATTGATGCGTTTTCCGTGGCTATCGGCATCGGAGCATCTAACCGGGCCAGGTCATGGGCGCCCGTTTTACGGCTGTCCCTTGCCTTCGGTATTTTTCAGTTTGTGATGCCGCTTGCCGGCTGGCTGGCGGGCTCGACCGTGGTCGGCCTGATTCAGGATTTCGATCACTGGGTCGCCTTCGCGCTGCTCGCCGTCATCGGCGGGAAAATGATCTGGGAAGGGTTCGAAAAAGAAAGCGATGAAAAGAAGGCTGATCAAACGCGCGGCTGGCCGCTGCTCCTGCTCTCGATTGCCACCAGCATTGACGCGCTGGCCGTAGGCTTCAGCTTCTCGCTTTTGCAGGCCCCCATCTTATTTCCGGCGGCGGCAATCGGCGTGGTCTGCTTTGTCATGACCGCGGTCGGCATGATTTTCGGCAAAGGACTGGCCCGGATTTTCGGCAAGAAGGTGGAAATTCTGGGCGGGCTGGTCCTGATCGCCATCGGCGTGAAGATCCTGATCGAACATCTTTAGGGACCTCTGCGGAGACATTCCGCCGGGCACGAAGGGATTATTCCGGCGTCCTGCCTTTACGTCCTCAAAATCTTTTATAAACATGAATAATATTGAGGTAATTCACCTCCTGATTACCATTGCTTTTCGGATTCCTAATTACTATACTTACCCAACACGGCGAAACTTTAACGGACCGTCCGGGATAAATATTCCGTGCCGGACACTTTAAGGAGGTTTTAACCATGTTCATCAAAAAACTTCAAAGAATGATCTTGGTGATCGTGCTGACAGCGGCGCTGATTTCCGGCGTGGCCTTGGCACAGGACGATGCTGTGAATTCTTCCAACCGGACCTTCAGCCAGGAAGAGCTGGCCCAGATGCTGGCCCCGGTCGCGCTTTATCCCGATGCCCTCTTGTCGCAGATCCTGATGGCCGCCACCTATCCATTTGAAGTGGTGGAAGCGGAGCGCTGGGTGACGAGAAACCCTTATGTCACCGGTGATCAACTGGACGATGCGCTCCAGTCCAAGGATTGGGATGTGAGCGTTCTTGCCCTTTGCCACTATCCGAAAATATTAACCATGATGAGCGAAAATCTGAGCTGGACGGCGCGGCTGGGAGACGCTTTTACCAGCCAGGAAGAAGAGGTCATGGACGCCGTTCAGGAACTGCGGGCCAGGGCGCGCGCCGCGGGAAATCTTTCCACGACGCCGGAGCAGAAAGTGGTTGTCGAGGAGCGTTACATTTATATCGAGCCGGCCCATCCGGATTATTTTTACGTTCCCGCGTACGATCCTTATGTCGTGTATGGAAGCTGGTGGCTTCCCCTGTTTCCGCCGCTGCCGATTTTCCTGCCCGGGCTGATTGTCACGGGGCCCCATGTCATCTTTTCCCCGCGCTTCTATGTCCGCTATGGCGTCTTCGGCTGGAGCCGGTTTGACTGGCATCGGCGCAGTATTGTTATCGTCGATATCGACAGGACCAGACGATATAACCGGCGCTACCGTGATTATCGGGGACCCGATCACGGTCGCTGGCGGCCGGATCATGAGCGGCGATACGTTCGCGAAAGGCGCAGGGATGAAATTCCCAAGTTCCATCCGCCGACCCAACCCGGGCCTCCGGACGGACGTCGCTGGGACCGCAAACCCGGTGAGCCGGATAAGCGCCGGGTGCCGCCGGGCAGACCGGACCTGAGGGACCGGGATAAGCGGGACGTCGAGGAGCGCCGGAGCGGGCCGGGCATTGTGCCGCCCAGCCGCGATGACAAAGACAGGCGACCCGATGTCAAGCCCCCCCGTGTGATTGACCGGGATAAGCGCGATGTCGAGGAGCGCCGGAGCGGGCCGGGCATTGTGCCGCCCAGCCGCGATGATAAAGACAGGCGACCCGATGTCAAGACCCCCCGTGTGATTGACCGGGATAAGCGCGATGTCGAAGAGCGCCGGAGCGTACCGGGAGTAAACCCGCCGCGCGTGAAGGACGGAGGCATCGGGCGTCCGCAGGATCGTCGTATTCCTGAAAGGGACAAGCCCGTTGAACAGCCGCGGATCATTGAAAGAGACAGGCCGCAGCCGCCCGAGTCGAGACCCATCGAAAAAGGACAACCGGTGATTCGTGATCGCAGCCAGATGGAAGGAAGCGAGCCGCGTCATGCCCCCCAGGGGGGGCAAAGAGAATTCATGGGAGGAGCGCCGCGCTCCAATGATAACCCGGGACGCGGCGGGATGAACCGCGAAGGCCGAAGATAGCCGGCAGCACATGATAGACAACCCGGAGGCGTTGCCCGGATCAGCGGGCGAGTGCCTCCGGGTTGATTCGGGCGTTTTCGATCGACCGCGGGACGTTCAGACCATGCTTCCCTTCCCTGGTCTGAACGCGTTTAAATGATCATATCTTTCATACAATCTCTTTAAATAACTTTCGGTTTATGATATTTGCATCACCAACACGAACGCGAACCCGAACCGTGGAGCGGTCCGGCGCGGCGCTGGCTCATTTTTTTGATTTTAAGCCCGAATGGATGCTTTCATGAATCTAGGTATTTTTAATCCTCACCCGGCGATGTCTAAAATGCTCCTGCTCATTTTATGGATGATCCCGGGCGTTTTCCTGCTTCCGGCGATTGACGTACAGGCCGGATCGTCCGTTCCTGCCGGTCAGCCGCGCATCGGTCTCGTCTTAAGCGGCGGCGGCGCGCGGGGAATGGCTCATGTGGGTGTGATCCGGGTTCTGGAAGAAATGAAAATTCCCGTTTATTGCATTGCCGGAACCAGCATGGGTGCGATTGTCGGCGGTCTCTATGCGGCGGGGATGTCGCCTGACGAGATGGAAAAAATGGTCACCAGCATGGAATGGAATGAAGCGTTCAGAGACAAGCCTCCCCCCAGCGACCTGAGCTTTCGCCGCAAGAAAGACGCGGCCGATTATCTGATCAATTTCGACCTGGGTTTCAAAGACGGCGGATTCTCCATCCCCATGGGACTGCTTCAGGGGCAAAATCTGAACCTGATGTTAAAGACCATGCTTTTTCATACGGAGGGCATTGATGATTTCAACAAGCTGAACATTCCCTTTCGGGCCATGGCCACGGATATTGAAACCGGCGACGCCGTCATTCTGGACAAGGGGGATCTGGTGAAAGCCATTCGCGCCAGCATGTCCATTCCCGCTTTATTTGCTCCGGTGGAAATCAACGGGAAGCTTCTGGTGGACGGCGGCATCGCCAATAATCTGCCCGTCGATATCGCCCGGCAAATGGGGGCGGATGTCCTGATTGTTGTCGATATCAGCACCAGCCTCAGCCGCCGCAAGCAGCTGACCTCCTCTGTCGAAATCACCTCGCAGCTGACCTCGATACTGGTTCAGCGGAATACCGCCGATCAGATCCGCACCCTGTACCTGACGGACATCCTGATTCGTCCGGACATGGGTGATCTCGGCAGCGGCGATTTTTTCAGGGCTGCCGAGGCGGTGGCCGCCGGCCGGAAAAAAGCGGAGGAGATGAAGCCGCGGTTAGCCCATCTGGCTGTTTCCGGGGAGACCTTCCTGGCCTATTTGCAAACCCAGAGAAATAAAGATCACGATATGCCTGATATCGAAACCGTGGAGGTGGACAATAGAACATCGCTGCCCACCGGTCTGATCGCGGCGCATATCGACATGAAACCGGGTGCAAAACTCAATCTGTCCGAGTTGAAAAAAAATATTGACCGCATTTACGGCATCGACACGTTCGAACGGGTGGATTTCTTCCTGAAGAAAAAAGACAAGTCGTCGGCCATTGTCATCGAACCTCTCGAAAAATCGTGGGGGCCGAATTATTTCCGTTTCGGCATTGGCCTCGAGGACAACTTCAAAGGCAACAGCAGTTATGCGCTGACCGCGCAGTTTACGAAGACGGCCATCAACAGCCGGGCGGGCGAATGGCGCACGGAAGTTCGGATCGGGGAGAGTCCCCGCGTACTGACCGAGTTCTATCAGCCGATTGATTATTCCCTCTGCTACTTTGTCGCCGCCAGTGCGCAGTACCGGGTGAGAAATCTGAGAGACTTCGACGAGGACGGCGATATCACCACGGAATTCCGGGACAACGCGATTGAGGGCAGTCTGGACATCGGCCGCCAGTTCGGCAACTGGGGCGAACTTCGTCTGGGGCTGCGCCGGCAGTACGGCGTGGTGAAAATGCTGGTCGGCAATCACCAGGGTTTTGAGGACGATCCCTATAACCGGGGCAGCGTTTTTATTTCGGCCGCCTACAGCACGCTGGATAATTACATTTTCCCTTTGAAGGGATCGGATGCCTATATCACCTGGAATTACAACCTGAGAGCGCTGGGCTCAGACATCGAGGTGCAGGCGCTGGGCGTCAAATGGATGAAAGCTTTTACCTTCGGTAAGTACACATTTATGCCGTCCATCGATATCCGGACGACGCTGGACAATGACGATATGGATGTCCAGGACACCTTCCCGCTGGGCGGTTTCTTGAATTTATCCGGTTTTTCATCCGACGAAATATACGGACGTCATACCGGTCTGGCCCGCGTGCTGGCTTACCGCGAGCTCGGCTCCACCGGAATGGGCGCGCTCAAGATGCCGCTTTACTTCGGCATGTCCGCGGAGGCCGGCAATGTCTGGAATAAACGGGCGGATATCAATCTGGAATCGCTGATCCTTGCCGGCAGCATCTTTCTGGGCACCAAAACATATTTCGGTCCGATTTATCTTGCTTACGGCCAGGCCCAGCGCGGCCATTCGTCCATCTATCTTTATCTCGGACAGCGCTTTTAAAATGATTTCCGGTTTATACCCGCATGGATTGCGCGCGTGAAGATGACAAAACAAAACATCTTAAAAAAATATTTCGGCTACGACCGGTTTTATCCGCTGCAGGCGGAGATTATCGACCACCTTCTGGCGGGGAAGCACGCGCTGGTTCTGATGCCGACGGGCGGAGGGAAATCGCTCTGCTTTCAGATTCCCGCACTGATGGCGGACGGTACGGCCATTGTCCTATCGCCGCTCATCGCGCTTATGAAAGACCAGGTGGACGCGCTCGGGGCCAATGGCGTTCCCGCGGCGTTTCTCAACAGCACGCAGTCCGAAGAAGAGAGCGCAGCCATTATCGGCCGGTGCCTGAAAGGCGATATCAAGCTGCTTTATCTTTCTCCCGAGCGGCTGGCGGCCGCCTCCACGATTCCTTTTTTGCAAAAGATCAGGATCTCCCTTTTTGCCGTGGACGAGGCGCATTGCATCTCCTCGTGGGGGCATGATTTCCGGCCCGACTATCTGAAACTTTACGTCCTTCGGGAAAAATTTCCCGCAGTTCCGCTCATCGCGCTCACCGCCACGGCCGACCGGGTCATCCGCAGGGATATTCTGCGGCAGCTTGAAATTCCCGGGGAGTATCAGTTCGTCGCGTCTTTTGACCGGCCGAATTTAAGTCTTTCCGTGTATTCCGGCCAGAAACGCCTCGAACAGATTCTCCGCTTTCTTGCCAAAAGGAAAAACCAGCCGGGAATCATTTATTGTCTCAGCCGCAGGACAACAGAAAACGTGGCGAAAAGGCTTCAGGATCGCGGCTATCGGGCGGCGTATTACCATGCCGGCATGGACGGCGATGAGCGAAGCGCCGTTCAGGACGCATTTATCCGCGACCAGGTCCAGATCATTTGCGCCACGATCGCCTTCGGCCTGGGGATTGACAAGTCGAACATCCGCTGGATCATTCACTACAGTCTGCCGAAGAATATCGAAAGCTACTATCAGGAAATCGGACGGGCCGGGCGCGACGGTGCGCCTGCCGATACGGTGCTGTTTTACAGTTACGCCGACGTGAAAACCCATCATGATATGCTCAAGGACGCGCCGCCGGACAGACAGGAACTGCTTTCGGCCAAGCTCGACCGCATGAAGCGCTATGCCGAGGCGGACATCTGCCGCCGCCGCATTCTGCTCAGCTACTTCAACGAACAGCCGAAAGAAGACTGCGGCAATTGCGACATCTGCAAAAATCCGCCGAAGCGATTCAACGGCACGATCATCGCCCAGAAGGCCCTGTCGGCCGTTGCGCGCACGGGCGAGAAAATAAACATGACCACCCTGATCCAGATTTTACGCGGATCACACAATCAGCACATTCGGGAGCGGGGTTATGACCAGATTAAAACATTCGGCGTCGGCCATGATATCCCTTACGGCAAATGGGCGGAGTATGTTTTTCAGCTGCTCAATTCCGGCTATGTCGATATGGCCTATGATGAAGGCTACGTGCTGAAGCTCAACGACCTGAGCCGTAAAATTCTGAAAGCGGAAATGGACGTGCTTCTGACTGAACCCCCGGATGCGGAAAAAAAGTTCGAAACCATCGCCGCGCTTCCCAAAAAACAAGTCCCGGCCGACGGGCTTTTCGAGAAGCTGCGCCTGCTCCGGAAGACGATCGCGGATGAACAAAACGTGCCGGCCTATATTGTGTTTTCCGACAGGACGCTGCTCGAAATGGCGGATGCGCGTCCCGCAGATGAGATGGAAATGCTGGGCGTGAGCGGCGTGGGGGAGCACAAACTGAAACTCTATGGAAAAATGTTTCTGGATGAAATCAGACAGCATTTCCGCGAAGCCGCCAGGACGTTGGCGGACTAGCGGTTTATCCGGTTTGTCGGGTGGTCGAGACAACGCTTAACCGGATATTGTCCGTCAAGTAAAATACAGGTCAGGGCAATTAGTCAGCGGGTTTACAATCCTGTTTCACACAATGCTGATGCCGGATAAAATATTATTCGAGTCATCATAAAAACCCCCTTAAAGCATTTGCTTTAAGGGGGTTGTATTTGAACAGATCACGTTCGTCTGTATCTGAATCTGTTGCTCGCTGATCAGGTCACAATGTTCTTTACTGCATCAATAACCGGGTTGGTGAACAGCGCCATCAGAATGGTGTAAAGAGCGAAGGCGCCGACAACTTCTGCTGTGTACATCTTGTTATACTTCCGTTTCAGGCTGACCAGAATCAATCCGCCCACAATCAGGCAGCCCAGCTGGAAATACGGGAAATTGGCCGCTCCCGCTGCCGCGTATTCCGCGAATCCAAAGGTTGCCGTTAAGAGAACAACTGCTGCCGCCGCTACGATGGTTCCTAATGTCTTTTTCATGATCTGTTACCTCCTTGAGGGTAGTTTGTTTATTTGCCTTTCTATTAATGAAAAGTCCGTGCCAAAATTTTGAAATGGCCCTTCAATAATTATAAGTGTCCAATTTGTTTAATATTATAAAGATGTACGCCAGGAGGCGAAAACCCGAAAACCACCTTTTTCAGGTTTTTCTTTCAATGAAATGTTCAATGGCTTGAACGAAATATGGAAACAGAAAAATCCGGGAACATTTTCTGTCCTGTCATTGTCTAACCTGTAAAATCGCCAAAGAGCGACATTTTGCAAGGGAGGTTAAGTATGAAAAAAATAGAAAGATATTTAATGATGATCGTTTGTTTGTGGATCGCGCTTTCCTGGACTCAGGCGAATGCCCAGCCGGGGGAGTCGGAAGACCGGACGTTGTCTCCTTACTTCTTTGTGAATAGCGACCATCCGGATACGGACCGACTGCCGCTCCAATCAACAAAAGCAGCCGTTACGATTTCCGGCATCACCGCCGATGTGCTTGTTACCCAGGTCTATAAAAACGATGGGAAGAAGCCGCTCGAAGCCGTCTATATTTTTCCGGCATCAACCAGAGCCGCCGTATACGGCATGAAGATGACCATCGGCAAACGGGTGGTGGAAGCGAAAATCAGGAAGCGGGACGAAGCGCGCCGCGAGTACGAGCAGGCGCGCGGTGCGGGAAAGAATGCTTCCCTTCTGGAGCAGCAGCGTCCCAACGTGTTTCAGATGAATGTCGCCAATATCATGCCCGGCGACGAAATCAGGGTTGAACTCCGGTACACGGAACTGCTGGTTCCGACGGATCACATTTACGAATTTGTTTATCCGACGGTTGTCGGCCCTCGCTATTCCCATGCCCAGGCGTCCAATGCTTCTTCTTCGGAACATTGGGTGAAAAACCCTTACCTGCGTCAGGGCGAACTTTCCGCGACAACCTTCGATATGACCGTCACCATCAATGCCGGTATGCCTGTCAAAGACTTGATATGCTCCTCCCATAAGGTGAATGCAGCCTATGAGAGCGCATCAAAAGTGAAAGTATCGCTGGACAAGGCCGAAGCGCACGGAGGAAACCGTGACTATATCCTGCGTTATCGCCTGGACGGAGATAAAATACAAACCGGCCTTTTGCTTTTTCAGGGCGAAAAGGAAAATTTCTTTCTGCTCATGATGCAGCCGCCGAAACGTATAACGAACGAGGTTATTCCGGGACGGGAGTATATCTTCATTGTCGATGTCTCCGGTTCGATGCACGGCTTTCCGCTTTCCATTTCCAAAAAGCTTCTGTCCGACCTTATCGGCCATTTGCGTCCGACTGATAAATTCAACGTGCTGCTCTTCTCGGGCGGCAATACCCTGATGGCCGAGGAATCGCTGCCGGCGACGTCCGCCAATGTGCAGCGCGCCATCTCCGTGATCGACAACCGGCAGGGCGGCGGCGGGACGGAATTACTGCCCGCGCTCAGGCGCGCCCTTTCTCTTAAAAAGGATGAAGGATTTTCCCGCACGGTTGTTATGGTCACCGACGGTTATGTGAGCGTCGAAGAAGAGGCATTTGATCTCATCCGCAATAATCTGGGCAATGCCAATATGTTCGCCTTCGGCATCGGTTCGAGTGTCAACCGCCACATCATCGAAGGCATGGCGCATGTCGGCATGGGCGAACCGTTTATCATCACCAGGCCGGATGCGGCCGAAGCTAAGGCGGAGCGCTTCCGCAGGATGATTGAATCTCCCGTCCTCACCCGGGTTAAGGTCAGTTTTTCCGGATTTAACGCCTATGATGTGGAGCCGCTGTCTATTCCCGATGTGTTGGCCGAACGGCCTGTACTGGTTTTCGGTAAATGGCGCGGCAAACCCGAAGGGAAGATCAGGATCTCCGGCATGACCGGCGGAGGCAAATACTCGCAGACTGTCCAGGTGGCCGACTACAAACCGTCGAAGGACAACACCGCCCTCAAGTATCTCTGGGCAAGGCATCGTATTACCATCCTGTCTGATTACAACAAGCTCTCGAGTGACGACAAACGAGTGCAGGAAGTTACCAGCCTGGGCCTGGCCTATCATCTGCTCACGGCTTACACGTCGTTTGTTGCCGTGGACAATGAAGTGCGCAACGTCGACGGTAAATCCGCCACCGTCAAACAGCCCCTGCCTCTGCCCGAAGGCGTGTCGGATTATGCCGTGGGCGGGCAGGGAAGCTGCGCGGCGGCCCCTGTCATGTATAAAAGGATGAGCCCGGGACACAAAATGGAAAGTGCTCTGTCGGAAGATAAACTCGTCCGGCAGGAAATTCAGGCGCCCGGGGAAAAAGACAGAGGCCGGAAGATCAGCATTGCTGATGTGACCTCTGGTAAAGGGTGGACGAGGGAGGATATTCTGAGGACCGTGCAAGCGAATTTAAACGGAATCGAAAACTGCCTGGCCGGGAAACCCGTGCCGGCGACAATAAAAATCAATCTGACGATCAACGCGGACGGCACGGTGCAGAAAGTGGAGATCCTGTCCGGCGCTGTCCGGGAAACAATCGCGCTTTCGTGCATCAGGGATCAAATTAAAAAGTGGCGCTTCCCGGCCGCGGTGAAGGGCAGGGATGTGAAAGTGACCCTACGATTGGATGTCCGGTAAGGGCTGGTCTCTGATTGACCGTTGCCGCGCTCCCCTATGGAGCACGGCAACCTATTTCGCAAAACCCGAAGGGCGCTACTGTCTCAGGCTGAATCGGCCTTTCATTCCCTCTGCCTCCGGATTCAAACCGGGCGTCTGCCGGATGTTGAGCTGTTTGGCCTCATCCTCAACCTGAGGTTTGATGGTTTCATAGATTTCGGGGAGATTCCTTTTTCCATCCTTAATGGCCTTGAGAAAATAGTAGGTGAAAATACCGTGTCCTTTCGCCGGTGAGGATGTTGAAATCTGGCTTCCCTGGGTCGCCGTCAGAACGGCCATATGGGAAGGCAGGGAAAGAGGCTCGGCCGTCAGGACGAGCGGCCGAGCCCCTTTGGCCAATACGCTCCTGCCGCCCGCGCCGGAAAAACAGGAGTCGATCATCACCATAATCTCTGCGGCCTGCAGGCTTCCCAGTTTTTCATAGAGCCTCTTGAGCGGATACCCCGTATCTTCCAGATAGTTCGGGTCGCCGTCGAAGGGGACCAGGTAGGCGCTCCCTGATTTGGGTTCTGGTGCGCCGTGACCGGAGTAGTAAACAATCACCTTGCTCTTTATGGTGATTCTGTTGGGCAGCCAGGATTCAATCGCTTTTTTTATGGCTGTGAAAGTCGCCCTCTCGTTGGTGATGAACTCGATATTGCGTTCGCTGAGGCCGAGGGATAACAAGTAATCCTTGATTAACCCGGCGTCATTTATCGAAAAGTCGGATGCCGGCAGCATCTGGTATTTTTCGATTCCGATGACGACCGCCATGTCGTTTTTACCCAGTATGCGAGAAGCGGCGTCAAAGGATGGACCGGCAATATCACTTGCGGGCCGGGCGCTTTTATCTTCGGGAAGGGCGGTGCGGGCCGGTACCGGCGCCTGACCCTGGGCCAGGTATATGGATTTTGCGGCCAGGATGCTGTTGTCTCTTTCGATCGAGGAGGCGAGGTCTCTCATGGCCGCGGCGAGCGTTGCCTGGTAGTCCGTTCCCGCGCCATCACCCTTGTAAGTCCTCGACCACACTCGTCCACCGGTCCTGGAGTCGATCAACGTGAGTTCCAGGGCAACCTCGGCTTTCAAATTCCGGTTCAATCCCATCTGACCGACATTGGCGACCTGGATGGCTCCTTTCAGCACGAACGGGGAGGATCCCTGTTTGATTCCTTTTTCATTAATCGCCCGGGTGACAATTGTTTCAAAAACCGGCACAATATCGCTGTCCGTCACGATCGGGGATACGCCCCACCAGGCGGAATGTTCCATGCCGACGGAGCTTCGATTCAACCGGTCATCCCGGAATCGTTCCATCCGCACGGGGAATTGCGGTTCGCTGTCGGTTGGGATGCCCGAACGGGACGGGACAAGGGCTGAGGTCGAGATGGTCTGCGGCATGGACATGCAGCCCGCGACGAGACAAAAAAGGAGCGGAAACACCAGGAACAGAAAACAAAGTCTGCCGGCCCGCCGGATTTTGTGATCAGGGAGATGATGGAAGCCGCTTTGCATAACGATTCACCTCTGCGGATTTATGAACCGCCAGGCCGGCGTCTTTGGCAAGCTCCGTGACCGAGTTCGACAGAGCCGCGCCGATGCTGTCCATATACTGGTCTGTTACGTTAAAACCCTGCACCTGAGATTTTTCCGTCGGCGTCCGCGCCTTCTTGTTAAAAATCTCGATGCCCTTGTTATCCATGACGGTTAATTCATAATCGAGGTTTATCTCGCTCTCCAGTTTTGCACTGCCGAACGATGAGCGCCTGATCGTCGTCATGTTGACCTGGATGATACGGACTTCAACCACGATGTCATAGTCGCCGGGCGGCGGTGGCTGCCGCAGGGTCAAAGACCGGGTGAATACCTGTGCGAATACATCGCCCGCCACCCGGGACAATTCCCGGCCGACCGGAGCGCCTTTTTCACCGAACATGCCCGTCCTGTCATCGGTGGAATTTCTCATTTCCATTCCGTAAACATTGAACTGGCGCTGCGTCTCCATGATTCTGTTCCCCATGGGATCAGGGATCACAATCGCCGCATTCAGAACCAATTTTGCGGCGGGGTCGATGTTGAGGTTCTCAACCCGGGCGCTGACCGGGAAGGGCCGCAGGGTGATGCATCCCGTCAATGATAAAAGGACGGCGATGAGCGGGAGGAATATTTTGACATTTGTTTTCATTGCGGGTTTCCTTAATCAACGAAAGGCATGGCAATGATTGACCTCAGAATCGTGATCACTATAAAAAATCCCGCCTGGTCTGTCAACAGAGGAAATTCGTCTGCAGGGTTGTACCGGGGTAATCGGCCATATTTTACAGATGGATCGGAGTCCATTTCATTCCGCCGCGGTCCGGAGATCGATCTTAACGGTACTCCACCCTGAATGTTTCCGCGGTTCCGGCAACGGCATTCCCTTTTTGATCGAGGGCGAACAATTCAACCGTATAGGCGCCGGGTGCGACATTCAGCATGAATTCATGCTCGAATTCATAGATCGAGGGGTACCAGACAACCGGGACCGCTTTGTAATATTCTCTTTCCAGTGTGACATCACGGGTCGTTGCAGCGATGACATCTCCCTCAGCGTTCGTGATGCGGTAGCTGATCCGGGCGATCCGGTTATCGGCAATATAATACAGATAATGGATGGGGTCTGCCGTGACCGCCGCGGGGATCGGGGTGACGACGCCGAAAATGGCGAACTCCTGGCTGGTTGCGAGTTGGATCCCGTCGGAAAAAGAAAGATCAAGGGCGATCGGGGCTTCATCCAGGAGGCTGTATCTGTTGTCGCCGTCACCCGTGCCCTTCGCCCTGATGGCCGCCCGGGTCAGGACCAGCCGGTCTCCATGGGCAAGCAGGGTAATGGCGCCGTCGATGGTTTTTCTCTCGCCATCATTCATCGCGGTATAGGTGATCTCCGGTTCTCCGATATTGTAATAGTAAAAGTAGGTATTCGGACTGTCGATGATATTGGACAGGAGCGCCTTGCCGATTTCCAGGCAGGATGTTGCTCCCTGATCTTTCAAATTATACAGGATGAAGCCGATCCGGGCATTGGCGGACGTGCCGTAGACGGCGCCTTCGGCCGTATTGACCACCTCCAGCGAATTCCGCAGCCTGGCCCGTTTCTGGATCATGTAGGAATCAGACCAGCTGATGGGGGAGAAGTATCCGGGAAGAGGATCATAAAGTTTTCCGTAGCCGTGTTCCTTCGCGTAAGCGAAAAATTTATCTTTATGATTCGCCGGATTGAAGCCGCCAAAGAGCTTGCGGATCGGCCGGTAGTGGACGAGGATGGTTTCACTGGACCCGGCGATGTCGCCGGAAAGGCCGGTAACCTTCAGCGTATAGATCCCCTCGGTCAGGTCTTCCAGCTGGTTTCCATTCGCGTCCGTATAGTCCGTGTCAAAATCTTTTGTTGATCCTCCCAGGATGATCGCGCCATAATATTCTTTCGTGACCAGCACTTTGTTTCCCGGATAACGGAATCCTCCGGGATCTTTGATCAGGTCCGGTGCTCTGGTCATGTTGCCGACCACAAACCCCTCCGCGTAGCCTGTTTCGATGGCGCTGTCCGGCGTTACTCCGGTCAGCGGATCGACATGACTTTCCAGCACTCTTACCGGCGTTCCGGCGGCGACAAACCCCCGGAAAAGCTCGATCCGGATATTTCCGGGGACCTGAACCTGTTCGGAAAAAAGTCCGATCACGTAAAAATCGCCCTTTTCGCCAAAGTACCGTTCATCTTCGCTGGGGTATTTGATGGAGAACATCCCGGACACAGAGTCTGAACCCGAATTCGAACATGCCCCGATGAAGAGGAGGCTGACGAGTATGCAAACCGGGATGAGGTTTTTTGCGAAAAATATGATCTTCTTCGGAAATGGTGTTTTCATGATACCGCCTTTCGTAACGGTCCCGGGGAAGGGGACAGGCAGCCGGGTTTCAGGGGCGAGCCTGTTCATCTGCCGGAAATAATTTGACCGGGCCCGGATAGCAGAATCAAGTGCCGGGAGAAAAAACAGGAAGTGCCTGGAAAATCCGTGTCATCCGCGAATCTGGAGCCGGCCCGATGCTTAACAGTTTATAAATACCTCGTTTATGATATCGGCACAACGATAAATTACTTGACAACTAGACGACCGGTCTATTATGAAGAAAAACAAGAAGTGACTCTTGCAAGGAGGCCGGCCATGACTACTTACGAACAACTCAGAGAAACCCTGGATTCGCACCCGTCAACCGCACCCAAGGGAGAGGCCATCGATGAGATCCTGCGCATTCTTTTTACGCCGGACGAAGCGGCTGTCGCCGTCACGATGAGTTTCAAACCCAGGAAACCTGCTGATCTGGCCCGGGCCGCCGGTACCACCGAAGAGGAAGCTGTAAGGCATCTGGAGTCCATGGCCGACAAAGGCATCATCTTTTCCAAAAATAAAGACGGCAAAAAAAGTTACGGTCTGGTGCCGCTGATTCCGGGTGTGTTTGAATTTCCCTTTATGAAGGGGGGCGGCTCCCCGATGCATGACCGTCTGGCCAGGCTCTGGGAATCCTACCATCACGAAAGTCTGGGGGCCACCTTTGCCGGCAATCCGACGCCGCTGATGCGTGTCATCGCCGTGGAAAAATCCGTGACCCCGCAGGACCGCATCCATCCCTACGAAGAGGTCAAATATTTAATTGAAAATTCCAATTATATCGCCCTGACAAAATGCGCCTGCCGCGTGAGCGTTGCAAAATGCGATAAGCCGAAGGAAGTCTGCCTGATCTTTGATGGTGTGGGCGAGTTTCTTGTGGAGCGCGGGTTTGCGCGTCCGGTCAGCAAAGAGGAAGGCATCAAAGTTCTGGATTTGGCTGAAGCCGCGGGCCTGGTTCACACCAGCAACAACAGCGCGGATAAGGCCAGCGTGATCTGCAACTGCTGCCCATGCTGCTGCACGATTTTGCGGGGGCGGACCCAGTTGAACCACCCCCATGCCTTTGACACCAGCCGTTTCGCGGCTCTGGTGAAAAGCGATGACTGCATGGCCTGCGGCGTATGCGCCGAGCGCTGTCCGATGCAGGCCATCGAGATCGGGGAAGACGCGGCCCTGGTGCATGAAGAAAAATGCATCGGCTGCGGACTTTGTGTTTCAACATGCGCCGCCGGGGCCATGAACCTGGTTGAAAGAAAGCAGATCCCGGCGGTGCCGGCGACCACGCAGGAGATGGCCATGAAAATCCTTCAGGAGAAGGGAAGGCTCGATGCGTTCATGAAGGTCATGATGCGTTAGGAAAAGCGGCGAATGAACACGACAACCAAAGCGAATACCCGTGAGGAGATTATCCGCAAAGGAGCCCAGCTGATCCACGCCCGGGGCTATAAAGCCACTGGCATTCAGCAGATCCTGGATGAGGTCGGCATTCCCAAAGGGTCGTTTTATTTTTATTTCAAAAGCAAGGATGATTTCGGCTCTGCCGTGATTGATTACTTCGCGCTGACCATCGGAGAGCTCTTCACCGGATATTTGCAGGATCAGCGCAAAGCTCCTCTGGAGCGGCTGAACAATCTCCTGGGCTACTATGAGTCGGTGTTTAAAAAGAGCGGCGCCACTCTGGGATGCCCCATCGGGAATTTATCGCTGGAGGTCGCCGATGCCAATGAGGATCTGCGCAAACGTCTGCAAACCGCGGTCGAAGGATTTATCATCCAGATTGAATCCTGTCTTTCGGAAGCCAAAGCCTGCCGTCAATTGCCCTCTGGACTTAATACGGCCGACTCGGCCCGCCTCATCTTCCACGGATTGGAGGGCGCCATTTTGCACATGAAGGTTGCCAAGAGCATTGAACCGCTCAGGACATTTCGCCGATACTTAAACACCTACCTGGCAGGGGGATCTAAACAAGATGCATGAATTGCCCATTACGGAAAGTATTTTAAATATTGTGCTTGCTCACGCGAAAAAAAATGATGTCCGGCGGGTGATGGTTATTCATCTGCGCATCGGGAAGTTGAGTGATCTGGAAGATGAATGGATGCAGCGGTATTTTGATTATGTGAGCCGCGGCACCATCGCCGAAGGGGCAAAGCTCGCGATCGAACGGTCTCCGGTGATGCTGCAGTGCAATGCCTGCGGTGAATCCTATCCGGTGGAAGTTGCCGATATGAGCAGCACGGTGTGTCCGGATTGCGGACAGAAGGACAGTAAATTGATTTCCGGACGGGAATATTATATCAAGAACATGGAGGTGCAGTAGTGGACGATGTGCGAATGATCGAAGTCAAAGAAGAAATCCTCGCCGACAACAGCCAGGTGGCGGCGGGCGTTCGGGAGCGGCTGGCCGGGACAAAGACGCTGCTTCTGAATTTGATGTCCTCTCCGGGTTCAGGAAAGACCAGTCTTATCCTGAAGACGATTGAGGGCCTGAAAGGCTCCGTGAAACTTGGCGTGATCGAGGCCGATATCGATTCCAAAGTGGACGCCGAAAAAGTGGCCGCGGCCGGAGTCTCCGCCGTTCAGCTCCGGACAGGGGGCTTCTGTCACCTGGACGCAACCATGGTCACGCAGGGGATTGATGCCCTGCCCGCAGGGGATTTGGATCTGATCATTATTGAAAATGTCGGCAACCTGGTTTGTCCCGCCGAGTTCGATACAGGCTCGCATAAAAACGTGATGATCCTGAGCGTTCCCGAAGGCGACGACAAGCCGCTCAAGTACCCGCTCATGTTCAGTATCTGCGATGTGCTGCTGGTGAATAAAATCGATTACCTGTCTGTGTCCGATTTTGATCTGGCCGCCATGCGCAAACGTGTGCTGGCCTTGAACCCCGATATTAAAATTATCGAAGTGTCCTGTAAAACGGGCGCGGGCATCGGGGACTGGATCAACTGGCTGAAGAAAGAAGTGGATGCTTTCGGGGCAGGGCAAAGGAGTTAATGATCATGTCTCAGGAGATGATGATTCTGCTTTCTACCGCGGCTTTCCTGGGTTTCTTTCACACACTCCTGGGGCCCGACCACTATCTTCCTTTCATTGTCATGGGAAAGGCCAGGAAATGGTCGATGATCAAGACCGCCTGGGTGACTGTGTTGTGCGGCGTGGGTCATGTGGCCAGTTCCGTTTTGCTGGGATTGGCCGGCATCGCTCTGGGCGTGGCCGTCACCCGGTTAGTGGACGTGGAATCGTTTCGCGGCAACCTTGCCGCCTGGGCGCTGATTGCCTTCGGACTGATCTATTTTGTCTGGGGAATGCGGAGGGCATGGAAGAATAAACCGCATGAACATATCCACTTTCATGCCGATGGACAGCCGCATGTTCATCAGCATGTGCACGTTTCCGAACATGCCCATGTCCATGAAATGGAAAACAAGGCCAACATCACACCCTGGGTGCTTTTTACAATTTTTGTTCTCGGCCCCTGCGAGCCGCTGATTCCTATCCTCATGTACCCGGCGGCCAAAGAAAACATATGGGGACTGCTGCTCGTGACGCTGGTGTTCGGCGCCGTAACGATTTCGACCATGCTCGGTATTGTCATCGCTTCGACCTGGGGAATCAACCGCCTGCCCCTGAAAAAGGTGGAAAGATTTACCCACGCATTGGCCGGCGGTTCGATCTGCCTTTGCGGGCTGGCGATCCAGTTTCTCGGACTATAAAACTTCAATGCCTTCAATCTGAAACTTTGTGCCTGAAATGAGCGTGTAATCCCGGGTTCCGCAATTCGGGCAAAAAATTTCTTCACCGCTGTAGTCCTCCCGGTTCATTTCAAAATCCTTGCCGCAATCCCGGCAATGGCAAACGATGGGATCGGGGATAACCAGGATTTCGGCATCCCCGGCGATGGTCCCGCGGCTGATGTAATTAAAGTAATGCTGAATCCACTCTTTTTTGATGTCTCTTAACGCACCCAGGCGCAGCACAATGGTGACCACCTTCCGGGCATGGGTCTGCCGGGCATACTTTAACGCCGTGTCCAGTATGTTTTGGGTCAGGGGAAGCTCGTGCATGACGGATTGCCCTATTGCTCTATCCCGGCCGCCGCCAGTCTGGCTTTGTCAATCTCCGCTTTTTCCAGTCCCATGAGATCCTGATTGTCAAAAAACTTTTCCTCCCGGGGCAGGGTCAGCAGGTGGTCGGGTTTTCGCTCCAGGATCAGGGCATCGGCAGGGCAGGTGGTTACGCAGAGCCCGCAGCCGACGCAATAGTCCCTGTTATAGACTGCTTTGTCATCCGCATTGACGGTCATGGCTTTCACCGGACAGCGTTCGGCGCATTTCCCGCAGTCGATGCAGCTTTCCTCATCCTTGACGCATTTGTAATTGCCCCAGGAATCATAACCCGTGCCGTGATGAATCTTGGCGGCCATCAGAAAACCGCAGTGGCATTTGGAGCAGTTGCAGAAACCGGAGCAGTCTTTGGCGTGGGCCATCTGTACAAACAGCCCGGCGCTTTCGTCATGGTGCAGGATGGCGAGCGCCTGTTCGACGGTGATCACGCGCGGGGCGGCGATTTTTGTTTCCAGGAGGTATTCGGCCATCCGGCCGAAAGCGATGCAGACGTTCATCTCATCCGTGCACGGGCAGTGCCTTTTGGCAAACGTGGCGACCTTCCGGCAGGCGCAGTCGCTCGCGACAATCAATTTCTGTTTTTTGATGATGGCTTCAATATCATCATCCGGGAGCAGCTTTCCGTCTTTGACCGTATCAGCCCGGACCGGAACAACTCTCGCGATCGGAATGTGATAGTCCATCAGCACTTTTCCGTAGGCTTCCGCGTAATACTGTCCCATGTTGACGGCGTCTTTCTGATCGATGCAGTCCACATTGAATTCCCAGATGCCATGGATAAAGGGCACGATCCGGTATCTCTTTTCCAGACCGTCCCGCTCCCAGTACATGAGACCTCTCTTAGCCATGGATTCCAGTTTTTCTCTTGCGTCTTCGATGCTGATGCCCAGGTCGCGGGCCGCCTGTTCGGGCGATTGCAGGCCTCGTTGGAACCTGATAAAAATATCCGCGTCTTCCTCCGTAAACACTTTTTTCAGAAATACCAGCTCCGAACCTTTTTCGGTTTTGGGATAACCCTTGGTCATCGAATCCAGCTTCTGCCGCAGTCTTTCGTATATATCTTCCATCTTTCTTTCTCCTGTCTCAACATCAGCGTGAATACTAATTACTGGCCGGACTGTGACCAGCACTCGCTCCATCCTGAAGGTGAAGCACCCTCTGATTTGCAGGAAGCAATACAGTTTGCATTTTCTTCACCGCAAAGTCTGCCGTTAGCCGTATAATTAAAGCATGCTAACTCTTTGTCGCCGCAGCAACGAATGCATTTATTGATCCGTGCAATACGTTCTTGATCCGATTTTACACCTCTCTGATCTTTTGGGGTATTGACCCTTTCTTTCTCCGGTTCGGCTTTAGTCGCGGATTCTTCAAATCTCTCCTTTAACTCACATTTCATCGAGTCTTGCGGTGTGTCGGTGATCATCCTGCTGCCGTCGCGATCCACACAAATGTAAAGTTCTCCTGCGTGAGCAGGGGTTATGACGGCGATAAAGACACCTAGAATTAAAAGTATTTGTTTCATTTTGTTTCCTCTGTGTTATTTGGTTATGAAATGTTTAAGAATCCTTTCTCGTATTTTTAAGAAGTATTCGTTCATCAAGTGCCTTACCCTAAATACAGGATGATAACATTTTTCTCAAGAAATGAACCATGCGTCCGGTCGCTTTTCTCGGGAAGCGCAAGGATCTATTTCATGCCGATCACCTTTTTGTGCATTTCCACAAAGGGGCCGTCCTCGCGCCAGGCATGGCATGTGTTGAGCAGGTATTTCAGAATAAATTTTGCGTGATCGGAATTAGATTCAGAAGGCTTTTGTGACTGGTGCGCGGCAAATCCCTGGACGGCAGCCGGGGCCATGGCCAGGAGCAATTCCAGCACATGGGTGCATCCCCTGCTGCCGCCGGCCAATTTTTTTACTTTGGACGTAAAGCCTCTTGTGATCGTAAGGCCTTTGATGGGCGCGAGGCATTCGGCCGTCTCCCGGCATATCTCGCGCGGAACGGAGATCAACGCAACGTCGATATCCTCGATGACGAAATTGGAGCAGTTAATCAGCAGGCGCACGGCCATGTGGTGAATGACGCCGCGGGGAAACGTTTCGCCGGTGATCGCATGCGTGTCCTGGAAACGGTCATCTTTCAGAGAACCTTCGACAATGATCTTATTTTCATCGAACGCGTACGTCGATATTTCGATTGTCCGTGTGTGCAGCTTTTTTCCTTTGGATTGCCAGAAACTTTGCATTTTATTCTCCTTACGTAAGGGATTCGGCATCCGGTCAGAGATACTTCAGCCAGCGATAGGGCTTCCGGTTTTTCAGGTAATTCCTGTCTTCGTCGTGGCAGTAGGCCTCTTTTTCAAAGGCGATACTGCGATAGGCGTTTTCTTTGCCTAGTAAACGGATCAGCCATTCCAGAAGATACCAGAGATAAAAGAAGACATACAGCATTTCTTTCATCTGCGCGGTGTGGATGGCTTCATGGTTGACGGTCCGGGATGAAAGCAGTGCGCCTCTGGGCGCGAGCAGAATGTCGAAAAGATTGATCGCGGCAAGGCGGCGGGCCGGAATGATTTTTGTGAAAATTATGATCATTTTTCCCGGATGACGCTGTTGGTGAGGGTTCCAATTTTTTCTATTTCGACGCTGACCGTGTCGCCGTCCCGGAGAAAGAGCGGCGGCTGCCGCGTAAACCCGACGCCTTCCGGCGTGCCGGTCAGGATCACCGTGCCGGGCAGAAGCGTGATCGACCGGCTCAGGTTGCTGACAATCGTCTGAATGTTGAAAATCATATCCGAGGTTCTGGCTTCCTGCACGACCCGACCGTTTAAAAGGCAGCGGATGCCCAGGTTATCGGGGTCGGTGATTTCATCGGCCGTGACGATCCATGGGCCCAGCGGGCAGAAGGTATCAAAGCTTTTTCCCCTGGCCCATTGTCCTTTCTGCCGGTCAAACTGCCAGTCGCGGGCGCTCACGTCATTGGCGCAGGTGTAACCAAAGATAAAATCCGGCGCATCTTCCGGAGAAATATTTTTAGCCTGCTTTCCGATCACCAAGGCGAGTTCCGCTTCGTAGTCCACCCGATCCGGTCCCGAGGCGGGAAGGAGAATGGGCGTTTGATGGCCCGCCAGACTGGAGGTCGCCTTCAGAAACAGGACGGGCTGCTCCGGATACGTCATCGCCGTTTCATCTCCGTGCTTTTTGTAGTTGATGCCCAGCGCGAAAATGTTGACCGGTACAACCGGAGGCAGCAAAGATTTTATTTGCGCCCTGTGCGCTGAAACGGTGAATTTTTCGAACAGATCGCCTTCAATGATCTTTGCTTCGTCCGGCTCCTCCGGATTGAAGGCGCCCCGCAGGACTTTTCCATCGGCGGAGAGAAAACGGATGATCTTCATGATGCCTTTCCTTTCAAAGCGTTTTTGATGCAGCGCCCACAGCTTTGCTTCATTTTGCAGTCCCCAGTTCCCTGTCCAGAATTTCATGAAATTTGGAAAATACCCGGCGGTCGTTTAAGATGGACGTATGATCGCAGTTGAACGCAAAGATTTCGGCCGCGCCCGCAGTGGCCCGTTCATCCAGGGCTTTGTTTCCGCAGAGTGCGTCATTTTTTCCGTAAAAAATATAATGCCTGACATCCGGCGGCATTTTGTCCTCCAGGGTCGTTTTGATGAAGGGACTCTGCGTTCCCAGGTCCATCCAGACGGGGATGCTTTTGTGGGGAAGGATCTGTGAGGCATCCGCGGCGCTGAATCCGCTCCAGGGTGTGGCGAAGGATACAAACAGTTTAATGAACGGATGGTGACCGTTTCGGACGAAACGGGTCAGGAATGACCGGGTGGTCAGCCCCCCCACGCTGTGGGCGACAAGCGCCATTTTCTGGAAACCGTATTTTTTTTGAAGTTCCCCGAGTTCCTCGTCAAGCAGGCTTGCGGCGAGATTCAGGCGAATACCCGAGGGATAAAAGAAGAACCAGGGCTGATAACGGTTTCTGTCCAGCCGCGTGTAAAAATAAATCCAGTTGTGCGGGCTGCCCTCGGTGCCGTGAACAAAGAGGATGGGAATTTTCCGGGGTGAATACTCTTCCGTCAGGTAGATATGCGCGCCGAATACTTTCATAAAAGAGGATGGCTGCCAGTAGCCGGTCTGTGCATTTTGCAGTGAAAAATAGTCATGATAAATTTTGAACACCTGACCGTTGTAGGTGACCTGCCTCACGCAATCCGGCGTCTTTGGGAGAGCGGTTTCCAGAGCAGGTCCGGCCGGGTTTGCATTGGGTCTGACGGTCCGGATAACGATGTTCGCGACCAGATCATTTTCATGCAGAGTGATGGTTTGCGGAGCGGAAAAAGAGCCGTGGACGCCGGAGAGTTCATCCGGTTCATAGGTTCCGCTGTCGTTGTAGTCCGCGGCGGCGTAAAAGTGATAGCGCCCCGCGGGCAGGTAAAGCATGAACGCGCCCGTCTGGTTGGCAACCAGGCTGTCCGCCAATTCACGGCTGTCTGCCCGCGCGGCGATGACCAGCGTGGATGGCCCATCTTTCGCAGCGCCGGTAATCCGGCCCTTGATGACCGCGGAGTTATACACCGGCGCGCCGTTTTTGCTTTTTTGAACAAGCGGCCAGGATACGACATCGTCCTTCGCCGGGATGCTGAGATAGCTGCAGCCGGCGAGACCCGTCATTATCAGGACGGCCAGCGCCATCATTTCCAGCAATCGTCGGTGAACCGTTTGTCTGTTCATTGTTTTTTGCGCGTCTTTTCCAGGTATTCAATGGTTGCCTGCTGATTCCTCAGGCGCGCCAGATCGAGCGCACGCTGCCCCGCTGCGTTTTTAAGCGCGGCATTTGCCTGATGCTCCACAAGGAAGACGACCATCTTATCCGATCCATATTGGGCCGCCAGCATCAGCGGTGTATAGCCGTCTTTGTCCTGAAGGTTGATGTGGCTTTTCTTTTGGACAAGGAGGGTGGCGACATCCGGCAGATTATAGGATGCCGCAAGATGCAGGGCCGTTTGACCCTGACTGTTCCGGAGATTGACGTCCTGAGGACGGGTCAGGAGGAAAGCGGCCAGCGACGGATGACGGGCCTGGATGCATTTCATCAGCGGTGTTTCGCCCCGGTTGTCCTGCGCATTGAGGGGCGCGCCCCGGGCGATGAGCGCCTGCACGATTAATGGGTCTCCTTTTTCCGCCGCGAGGTGCAGCGGCGTTCTGCGCTTGTCATCCGCGAGGGCTACAGAGGCTTTATGTTTGATGAGCAGGGCGGCAATATCATGGATGCGGTAATCGAGCGCCAGATGCAGAGCCGTTTCACCAAAACCGTTTTGAAGGTCGATGCCTTTCCCGGTCGTAAGCAGGAGCGGGATGCTGTCCCAGCTTTTATTGTAAATGCTCCACATCAGCGCCGTGTAGCCGTGTTTATCCTGCTTTGCCGGGTCTGCGCCTGCTTCGAGCAGTAATTCAACGATGGAGGGGCGCCGTTCATTGACCGCGATCATCAGCGGGGTAAGCCCGTCTTTATCCTGCTGGTTGAAATTCGCCTTTTTAATCAGGAAATACTCCGCCAGGCTTTCGTGTCCGTATTGAATCGCATACATCAAACCCGTCCAGCGATAAGCATCCGTCGCGTTGACATCAACGAGTTTCTCTTCCAGCAGACGCATGACGGCGGGCATATCGCCCTTTCTCGACGCGTCAAAGAAAACGGCCTGCGGAGCGGTATAGGTTTTGTTTGCGTCCGGATCGCGCTGCCTGATTTGCGGCGACGGACAGGCGCAAAGACACAAAACGATCAGTGCCGAGATGACTTTAACGATTGAACCGCGCATGAAAACCATTCCTCCGCGAATGTGTGGGCTTACGGGACAGTCTTTTCTACCACGACCGGACGGTGAATTCAACTTGAAGTCACAGGGAATAATAGGCCTTGTCACCAGGCGGGTGTTTCCTGTATAGAAAAGTCGAAACCGCGCAGGTCCATACCCGCCGAATCAGCGGGTCAATGTGCGGCTGCGGTTTTTCACTTCCAACAGGTGTTTATCTATGGCGGATTTTTTAACCTATATCGGCACGTGGTCGGTTCTCAAATGGGTGCTGCTGGTCCTCATTGCCGGTTTTATCGGCCAGTTCGGCAAGATGCTGGCGGAGGCTATCATGACCAGGGTTCGTCTTCGCCGTACCCTGCGGAATGAAAGCAGGGTTCGTGCGGGGATGCCGGATGAGGCGCCCGGATCAACCCCTGTGGTTTCGCCGGCGGGATCGTCGGCAAAACCGGCTGCGACCATTGATAGTCCCGATAAAAAATCATTAAAGATTGCAGCCAAGGTCCAAAAAAAAGAAGCCAAGAAAAAAGAATAGACAGGATCAATCCGGCGGCGCACGCTCAAAACAAATCGTTGCGCTTTCGATCGGTCAATAGCGCTTCTTACTGTTTATTTCTTTCCGGATAATTCGTCGATCACCGGCGGAACGTCAGACGGATGCTCTCGATCGGCATGTTTTTTACTGCCTTCGTAGAGTTCATATTCCAGCAGGCGGCATTCAATTTCTCCATTGTAAAAAGTAAGCCGCCTTTTGGTGCGCAGTCCGATTTTTTTTATCAGCTCCAGATTGCCGGTGAAAATAAAGCCATGATAACCCCGGCTGATCCCTTTGAAATAATCACCGCACTTTTCATAGAGCGCCTCCAGGCGCTCGAGGGCGGTCCCCGTTGTGCTGGGGTGAACACGGTCGGCAGCCCTGCGGATAATGACCTTCTGACCCGGTGCGAGCTCCTGCCTGCGTTCCGGTTTCAGTGTCTTGATTTTTAAAGGCTCCATACGCTCGCCATAGGGTGGATTCATCAGGATGACGCCGCCGCCTCCGGGCGTCGGGGTTTTTTCAAAAGGACAGACTTTGAACTCAATCAGACGGTCAACGCCCGCCGTCTGCGCATTATGGTGGGCCGCCTCCACAGCCCGGGGATCGATATCGGAGGCGATGATCGTCGTGGACAGCGTTTTCTGCGATTCATTGCGGGCGTTTTTGCGCATCTCCTGCCATGCCTCGCGCGGAAAATCTTTAATATACATGAATCCGTAATTGCTGCGTCCCAGCCCCGGGGCGCGATTGAGCGCGATCAGGGCCGCTTCGATGGCCAGCGTGCCGCTGCCGCACATCGGGTTGATAAACGGCGTCCGGCCGCGCCATCCTGTGGCAAGAATCAAAGCGGCCGCCAGGGTTTCCTGCATCGGAGCGGCCAGTGGTATCTTGCGATACCCGCGCATGGAGAGGCGGTCGCCGGACGTATCGATATAAACCATTGCCTGGTCATTGCGCCAGTAAACGTGAATGACGGCCTTGTCTTTTTCCGGTCCGGAATCAGGCCGGATGCCGCTCTTTTCCCGGATCCTGTCCACAATGGCATCCTTGGCCTTGAGGTTGGCAAAGCGTGAATCCGTCACCAGCGGATTGTCGACAACGGACGTGACACAGACATAAGCCTCGGGGCCGGAGTCATACAGGAGCGTTTCCCAGGGAATGGCGTTGATTCGTTCATAAAGCGCGCCGGGAGAAATGACCTTGAAGATCTGCAGCTGATACAGGACGCGCTGGGCCGTGCGCAGATAAAGATTGAGACGCATGGTGTCGGTGAGCGTCCCCTCGGTGGAAATCGCCGTATCGATTTCATGCAGAACCGGAAACCCCAGCGCTTCGATTTCCGCTTTTAAAAGAGGCGCAACCCCTTTCGGGCAGGTCACCAGTATTCTGCTTTTCTTTTCCCAGATGGACATGGCCTGCTTCTAGCACACCCCATAGAGCTTCGCAATGCAAATCAGTTGAAATAGTCCTGAAATGATTATTGAATATTGCTGCATTGTCCAAATCTTGAATCTGGAGTGATATCATGAATGGAGCGCGGATTGCATGTCAGGCGGCTTCCGGTCCAGGGACTGCTTTTAAAAATGGCGGCAAGGGACATTCCAGGGCCAGCGCAATCACCCGCAGCAGGTCTCCTTCTTCGGCGGTTACCAGTCGGTCGGCGAAGGCGCAGTGCGCGCAGGCGTCGATGACGGACTCCCTGATTTTGAAGGAAGCGCAGCCCAGATGGATCAGCACCTTGTTCACCATGGCGTAGGAAACATTCTCATGAAAAGGGAAATCGGGTTTACGGGCGGCCAGTTCAGGGATTCTGGCGAGACCGGCATGAAAAGCATTTTCCGCTTTTTCTTTGTCGTCCGCATGCCCGGTCGAGGCCAGCGCCCCGAGCAGCATAACAATATCCAAACCAACCCTGGAATATGAGAACAGGGTGACGCTTTTAAAGAGATTTTCAGAAGGGTTCAGATACCTGTCGAGGATCCACAAAACGGACAATTCAAAAAGGTTCACCCGGCCGTCGGCATTAACGAAGGACTGGAGAATCAAAAGAAAATTTCTTTTTTCCATGCTCGTAAGTCCCCTGAGCGCCGGCATGGCCAGTTCGATGAGCGGCAGCCGGAGGTCCTGCTTCAGGCCGGACAACTGTCCGTTTATTCCCGGAACGCGGTCCGTCTGACCCTGCAGGATCATGGCCCGGTCGAGGGCGGAGACTTGTGCCTGGCGGCACATGGTGTCACCATCCATCAAGAGCGCATAAATGACACAGGCTGCACCCTGGGGTGTTTTAACGGCATTGACGATTTCCGCCGGGATGGAGGTCAGGAGGGTTCGGCTCTGCTCAATATTCTCCTGCGATGGATGCCCGACGCGGTTGACGACGTCCGCGGGGACGACGGCCAGAAGCGGCGATCCGGGTGGAATGCGAAGCGGGGTGCCTCTGAGAGCGGTTCCCCAAAAAGGGGTGTTATACCCCGGCAGGGCTTTCGGACGATCGTCTTCGATTTTTATAAATTTGCCGTCAAAGGCCGGATCCAGGAGGCGGATGCGGTCCGCGAGCGGCGGGTGCGTCGCCAGGAAAGAAGCAAACAGCTGATCGGGATGGCTTTCTCCGAAAAACAGGTGGCTGGCCTGTCCGGCTTCGGGCGATTGGATGCGCGAGCCGAAACCGGAACCGCCGATTTTCTTGAGTGCGCCCGCCAGCCCCAGGGGATTGCGGGTGAACTGAACCGCGGAGGCGTCCGCCAGCAATTCTTTCTGCCGGGAGATCGCGCACTGCATCAGCCGTCCCGCGAAAGTTCCGATATAACCGATCACGATCAGCGAAACCCCTCCCGCGATGACCGGAAGGCCCAACCGGAACGAGAGGCGTCCCTGGGACACGATTTTCCGCCCGACAATGCCCATGAACAGGATGCCGAACAGGATGCCGATCAGCTGAACGTTGAGCCGGGCGTCGCCGTTCAGGATGTGGCTGAACTCGTGGGCGATCACGCCCTGCAACTCGTCGCGGGTCAGGTGGGTCAGCGCCCCGCGGGTGACCGCCACGGCAGCATCGGACAGTTCGAGCCCGGCGGCAAAGGCGTTGATGCCGTGTTCCGAATCCAGCACATAAACCCGCGGTACGGGAATGCCGGAGGCAATGGCCATTTCTTCCACGACGTTTTGCAGACGGCGCTCAGCCGGATCGGCTGTTCCGGTTTTGATTTGCCTGCCGCCCAGCATTTCCGCCACGGCCCCGCCGCCTTTCTGCAGCGTATTCATTTTGAACAGGCTGGCCGTCAGAATGACGATGACGATGGCCATGCCCATAAAAATAAAAAACGCCGGGTCGAAAAATTCAAAGGTGGATAGTTTTTGATGGTAACTTTCAGCCGAACGGGCATTGAACAGGGTATAGGCCTGGGTGCCGATATATAAATACCAGGCGAAGCGAATGGCCAGGGTCGTGACCCCGACTATCATCAGCACGGCGAAAACAAACAGGACGATTTGATTCCGGCAGCTTTTGCGGGCTTCCTGTTGCCTGGTAAAAAAATTAGTCGGACGGCTAGCGGTCATTTTCAGCAATCAATCGCGTGTGTTCGCGGATCCTCAGGTGAATGACACTTTAGGCGCCTGCCGCTCTTCGGCTTTTTCCACCACTTCCAGAAGGGCGGCCATTTTAAACTCGAAGGTTGACGATATCACATTGTTGGGGAATTGTTCGCGCCTGGTATTGTAATCCGTCACGGCATCATTATAGGCCTGCCTGGCGAAACTGATTTTGTTTTCCGTGGAGGTCAGCTCTTCCATCAGCTCGCTGACGGTTTTATTGGCCTTCAAGTCGGGGTAGGCTTCCACCACCGCGAGCAGCTTGGACAGCATGCCGGAAAGCGATCCTTCCGCCCGGGTCAGCCCCGTCATGGCCGCGGTATTGCCGGGAGAGGCCGCTGCAATCTGGCTCGCATCAAAAGCCGCATTGCGCGCTTTGATGACGGCTTCCAGCGTCCCGCGTTCATGCGCCAGATAGCCCCTGGCCGTTTCCACCAGGTTGGGAATCAGGTCATAGCGGCGCTTCAACTGAACGTCAATCTGTTTGAAGGCATTCAGGTACAGATTGCGCAGCGCAATCAGGTTATTGTAAATCCCGACAAAATAGAAAGCGGCGGCGGCGATGATAACAACCAGAACGATCAATGGAATCATTTTACCCTCCTTTGGATGAGACGCGTGATCGCGCCTGTTATGGGATGCTGTCGGTTCAGCCTTTACTGTTTTTTGATGTCGCCGGTAAGCACCAGATTGTCGCGATGAATCACTTCATCATAATCCTTATGACCCAGCACGGAAAATATTTGTGGTGTTTTTAAACCCAGTATTTTGCGGATGTCGCCGGCGCTGTAATTGACCAGACCCTTGGCCAGGAGATTGCCTGCGCCGTCCACGCAGGTCACGGGATCGCCCGGGTCGAACTCGCCCTCGACGGCGGTAATGCCGGAGGGCAGCAGGCTTTTGCCTTTGTCCAGCAGGGCTTTCTTGGCGCCGTCATCGATCAGCAATCGGCCGCGGGGGCGCAGCGTGAACGCGATCCAGTATTTCCGGCTCGCGAGGCGGGAGGCCCGGGGCAGAAACAGCGTGCCGATATCCTTTCCCGCCATGATATCCGAAAGGACTTTCTTTCTTTTTCCCGGCGCGATGATGCAGGGAATCCCGATGGACGTCACTTTTTGGGCCGCCATGATTTTGCTTTTCATGCCGCCGGTTCCGACGGAAGACGTCTCGGATGTGGCCGCCGCTTCAATCTCATCGGTGATTTCGCAGACGAGCCCGATCAGCTTCGCCTTCTTGAATTGCGCCGGATTGCAGTCGTAAAGCCCGTCGGTGGCCGTCAGGTTGATGAAGAGATCCGCCTCGATGATGTTGGCGATCATCGCGGCAAGATTGTCGTTGTCGCCGAATTTGATTTCGTCCACGGCAACGGAGTCGTTCTCATTGATGATCGGCGTCACATGCCAGTCCATCAGGGTGGAGAGCGTGTTGCGGATGTTGAGATAGCGCTGCCGGTCGGTCAGGTCTGAAAGGGTCAGCAGGATCTGGGCGACGTAGAGGTTGTTTTTTTCAAAGGCTTTGGAATAGACACGCATCAGCCTTCCCTGGCCAATGGCCGCCGCCGCCTGCTTTTCGGGGATGCTCTTGAGTTTGCCCGTGATGCCCAGGCGATGTTTGCCCGAGGCGATGGCCCCGGACGTGACGAGCACGATCGAAAATCCCCGGCGCGTCAGGTCGCACATCTCCTGCGTCAGGGCGTCGATGACTTTCAGATCCAGGCCGTCGGCGCCGGTGAGCACCGCAGAGCCGATTTTAACGAGAATTTTTTTTGCGGAGGCCAGCGTTTCCAGGCGAATATTATTCATGGCTCATCGGGTTCAGCATGGTTTAAGAGGGTTACAATCTTTCTTAAAATGTCCTGCAATCCTTCGCCGGTTGCCGCGGAAAAAGGATGCAGCATTATCCCTTTTTTCGAAAATTGCGCAACTGATTTTTTGACCTTTTCCCTGACGTCCGGCAGATCGATTTTGTTGAGACAGACCACCTGGGCCTTTTCCAGCAATTGGGGATTGTAGCTTGCCAATTCCTTGTTAATGGCTGTGAAATTTTTCCAGGCATTCGTGTTCGGTTCTTCGGAGATGTCGATCAGATGCAGCAATACCGATGTTCGTTCCACGTGGCGCAGGAACTGAATGCCCATCCCCATCCCTTCGTGCGCCCCGGCAATCAGGCCGGGGATGTCCGCCACGACAAAACTCGGGCTGTCGCCAACTTTGACCACGCCCAGGTGGGGCGTGAGCGTCGTAAAGGGATAGTCGGCAATTTTGGGATGGGCTGCCGAGACGCGCGAGATGAAGGTGGATTTGCCCGCGTTAGGAAAACCGACAAGCCCCACGTCCGCCAGCAGTTTGAGCTCCATTTTCAACCAGCGTTCCTCGCCCTCCATGCCTTCCTGGGCGAAGCGCGGCGTCTGGTGGGTGGAGGTTTTGAAATGGGCGTTGCCTTTACCGCCGATGCCGCCTTTGGCCACGATAAAGGTTTGCCCCAGCTTCGCGAGATCGGCCAGAACCTCTCCGGTCTCAAAATCTTTCACAAGGGTTCCGGGCGGAACAATGACTTCCAGGTCTTCCGCGCCGCGGCCGGTGCGGTTGTTCCCCGAACCGTGCCCGCCGTTTTTGGCGACCTGATGCTGCTGGTATTTTAAGTCCAGCAGGGTGTGATGGCTTTTGTCCGCGCGGAAAATGACATCGCCGCCCTTGCCGCCGTCGCCGCCGTCGGGGCCGCCTTTGGCAATAAACTTCTCCCGCCGGAAACTGATACAGCCCGCGCCGCCGTGTCCGGCCTTTACAAATATTTTTGCTTCGTCAACAAATTTCATAGGGGGAAACCATTCTCTTTGACTATATGACAGATCATGTAAATTATCTATCCAAAGTATAACACGATGAAGGCGGGCAGCCCCCGCAGGTGCTTTTTTTGTTAATACGTAGAGGAGGGCGGCGGAGCTCAAAACAAAATTACACTAAAGGAGAGGAAAACGATACAAAAAAATAAAAAGGCGCTTAGGGTGTAAGCGCCTTCAAATGCTCTCTACTTTCGCTGCCGGATCAGGCCGCCGCGTACACACTGACTTTTTTGCGGGTCTTGTCGAGCCGCTCGTACTTAACGACGCCGTTGATGAGCGCAAACAACGTAAAATCTTTGCCCAGGCCCACGTTGTTGCCCGGATGAATTTTTGTGCCGACCTGCCGCACGATAATGGATCCCGCGTGAATCTGTTCACCGCCATATACTTTGACGCCGCGTCGCTGCGAATTGGAGTCTCTACCGTTGCGGGAGCTTCCCTGACCTTTTTTATGTGCCATGATGTCCTCCGCCTATATCGAAATATTCTTTATTTTCATGCTGGTTAATTCCTGACGATGGCCGGTCTTCTTTTTGTATCCCTTGCGCTTCTTCTGCTTGCCGATCAAGAGCTTCGGGCCTTTGGTCTGAGCGATAACTTCGCCGACGACTTTGGCTCCCTCTACAAAAGGCTTGCCGATTTTTACAGCGGTATCATCGGACACCATCAGAACTTCATTAAAAACAACCTCGGTTCCCTTGTCGCCAGCCAGTTTTTCGACTAAAACGACGTCGCCCTCGCTGACCTTGTGTTGTTTAGCTCCTGTTTTTATGATTGCGTACATATACTTATCCTTAGTTAACGTTAAGATCGAAGCTTATAAACAAATTGCTTCTATTTGTCAATAAAATTTAACACCCCTGTTAATATTTTCAAAAACCAGCCGGATGTTCATTCAAAACTGCGATATCACATGGATTGTCGCTCTAAGATAATTTTCAAGAAATGGAGGGTTTCGCCGATATATTAAAAGGACTATGGTTCCTGTTTCAGATGATACGGTTGTTTAACTGCAAATTGCGCGGCAAAGGAATAGAATAATGGCAAAAACCAAATTGAATGGCAAATTGACCGGAGCCTTCGGTCTCGTGGCGCTGATGCTTTTAGTCGGCGGAATCGTGGGGACATTCGGTATATCTCAGATTTCAGGTAAACTGCGGCATATTTCAGAAATCAGCCATCAAGCTACGTATCATATCGGCATTATTTCGGAAAATCAAATCATGAGCCAGAGGCTGAGCCAATCCCTTATGGTGCCGGAGACGTTTAATAATATCAGTGAAAAAGAAAAACAGCTTAAAAGTCTTGAGGAGGCGCTGGGGCGCGCGGAAACATCCTGGCAGAAGTATGATCAGCTTCTCCAGACCGATGATGCCGCCGTCCTGTGGAAGAACCTCAAACCGGCCTGGGAAACCTGGAAGAAGGCGGATCAGGAATTCATCCGGCTGGTAAAAGACGGGAAGCGGGAAGAAGCGCTCGGCTTGATGAGCACACAGCTCGATCAGTCATTTAACGTGAGCCGGAAACTGATCGCGGATTTGTCGGACGCCAATGTGAGGCAGGCCCGGACGGCAGGGCAGGCCGGGATAACGGCGGCATCGTGGCTGCGGGGGATGGCGCTTGCCGGTACGATCATCGGAATGGCCATAGCCATTTGCTTCGGTTTTTATTTTGCCCGTTCCATCACCCGCCCGATCCGAAAAGTTATTGCCAGATTGCAGGAGACGTCGGATCAGTTTGCCGAAGCTGCGGGACAGATCGCCCAGTCCAGCAATTATCTGGCGGAAGGGACCTCCGTCCAGGCTTCTGCCGTGGAGGAAGCGTTTTCCGTCATCAATACACTGGCCGCGGAAAACTACTCCCATAACGAAGAAGTCCAGAAACTGAAAAAAGAGACTCATGGCGCCCATAGTGTGCTGGAAGGCATGCAGCAGAGCGTTAAATTGACGGCGGCTACGATGACGGACATCAAAGCGTCCAGTGAGGAAACATCCGGCATCCTCAAAAATATTGAAAAAATCGCCTTTCAGACGAACCTGCTCGCGCTCAATGCTTCGGTGGAAGCGGCGCGGGCGGGCGAAGTCGGTGCCGGGTTTGCCGTGGTGGCCGATGAAGTCCGCAATCTGGCGGTTCGTTCCGCCGAAGCGGCAAAAAAGACGACGCAGCTCATCGGCGGAACGGTTGATGCCATTTATAAAGGTGCGGAGCTGGTTGAATCGACAACTTCGAAGTTCGAGGATTATCGGGTCCTGGCCAATCAGTTTGTATCCATTTTGGATGGTGCGGCAGATTTATGCCGGGAACGGCTGCCGAAATTCCAGCAGATTAAAAAATCGATGGAAGAAATCCATCATGTCGTGCAGGAAAACGCCGCCAGCGCCGAGGAAGCGGCAGCGGCCGCTGAGGAGATGACCGCTCAGTGCGAGGCCATGAAACAATACATACGGGATCTTTCCGCCGTTGTGGAAAATATAGAGGAAACCGAATCGTTGGTCTCGTCTTATTCGCGGCAAGACCGGCCGAAGCTTCCACTGCCGGGTATCCGTGAAGAATTTCCATCGTCCGGGACAAGTCTGATCGAGGAGGCCAAGTCATGAAGAATCTGAAATTGAGTTCAAAATTAATCGGCGGTTTCCTGGTGATGGCAGCGATCCTGCTTGTCGGCGGTCTGGTCGGTTTTTCCGGCATGACCCTCGTCAATGGACATCTGAAAGACTTTGTGAATGTTCATGTTCCGGAAACGTATCATCTTTCCATCATTGCCGAACATCAGCAAAATATTCTGGCTATGGAGCAGGCTCTCTTGATCCCGGAGATCATCAATAATGCACCTGAAAAAGAGAAGCGGCTCAAGAGCATCGAGGAATCCTGGAGCCGCGCGGATGCGGCTTGGAAGCAGTATGACGGGCTTTCGCAGGCCGAAGAAACGGCAACCGCGGCCAAAAAGCTGAAGATGGCCTGGGACGGCTGGCGCAAGGCGGATCAGGAATTTGTCGGTTTGATCAAAGATGGCAAGAGGGAAGACGCACAGAGGTTCATGGGCGCACACATTGAGGGGTCCTCCGGTTTGTGTCAGAAGCTGCTCAGGGATGTGTCTGATACCGCCGTGACCCTAGCCCGGGAGAAGGGTCAGTCGGGAATCGCGCAGGGTTCAACTCTGACGATCATCGCGCTATGCGGCACCGTCGTTGGAATCATTCTGGCCCTGGTCCTGGGCATTTATTTTGTGCGTTCGATTACGGGTCCGATCAATCGCGTGATTGAAAACCTGGCCCAGACAGCGGAGCAGTTTGCGGAAGCGGCGGGACAAATCGCGCAGTCCAGCAACCACCTGGCGGAAGGGACATCCCTGCAGGCGGGAGCGGTGGAAGAAACCTATTCTGTGACAGAAGAGCTGAGAGCGTCCAATGCGAGTTATACGGAAACCATTGAGATGCTGAAAAACCTGTTGCCACGATCGCAAACGGACGGTTTCGCCGCCTTCGAAATGATGAAATCGGCGAAGAAAGCGATCAAGGGGATCAAACAAACCAGTGAAGAAACATCTGCGATTGTTCAGACTATTGAGAAAATCGCATTCCAGACAAACCTGCTTGCGCTCAACGCTTCGGTTGAAGCCGCCCGAGCCGGAGATGCGGGCAGCGGCTTTGCCGTGGTGTCCGACGATATCCGCGGCCTGGGAGCTCGCTCCACGGAAGCGGCAAAAAACTCTATTGCACTGATCGACAAAACGATCAGTATTGTCGGGAGCGGCAACGACTTTATCGGCCTCAGCATCAAGCAATTTATCGATTACGGGAGCAGTGCCCTGAATATCGCCACGTTTACCGGCAATGCGGCCAATATGGCTAAAAAGCAGATGGAAGGCGTCACCCAGATCAATGCGTTGATTGAATCGATCAGCAAGTCGGCTCAAACCAATGCGGCCGGCGCTGAGGAATCGTCTTCCGTCGCGGAGGAAACAACCGCACAGGCCATGTCGGTAAGATTGGTTGTCGATGAACTGGCGGCAGTCGTCGGCTACGACCGATAGGGATTTTAAATGATCCATCCCCCCTTGGGGCTAATGCGTTTTTGAATGAAGTGCCTTTATGAAAATATTTTTTAAATTATCGAAATATCAAGATTATCAGGGGCCGATCTGCTTAATAATGGCCGAAAACGGACTC
The DNA here is from genome assembly GCA_036528635.1 of Deltaproteobacteria bacterium. Lineage (GTDB taxonomy): Bacteria > Desulfobacterota > Syntrophia > Syntrophales > Smithellaceae > UBA8904. The sequence continues at coordinate 46,556 of JAIGNE010000044.1, forward strand.
GATCATTTAAGATATGAATAAATTGGCCGATAATGAATTACAACAGCCTTGATTGATCAGGATCATTATAGAAAGAATTGCTGCGCGCTGCAAATATTTACCGTTAAAAGTTCTTAAAGTAAACAGCCGGAGGGAGTCATGTATGAAAAATTTTTTTAATAATTTGAAGTTAGGCAAGAAGATCCTTCTGGCTCCTCTGGTTGTATTCATATTTCTTCTTCTTAATGCGATTGGAACCTATCAGGCCGTAACCATACAGAGCCATTCCATCGATGACATCTATAATAACCGGTTCAAAGGATATCAGCAAAGTTCGCAAATCATCGTAGATATGTCCGCTGTTCAGACCAAACTCTATAAGATCATGAACTGGATAGCCTCCAACTATGACAAGAAGAGGATTGAAGATCTGGCAAAGCAAATTGAAGCTGATGTTTCCAGGAACGTGGCGTTCACGGCGAAAATACTTAATTCACAAAATCTCATTCCCGAAGAAAAAAAGTATTATCAAATCGCCTATAAAAATTTGCTGGAATTCCAGAACCAGGCCAAGGGGGCGCTCGAAATTGCGGCCCAGGACGCCAGCACCGCCGTCATGGCTTTTGGCATGGCCGAGGATGCCTTTACGGCACTGGACAAAAGCCTGCGTGATCTCAATGCCCTTGAAGATAAGCTCAGCAAACAAAAATATGAATATTCCGTGACCGTGGCCAACACGACGCTGACTATCTTTTTGTTTGTCCTGGTGATTGCCATTGTCGTGTCTTTTTTGACCAGCATTTTCATTTCGCGGCTGATCTTAAAACCGATCCGAGAAACCATTACAGTTCTCAGTGAACTGGCCGAGGGAGATCTGACGAAGGAAATCAATTTGCAATCCAATGATGAAATCGGTGAACTTGTCCAATCCGTGAATACCATGCGCAGCAAAATGAATGATGCGGTGGGGCAGGCGATGCAGGTCTCGGCGGTTCTGACGGATTCGGCTTCCAAGGAGGCGGCGGCGATCGAGGAAACATCGGCTTCTCTCGATGAAATCGCTTCCATGACAAGGCAGAATGCGGAAAACACAACCGCGGCAAACGAACTGATGTTGTCGGTCAAAGGCGCCATTATGAAAGCCAACGACTCGATGTCCGAACTGACCGGGTCCATGAAAGATATTACCAAGGCCAGTGAACAGACTCAGAAAATCGTGAAGAGCATCGATGAAATTGCCTTCCAGACCAATCTGCTGGCCTTGAATGCATCCGTCGAGGCCGCGCGCGCGGGCGAGGCCGGCGCGGGATTTGCCGTCGTGGCCGACGAAGTCCGGAATCTGGCTTTACGGGCAAAGGAATCAGCGCGGGATTCATCCGATCTGATTGAAGATATTGTGCATAAAGTAAAAAGCGGTGAGAATCTTGTTCTTGCGACCAGCACTGCATTCCGAGAAGTAACCGTGAGTTCGGATAAGGTCGTTGATCTCACGAAAGACATTGCCAGTGCATCCAGGGAGCAGGCTCAGGGAATAGGGCAGGTCAACAGCGCCATCGCGGAGATGAGCACGACCACTCAGCAGAATGCCAGCAATGCGGAAAATTTATCGAGTATCATGTCCATTTTTACAACGGAAAATGAGTCCGATGTGAAGTCCGGCGGCAGAATTCCTCATTTGGCGTCAGGTAAAGGGACCGGTCATCAAATGAGCGGCAGCAAGAAGCTGCTGCAGTACAAAAAGTAAACTCAGGCCGATTGATCCATTTCATCATCAACGGTGATGAAATAATATTTATCAATTCAAAAGGAGGTAGTGGGTGATGAAAAAAGTATTGGCGTTGGTGATGGCCGTCCTGTTTATGGCCAGTGTTGGTGTTGCAACAGCTCAGGATAAAGGGACTGCTGCAGAAGCTCAGGCGATGGTCAAGAAGGCCGTGGCCTACATGAAAGAAGTCGGGAAAGAAAAAGCGCTTGTCGAATTCAACAATCCGAAGGGGATGTTTATCAGCAAAGACCTCTATGTCTGGGCGACCGGCATGGACGGCACGAACCTTTCCCATCCCTACACACCGGCTCTCGTCGGCAAGAACATGTTCAACCTGAAGGATGCGGATGGGAAACTTTTCGTCCAGGAACGGATCAATATCCTCAAGACGAAACCAAGTGGAACCATCGAATATCGGTGGACCAATCAAAATACCAAGAAAATAGAACAAAAGGTCGCCTATTTTGAGGCCGTCCCCGGCATGAATCTGTTCCTGAATTGCGCGTACTATAAATAGGAATATACCTGAAATTTGTTAATTGAAAACCGGCTGCAGATAATCGAATCCAAGCGTAATTCGAGGTTGCAGCCGGTTTTTTATGGATAAAAACGGCTATACAGGTTGATGTGCGTGGATCGGGGCTCTTTCCGGATTTCCCAAAACCCATCCGCCGCGAACTGTCCTCATGAAATCATCTTGCCTAAAGGGTTGTGAAATGTAATATGAACCTGCAAATCATCTTGAAGAGTACAGCGGCGGGTGCATGAAGCAAATTCTTGTCTGTTTTACTATTATTTCCATCAGTCTGATCTGGTCATTGCCCTTGTATGCGGCCGGCGAACCCGAGCGGCGGTTTCTTGAAGGCCTCCTGGTTGCGGAAGGGCTTGAACCGGCGCAAGCCAGGCAGATCACGCAGGACCCCCGTGTCTTTGTCCGTCCGGATATCGTCGTGAAAAATCTGTTCTATTCCAAGCCCAAGGGAACCAGACAGGAGCCTGATGTGATGGAGATCCATCCGCGGCAGATCGAACGCGGCAGAAGTTTTATGAAAGAGAATGCCGATGTGCTATCCGCCGTGGAGAAACGTTTCGGAACTTCACCGCGGATCATTACAGCTATTCTCATTATCGAGTCATGGGTGGGGACTTATCCGATGCCCTTTAATGCGGTTAATGCATATGCCAATCTGGCCTTTCTCCTGGACCCGGACTACCTGGAAGACGTGCAAAACCGCTACGCTGATTCTTATCCGCAGCTAAACGAAGAAGCCACGATCGCCCGGGCGAAACGAAAAGCGAAGTGGGCGGTGGTCGAGCTTTGCTACCTCGTTCATATTGCCAACCATCTGGGCATTGATCCCTTAAGCATCTCCGGATCATTTGCGGGGGCGCTGGGGCCGGCGCAATTTATACCTTCTTCCTTCTGGATTTTTGGAATCGACAGCGACCAGGACGGCATGGCCAATCCTTTTAATATGACGGATGCGAACCTCAGCATGGGAAACTACTTGAAAAAATACGGCTGGCGGGAGGACGCCCCGCTCGAACAAAAACGCAGGGCGCTCTGGTTCTATAACCACAGCGATGTCTATGTAAACACGGTCATGATGGTCTATGATAAACTGGGACGCTGAAAAAAGCGTCCCGGTTTATCATTATTTTTCTTACCAGGGATCAATGAAGGAATGAGAAGCAGCCTCCGGAGGCCTCGCAGGAGCCGACTTCAGGCCCTGCATAATCCACTTGCGGGTATCCGCCGGGTCGATGATTCTTTACCGCTCAATATGCGAGATTTTCGTTATTGCAGTTTATCCAGGCCGAATGCTTTGCTCATCAGCCGGTCGACCAGGGCCACCGGTAGTATAGAACGGTATACGTATGGATTCCCTGCCAATTCGTATGATTTTGGGAATCTTGGCCCGGGACAGTTTATCGAGCATCACTTTTGAAAATTCTTGAGCGGATGTCGGGTATTTTTGCGAGGCAATTGCCCGTGCCTTGATATATTCAATAATCGGCGCATAAAAGGAATCTTATCTTTGTACGATGCTGCTACCTATGGCGCTTTCTCCAATGTTGGACTTGATTGCACCGACTTGAACCACAACAACAGCAATGTTGAAAGGCGCAAGTTCCATGCGCAAAGAATCCGAAAGCGCGTACAAGGCAGCTTTTGTCGCGCAGGATGCGCCGGTAAAAGGAGTAGAGCATATGCCCGACAAACTGCCGATATTATCGATCAAACCGGATCGCTTTCTTATCCTATGGGAGGCAACCGTCCTGGTTAAAGCAGCAGCCCCGAATACGTTGGTCTCAAACTGACGCCTCGTGTCTTCGGAGGATACATTAATTACCGGCCCCCTTTGCATATAACCGGCATTGTTGACCAGAACGTCAACCCTTCCTGTTTTGTCAATGATCCCACGAACGCAGGTCTCAATGGAGCCGATATCCGTTACATCGAGTGCGGCGGTTTCCATTCTTTCTTTTTTCAACGACTCAATTACCTCCGGCTTTCGAGCGGTAGCAAACACATGTTAGTCACGCAACGCAAACTAGCGGGCCAGCGCCAGCCCGAATCCCGATGAGCCACCGGAAATGACTACAACCGATTCTTTGCCCATGATCCATCTCCTTGCTGAGATTTATCCGTTTTCCGGAATCAGGAAACTTATCTTCACCAATGACCCTAAGCCAATCCTGCATCGGTATATTTCAGGTGAACTAGGCCAAATGGCAACCGAAGCAAATGCAGAAGCGATCGCTAATGGTTGACCTGCGTTTAATCATCAAGGCGCTAGTCCGCTTCTTCGAGGACATGTTTTTGGGCTTTTTCCATGTCGGTAGAATAATGTCGGGCGCTCAGCCAATAGAAAAAGGCGCCGGCAAGCCCGCCCAGAGTTGTTAATAATAATCCGATTTTAATGCCGTAGGCACCGCCTCCCAGTCCGTCGGATATGGCTCCCACAAGAAGAGGCGACCAGGCGCCACCAAAAACATAACAACAAAAGACGGCCATGCCCCACGAAACGCCTTTTAAACTGGGCGGTGTGACATCCTGAGTCGCCGCGCTGATGGACGGCACGGGAAAAATCGAAAAAATGCCGTAGAGGATGCCAATGACAAAACCCAGGCCGCGCACGTCATAATAGATCATGAAAAAAAACAGTATCGTCGCGATCAAGAGCGATGTTGCCGCCGTGAGCATACGCCCTCTTGGATTTTTCTTTTGCCACAGATCCGCCGCCAGGCCGCCGAATATGGCGCCGAAAATCGCCATGAGCCCGATGATGCCGACCAGCATTCCGGCCTTTTGCGCATCCACGCCGTTTGTCCGCATGACCAGCGGCGCAGCCCAGACGAGAAATGCGAAACACATGAAATTTTGCAAACCAAATCCAATGTACAGCCATTTTAAAGTAGGTATCGAAAACAGAGAAACAGCCGATCGGAAAAAACTTATTTTTTGACCGAATTCGTCAATGTTCCTCACGGTCTTGTAGTCTTTCATGTAGAGCGCCAGCAAAGCCAGTACGATACCTGGAACGGCAAAGACGTAGAAGGCCATCCGCCACCCGAATTTCACGGAGATCGCGCCGCCGATGATGAGACCCAGGGCGGATCCCAACGGGACCGCCATGTTAAAAATGCCCATCACCAGACTTCGGCCTTTATCGGGGAAAGAAGCGCCAATGAGCGGCGTCCCACCCGAAGTAAAGCCTGCTTCTCCAACGCCAACCAGGAAGCGCGGTATTAGAATACCCAGAAAGCTTTTCCCCATTCCCGTCATAAAAGTAAAGCCGCTCCAGATCAGCGCCATAACGGAGACGGTTTTTTTTCTGCTCCAGCGGTCCACCAGGTAAGCCGCGGGAAAAGCAAAAAACGCCATGCTCAGAAAGAAAAGAGTCTGGATAATACCGATCTGAGAATCGGATAGGCCGAGATCTTTTTTTATAAACTCAGTGGTGATGGATAGCACCTGGCGATCCATGTAATTGACCGTGTAAAGCAGTGAACATATGATGACGATATACCAGGCCGATAACCTGCTTATGTCGAATTTCTTTGCGCCGCTTTTTGTAATCATTCGTATCCTCCCCGTTAAGACGATTTTGTTGCCACTGATGAATTCAACTTATTTGCCAGAAAAACATGCGCAGGCTTCGCTTAAACGAAACGTAGCTCCCGATTGCTTAGTGGCATTTGACCGCAGCAAGATCCTTCTGATTTTGCCCCTTATAATAGGGACAATGACTCCTCTCTACTTCGGAGCCATGCGCAGGGCGCCGTCCAGCCGGATGACCTCGCCATTCAGATAGGGATTGTGAATAATGTGTTCTACAAGGATGGCAAATTCTTCGGGTTCGCCGATTCTTTTAGGAAAAGGAACGGAAGCGTTTAATGCGTTCAGGGCTTCCGGGGGCAGCATTGCCAGAAGCGGTGTTTGAAACATTCCCGGGGCGACAGCCATGACGCGAATCCCCAGAACCGCCAGGTCGCGGGCCATGGGCAGGATCATGCTGACCACCGCGCCTTTCGAGGCCGCGTAGGCCACCTGGCCTATCTGGCCGTCAAAGGCGGCGACACTCGCCACATTGACGATAACTCCCCGTTCACCTGCTTCATTCGGTGCATTGTCACGCATGGCCTGCGCCGCTTTGCTTGCGACATTGAAGGTGCCCAGAAGGTTAAGCCGGATGATTTGTTCAAAAACAGGGAAGGAATGCGCACCGCTTTTCGAAACGGTTCGCTCCGTCCAGCCGGAACCTGCGGCATTGACTAAGCCATGAATAGAGCCGAATCGCTCTCTGGCTCTGGCAACACTATTATTGACACTTTCTTCACTGGTGACATCCGTGAAACAAAAAATGACCTTATCTCCCAACTCGGCAGCCAGAGCGGTGCCCTTGTCCTGCTGCACATCGAAAATGGCAACCTGTCCTCCGGCCTTAACGATTTGTCTGGCCGTCGCAGCCCCGAGTCCGGAAGCTCCGCCTGTTATCAGGATTGTGTGATTCTTGATTTCCAAGGTATTTTTCCTCCTTTACTTACCTGCGTCCTATTATTTAAGTTTATCCAGTCCGAATGCTTTGCTCATCAGACGGTCGACCAGGTCCACCGGCAGTTTTTTATAGAATGGCATGCGGATGGATTCCTTGCCGATACGAATGATTTTGGGAATCCTTGCCCGGGATAGCTGATCGACCAGCGCTTTTGAAAATTCTTCGGCCGGTGTCGGGTCTTTTTGCGAGGCAACTGCTCGTGCTTTGATATATTCGATCAGCGGGGCGTAGACGGATTTTTTTGCTTCGATGATGTTCTTTATGGCGGTTTCTCCAATATTGGACCTGATGGCGCCGACTTGAACCACAATGACCGCAATGTTGAAAGGCGCCAGTTCCATGCGCAAGGAATCCGAAAGCAGATGCATGGCGGCTTTCGTCGCGCAATACACGCCGGCAAAAGGGGTAGCGCATATGCCCGACACGCTGCCGATATTGACGATCAGACCGGACCGCTGCTTGATCATATGCGGAGCAACGGCCCGGGTTAAAGCGGCTGCCCCGAAGACGTTGGTGTCGAACTGACGCCTCATGTCATCGGTGGATATATCGATAACCGGCCCCATCTGCATATAACCGGCGTTATTGACCAGCACATCGATTCTTCCGGCTTTGCCGACCACTTCATGAACGCAGGCCTCGATGGAATCGGAATCCGTTACGTCGAGCGCGGCGGTTTCCATCTTTTCTTTCTTTAATGGCTCAATCTTCTCCGGCTTTCGCGCCGTGGCGAATACCCGGCAGCCGAGCGATGCAAACTCGCGAGCCAGCGCCAGCCCGATTCCCGATGAACAACCGGAAATGAGTACAACAGATCCTTTCTCCATGATCCCCTTCCTTTAAAATCGGCATGTTTATCATGATCCGAACGCTTTCCCGCAATCGTCCGGATTTCACGGCAGACAACTCACGGGAGGAAATTCTGTCTACTTGATGATCATATTGGCCCGCCATGCCGCAATCTTTTCGACGCTGTATCCCAGACCGGCAAGGATCTCGTCATTGTGCTCGCCCAGACGCGGCGCCGATCTGCGGATCGACGTTTTTTCGCCGTTGAAACGCACGGGATTACCCATGACCCAATCTGTGCGTCCGCTCGGCATCTTGTGTTCGATAATAAAACCGTTTTCCAGGGCCTGGGCATCATTCTTGAGTTCTTTCCAGCGGAGGTTGACTTCGTGCGCAATATCGGCTTTTTTCAGTCGTGTAACAATTTCATGCTCCGTTAAGTTGCCGAATGTCTCGTCAATGATAGCCGCCAGCTCTTCCCCATGCTGAAACCCCGCCGTTTGATTATTGAAACGCGGATCATCCGCGAGGTCAGGGCGGTTGAGCACCAGCTCAGCGAAGGGTTTCCAGTAGCGGTCGTATTCGAGAGCCATAACCGTAATCCAGCGGCCCTCCCTGGATTGATATGTATTCATCAGGCCGGAGCGCGGTTGTCTGCGCTTTGTCCTGATCTTGTTATATTCCTCCTCGGAAAGATGCGCGTTATTGTTGGCGGCAGCGATATTCAGCTGCAGGTTCCACAGGGCGGTATTGAAAAGAGACGTCTGCACCTTGCAGCCCCTTCCGGTTTTTTCGCGCTGCAGGAGGGCGGCGCAGATGCCTCCGGCCAGAATGGTGCCTGTGGGATGGTCTCCAAATCCCGCCAGAGCAGGCAGAGGAGGGTTGCCCGGCTCGGGCATTTCAACGAGGATTCCGGAGCGGGCAAAGTAGGCGGACAGATCAAATCCCGGCTTTTCTTTATCCGGGCCGGCGTCGCCATATCCGTTTAAGTAGGCATAGACCAGTCGGGGATTTTTTCCGGAGACCGTTTCGTAATCCAGCCCGAGACTCGCAAGCGCTTTGGGGCGGTAATTCGTCACCAGGACGTCTGCCGTCTCGAGGAGCTTATGGATAATTTCTTTCCCCTCGTCGGTTTTCAGATTCAGGGCGATTCCCCGCTTATTCCGATTGTCCATTTCAAACTGAATATTGTCGTCGTCCTGAACCGGACACGCCATGATAAAACCGAAAAACCGGAACATGTCGCCCGCGAGCGATTCGATTTTGATGACATCCGCGCCCCAGTCCGCGAGCGTCATCGCGCAGATCGGGGCTGCGGCATACGTACTGAAATCCAGGATTTTGATCCCCTGTAAAGGTAATGTATTTTCCATTGTCTTTCTCCTTAGCTAGACCCTGCAATTTTGTTTATTCCACTTTGCGGTAAATATGAGCCCCCAGTGCCGCTTCTTCGACACCGATCAGGCCGCCGCCGTTGAGCTGCATGCCGATCTTCGCCCCCTTCACCTGCCGCTCGCCCGCGCGCCCCCGCAGCTGAGTCACAAGTTCGTAGGCCTGGGCAAGGCCGGTGCAGCCGACGGGATGACCGCGCGAAATCAGGCCGCCGCTGACGTTTGTCGGCAGCTCTCCTCCCAAAGCGGTCGCGCCCGAAGAACAATAGATCCCCGCGTCTTCCGATGTGCAGAAACCGGCCTGAGCCGTCTGATAAATTTCTCCGAAGGTTGTTGCGTCATGAAGCTCAAGTAAATCGATATCCTTCGGCTGCAATCCTGCCAGACGGAAGGCGATCTCGGCGCCTCTCCCCGAAATATCCTGATCATAGTCTCCCCGCTCGCGTCCGGAGACCAGCACCGATGCGAGGATCTCAACCGGATCCTTTATTTCTTTGTGTTGCCTCAGGTATTTTTCCGAGCAGACAATGGCCGCGGCGCAGCCTTCACCGGTGGGCGCGCACATGGGACGGGTCAGGGGATAGGTAATGGGTTTGTCGGCCATGACTTGTTCCCAGGAGATTTCCTTCCGGTACTGGGCTTTGGGGTTCATCGTGCTGTGATGGTGCGTCTTTGAGCAGACTCTGGCCAGTTGCTCCTGGGTGTAGCCGTATTTCTTCATCACCTTCATCGCCTTCACGGCGTAGTAATCCATAAAGGGACTCCGGTCTCCGCCGACATTCGTTTCTTCATAGGGAATCCCGAGGACCTCCGATTTTTCTTTCCGCCATTTTTCAATGTATAGTTTTTTCCTGTCCTGCTCGCTCCCCATCCAGAAAGCGGAAAGCGTCATATAAGGAAGCGCGGCCACGATCTCCGGAAGGTCCTCCAGATGATTCAGATCCGGCAGCACCTTTTCGATGCCGACGGCAAGGGTTAGGTCGGACCCGCCCGCCTTCACATAATGGATCGCCTGGTTTAAGGCCGTGGAGGCTGTCGCGCAGGCGTTCTCCACATTCACGACGGGCATACTTTCAAAGCCGAGCCGTCGCAGGATCACCTGGCCGCGGATGCAGTGCTGGCTCGTGAGCATTCCCTGGGCGCAATTGCCGTACCAGATGCCGCCGATGGCACCCTGATCGCCTTTAGGGTTCAAGCCCGCATCTTCCATGGCCTCGGAAATGGCGATGTTGCATTGTTGTTCAAAAGAACCGCCATCCTGTTTGACAATGGGGGTCATGCCCACACCGATGACATAGATTCGATCTTTCATAAATCCTCCCTGTATTTAATGTGTTCGTAATTATTCAGCCGCGGCATCATCATTTCTCAACAAGAGGAGACAGGATGTGCAGGACATTTTCCGTCGCATTTTCATAATAGCGCGCGTCTTTCATGGAGATGATTTCGGGGAACCGTTCGGCAATCTGTTCGACCGTGACGGCTGCACCGGGTTCGAAGCGCACGCCGCTTCCCTCGTTCATTTGAATGCTGGAGTAGTATCCTCCCCCGGCGGACAGAATCCCTCCCGTGGTCCGGCATTGTTCAGAGACGAGATAGAGGGCCATCGACGCAACCCGCTCAGGCTTGATCAGGGCGGCAAGCTCCTCCGGAAAAGTCCCACCCGCCATACCTGTTGCGGCAATGGGTGCGATGGTGTTGACGGTAATATCGTACTTTGCGCCCTCGAGTTTCAGGGCGTTCATCAATCCGACCAGACCGAGCTTGGCCGCGGCGTAATTGGTCTGCCCGAAATTACCATAGAGGCCGGCAGTGGACGTGGTCAGCAGGATTCTGCCGTATTTTTCTTTTTGCATGATCGGGAAAGCCGACTTCGTGAGATACACGGCGCCAAGAAGATGGACCCGCAACACCTCTTCGAAATCGTCGAGGGGCATCTTGAGAAAGCTCTTATCCCTGAGAATTCCCGCATTGTTGATAAGAATGTCCAGCCGTCCGAAGCTTTCCATGGCGGCCGCGGCGATCTTCCCTGCGGAATCCCGGTCTGCCACGCTGTCACAATTGGCAACGGCTTGGCCACCCTGTTCACGAATCTCTTGGGCCACCTTCAGTGCGCGGGACGATCCATCGGGAAGAACACCGGGATCGTTTACCACCACCCTTGCGCCGCGAGCGGCAAGTTCCAGCGCATAACTTCTGCCAAGCCCGGCTCCTGCCCCGGTGACGACTGCGACGCGCTCGTCGAAACGGATACTCATGGTGTTTTCTCCTGTCTTTTTTGTTTTTATTTTCTGCTGCAATATCGCTCTTGCCAAATGCAATGGCCATGCCGTTTGTTTAATAGATTGATTTCATTATATATTAGCAAAAGCATGCTCTTTAGCGTCCCCAAATCCCTTGCTTTATGCAAAAATATCTTGCATGCTGCAAAAAATAAATATTCCCAGCGATTTTAGCGTTCGATTGGAGGGGCATCCGTGATAACGATAGAAAAAGATTTTTTAAGGCAAATCGCCAATCCGGCGCTACTCGCAGACGAAGAGGGACGCATTCTGATGATGAACGATCCCGCAGAATCGTTGTTGCATTCTGCCGACCTTCATTCCATTAGCTCCATTAGCGAAATTGATCCCCTGTTCGCGAAAAAAGAATCCCCCGAACCGTCCGGCGTACCGCGAAATATCAAGATCGGGAAGATCTCCCGCCGGATCAGGGTTTTTCCAGTCGGGTTTGATAGCGTGAAAAAGAGCCATTTATATCTGTTCGATACGGCGGATATATTGAAACTGATGGATTTTGACACCTTCCTGGATTACATCGATGTCGCGATCGGAATTGTGGATCAGGACGGGGTATTGGAGCATCTCAATGGTACCCTTTCCAAATATATCGGGGTCGACGCCAAGGAATGGATCGGCAGGGACCTGCATGAACTCGTTGAAGAGCACGCGCTGTCGGACGCGGCCTCCTTGAATGCGCTGAAAGCGAAGAAGCCGATGAGCACGAACGTCACCTATGGATCGGGAATAACCCTTCAGTATCAAAGCATCCCCTTTTTTGACAAACACGGAAAGATTAAGAAGGTGGTCAGCACGGGACGGGATGTCACCCGGATGATCCAGTTGGAGAGTGACCTGTCCAGTTCGGAGACACTGAAGGACCAGTATTACAAAAGATTGAACTCGCTCGAGGTCCTTCTCGGACGGGACAAGATCGTCTATTCCAGCGAACAGATGAAGAGAGTGGCTCAGGTTGCGGTCAAGGCGGGCAAATTCGATTCGCCGGTTTTCCTCTGGGGTGAGTCCGGAGTCGGCAAGGAAATGATCGCGAAGATGATCCACCAGTCGGGTAACCGGTCGCAGGGTCCGTTTGTCGGGATCAACTGTTCCGCGATTCCTTCCGAGCTCCTGGAGTCGGAGTTCTTCGGCTACGAGGAGGGGGCCTTCACCGGGGCAAAAAAAGGAGGACGCAAGGGTCTGTTTGACGAATCGGAAAAGGGAACCCTCTTCCTGGACGAAGTGAGCGAACTCCCCCTCGGGATGCAGAGCAAGCTCCTGCGGGTCATTCAGGAACATGAGTATATGCGTGTGGGATCCAACAAGACCATAGCAACGGATGCAAGAATCATCGCTTCGACCAACCTCTCCCGGGATCAGCTTGTGGATGGCGTCGGATTCAGGCGCGATCTCTTCTATCGTTTGAGCGTCATCCCGATCCATATTCCGCCGCTGAGAGACCGCCGTGATGATATCCTGCCTCTCATTCGCTTCTTTCTGAAAGGGCTGAACCTGAAGTACGGGTCCAACGTCAGGATCGCCAACTCGCTGATTCCCCGTTTCTACCATTACGACTGGCCCGGCAACGTGCGGGAACTGAAAAACGTCATCGAAAGGTTGCTCGTTGTCGCCGGTTCGGAAGAGGTTGGTGATGCGGAATACGATCTGGTCAATCAACTGGAAATGAAAAAATCACCGGGACAAGATGAAGATATCGCCATAGCCCGCCTGATGCCTTTGAAACAGGCAATGGAAAAAGTGGAGGAGATTCTGTTCAAGCGGGCTTATCAGGAATCCGGCAGCATTGAAAAGACCGCCGAACTTTTAGGCATCAACCCTTCCACGATATACAGGAAAATTAAAAAAGGGCAGGTGCAACTCAAATGATTTTTGTTCCGTGTGTGATCGGGATAATTTCCCGCAGCGCTTCTCAGCCGTCGCACGGACGGGATTGTCTTTGATTTTCTGCTCCTGCATAAATTAATGCCCCTCACGACTGATGAGTCAGTTCAGATGAGGGGCATTGTACAGAATAAGATTTGTTCCTTGAAGCAAATCCGAGTTACCATGGATCAATAAAAGAATGAGCACCATCGCCCGGCTGCCTTGCGGGTGCCGACTTCAGGCCCTGCATAATCCATTTGCGGGTATCCGCCGGGTCGATAACCGCGTCGATCTCCAGATAGGCGGCCATGTTGATGGCCTTGCCCCGTTCATACAACTGGGCGACCAGAAATTCGTAGAGTTCTTCGCGTTTCTGAGGATCTTCAATGGCGGCAAGCTCCTTCTTGAATCCCGCCTTCACCGCACCTTCCAGCCCCATCCCGCCGAATTCTCCTGTCGGCCAGGCCGCCGTAAAGAACGATTCATGGAAACCGCCTTTGGCCATAGCCATGGCGCCCAGCCCGTAGCCTCTGCGCAGTACCACGGTGAAATAGGGCACGTTGAGATGAGATCCGATGACAAACATACGGCAGACATGACGCACCTGCGCCCGCTTCTCGATTTCCGGCCCGACCATGAAACCGGGGGTGTCGCATAAAGAGATAATCGGCAGGCCATGCGCGTTGCAGATCTGCATGAGCCGGGCGACCTTGTCCGCGCCTTCGGCCTCAATGGCGCCGGCCGTGACCATGGAATTGTTGGCGATAATGCCGAAGGGCCGTCCTTCGATGCGGATCAGACCCGTGACCATACTGGGGCCGAACTTGGGTTTGAGCTCCAGAAACGAGTCCGTGTCGGCGATGCCTTTGATCACGGTGCGGACGTTGTACGCCCGCTTGCGGCTTTCCGGGACCAGGCTGCGCAGTTTGAGGGGATCGCCCGCTTCCCACGACGAGGTCGCGCCCTGGAAATAGGAAAGATATTTTTTGGCGACGGCGACGGCTTCCACGTCGTCTTCCACTTCAATATCGACCACGCCGTTTTGCGTCTGGATCTCCATCGGTCCGACGTCCTCCGGCTGGAAAACGCCCAGGCCCCCGCCTTCAATCATGACGGGACCGCCCATGCCGATATTGGAGTTCTTCGTGGCAATGATCACGTCACAGCAGCCCAGCAGCGCGGCATTCCCGGCGAAGCAGAACCCTGATAACACGCCGACGACCGGCACATAGCCGCTCAGTCTGGCGAACGCGCCGAAGGTGGTTAAGTCCAGTCCGGCGATCACCACGCCCTCCGCATCCACGTCACCGGGCCTTCCGCCGCCGCCTTCCGCAAAGAAAACCAGCGGCAGGCGCTGTTCATAGGCCAGATGCAGCATGCGGTCCTTTTTCTTGTGGTTGAAGAAACCCTGTGTGCCCGCCAGAACGGTATAGTCATAGGCCAGCACCATGCAGCGGGCCTTGTCTTCCGGGAAAATTGACCCGTTGACGGATCCGACGCCCGCGATCATGCCATCCGTCGGGGTTTTCGCGATAAGGTCATCGACGGAACGACGTTTGCGCTGCGCGGCAATCGCCAGGGCGCCGTATTCGATAAAACTTCCCTGATCGCAGAGGTCTTCAACATTCGCGCGCGCCGTGCGCTGGTTCTTCTTTTTTCTTTTAGCAACGACATCGGGGCGGTTTTCATCCAGGCCAAACGATTGCCGCTTGATCAATTCGGCCAATTCGGGTCGGATGGGTTTGCTTTCGCTTTGCTTCGTCTCGGCGGGTTTCCCCGCTGCCTCATTTTTATCTTGATCTGTTTTCATATACCATACACTCCCATATTTATTGAATACGTATCGTATTGATGCGCCGTTCACTTTCCGGGTCGACCGGAGAAGGGATGCTATAATTTTTTGCTTCTGATTTCCAGATTTTTCCGGGGCAATCGATCGAAGATTCTGCTTCCGCGACGGAGGAACGGACAGAAAAGTTCCCCCCTGCGGTAAGCGCGGAAACGGCGGTTGATGGACCGGGAATCGTCCTGGAAGACCGGAGGCAGGGTCTTTTGCTCCGGACCCCCTCTGCTCAGCCCATTTTGCTGACCAGTCCGTATTTCTTAAAAATATAGTCGTTGTCTTCGCCGATATTGGCCGAAATCCATTTTACCCGAAGCGGTGTTTTGGTCATCTTTCCGGTCGAGGGCAGCGTTACGATCCCGAAGGAAGGATGGCTGATTTTCGGGAAGGTCCCGCGCGCCGCCCAGTGCTCTTCTTGGAGGACTTCAGCAGGCGTCAGCATTTTCGTCGTGACGGGCAGCCCGCCGCCCCGCCATTTGGAGCCGGCTGCTTTGACGCTGTAGGAAGCAAATTTTTCGTTAATCTGTTTGTACGTGTATTTGCCGACGGCATTTTCCACTACGGCGTTGAGCTCTTTGACCTTGTCGATATCATCCGTGATGCGGTCCAGAAGGGTTTTCCATTCTTCTTCAATTTTCCATTGGCCCAGAAGCTTGAGGGCCGCCCGAAAGTCCTGGTCGCGGAAGCAGGCGATGGCGACGTAACCGTCCTGGCATTTGAAAAATCCGTAAGGGCACAGGCCATAATCGAGTGTCCCGTAACGAAGCCTCGGCTTCTTCCATACGTAGCCGATCGTCGGCGGAAAACCGACGCAGGACGCGTAAGCATCCGCCGTCGCAATGTCGATCATTTGCCCTTCGCCGGTCCGGCGTTTGAAAAAGGACGCCACCAGTCCGCCGCAGGCCGCTCCGACCGCGGACGTATAACCGGCGGCATAAAATCCGGCGCGGGTGGGCCAGTTATAGGGCTCCGGAGCGTCGGGGAGATCGCCAATGAGCGCGGCCAGACCCGACTCGGCCTGCGAGGTCAGGTCCGTCCAGGGCATCTCGGCCATTTCTCTGCCTTTGGCCGTGTAATGCCCGTAGGGCGAAATGGCGATATAGATGAGGCCGCCATTGAGTTCCCGCAGTTGCCGGTAACCAATTCCCCAGGCATCCATCTGTCCGGGGACATAGGTTTCAATGAGCATATCCGCGCGCGCCGCGAGGAGCCTGAGATTTTCCTGACCTTCGGGACTTTCGAGATCCAGCGTAATCTGCCGCTTGTTGCGGCTTTCCATCAGATAGGGGATCCCTACGCCGTTTACATTGGCCCCATATGGACTCATGGCGCGGGACGGGTCGCCTTCGGGAGGTTCAACCTTAATGACTTCGGCGCCGGCTTCAGCCAGAAAACTGGCGGCGACGTTTCCTGCGAAATTGGCATAGCTCAGATCGAGGACCATCATATCATCCAGGGCTTCCGGTTTTCCCTCGGACGTTTTCAACAGCGTCAGGATATTCTTCCAGTCGGACAGCTTCGATGCGCCTTTTTTCTGCAGGTATCGTGAATAGACTCGCTCTTTAATGGTCCTCACCCCCTTCATAATTAAAGATTTTATCCTTGGCCAGGTCGTGATAGATGGGCGGTCTCTGGCCGACGCGATAATCCCAGGTGCCTACGACCCGTTCTTTTTCCAGAGCCTTAATCTGATCTTCCGTCAATCCCAGAATTTTCTTGAAGACGTAGCGGTTGTGATAGCCGAGCGGCCGGGTCAGCCATTTGATCCGGCCGGGTGTCTTGGAGAGCATGGCGATGGGGCCTTCAACGAGCAGTTTTTTATACATGTCGTCTTCAAAAAGAATGGCGCTGCCTCTCTCCCTGCGCCACTCGTCCTGGCTGATTTGCACATCGTCCATGACTTCTGCCGCGGCAAAGCGGTGTTTGCGGGCCAATTCGGCCAGTTCCCGGGCGTCCCTGGTCCGCACCCATTCTTCAAGGACTTTATTCAAGGCCAATGCATTTTCGCGTTTGAGCCGGCTTATCGCCTTTTTATATATTTCATTTTGGGCGAGGTCGTCGCGGCCGAGAACTCTGCATAACGATTGAAATTGCTTGTCCGTGGCAATAGCGATGGCGACGAATTTTTCGTCACTTGTCTTGAATATTCCCGATGGAGACATGGTCGGATCCATGCTACCGGTGCGCCCCAGGCTTTCGCCGGTTGCGTCATGGTAGGTGAAATGACCCAGCGTCCGCATCAGGATTTCCGCCTGGCAGCCGTCGATATACTGTCCTTCTCCCGATCGTTCCCGGTAATTGAGCGCGATGAGGATGAGCATGGCCGCGTAATAGGCCGGAAAAAAATCACCGAAAAAATCGGGAACTTTAAAATATTTATCCGTGTCCGGATGACCGGTGACGGACAGCACGCCGCTGGCGCCCTGAGCCAGAAGATCCCAACCCGGAGCATAGCGACGCGGCCCGAATTGTCCGTATGTACTGAGGCTGGCGTAAATGACTTTCGGATTGATTTTGCTCACCTGCGAATAGCCGATCCCCCAGGCCTCCACGGTCCCGGAGGTGAAATTTTCGATGACCACGTCGGCTTTTTCGGCGAGCTTCAGGATCAGGTCCTTGCCTTTCGGCTTCTTGACATCGATGCCGACGAAATATTTGCCCGGATTGATGAAATGCCACAGGGGATTGGAGTGTTTCCAGTATTTGCCCCAGTACGTGCCTCCGCGCCAGTAGTCTCCCTGGTAGGGAACTTCCACCTTGATCACTTCGGCGCCATACTGCGCAAGAGTCTTGGCTGCCGTCGGCCCGAAAATCATATGGGATAGATCGAGGACCCGGATGCCCTTGAGCGCTTCCGCCTTTTTACCGATGTCCTCCCGGGCAAAAAGCTTGCCGGTAAAATTAAAATAGTCTTCAGTCATTTTCACATTCCTATATAAGCTTTTTTCACCAGTTCGCTGTTTAACAGAAATTCGCTTGTTCCCGAAAGAACGATATGACCATCCTGCAGCACATAGCCCCGGGTGGCGATTTCCAGCGCATACAATGCGTTTTGCTCCGACAGGAGGATGGTAATGCCGTCGGCCGGGAATGTTTTGATCACATCGTAAATCTGGGACATGATGAGCGGGCTTAACCCCAATGACGGTTCATCGATCAGCAGGAGTTTCGGCCGGGCCATCAATCCCCGGGCGATGACCAGCATCTGCTGTTCGCCGCCGCTCATCAGGCTTGCCCGTTGATTGGAGCGTTCATTCAGGATGGGAAACAACGTATAAACCTTGTCCAGCATTTCCTTGCGTTTTTTCCAGGCTTTCTTTGCGCTGGCGCCCATCAGGAGATTTTCCTTGACGTTCAGGTAAGGGAAAATTTTTCTTCCCTCGGGAATCTGCGATATGCCGAGATTGACAATCCGGTCGGAAGACAGATGTTGAATGGGTTCCCCCATGAAGGAGATGGTTCCCGATTTGGCGGGCAGCACGCCGGAGATGTTGTTGAGCAGGGTTGTTTTCCCCGCTCCGTTGGCGCCGAGGAGAGCGACGAGTTCCCCTTCCCGGATTTCGAGATTCACGCCGTGCAGGACGGGGATCACGCCATAGGCCGAATTCAGATCTTTAATGTTGAGCATATTTAGCTCCCAGATAGGCCTCAATGATTTTGGGGTCCGCGGTGACTTCCCGGGGCGGACCTTCCGCGATTTTTTTGCCGTACTGAAGAACGACCACCCGCTGGGTCGCATTCATGATGATTTTCATGACGTGTTCGATCCACAGGATCGTAAAGGCGAATTGCTCCTGCGCGCTCCAGATCATATCGAGCGCGTGCGACGCCTCCGTGGGATTCAGGCCGGCCATCACTTCGTCGAGCAGCAGGAGCTTCGGCGTCGTGGCCAGCGCCCGCGCGAGTTCCAGCATGCGCAATTCATAGAGATTCAAATCCCGCGCCAGGGTGTCGCGCTTGGAAAATAGCCCGACGAATTCCAGATAGTAGGAGGCCTCCAGGGCCGCATCGGGAACGCTCATGTTGGGGCGGGGTTTCCCGTTCAAAACGCCGACCATGACCCCGGCCAGGGCCGTCATGGATTCGAAAGGCTGGGGGATCTGATACGTGCGGGAGATGCCCAGTTTGCAGATTTTATGGCTGGGGAGGCCCGTGATGTCCGTTCCGTCAAAGCGGATCGTTCCGTGATCGGGTTTGTAGATACCGCAAATCAGATTTAACATCGTCGTTTTCCCGGCGCCGTTGGGCCCGATTAAACCGACGACTTCCCCCTCGGCAACGGTGAAACTGACGTCGCTTACGGCGGCAAGCCCTCCGAATTTTTTTGATACAGTCGTTATCGTAAGCACGGCGCTAATCTCTCCTTACATGCAGTTTTGGAAAATAATCCCGGGGCCGTCTTTTCTTATAGAGGCCCCACAGTCCTTCTCCGCGGGGCAGAAAAACAATCAGGGCGATCAGAATCAGGGGAAACACAAAGTAGTTTACGGGACCCAGCCCCCTCAACGAATCTTCGAGAATCGAGATCAGATAAGCTCCGGGGATGGCGCCGTAGAGAAAAGCTCTTCCTCCGACGATGACGATGATCAGGATCTTTGTCATGAAATCCAGAGGAAGATAGGTTACGCCGGCGAATGTGCGGAACGTGTGGACGATGAACCAGCCGGCAATTCCTGTCAGAATGGACGGCGCCACGTAGAAGAATATTTTGTAGGCGTCTACTCTCACGCCCATCATGCGGGCCACATTTTCATTTTCATTGACGGCCGCCATGCTGATGCCTATCCGGGACCGCACGGTGCGGTCGCAGACGAGGAGATAGGCGAGCATCAAAAACAGCGACAGATAGTAATAGGCGATGTAATTCCAGGAAACCTTTTCAAATGTCAAAAGCGGACTCATGCCCACGAGACCCACTTCTCCGCGGAACAGGTCTCCCCAGATGTAGGTTACATCCAGGAAGGTCAGCGGCAGGATCAGGGTGATCAGCGAAAAATAAAGTCCCTTGGCGATCAGGGTTGTCGGGCTCAAGGCAAGCGAGACAACGGTGCAGACGGTAATGGTGGCCGCGAGCGTCATGGCGGGGCTCCAGCCGAAGTGCAGGTTCAGGAGCGCCGCCGTGTAGCCGCCGATTCCCAGGTAGAGCTGCGGACCGAAATTGACGCGGCCCGTTCCCAGCATCTGAAGAGCCAGGGGAATGGCAATAGCGGCATAGATATTGGCCGTCGTGATCATGGTCAGGATGTGCGGATAGGAGTGGACGAACAGGGGCAGAAGCAACAGCACCGTAATGCCGATTGTCGGGTTTCTCCAGTAGCGCGGTTCAATCACCCATTCCGTTTTCTTGTCCCGCCAGCGGGCGACAATCCGATCGCGGCGCAATTCAAAGTTTACCATAATGTCTCTCCTGCGAAAATACCCCCGCGCCGGTAAATCATCACAACCAGGGTGACCATCAAGGCGGCAAGACCCATGAAGCGGGACACTAAGATGAAGCTGACCGAGGCATGAATGAATCCGATCAGATAAGAAGCTACAATGCTTCCCTTAAGATTGCCTAAACCCCCGAGGATGGAGATCAGCATCGCTGTCATCAGGAGGGACGCGCCCATGAACGGATCAACCCCCCAGAAAGGCGCAATGACGATCATGCAGATCGTGGGAGGGATGACGGAGAGGATCATGGCCAGATAGTACATCCGGTTGACGTTTGCCCCCATGAGCAGGGCCGCGGGCAGGTTCTGACTGATCGCCCGGATGATCAGGCCGATTCTTGTTTTCATGAACCACAGCACATAGACGGCCGTGACCACGATTCCCGCCAGTGCCGCAATGATCATCTGATAGGCAATGGTGACGGAGCCTACGGAGAGAACGTCGTCAATGATCGTCGAAGGAATGCTGACGCCGGCCGTAACCGGATACAAATAGTTGGCCAGATGGGCGATGGCCAGAAAAATGAGAATGGAAACGGTCAGGAGAACTTCCTCCTCTTCCAGGTAACGCTGAAAAACGCCCTTGTAGAAAACGATGAGAGCGAAGGCGCACTGGACAAGAATCATGAGCAGAAGGCTGGGCACGAGCCCCAGGTGCACATCCTCCATAAAGAACCAGGTGACGTAGGCGGCCAGAACGAATACGACGCCGTATCCCAGATGGAATATGCGCAGGACCCCGCAGATGAGCGAGAAGCCCAGCGATATCAAAAGATAGATGGAACCCCAGATGACCGTGTAGATGATAATCTGCAGAAGAATATTGCTCATAGGGTCTGCTCCCCCCCTTTTATTGTCTTCAAACTGCCCGGTACTTTACAACATATGGGTGCTGAATCACTGCCGCGCTGCCGGAACCTTCCGGCGAGGAAAGAACGAATCGGTCTCGGCAACGGGGAATCCGCCCTCACGGGCGGATTCCCCGCACGGCTTACTTTCGCAGATCCTGCGGAGCTTTGTAATCGGTCATTTTATACTTCAGGGGATAGATAACCTTCATTTCACCGCCCTGCCACTGGACGATCGGTGTTATGTACTTGGGCGGGGGAAGGTTGTAGTGATATTTCGCGTTCCAGCCGATGGTGCCCAGGACAGCAACTTCTTCAACCTGCTCCAGTTGTTTGATCAGGTTGTCGATGCTTCCCGTCCCGCCGGCTTTTTCGATCGCTTTCTTGAAACCGTAAATGGTGTCGTAGGTTGTGTGGGAACCGAAGATGGGACCGACTTTGTAATTTTTGACCAGATTTTCCATGAAAGGAATCGTCTTGGGTGTTATGGCGACCTTGACCAGAGAAGATCCCACCATGACGCCGTTTACCTTGCCTTCGGTCATTTTCCAGATCGGAGGCATGCCGGCAAGACCTCCCCAGATGAATACGGGAATGTTTCGTGCACTCGACTGGGCCCACTGTTTGACAAAGGCCGGCTGATCGATGTAACCGACGGCACAGTCGATGAGGTCGGCTCCGGATTTGGCGATCTCTTCAAAGATAGGGTTAAACATCTTCTGATCGAGGGATGTGGTCGTCTCGTAAACGACCTGGACTCCTTTTGCCTTATAAATGTCTTTTAAAGACGGAGATACGCCGGGAATGCCGTTGCGCAACGGTTTGGTCCATTCCATGTCTTCATAAAGAATGGCCACTTTTTTGATTTTGATCTGGTTTTTGAAGCAATCGATGTTGTCGGGCGCCAGAATTTTTAAATAATTGGTCGAGATGGCGTAATACGTCTGAAAACCGAACCGGTATTTTTTGTAGTTGTCACGTACGCGGTGCCAGATGTCGTCACCGGAGCCGATCGTGCAGAAGAAGATGTGCGGATATTCGGGAAACAGTTCAGCGCCGATCTCCATGCCGGCTACGCCCATTTCCACCTTTTCCCCGATGAAGACGGCGAGAACCTTGTCGTTCATGACCAGTTTTTTATAGATTTCGACGCATTTGGGGATTTCCCCCTTGGTGTCCTCGACGATCAGCTTGATCTGTCGCCCCTGAATCCCGCCCGCTTTGTTGATTTCGTCAACAGCCATGGTCGCGGCGGCCTTGGCACTCAGTGAAAAGGGAGCGGACATGTTCCCCATGAAGCCGATCTTGATCGGCCCTGCTGTCTCCGGGGCGGCGGCCCAGACCCCGGTCGTCATTAACAGAAAAACAAAAATCATTCCGGCAAACAGATGTGTCTTTTTCATCGTGCTTCCTCCCTGTTTTTTATATTTTTCTTGACAAGAACGCGATTCTGGCGAATCTCTATAACAAGCACTATATGAAATTAACGCCCGGCCTGTCAATGAAAAATAACCGGCTGCCGCAGCCCAAAGCGGGCGGTTCCCGCAATTGCACTGTGAAAATATCAACATGAATGAAAATTAATTTTGCGGCTGATGAGGATCCCGGGAGCGCGAACGCCCGGGGCGGACGGTGAGCCCGATCGTTTCCTCCTGCGGATATTATGATTGACAAAAGAAACGCCTTGTCAATATAGAAACGTTGACGGCACGGGGCGGTCGCAGGCAGAAGCCATCAGCCATGAACACGGAGAACATCAAGGGTCAGAAAGCAGGGAAAGCCGATGAAAAAGAAGCAGGACTCCGAGGCCCGGCAGCGCATCCTGGACGCTGCTCTTGAGTTGTTTGCCCAAAAAGGATATGCCACGACGACCATACGGGAAATCGTGGACACGGTGGGGATTACCGCACCTTCCCTTTATTATTACTTTGGCAACAAGGAAGGCCTTTACATGGAGCTGATGCAAACCCATTGTGCTCAAATTGATCATGCACTGACGCTGCATACCCATACCGCGGAGGGGGCGAAACACCGGCTGAAAGACCTGGTGGACAAGATCTTTCAGCATGTCGTTGCCGATAAAAATTTTTTCCGGCTGATGTTCACCATCTACTACGGTCCATCCCAGAGCGCGCCCTATTGCGATTTCATTTCTTATCACGTCAAGTTCCACGCGGCGATTAAAAAAATTATTGAAGAAGGGATTGCAGCAAAAGAATTTCAATCAGGCAATCCGGGCCACATGACCTGGGTGATCCGCGGCGTGGTTCAACTGGCGATGGAAGAGCAAATCAAGGACGACCGCGAAAAAATCGACCGTCAGGGTTTACAGAAGATCCTCGATCTGATTCTAGCGCGCTTTGAACGACCATCGCAGGCGAAATGTGAAAAAATGTAACAAGACCGATATCCGGGAGGGCGCCTTGCACGACGTGCGCCGGCGGGTTGACGAGCAAAATAAATCTGGGGAGGAAGAAATTTTATGGACCTGAAGATTAAAGATAAGATTGCGGTTGTGACGGGAGGCGGAAACGGCATTGGAGAAGCTGTCGCTTTACGGCTGGCTTCCGAAGGGGCAAAAGTGGTCGTGGCGGATCTGAATCCCGATGCGGCCCGGAAAGTTGCCGATGCGATCAAAGCCGGCGGCGGTGATGCACTGGCCGTCACGTGCAATGCGACAAAACCGGAAGATGTCGAGAACCTGATGAAGAAATCCATCGACGCGTATGGAGCCGTCGATATCCTGGTCAACAATGTGGGCGGGGGATCGGGTATTGCCCTCATGGCTAAATCGTTGATCGAAGACTGGGATCAGACCATTGAGATCAATTTGAAAAGTGCCTACCTCTGCTGCCGCGCCGCGGCCAAAGTCATGATACCCAGGAAACAGGGCCGGTTGATCAATATGTCTTCCGTATCGGGTAAACAGGGGGAAAAGCTTCTCGGGGCTTACTGCGCGGCAAAATTCGGCGTGATCGGATTGACGCAAACCCTGGCCAAGGAACTGGCGCGCTATGACATCACCGTCAACGCCGTTTGTCCCGGTTATGTGTTCACCCCGGGCTGGGAAAAGCTGGCGCAGGCGGTCAAGGATGTCCAGCCGGCCTATGCCGATATGAGCCTGAAGGAAATCTTCGAGGCACGGGTCAAAGAAGTGACGCCGCTCAAACGTCCCCAGGATGCCGAGGAAATTGCCGGCCTGGTCGCGTACCTGGCGTCCTACGAAGCCAGGAGCATTACCGGCCAATCCATCAGCATTGACGGGGGTATTGCGATCTGGTAGGATAAAAGACACATGAAAAGAAAGTGTCTCATCATATCGTGCATTGCTGATGTGGGCAGATCCTCTGTTGGAAGTGCAGCTGGAACAGCGACAAACTTGTGATGGAATGGGGGAAGGTGCAGTAATCTTTTAAACGGCCATGAGGAAAAATGACAAAAAGGAGGGACTGAGAAATGAAGTATTGGAAAATGCTGATTTGTTTGGTTGCTGCTGCTTTTGTTTTTTCCGGGACGACAGTGAGTCGGGCGGCGGATGAAATTGTCCTCGGGTATACCGGACCGCTCTCCGGACCTGCCGCAGAATACGGGCAGGACATTTTTTTCGGGATCGAAATGGCCGTCAAGGAGTTGAATGCCGGCGGCGGCATAACGGTGCAGGGCAAGAAATACACTTTCAAACTGGAAAAGCTGGATGACCGCATCGATCCGACGCAGGCAGTGAATAATGCCCGCCGTTTTCGGACCGGTAAGGCCATCGCGGTTTTTAACGGGGTGTTCAATACCATTGCCCCCATGATGAAGATCAACGAGGAAAAGGGAAACGAATTCATCATGATGGCTTACACAAGCACCCCGCTGGTCGAAAAGATGGGCAATAAGCTTGTGGTGTCCACCGCCCCTAATTTCTCAACCTATGTCCAGGTCTTTGCCGATTGGGCGCTGAAGAAAGGCTGGAAGAGATGCGCCATGGTTGTGACCCTGGGCGCCTATGGAGACGAGTGGAGGCACGGCTTTAAAGACTACTATGAAAAACACGGCGGCGTGATCACCGCCGATAAACCGGCCAATTACTACACGGAAACGGATTTTTCTTCTCCGATTGCAGCGGCCATTGCCACCAAACCGGATGTGATGCTGATCGGCGGACCCTCAGCCACAACCGCCCTGGTGATCGAACAGGCAAGAAGCATGGGCTTCAGAGGCGGCTTCATCATGATCGACCAGGCCAAACAGGATTATATTGCCAAGCTGCTCAAAGGCACCAAGCTGATGGGCAATCTGATTGGAACGGCAGGCGTGGTCAGCATCCCCTTCGATGGCGCTAAGATCTTCGATAAGAAATATATTGAGACCTACAAGCGAATGGTGACCTGGGAATGCGCCCTCAATTATTCGGCGACGCATGCTCTGGCCAAAGCGATTGCCGCGGCCGGAACGACAACGGATGTTTATAAAATTCGGGCGGCCTTCCCCAAAGCGCTGGTACCCCCCATGCTGGGTGATAAGTATCCCACGTCGCTGTTCGGGATTCTCGGTAATGGACGCCTGCACATCATGGCGTCCGTGCAGACCATTACCAACGGGGTATCCGACCCCTCAGTTCTTTACGCCTGGTGGCCGGAGACTCAGAGTGAATTTGACAGGGTAAAGCAGCAGGGCGGGACTCCGCAGAATGAGGTTCTCTGGCTTAAGTGACGTAGTGCGCGAAGCAGTGATCGAATGGTAAAAGGGACAGGAAAACCTGTCCCTTTTTTTCGCCGCGATGCTCCTTATTTGACAGTCATTACGGATTTCCCGCTGAACAAGCCGTCGGTCTTTATCGTGACCGGCAGATTTTTAACGGATGACGGTCAGGTCATTTTCTACAATTATATCCGATGCATCATAAAGCAGCCCATCGCCTTTTTTTGCCTGATACAAATATATAATGTTATTATGGTATTGACATGCTGTCTTTTTTAAGTAAATAAAATTACATATAAAGGGAGGGGGATGGTCTCTACATTTCCCATTGATCAAGGTAAGCTAATACAATAACGAGGAGGAACAAAGTAATGAAGTATCTCAAGGTGCTTGTTTGTCTGGTTGCTGCTGTTGTTATCATGTCATGGACGGGAAGTAGTAAGGCTGATGAAATTGTTATAGGGTATACCGGACCGCTCAGCGGGCCGGCCGCCGAATACGGGCAGGATATCCTAAGCGGCGTTGATATGGCTGTTAAAGACCTCAATGCGGCCGGTGGAATTACGGTGAAAGGGAAAAAGTACACCTTCAAACTGGAAAAGCTTGATGACCGTATTGATCCGACCCAGGCTGTCAATAACGCCCGGCGTTTCAAGCAGAATAAAGCCGTAGCCGTTTTCAACGGCGTCTTCAACACGATCGCTCCGATGATGAAAATCAACGAAGAGAAGGGCAACGAGTTTATCATGATGGCCTACACCAGCACCCCGAAGGTAACGGAGCTGGGCAATAAACTGGTTGTCGCCACAACCGTTGATTTTACCACGTATGTGCAGGTTTTCGCCGACTGGGCGTTTAAAAAGGGATGGAAGCGATGCGCCATGGTTGTCACGCTGGGCGCCTACGGCGATGAATGGAGAAGCGGATTTAAGACGTACTGGGAAAAGAAGGGCGGCGTCATTACCGCGGATAAGCCGGCCAACTATTACACGGAAACCGACTTTTCCGCTCCGATTGCCGCCGCTATCGCCTCAAAACCGGATGTGATGCTGATCGGCGGACCTTCGGCGACAACGGCTCTGGTAATCGAACAGGCCCGCGGGATGGGCTTCAAAGGCGGGTTCATCATGATCGATCAGGCCAAGCAGGATTACATCGCTAAACTGCTCAAAGGCACCAAGACCATGGGCAATCTGATCGGTACGGGCGGCGTTGTCAGTGTTCCGTTCCCGGGCGCATCGAGTTTCGAGAAGAGATTCACGGAACAGTATAAGAAGATGGTCACCTGGGAATGCGCGCTCAATTATACGGGCATGCATGCTCTGGCTTATGCCATCGAAGCCGCAGGGACAGTCGATGATATCCATAAAATTCGCGATGCTTTCCCCAAAGCACTGGCCAACGGGCTGCTGGGCGACAAATTCCCCAATGAAGAGTTCGGCATTGAAAAATCCGGACGTATGCATGTAGCAGCATCCGCACAGACGATTACGAACGGCAAATCCGATCCATCCGTGCTGTACATCTGGTGGGCAAAGAATCAAAAAGAATTTGATTCAGTTAAAAAGCGGTCAGCGGCCAAGCAAAATGAGATCATCTGGATGAAATTTTAATATCCATTGAAGAAACAGAAAAACTAAACGGCAAAGAAAGGACAGGAATCCCTGTCCTTTCTTTTTTTTAACCTGAGCTTCAGAAGCAAAATGCGCTCGCGTCCGCAGGTCGAATGATCCCGCAATCGGCGCCGGTTGGGATTCAGGACAAGATGATTATTTCATTATCGGGGGAACCAGAATGATATTTTCTTTGCGGAGTGCTTCGACCTCTTCCGGTCTGTAGCCGATTTCCTCCAGGATGGATCTGGTGTCTTCTCCCAGCGCGGGAGAGGGGCCGGCGGGGCGGGCGGGTGTGTCCGAAAATTTGAGCGGAATGCCGATGCCTTTCAGGATGCCGCAGACGGGGTGCTCCTGCTCGTAAATCATCTGCCGGGCCTGTAACTGCGGGTCTGTTTCAATTTCCGAAATATCCAGCACCGGCGTCAGGCAGACATCGAGGTCTTTCGCTGCGGCGATCCACTCATCCCGTGTTTTTGTCCGGAAGAGAGCGGTAATCTCAGTCCGCAGGCTTTCGGCTTCTGCTCCCATCACCATGTGTTTTTCGATCCATTCGGGGCGGCCGGCCATGTCGCAAAAAATTTTCCAGAATTTGGCTTCGAGAATACCCAGAGCAATATGCCTGTCGTCAGCGCAGGCATACACGCCGTAGCAGGCGAGCCCTCCGGAAAGGGGCGGCTCTCCCGGCCCCATCTTCATTTGGGTTGCCTGATAGTGCGCCATCTGCAGCGTCATGAGCGGCAGGACGCCATCCAGCATGGCCACGTCCACGTGCTGTCCCCGGCCGGTCTTTTCCCGGGCCCAGAGGGCGGAAAGACAGGCAATGATGGACATGTATGCGCCTCCCGCCACATCGCCCAGCTGCGGACCGGGAATGACGGGGCCTGTCTGCGGCGTTCCGGTGGCCGACAGGATTCCGGCATAACCCATGAAGTTGATGTCATGGCCGGCTTCCCGGGCATAGGGCCCGTCCTGGCCGTAGCCGGTGATGGAGACGTAGATGATATCGGGCTTGACCCGCCTGGCCGCTTCATAGGCGATACCCAGGTCGGTAAGGACACCCGGCCGGAATTGTTCGATGACAATATCCGCCGTTTTCAGAAGGGCGAAAAATATATCGACGCCTTTTTTCGCTTTGAGATTGACGGAGAGGCTTCGTTTGGAGCGGTTGACGGCAATGAAGCCGGCGGACTCCGATCCGAGATAGGGAGGATAGAAGCGCATATAGTCCGGCGCGTTCATGTCCTCGATCTTGATGACGTCGGCACCCATATCGGCCAGCATCATGGTTCCCAGCGGCCCGGGATAGAGACGGGTCAGATCAAGAATGCGAATGCCCTGCAAAGGGCCGTTTTGAGGTTTTTTAGCCATAAACCGTTGCTCCGGTCCGGGCGGGAATTCTCCAGCGGGGATCTTTTCCACCCGGGCCCCGGGTCTTAAATTGCTTCAATAGTGGATGTCGGTTTGGACGTAATATTGTAGGTGACGCTCACGACCTCGGGAATGTCTCTCGTGATCTTTGTCGCGATCTTTTCCAGCACATCAAAGGAAAGCCGCGTGGGGCTGGCCTTGCGGGCGTCCGTGCTCTCCCAGGAGCGGATTTCGATCTGGTTGCCGAAAACCCGCTTGCCGTCGCGCATGCCGGTGACGCGGTCTTCGTGCAGAATGGCCAGATACTGAAATGCCTTTGTGTCTTTGAGCGCCGCTTCGGTGATGGCGGTTGCCTTCCGGACCAGTGCGGTTTTGGCGGGCGTGACTTCGCCGATCACGCGGGCGGCCAGCGCCGGTCCCGGGAAGGGGATTCGATCAAACATGCTCTCCGGGAGGCCCAGCCCACGCCCGGCTTTACGCACACCATCTTTGCGCAGTTCGATGAGCGGTTCCAGGATTTTGTAACCGAATGCCTTTTGCGGATCGATTCCCAGTTGCTCAAAAACATTATGCTGACGCTTGATCCCGGCGACCGTTTCATCCACATCGGTCAGGATTGTTCCCTGCAGCAGGTATTTGGCCTTACTCTTAACGACAAGTTTGCCGAAAATATTTTTATAGAAGGTCTGGGTGATGGCTTCCCTTTTTTCTTCCGGATCGGTGAGACCCTTGAGGGCGGAAAAGAAGGCTTTGGAAGCATCCAGGACCTCTACCTTGATGCCCAGTCTTTTAAAAGCCGCCTGCACCCGGGCCGGCTCGCCTTCCCGCATAATGCCGTTGTCGATCATGTAGGTTTTCAGGCGATCCCCCAGTGCCTTGTGCCCCAGGGCGGTGACCACGCAGGAATCCACGCCGCCCGACAGGGCATTGATGGCCAGGCCTTCGCCCACGGCGTTGCGGATGCCGCGCACTTTCTCCTCGATAAATTTGTCCACATTCATGGTGCTGGCTTTGATCTCTTTCATTTTTATCATGGGCGGCTCCTTTTCAAGATGGGATAAGATGCAAAATTGTTTAAACGAAATTGTCCTTCGTTTCAAGCATTAAAGAAAAAAAGAACAAAATAGTGTCAGAATTTACACATTCCTGAACATTTTGATTGTAAATTTACCGCGTTGGGTTTAAAAATCTGCATCGTTTGACAAATCATTTTATTCGGAGAGGAGATGGCTATGGGACCGATCAAAATCATGCCGTGCCTGGATATGAAAAACGGACGGGTAGTGAAGGGCGTTCATTTCGTTGATATTAAGGAAGCGGGTGACCCGGTGGAAAATGCCGCGTTCTATCAGGCGGAGGGCGCGGATGAACTGGCCATGCTGGACATTGCGGCTACGCTGGAAAACCGTAAAACGCGCCTGGAATGGGTCAGGAATGTCTCGGCGGTGCTGAGCATTCCACTGACGGTCGGCGGAGGTATTTCCTCTCTGGAAGATATCGAAATGGTTCTCGATGCCGGGGCGAGCAAGGTGTCCATGAACAGCGCGGCGGTTAAAAATCCCGATCTGGTAAATCTGGCGGCAAAAAAGTACGGGTCGGACAAGATCACGGTAGCCATTGACGCGAAAAGAAATGCCGCGATGCCCTCCGGGTTCGAGCTGGTTGTGTCGGGCGGCACGCTGCCTATTGCTAAAGATGCAGTGGCCTGGGCGAAAACCTGCCAGGAACAGGGCGCGGGTGTCATCCTGCCGACCAGCATGGATGGAGACGGCACGAAGGCCGGCTACGACATCCCCTTTACCAAAGCCATCTCGGACGCCGTGACGCTGCCGGTGGTGGCCTCGGGCGGTGCGGGCAAACTGGAAGATTTTTATGAAGCGGTCGTCAAAGGCGGCGCGAGTGTTTTGCTGGCCGCGTCGGTCTTTCATTTCCGATTGCTCAAAATCAACGACGTCAAGGATTATCTGCGATCCCGGGGCCTGACGGTCGTCTGAAAGTAAGAGGACACTGAAATGGGTAACATTGCCGATAAAGTATTATTTCGCCACCACCACCTCTGTCCCCGCTGGCTGTGTTTTACGTTTGACAACGGGTTAAGAAGGCTGGTTCAGAATCCCGTCCGGATCATAAGACGCCATATTAAAGAAGGTGATGTTGTCCTGGACATCGGCCCCGGCATCGGTTTTTTTACGATCCCGATCGCCGGAATGGTCGGAGACCGCGGGCAGGTGATTGCTGCCGACATCCAGGAATCCATGCTCAAGGGCATCGAAAAACGGGCGCGGCGGGCAGGTGTCGCCAATCGGATCATTCTCCACCTGGCCCGCCCCGATGCGTTGGGGGTGACAGCGAAGGCCGACTTCGCCCTGGCGTTCTGGATGGCGCATGAAGTGCCGGGCCAGGAAAGTTTCTATCGGCAGGTGCATGCCGCACTAAAAGAAAACGGCCGGTTCCTGCTGGTTGAGCCGAAACTTCATGTTACCGGTCAGCAATTCAGCGCCGAAGTTGCGGCGGTCCAATCAGCCGGCTTTCGGCTGCTTGAAAATCCTGTCATCCCGCTCAGCCTGGCCGCATTGTTTACGAAACTTTGATTCCACAAGCGGAGCGCTGGGGAATCAACTAGTTGAGTTATCCCGCAAAGCGGAGGGCGAAGCCCGTGGTTTACGAAACTTTGATTCCACAAGCGGAGCGCTGGGGAATCAGCTAGTTGAATTCGTCAACGAGTCGAACCTCTGCAGTTTACAGCGGGAGGTTGGCGAGTGAATACTGGATAATGAATTTATACTTTGAGAATCGAAGCTCTCAAAAGAGAACTTCAACTATCCCGCAAAGCGGAGGGCGGAGCCCGTGGTTTGCGAAACTCTAATGGTGGAGGCAAGTTGCCGCGGACTTAGTCCGTGTCGTGTCTTGAAATAGTCTTCGATAATGTCATTTCGAGGGCATTGAGAAATCCTGAGAACTCTTGCGTAAAAAGGTATCTCCCTCCGGTCGGCAGGATATTGTTTATCCAGTTGGTTTGCCGGGTTCATCCTTTTGCAAAAAATTATTCAATAACACTCATGGAACTGCGGGACTTTGCCGATATAGAAGAAGTTTCGATCAAACTTTTCTGTCGGGGGCGGCCGCATGTTGAAAAACTACATCGACTATTTTATTCCGGAAACGATTCGCGAGGATGCCGATGAATATCGCCGCGCCTTCCAACTGACGGCATTCACGCAGCTATCTCTCATCTTTTTCATTCCCAATGTGATCAAATGGTACAAGATGGGTTTCACCGGTCTTGCCGTGAGTATCTTCTGCGTGATGATCTGTGTCTCCTGTGTGAGCCCTTTCGTTCTAAAATACAGCCGCTCCCTTAAGGTGATGGGTAATTTTGTCATTGCCGCGCTGGCCTGGCATTTCTCCGTTTTGCCCGCAGTCACGGGGGGGATTCTCTCTTCATCCCTGGCCTGGAACATCATCATTCCGGTTTTCGCCGTCACGTTCGTTGGATTTACCAGTTTCATCGTCTGGTCCCTGGTGATGCTTGTGGAAATCCTGGTCTTCCTGGGGATGCACGCATCGGGTTATTCCCTGCCGACGATTACGCTGACTGCGCCGCAGCTGATCCAAACTCAAATCGCCAATATTCTGGGACCGTTTCTGACCATGGTTATTGCCCTCATCTTTGGCGACCGCGGCTTAAAAAGCGCCCTGTCCGCGCAAAAAGAGGCGGCGGAAATCAGCCGGAGGGCGGAAACCCAGCAGGCGGCATTGAGGGAAGAGTCGGATGCTCTGGCCGGCAGACTGGAATCCGTCTTTGTTCAGGTTCGTCAGCACACGGAGCATCTGACGGAAAATGTGATGGGAAAAATGGCTGCCGTGACACGGGAGGCTGCGCAGAATGCGCATGACGCCCATAGCCATATCAGCCAGGCCGGTGATGTGGTGACCAGGACCAATGCCTCGATGAAGGCGCTCATGGCGCAAATGACGGACATTACGCGCACCGGCGAAGAGACATCCAAGATTATCAAAACGATCGATGAGATTGCGTTTCAAACCAATCTGCTGGCGCTCAATGCTGCGGTGGAAGCGGCGCGCGCGGGAGAAGCCGGCGCGGGATTTGCCGTGGTGGCCGATGAAGTCCGCAATCTGGCCATGCGGTCTGCCGAAGCGGCCAAAAGCACATCGGGCATGATCGAAGATATTATTTCACTGATCCGGCAGGGCGCATCACTGGTTACGGAAACCAATGATCGTTTTACCCAGGTGTCGGAAAGTGTCGTCAACACCGTTTCCCTGATGGACGGCATTACCCGATCTTCCGCCGCGCAAAGCCGGGGCATCGAAGAGATCAACCAGATCGCGACGGAGATTCACACGCTGGTGGGTGAGACCGTCAACGACTGAAGATCAGAAAAGCTACGTGAGTGAGGGCATTGAAAATCATCTGTCCTCGCGTGCGGACGCGCGGCCGGCGGCAAAACGGCGGGTTGCCGGAGGGCCGTTTCACGGCCGATCCGGCAGCCCCGCCTGATATCAACGTTCGGGGTTCGACTTCGCTTAACGACAATTATTTGACCGGCTCTTCGATCCACGATTCATGGGAATGCAGAATCTTCCAAACATCCCGCTCTTTCTTCCAGATCATCGTATAGACATGTTTGGATTTGATGTTTTTCCCGTCTTTAAAAAGCATCTCTGATTTTTCTTCACTGGTCATGAGGGCCAGATTGGGAGCCAGGGCCGCAATCCGCACGTCGAGGGGTTCTATGTGCTGACGTTCCCTCATGGAAAAGTATTTCGTGATGGCGTCCACCCAGGCGCTTCGTCCGGCGTAATAATCCGTGCCGGCGATTGCCGATACAAACTCGTCGGTGCTGTAAAACCTGGACCAGGCATCGGCATTCTTCTGGTTTATGGCAGCGGCCAGTTGATTGAATTGCTCTTTGACTTCTTTCTTGACGGTTTCTTTTTCAACCTCGGTGAAGGGTTGTTGTTGCTTTTGACAGGCACCCAGAAGAAGAACGAGGAAGACAATCAACGCGATTCGATAAACTGATTTCATGATAAGCTCCTTTTATTTTGTTAAATAACCTGGTTGATATATGCACGAAAATTGAACTTCTGTAAAGAAAACTGATATCCATGTAACGCTTCAACCTGACATTCCGTATCGTCTTGCACTGGATCTCAGATCTATCTTGAAAACTTGACCGCTAAACGATATGACAGTCCGGGTTCCGGAAGTTGTCTTGAATGGAACGGTAAATGATTTGAATACAGAGAGGACGAGGTGTGCGATGAAATATAAAATTTGGGTTTTGACGGGTTTCCTGATGATGTTGCCCTTGCTGGCCTACACCGGGGAGTATGACACTGGGGTGAAGGGTGAAGTTATTCTTGAGACGGAAACGATGACAAACGGCGAGCCGATTGACTATCTGGATGCAGATCATCCCAAAGTGACCGTCATGATGATCGAAATTGCGCCGGGTGCCCAGACGGGCTGGCATAGCCATCCGATAGAGGTTTATGCTTATGTCATTTCCGGACAGATTACGATGTCCATAGAAGGTGGAAAGACGACCACATTCAATGAGGGGGCAGCGTTTGTCGAGGTCGTGAAGTTCAGGCACAATGGCGTCAACAACGGCAAAGTTCCCGTCAAGCTTGTGGCTTTTTATCTTGGCGCGAAAGGCGTCCCCAATGTGATGAAAACGGATAAACCGTGATTTCGTCATTCGTCACTCGTACCTCGTGAAGCGCAGAGAACGCTCGGGACAACCTGAAGATCACGAGTTGTTTCCCGTTGACGAGATACGAACGACGCTTCACGAATAACAACCTTACTCCCCGATGATTTTGACCAGAACTCTTTTTCTGCGCATGCCGTCGAACTCGCCGTAGAAAATCTGTTCCCAGGGACCGAAATCCAGCTTGCCCCGGGTCACGGCGACGACAACTTCCCGTCCCATAATCTGCCGTTTCAAATGGGCGTCGCCGTTGTCTTCGCCCGTCCGGTTATGGCGATAATGCGAAACGGGATCGTGCGGGGCAAGACCTTCCAGCCAGTCATCGTAATCCTGGTGAAGGCCCGATTCGTCATCGTTGATGAATACGGAGGCGGTGATGTGCATGGCATTGACCAGAACGAGTCCCTCCTGAATGCCGCTTTCGTGCAGGCAGTTTTCAACCTGCGGCGTCATGTTGAGAAATGCTCTCCTTTGGGGAATATTAAACCAGAGTTCTTTCCGATAGGATTTCATAGGCGCTCTCCCTGCGATGATGCTTTACAGCGCATCGCCACCGGGTTCTCCATCAGCTTTAAGAAACGAAAGTCCAGCCGTGAAATATGTTGCGGAATCTGACGGATGGGCTATCCATTTTCCAGACAATATTTTTCGATTTCATCGGCGACCTTTTTGGCGAAGGCCACGGCCTCGACAACCGTTTTCGGTCCGGTGACGATATCGCCCGCGGCGAATACGCCCCTGGAGGAGGTGTGCCCGTTGGCATCGGCTTCGACAAGACCCCGCTGCGTTTTGGAAACACTGCTTTCGGTGATCACGGCGCCCTGGGGGCCCTGCCCGATGGCGACAATGATCGCGTCGGCGGGAATGATCCGGACGCGGGAGAAATCCTCCTCGTACACCGTTCGGGTATCCGTCTTTTCGGCAGTTACCGCGACACATTTCACGCCATCTTCCTCCAGTTTGACGGTTTGCTGAAGATGAATGAACTTTACGCCTTCGTCAACCGCTTCGGCGATTTCATGCTTATTGCCCGTCATTTCTTCTTCCAATAAGCTGTTGATGACCGTGACGGTGCCGCCGGGTTCAATATTGCGGGTCGCGATCCTTGCGGCGTCCAGGGCAACATTGCCTGCGCCCACAACGACGACGTTTCTGCCGAGATGGTATGCTTCAGGGCTTTTGAGATAGTCTATGGCATAATAAACATTGCCGAGTGTTTCGCCCAGCAGGCCGAGCTTGTTGGGTTTTGCCGTGCCGACTGCGATAAAGACAGCCTTATAGCCGTCGATGAACATATCGTCGAGTGTGATCGACGAACCGATGAACGTGTTTGGCTTGAAGCGGACGCCAAGTTTCCGCAAAATGGTTTCGTACTTTGCGACCAGGGTTTTGGAAAGTCTGAAGTCGGGAATTCCGTATCTCAGGACCCCGCCGATCCTGTCGCGGGCATCCATCAGGGTCACTTTAAAGCCTTTCAGCGAAAGGAAAATACTCATGGTGATTCCGGCGGGGCCTGATCCGATCACCGCAACGGAGATGTCCTTTCTTTCGATGACGGGAGGTTCGTATTCGTCAAGGAATTGCCCCGAGAGATAATGCTCGATCTTGAAAAATTCAACCGGATCGGATTTTTTGCCGCGCACGCAGTGGCCAGAGCAGTTGCGCTCATGGGGGCAGACGATAGAGCAGACAGCGGAAAGCGGGTTGTTGGCAAACAGCATTTCCGCGGCTTCCCGTTCTCTGCCTTCTTCAAAGGCGGTGATCACGTCGGGGATCGGCGTCGAGATGGGGCAGTTTTTCCTGCACTGCGGAACTTTACATTTCAAACAATGGGCTGATATCTGATGAAGCAACGGGTCACATCCTTATATTTATTTAGCGCATCTTATTAATCCAAAGCCGCTGACGTTTCAAGCACGATTTCAAATATGGCCGGGAAGAATGTCACCGAACTTTTGGAGTTTGCCGGCCCGCACCGGATGTGTGATCATAAACATTCAATATGTCGATGATTTTTTTGATGTGATTGCCGGAGGTCCGTCGTCATCGTGCCAATAAAATTATGGCGGTGAATTCTGTTGGACCATTTGTTCCCCTTTTTTGGATCAAACCCACAGTAAAAATGTAATTAACTTTACAAGCTTATCGCCTTATGCTATGAGGCGAAAAAATATACAAGATTATCTTTTTTTCAGGAGTTAAAAAATATGTCCGGCCATTCCAAATGGAGCACGATCAAAAGGAAAAAAGGGGCGATTGACGCCAAACGCGGTAAAATATTTACCAAACTTATCAAGGAAATCACGCTGGCGGCACGGCTGGGCGGAGGCGATATTGAAGGCAATTCCCGCTTGAGGCAGGCGGTCATGGCAGCCAAAGAAGAAAATATGCCCAAGGATAATATCGACAGGGCCATTAAAAAGGGAACCGGCGGCGGCGATGGCGCGGCCGCTTATGAAGAAATTATCTATGAAGGCTACGGCCCGGGCGGAGCGGCGGTCATCGTCGAGGTCATGACGGACAATAAAAATCGAACCGTAGCGGAGATCCGGCATATCTTTTCCAAGCACGGCGGGAACCTGGGTGAAAACGGCTGTGTGTCCTGGATATTCTCCAAAAAAGGCAGCATCGTGATCGACAAAAAAATGATCGGCGAAGACGAACTGATGGAACTGGCGCTGGAAGCCGGAGCGGAAGATGTCAGTTCCGAAGGCAGTGAATTTGAAGTGCTCACGGAACCGGCGGCTTTTGAATCGGTCAAGAAGGTGATCGACGCCAGGGGCATCAAGCATCTGGAGGCGCGCATCAGCATGATTCCTTCCAATACCGTGAAACTGGAAGCGGGGAAGGCGGAGTCCATGCTGAAGCTCATGGAAAAGCTGGAAGACAACGATGACGTGCAGAATGTTTATTCCAATTTTGACATCGATGAAGATGTCATGGAAAAGTTGAGCTAGAAAATACGACCTGATTTTTACGAAAGCAGATATTTTGCGAATATTAGGCATCGATCCCGGAAGCCATGTCACAGGTTATGGAGTGATTGATAAGAACGGCAATTATCTGCGTCATGTTCTTCATGGTGAAATCAAACCCCGTAAAGATTCACTTTTGTCCCGCGTTTTAATGGATATTTCCCGCGATCTCAAGGCAGTCATCGCACAAACCGGTCCGCAGGCGGTCGGCCTGGAAAATATTTTCTACGGGAAGAATGTCCGCAGTCTGATCCGGCAGGCCCAGGTCAGGGGTGTGGTGATTTTTACCTGTGCCGAGTGCGGCATTCCTGTTTTTGAATACAGTCCGCTGGAGGTGAAGAAGGCCGTCGTCGGCTACGGCCGGGCGGAAAAACGCCAGGTGCAGATGATGGTGAAGGCCATTCTGAAACTCGAAACCCTGCCGCCGGCGGACGCTGCGGACGCGCTTGCCGCCGCCATCTGTCAGGCCAATTTTTTAAAGGAGCAGCCCGTTTGATATGATCGCGCTCTTGTCCGGTAAAATTGCCTATAAGGGAATCTCCCATATCGTGGTGGACACGCAGGGCGTGGGGTATCGCGTCTTTATCCCGCTCACGACGTTTTACGAGCTTCCCGAAGCGGGCGAGACGGTTACCCTGCATATTCACACGTCCGTCAAAGAGGACGCGATCAACCTGTTTGGCTTTTACACGCTGCAGGAGCGGGATCTTTTTCAGCTGATGATTTCCGTAAGCGGCATCGGCCCGAAAGTGGCCATGAATATTCTTTCCGGGATAACGTCATCCGAACTGCTGGAGGCGATCTCCGGGGGCAATCTGGCCAAGCTGGTCACCATTCCCGGGATCGGCAAAAAAATGGCCGAGCGCCTGATCCTGGAACTCAAGGAAAAAGCCATTAAGAAAATGGCGGCGGATCAGATTCCGGTGATGGATGCCAGGCAAAAGCAAAAAGATATGATTCGGGAAGACGTGCTTTCCGCGCTGGTCAATTTAGGCTATAAGGCCGGCGCCGCGAAGGACGCCCTCGACAAAGTCATACGCGATGAAGAGGGGGAGCCGGCGATGGATCAGCTCTTGAAAAAAGCCTTGAAAATTCTTGCCGGCTGATCCCGGCCGATTCAGGTAGAGATTTATGGACGCCCATTTGAAAAATCCGCTGATCAATCCGGTCTGCGCCGAAGACGAAGGCACTCTGGAGAACAGTTTGCGTCCGCCGAAGCTTGCCGACTATGTCGGCCAGGACAAGGTGAAGAGCAACCTGTCCATTTTTATTGAGGCGGCCAGAAAACGTCGTGAATCGCTTGATCATGTGCTCTTGTACGGCCCTCCGGGGCTGGGTAAAACCACGCTGGCCTACATCATCGCCCGGGAACTGGATGTGGATATCAAGGTGACGTCCGGCCCGGTCATCGAGCGTCCGGGGGACCTGGCAGCAATCCTGACCAACATGCATGAGCACGAAGTGCTTTTCATCGATGAGATCCACAGGCTTTCCCACGTCGTGGAAGAAATTCTGTATCCGGCGATGGAAGATTTTCACATCGATATCCTGATCGGGCAGGGGCCGTCGGCCCGGTCCATGAAACTCGACATTCCCAAATTCACGCTGGTGGGCGCCACCACGCGCGCAGGGTCTCTGACCTCGCCGCTGCGCGACCGGTTCGGCATGCACTTCCGGCTGGAATTCTATACGCCGCAGGAACTTTCCGTGATCATTCAAAGGTCGGCATCCATTCTGGGGGTAAAGCTCAATGATACGGGCGCAAACGAACTGGCCTCGCGGGCGCGCGGCACGCCCAGGATTGCCAACCGGCTGCTCAAGCGTGTTCGCGACTACGCGGAAGTAAAGGGCGACGGAACGATTGACGGGAAAATCGCCCGGGAGGCGCTCGATGCCTTTGAAGTCGACCAAAAGGGCTTTGATCAAATGGACCGCAAACTGCTTCTGGCGCTGATTGAAAAATTCAACGGCGGGCCGGTCGGTGTGGAGAGTCTGGCGGCGGCGATCGGCGAAGAGCGGGTTACGATTGAAGATGTTTATGAGCCCTATCTGATTCAGGAAGGTTATCTGCAAAGAACGGCCCGGGGCCGGATGGCCTGTTCCAAAGCCTATGAACACTTCGGCCTGAAGGTGTCGGGTGCTCAAAAGGAACTGTTTTAATCCCGCTTAAGCGGGACGAGCGTTAATTCTCCGTAGCTTGCTGCGAAGTCTTTGATTCCGGAGGATCAGTGGTTTCATGAAAGTGCTCATGCATGTCTGTTGCGGACCCTGTACCATCTACCCGCTGAAGGAACTGAGAACACACGGTCATGACGTGACCGGAATGTTTTACAATCCCAATATCCATCCCTATCTGGAATACCAGCGCCGCCGGCAGACCCTTCAGGATTATGCTGAAAAAATTCTTTTGAATGTCGTCTGGCCGGACAGCTATCTGCTTGAGGAATTTTTACGTCAGGTGGCCGCCCGACCCGAAGGCCGATGCGTTTTCTGCCTGACGGACCGCCTGAGATTTACAGCCGAACAGGCGAAGAAAGATCATTATGACGCCTTCACGTCCACGCTGCTTTACAGCCGGTATCAGAAGCACGATCTGATTCGCGAAATCGGCGAGACACTTGCCCGCCAGTCGGGGATCCATTTTCTCTATCAGGATTTCCGCACGGGCTGGAATGAGGGGGTCCGGATATCCAGGGAACTGGGGATGTACCGCCAGCCGTATTGCGGTTGCATCTACAGCGAAAAGGAGAGATTCCATAAATAAATCCTTATCTTCATGAACGTGGTTTTCAATTTGCCATCTGTGTTGTTTCGAACACAAGAAGAGCGGGCCATCCCGGGCTCATCCGCAGGTCATCTTATAAAATGCAAGTGAATACGAGTTGTTGGTTAATTCAGGATCAATGCTGATAACTGGTATGCTTATTGCTTAAATAAAGTCCAGTTTAAATCTAAGGTTAAATATGCATTTGCAGCGCACCCTGAAAAAAGAAATACATTGCTCAAGTATCGGCTTACACACCGGCCGGAAGGTTAATATGACCATCAAGCCGGCCCCGGTCGATACCGGCATCATGTTTGTCCGCAAGGATTTGCCCGATGCCCGGCCGATTCCCGCCGACTTCAAGATGGTCTGTGATACAACGCTGGCCACAACTCTGGGATC
This sequence comes from Deltaproteobacteria bacterium, assembly GCA_036528635.1. Taxonomy (GTDB): domain Bacteria; phylum Desulfobacterota; class Syntrophia; order Syntrophales; family Smithellaceae; genus UBA8904. Next base: position 87,381 of record JAIGNE010000044.1, read on the forward strand.
TAATGGTGTTACCGTTTCCACGGTGGAGCATATTTTGTCCGCTTTCAGTGGAATGGGCCTCGATAATGCCTTGATAGAGCTCGATTCTTTTGAAGTGCCGATCATGGACGGGAGTTCCCGCCCGTTTGTCAATATGCTCAAAAAAGTAGGGACGCGACCGCAGGGTAAATCAAAAAAAATGCTGGTGATTAAAAAACCGGTTTCCGTGAAAGAGGGTGAAGGGAGCGCTATGCTCCTGCCGTCGAATGAGTTTAAAATAACTTACGAAATAGAGTTTACTCATCGGGCCGTCGGTAATCAGGCTTATAACATGGTCTTTTCAGACAGGAACTACGAAGATCTGATCTGCAATGCGCGGACCTTTGGCTTCCTGAAAGAAGTTGAACTGCTGCAGGCCAAAGGGTTGGGGTTGGGCGGATCGCTGGACAATGTGATTATTCTGGACGACGAAAAAATTGTCAATAAAGAAGGTCTGCGCATGCCGGATGAGTTTGTCAAACATAAAATTCTGGATGCCATCGGCGATCTGTTTTTATTGGGAATGCCGATTATCGGCCATTTTGTCGCGTATAAATCAGGCCATCGTCTGAATAATCTTTTATTGCGGGAACTCATGCACCATGAGAGCAGCTGGGAGATTATTACGGAATACGACCAGGAGCAGTCGGCGAAATTTACATCCTGGAAAATTCCATCCTTTACGATTCTGGATGCCGTCCAGGCATAGCCTGCGTCTTGTCGCCATCATCAATATTTTACCCGTCCTAAATTAACCTTGATTTTTATCGACAGGTTACCTAAGATACCCTACTAAAAAAATGGCAGCGCCCGATGGTTATTCACGGTTTTCCGGGTCGAGATCAATCTTCCGGCCGGAAGCAGAAATATACCGGATACGCCTTTTATAGGTATCGTCAGAATGATTCCTGGTGCGTTTGGACGGATTCTCATTGCATGAAACTGGATTGATATGAAAAAAAGGAATTTTTTTTGGAGTAAAGCGCTTTGCATCTGTTCTATCCTGATGTTGGTCTTGTTGGTCGTGCCGGTTATGGCAAAGCCGGATGTCGAACCCCGTATGGTTGATAATTTAATATCCAGCAATGCTCAAAATGTGCTTTTATACGCCAGACTGGTGGATTGTTTTAAACCGGAAATGAATTCCGCCATTCTGGCCGGCGTCCCCGCCATTTTTACACTCCAGTTGGATGTCTACCAGGAGCGGTCTAATTTGTGGGACAAGCAGATCATCAGCAAGGAAATCCGCCGCACGATCAAATACGACAATTTAAAAAAAATATTTTCCATTACCACGAACGGCAGCGGTCAACCGGTGATTTTTCAGGATTATGAAAGCGCGCAAAAGGCCATGGCGGATTTTAATGGAATTGCCGTCATCCCGCTGTCCAATTTGTCCAAAGGCAATAACTACTATGCCCAGATCCGGGTTAAAATTGATAAAGTCCGATTGCCCCTCTACATGGAGTACGTCTTTGTCTTTGTTTCGCTGTGGGATTTTGAAACGCCGCTGTATAAGATAAGATTTTCCTATTAACGATGCGTCTCGATATCCATGGGAAAGTTGATCAACTGGATTGATGAAGATTAAAAGAATATCAAGAAGAGCCTATATCGATGAGCGCGAATTAAGAAAGCGCCGGCGTGAACGCATCCTCATGCTGGTGGTCGGCGTTCTCGCGATTGTTTTTACAATCCTGGCGAGTCAGTTTTCTTCGCGGAAGGAATTGCCGATATCGTCCAACATTCTCGTTTACGGCCTGACCAGCATCAATATCATTCTGATCCTGCTGCTGCTTTTTCTGATTGTCCGTAATGTCTTTAAATTATTTTCCGAACGCCGCAAGGGCGTGATCGGTTCCAAATTGCGCACCAAGCTGGTTGCCGCATTTGTCGGTTTGTCCCTCGTTCCGACGATTCTGCTTTTTTTGTTTGCCATTAACTTTCTTTCCTACTCCATTGAGTTCTGGTTCAATATTAAAATCGGTGATGCGCTGAACCGGTCGCTGGAAGTAGCCCAGTTGTATTATTCGCAGGCGGAGGAACTGGCCAAATTTAATGCCCGCCAGATCAGCGCGGACATCACGAAAAACCGCCTTTATGAAACGGAAAGGGCCGGTTACCTGAACAGCTTTCTCCAGCAGCGGCAGAAGAGTTACAAGGTTGGACGCGTGGAAGCCTATTTTGATTTTAATGACGCGAGCATTGTTTTTGCCGATGCTGAAAACCCGGCCTCGACGCCCATTGACCTGTCGCCTAAAATGCTGGAGGATATTTATTCCGGGAAGGAGATATCGACGGTGGTCCCGGCCAGCGGCGGAGAGGCGATTGTCGGTGTCGCGCCGGTTTTTTCGTATGCTGTTTCCACGGAAGTGATCGGTCGGGTATCCGTCAGTTACAGTGTTCCTCAGGGGTTTGTTGATAAACTCCGGAGCATTGCCGATGCCTCTGAGATGTATGGTCAGATCAAACTCCTGAAAAATCCCATTAAGTTTAATTATGTCGTCACGCTGTCGATCGTAACCCTGATGATAATTTTTCTGGCGACGTGGTTCGGCCTGTCCCTGGCCAAGAGCATTACAAATCCCATTCAGGATCTCGTGACCGCGACGAATCGGATTACACAGGGGGATCTGGCCAGCAGGATCGATATCGAGGCGGATGATGAGATCGGAATTCTGGTGAAATCGTTCAACCATATGACGGATGACTTGCAGAAAAGCAAGGCGGGTCTGGAGGAGGCCAACATATCTCTTGAGGAGCGGCGGAAATACATGGCCGCGGTTTTACGCAACGTATCCGCAGGCATTATCTCCATTGACAGAAACGGTATGATCACCACCATCAACCGCGCCGCGGAAGCCATGTTCGGTATCGACGCCGCCCAGTTTCTGTCCCGAAATTACCGGGACCTGCTGCTGGATGAACATCTGGCCCTGGTGGATTCCTTCCTGCTGGAGATGAAGGAAACCAATGAGCGCATCCTGGAAAAACAGATCGAGTTGACGCTGCGGGATAAAGCCCTGACGATCCTTTTGACCCTGACAACGATTGAGGACGAAGAAGGCAACGATTCCGGCATCGTTGTGGTGTTTGAAGATTTGACGGAACTGCAGAAGGCGGAGCGCGCGGCCGCCTGGCGGGAAGTGGCCAGACGCATGGCGCACGAAATTAAAAATCCGCTGACGCCTATCCAGCTGTCGGCGCAGAGGCTTCAGCGTAAATTCGGAGATCAATTGGGCGAGGCAGGTTCCGTGTTCAAGGAATGCACGCAGACCATCATCGACCAGGTGGAAGTGCTCAAGAATCTGGTCAATGAATTTTCCCGCTATGCACGGATGCCCGTGACGACGCTGGCTCCCAATGACCTCAACGCGGTTGTATCCGAGGCCGTGACGCTTTTTGTTGATGCGCATAAGGACATTCAGTTTGAATACCGTCCGGCCGAAGGACTGCCAAAGTTCAATCTGGATGCCGAACAGATTAACCGGGTCATGATTAATCTGCTGGACAACGCCGTGGCCTCCATCAACAAGAAAACCGGCCATATCGGGGTCCTCATCCGTTATGATGAGCCGCACAGGAAGGTAACGGTCGCCGTTGCCGATGATGGCGCGGGCGTGCCGGCCAGCTATAAACGCAAAGTATTTGAGCCGTATTTTTCAACCAAGAAATCGGGAACGGGGCTCGGGCTGGCCATCGTCAGCTCCATCATATCGGATCATAAAGGTGAGGTCAGCGTCAGTGACAACTATCCGACCGGAACGATCGTAACTTTTCAGTTGCCCGTCGGAGAAGTTTAATCTATACGTGAAAAAATGAAGTTGAGTGAAGTCTATGAATGAAACCATTCTTGTAGTCGATGATGAAGTCAGTATCTGTCAGTCGTTGAAGGCGATCCTGGAGGACGAAGGTTATCAGGTGCTCGTGGCGGGCAGTGGTGAAGAGGCGATTAAGGTTGTGGCCGAAGAGATGCCGCAGCTGGTCCTCCTGGACATCTGGCTGCCGGGCATTGACGGATTGGAAACGCTCAAAGCGATCCATGCCGCCCATCCGAATGTGCTGATCATTATGATGTCCGGCCACGGGACGATTGAAACAGCCGTAAAAGCGACCAAACTCGGCGCCTTTGACTTCATAGAAAAACCCCTGTCGCTGGACAAGGTCATTATCCTGGTGAACAACGCTCTCAATCTGGTTCGTCTGGAAGAAGAAAACATTTTATTGAAGCAGAAAGTATCGCATCAGTATGAACTGACCGGAACGAGTCTGGTGATTACCGAACTCAAGGAAATGATCCATATCGTCGCACCGACCAATGCCTGGATTTTGATCATGGGGGAAAACGGGACGGGAAAGGAACTGGTGGCGCGGTCCATTCATCATTTAAGCCGCCGGTCGCATAAGCCGATTGTCGAAGTTAACTGTGCGGCCATTCCCGAGGAACTGATTGAAAGCGAGTTGTTCGGGCATGAAAAAGGCGCCTTTACCGGCGCGACTGAAAAGAAGCGCGGTAAATTTGATCTGGCCCATGAAGGAACCATCTTCCTGGACGAAGTTGCCGACATGAGTCTTAAAGCCCAGGCGAAGATTCTGCGCATTCTGCAGGAGAAGAAATTCGAAAGGGTCGGCGGCAATAAAGTCATTGATATGGACGTGCGGGTCCTGGCCGCGACCAACAAGGATCTGGAAAAGGAAATGGAAGCGGGCCGTTTCCGTCAGGATCTTTATTACCGCCTGCACGTTATTCCGCTGCGTGTGCCCCCGCTCCGGGACAGAAAAGAAGATATTCCGTTTCTGACAGAACGTTTTCTTTTGGATTTTGCGGCGAAGGAAGGGCAGCAGCCGAAGATCCTGTCCGGCGGCGCGCTGGAACGATTAATGGCGCATGACTGGCCCGGCAACGTCCGCGAACTGAAAAATATCATTGAAAGGCTGATCATTCTGACGCCGTCCAATGAAATCAGGGCGGATGATATTCCGGAGCTCAACGTGAAGACGGAGACGAGCCTCCTCGCGCCGGAATCGTCCGCGGTCAGTGATTCATTAAGAGACGCCCGGCTGGATTTCGAAAGACAGTTTATCATTAAAAAGCTTGAAGAGTATGACGGTAACATTTCCAAAACGGCCGAAGCCATCGGCCTGGAGCGCAGCAACCTGCATAAAAAACTCAAGAGCCTGAAAGTGGTCACGAAGGAACAAGGCTAAAGACAAGGCTGTAGACTATGAGGCTGTGGGGCTGCAGGGAGGCGCTTCGCGCATTAAAAACAAAGGCAAGACACGCAATGTCTTGCCTTTTCCTTATTATCCTAACAGCCTACAGTCTAACAGCCTAATTACCTTTATTCCCGTTCATCTGTCTGGTCATGTCGGAAATAGAAAATTTATTAAAGGGCAGAAAAGCAACGCCCAGGACGATCAAAACAATCATCGACAGGAAGTGATAGACCAGGGCGAAGGAAAGACCTTCGGGCTTCGCAATACCGAACAGACTCAGCCCCAGGATACAGGCATAATGCCAGTTGCCGATAAAACCCGGTGCGGTCGGGATGGCGATGCCCGCAATCAGAATGACCATAACAACGAAGGCCGCCAGAACCGGCAGGTCAAAGCCGAATGCCGAAAGCAGCGCATAAATCGCGGCGACATCCACAAGCCAGACCCCGGCGGATAGAAACAATAAGTAGAGCAGTCTTCTGACGTCCGTGATGACCTGAAACCCGTCAATGAAATGGTGGATCACGCTATTGACTTTCTGGGCGAGCTTTCCGGGCAGCCGGCGCAGAATTCTGTCGATTAATCTAACGGCCGCTTCTCTGCGCCAGATGAGCCCGATCATGCACGCAATCATCAACAGGGTCAGAATAAAAAAAAGGATGCCGGACTTGATCATCCATGACGGCAAATCCTGCAGAATCAACACGGCAACCGTTATAGTCAGGATGGCCAGACTGTCGAGCACGCGTTCTACAACAACAGTCCCGAGTGCTGCCGACATCTTGATGGAACTCTTTTTCGCGATCAGATAGGGTCTGGCCAGCTCGCCGATGCGGGCCGGAATAGCAGCAATTGCAAGGAACCCGACGCTGGTGACGGCAAAAAGCGTAAACTGAGGAATTTTTTCCATTGGACGCAGGATCACGCCCCAGCGGTAGGATCGCAAAGCCTGCATGAAGACGATAAAAAAAAGAGAGAGGGCGGCGTAGCCCAGATCGATTTTCTTCAGGTGGGAAAGTGTTTCATTAAAATCAATTCCCCGGACCGAGAAATAAATCAGGACAATGCCCAGCACGATGCCGAAAAGAAGTTTTTTATTCATGCGGATGCCATGCCGGCCCTCTGGGTGATGAAAAATCAGTTTCCGGCCAGGTGCGTGGCAATTTTATCGTGAATAAGCTGTGACGACAACTGGTTCCCGATCAGGCCCACGCGAATCGCGACGGAGGTTTGATTCTTTGCCCGATAGGTCACTTCGATTTTTACCTTTTCGTCATTAATCATCGCGGCAATGCTCCCCTGGGCGAGTTCTTTGACGGGCTGAACGTCTGTGCCACGCAACTCGGCGACCGTTTTTTCACAGGCCGTCCAGACTTTGTCGAAAGGGGCGAAGTATTCTGTTTTGAGTTCGCCGTTCACATAAAAAAAAGTTCCCGTGCCGGCGCCGACCGCCGCTCCGCCCACGACCAGAGCTGCGGGACAGCCGGAAAGAAGCAGGAGAGCAAACAGGCAGAGGATGTAACGACAGGCGGCATTTTTCATTTTTGTCCCTCCGGAGCATTCGGTTTAAGCCGTTTTAAAACATATTGTGGAATGGAATGCAACCCTATTATGTCCGCGGCCTTAGGATCTGAGTTTTTCAAATTCGCGCAGAAGTTCTTCCTGTTTTTTCGTTAAGTCCGTCGGAACCTGCACGAAGACTTCAATGACTTGATCGCCCCGGCCATAGCCCTGCAAGTGGGGGATTCCCTTTCCTTTGAGGTGGAATGTGCGGCCGGTTTGAGTGCCCCTGGGGATTTTTATCTTTTCAGTTTCTTTCAGTGTGGGGACTTCGATGGTTGCACCGAGCGCGGCCTGGACAAAAGAGACGGGAACACGGCAGAAAATATCATCTTCCGAGCGCACAAAGAAATCATGCTCTTCCACCTGCAGAAAAACGTATAAATCTCCGCTGGGGCCTCCCTGGTCTCCCGCTTCGCCCTCGCCGCGCAGGCGCAGCCGCGATCCGGTTTCCACGCCCGCCGGAATTTTCAGCTCGACCGTTTTGCGCTGCCGTTCCTTCCCCGTCCCGCGGCAGTTCGTGCATGGTTTGGAGATAAACTTGCCCTGGCCGTGACAGTGGGGACAGGTGGAGCTGATCGTGAAAAAACCACTCGATTGAACCACCTGACCCCGTCCATGGCAGGTTGGACAGGTTGAAGGAACCGTGCCCGGCGCCGCACCCGTTCCCTGACATGCATGGCAGGTATGGAACTTTTCCAGATCGATGGTCGTTGTGATTCCGAAGGCCGCGTCAAGGAAGGATATTTTCAGGTCGTAGCGCAAATCAGCGCCCGCTCTGGCCGCCTGCCTTGTCCGTCCGCGACCGCGCTGCTGGCCGAAGCCGAAAACGTCTTCAAAGATGTCGCCGAAATTAGAGAAAACATCGTCAAAGCCGCTGAATCCCTGGAAACCGGTGTTGCTCAGGCCGGCGTGGCCGTAATGGTCATAAATTTCCCGTTTTTGTTTGTCGCTTAAAACTTCGTAAGCTTCAGCGGCTTCCTTGAATTTCTCTTCCGCTTGTTTGTCTCCCGGATTTTTATCGGGATGGCACTGCATGGCGATTTTACGGTAATTTTTTTTCAGCTCTTCATCTGAGGCTGTTTTGCCGACGCCCAGAATCTCATAGTAATCCCTTTTGGTCATGCGCTTTGTTTTACTTCCTCCGCTTTCATCTTAGTTGCAAGCGCGCTTAACAATTCCGCGTTATTGATTGTTTCCAGAGCATGCCTCGCAAATAAATATTTCTTCAGCTCGACTGCCCTCCTGGCGATGTTTTCCCAGTCGGCGTCCCGAATCTCCGCGTTAAGCGCCTTGGCCGCCCGCTGGAAAAAAAAGACATCGCCGCTGTCCAATGCGAGATCTTTAATTTTTTGCATGCCGGTCTGATGCCCGGCCTTGGCGTAGAAGTCCAGAGCGTCGGAAAGAACTCCTGCCTCCAGATACAAATCTCCGTAACCGGCGAGCGCCTGGGCGGATGTTTTGTCAATATACAATACTTTTTGTTTTAATCGGTAATCCGGCAGTTTTCGAATGCTCAAGGATTTCCTCCTTAAAGAAAATAACGTTCAGCGGGCTAAAAACACCCCCTAATGTAATAAAAGGTTAACGTCTGTCAAGAATCCGGGGAATGGTCATTTTACCAGGCGGGAAAACGCCTCCTCATATTTGGCCCTGGTTTTTTCGATGATCTCCGGTGGTAATTCAGGCGCAGGCGGTTTTTGGTTCCAATGAATGGAAAGCAGGTAATCGCGCAAAAACTGTTTATCAAAACTTCTTTGAGCCCGGCCTTCCTCATACTCATCGGCCGGCCAGAAGCGGGAAGAATCGGGGGTCAGGAGTTCATCAATCAGAATCAGCTCATGGTCGATCAGGCCGAACTCCATTTTTGTGTCGGCGATGATAATGCCGGCGTTTAAAGCGAAGGAGGCCGCCCGTTCATAAATGGCCAGGGACTTTTTAATCACCTTGCCGGTGAGTTCCGCCCCGATGATATCTTCCATTTCAGAATGGGTAATCGGCGAATCGTGGTCACCTTCCGGCGCTTTGGTCGTCGGCGTGAAAATCGTCTGAGGCAGTTTGCTGGATTCTTTCAAACCCTCCGGAAGCCGGATGCCCGAAACCGACTGGCTGTGACGGTAATCCTTCCAGCCCGAGCCGGACAGGTATCCCCGCACAATGCATTCCACCGGCAGAGGCGTCGCTTTCTTGACCAGCATGCTGCGGCCTTCCAGGCTTTCGAAGTAAGGTGCGCATTCCGGAGGAAAATCGGCTGCATTGGTTGAAATGATGTGGTTGCCGATGATATCTTCCATCTGCTTGAACCAGAAAGCGGACATTTTATTGAGAATGACGCCTTTACCCGGAACCGGATTGGGCATAATGACATCAAAGGCTGAAATCCGGTCGGTGGCTACAAGGAGCAGGTAATCCCTCACGGCATAAAGATCGCGTACCTTGCCGCGGTTGAGGAATTTTAATTTAGGGAAATGCGTTTGTGAGATGCTTTTCGTCATAAATGGTCTGCTCCTTTAGCGTACTGAGGGGTTATACTTTTTTTCATGACCGATGGTGGATGTCGGCGTCCGGCCGTAATTATGGCCCGGCATGACCCTGGTTTCATCCGGCAGGGTAAAGAGCCTGGTCTTGATCGCGTTATACATGGTCTGCCAGGAACCGCCCGGCAAATCCGTACGGCCGACGGCTTCCACAAACAGCGTATCACCGGTGAAAACATACCCGGGTGTGTAAAGACACATGCCGCCGGGCGAGTGGCCGGGCGTGTGGATGACCTTCAAATGGACATTGCCTGCGGAAATGATCTGGCCGTCGGCAACCAGGATATCCGGCGGCGGCGATTGCACCGCGCCGAACATCCGCAGCATGGCCGCCGGCGTGGACGTGAGCATGACGGCGTCGTTCTCATGAACAATAATTTTAGCGCCCGTCAGTTTTTTCATTTCGGCATTGCCGCCGATATGATCCACATGGCCGTGCGTATTGACAATATAGTTGATGCGCAGCGAGTTTTTTGCCGCCAGAGCGATGATCTCATGAGCGTTGTCTGCCGGATCAATAACCAGCGCGTCACCTGTGACCGGGTCGCCGACCAGATAGGCAAAAACCGCCATGTGGCCGACCTGCATCTGTTCTACAAACATAACTACTCCTTTAGAAATTATGGGAGCGTAAGCTAGCATGATTGTGTTGAATTCGTCAAATTAAATCCGGCGTCGCAAAACAGTTCCGAAAAAACCATCCGTTCCATGTCGATGGGGATATGTCCTGAAAAAACCTCGACTGTCCGACAGGGTGTTGACAATGGTGGGATGCGGGATTTCGATGGCAAACTGCGGAGAGACGGCCAGAAATTGCCGAACCACATCGTCATTTTCCGTCGAAAGAAGGGAACAGGTGCAATAGATCAGGCATCCGCCTTTTTTAACCGCGGCGGCGGCGTTTTGCAACAGGGTCTTCTGGGTGGCAGCCAACGACTGGATATCGCCTTGTTTTAACCGCCATTTGATTTCCGGATTGCGTCGCAGCGTGCCTGTGCCGGAGCAGGGGGCGTCCACCAGAACGCGGTCAAATTTTTCAAGATAGTCGGGCGCAAGGGGGTGGTTCAGGTCCGCCTGCCGGGCCTCAACAATCGAAATCCCCATTCGGGCCGCATCTTTTTTCAATTGCGTGATTTTCTCCGCATCGCGGTCCACGGCGACAATCCGGCCGTCATTTTTCATCAGGGCGGCAAGATGTCCGGTCTTTCCGCCGGTTCCCGCGCAAACATCCAGGATGTCTTCGCCGCTTTGGGGATCCGTCAGGTGGGATACCAGCTGCGCCGCCTCGTCCTGGAGCCGCAAAAGGCCGTCTTTAAAGAAAAACGTTTTTTGGACGGGCCGGGGAGGGTCGGGAAGCGTCAAGCCATCGGGTGAAAATTGTGTCAGATCGCACCGGAAATCTTCCGCTTTAAGCCTCTGGGCCAGTTCCGGCCTGGATATTTTTAACGTGTTCACCCGCAGGGTCAGAGGCGGCAGCTCATTATTGGCCTGGCATAACGCAATGGTCTCTTCCTGTCCGAAAACGCCGAGCCAGAGTTTGGTGAGCCAGAGCGGATGGGAGTAAAATGCCGCAATATATTCCGCCGGATTTTTCTCCGGGGAAGGAAAGGCCATTTTATCCGCGTTGCGCAGATAGCTCCTGAGAACGGCATTGGTTAAACCGTCGGCGGCAGGGGCGATCCGCTTGGCGATCTTGACCGCTTCATCGACCACGGCAAATGCGGGCAGCCGGTCGCTGAACTTGAGTTGAAAAAGGCCGGTGCGCAGATTATTTTTAACGCCGTCTTCCATTTTGACATAATCGCCGCGGTAAAGCTTTTCCAGAATCCAGTCCAGATGCCCCTGCATGCGCAGGACGCCATAGACCAGGTGCGTGAGCAGGCGGCCGTCCGCCGTCTGGGAAAGGCTCTGTTCATCGAGGCAGGCGTCCAGCAAATCACCGGCAAAGGCCTCGCTTCGTGCGACATGATTAAGAATATCGACAGCGGTATGGCGAATGGTTTTTTTCATGTTTTATAACCGATCACAACGGGACTGACTTTGTCCGGATATTTCCCGGAGACGGTCCGGTAGAAATGCTGAATGGTTTGCAGGTCCTGTTCAAGATGGCCGGTCGGATGAATGAACGGACCGGCGCCGCCGCTTTTACTGTCATAATCCAGGAAGGCAATCTGAATGGGAACACGCGCCTTCAACGCGATCTGATAAAAACCCGATTTCCAGCCGGCTGTTTTGTGACGGGTTCCCTCCGGAGCGAGCGCCAGAACAAAATTCTTGCTGTCGTGAAACATTCCGACCATTTGATCAACCGTATTGTTTGCTGATGACCTGTCCACCGCCAGTCCGCCCAGCCATTTCATCAGGGGAGCAAAAGGCTGGCGGAATAATTGTTTTTTTGCAATAAACCGGGGATCCAGTCTGAAGGTGAAGGCCAGGAGAATGCCATAGAATAAATCCCAGTTGGAGGTATGCGGCGCGACAATAATAATATATTTGGCGCAATCAGGCAACCGGCCGACTTTTTTCCAGCCCAGGATCTTTAATAAAAATCCGGATAGCGCCGCGAACATATTTTTCAAAATCGGTGTGTTGAAAATGGTTTTGTCCAATGTGATCAAAGTCTCCGCACCAAACCTGTCCGGTTTTTTTTAACCCCGATTCATGTCTGCCGTTCAACAGCCTGCACTCCGGCGGCTCATGTCTCAAAAACTGAATCCTGTTTCTATCCGGCAATACTTCCCGTCCCGACGCGGTATCCGCGCAGGAAATCGCCAATCAGCATTCTTCGCTTGCCGGCCAGCTGGACATCCTTCAAGAGGACATAGCCGTCGGATGCGGCAACGGGCAGGCCTGCGGCGCTTGCCGCGCCGATCGTGCCGGGCGGCCGGTCAACCTGTTCCAGACGGGCTTCGGCCAGGAATATTTTCAAGGCCTGTCCCTCCAGAAATGTGTAGGCAGCCGGTGCGGGGCTCAATCCGCGGATGAGATTGACAATATCCGCAGCGGAGTTCCGCCAGTTGATCTTTCCTGTTTCCTTCGTCAATCGGGGAGCAAAAGTGACGCCAGCCGGATCCTGCTTTTGTCTGTGAGCAGTGCCCGCAACCACTTGCTCGATGGTTTTGATGAGCAGCGTCGCGCCGATATCTGCCAGCCGGTCATGCAGCAGACCGACGGTTTCATCGGGTGCAAGCGGTGTTTCTTCCTGCATCAGGATATCGCCGGAGTCCATCCCTTCGTCCATCAGCATAATCGTCACACCTGTTTTGGCTTCGCCGCGGATGATGCTCCAATTGAGCGGCGCGGCGCCGCGGTATTCCGGCAGAAGCGACGGGTGGATATTGAGGCACCCCAGACGCGGGAATTCAAGAATGGCTTTGGGCAGAATCTGGCCGAAGGCCGCCACGACGATCATCTCGGGGTTGAGCGCGGCAAGCGCCTCCAGGAAATCCCGATCTTTCACCTTTTGCGGCTGTAAAACCGGCAGACCGAATTGCAGGGCAAGCTGCTTGACGGGCGGAGCGATCTCTTTTTGCCCACGTCCGGCCGGACGATCCGGTTGTGTAACGACCGCGACGATCGGGTAAGACTGAGCATGCAGCGTGTCCAGAGCGGGCAGGGCGAATGCCGGCGTGCCCATAAAGAGAATGCGTGGCTTGGTCATGAGTGACACCTTATTCATTTTTGCAATCTATATGGAAATAACATGATTGTGTCAAGAATTACCCGTGACCGGCGGTATTGTTGTATTTTTCTATTGTCAATTTAAGATTCATGTTTTATATTAAAATCAAAGAACATCAAATTACGGCGAGGGATATTTCACGAAAGGAGATGAAGCATGAAGACATACGCTATTAAGTATGTAGAGCTGGCGGAATTACATGCGGGGAGGATGGCCAAAAGATGGGCACTGGATGTGCAGAATAATGCCCGGACAAAAAAATATAAGGAACTGGATGAAGAGCGAATCGTCAATCAGGGTGTAAAGTTTTATCGCAATTTCAGTAAAATGTTCGCCGAAGAAAAAATCAGTGAAAACACTTTGAAATACTTTCGTACTTACGCTCAAGAAAGCTTCACCATGGGTATTCCCATGGACGAGGCGGTCTATGCCCTTATTCTCCTGAGAAGGCATATCTGGCTTTATGCGGAGTTCCAGACGATCTTCAGCTCCGGCATCGACCAGCGGCAGGCTCTGGATACCTTGAGCCGCACGATACTGCTTTTTGATTACGCGGTGTATGAAGTCACCAAGGAATACCAGGAATTGATGAAAAAAGACAAAGGCAGGAAATAATTTCCATTTCCCTATACGCTTAAGCATTGGAGGAAGGAGAATAATAATATGGTAGAATCGATTAAGCTGCTGGATGTACTCGAGGCGAACATTGACGAAATTGCGGGGCAATGGGCTGCCGATGTCAAGAAGAACAAAAGAACCACGCATTATCAGGATATTCCCGATGAGAAACTGATTCTGCAGGCCATAAAATTTTACAGTCAATTGAGAAATATGCTGATTGCTCCCAATCGTTATGACAAGGCGCAGGAATTTTTCATGCATTACGCAAGGACCTGCTATGAAAGCGGCATCCCGCTGCATGAAGCGATTTATGCCTTAAATATGATGCGCCGCCACATGTGGCTTTATGCGGAGTTTCAGGCGATTTTTATCAACGCTATTGAGCACCATCAGGCGATTGACAGTGTGATGAGGATCATGCTGCTGATCGACTATGCCGTCTATGAAATCACGCAATACTATCAGGACCGCATTCGGTTGGAAACCAAGCAGAAGAGTTAGCGTCATCCCGGACGAAGGCGTCTTCGCGAAGCGACATGAAGCCGACGGCAGCGGGTTATTCCCGCTGCCGTTTTAGCATGGCTGACCAGACGGAGCCCGTTATTTTAAAGCGAATCAAACATAAGGCGTCGATGCTGCCGCGGGACTTCCGCCTGTTTCTGGTCGCGACATTCGTTTTCGGGTTTTCCCAGAGTCTCGTCGACTCGACCTTTAATAATTTTCTCAATGAGACATTCGCGATCAGCGACTGGCAGCGGGGGTTCATGGAGTTGCCCCGGGAACTGCCGGGATTTCTGGTCATTTTTTTCGCGGCACTCTTCTTCTTCCTGTGTTCGCGCAGGCTGGCGGTTCTGGCCAATCTGCTGTGCGCCTTCGGTATCCTGATGATCGGTTTCGCTTCACCCGGCTTCTCCGTGATGCTGGTGTGGTTGTTTATCTTCAGCATCGGCCAGCATCTGTTCATTCCGCTCAATCAAAGTATCGGCATGGAACTGGCTGTCCGGGGCCAGGAGGGGAGAAGGCTGGGGCAGTTTTCCGCCGTGGCCAATCTGGCCATGATTCTCGGAAGCTTTGCCATTTATCTGGGATTTAAATTCTTCCATGTGACGTTTCAGATTTCTTATGCCGTTGCGTTTTGCGGGTTTCTCACGGTCGCCGCGCTTTTATTCCGTTTGCAGAAGGATCAGCCGTATGCCGCCCGCACGCGGTTTCAACTGCGCCCGGAATACAAACTGTTTTACTGGCTCAATATTTTATACGGCACGCGCAAACAGATTTTTCTGACGTTTGCGCCCTGGGTGCTGGTGACGGTCTTTCATCAGAAGACACAGATGCTGGCGACGCTTCTGACCATCGGCGGCGTCATCGGCATTTTCTTCAAGCCGTTCCTGGGGCGGGCGATCGACAAACTCGGTGAGCGATTCATCCTCACCTCGGAAGCCGTTTTGCTCGTTGTGGTCTGTCTGGGCTACGGTTATTCGCTGACGTTGTTTTCCGGGACCGTGGCTTTAATGGTCGCTTCCGCCTGCTTTGTCGCGGACCAGCTTCTGATGTCGGTCAGTATGGCGCGGGCGACGTATCTGCAGAAAATCGCCGTCCGGCCGGAAGACATCACCCAGACGCTCACGATGGGTGTCACGATTGACCACATCTTTTCCATTGCCGTCGCCCTCCTGGGCGGCCTTATCTGGGTGACCTGGGGCTACCAGTTTGTTTTTCTGCTGGGAGCCGCCATCGCCGTTGTGAACTTTTTTTCGGCGCTGCGGGTCAAAACGGGATAAATCCCATCCGGTATTGCAACAACCCTCTCACATGAAGTTTTCCGGATCAACATCAATCGTCATCTTCACCGCGCCGGTGTCGTGCTTTTCCAGAAGCGCGGCGGCGATTGCATGCAGCGTCTTGCTGTCGCGGCCCTTGATCAGCATCTGCTGGCGGTGTTCTCCCCGAATCCTGGCCAGCGGGGATTCCGACGGGCCGATAATTTCAACGGCGTTCCCGTAGGGAGCAGCCAGTTTCCGGGCCTGCCGGCCCGCATCCTGCACCGTTTCCAGCAGGGCCTCTTTTCTGGCGGAGGACAGGCGAAGATTGATGATGTAACTGTAGGGCGGATATTGCAGAGCTTTGCGAAACTCCATTTCGTCTGCATAAAATGATTTGTAATCATGCTGCTGCGTATACCGCAAAGCATAATGGTCCGGGTTGAAGGTCTGGATAATGACGCGGCCCGCGACATCGCCCCGGCCGCCGCGTCCCGCAACCTGCGTCAGCATCTGGAATGTTTTTTCCGCGGCCCGGAAATCCGGCATGTTGAGCGATGTATCGGCGGAAATGACGCCCACCAGGGTGATGGCGGGAAAATCATGCCCCTTGGTGATCATTTGTGTCCCCAGCAGGATGTCGATTTCCCTTTTTTCCAGCGCGGCAAGAATTTTTTCCTGCGTGCCTTTGCGGGCGGTGGTGTCGGAATCCATCCGGCAGATTCTCGCGCCGGGAAACCGACATTCGATTTCTTTTTCCAGTTTCTGTGTTCCCGTCCCATAGTTGAGGATCCGACCGCCCCGGCACTCGGGGCAAAGCGGCATGGCTTTTTGTGAATAGTCGCAATAGTGGCACTTGATGATGTTTTCCGCCAGGTGGCTCTTCAGAGCGACGGCGCAGTTGGGGCAGCGGAAATGATAGCCGCAGTCGCCGCAGACGAGGAAGGTGTCAAACCCGCGCTTGTTGAGAAAAAGCAGGGTCTGCTCTTTTCGCCCGAGCGTTTCGGCGATGGCCGAGATCAACGCATCCGAAAGGATCGGTGTTTTGCCGTGCGCTTCTTTTTCCGCCTTCATGTCGATAATATCGATTCGGGGCAGGGGTTTGTGATTGACCCTTTGGGTCAGCTCCAGATAATGATATTTTTTTGTCCGGGCATTATAGTAAGAGCGGATTCCCGGCGTGGCCGAACCGAGAACAACAACGGCGTTCGTGAATTTGGCTTTGACCACGGCCAGGTCGCGGGCGTGGTAGCAGAGCCGGTCATCCTGTTTGTAGGAGGCGTCATGCTCTTCATCGACAATAATCAGCTTCAGGTTGGTAAGCGGCGCGAACAGCGCGGAGCGCGCGCCGATCACCAGATTAATACGGCTGCGTTTGATCTGGCGCCATTGGTCATAGCGGATGCTCTGCGCGATGCCGCTGTGAATGACGGCAATTTTGTCCTCGTCAAACCGTCCGGCTATCCGGGAAATGAGCTGCGGCGTGAGGGCGATTTCCGGAACTAGATACATGGCCGTGCCGCCGTTGGCGAGGACATGCTCGATCGCGTTCAGGTATACTTCCGTCTTTCCGCTGCCGGTGACGCCATGGAACAGGACCGGGCGGAAGGCACCGGCGCAAAGCAGGCGATCGATTTCCAAGAGCGCTTTCTGCTGTTCGTCATTGAGAATAATTTCTTCGCGGTTCCGGCCGACAGACGAGGCCAGGGAGGCTTTGCGGATGACTTCCGCGTTGCTTGCCGTGATGACGCCTTTTTCCAGCAGCTTTTTGACGACAGCGCCCGACGCATGGGCTCGGGAAAGCAAATCGTTCCATCCGGTGGGACCGGCCTTTTTCAGTAATTCGACAACAGCCTCCTGCCGGGAGGTCAATTTCAGTTCATCCGGGACAGCCGCTGCCAGCCGGATGATCTTTTGTGTGCGGACAGCCAGCGGCTGTTTTTGTTTTTCGGTAATCCGGACGAGCCCTGCTAAATGCAGGCTCTTAACCACGTTCGCCGCGTTTTTCAGTTCGGTATTTTTAATCAGGTGGCCAAGTGCGATTCCCCGGGGAGACTGGTTTAAAAAATCCAACAGCTTTTCTTGTGACGGGGACAGGCACACGTCGGAAGGCACTGGCGCGGGAAAAATCCAGAGCAGGTCTTTCTTTTCCGTCCCCGAGGGAATCAGTTCGGCCAGCGTTTTTCCGAGCGGATAGAGAAAGTAATCGGCAATCCACGAATAAAATTTCAGGTCTTCATCGCCAAAAAGGGGCTCTTCATCCAGGATTTCGCCAATGGGCCTGACATCTTCCAGCGTTGAGGAGGCCGCAGCCCCGACGATAAATCCGGTTCGTTTTCGGGAACCGAAGGGCACAAAAACGCGCTTGCCGATTTGGACCTTTGATTGCAGGTTGTCCGGCACGGCATACGTAAAGAGCTTGCCGGCCGGAATATTCAGGGCAACTTGGACATACATGACATCTGGTTATCATTTTTGATTGAAAAAGGGAATGATTTACCCTTCCCGGGGAGGACAAACAAAAAACGCTCCGGAGACGGAGCGTTTTTTGTGGTGCGGATGCTGATTTATTCGCCTTTGAGTTTTTCGAGCTTCTCCTGCTTGGTCTTGCAGTCGATGCATTCCGTGGTGACGGGTCTCGCCAGCAGTCTTTTTTCAGAAATGGGTCCGCCGCAGGCTTCGCAAATACCGTACGTTCCATCATCAATTCTTTTAATGGCTTCCTGCATTTTTACAATGAGTTTGCGCTCCCGGTCGCGGATGCGCAGTTCAAAATTACGATCGGATTCCAGAGATGCCCGGTCGTTGGGATCAGGGAAATTTTCTTTGCCGTTGGTCATTTCCGAGACGGTTTTGCCCGCCTCACTGAGCAGCTCATTGATCTTCTGGATGAGCAGTTTGCGGAATGCCTCCAGTTTCTCTGGCTTCAAAGTCGTTTGTTTTTCCAATGCTGCAACTCCTTATGTCCGAATATTGAGATTGTCGCCCTTATTACCTAATGGGGTAATGTTTGTAAAGGAAAAAATTTAATTCAAAAAACGAAAAGAAATTGCCTTGTTCTCTTCCGGGCAAGAACGGGTGTACTTACCCCGATGTGTTATTTCCGCCGCAATAGACGGAAATGATTTTATCAACGATATTCGTGGTGGATTTGCCGGCTATTTCCGGAATGATGGTGACGTGTCCACCCCATGTTTTTATTTCATCACGACCGACAACTTTGTCTTCCGGCCAGTCGCCTCCTTTGATCAGGATGTCCGGCTTCAGGTAGCAAATCAACGTCAGCGGGGTCAGCTCTGAAAATATTGTAACAAAATCAATACAATCCAGCGCCGCGAGCACTTCCGCCCTTTCCATTTCGCCGACCAGGGGTCTTTTTTCACCTTTGATCGCCCGCACGGAATCGTCACTGTTCAGCGCCAGCACCAGAATATCAGCTGTTTTTTTCGCCTCCTTTAAATAGCGGACATGGCCGACATGCAGAATATCAAAGCAACCATTGGTAAATGCAATTTTTTTTCCTTCCTGGCGCAGGGCGTCGAGCTTATCTTTAAGAATCTTTCTGTCCAGAATCTTCGTCATGAAGTCTCTCCTTAATATAAAGGTAGGAACGGCTGTCGTTCCCTCCTGTCAAAGCACCCGGGCCAGCGTCAAAACCGCTACCTGCCGGGCACCGGCTTTGACGAGTGTCCTGGCGCATTCGTTCACGGTGGAGCCCGTGGTATAGACATCATCGACCAGGATCAGGTTTTTAGCGCGGACCTTTTCCGGCAAACCGGCGGTAAAAGCGCCGGAAATATTTTTTTCTCTTTCTTTTTTATCAAGTCCCGTCTGTGTTAAAGTCAATTTGCGTCTTTTTAGCAAGGAAAAATCAACCTTCAAACCCTGTTTTTTCCCCAGGGTTCGGGCCAGGATGAGGGATTGATTAAAACCACGTTCTCGCAGCCGTTTGATATGCAGGGGGACGGGAACAATGGCGTCAAAAATGCCGAAGTCCATATCTGCGAAATGAAAATCGGCCAGCATGCGGGCAAGAGCGGCGCCCGTTGTGATGTTACGTCCGTATTTAAACTGGTGGATCGCATCATGAATGACGCCGGTATAAGCGACGGCGGAGCGGGCGGACGTGAACCAGGGCCTTTTATCCATGCAGGAGGCGCACCAATGATTTCCGGCAGGGGAATCCGGAAATACGATACCGCAAACCGGACACGAACTGCCTTGAATCAAAGTGAGCTTACGGCGGCATTCGGGGCAGAAAATCTCAGGGCAGCCGGAGGGAAGAACCTCGGCGCAGGATAGACACTGAGGCGGAAAAAACGTGTCGGATATTTCGTGAAAAAAATCACTGAAAATCAAGCCATACCCTTGGTTAGTTTTTTTATTTCGGTTGCGTTTTCATCAATTTCCATGCGCGGGGCGTCCCACAAGTCTTCCAGACCATAGAAAGAGCGGGCTTGCTCCTGAAAAACGGAAATCACGACATCATCATAATCCAGAAGGACCCATTCCGCGTTTTCCTTGCCTTCCACGCCGAGCGGCCGGATGTCTTCTTTCTTCAGATACTCCTGGACGGCAGCGGAAACAGCCTGCACCTGCCGATCGGTTGCTCCGGAACAGATCAACATGTAATCCGTGAAGGACGACAACTCCTTAACATTTAAAACGACAATGTTTTTTGCTTTTTTCTGCAAGACGGCATTGATGCATAAAAGCAGACGCCGGGCCGATTCATTTTTTTTGACTGCCAAGTTTTCCTCCGTAAAACGGGTTAATAGGCTTTAATCTATAAGACTACAGGTCTTTTTTGTGCGCCTTCAGCATTTATATTTCTGAATGATGGCGCGTTTAGCGCCTTTCATTTCAACCTAATAGCCTACAGTCCAACAGTCTACAGCCTTTTCTTTTCTATGTCACAAATACGCAAAGTTGACAATACGGAATTAAGAACAGGTAAATAGGCTGTAGGCTATCAGACTATTAGACTGTTAAGCTTAGCGGACGGGCGCAGAGCGCCCCTCCCAAAATAACCTATCAGACTAAAAGACCACAGCCTAACAGCCTAAAGTCTAACAGCCTTATTCCCGTGTCATTCGGGTTGTGAAAAAAAAATGACTATGGTAAATCAACGATCCTTATTCATCGTAAAGGAATTTCGCCATGCACGACATTTTAAGAAGGGTTCACGCGCATATGCCGTATCATCTTCTGCCCGGGTATCTGCCGATGATCCTGGAAAAGAAGCTGAATCTGGAAATCTATTTGAGCCACTATGCGCTGCAGTCGCTCAATCAACACACCTGTGCCGAGATGGCGGGCAGGATCAGGGACGCCGGATTAAAAGTGACTTTTCATAGTCCTTTTATGGATCTGAGGCCCGGCGCGCTCGACGATCAGATCCGCCAGACGAGTCTGGACCGGATCAGGCAGGCCTTCGACCTGATTCCATATTTTCAGCCGCTGAAAATTGTTTGTCATCCGTCCTTTGATGACCGCTACTACGTGAACTGTGATGATTTGTGGCTGGAAAACAGCGTCAATTTCTGGCGCCAGCTGATTCCGGCGGCCAAAGAAGGGGCGGCCATCATTGCTTTCGAAAATGTTTATGAAAAAGAACCGCTCATTTTAAGGCGCCTGATCGAAATGCTGGCTTCGGACCAGGTTTGTTTTTGTTTTGATACAGGGCATTACAACGTCTTTGCCCGCGCGCCTCTGGAAACCTGGATGGGTGAGCTCGGCCGGTATATCGGCCATCTGCATCTTCATGATAATTTCGGCAGGTTTGACGAGCATTTGCCTGTGGGATCGGCGACATTCCCCTTCGATCAGCTTTTCAGCGCCCTTGAGGGTCTGAAAGCCAGACCGACCATCACGCTCGAGGCTCACGCGCCGGAACATCTCTGGCAGTCAGCGGCCAATTTGCAAAACCTGCTTAATCGGAGTCACTGGAGTGAGACGGATTGAACGCCTGCCGTGGAGGCCGATGTGCTTAAGTATCTGATCAAAAGAATCCTGTTCATGATTCCGCTTCTTATCGGCATCACGGTGATTTGTTTTTTTGTGATGCGCCTCGCGCCCGGGTCGCCCACCGACTTGCAGACGCAGATGAACCCGAAAGCGTCGGCCGAGCTGAAAGAGCGCCTGATGACCTTGTATGAACTGGATAAGCCCATTCATATTCAATACTGGTCATGGCTGAAGAAGCTCGGACGCGGCGATCTGGGCACATCCTTTTCATCCGACCACCGGCCGGTTTCCGATAAAATCCTGGAGCGTCTGCCGATTACCATTGTCATTAATTTTCTGTCCCTGATCATTATCATTGCGGTGGCGGTGCCGATTGGCGTTCTGTCAGCCGTCCATCAGGATTCGCTTTTCGACAAGGTGACGGCGGTGTTCGTCTTTATCGGCTTTGCCGTGCCGACTTTCTGGCTGGCACTGCTCATGATGATCTTTTTCGGCATTCACCTGGGATGGCTGCCCATTTCAGGATTGCGGTCTCTCAATTACGAATATCTGAGCAGCTGGGGGCAGCTGGCGGATCTGGCCAAACATCTGATTCTGCCGGTCTTCATCTCCGCTTTCGGCGGACTGGCCGGATTGTCCCGCTACATGAGGGCCAATATGCTGGAGGTGATCCGCCAGGATTACATCCTGACGGCCCGGGCCAAGGGGTTAAGCGAGCGGCAGGTCATTTATAAGCATGCCCTGCGCAATGCGCTCCTGCCGGCCATCACCATTCTCGGATTGTCGATTCCGGGACTGATCGGCGGCAGTGTTATTTTTGAAACGATCTTCGCCATTCCGGGCATGGGGCAGCTGTTTTACATGGCGGTCATGGCCCGCGACTATCCCACGGTCATGGGCATATTGCTGATCGGTGCGATCCTGACGCTGGTGGGAAATTTGATCGCCGATCTGTCGTATGCGCTGGCGGACCCGCGTATCCGAATATCCTGATGGTGCGATGATGAACTTCTGGGAAATGTTTTATAAAAACAAACTGGCGATGACCGGGTGCGGCATTGTCATTTTGTTGTTTGTCGTGTCGCTTCTGGCGCCCGTCCTTGCGCCTTTCGACCCCGGCGCGATCGATCTGAAAAACGTTCTGGCTCCTCCGTCCGCTGATCACTGGTTCGGAACGGACCAACTGGGGCGCGATGTTCTCTCCCGGATGATCTGGGGGGCGCGCATTTCTTTGAAGGTCGGATTCGTGGCCACGGGCCTCGCTATTCTGATCGGAATGGTTCTGGGCGCCGTCGCCGGTTACTATGGCGGCTGGATCGATGCGGTAATCATGCGCTTCGTGGACATCATGCTGTGTTTCCCCACCTTCTTTTTGATTCTGGCGGTGATCGCTTTTCTGGAGCCTTCGATCTGGACGATTATGGTGGTGATCGGGCTGACCGGCTGGATGGGCGTGACCCGCCTGGTGAGGGCGGATTTCATTTCGCTTCGGGAGCGGGACTTTGTGACGGCGGCCCGGGCGATCGGCGCCAACGATGCCCGGATAATTTTCATGCATATCCTGCCGAACGCCCTCGCGTCCATTCTGGTTGCGGCCACCCTCGGTATTGCCGGCGCCATTCTGACGGAGTCGGCGCTCAGTTTTTTAGGCATCGGCGTGCAGCCGCCGACGCCGAGCTGGGGGAATATTCTGACGGCCGGCAAGGACAATATCGATATTGCCTGGTGGCTGTCGCTTTATCCGGGGCTGGCCATTCTGATTACGGTCGTCGGTTATAATTTGCTGGGTGAGGGAATACGGGATGCGTCCGATCCCCGGTTAAAAAAATAAGGCGTTATCGGGACCACTGCTGGATATACTTTTCCAGTTTCAAACCTTCTTCGAACTGCGGATTGATCTGAAGGGCCTGCCTGATCGAGGCTTCGGCGTTTTTTTTCTGGCCGATTTCAATGTAGGCCCGGGCCAGATTATAATAGAGATTTTCGTCATTTTGAGAGACGGACAGCGCTTTTTTGTAGCCGATGATGGCCTTGTCATGATGACCGGATTCCCGGTGGCTGATGCCGGTTTCATTGTAAAAGGATAAAATCAGCGAACCCAGGCCGTCATGAGCGGCAACAAGTTCCCGAAGCGTTGATAATTCCCCTCTTTCGACCAGGGAAACCATTCGCTTGGCTGTTTGCTGGTCTTCCCGGCTGAGATAGTCCAGGTTGAGCAGATGGCTTGATTCTTCCTGAACCAGCACGTCGGAAATTTCATCTTCCTTGATTTTGATCAGCTGGCATAAAAAGTCATAGGAGGTCGCGAAATCGTTTTCACGGAAATAAACCTTTCCGTATAAATCATTGAATTGCTGGGTAATGGAGATCGTCCGTTGAAAAGCGTTAATGTCCTTCGTCAATTGGGACTTTTCGCTTTGCGCAATATTCGTTACGTGAATAAAGATATCCAGGGCGTCCCTGAGGGCGACGATGCCGGAAAAAATATTGCCCTCCTGAAGATGCTGTTTGCCTTCATGGAGCATGCGCCTGATTTCATCCGTGCTTGTTCTTCTATCAACCATCGTCTCCCCTTATCCGGCGTGCCGCAGCGCAGGTTTATACTGTATATACGGCAGGGTGGTCCTTGAACTTGAATACTTTTTATCAGGAGAGGGAAGATTGTTCAACCCCTTTGCGTCCGCTGTCCGGGGGTGAATAGGGCTTTTGAATGCCGGGAATGACGGGAAAACTCTTGGGACTTGATTATGTTGCTAAAATATACTACTAGTCCGCCACGGTTATGAAGTTTTGTTAAAAGATTAAGTGTTACGTTTATGAGGAGGCTATCCATGTCCAAACGAATTAACTCGGAATTGCTGAAAATCGACCGCCGCATCATCGCCCGCAAGCTGCTGATCGGTGAGTTGTCAGAAAAGGATTTGGCGGTTCTTTTAAAAAAACTGCCCGATATGTCGGAGAATGCCGAAGAAATTGCTCCCCAGACAAATGAAAAATAGTGATGCTGATTGATTCCCACGCCCACCTGGAGATGATGGAATTCGATTCCGACCGACGGGAGGTGATCGAACGCGCCCGGCTTGCGGGCGTTGACGGCATCGTCACGGTGGGAACCAATTTGGGGTTGAGCCGCAAGGCCTTATCGATTGCCCGTGAATATGAAAACATTTATGCGACGATCGGGATTCACCCGCATGATGCAGCCAGAGCCGGCGATCAGGCATTTGATGATTTGAGGGATCTGGCGCGCGATCCGAAAGTAGTGGCCTATGGTGAAATCGGCTTGGATTATTTCCGCGATCACTCGCCCAGGGAAAAGCAAATAGAAATGTTTGCCCGGCAACTGGAGCTGGCCCGGGAACTCCGTTTACCCGTCATTATCCATGACCGTGACGCTCATGACCAGACGCTCCGCATGGTGAAAGATTCGAACATCCGCTCCGGGGTTTTTCACTGTTTTTCCGGTGACTGGTCGATGGCCCGACAATGTATTGATCTGGGTTTTTACGTTTCCGTGCCCGGTGTCGTGACCTTTGAAAAGTCCAAAGTACTTCAGGAGGTGGTGAGACAAGCGCCCCTTGATTCCCTTCTTCTGGAAACAGACTGCCCCTATCTCACGCCCGTCCCGCATCGCGGTAAAAGAAACGAACCCTCCTTCATTATCCATACGGCAAAGAAAGTGGCCGAGATTAAGGGAATGCCTTGGGAAGACCTGGCCGAAGCCGCGGCCCGCAATACCCGAAAGCTTTTCCGCATCGAAACCCCGACCGCTAAATAGCGCGGGCGATTTTTTACAAAATCTGATAAACAATCTGATCATGAAAAACGAAGAAAATAAACCAACGAAGAAAGCAGTTGTATTGCTTTCCGGCGGCGTTGATTCCGCCACCACACTGGCCATTGCCCGGAGCATGGGATTTGAAATCTGCGCCTTGAGTTTCCGCTATGGCCAGCGGCATGCGGTGGAACTCAGCGCTGCGGCGAGCATCGCCCGCGTAAACGGGGTCGCTCTGCATCTGACCGTGGATATTGATCTGCGCTGCATCGGGGGATCCGCTTTGACCAGTGATCTGGCTGTTCCCAAAAGCCGCAATGTGCAGGAGATGGGAAAAGAGATCCCGATTACCTATGTGCCGGCGCGGAACACCATCTTTTTATCTTATGCCCTGGCCTGGGCGGAAGTGATGGGGTGTTCCGATATATTTATCGGTGTCAATGCCCTGGATTACAGCGGCTATCCGGATTGCCGCCCGGAATATATCGAAGCCTACGAACGGATGGCCAATCTGGCGACCAAGGCCGGAGTGGAAGGCAAACAAAAATTAACCATTCATACACCGCTCATCAACTTAAGCAAAGCGCAGATTATCCTCAAGGGTATGGAATTGGGCGTCGATTACTCGTTGACGCACAGTTGCTATGACCCGGGAGAGGATGGTGCAGCCTGCGGCCAGTGCGATTCCTGCCTGCTCAGGCTGAAAGGCTTTCAGGAAGCCGGACTTGAAGACCCGGGAAAGTACAAATAGTGGATAGTGGATAGTGGATAGTGGATAGTGGATAGTGGATAGTGGATAGTGGATAGTGGATAGTGGATAGTGGATAGTGGATAGTGGATAGTGGATAGTGGATGGTGAATGGTGAATGGGTAAACAGTATCCGCCATTTACGAGATACGAACAACGAGCTACGAGCTACGCGTAATGTATTCCATCAAGGAAATATTTTACTCAATCCAGGGAGAAGGCTACTACAGCGGCCGTCCGGCGGTATTTTGCCGTTTTTCCGGCTGTAACCTGTGGTCGGGAAAAGAAGAAGATCGAAAAGATGCGCTCTGTAAATTCTGCGATACCGATTTTGTTGGTCGGGATGGTATTAATGGCGGATTTTATCGCCGCTCATCTGAACTTGCTGATAAAGTAACACTTGCCTGGCCGAAGAAAAAAAATAAATCGGCAAAGCCTCTTGTTGTCTGTACGGGTGGGGAACCGCTTTTACAGCTTGATGATGCATTGATCAGCGATCTTCATGAAGAAGGCTTTGAAATCGCCGTCGAGACCAACGGCACCATTGCAGCGCCCGCGGGCATCGACTGGATTTGCGTGAGTCCCAAGGACGGTATCGAATTGATACAGACCAGCGGAGATGAGTTGAAACTTGTTTATCCTCAGGACGGGGCCAATCCGGAACAATATGCAAAACTGAGTTTCCGGCATTTTTTTCTGCAGCCGATGGATGGTGCGGGCAGGGAAGAGGCGACCAGAAAGGCATTAAAATATGCTCTGGCGCACCCGCAGTGGCGAATCAGTTTGCAGTTGCATAAAATATTAGGTGTTCGGTAAGGAATAAAAATGGAAATTTATAAAGTATTCAAATTTGATGCGGCGCATCACCTGCCCTGCGTTCCCGCCGGCCACAAGTGCGCCAAAGTGCATGGCCACTCTTTCCGCGTGGAAATTCATATCCGGGGCGGCGCGAATCCCCGCACCGGCTGGGTGATGGATTTCTCTGATATCACCCTGGCTTTCGAACCGATTCTGAACCAGTTGGATCATAAGAATTTGAATGACATCCCCGGTCTGGATAATCCCACCTCGGAAAACTTATGCCGCTGGATATGGCAGCGTCTTCAACCCGCCCTTCCGCAGTTATGCAAAATCATCGTTCAGGAAAGCCCCGAATCCGGATGCATCTATGAAGGGATGGATTAACTCGTTTCCAGATCCGACGCTGCCTTGGTCCGGCATCATCGCTTGTTTCCCCGATGGATTGTGCCACGGCTCAAACATGGGCCGGTGCGATTGCGTGCCGTGGCGCATTGGAGAACGGGCTGATATTAAAATTATTTCATATTAGTTCATAATTACCAATGCTTGCATTTTAGTTCTTTTCTGTTTTTTTCAGGCATGCATCTTGTAAATCAACTCTTATCATTTTCACAAATCATGAGTATGCTGAGTATTTGTTCCAGTGCTGCCGTAAGAACAATCCTAAAAAAGGGGAGGAAAGGGATGATGCAGGAAAAGCTGAAGGGATGGTTGCAGGAGTATCGGTTGATGATTTTTTTGGTGAGTATCATGTTGGGGGTGACCGCGTTTGCAGGATGCAGTTCCAGTGACAATACGGTTCCACCGCCTGTTTTGACGGGAACATTTGTCGATGGTCCTGTTGCCGGTTTGGGCTACACGACACCGTCGCTGGACGGGGTGACCGATGCCACCGGCGCCTTCCGGTACCGGCCCGGTGAAACCGTGACATTTTCCGCCGGAGAAATCGTCCTGGGCAGCGCGAAAGGCAAAGCCGTCATGACGCCGGTGGATCTGGTTTCAGGGGTGGCGAGTTCGGCCAACATGACAGCTGTGAATATCTCCCGCTTTTTGCAGCTGGTGGATGTTGACGGCGATCACATAAACGGCATTGAAATCACCCCGGGCATTCGTGATCTTTTAACATGGAATGCGGCAGATGGAACAAACGACGGATCGATTTTCGAAGATGAAAATTCCATCTTTCGCATCACGGGCACATTTTCCGTTTTTATGAATCAGATCCTGACGACACTCAATGCCGGAGCTGTCTTCACGGCGCTTGTGCCCCGGACGCTTCTGTCCCGATCAGCAACGGGCGCCAGGCGGAATCTTAACACGACGCTCACGGCGCTGACGCCCCATCCGTTTGCTCCGTTGATCAAGGAAGTGGGCATCGGTGTGACGGACTTGAATGTGTCCATGCCGTTTTATGAAAACATCATGGGCCTGAAGTTTGTGGACTATCAGGGGAGGGCTGACCGGGTCGAGGTTCTCCTGGAAGACAACCGGGCGTCCAACACCAATAAGGTGGCCCTGATGCAATTCAATGACCCCGCCGTCAACTGCACGAATCGGCCGGTGAAACTGGTCTTTGCCGTTCCCAATGTTGATGCCCTGTATGCCGCCATCACGGCTCCCGGCGCCGGTGGAACCGGATTTGCCCCCCCGGCCGATCAGCCTGGCCTGGGTAGAATCGCCATGGCTTTGGATCCGGACGGTTACCTGCTGGAACTGATCCAGGTCGCGACCCTTGCCGCTCCTTATCTGTCCGGTGTGGGGATCGGTGTCGGCAGTATACAGCCGATTGATGATTTCTATACGCGCGTTCTCGGGATGAGGTTTAACTACTATTTGTACGTTGCCGGTTTCATGAATGAGATGATCATGCAGTCACCGCTGAGTCCGTCCACAACCCTGAGCTACGGCATGGATGTCGTGCTGATGAACTACTTCACGCCCAGAGTCTATGTGGATGTTCCGGCGAAAATTACCTTTACGGTGGCCGATCCCGGAGCCGTGATGCAGGCAATCGCCAGGGAGGGTCTGACGATTATCCAGCAGCCTGCTGCCGGTGTGAGGGGCATTGCGAAGGACGCGAACGGTTATGAGGTCGAGATCGCCCAGGCTCCCGCGCCCTGATAAAAAAATTGCTTTTTGAAAGTTAATGTATTAATTTTCGTCCATGGGGTGCCGTCCGTTCCGGTTTGACGGAATGAACGGCTGAGATTATACCCTTTGAACCTGACCCGGGTAATGCCGGCGTAGGGAGTGGCGATCATTCTCAAATAATAAGAAGCCATATCCTTTTCAGGTGAAGGGGTATGGCTTTTTTAGTGAAACTTCAATTCCACGCAGTGGAATTGCCTAGTTTCACTTATCCCGCAAAGCGGAGGGCGCAAGCCCGTGGTTAGTGAAACTTCAATTCCACGCAGTGGAATTGCCTAGTTTCACTTATCCCGCAAAGCGGAGGGCGTAAGCCCGTGGGTTGAGTAACATATGCATCAGAACATTGTCATTGTCAGCGGCGGGCGGCTGGGGAACGCGAATTTCTTTCTGGAGACAGTCACGAAGATCTCTGACCGACTGTTGATCGTCTGTGACGGCGGCGCGCGCCATTTGACAGTGGCCGGAATGACACCGGATGTGCTGGTCGGTGACATGGACTCCCTCGATTCGGAACAACTGGAGTATTACGAACGTCTTGGCGTGAAAATCATCAAATATCCGGTCAATAAAGATTTTACCGATACGGCGCTGGCACTGGATTATGCGCTCTCGCAGCAGCCGGAAACGATTAATATCTGGGGCGCGCTTGGCGGAAGAATAGATCATGCCCTGGCCAATTTGTTTTTGTTGATCAAGGGAAAAGAGGCCGGAGTTGAAACGCGTCTGATCGATGAATACTGTGAAACTTTTGTGCCGGTGGGTGATGTCATATTTAACAATGCAGCGGGTTGTCTGGTCTCACTGCTTGCACTTAGTCCCGGTGTGGAAGGTGTTACGCTTCAGGGATTTCTCTACCCGCTTAACGAGGGAACATTGAGCATGTCGGAGTCAAGAGGGGTCAGCAATATCATTCAGGCCGATCGGGCAAGTATTCGCGTCCGCTCAGGTAATCTGTTGGTCATCCGTTACTGGCAAAAAGATGTTTTTCCGGAGGCGAACTGAGATGAAAGGACCTTTCAAAGTCTTATGTGTCGGCGGATCGGACGCGGGCGGCGGAGCGGGTATTCAGGCCGATCTGAAGGCTGTCCATGCCTGCGGCGGTTATGGTACGAGTGTGATCACGGCCCTGACCGCGCAAAACACGCTCGGCGTTCAGGATATTTTTCCGGTGCCGCCGAAATTCATTGCCGCGCAACTGGATGCCGTGTTGAGCGACATCGGCGCGGATGCGGTCAAAACCGGCATGCTCATGACGGCGGGTGCGGTCCATGCCCTGGTCCATAGGATTGAGCAATACAAGCTGACGAACGTGGTTGTCGATCCGGTGATGATCGCCAAGGGTGGCCGCGCCATGATGCAGGAAGCGGCTAAGCAGACGATCATTAAAAAATTACTTCCTCTGACGAGGCTTATCACACCCAATATTCCGGAAGCGGAATCTCTGGCAAATATGAAAATCCGGTCGGTTGCGGCGATGAAGAAGGCTGCCGTCGCAATTTTTGATCTGGGCGTGAAAAATGTGGTGATTAAAGGTGGGCATTTGCCCGGCAGAAAAAGCTTCGGCAGCACGGACATCCTTTATGACGGAAAAGAATTTTACGAGTTTTCAGCAGACTGGATCGAAACAAAAAATACGCACGGCACGGGCTGCACCTATGCATCGGCTCTGGCCGCCGGTCTGGCGCAGGGCAAAAATATTTTTCAGGCCGTGGAGCAGGCGAAAAGGATGGTGACGCAAGCCATCGAACAGTCGCTTTGTCTGGGCCATGGGCACGGGCCGGTGAATATTATTGGAAATTAGTATCAATAGTTTTGGAGGAAAAAATGACACAGTTGGAAAAAGCACGCGAAGGAATCATCACGGAAGAGATGAAAGCCTGCGCGGTAGAGGAAGGCGTTGAGGGAGAATTTATAAGGCAGGGCATGGTCGATGGAAATATCGTGATTTGCCGCAATGTGAACCATACGAAGATCAAGCCGCTGGCGATAGGCAAGGGCTTGCGCACCAAAGTCAACGCCAATATCGGGACGTCCAAAGATAATAATGATTTGGCGGTCGAGTTGGAGAAGTTGAAAGTCGCCACGGACGCGGGTGCCGACGCCGTGATGGATCTGTCCACCGGCGGTGATCTGGCGCAAATCCGCAAAGCCGTGATGGAACAAGCGACCGTGGCCATCGGTACGGTGCCGATTTATCAGGCGGCAGTAAAGATTCTCAATGAGAAAAAAGCGATATCCGAAATGACGTCGGAAGATATGTTTGCCGTGATTGAAGAGAATGGCAGAGATGGCGTGGATTTCATTACCGTGCACTGCGGTGTCAATCGCCTGAGTGTGGCAACAGTCGAGACGCAGGGAAGAGTCCTGGGCATCGTCAGCCGGGGCGGTTCCATGACGGCCAACTGGATGCACTGCAACAACCGGGAAAATCCGCTTTATGAAGAATATGACCGGCTTTTGGAAATTGCGCACCGCTATGACATGGTTTTGAGTCTGGGTGACGGTTTGCGTCCGGGAGCCACCGATGACGCGACCGACCGGGGACAATTGCAGGAGCTGATCATTCTGGGCGAACTCGCGGCCCGCGCGCGCCGGGCCGGGGTTCAGGTCATGATTGAAGGACCGGGCCACGTGCCGATTACCGAAGTGGAAGCCAACATCAAGCTTCAGAAGAAATTATGTGAGGGCGCTCCGTTTTATGTTCTGGGACCGCTGCCGACGGACATCGCACCCGGATATGATCATATTACCTCCGCGATCGGCGGCGCGATAGCCGGGGCCGCCGGGGCCGATTTTCTCTGCTACGTGACGCCGGCCGAACATTTGCGTCTGCCGACGCTGGCCGACGTCCGCGACGGCGTGATTGCCGCGCGGATTGCCGGCCATATCGCGGATATTGCCAAGGGCGTCAAAGGGGCGCGTGAGCGGGACCGGAAAATGTCCGAGTGCCGGAAAAATTTCGACTGGCAGGGACAGGTGGATTTATCCATCGACCCGGAAAGAACCGTCGCCCTGCTGGAAAAAAGCAAGAGCGCCCAGGACGAGGGCTGCACGATGTGCGGTGAATTCTGTGCGATCAAACTGGGGAAGAGGTAGCTCGTAGCTCATAGCTCATAGCTCGTGGCTCGTAGCTCGTGGATAGATAGAAGGCAATGGGCAATAGGCAATGGGCGATAGGCACAAGGAACTTTGCAGGCGACAGGACTGGCAAAAGGAAACAGGTGAACCGGAATTTGAATGATCAAAAAGACGAAAAGCGCGCGGGTGCTGAAGAGATTATCCGTCGTCTCAGACGCGAAGGGTTTGAAGCCTATTTTGTCGGCGGCTCGGTGCGGGATTTCGTGCGCGGTGTTACACCCGGCGACTACGACATCGCGACATCAGCCTTGCCCGGTCAGGTGATGAGTCTTTTTGAACGCACGGTTGCCATCGGCGCGAAATTCGGCGTCGTGATGGTCATCGCAGGCGGCCATTCCTATGAAGTGGCGACATTCCGGAGCGATGACAGTTACGAAGACGGCCGGCGTCCCACCCAGGTTCACTTTTCATCCGCCCAAGAAGATGTCCTGAGACGGGATTTTACGATCAATGGTCTTCTCATGGACGTTGATACAGGTGAAATTCTTGATTACGTGAATGGCCGCGCCGATATTTCAAAAAAAATCGTCCGAACGATCGGCGATCCCGCCATTCGTTTCAATGAAGATTATTTAAGAATGCTGCGCGCGATTCGTTTTGCAGCCAATCTGGATTTTAATCTGGATCCGGAAACAGAAGCGGCCATTCATACCTGCGCTGAAAATATCACGCGCATCAGCGCAGAACGAATTGCGGAGGAGCTGGGCAAGATTCTGACGCGCGGAGGCGCCCGGCGCGGATTTGAAGGGATGGCTGCAGCGGGCATCCTCAGGCAGATCCTGCCGGAAGTGGACAGGATGCGGGGAATTCTGCAGCCGCCCCGGTTTCATCCGGAAGGCGACGTCTGGCATCACACGATGCTGATGCTGGACATGCTGTCAAAGGAAACGAGCCCTCATACCGACCCGGCGCTGGCCTGGAGCGCGCTTCTGCATGATGTCGGCAAGCCGGTATCGCGGACGGAAGATGAAAACGGCGTGCATTTTTACGGGCACGTCAAGCTCGGTGAAGGAATTGCCGACGCCATCCTTCAGCGGCTGAGGATTTCACGCTCACTGCGTGAGACCGTGATCAGCCTGATCCATCACCACATGGACTTTATGAATGTGCGGAAAATGAGGCCCGCCCGGCTGAAACGGTTTTTGCGGATGCCGGATTTTCATTTGCATCTCGATTTGCACCGTCTGGATTGCCTGGCGAGTCATGGGATGCTGGACTATTACGACTTTTGCCGCAGTCAGCTGCAGAACATGGATCATGAAGACCTGCATCCGCCGCGTCTGTTGACCGGAGATGATTTACTCGCGATTGGATTTCCGCCGGGGAAACAGATTGGCGCAATATTGCGAACGCTGGAAGAGGAACAATTGGAAAACAGAATTCATGATAAGGATGAAGCGATGGCCTTTGTACAGGATCACTGGAAATCAGGGATGCCGACGGATTGAAGGATATGGCGAGATGACGAAGGCAAATTATATCTGCGTAGGCGTGGCGATAATAGTGATGGCCGGTTTATTGGTGCAGGGATGCGCGGGTCGCAGTGCAAAGGGACGTCCCACACCGTCCGCAATGAAAAAGCGTTCGCTCGCGATTATGGGCCATACGATTCAGGCCGGAGCATTTGCCGAGGTTCAAAATGCGGTTCGTCTGACGGAAAAACTCAAGGGGCAGGGTCTGGATGCCACGTATTTCAAGGCATCCGACGGACTCTTCAAAGTTCGGTTTGGAAATTTTGCATCCAAAGATCAGGCGCTGATCCGGGCGCAGGCGCTTCAGCGCTCGGGGGTGATCGGGGAATATTATGTCGTGCTGCCGGAAGATTCCGCGGCGGCCAGGCGCAATCAGTATGGGATGGATTATTTGAGGCAGTCGCTGGTCGACACGGCCCGGGATTTTATCGGCGTGCCTTATCTCTGGGGCGGCGTGTCAGCTGCGACGGGCTTTGATTGCAGCGGGCTCACGATGACGGTGTATCAACTGAACGGCCTGGATATGCCGCGCCATTCGGCGACGCAGTATGATGCAGGGGATACGATTGATCGGGGCGATCTGCAAAAAGGAGATCTGGTCTTCTTTGCGACGCGCGGCCGCGGGAAAGTATCCCATGTCGGCATCTATATCGGCGACGGACAATTTATTCATGCGCCGAAGCGAGGGAAAAATATCTGCATTGATTCTCTCTCCGACGAATACTTCGACACGCATTTTGTCGGTGCGAAAAATTATCTCTGATCGATCATATTCTCTGAAACAGGCTCCAGCACAGGGTTTCATGATTGTCATCCCGATCATCATCTCCAAAAATCAGGTTGCGAGATTTGTCCATGATCATTTTATTTCTGATATTATTTTTTCGCGCGTGAAGGGAAAAAGTAAAAAAAGTGAAATATTTTTATAGTTTTTGTTGACCGAAGCAAAAAAATGAAGTAAAATTAAGCCACATAAAAAAGATTTCGAGTTTCGGGACCAAAAGAAAACTCAATAAAAGGAGGCTAAACCCAATGACAGCAACAGCAAAGAAAGTAGTAAAGAAGGCCGCAAAGCCCGCCGCCAAAAAAGCGGTAGCGAAGAAAGTAGTGAAGGAGGCCGCAAAGCCCGCCGCCAAGAAGGCCGTGAAGAAAGTTGTGAAGAAGGCCGCTGCAAAGAAACCCGCAGCCAAGAAAGTTGTCAAGAAGGCAGCAGCCAAAAAGTAGCATCTCTCACCCATGATAATTTAAAGAGCAGGTTGACGTAAGTGGCCTGCTCTTTGAATATCTGCCCGGTCGCATCTTCGATTGCGGCCTCCTGTCACCTTTGATCAGTTCCACCTTCATCGATGCGCAATAAACTCTGTTTAAAAAAAACGCATTCAGTGTTATGCATATCCTGCATTCATTTCCGAATGATGATGTTGCCGATGACGAGCGATGTTTGCATCTGCATTGTGCGAGGGGTGATTCATGACCAGAGATTTAATTCTGAGCATCGATAACGGTACCCAATCCATCCGGGCGCTCGTCTTCGATTTAAAGGGGAACCTGCTTTTTAAAAAGAGAGTTCCGATGCAGCCCTATGTTTCGCGCGAGCCGGGCTGGGCGGAACAGGATGTTGACTATTACTGGAAATCACTTTGTCAGGTCTGCCAGATGCTCTGGCATGAAACAACCGTGCCGAAGGAAGCGATTGCGGGCGTCACCCTGACAACACAGCGTGCCACGATGATCAATCTTGATCGGAACGGCAGGCCTTTGCGCCCGGCGATGGTCTGGCTGGACCAGCGCTCGACCAGCGGGTTGAAGCCGATCGGCGGATTGTGGGGGCTGGCGTTTAAACTATCCGGGATGACTGAAACGGTTTCTTATCTGCAGGCGGAAGCGGAAAGCAACTGGATCAAACGTTATCAACCGGACATCTGGAAGAAAACGCATAAATTTTTATTTCTCTCCGGCTATCTGACATATCGTCTGACCGGCCTGTTTGTTGATTCCGTCGGCTGTCAGGTCGGTTATATCCCTTTCGACTATAAAAAGAAAACCTGGGCCTCGTCCTGGAACTGGAAGTGGGAGGTGACGCAGGTGGAACCCCGGATGCTGCCGGATTTGATCGAGCCCGCGGAAGTGCTGGGACAAATCACGCGTCAGGCGGCAGAAGAGACCGGCATCCCGGAAGGATTGCCGCTCATTGCCGCTGCGGCGGATAAGGCCTGTGAGGTGATCGGCGCCGGTTGTCTCGAACCGCATATCGGCTGCCTGAGTTATGGAACAACCGCCACGATCAACACGACTCACTACAAGTATATTGAAGCCATTCCGCTGATTCCCCCGTATCCTTCGGCCGTGCCCAATGCCTATAGCCTGGAAATTCAGATTTACCGGGGTTACTGGATGGTCAGCTGGTTTAAAGAACAGTTTGCGCAATTGGAGCAGCAGATCGCCGAGGAGCAGGATGTCGAAGTTGAAACACTCATCGAAGGGCTCCTGCATGAAGTGCCGCCGGGTTCCATGGGCCTGATTCTTCAACCTTACTGGTCGCCGGGCATTAAAGTGCCGGGACCGGAGGCCAAAGGAGCTGTGATCGGATTCGGCGACGTACACAACCGGGCTCACCTTTACCGGGCGATTCTGGAAGGCGTGGCTTACGCTCTCCGGGACGGCAAGGAACGTCAGGAAAAGCGCAGCGGGGTGGATATCACGGAGCTGCGCGTATCCGGCGGGGGATCGCAGAGTGATGCGGCGATGCAGCTCACCGCCGATATCTTCGGGATGCCCGCGGCTCGTTCACAAATTTATGAAACGTCCGGGCTGGGCGCGGCCATTGATGCGGCCGTCGGTCTGAAACTGCATCGGAACTTCAAAAAAGCTGTTGCCGAAATGACGCACATGGGACAGTATTTCGAGCCGGATCTCAATACGCACAAAATATATAATCAGCTTTATAAACGTGTCTATAAGCAGATGTACAAGCGTTTAAAGCCCCTCTATGAGGAAATCCGCGACATCACCGGTTATCCGAAACGGGCCGGGGAGGGGTAGGAAAAAGCTGATAGCTGATAGCTGATAGCTGATAGCTGATAGCTGATAGCTGGTAGCTCATGGTTGTAAGTATTGAAGGCGGCATAGCACACTAAATAGACCTACAGTCTTTAGCCATGAGCTATGAGCTTTACCCCTTCCCTATTGACAGAAGAAAAAAACCGGCATATAGCGGGAACGTAAAAATTTTCAGAGAAAAGGCAGATCTCAGCATGCTGGAATTGAAAAATATTTTTTTTACCGTAGCCGAGAGTGACGGAAACAGCGGCGGCAATCGCAATATCATCGACGGCATCGATTTCACTTTTGAAGATGGGAAATTTTATGCGATCACGGGCCCGAACGGCAGCGGCAAGACGACGCTCGCGAAAGTGATCATGGGGATTAACCCCGTGTCTCAGGGCACCATTCTTTTTGAAGGGCGGGACATTTCCGCCCTGACGATCACCGAGCGGGCCAAAGCCGGCATCGCCTACAGCTTTCAGCAGCCCGCCCGCTTTAAAGGCATCACGTTTCGTGATCTGATGACGATCGCCACCGGTATTGAGGATGAGGATAAATTGCTCGAGATTTTGAGGCGGGTGGGTATCTGTCCTCTTTCTTTTCTGGATAAGGAAATCGACGCGAGACTTTCCGGAGGCGAAATCAAGAAAATCGAGCTGGCCATCACCATTGCCGCCAATCCGAAGCTGGCGATATATGACGAACCCGATACGGGGATCGATTTGTGGACCATCGGTCCGATGGTGAGCCTTTTGAAAAAGGAATTGGCCGGCCATCGCACAACGACCATCGTTGTCAGCCATAACCGGGCCTTTCTGGAAGCGGCGGATGTTGTCATTATCATCAACTCGGGCAGGATTGTCTATCATGGAAATCTGGAAGGCGCGATGCCGCTTCTGGATGATTTGAGTGTATGTACGTATCGAGACAGTTGTGAAGGAGATCGTGATGCTGGATGTTTTAGATAAATCGCTCTTGAAAACAGTCGCCGATCTGGAAGGGCTGCCCAAAGGCGCTTACAATATACGAAAAAACGGCAAACTCCTGAGCCGGCAGGTATCGGCGAATATCAATATTGAATCCAATGCCGAAGGGACGGGTATCATCGTCACCATCCGGCCGGGAACAAAAAATGAATCGGTTCATATCCCCGTTATATTAAGTCAGGCCGGGCTCTATGATGTGGTCTATAATTCCTTTATCATCGGGGACGGCGCCGACGTGACGATTGTCGCCGGTTGCGGCATCCACTGCGGTTCGTCCGAACCGGAAGGACACGCGGGGATTCATGATTTCCAGGTCGGCAAAAAGGCGAAGGTAACCTATGTCGAAAAGCACTACGCGCAGGGCGAAGGCCGGGGACGGCGAACCCTCAATCCGACCACCAGGGTCTTCCTGGCGGAAGGCGCCCGGGCGGAAATGGAATTAACGCAGATCAGCGGTGTGGATGAAGCCAACCGGCTCAATGAAGCAACACTGGGGCCGGACAGTCTTTTGCTGATTACCGAAAGAGTCCTGACGGACGGCAGGCAGACCGCCGTATCGACTAACAATATTGTTTTGAAAGGCGCGGGAAGCCGGGCCAACATGATCTCACGGTCGGTGATGAAGGGGGATTCCAAACAGACATTTTACGCGACGATGGACGCGCAAAATAAATGCTTCGGCCACATTGAATGTGATGCGATCCTCATGGATAACGGAACCAACGAAACGATGCCTGCGCTCAAAGCCGGCCACCCCGATGCGGAATTGACCCATGAAGCCTCGATCGGTAAAATTGCGAATGACCAGCTGACCAAGCTGATGAGCCTGGGCTTGACGTATGATCAGGCCGTGAACCGGATTATCCAGGGCTTCCTGAAATAATGTTGTAATGCAGATCCCAGCGAGGGCGGATTCGTACATTCAAATACCATGACCATGCCGGCACCGATGAGAATGGACTTGATCATGTTTCACTCTTTTTTCCGCCATGCGCGATGGCTCCTGCTGGCGGCATCCCTGATGGGCTTCGGGGGGTGCGCCGCGATGATGGATGTGATGCCGGCGCCTCCCGCTTTATTGGCGCCGGTCAAGCTCGATGGCCCGTTCGACCGGGATATCCCCCTTCTCCAAACCGATCAGATCAAAAACGCCAGCGTTTTGCAGGACTGGGCGGTTCCCTATATTTTCGCGAGCGTGGGGGCGCATTTCGAGTCGGCCGGCGATCCCGAACGATCCATCCATTTCTTCAACCGGGCCATGGATGAATTTCGAAAACGAAACAATGCGCCGGGTGAAGCCTCTGCTTTCAGTCGTAAAATATCCGCGCTGGTCCGTTTCGGCAACGGCCAGGCGGCTTATTCTGCCATCGAAGCGCTGGAGGGGAAATGGTCCCGGACGCCCCTGAATGCTTTTATCTTTTTTGGTTACGGTTATTACTATCTGAACAACGGCGACCACGCCAAAGCGCGACTATACTTCGAGCAGGCCCTGACGGCCAATGGGATCGATTCGGATAATCCGGACCTGCTGGCGCTCAAACGGGACACGGAAATGGGGTATGCGATGGCGTTGATCCTCGCGGACTACTTTCCGGCCGTTGCCGGCCGATTGGGCCTCACGGATTTCGATGCGGCCTTCTATCAGGATATCCGCCGGAGCATTTCCGCTGCCGGGCCTCACCTGGAAAAAGTCCCCGCTCTCAACGAGAGGATTCGCCACACAAGGGTCTACCGCTATTTCCCCGAGATGATTCCGCTCACTTCAGAATGCGATGTGTTGAATTATCTGGGCTTGTCCTATGGTATCGCCGGGAAGGTATCCGCAGCCGTTTTGCATCTGGAGAAAGCCGGGGATGCCGCCCGGAAAGCCGGTTATCACCTGGGTGAAGCCGATGGTCTTTTCTTCCTCAATCAGGTCTACCTCCTCGACCAGAACCATGCCGAAGGGATCAAAGCGGTCCACGCCCTGGCCGCCGTTGCCGACCGGTATCAGTTGATGTCCTATGCCGTCTGGGCGGGCATGATGCAGGCCCATCATCAGCTGGCAGCAGGTGATCCGGGCGGGGCGATGATGGGCCTGGATCAGGCTCTGACGCTCCTGGAAGAGAATCATCCATGGCTTCTGCGGGATACGGGCTTCAGGGGAATCACCGGCTTCAAGCGCTACGCGCTCTATGAAGCGCTTCTGGAACTCAATGCCGGGAAGGGCTATGTACGGGGGACGTTTCAAGCGGCCGAACGATCCAAAGCGGCTATGCTGGTCGACCGGCTGGCGGGAGAGATTCCGGACGGGATCCCGGCGATGCAAGGTAGCATCGGGCGGGTGCGCGCTTTCCATGAAACGCTGGCGCAGGACACGAAACGGCTTTTATCATCGGTCAGCGCATCCGCCGTCTTCATGGATACCGTTAATAAAATCGCCGCATCCCGAAGCGCCTGCGCTGAATTGCTTGCCGGGATCAAAGAAAAAGACGAAGCCCTGCATGGCCTCCTGAGTGTTGTCCCTCCCACGATCAGTGATATCCAGCGGCTGATGGATAATAATACAACCCTTTTTACTTTTTATGTCGGAGAACAATATTTATATATCTGGGTGATCAACCAGACCGGATTCCATCAGGAAAGAATCAGTCTGTCGAAGAGCGCCGTAGAGCGGCTGGTGAATGCTTCCCTCGGCGCACTGATGTCGAAGGACAAAAGCAAGGCCGACGTCTGGGCTGAACAGGTGTATGATGCTTTTCTGAAACCGGTCATTCCCTACGTGTACGGCGACCGGGTAGGGTTTGTGCCCCATGGGGCTCTTTACCGTCTGCCGTTTGCAGCGATGCGCTATGTGCAGTCTTATCTGGTGGATGGTTTTACAATTTTTGCTCTGCCCCATGCCGGTTTTTTCAAGCCTCTGCCTCGGCGCAAATCCATTCCGGATGCGAAATCGGCAATCATCGCGGCCGATGCGCCGTGTGTCCAGAAGAAACAGCCCGCTGAACTTGCCGGAGCGGAGATGGATGCGTTGAAAAGACTATTTCCGCAGGCCGCTTACGCTGTCCGGGATGATTCGTCCAAAGGCGGTTGGCAAAAGATCAGCGGAAACTATGAGATGATTCACTTTGTTTTGAATAATTGTTTCCTGATGGAAGGAGCAGGGTCTGATATCCGTCCGCCTTCAGAAACAGCCGGGCGGCGGCAGGGATGTCCAGGCCTTCGTGACATTTTCCAGCTGCAGCTGAACGGCGGAGCGACTGTCTTCGGCGCCTGCCGGTCGGGCGTCATCCCGCGAACCGGGGGATCGGGGATCCCGGGGCTC
This sequence comes from Deltaproteobacteria bacterium, assembly GCA_036528635.1. Taxonomy (GTDB): domain Bacteria; phylum Desulfobacterota; class Syntrophia; order Syntrophales; family Smithellaceae; genus UBA8904. The sequence continues at coordinate 128,160 of JAIGNE010000044.1, forward strand.
GCGAGCGCGTGGCTTTATGCCGTGAGTCCGCAGGTCGTGATTCAGCTCTGGGAGGTCGAGGACAAAGCAAAAGCGGCGTTGATGTCGATGTATTACAGGCATTTTAAAAAGGACGGCGCCGCCGCGGATGCATTGAGGGCGGCGCAGGACGGGATGATCCAGCTGGGTTATGGACCTGCGGATTGGGCGGCATTCATGATGATCGGCCGGTAAGGCGTGCGGGGATCAAAAGGCGGCGGGGCAAATTATCGATCAACAAACAGTCAGGGCCGGGTGGAAAGGATGATGATATGCAGCAGGATGACATACTGAGTATTCTCGATGCCGTTGAATTAAAGATGCTGGACGAGGAAACACTGGGTTTTTCACCGGAGGTGCTGGCGATCCTGGATAATGTCGAGGCCAGCAACAACGAGATTGAAATGCTCAAATTCCGCATCAGCCAGGATATTTTGATGAGGATATTCAATATCGCCAATTCCGTTTATTATGGCAGCCTGAAAAAAGGCAGCATTCATACGTTTTACGAGGTGGTCACCCGGCTGGGCATGAGCCACACGAAAGCGCTGATCATTATCCTGGCCCTGCATCTTTTAGCCCGTGATGATGAAGAGGTGGAAGCGATTTTTGCGCGCAGTTTTGCCTCGGCCGTGATCGGGAAGATTTTAGCCCAGCATGTCGGTATGCGCGAAGATACGGCGAAGAAAGTTGAATTGGGAGGGCTTTTTTCCGAAATCGGCCGGATGATTCTTCATGTCTATAAAAAAATGCATGCTCCGGATGATGAGCGGATTGACGATTATTTTATTGAAAAATATCACTCTTATCTGACCGAAAGAATCATTCATGTTTTTGCGCTGCCGGACTATCTGAAGTCGATGGTGTTTCATGAAGGGATTGTGATCGAGGCAACTTCGATCACGCCGTCCGGCGTCATGCAGCTGGCGGTGCAATTTGTTTATGCCAGCTTCAGTAAATTCGGCAACCATCTGGTGATTGAGCCTCTTGCGCTTCCTTCCGGACGCGATCAGACCCTGTCTCTGGAGCATATCATTGAGGACCAGTTCAACGCCGTGGGACTGGGCCATTATCTCAGAATCGTGAGAAAACGGCAGCGATTGCTGCCGGCGTATGAAGGCAAAAAGGAAACCTCACCGGCGCATGAAAAGGAGAAGGGGTAAAGCATTTTCTTGCAGGAATGATCTTTGTCTGCTAAAAACAGTTCCCATGCAGTGGCAATGGAGTGCTGTGAAAACTGTTTCTCAAGGCCATCCGCAATGATATTTCAATCTTTTCCCCAGGAGCGGATCATGCAAGACGAATCACCGGCAAAAAAAAACACGACAGCAAACGTTTATCTGATGGAAAGCGAGGACGAAGCCATTCGCCTCGACATCAAGACAGATCCGGATGCATTGCGCAGGCAAGCTCTCTGGTGCGGGGTCCGGCCGGGCATGAGAATTCTGGATTGCTGCTGCGGCTCCGGAAAAACGACGTCGCTCATCTACGATATGATTCAGCCCGGAGGGAGCATTGTGGGCATTGATTTTTCCGGGCAGCGGATAGCCTACGCGCGGGAGCATTACGGGGGGAGGGACCGAATTCAATTCAGCCTTCAGAATTTATGCGAGCCGATGGACGCTCTGGGTGAATTTGATCTGATCTGGGTTCGGTTTGTCCTGGAATATTTCAGGAAGGAGTCTTCGGATATTGTCAGAAATCTCAGGGACTGTCTGAAGCCGGGCGGAACGCTGTGTCTGATCGATCTCGACTATAATTGTCTCACGCACTATGACATGCATGCGCCGCTGGCCGCGACTCTGTCCGCCATTATGGCATCCCTGGACCAGCATCATAATTTTGACACGTATATCGGCCGCAAACTCTATTCTTTCCTCTATGACAACGGGTTTCAGAAAATTGAAGTAGAACTGATGGCCCACAACCTGCTGTATGGCCATATTCAGGAGAAAGATAAATATAACTGGACAAAAAAAATAGAAATCGCCGCCCAAAAATCAAGAAGCCTGCTGGAAAGCTATCCGGGAGGGATGAAGCAGTTTGCCGTCGACTTTGAGACCTATATCGATGATCCGAGGCGTTTCAGCTATACCCCCTTACTGCTCTGTAAGGGGATCCGGCCCGCATGACGGGTGATTGCGCGTGTCAATGATCCCCCGGACGGTGAACAGCAAATCTTCCGGGCGATAGGGCTTATTAATAAATCCTGCCGCGCCGGCCAGCCTTAAATCCTGAGTTTGCTCGCTGCTGGAGTAGCCGCTGGTCATCAGTACTTTGACATCGGCGTTGATTTGCCGCAAACCGTGCAGGCATTTCTTGCCGCCGCATCCCGGCATAATCATATCCAGGATAACCAGATCGATTTCGTCCTTCTGCAGGGCATAGACGCAGAGGGCCTCCTCGCCGCTTTCAGCCGTTACCACGTGGTAGCCGAATAACTTTAATGTGTCCTTGACCGTCTCCAGGATGCTTTTTTCATCATCGACCAGAAGGATCTTTTCCGTGCCGCGTGCGTCGGGTTTCGGCAATACCTGATCTTTCTTCACTTCTGACCCTGCCGCCGAAGCGGGAAGAAGGATGCGAAAGGTTGTTCCCCGGTCCGGTTCGCTCTCACAGTCAATAAAGCCGTCATGATTCTTGATAATGCCGTGAACGACGGAAAGACCAAGCCCCGTGCCTTTTCCCGGTTCCTTGGTCGTGAAAAAAGGTTCGAAAATCCGCTTGGTCAATTCCGAATCCATGCCGCATCCCGTGTCCGAAACGGACAGTTGAATATACGTGCCGGAATCGATCAGCGAGCCGCCGATGACGGTTTTTTCGTGCAGGACCAGATTGCCGGTCTTAATCGTGATGACACCGCTGTCGCCCATTGCGTCCCGGGCGTTGATGACCAGATTCATGACGACCTGCCCGATTTGTGTCGCATCGGCATTAATTGGAAAAATGTCTTTGCAAAGATCGGTTTTGATTTCGATCATTTTGGGGATCGATTTAATCAGCAGGCTGTTGATGCTTTCGATCTCCGTGTTGATATTGACGATTCTGGGCAGCGGTTCAACATTCTTACTGAAAAGAAGCAACTGGCGGACGAGTTCGCGGGAACGTGTAATGAGTTCGCCGATGCTGTTCAAGTAAGGCATATCCGCCTCATTGCCCAGCCGGCCGGAAATCATGAGCTGGTTGTAGCCCATAATCGCCTGAATGATGTTATTGAAGTCATGGGCGATGCCGCCGGTTAACGTGCCCACCGCTTCCATTTTGGAGGCCTGCAGCAGCTGCGCCTCCATGCTGCGCAGGGTCGAAATGTCCTTGATCGTTCCGACGATTCCGATGACAGTCCCTTCCGCGTCAAGATCGGGGGCGGCGCTGAGGGCAATGTAGCGCGGCAGTCCCTTGGCGTTAAAGATGGTAAAGTACTTGTCCCTGACCCGCAATCGATCCCTCAAAATATGGTGCAGGGTTTCGAGAAAGGCATTTTGGTCCTCGCGGCGCAGAAAATCCGACAGATCCCGTCCGCAGAGGCTGGCCTGGGGATGTCCCAGTATCTCCTCCCAGGCGGGATTGACGTATTTGATCAGGCCGCTTCGATCCAATTGATAGATGATATCCGGCGAGTTATCGCTGAGATTGCGGAAGCGCTCTTCGCTTTCGCGCACAATTTTATGCGTCCAGGCGTTATTGAGGCTGATGCCGATCTGCTGGGCAATTCCGACGAGCAGACTGACATTGCTCTGCGTGGGGTTTGTTTTGGACCCGCTGATATCAACGGCGAGAATCCCTTCTGTTGTGCCCTTGAAAACAATGGGCACACAGATGAATGATTGAATGCCCAGGTCTCTGATCAGCTTGTAGCTTTTTTCCGAAAGGTTGGCTTCCGGGTGGTCCGCGCTGTCCACGAGGAATGGTTTTTGATTCACAAAGGCCTGATAGAAGTAGCCGTGGGAATGAGGATTGGTCAGGCTGAAGTTCAGATTCCGCAGCAGGGCGGCTTCATGCGGTGTGTAGCCGTGCCCGGCCGAGTAGATGAGTTTTGTTTTTTCCGGATTGGCCAGCATCACCATGCTGCGGTCAAACAGCAGTCTTTTATGCAAAGCATCCGTAATGAAATTCAGCAGCTCCTGCGGATCCAGGATGCTGGATGTCGCCTCCCCGATTTCCCGGATCAGGAGGGATTCATTATACCGGAGATTAATTTGCGCGACCAGGTCATCCGTCGCCTGCCCCTGTTGCTGTAAATTGGCCGCCATTTCCCGGCTGCGCTGGAGGGAGCCGAACAGCAGGATGATGGTCGATACCAGGAACGCGGACAGGGATATGATCAGCCAATCCGGCACGGGTAAAAAATAAGGGAGTGCGAAAGAGGACAGCGCGGACACGGCCAGCAGGTAGTAGCCGATTCTTTTCCAGATCATGGATCGCGTTGACTTCCACGAAATGATATAGCGGCAGAGCGGATCGCCGCGGTGCAGGCATTCGGGATGCTCAACGGTTGCAAATTTGCCGGTAAATATTTCAGCCACGGCTTCAAACATCCCCAGGCGGTTCTGGCACTGGAAGTGTTCTTCTTTGACGCCCGGATTAGGGGTGGCTATGAGCTCAATCTTATTATCCGCCAGGTTCCTGCTCTTGATGGAAAGATGCCGGCTGATCGTTGTGGCGATTTTTTCAACCGCCCAATAAGCGATGGCCGGCGAGATGAATCCCGCAAGCGCCTGTCTTACGATGAATGATGATTTCGGCGATGTGATGCGCCTTCCCGCCTCCCGGGCAACTTCGGGGTTTCCGGTGGCCCGGCTGGTATATTCCTGAAAACGATTGACCTGCTCCTGGGTCAGCCAGTGTCCGCGGTCTTCGATTTCCTGGCGGGTGATATCGGAATATTCGAGCAGTTCCCCGAAATTCAAGTCCGGATACTGCGTTTCCAGATACTCGAGATATGTTTTGATGATCACACTATTATACAGGGGTGTTTTTCCCATCGGTTGTCCTATACTTTGTCCTGAATTTCCGCGCCATGTAATCGGTATACTGTTCGAGGAAGGGATCCGTCTTTAAAATCCATAACTCATAATTCTTGTCCGTCTTAATGCCCTGCGCGGCAAGGTAATCCACGGGATAAATCAATACGGGAATTTGATCCTCGTGATAATCACTACCCAGCACGCTTATGGCGGATAAGAGGGTGCTCCATTCCAGAGGGCGGTCATCCGTGACGAAAATTTTAATGCCGTTGAGTAAATCGGATAGATTTAAACACCTATCCGATCGATTGACGATGAAGAAAGCTTTTGGTTTTCCGTCGAAGCACAGGCAGCATGTCCGGCAATCCCGCTGGAAACCGGCATTCCGGAAGGATTCCTTCAATGCGTCCATGGGTGCATCCAGCCCGAAAGCGTCCAGGAGAAGCCCGCCGGAGCTTTTTTCATAAAACTGTTTCAGCGCGGAAAAATCGTCGGCCGTGCATTGGCGTATGGTCCAGTCCGCGGGAAGAGGGTTCGTCCGGGCTGACGTATGGACATAAAGATAAGAAAACAAATCCAGGGAACTGCCCTTGGCGTTGCCAAGTTCCCGGGCAAAGCCGCCGAAAATTTTGCTTACCACTTTATTATCCGGGCGATAGTAGGTCATGACATAATGGATGCCATAGGAGCGGAAGCGATAACAGCCGTTGAGATAGTGGGCAATTTGCCTCAGAATGAGCAGGCCCGGGATCTTGCTTTCCATGGGTTTTGCGGAGAAATGGTGGATGACCCAGGATGGTTCATAGGCGTGGACCATGGCAATATGGCCGTAGATCTTGCCGTTTTTTTCATAGGTGAAATGCCTCGCGATCTCGGGGTCGTCCTGATACAGCTTGCGGTAGGTTTCTTTAAAGGAATTCCGGTGGGGGTGAAGATGCTGATATTTTTCTCCGTAGATGAAGCTCGTATCAAAAAAGAATTCCCACAGGGCGCTCATGTCCACGGTTGTCGACACACGGGCATGAGCGTCAAGGTGCGCGCCGACAAGATGGTTGAGCCGGCTGTAAGAGCGGACATCCATATCCGTGATGGCCAGGCCGCTTTGCACCAGATTGTTTTCCCGGTCCTCCCGGTGATAAACAACCTGTGCCGAACATTTCATTTCAATGATTCCCGCATAGTGAATGGTCAGTTCCGGGATGACCATTCCCGCCATCAGCATCTGCTCCTGAGGGGTGTCCTGGATCGAGAATCCCGACGTAGAAACATCAAAAATGTCTCGTTCGATGCGTTTCCGGAAAAAGGGATGCTGAAAACTGATGGTAAAAGACGGGGCAATCTGCCGCCGCGGATTCCTGGTTTTTCTCTGGGGGAAGACCCGTATCTCCTCATGGACCGGCGCATAAACGAATCTGCCGTCCGGCATATGCGACCCGTTGCGCAGAGGTCGGCAGGCGCCGGAATAAAGCTTGACGCCGCCTTGAAGCAAATTGATCCGGGCGACTCCGGAATGGTTGAAATCCGTCTCGCTTCCGCTTTCCGATAATTGAACGCTGAAGGCATTAGCGGTGAAGTCAATCAGGGTGCCGTCGTATGTTGCACCGTTGGAGATAATTTCGCAGGCAATGCCGCGGCAGCGATGGCGTCTGGTCAGCCGCCTGGTTTTCATCAAGCCTTCCTCGGGAAGGCTCGCCGTCAGGATGTGCCGGTTCAGGCCGAGCAGCCGAACGGGCGCCAGCATGACGCCCAGGCCGTCATCAATCATTAAAAAACGGGGTTGATAGCCCGTGAGCTCCGGAGCCGGGTCGTTAAAAACCAGATGGCAGGTGAAATCATTTCCGATACAGGGTTCGGGACGGGCTTCCAATAATAAGCTTTCCCGAAGGTGTTGAGGATGGAAAAAGATCATTGACAGGCTGCCGTCGATGAAATTCAATTGATTGAGCTTGTTGACAAGCCTGGAGCGGGGGATTTTTTTCTCATCGCCCGTCATCATCAGAAGCTCCTGGTGCCCGAAGATGCGGGGTGTAAGAGACGCTGCCTGTTCGGGGGATAAGTCGTATGCCGATAATCCGTTGTCTACTTTCACGCTTCTTCCTCCTCTATCGTAGTCCGTTAATGATAATGAAGCTCAATGGGCAATTACTGACTTATGTATCGGGGCGGTCATTTATTACTGAATATGGAAACGATTGTCAATCGTAAAATGGCCGTTTGCGTAAATTACGCTTGTGGTTTCATGATATTTTTGTCAGAATGAGAACCACGAAAAATAAAGTGGGCATGAAGGAGTAGCGATGATGCATCGAACCATAAGAAAGCTGCTGCCGGCTGTTTTGTGTGCGGCGATGCTGATTGCGGGCTGCATGCAGTACGAAAGACAGGTTGTGCCTTTTAAAACGCCTCAGAGCAGCCCGAACGCAGTCTATATCGACGGAGCGGCTATTGCCGCCAGAAGTTTTGTCGACGTGGAAGAAGCAAAAAGTGCTTTTGGTTTTGATATCCGGCAGGCGGGCATACTTCCGGTGCAGGTGGCTTTTGATAACAAAAGCACGCACCCCCTGATGATTATTGCCGAGCAGACGTTTTTGATCGATGCGGAAAGCAACGTCTGGCCGATACTGGAACAAAATCTTGCCTACGATCGCCTGTCCAGGCAAACGGAACTGGGAAGGGTAGCCCCCGAGGCGGCCAAACGGGGATTGCTTTTTGGCGCAGCGGGAGCGGTGATCGGAGCCGCGATTGGTATCGTTACCGGGACCAATGTGGCTGCGGCTGCCGGAAAAGGGGCGGCGGTGGGCGCTGCTGCGGGAGTGGTTTCCGGCGGCGGGCAGGCCGCGACGGACCCGTCGGACGTCCAGTCTAAGATCAAGGAAGATTTGCGGACAAGATCTTTGCATTACCGGGCAGTCAAGCCGGGCGAGCTTGCCCATGGCTTTATTTTTTATCCCGGGGAAGCGAAGACGGCAAAAGTTCTGCGTCTGCAAATTAAAGAAATGGATACGGGTAAGGTGTCCACTTTTAATATGAAGCTGCAATAACCCCCCAAAGGAGATCAGGATGTCAAAAACAACAGATGCTTTAAAAGAAGCTTTTGCCGGTGAATCACAGGCCAACCGTAAGTATCTTGCATTTGCCGCCAAGGCGGATGTGGAGGGATTCCCTCAGGCCGCCAGACTTTTTCGCGCCGCGGCCGAAGCGGAGACCGTTCACGCCCATGCCCACTTGCGGGCCATGAAAGGCATCGGCTCGACCCGGGATAACCTGATGGAAGCGGTCGCCGGTGAAACGCACGAGTTCAAGAGTATGTACCCGGCCATGATTGAAAGCGCCAAAGCCGAAGGGCATCAGGAAGCCGAACGTTCGTTTACTTTTGCCAATGAAGTGGAAAAAATTCATGCCCGGCTCTACCAGCAGATGCTCGATGCTCCGGACGCGGCAAAAGATTCCTACAGCTATTATGTTTGCCCTGTCTGCGGCTATACCGCTGAAAAAGAAGCGCCGGAAACCTGTCCGGTCTGCGGTGCGAAGGGTAAGCTGTTCAAGAAAGTGGATTAATGGAACCGGGACGTTTTTCCCCGGCGGCCCGATTGCGGAGTCTGCCGGGGGTAACCGGTTATGCCGGCCGGCCCGCCTCCGGCCGTTTCTTTTTTCAAAACGCCTCGCAATGATCGACTGGACGGCGACATGAAAGAATTGCTCATTGTTTCAAGCGGCATCATCCTGTTTCTCGTCGGCATGATCCGCCTGTCCTCCGCCGTTCGTCACATGATGAACGCCAGAATTAAGGAACTGGTCAAGTATGCGGTGGAAAAACCGCTCTATGGACTGGTGACCGGCGTCGTTTCCGCGATCGTCTTTCAGAGTTCGTCTGCTTCGACGGCGCTGACGATCGGTCTGGTCAGCGCCGGTCTGATCAGCTTCTACAGTTCGCTGGCCATCATCCTGGGCGCGGATATCGGCACGACGCTGACGGTTCAGTTTGTCATCTGGCGGTTTACGGAATTTTCTCCTTTTTTTATTGTGATCGGAGGACTGCTGTGGCTGACCCGCCGGGACAAATGGAAAAAGGCCGGTGAAATGATTTTTTATTTCGGTCTGATCTTCTTCGGCCTGGAGATCATCAGCCAGGCGGTTGCGCCGCTCAAACAATCCCCGGCCTTCGTTCACTATTTTACCGTGACCAAAAACCCCCTGTATGGCATCGGGCTGGGGATGGTGGTAACGGCCATCGTCCATGCATCAGCGATACCGATCAGCATTCTTGCCGTTCTGGCCCAGCAGGACCTGATCCTTCTGGAAAATGCCGTGCCCGTCATTCTCGGCGCCAACATCGGTACGACGGTGACGGCGCTTCTGGCCGGGACGGTTGCCAATGCCAGCGGTAAAAGAACGGCCGTGTCCCACCTGATCTTTAAATGTGTCGGCGTTCTGGTATGTCTGGTGACGCTCCCTTTTTTCATGGATACTCTGAAAGGGCTGTCCGACAGCGTTGCCCAGCAGATTGTATGGGCCCACTTCCTGCTGAATCTGTTGATTGTCGTCATTTTTATTTTTTTACTGAAACCCTTTGCCGCGGTGATGCGCAAGGTCCTGCCCGGGGAAGATGACGCCCTGCCGATCTGGCCAGAATATCTCAGCCGCGAGGATCTGGTCAATCCGGTTAAAGCGATGGATCATGTGCTCGCAGAGCTGCAGCGGCAGGCAAAACTTGTGCAGATCATGTTCGACAGAACCGTCAAGCTCATGGCCCGTTACGAGGAGGGCAGGAACAAAGATATCAGTTATGTGGAGATGGTGGTGAATAATCTGCGCGGACAGATTGTCAGATTTCTCTGGAAAGTATCCGGCCGCCAGTTATCCGCGCAGCTTTCCCGGCGGGTCTTTACCTACACGGCGATGGCCGGCGATATAAAAAGCATCGGCAAACATATCCAGTCGATCAGCTTCCTTGCCGTGCAGCAGGCGGTGCGTAAAATAAAATTCAGTGACTGCGGCGAAAGAGAGTTTCAGGAAATTCTCGCGCTGGTCGAGCGTAACCTGACGGATGCTGCCCTGCTTTTGGAAATATTTAATGCGGAAATCGTCAAGGATGTTATTGACCGGGAGGAAGAAATCGATCTCCGGGTCAAAGAATCGCTGGACAATCATCTGAAAAGATTTCATTTGCGCGAATGCAGCCCGGAAGCCGGTCCCATCTTTGTCGAAATGCTGGGTCACCTGGAACGGATATCCGATCTTTGCGACAATATCGCCGAGTATGTCCGGGATATTCAGTAACCGAACGTCCCGTGAAAAACGTATTGCCTGAATCTTCAATATCTTCTATAATGCCAGACAAATATGATCATCCGCCGAAGGGGGTATTCATGGATAAAAGAATGAACGCGTTGGCTTTTGCATTGGAAAATGAAGAAAAAGAGCGCGAATTTTACCTGGCCCATGCCCGGAAAACCAGGAACATGGCGGGTAAAAACATGTTCAAGCAGATTGCCGATGAAGAAAAAGAGCATTACGAAATGCTTAAAAAACTCCATGACAAATGGACCCAGCAGAAAAAATGGCCGGCCACGGTTCCCCTGAAAGTAAAGAAATCGATGGCCGGGACTGTTCTGAAAGCCATGTCCGGCAAGAAGTCCGCCCGCATTACCGGCACCGAAGCTGAACTCAAAGCCGTCCGGACGGCCATTGATTTTGAAGCCCGCGGCGTGGCGCTTTATTCCAAACTGGAAAAACAAAGCACGGATCCAAAGGAGATAGCCTTTTTCAACATGCTGGCGTCTGTTGAACGTGAGCACCTCCTGTCCTTGAAGGATACGGAAGAATTTCTGACCGATCCGGCCACCTGGTATCAGCACGTGGAACGGTCCGGTCTGGACGGGGCGTAACAAAGGTTCCGGAGGACTATCCGGCGTTCGCGGACATTTCCTCCTCCAGCTTGCAGGAGAGGTCCGTCCAGAACGCGTAAGCTTCAGCCAGTTCGCTTTCGATGGCCTTGAACTCGATGGTGAGGCCTTTAATTTTTAACGAATCCCTGTGGGTTTCCGGATCACACAGGGATTTTTCATTGGCGGCCTTTCGGGCTTCAAGGTCCGCGATTTTTGCTTCCACACCGGCCAGTTCCTTCTTTAAGGCGGTTTTGATCTTCGACAGGCGATTCCGTTCTTCCGCCTCCAGCCTTTTTTTATCTTTTGCCGTCAGCGTCCGGTCCTCGGCGGGCCCCTCCTGCTGATCCCTCTTTGCCGTGTCCGCCGTCAGTTGAGCGCGCTTTTCGATGAAATAGGAGTAGTTGCCCGGATAATCAAAGATCCTGCCGTCTTTGAGCTCAAATACTTTGTTGACGAGATGATCCAGAAAGTAACGGTCATGGGAGACAATGGCCACTGTTCCCGAGTAATGGATGAGCGCGCTCTGAAAGACATCCTTGGTCTTAATGTCGAGATGGTTGGTGGGTTCATCCAGAATCAGGAAATTGGTATCGAGCAGCATGATTTTTAACAGGGCCAGCCGTGATTTTTCACCTCCGGACAGAATGCCGACGGATTTAAAAATGTCATCGCCGGAAAAAAGGAACGCTCCCAGCAGGTTGCGCTTGACCTGGTCGTCGGCGGATGTCGGCACGGTATTGACTTCTTCCCAGATGGTGTTTTGATAACGGAGGTTTTGAGAGCTTTCCTGCGAAAAGAACGCCATATTGACCCCGTCGCCGTACTGCACGGAGCCGCAGGCGGGCTTTTCATACAGGCTGAGCAGTCGGGAAAGCGTTGATTTTCCCGATCCGTTCACACCCACAAAGGCGACCTTGTCGCCTCGGAAGAGCGAAAAATTCAAGCCGGAAAAAACCGTCAGATCGCCATAAGCGTGTCCCAGATTGGAAACCCGGACCACTTCCTTCACGCTCTTTTTGCCCTCGGGAAAGCGCATGACGACGCTGCGCGCGCTGCCATCCAGTTTGATGTCCTTAAATTTCTCCAGCATCTTGACCCGGCTTTGCACCTGGGCGGCTTTGGAGGCCTTATACCGGAACCGCTCCACGAACTCTTCTATTTTTTTAATCTGCGCTTTCTGCAGCTCCATTTCTTTTTTGAGCGCTTCGAGCCGCCGGTCTTTTTCAGCCAGGTAATAGGTATAGTTGCCTTTGTAAATCTGGATGCGGCGGTTGGTCAGTTCGGCGATTTGCGTGGCGATCTTGTCGAGAAAAAAATGATCATGGGAGATGACCAGAATGGTTCCGGGGTAGTCTTTGAGGTAGCTTTCCAGCCACTCCATGCTTTCTGTGTCGAGGTGGTTGGTGGGTTCGTCGAGCAGCATGATGTCGGGCTGCTCCAGCAGGATGGCGGTGAGCAGAATGCGCATCTTCCAGCCGCCGGAAAACAAATCGCAGGTTTTGTCGAAATCGCTTTCGCGAAAACCAAACCCCTTGAGGATCTGTTTGGCCCGCGCTTCAAACGCATAGCCGTCGCGGGCGGAAAACAGAGCGGTGGCGTCCGCATAGCGGCGGGTGAGCTCGCTGTATTCATGCGTGTTGGGTTTGGAGTGTGAAATCTGCTGCTCCAGGGAACGGATGGTATCTTCCAGATTTGCAATGCCGCTTTTTTGCCGGAGATAATCAATCAGGCCTGTCGCTTCGAGTTCGACCAGATCCTGCGGAAGGTAGCCGATTTTTTTTTGCTTCCGGTCGGGGATATCGATGAAGCCCGAATCCGGATGCACCTGGTCGAGAATTGCCCGAAAGAGCGTTGTTTTGCCGGTGCCGTTATCGCCCACCAGACCAACGCGGCTTTTCGGATGTATCGTCCAGTTGATTTCATCAAACAGCTGTTTGTCCAGAAAGGACAAACTGACATTGCGAAAATAAATCACATGCAGCTCCCGGTCGTTAAATCTGCGGGACTATAGGAAAATTGCATATCGATGTCAATCGATTAATCGGTCCCGGCCGACAGGGGGCTGGAAAGACAGTATTTGATATCCTTCAGACGGAGCAATCATAACGGACTACTCAAGATGAGAAAACTGAAGATAAACGGCTGATGGGAGTAACACCCGGATTGACTGTCGGGAATGAAACACAAAGCCATGCTGCTGCAGGCTCGATATCATTTCGAGGATGAAGCGTTGCAAACATGCGAACACCCGCAGGCCGGGCAATTATTTCCGCTCACGCGGAAACCGGCGACCCCGAATCATTTCAGGGCCGGCGGCGATAGGCTGCATTTTGAAAAACCAATCTATTTACCCACAATCGTCCAGGTTGGGTCGGCCAGGGTTGGCGGATAAGCATAGGAGGTCCGGTTCACCCCGTCCATGTACCAGACCATGTTCCGGCCGGTCGTCGTATTGCGCCACAGAATGTCTGTCTTCCCGTCGTTATTGAAGTCGCCCGTACCGGCGATCCTCCAGGCCTGGTCCGTGTTCGTCGTCAGGTAGGCCGCAGAGGTCTTTGTTGCCCCGTTCATGTACCATACCTGGTTTCTCCCCGTGGTCGAGTTTCTCCACAGGATGTCCGTTTTCCCGTCGTTGTTGAAGTCCCCCGTGCCCGCAATCGTCCAGGTCAGATCCGCTGCGCTGCGCAGATAGACGTAGGAGAGCCGGGTCACCCCGTTCATGTGCCACACCTGGTTTTTCCCGGTGGCCGTGTTGCGCCACAGAATGTCCGCTTTCCCGTCATTGTTGAAGTCGCCCGTCCCCGCGATGGTCCAGGCCTGGTCGGAAACGCTCATCAGGTACGCATAGGAAGCCCTGGTCGTGCCGTTCATGAACCAGACCAGGTTCTGGCCTGTGGTGGTGTTTCTCCAGAGGATTTCCGTCTTCCCGTCGTTGTTGAAGTCGCCTGTGCCCGCGATCGTCCAGGCCAGATTGGTGACATCGGCGAGAGAGGCGTGAGAAAGTCTTGTGACGTTGTTCATGAACCAGACCATGTTCTGGCCGGTGGCCGTGTTCCGCCAGAGGATGTCCGTCCTGCGGTCGGCATTGAAGTCGTTTTTGGCGGGTTCATAAAATTTGGTGACGAAGGCATCGCAGTACCCTGCACTGGCTGCCTGGTAAGGGTTGCGAGTCGGGAAGGTGCCGTACAGGGTATATCCCGCCACATAGGCATGATCTGTTGAGTCGACGGCAATGGCATAGGCTTCTTCAAGGCCTATGCCCCCCAGGTAGGTGGAGTAAATGAGCGTGTTTCCCGAGGCGATGAACTTGGTGACAAAAGCGTCCGTGTTTCCCAGATAGAAAGATCGGTAAGGATACCGGGTCGGGAAATCGGTGGAGGACGTCCCTCCCGCCACATAGGCTTTCCCCGAGGAATCAACGGCAATGGCATTGGCTACGTCCGTGCCGTTTCCGCCCAGGTAGGTGGCGTAAACAAGGGCGTTACCCGGGGTGTTGAACTTGGCAACAAAGGCATCAGAACCGTCCCCCCCTGCAAAAGTTCCCTGGTAAGGGTTCTGGGTGGGGAAGTTGTCAGACCAGGTGTATCCCGCCACATACGCATTCCCGGAGGAATCAACGGCAATCGCCAGGGCCTCCTCGTCGTCACTTCCCCCCAGGTAGGTGGAATAAACGAGGGCGCTGCCCGCGGTGCTGAGCTTGGTGACGAAGGCATCGTACATCCCTCCGCCATAACTTCCCTGGTAGGCGTTTTGTATCGGGAAGTCGGTGGAATCCGTAGATCCCGCGACGTAGGCATTCCCCGAGGGATCAACCGCTATGCTGAAGGCCATGTCATAGGCGGTTCCCCCCAGATAGGTGGAATAAACAAGAGAATTTCCCGAGGAACTGAGTTTGGTGACGAAGGCATCATCGTCCGCCTCCGGGTTGCTCCCCTGATAAGCATTCAGTGTCGGGAAGTCGGTGGAATCGGTGTCTCCCGCCGCATAGGCATTCCCCGAGGCGTCCAGGGCAATGGCCATGGCATGGTCATCTCCGCTTCCGCCCAGATAGGTGGCGTAGAGAAGGGTGGAGCCGGAAGCGTCGAGCTTGGCGATGAAGGCATCGTAGCTTCCGGCATTGGCCGCCTGGTAAGGGTTCTGGGTGGGGAAGTCCGTTGACAGGGTAAAGCCGGCCACATGGGCATTTCCCGAAGCGTCAACGGCAATGCCCTGAATGCTTTCCTCGTCGCTTCCTCCCAGATAGGTTGAATAAACAAGACCTCTCCCCGACGTGTTGAATTTGGTGACAAACGCATCGCCGAATCCGCCTGGACTGCTCTGGTAGGCATTCAGGGTCGGGAAGTTGTCAGACCAGGTGAATCCCGCCACATAGGCATTCCCCGACGCGTCAATGGCAACAGCTAAAGCGTGGTCCTCGTCGGTTCCCCCGAGGTAGGTGGAGTAAACCAGCACCGGGTCAATCACCAGGGGATGCTTCTTGTTGTAGGCTCCGACTTCAAAGCGATAGGTATTGGCTTCGGCCAGGACGAATCTGCCTTTGATGTCTCTGCGCCGGTTGTTGATCGTCTGATAGATGATGGGCTTTTTCTGGAGGATGGAATTTTCGCTTAAGGCAATCGCCAGGTCTCCCTCAGGGGTGATGGAAAGGTTTTTCGCTCCTTTGTAGGCGAGACGGATCTGATCGGGATCGGCCCCGGGGGCGACAATCAAATCGTATTCCAGCTGGTTGTTGGTCCCGTAAACTTTCATGTCGATGCCGGGATAAATGCCCTTATAGAGAATCGCTCCGTAAGTGGGAATGCTGGTCTTCCAGTTCTTCTGATCCCTGCCGATGAAGTAGTTGACTGTCCCCTGTTTCAGGTCCAGGGCTTCCACTGTAAAGTCCGAGGCATGGACGGGTGACAGCGTGATGACGCTGTCTTTCCCCCGTCCCGGAAAAAGGGAAATCCCCGTCTTCGTGAAGACGGTCGCATGGCCGCTTCCCTGCTCATAGTAGAGAACAGACGGGTCCTTCTGCCCCTCATTTTTCACGAAGGACAGCGGCAGTTTTATATAGGCGGCCCGGACGGTCTGCTGGTATCCCCCGGAGAGGGGCGCGGCCGCGGAAGGCGCCTTGTGCCGTGCGGTGCCGGCTGCCGCAGAAAGCATGGCCGCAGAAAAAAATACGCACAGCAGTGTCGTGACAACGATGATCGCTTTATTCATAAATAGAATCTCCTCCTGTGAAATGGTATCATGCAGCATCAAGCGTCAATGATGAAATAAGCAGATGGTTCTTTCATGTTTCGGCCGGAGGGGAATGACTAAAAAACCAGCGGCACTGAAAGATATTAATGACCGCTTCATTCTAACGTTAATGGCTTCCCTTAAACGCTTCGGGATTCGCTTTTTCCAGCCAGGGTTTAATATTGATGTTCTCACCCCAGAAGATTTTAGGATCCGGGGGAGAGGCGCCCCACCAGTTATGACGGGCGTCAATGTAAATGGACGAAAAGCTCTGAATGGCGACGGTGTTGGTGATGAAATTGTTTTGAAATATTTTCGGATTTGCCGCGCCGACGCAGGTGATGGCGCCTTCACCCTGATTATGCGCAAAGGTATTATGGGAAATAACCGGGGCGGCATCCTTCCGGCAGTAAACGGCGTTTTGCGCGGAAAGCGCGATGTAGCTGCGGGAGATTTCCGGCGACCCTGTATAAATGTCAAAGGCAGTGGTCGCGTATTGGACAACGCAATAGGTGAACGCGCTGTTGACCTTCGTTGCTTCGGCAAAACGAACGGCACTGGTATAGAAGCCGGGCGCGGGCGATGACGAAGCGGCTGTGAATGTAATGGGCATCGTCCTGGTTCCCCGGGCGATGATCCCGCCATTCCGGGTGATGAAAGACGTCTTCTGCTCAAATTCCAGAACAACACCCGGTTCAATAAAGAGGGTTGTTCCGCCGTCAATGACCACATCTTTCGAGAGCCGGTAAGGGCTGTTCGATAAAATGAGATACGCATCGGTCTTGATTGGGCCCGTGAGATGTTTGTCCAGAATCGGCACGCTCATCGCTTTTCCCTGCGGATAGGGAGCATCAAGGACGGAGCGGACATCAACGCGTCCCCGGATCCCGGACAGGATATCCGCCACTTTCGTGCTGCCCCACCAGTTATCCAACGCTTTCGCGGACGCGCCGGTCATATCGCCGGTCATATCATGGGGCTGATTGTCAAAAATATTATTTTGACGGATGAAAGCCTGAGACCCTTGGACCATAATGCCGTTTTGCTTGTTTTGCGTAATGGTATTGTGTGCAATTTCCGCTGCGGACTGCACCTGTAATCCGGTCCCATTGTCGATAATGCTGTTTTCCAGGATTCGCGGCGCCGCCCCGTCGCCGACCGACAGGGCAATGTCCCTGTTCTTATAGATGGCGTTCTTATGGATGAGGGGTTTGGAAAACGTCCCCTGGATTTTAATGGCGACCACATTATTCGTGAACTCGGAGAGTTCAACGAGCGGGGAGGACGACTGGCAATGGATGGCTGTTTGCGCGTTTTTCATACGGACAAACGTTAATTTGTTTTCCCGGTCTTTGACGCTGGCAAACGTGATGCCCGGCCAGAGCTTGTCATCCGCGATGGAGCCGAAGCGAATCAGGCGTTCGTTGTCGCCCCGGGCTGATATCCGCCCTTCAATCATCAGCGCCCCGCCCGCGGATTTAATTTCAGTCCCGGGCTCGATCGTCAGCAGTGCTTTGTCCCTGACGATCACATCGGCGGTCAGGATATAAGGACTGGCGCCTGCATACCAAATGGTATCCGTTTCAATGACACCGGAAACCTCCGTCGGCCCCGGCGCGACCGGCATGCCTTCGGCCTGTACCGTTGCGCTTTCATTGCCGGCAAAATCCACAGCCGTAATCCGGTAATGGTACGTTTTGAGGTTGACCAGATTTTGATCGGCGTCGATAAAATGGTTATACTCCGTCTTGCCGGCAGGCGCATAGCCGGAGAGCGGCGAATCGGACCGGTAGATGTTGTAGAAGGCCAGATCCTGTGCTGCGGTCTTATCCCAGGACAGACCGACCTGCTTGTTTCGTCCGGCTGCCTTGACGACCGCGGGTTTATCCGGAGCGGTGGTGTCGAGGGTTACGGATCCGATCGCGTCCACCCACTGCGCGGTATTTCCGGAATCATCCGTCAGATAACCGGTCACGATGGCTTTTTCAACATTGTCCCCCGGGACCACCTGATAGACCCCGTAATAGCCGCCCGGTTCAACTTCCTGCATTTCAAGGCGCTTCCGGTATTGACCGATGTCAAACGAGGCCTGCATATTCGGCGTTCCCTGAATGACCACTTTGATTTCATCGCCCGCTTTTTTCGGTTTGCCTTTTGTGTCCTGCGTCAACAGCATGATGGTTGGCGGGCGCTTGGCCCGGGCCAGAGACGGTGTGGGGATGGTTTTAACCATGTCCCGGAACAGATCGTCATTGGCGCGCAGCAGTTGAATGTCGCGGACATTCAGGGCTGTCGCTATGACCGTGGCAACGATGCCCACCGGATTGGTGGATATGCCGCCTTCGTGTTTGCGCACTTTGTGCTTTCCGCTCCAGAGGAAGTTGCCGGTTTTGGTATCATACATTTTGACCTCTGCGCCCACGGCCACCTGGGAATACATCACCAGAAAATATTTATCGAAGTCGGAGACCTCTCCCATAATGACCGCGTCCACACCGAGGATTGCGCCCAACTTTTGCGGAGATGTTTTGCGGATAGCCTCCGGATCGGTAAGCCCCGCACGGGTCAGCAGATCATCCACCTTGTAGAGTTCCATGTCCTTGAAGGGAAGAGAACTGAAATGGTTGTAGAAGCCGAGCCGCATGGCGGTTGCCCCTTCCTTGCTTCCGGACAGGTCGATAAACGGCAGAACGGCGACGGAGAGCGGGATATGATCATTCAGGTAAGGATCGGTTTTGTATTCGCCGCTGTATAGTGACCGGATTTCCGGCGTAATGAGCGTGGATGGCGTAGAGATGAGGCAGCTCTGAAGCGTGAGCGCCCAAAAAAGAATGAAACATCCGGACACAAGATTGAAACCTTTGCGCATGGCGAAACCTCCATCCCGATGAAATGCTTATATCACAGCCCCGGAGGGAATTCATACTTTTAAATGACCGCAGGGAACAGTTCCGTGCGGCCCGGAAGCAAATGGAGAACCATTCCTTTAATGGATGATGTGCGCTTCACTTGAGCAGGTGAGGCTCGTGATGAGCCTGTAGTAATCCGAAAAAGCGAGCTGCCAGGGCTGCATGGTTTTGCCCGTCACGCCTACAAATTTCTGCATACCCAGGACGCTGTATGCCGGACGTTTGGCCGCGCGCTGCAAATCGCCGGTTTTTATCGGCAATAATTCAACTGTATCCAGCCGCGCTTCCATCAGGATTTTGCGGGCGAAGTCGTACCATGTGCAAAACCCGCGGTTGGTTATGTGGAAGATGCCGCGGGCATTTTTATCCACCAGCAGTTCCGTCGCGGCGGCGAGATCGCGGGTGCAGGTGGGCGAACCCGTCTGGTCATCCACCACGGTCAGCTTGCCGGTTGTTCTGGCCCGCTCCAGGATGGCCTGTACAAAATTTTTCCCCTTCGCGCCATAGAGCCAGGCGGTGCGGATGACGATAAAGTTATCCGTCAGATGCCGCAGATGGTATTCGCCGGTCAGCTTGGAGGCGCCGTAGGTATTGATGGGGTTCACGGGGTCGTCTTCGAGGTAGGGACGGCTGCCGTTTCCGTCAAAAACATAGTCCGTGCTGTAATGGATGACCTTAATACTTTTGTCGCGGCAGGCTTCGGCGATATTCTTCACCGCTTCGGCGTTGACCGCAAAGCATTCGTCCTTGGCCGTCTCGCAGCCATCCACATTCGTATAGGCGGCCGCGTTGATGACCAGTTCGGGCTGGATATCGGCGACGGCTTTGCGGCATTCGGATGCCCGTGTGATATCAATTTCATCCTTATCCATCCCGATGACTTCGTGGCGATATCTAAATTGCGCCGCGAGATCGCTTCCCAGCATCCCTCGATGTCCCAAAAGCAGCACTTTCATATTTTTAGTATCTGACCTCCTTTAAGAAAAGCCCGCAGGCGGGCGCGGCAATGCCGGCTTTTTTCCGGTCGCGTGAGGCGATGATGTCCGGAAGATCGTCAGGCGTCAGTTTGCCCCGTCCGACATCCACCAGCGTGCCGACGATGTTTCGCACCATATGCCGCAAAAATCCACTGGATTCAACCGTAATTTCCAGCATTCCGTCATCTCCTGCGACAATCGCAATATCGCCGAGCGTCCGGACCCGGTCCTTGATATCGCAGCCCGTCGCGCAGAAGCACGAAAAATCATGCTCCCCGGTCAGATAAAACGCGGCCTTGCGCATCCGTTCAATATCGAGCGGAAAACGGACAAACCAGAAATACTGGCGGCCCAGCACAGGACGCAGGCGCTGATTTCTGATCCGGTACAGATAAATTTTGCCCCTGGCGTTCTTGAGCGCGTTGAAATCCGGCGGCGCCTCCTGCAAGTCTTTGACAATAATATCTTCCGGCAAAACGCTGTTCACGCCCAGGAATATTTTATTCACCGGGAGTGCGCTTTGCGCCTGGAAACTGGCCACCTGATTCAGGGCATGCACGCCCGCGTCGGTGCGCCCGGAGGCGATGATCGATACTTTTTCGCCGATAATGCGCCAAACGGCTTCTTCCAGGATCTGTTGAATGGAGACGCCGTTTAGCTGTCTTTGCCAGCCGCAGTAACCTGCGCCGTCATATTCGAGAATCATTTTAAAGGTGCGCATAGTGATAAATCAGGCTTGCCAGTTTTTTCTAAAAAGGTTAAGCAAAAAAATAATCGCCATTTTTGGGGTAGAGCCTTGCGGTCTGGCGTTGCCGGCCGCGATAGTAGCCTACACGAAAAACATGGTCAAGATAAAAACTCGATACATAAAGGAGATTCGATATGGGTGAAGAAGTAAAGCAGGCAACAACACTGGGAAAGATTCAGAACTTTGAAGCCAGAGTTCAGGCGCTGATGCAGATGGGCGGGGAGAAACAGGTTAAGAAGCAGCACGACGGCGGGAAGTTGACGGCCCGCGAACGGTTGGATCATCTCTTTGATCAAGGAACCTTTCAGGAAGTGCAGCTTTTCGTGAAGCACCACGCCACCCTGTTCGGCATGGAAAAGAAAGAGATTGCGGCGGACGGCGTCATCACGGGTTTCGGCAAAGTCAACGGCCGCACCGTCTTTGCCGCCTCCCAGGACTTTACCAGCGCGGGCGGCACCCTGGGGGAGATGCATGCCAGGAAAATCTGGAAGGTCATGGATATGGCCATCGCCGCGAAGAAACCGTTTATTGCCATTAATGATTCCGGCGGCGCGAGAATTCAGGAAGGCGTTCCTTCACTGGAAGGCTACGGCGGGATTTTTTACCGCAACAGCATCGCTTCCGGCTATATTCCCCAGATTACCGCCATCATGGGACCCACGGCGGGAGGCGCGGTGTATTCCCCGGCGCTGACCGACTGGATCTTCATGGTCAAGAATACGTCCTATATGTATATCACCGGCCCGGAAGTCATCAAGGCCGTGATCGGCGAAGAAGTCACCCAGGAGGACCTGGGCGGTGCGGTGGCCCATGCCTCGAAAAGCGGCGTCTGCCATGTGGTGACGGAAAATGACACGGACTGCATCGACAAGATCAAGATTCTCCTGTCTTACCTCCCGGACAGCTGCCACTCGCCGCTGCCTGTTGCGACTACGACGGACAGTCCCGAACGCGTTTGCCCTGAACTCGACAAGATTATCCCCGACAAGGCCTCCCGCGCGTATATCATGAAAAATGTTATCAAAGCTGTGGCCGACCAGGGAGAATTTTTTGAACTCCACGCCCAGTGGGCGCCCAATATTATCGTCGCCCTGATCCGCATCATGGGCAAACCCGTCGGCGTCATCGCCAACAATCCGATGGCTTTTGCAGGTGTGTTGAATGTCAATGCCTCGGACAAGGCTTCCCGGTTCATCCGTTTCTGTGACGCTTTCAATATTTCACTCGTCACGTTCGCCGATGTTCCCGGCTACATGCCCGGCACGGACCAGGAGTGGGCGGGCATCATCCGCCACGGCGCGAAACTCCTGCATGCCTATTCGGAAGCGACCGTTCCGAAGATCACCGTCGTGACCCGGAAGGACTACGGCGGGTCTTACATCGGCATGTGCTGCAAGCAGCTCGGAGCGGATTACGTCATGGCCTGGCCGACGGCAGAAATCGCCGTGATGGGTGCAGAGGGCGCCTGCAACATTATCCACCGCAGTGAAATCAATGCGGCACCCGATCCGGCGGTCAAACGGGCCGAACTGATCGCGGACTACGAAGAAAAGTTCAACAACCCCTACTATGCCGCTTCGCTGGGGGCCATCGAAGAGGTCATCCTTCCCCGGGAGACGCGCAGGCGCATTATCGCAGTGCTCGATGCCATGCAGGATAAAAAGGAAGCGCGCCTGGAGAAAAAGCACAATAATATTCCTCTGTAGTAAGGCTATTCCCCTGTCCGGCGGTGTGGAACTGCAAGCTATCGTGGACGGGCTGTAGACTAAAGAATAAAGGATATAAGGATATAAGGAAGGGAACGGGCTTGCCGCTTAAATGGGGGCCATGCCGTTCCCTTCCTTATTTATGTGTTTTATTCTAAACGCCCGGGCTGGTTTGATTCTCCGCGGCATGCTGCCCGGCGTTGCCGGTCGGCATGATTTTATTGCTTTCAATGTCATATTCTTACTAAATATTACAAAAAATCATAATAATTCGTTTACAAATGATTTCTAAAATGCTATTTTCCCGGCCGGTTAAATTAAATGCAGCGGAGGCTGATGAGGCCAGGCGGTAATAGGCGCTCTCCCTTTAAAATTTATTAATGCATTCAATGAATTATTACCTGCTTGGTCATCAATAAACCTGTAATTGTCCCGTCAATGACAGGAGGATTAAGAAGGATATCTGGATTAAGAACAATATCATGAGGAGGAGAAGATGAAGAGATTTTGGGTTGTTTTATTGGCGCTGGGGTTGACGGCAGCCTTCAGCACAGCGGTTTTCGCTGTTGACCTCAAGTTCAGCGGTGAATATTATGCGGCGGGTATGTATCTGGATCACGCGTCTTTACAGAAAAATGCGACCGCCAGCGGCACATCGACGGCCTTTTATTTCCAGCGATTAAGAGTCAGAACGGACTTTACCGTTGCCAAAGGCCTGACCCTGATTACCCGCTTTGACGCGATGGAGCGGGCGTGGGGCGCGACACGCAGCACGACGCAGGCGGCTGTTGATTCTGCCGGAACACGCTTTGAAAATGAAAATATTGCCTTCGACTGGGCCTATATTGAGTACAATTCTCCGATCGGCATTTTCAGCGCCGGTTATATGAATTTTGGAAGCACGGGCACCATTTTCGGCAATAACAGCGCTCCCCAGGGAAGAATAAAATATTCTTACCTCGCAGGCCCGGTAACGATCAACGCCGCCATTTCAAAAGTGAAGGATCAAAGCCGTACGGCCATCAATGCAGTAAACACGGTTGATGCGGATAATGATGTCTATCACCTGGAAGGTGTTTATAAGTGGAAAAGCGGCCGCGCCGGTTTGAATATGAACTATTACAATTATGCCGACAATCGTCCTCCGCTGTTAACGCCTCTGGTGGCGCCCTACAGAAGGACCTATTTCCTTTTCACGCCCTATGCCATGGCTAAAATCGGACCCGTTGCTCTGCAGGCGGAATTCAATTACCTGACGGGCGATGATAAATATGAAGACAACGGTATAACCCCTGATGTGAAGCTGCAGAACTTCAGCGGCTGGGTTGATGCGACAGCGGACTTCGGCCGGTTCTACGCGGGCGGCAGCGCTGCGTATGTCTCCGGCAATGATCCCGCGACAGCCGACAAAAATGAAGGCGGCGTCATCACCGGCGGCCGTGACTGGAATCCCTGCCTGATCATGTGGAATTATGACCGGACCAACTGGGCGGGCGCACTTGCCGGCTGGGATGGAACGGCTCAGGACACGGCGATGGCCAATGGGTGGTTCCTGCAGGTCCGCGGCGGTGTCCGGCCGGTTGAAAAATTGGACATTATGGCATCTTTCTCCTGGGCGCATGCCGACAAGACGCTATCCGCCCAGTGGGAGAGTCGAGACTATGGTTACGAAGTGGATTTGACCGCAACGTATAAAATCACCAACAATCTGTCCTATATGCTGGGAGGCGGTTATTTGTTTGCCGGCGACTGGTATAAAGGAATCAATGCCGGCGGCACCAACGAAATACAGAACAACTTCCTGGTCATCAACAAGCTGACGCTGACTTTCTAACCGGTTTTTACAGCGATTCATTCGATCCCCGCGGGGTTTTTATTCCGCGGGGATTTTTATTGATGCTTCCTTTGTTTTTTTACTGGTCGAATTATCCCGCCCGCATTTGATTCCCGACGGAAAATAAGGTATGCATACAATACTTGTATAATGAAAATGTAAAAAGGACGAAACAGGAGAAATGATCATGAAAAAAATGCACTATTCGATTGAAGACCGTATCGCTCAGATAACCCTGGATGACGGGAAAATGAATGTTATGAATTGGGAATTTTTCAGTGAGCTGAATAATTGCCTGGATCAGGCGGAAGCCGACCGCGCCCAGGTGCTCATCTTTACCTCCCGGCCGGGCGTTTTTTCCGCCGGGCTGGATTTGAAATTGCTGCCGACCTTATCCCTTCCCGAACAGATCAAATTTCAAAAAACGTTTGCCGAGACCATGCTCCGGATTTATTTGTTTCCCATCCCGACGATTGCCGCTTATCGCGGCCATTCCATTGCCGGCGGCGCCATCCTTTCTTATGCCTGCGACCGTTTCCTGGCGGTTGACGGGCCGTATAAGATCCAGATCAATGAAATAGCGAATAACATGGCGCTGCCCGGCTGGATTTTGCTGATCTGCCGCTCCTCGATTCCCCCCGGTTTCTGGAAGGAAGCTCTGCTGCATGCGCACATCTATACGCCCCGGGAGGCTTTTGACAAAGGCATCATCGATGATCTGGTGGATGAGAACGGCGACGTTCTGGCAGCGGCAAAAGTGTATGCTAAAGATCTTTTCCGGCTGAGCACCTCCATGTATGCGGTATCCAAAAAGTTCATGCGTCAAAAGGAAGTCGATGAGGTCATGGCTGTTTTTGAAAAGGAATTGCTGAGCGTGGTTCTGAAACAACCGGTGTGACCACTCCCCGATAACGATGCCTGCCCCGGACCCGCCCGCAGGATAATCCCGACGATCCCTGCGGCGGTGGGTTGTCATGAATCGCCCGCGGCATTGCCACCGGGTGTAAGACATTCATCATCGGTCCAACAGACAGCACAGTTCATTCGCAATCATGACGTGGCATAGTCCTGTCCTGTCGGCGGCATTTCTGCTATAATGAACGCAAAAAAAATCCCTCAAAGGGGCAATTGAACACTAGAAGGAGGTTGACATGGAATTAACGGCTGCAGTCAAGGGAAGAAGAAGTATTCGGAAATTCAAATCAGAGGATGTACCCAAACAGGTCATTGCGGAAATCCTGGAGGTGGCGCGCTGGTCGCCTTCCTGGGGAAATACGCAGCCCTGGGACTTATTCGTTTTAACAGGAAAGGCCATGGCGGATTTTAAAGCCATGAACGTCCGGCAAACTTTGGCCGGCGAGCCGATTGCCTCGGACGTTCCCATGCTGGAAAAATGGCCGGAGGCCATGAAGGCGCGTTACGGCGCGCTCGGAAAAGTCGTTTTAAGCGCACAGGGTATTGCCCGGGATGACAAAGCGGGACGCGACAGGTATTATCACGATATGGTATCCGCATTTGACGCGCCATGCATGATCCTGGCCTGTATTTCACGCGATAATCTCGTCGAATATCAGATGCTGGATATCGGCCTTATCACCCAGACCATCTGCCTTGCGGCTCACGACAAAGGCCTGGGTACGTGCTTGCTCGCCGCCGCCGCGCGCTATCCCGCCGCCATCAGAAAGCTGGCCGCCATTCCTGACGACAGAAAAATTGTTGTGGGCATTGCCCTGGGCTATCCTGACCCCTCATCTCCTCTTAATCATTTTGAGCGGGAAAGGGCCGGGATGGAAGAATTCGTTCACTGGGTGGAGTAAACACCCCTTTTGGCTGCAAAAAATCTCTTTTTTTGCATGCTTTGATCAATCGCAGCGGAAGGACGCAAACATGAGCGCAATTCCCGCCGACGCCGCGACCGTCATGCTCCTCAGACCCTGTCCGGAACCCGGCGTCAAAGACATCGAGGTGCTGCTGGTCCTGCGGAATCGCAAGAGCAGCTTTGTTCCGGGCTATTACGTTTTCCCCGGCGGCGTTCTCGATCCGGAAGATTATGAACCGGGCGTGGAGCGCTTTATCCGGGGCCTCGACCGGGGCGGGGCCGCAACGCTCCTTGCGGACATGTCCCTTCCCGAAAAGGCGCTCGGCGCCTGGGTTGCGGGCATCCGCGAGACGTTTGAGGAGGTGGGGCTCCTGGTTGCCCGGAAAAAGAACGGATCGCCCGTCACCATTGGAACCGATGATGAGAGCCGGCGATTCGGCGGCTACCGGCGGGCGCTCATCCGGGGGGAGATAAAATTTTCTCAAATGCTGGAAGCGGAAGACCTTGTCCTTTGCAAAGAGGACCTGCATTACTTTTCTCACTGGATTACACCGGAGTTCCTGCCGAAGCGCTACGACGTGCGTTTTTTCGTAACGAGGGTTCCTGCCGGACAGACCGCCGTTTGCGACGGCGTCGAACTGACGGCTCACAGCTGGCTTCGGCCTTCCGCGGCGCTTGCCGACTACGAGACGGGCAGGATCGGGATGGTCCTGCCCCAGATCATTACGCTTCAGGAACTCGCCCGTTTCCGGACGGTCGAGAAGGCCATCCTTTCCGTGCAGCAGCGCCAGATCTCCGCCACGCTGACCAGGATCATTCAGCACGAAGGGAAGGACGTGGAGGTCATGCCCGACGGGACCGTTTTCGAACATCGTCCGCCCGTTTATCCGTGACCCTTTGACGCCGAACGGGTCGTCGCATTACAAAGATCATTGAATCCCTGAAATGTTTTCATGAGGAGAGAACATGAAGCTGCCTGAAAACCAGATCCGCTACGTCGATCGCCCGGACGTTTCTGAAACATTTGTTGATTCCCTTGGTGTTGTTACGTTTGACGGCAATACACGGCTGGAATTGTGTGCGACGCGTTTGGATCCGCCGAAGCCGCCCGATCCGCCGACGGCCGGGCAGTATCCGGTGTGCCGCATCGTGATGACTCCGGAGACGACAGTCGCTTTATTTAACCAGCTCCAGAATATTATGAATCTTCTGCAACAAGCGGGTCTGGTCACGAAGCAGGAAGGACAACCGCCCGAAGTGATCAAACGGCATTGAGCGCCGCGTGATCACCGGGAAAAGGCCCCTATGCAGGATTTTACGGAAGGTAATATTGCCAGACAGGTCATTGATTTCACGCTGCCGATCATGCTCGGCAACGTGCTCATGTCCGTTTACGGCATCATCAATATGATCTGGGTGGGCCGGCTTCTCGGCCATCAGGCCGTCGCCGCCGTATCCGCTTCTCTGCCGATTATCATGCTGATGCCCGCATTCCTGATCGGCCTGGGAATGGCCACCAATGTCCTGATTGCCCAGGCCTTCGGCCGCAAGGACACGGCGATGCTTAAGAAAATCCTGTCCAATTCCTTTTTCGCCTCGTTCTTGTTCTGCCTGCTGATCTCCATCGTTGCCCTTTTGTTCCGTCGCCAGGTGCTCGATTGGGTGCAGGCGCCGCTGGAAATTCAGGAGATGGCCCTGTCCTATCTGACGATTATGATGGCCGCCATGGTTTTTCAATTCTTCATCAACTGGATGAACGGCATGCTGCGCGGCCTGGGGGATGCCACGACCGTTGTGAAAATCCTGATCATGCTCGCGGTGTTCAACGTCGTTTTCGTTCCCCTGTGCATCCTCGGGATCGGCCCGCTGCCGCCGCTTGGTGTGGCGGGCGCGGCCTGGGGCACGGCGCTGGCGGCGCTGGTTACCTGCATCATCGGCTATATCTATCTGCTGCGCTTCAATCCCTACATCAATATGCGCAACTGGGACTACAGCGTGGATTGGCATATCATCCGGGAAGTCTTTGTCATTGGCGTGCCGGCATCGATGCAGATGATCGTGGTCTCGCTGGCCGGAGTCATCATCATCGCCCTGGTCAACCGTTACGGTACGGCCGTCACCGCGGCCTTCGGCATCGGGATGCAGATCGACATGCTGGCGACCATCCCGTTTATGTCCATCGGCATGGCGGCAACCACCATTGCCGGGCAGAACCTGGGCGCGCGGAAACTGGACCGTGTTTTCCAAACGCTCCGGATATCGGTTTATTTCGGTCTGGCGGTGGCTCTGGTCTGCACCGCCGTTTTATTGATTTTTTCGCAGCAGATCGGCTCCATTTTCCTGGAGCCGTCACCGGAAAACATCCGTGTGCTGCACGTCGTCCGGGATTATTATCATTGGATGGCGTTTATTTTCCCCTGCTTTGCCGTTATTTTTGCCATTCAGGGAGTCCTGCGCAGCGCAGGCGACACGATAGCTCTCCTGGCGCTTTCGTTTATCGCCATGTTCGTTCTTCGCATTCCCCTGGCCTATGGATTGGCCGGCCCCGCGGATTTCAAGCAGGATGGCATCTGGATGGCCATGCTGATGAGCAGCACGCTGGCCGTTTTTCTGAACTGGCTCTACTACAAAAAAGGTCCGTGGAAGAAAAAGAGACTCTTGGGAAAACCGGCGCCATCCAGGGATAGCACGTAATTTTTTACGACGATGCGGCAATCCGGGCAATGACCCTGCAGGCCCACGCCAGCGGCTTAAAATAAGCAATCAGGCTTACATGATCAAGGAGGCAGATGATTCTATGAACCGGACCAAGACAGCAAGACTCGCTTTTATCATTTTGTTGATCTGTTTTCTGTTTTGCGGCGCTGAGCCGTTAAATGCCGCTGATCCGAAAGCGGCCGATCCGGCCACCCGGGAGCTGAACAGCCGTCTTCCTGCGAATCTATCGGATGATGACCGGGAAGAAGACGAGTTTGCAAGGCGGGGGCTGATGGCCAGCGATCCGGCGCTGGATGTCCGTTCGGAGAACGATCAGCCGGTCTGGGATATGAAGCGGTATGGTTTCCTCAGCGGAAATTCGCCCGCTCCCGATACGGTCAACCCCGCGCTGTGGCGTCACGCCCGCCGCAACAGTATCCACGGCCTCTTTAAGGTGATCGATGGTGTTTACCAGGTCCGGGGATATGATGTTTCCAATATCACTTTTATCGAGGGGAAAACAGGTTACATCGTTATCGATCCGCTGGTATCGGTGGAAACGGCCCGGGCGGCCCTGGATCTCTTCCATCAACATCTTCCCAAGCGGCCGGTCGTCGCCGTGATCTATACACACAGTCATGTCGACCATTGGGGCGGCGTCAAGGGGGTTGTGTCCGATGCGGACGTGCAGGCGGGAAAGGTCCGGATTATCGGCCCCGAAGGGATCACGAGGGAAATCATCAGCGAGAACCTTATGGCGGGGACTGCCATGAGGCGTCGCGCCATGTACATGTTCGGTACGACCCTGCCCAGGGGGCCGCGGGGGCAGGTGGACGCGGGCATGGGGAAGACCGCTGCCAGCGGGACCGTGAGTTATCTTCTGCCGACGGAGGAGATTACGAAACCGGTTCAGGACATGGTGATCGATGGTGTGCGGTTTGTTTTCCAGCAGGTTCCGGGAACCGAAGCGCCCGTCGAAATGAATTTCTATCTGCCCGACAGGAAGGCGCTGTGCGTGGCCGAGAATACCACGGCCAGTCTGCATAATCTGCTCACGCCCCGCGGCGCGCAGGTCAGGGACGGCCAGGCCTGGTTTAAGTCCATCGATCAGACGATCGACCTCTTCGGAGGTCAGGCGGACGCGCTGTTTGCGTCGCATAACTGGCCGCGCTTCGGCAATGAAACGATCCTTCGCTATCTGATCCTGCAGCGCGACCTGTACAAGTACATCCATGATCAAACGGTACGCCTGATGAACCAGGGCTACACGATGACGGAATGCGCCGAGATGATCAGGCTTCCGCAAAGCCTTGCCGGCCAGTGGTATAATCGTGATTTCTACGGGACGGTCAATTTTAATGTGAAGGCCGTCTACCAGAGATATCTCGGCTGGTTTGACGCGAACCCGGCTCATCTCCATCCGCTCCCGCCCGAGGAGGCAGGCCGGAAATATGTCGATTTCATGGGCGGGTCCAAGGCCGTTCTGGCCAGGGCGAAAGAATCCTTCACGAAGGGCGAATACCGCTGGGTGGCCGAGGTGGTGAACCACGTTGTCTTTGCCGAGCCGGATAACCGGGACGCCCGTGAGCTGCAGGCTGATGCGCTCGAGCAGCTGGGCTACCAGTCCGAGTCTCCGATCTGGCGCAATTTCTATCTGGCCGGAGCCCAGGACCTGCGCAAGGGGGTCGACCGGAATGCACCCGTGCAGACGCGCAACAAAGATGTTCTGCGCGGCATGGCTATGGATCAGTTTTTCGACCTGCTGGCGGTTCGTTTAAACGGTCCCAAAGCGGCGGATAAGCACATCGTCGTCAACTGGGTGGTGACGGACACGAAAGAGGCTTACACCCTGACGCTGGCGAACAGCGTTCTCAACCATAAAAAGGGACGGCCCGCCGCCGATTCCGATGCCGCTTTATCGCTCAGCCGGTCCGTGCTGGATACGATTATCGCCGGGCAGGCCACATTTCCCGGCCGGATTCTTGCGGGAGACGTTAAGATTCAGGGATCAATGTTGAAATTTCTGGAGATGATGTCCTGCCTGGATGAGTTTGATCTCTGGTTCAATATCGTGACGCCGTAGACCAGATCAGACAGGCTGGTTTCCCGTGTGCATTTTCACCCGCGGCCGTGCGGCGGGTGAAATGAAAAAAGACGATCTGCTATTTTTCGTACCGCATGATCAACACGTTGTAGCCTTCATCCGCTATCGGGCCTGCTGCCTTCAGCGCCAGGGCGCGATCTTCGAATTTTCCTATCCTGACCCTGTAGTATCGGTCATTTTCCACCATCGCGCTCACGATATAAACATTTTGATGATTCATCTCCAGGCCGGCCTTCAGTTTCTTCGCGTTATGCTCATCCCTGAAAGAACCGACCTGCAGGGTCAGGGCCGCGGCATTTTCAATCCTGTCGTACTTCACGTATTTGACATATTTCGAATCCCTGCCCAGCACCTCGATCCGAACACGTCCGACGCCCGTTTTGGCAAGGTCTATTTTCTTCGCGGCCCCATAAGACAGGTCGAGGTCCCGGTTGGGAACAAACGGCCCCCTGTCATTAATGATACACTCCGTGTTCTTGCCGCCGGAGAGATTCGTCACCTTGATTCTTGTCCCGAACGGATAGACCTTATGCGCGCAGGTCAGATCATACATATTGAAGATGTCCCCGGACGCCGTCGGTTTGCCGTGAAAATCTTTGCCGTACCACGAGGCCAGGCATTCCGTCGTCTCCCCGATATTTAATCCGTGGCCAGGCCGGCTTTTATCTGGATAGGAGGCGTCATGCCTGCCTGAAGAACATCCGGCAAGAAATAGCAGGGCTATAACCAGCACTGCAAGGATGATGCGGCAAAAGCCGGATGGGGAAGCATCCGGCGTGTTATCACAGGTGATATCAGCAGATAGTCTCATGGAGTGGATTCCGCTTAAAAGCATTTCTTTTATTTAGCAACGCAGATGATGTCGTGACGCATCGCGTCTTTGTGACGGTTTTATCGCTTCTTGCGGAAAATCAGTTTGATCGGAACTTTATCGAAACCGAATTCCTCGCGGATGGAATTCATCAGATAGCGCTCATAGGAAAAATGGACGCCCTTGGCATGGGGGACGAAGAAGATGAAGGTGGGCGGTTTAATGCCGGTCTGCGTGGCGTAGGAAATGCTCATGGAGCGGTTTTGAAAACGCGCCATCGGGTTTCTCCGGACGGACCGTTCCACCAGGTCATTTAAGGGCGATGTGCCGATCCGCTTTGTATACTGGCTGTAAACGTCATTGATGACGTCAAATATTTTCGGCGCACGTTGCCCGGTCAGCGCGGAAATGAAAATGATTGGAGCGAAATCCATGAACTTGATTTGATCATGAATTTTTTCGACAAACTTGCCCACGGTGGCATTGTCTTTTTCGATTTTATCCCATTTATTGACGACAATAATACAGGCTTTGCCGCGTTCGTAGGCCAGACCGACAATCTTGGCGTCCTGTTCGGTGATGCCTTCTTCCGCGTCAATCAGCACCAGGGCGATATCGCAGCGGTTGATTGTTTTCAGCGCCTGGACGACGCTGTATTGCTCCAGCGTCAGGCTGATTTTGTTTTTCCGGCGGATGCCCGCCGTGTCGATGAGCAGATACTGTCTGCCGTGAACTTTGATCGTCGTATCGATGGCGTCGCGCGTGGTGCCGGGCGTGGGATTGGCGATGCTTCTTTGACTGCCGGAAATCAGGTTGATGAGCGATGATTTCCCGACGTTGGGCTTGCCGACAATCGCCACCGCAATCGGTTCATCCTCAGTGTCCTGTCTTTCAACGGCCTGAGGAAAACCTTCCGTCAGCACCGCCAGCAGTTCGTCCACACCCAGGCCATGCTGAGCGGAGATCGCATAAAGGTCATCGATGCCCAGCCGGTAGAATTCGGTGAGCAGTTCTTCATGGCGCGCGCCGTCCACTTTATTGGCCGCATAAAACACGTTTTTGCCGCGGCTCCGCAATTGGCGCGCAATCTCAATGTCTGTCGGGGTGAGGCCGTCTTTACCGTCCATCAGAAAAATGATAACGTCCGCTTCTTCGATGGCCAGGTTCGTCTGCTCGCGCATCTGGATCAGGATCCGCTCTTCCGTGACCGGTTCGAATCCGCCGGTGTCAATCAGCGTGAAGGCTTTGCCGTTCCAGACGCAATCCATGTAGTTGCGGTCGCGCGTCGCGCCCGGTTCATCGATGACGATCGCCTTCTGCTTCCCCGCGATGCGGTTGAAGAGCGTTGATTTGCCCACATTGGGCCGGCCGACAATGGCGATGACGGGTTTTGCCTGCATGAAATCCTCTATTTAATCAGTCCGAACTCGCGCAACATTCTGTCGGAGTTGGTCCAGTCTTTTTTGACGCGCACAAACAATTCGAGAAAAACCTTCGCGCCGAAAAGATTTTCCATCGCCAGCCTTGCCTGCGTCCCGATTTTTTTGAGCATGGCGCCTTTTTTGCCGATCATAATCGCTTTCTGCGATTCTTTCTCCACGGAAATCGTGGCGCTGATGCGAATCAGATTTTTTTCATCTTCTTCCTTAAACGCGTCAATGGTTACGGCCGACGCATAAGGAATTTCCTGCTGGGTCAAAAGCAGGATCTGTTCCCGGATAAACTCTCCCGCGATAAACCGCTCGGTGGCATCGGTTGCGATATCGTCGGGGAACAGCTGTGCACCTTCCGGCAGCGCTTCTTTCAGCGAAATCTGCAGGTCATCGAGGCCGTTGCCTTTGAGCGCGCTGATCGGAAAAATGCCGGCAAAGTCATACAGTTTGCTGTACTGATCGATGAGCGGCAGCAGCTTGGGCTTTTCGATCCGGTCGATTTTGTTGATTGCCAGAAACACCGGCGCCCTGGTCCCGGCCAGTGCTTCGACCAGAAAAAGATCATGCGGGCCGATGGGATGGTCGGCTTCAACCATCATCAGGAGGACATCGGCGTCGCCGATCGTATCCTGCGCTGCCTGCACCATGGCGCGATTCAAGGGACTTTTCGGTTTGTGCATTCCCGGCGTGTCCAGAAAAATCAGCTGGGCGTCGGGGAAGTTCTTGATCCCCGTGATGCGGTTGCGCGTGGTTTGCGGTTTGTTGGCGACAATGGAAATTTTGTCGCCGATAATCGCGTTAAAAAAAGTTGATTTGCCCACATTCGGGCGGCCTAAAATGGCGATGAAACCGGATTTAAACACAGTATTCTCCACTGATTATGCGATCCCTGGAATATCGAGAAAAAAAGATTCCCCTGCTTCGGTGCTAAGCGACAGATGCCCAAGATGGCTTTCTGGAACGGAGTCTACAACGATTTGAGCTTCGGGGTAAAGCTTTTTTATGGCGTCGATGTTTTTATTGCCCAGACCGCGAAAATTGGACAGGGCGCGCCGGGCAACTAAGAAGTGCAGTTTCCGGGTGTGTTTCGGAACGGCGCCAAGCAAACGCAAGGCTGCCCTGTAAAAAATGGCCGAATAAACCAGGCTGCCGAAAGCCGGATGCAAGGGGCCCGCCAGGACGGCGCCTTCTTTATTCATTTCCGGCGTCATCTGCAGGCCGAAACGGATAATGCGAATGCCTGCAGGCGTCAGCGTCTCCCAGGCCAGGCGGCACCACTCCACTGCTTCATCAAGACCAAGCGGCTGATAACGTCCTTCGCGAAATTCATCGGCGAGCGGCGTGTCTTTGAAGACAAGGACGGGATGGATGCGCGCGGTATCCGGATGAAGCTCGATGGTGCGGGAAAGTGTTTCCATGAAGCTTTCCCGTGTGTCGTGCGGCAGGCCGGCCATCAGGTGCAGTCCTGTTTTGAAGCCGTGCGCCCGGAGGAGTTTCATGGCGCGCGCAATGGATTCCGCATCGTGGCCCCGGCAGGCCCGGCGAAGAACCTCGTCATTCATGGACTGAGCGCCGATCTCAATCGTCCGGACACCGTAAGCATACAAGAGGTTCAACTGGTCGTCGTTGATATAATCCGGCCGCGTCGAAATCCGGATCGATTCCACCTGGCCCTGCTGAATATAAGCATTGGCCCAGGTTAAAAGACGCTTTTGATAATCCGGCGCAAGGCCGGTAAAGCTGCCGCCGTAAAAAGCGATTTCGACGCGCCTGAATTTGTCTTTGTTCCAGCGCAGATAGGAGGCGACTTCGCCCTCAAAAAAACTCTTAATAACTTCCGGGGCAAAGTTACCCGCGGCAATTTTTTCATTGCAGAAAATACAGTGCTGCGGACATCCTCCGTTCATAATGAAGATCGGGATAATCAGCGGTTTTTCCTGTTGAGGGGCTTCAGCAGCCATTTTCGCCATGTAACCCTTCCCAGGCTTTTTGGGCTGCCTGTTTTTGTGCGTCCTTTTTGCTTTTTCCCCGTCCGACGTGCCGGATGGTGTCGCCCGCGACCACTTCAACTTCAAAGGTTTTATCATGATCCGGGCCGCTCGCGTTCAAGACAGTGTACTGCGGCGCGGACTTGAATTTCTTCTGACATAATTCCTGCAGGGCTGTTTTATAATCAAAACATTGCGCGTTCATGGCTTCATCATTCATCAGGGGTTGCAAGAGCTTTCTGAGAACGGTTCTTGTTTTAACGAAGCCGGAATCCAGATAAATCGCGGCAATGACGGCTTCGAGGGCGTTGGCCAGCAGCGATTCTTTCGAGCGTCCACCGGAGTGTTCTTCTCCCCGCCCCAAAAGCAGACAATCGCCCAGACCAAGCTTTGCCGCCAGATCCGCCAGCGGTTTTTCATTGACCAGCAAAGAACGGATTTTGGAGAGGGTGCCTTCATCAAAATCGGTGTACCGCCTCATCAGCAGGTCGCTCACGCAAAGTCCCAGGACCGCGTCGCCCAGAAACTCCAGCCGCTCGTTGTCGCCAGCGGATAGCTGAGGATTTTCATTGACATAGGAGCGGTGCGTGAGGGCGGTCGACAGCAGATCCCTGTTCCGGAAAGCATAGGAAAGCGTTTCCTCAAGATCTGTCAGTTGTTTTAATCGATCTTTATCCATGAATGACCCTGCCGATGAGTTTACCATCCTGATATTTTTCCGCCCTTGCGATGACAACGGTATTTACTAGAGAAGCGGGGTGTTTGTCCAGCAGTACCGGCAGATAGTTGTGAGAAAAGCCTTTGGCGAGGCCTGTTTTTTTATCACGGGACTGTTCGACGAGCACCGGCAGCGTTTTCCCCAGAAACCGCCGGGAGAATATTTCTCTTTTTTTCTGGCCCAGGTCCCGGAGGATGGCCGCCCGTTCCTTCTTGATTTTTTCCGGGACCCTGGGATGAAGGCCGAGCGCCGCTGTTCCGGGCCGCTCGGAATAGGGAAAGACATGCAGATAGGCCACGGGCAGGTCTTCCAGCAGTTTCAGGGTCTGGTCGAATTCCTTTTCGCTTTCGCCGGGGAAACCGACCATCACATCGATTCCGATGGCGATGTCGTTCACCGTCCGCGCCACTTTTTCAATGAGCGCGCGGTAGAATGCCGTGTCGTAGCGGCGTTTCATGGCTTCCAGAATCGTGTCGGCGCCGCTTTGCAGCGGGATATGCAGATGGGGACAAAGATGATCGAATTGCCCGAACAAATGGAGCAGCTCGTCGGATATTTCATTGGGTTCAATGGAGCTCAGCCGGAATCGTATCTGCGGATTTCGCGACAAAATCACCTCGAGTGTCCGGGCCAGGTCCGCCGGCGGCTGCAAATCCTGTCCATAGTGTCCCAGATGAATGCCCGTGAGAACAATCTCCTGATAGTTCTCGCGGATGAAGTCCTGTATGCCATGGAGGACCCTGTCCGCAGGCAGACTGCGGCTTCTCCCGCGGGCGAACGGAACGATGCAGTAACTGCAAAAGGCATTGCAGCCGTCCTGAATCTTGAAAAAAGCACGGGTGCGCCCCATCAGTCTTCCCGCCGGGGCGGCAAGAAAATGTTTTTGCAGAGAAATATCAGAGGCCATGATGCGCTGCCCGTCCGGGACGGGCTGGGTGACAAGCTCGGCGATCCGGTGCTTCTGATCATTGCCGACCACGAGGGCAACACCCTCGATGGCGGCGAGTTCCCGGGGCCGGGTTTGCGCATAGCAGCCGGTCACGATGATGCGGGCGCCGGGATTGACGCGCAGGGCGCGGCGGATGAGCTGGCGCGCCTGAAAGTCTGCAAAAGCGGTGACGGTACAGCTGTTGATGATGTAGACGTCGGCAAAAGCGTTAAAAGGCACCGGGATATAATCGGCGGATTGCAGGTCCCGGGCTAAAGCCGCCGTATCGCACTGATTCACCTTGCAGCCCAGCGTCGCCAGGCCGACTTTGATTTTTACTGTTTCGCCGGTCAAGGGTTTTTCTTTTTCCTCGGTATCTTTCATCTGGCGTATTTATGGGTCAACCGGTCCTTTGTCAAGACAAACAAAGAATAGATTTTATATAAAAAATAAGCTAAATTACGGCATAAAAAACACCGGAGGGGGTTTTAAGTATGGACTCTGTTTCTGCTTATTTTTCATCAAACCCGGCAGCTTTTACTCTGCTCGCCATTTTTGTCATTGTCCTGATGTTGTTCTTTATCTTGAAAAAATTTCTCAAACTGACCATTGTTTTTCTCTTTATCGTCCTGCTTGCTGCCGGGATTTACCTTTTCAGCGACCCGGCAGCCATGCCTGACAAAATTAAACAATCCGTCGAGAACTTCAAATCCGGCAGCGAGCAGATCGGGGACAAGTTCAGCAATCTTTTTGAAGACAGCAAGAAACTGGCCGGCAAAGCAAAAGACGTCCCTATGGATCTCAACAAAATGCTGGATACCGCCAAGAAAGATGTCGGGAAATAATTATTCTAAGTAATGAAAAGGTCGTTGGTTGAAAAATTCGGGTCCGTGGTCAGATTCACGCCCATCCTTCTCAGACCCGCTTCATCGCCGGGTGTCGGAATGTGCGTCATATGAATTTCACAGTTTTGCAGGTCCTTTAATTTTTCCAGGGCCAGTTCCGCCGCCGGATTGGTGGTGGCGCTGATGGAGAGCGCGATGAGGGCCTCTTCCAGGTCCAGGCTGACATTTTTTTCATCCAGGATTTCAGTCTTTAGCTTGCGGATCGAGTCGGTGATGTTGGCCGGCAGGAGCTTGATTTTATCCGGAATATCCGCCAGGTGCTTGATGGCGTGGATCACCACGCTGGAGGCCGCATGCATGAGCGGAGAGTTGCTGCCGGTGATGATCGAGCCGTCCGCCAGTTCAATCGCCGCGCCGCAGAAAATGCCTTCATTGCCCCGGTTGCGTTCCTGGGCTTCCCCGGCCGCCCGGCGCGCGGGCGCTACGACGCGCCTGTCTTCCGGTTTCAGGTTGAAATCGTTCATAAATAATTCGACGCGCTGAACCGTTTCTTTATCGGAAAACCCCATGGCATATTCGCAGCGGTAGCGGAAATAGCGGCGGATGATTTCCTGCTGGGATGCTTCCCGGGTGATATTATCATCAATAATGGCGAACCCGGCGCGGTTGACGCCCATATCCGTGGGAGACTTATAAAAGGAAGCCTCCCCGGTAATCTTCTCCAGAATCCGTTTTAAAACCGGAAAAACTTCGACATCACGGTTGTAATTGACCCAGGCTTCGCCGTAGGCTTCCAGATGAAACGGATCAATCTGGTTGAAATCGCGGATGTCGGCGGTGGCCGCTTCATAGGCGACGTTCACCGGATGTTTCAGGGGAAGATTCCAGATCGGAAAGGTTTCGAATTTGGCATAGCCGGATTTGATGCCTCGTCTGTAGTCGTGATAAAGCTGGGAGAGACAGGTCGCCAGCTTTCCGCTCCCCGGTCCCGGTCCCGTAACGATAACCAGCGGCTTGTCCGTGGTAATGTAATCGTTGACGCCGTAGCCTTCATCGCTGACAATTAAATCCACATTGGTCGGATACCCCTTCGTGAAACGGTGCGTAAAGACGCGGATGCCGCGGCGTTCCAGTTTGTTTTTAAACAGGACGGCGGACGGTTGATTTTCAAAACGGGTAATGACGACGCCCATCACGTTGATATTCCAGCCGCGCAGGTCATCAATCAGCTTCATGGCGTCCGTATCGTACGTGATGCCGAAATCCGCGCGGATTTTTTTTCGTTCAATGTCGCCCGCATAGATGCAAAGCAGGATGTCCGCCCGGTCTTTCAGTTCTTTAATGAGCCGCATCTTGACATTGGGGTCATAACCGGGCAGGACCCGGGCGGCGTGGTAATCGTAGAGCAGCTTCCCGCCGAATTCCAGATAGAGTTTATTGTTGAATCGCAAAACGCGTTTTAAGATCGATTCCGTTTGCTGCGTGATGTATTTTTCGTTGTCGAATCCGTTTTTAACCGTACCCATGAGAATTTTCGGCGCCTCCCTGTGATTGCGTGGTAACGCTTTAACCGGTGCAAAATGAACATGCAGATGACAATAATGTAATTTATTTATTACATTTTTGTTTCATATATCAATCAGACATTTTTATCCAAAAAAAAATGATGCCGATATGAAAAATGTCAGTTTGAAGATCGATTCGTGACCGGTGTGGGATAACGATGAAGCGGTTTTCCTGATTACATTAAGTTAATTTCCATCGCGCGGACGGGGCAGGCGGAAACACACAGTTCGCAGCCGTTGCATTTTTCAGCGTCAAACAGAACTTTCTGCGTTTGTTTTTCAAAAGACAGGGCGCCGGTCGGACAAAATCCGGTGCAGGCGCCGCAATGAACGCATCTATCGATGTTCTGGTGCACGCTTTTGGAAAGCGATTCAACCTTCAGCCCCATTTCCTTCAGGAAATGGATGCCGCGGTCGAAATCTTCTTTTTGACCGGAAAGTTCCAGTACGATCACGCCTTCACGGCGGGGAAAGATTCTGGCCTTGAGAATATTAAAGACAAGGTTGTGTTTTTGAGCCAAAAGATAAATAACAGGCTCTTGGACAATTTCCGGTGTATAGCGAATGACAATTTTTTTCGAGTACATAGCCTGAAAAGTGAAAAACCCTCCGAATTTGCGG
The DNA here is from genome assembly GCA_036528635.1 of Deltaproteobacteria bacterium. Lineage (GTDB taxonomy): Bacteria > Desulfobacterota > Syntrophia > Syntrophales > Smithellaceae > UBA8904. The sequence continues at coordinate 167,959 of JAIGNE010000044.1, forward strand.
CATGTTAAGAGATGCAAAGCATAATGTCAAGCCAATAGTTGCGCCGCCAAACGATGTGGCCTGCTTTGCTGATTGATTTAGGATTATGATTGATCTTCCGGCTGCTTTTTGGAGGCATCGGCGGAAAATAAATCAAAGAGGGGTTTGAAGGGCGTCAGTCCCGCCACTGCCTGAGGATTTATTTTGGTGTAATTTTCGCCGTATTCGAGCCATTTTTGGAATTGATCATCGGCCATATTGCGGAACAACAGGTAATTACGAATGGTCTGCTCGAGGTACTTCTCAAAAAAGTCGGTGAGCACATTTTCGCCATACTGGATAATCAGATAGAGGAGGGGAGGAGGAAGAAGATATTTTTTCTTGCGCGCCTCTTCCAGCACTATTTGTGTGAGAATGGCCGAGGTGAAATCCTCGCCGGTTTTGGCATCAAGGACCTGAATCTGGCGGCCCTGGCGGATCGTATCGGTGACGTAATCCAGCGTAACATAAATACTTTTTTCCGTGTCATAAAGTCTGCGGTTGGTATATTTCTTGAGAAGCAGGGTATTTTTATCCATGTTGGTCATCCTTTGCCCGTCTTTTATGTAATTTTTGTAAATATTGCAACATAAAATATTTATTTGTCATCAGGCCAGGCGGCCGAGTTTTTATTAAATACTTGTAAATACTAAATTAAATATTGATTGTAGCGAAAGATGTCTTTAGACAATAAATATTGCAGTGCAACATAATCTATTGACAAGGATGAAATACTGTTTATAATTAGCGTCAAGAGAAAATACATTTAAGGAGTATTGATGATGCAAAACAAAGAAATTACAAAGCAAATGATTGAGTTTCATAAAAAGGCTTTCGAGACCGGATTCGATTCCATGCTCGTGTTGCAGGAGCAAACTTCCAAAGTCATGGATAATTTTCTGAAGCAGTCCCCGTGGATTCCCTTTCAAACCAAATCAATCGTCAATGAATGGACGAGTCTTTACAAAAAAGGGGCGGTGGATTTCAAGGAAGCGGCTGATAAGAATTATGCAAAGATGGAAGAGGTTTTGTCGTCAGGTTTTGAGGCCGTTAAGTCCAAGTCAAAAAATTAGCAAAGGATGCCGGACATGGATTTCACAGGGATGATCAGGCAAATTCTGGATTTCAACAAAAAGGCGTTTGACGATAATTTTACGGCTGTTGTTGCCGTTCAGGAGCATACTGAAAAGATGGTTCGCGTTTTCCGGGAAACGTCGGTGTTTTTTCCGGAAGAGGGTAAGAAGGTTATCGCGGACTGGGCCGGTACGTATAAAAATGGCCTGAACGAGTTCAAGGCGAATGTGGATATGCGATTTAAGCAGGCTGAAGAATATCTCTTAACCGCGGCGGATCAGATGGAGTTATCGCCGAATACCTTTATCAGGCGCACGGAGACGAAGGCTCCCGCAGATGATCAGGCCGCAAAAAAGGTGGCAACCGGCATTAAAAAGGCCGTTACCCGCAAACCGGCGGACAGGAAGAAAAAGCCCGGACGTAAGAAAACAGATAAACCCTAACAAACAAAATCAAGGAGGAAACGATGGAACCCAAACAGATTGCCAAACAAATGGTGGATTTCAACAAAACAGCTTTTGATAATTCATTTGAAGCGATGGCTGTCATTCAGGACCAGACGGAGAAGATGGTCTCAGCCATGATGGAGCAGACCGCTTTTTTCCCGGAAGAAGGAAAGAAGCTGATTAATGACTGGATTAAAACATACAAGAAAGGCCGTGAAGAATTCAAAGCGGCAGCAGATGAGAATTTCAAGAAGGTTGAAACTTTTTTTGCAAAGAAGTAAGCCGTGTGCGCTTCACAAGAAAAGCCGCATCGATTGGTCGATGCGGCTTTATTAGTTGTGCGCCCGGCAGGGCGCACAGACTTGGTGGTGCAAGTCCACTACTCACCCGGCAAGGGGAAGAGTTAGCCGAACGGCAAGGGTGTCGCGGGTGACTGCGAATCTGGAGGAAGCCGAAGGCAA
>JAIGNE010000045.1:0-251403 GCA_036528635.1 Deltaproteobacteria bacterium
TATTAGATTCTTCTTTCTCAAAACTAGCCAATCTTCACGGCACCAGGAAGCAAAATTTTGCTATTGTGAGGCATTCGCCTTACCCCAAATATGAAAACATTATAGCAAAAAAACTAGGTTTGCAGCCGTGGGATTTGTGGCCGGAAAGATATGACGCAAACCACAACCCGAATCGAATAAGCTCAAGGTATCAAGCCCATAAATTTTTGCAAAATAATACCCTAAATCAAATTAAACACAATAAAAAATTATGATCGGAAAAAAGATTGTGGAGTTCATAAAAATGATTAATGAATCTAAAAATAAATCCTTCTTTACAGCATCCGATCTTATAAAAATGTCTTTACCAGAATTGCCTTTAACCCCACAAGGCATAAATAAAAAAGCAAATAAAGAACGCTGGGAAAAGCAGCGACGGAAGGGACGCGGGGGTGGTTGGGAATATTCAGTTGAATCTTTGCCAGCAAATGCCCGCATGGAAATAATCAACCGAAATTTATCTACACAAAAAGCAGACGAGACAGCGCCACCAAAAGATTCCAGTAGATTTAAAACGTGGCAAATTGAAGTTGCTGACCGGCATTTCAAAATAGTTCAAGAGTTTCTAAAAATTATAAAAAATGTTCCTGCGAAAAAGCGCACAGCATTCGGCAATAATTTTTCAAAAGCGCATAATATAAGCTACAGCACATTAAAAAATAAGGTATCTGCATACTTAGAAGGTGGTTATCAGGCTCTTATTCCTAATTGGAATAGCGGAAGGCATGAACCTGTTATCACTCATGAGATGAAGAAGTTTATAGAAAAGAATTATTTGCAGCCTTATGGCCCACCCATTAAGAAAGTTTATGAAGACCTTCTCAAAGCCTTTACAGATAAGGTTCAGCGGTTTCCCACATACCGGACTGTAGCACATTTTATAGACAAAAAATGGACGCGTGCGCAGCAACTGTTAATCCGAGACAAGGATGAGTATAACCGTTTATATGATCCTTTTGTCCGCCGCGACTGGTCTAAGGTTGAGTTAAATGAAACGTATATTTCCGACCACAAGCAACTTGACATAGCTTGTCTGTGGCGTGGTAAACTCATTTTCCCGTGGCTGACTGTAGTTGAAGAAGCATTGTCTCGAAAATTTGTTGGTTGGGTGCTCGTGCCAACCCCAAATTCATTAGCTATTGGGCAGGCATTTCTTTACGCAGTTAGCAAATATGGTGCACCTAAAACCTTTTACGTTGACTGTGGCAGAGATTTTCGAAGCCAATATATTGCCGGTAAGAAAGAAAAAAGAGATAGCAATGGAGATTTGATTGATCCGGCACTGCCCGGATTACTGGCAAGATTAGGAACAGAAATATTTTATGCAGTCGGAAGAAATCCACGTGAAAAAATCATAGAAGCTGCATTCGGAATTTTTACAGACCGTTTAAAGGATTTGCCCGGATACCGTGGCCATTCAACAAAAACGCGGCCAAAAAAACTTGATCAAGAAATCAAAACAAAGAACCTAGTCGTCTTTGAAGAATTATCAGCGAAAATTGATGATCTTCTAAACGAACGAAACGCCCGGCCACACTCTACCACAGGCAAATCACCTGATTCATATTGGGAAGGTTATCAAGCAAAAATACCGTCACAAGAAATGCTCGATTTTCTACTGATGGATGTGAGTGAAGCAACCGTTAAAGATTCGTCCGTGCTCATTAAGGGCCTTTTATATCGTGGTGATGAACTGTTCAAGCTTGCCGGTGAACGTGTTGAAGTGCGTCGTGATCCTAAAGATATTCGCCGTGCTGTTATTATTTATCACGACAAAGTATTTTGTTCGGCAACACTGGAAACACCTGACCATTACCGTTCTGAAATTACCCTGCAATCTGTAAAAGATGCACAACGAATCAGGAAAAAGATAAAACAGTATCGCAAAGAAATTTTGGAAACGGAAGACTACATTGACGATCCTCTTAGCCTTGCGGTTGAACTCGATCACAAAGAAAAAATTCGTATGCGCGATATCAGACCTGCTGAAAGCAAGGTTATAAGTATAAATCGAGATGAAAGACTAGCCCGCGATGTCGCCAAAACAATGCAGAAATCAGAACCGGAAAAGGATGATCCTCAAGAGGCAAAAACTGCGATTGCAGGCGGAGATATTCTTTCGCGCTATCTTGCAGCCACAGCGGGACACTCAAGGCCTATAGGTCGAATTGATTAGGAGGAGGCATGGGGCAGCAGCAACTGGCTTTGAAGATGCTTGTTGAGCAAAGCCAACAAGCGATTACAGACATCAACGACTCAAGCGATGAAGAGTTGCGGGCGCGTCTTCAATTTTACATCGACACCAGCGGCCAGAGTGAGTTTGATGTGTGTCGAAGCATGAAAGGGATTGTTGCGGGAGCACATATTCATGACTTTCTTTTGGACAAGCCTACACCGTATCCCGCCACCGTCCGCCAAATAGTCTCCAATTTTCTTGCGAAAAAGGAAGATCGCCGTTTTCCAATAGAAAATCCATTGTTTTGTGAAACCAGTATCGCGACAAAAATGGGAGCGATTTGTAGTTGCTGCAAACATGATGCCGATGTGGGGATAATTGTCGGCGCGTCAGGTCTTGGGAAAACAGAATTTCTTCGACAACTAAAACGCCTTGATCGGACTATGTTGTTGGTAACTGGAGATCCCACAGCGCGCTCATTGGGTGCTATTTTGCTGTTAATTTCCAAACTATTGCCGGGCGTTTCCCGTGGGGCCTGTACAAATAGCGCCTTTATGCTCAACATCATCGATGCTTTGAAGGGTTCCGGTCGGCTGCTGGTTATTGACGAAGCCCATTTTCTATCTTGGGAAGCATTCGAGGCCACCAGGAAAATCTATGATGCCACAGGGATTGGCCTTGTGTTTGTTGGACAGCAGCAACTTTATGATCAGATGCGCGGTGGGGCGCGTAAATCGATGCTCTGGGATCAAATTTATTCCAGAGTGGGACTGCGTGCCCACTTTAAGGGCGATATCCCCTTAGAGGATGTTGAGATGATTGCCAATAAAATCTATCCAGCGGGCCTGGACAGTAAGTGCATGTCTTATCTTCATGACAAGTCATGCGGGCCGGGAAAATTCCGGGCAATGGTCAAACTATTACAGCGAGCGCAAAGGCTTACGGAATCAGAAGGGACAAGGGTGACCTTATCTTTACTTCAGCAAGTTAATCGGATTTTGATGACTTAAATTTTAAGGAATAAAGCATGCCCAAAGTAGATTACACAGCGGAGAAAAAAGCAGCTTTAGAAATGCTTACGCCGGATGATCTTGCCAAGATTCAAAAGGATTATCCGCTGAAAAAAGTCAGAGATGCAAAGATATACGAAGTCTTGCAGATGGGGTTTAGCATTAAGGTTGTCTCTGAAATATCAGGCCTAAAGTATGCACCAGTATGGAGAATATCCAATTATGGAATAAAGCAGATTGCTGAGAATGATCTGATTAAAATACAGGCAGCTGTTGAAGTATTTTGTCAACAAATCGAAAATATTTTAAACCAGAGGAAGGAGGGATTTGATGATGTCTGAAAATATTTACCCAACGGAAAAAGAAGAACTTCTAAAGATTCTATCTAAAGATGATCTTCAGAAAATTCAAAAGTATTATCCGTTCAAAAAAAAACGAGACGAAAAAATATATGAACTTATACACGAAAATGGAGTTAGCTGCCAGGTGCTAGCTGGACTATGCGGCTTGGCTAAGTCAAGTGTTCATAGAATTGGACAGCGTGGACATAATGGCAATAATGGCAGTTATTTAACTAACAATGAAAAAAATCTTAGGAATTATTTGAATAAGATGCAGACGACCGTTGAAGCATTTCATAGAGAAATAAAAAGAATCTTGAGACACGGGAGGAAATGACAATGGAAAAACAAGTTGAAGTCCGAAAAAGGTTTACAACAGGCAGTGGTGATCTAGGGAGTGATCTAATAGATTGGGCAGGGAAATTGAAAGCAATGGGCCACATATTAAGCTGCCTCGCATGGCATGAAAAAAAACCGGGTAGTGGAACAGAAGCTCTCTGCTTGCAAGGGGAAGAGTTGGGAGGGATCATTTCTGACTATGCCGAATTCATTGAAACGGCCACTGAGGATAATCTGGCGCGGATACACGGACTAGAGGGGAACGCTGTTAAGCAATTGGCTCGGTGCCAAGAAGTATATGATTTTGTCAAAAACACAAACCGTCCCGAAGATATTTGTGCAATTGATTATCGCATACGTGAAATGACGGATTTTATTAATAATATTTCCCTGCCTGCTATAGGCCTTAAGAATAGTTTTGAAGATCTTAAAAAGTCCATCATTGCTGAACAAGAGAAAGGCTCTAAATCGCAGGCAGCGGAAACGGTGCAAGAGGGAATGGGTTAATAAAATTGTTCTGGCTAGGTCGGCCAACCGAAAAGACGGGGAATCCTCACCGTTCTGCCAGAACAACACCAAAACGAGGGGCAACCATGAGGGGGTTGCGTGCAGATCCGCGCGTGCCCCCTTTTTTCATACTGGCTTGAGGATACAGGCAACACAAAAAAAGGGAATGGAGGTTTTAAACATGAAAGAAGATACAAAACATAAGAAAATTGTAGAAGAAACCATTGCAGCCTATGAAATTCCACCGCAGTGGGTTTTAGCGTCGCGGTATGAAGAACAGACGAACACCGTTATCATCATTACAAACGGCGGAAAAAAAATTGTCCACAAAGTTGGGGCGCCGATAGAACGCAAACTGTCTATGGTGGAGATATCCGGTTTTCTTCCCAAAGAGGAAATGTTCTGGGTGGACAATTTGGGTCAGAGAGTTCGTCTGAGTGAACTAAGAAAAAGATAAAAAAACTTAAAGAGGAGGATATAACACCATGAATAAGAAACCAATACCGAGAGAGGAAATTAATTCGTTGCTGTCCACTATAGGTTCTTATGATGCATCGGCAATGCTACCAACGCCGGGGCGGGGAGCTACTATTGAGGTAGGCCGCAATATGCTTGAAAAATGTGAAGCGGCTTTAATAAAGCTGTTTATTCCCGAGTATAATTCGCATGGCGTGGGAGCTTTTAGGGGATTGAGAGAAGCATACAGCACCTTAACGGGTGATTCAGAAGTCAGTGGTTTTATCGACCAGAAAAATATTTCACCTGATCTCCGGTCATGCCAGGATTTCGATTCCGGTTCGTTCTCCACGGCGTTGGGGAAGGCAATGAGCATGTATTTATCAAAGAAGTATAAAGAATTTCCTTACCATGAGGAGATTCTAATATCAGACAAGAAGAAAGCTGAAAATTTAAAAAAAATCCATTCCGAACAATTGGGATATTTTGGTGAGCTTCCAGATATTGATACGGAAACGGAAAATTATTCTAGTATTGTCCCCTATGCTGACACAGAAGCTCAATATTCAATAGGCAAAAAAGGGGCTGTCGTATGGGTGACAAACTGGGTTATTATCAATGACAACATAGGCCTTATTCAAGGCATGGTGGATAGAATGTCCCGCGCTGCAAGAACAGCGCACGCAAAATATGTGTGGAATTTCTATAAATCAAATGCGCTATGTGCAGACGGGACGGCGTGGTTTACACTGGGTCATGGTAATCTTGGGGGAAATGCTTTAGATATTAACTACATGGTTACGGCCATAACCGCACTGGCAAACATGACAGAACCGGCACCGTCCGAAGAAAAGATTGGCTTGGATCTTGAGTCTTTCAACTGGTACCTTGTTGTGCCCATTGGTTTGTGGGATTTGGCCGTCAAGAAAAATCAAATGGATTCCTTCTATACCGCGAATGATATGACAACCAAAGTTCCAAACCCCTGTCAAAAACTCTTCGGGGAACTTAATGAAAGGATTATCACGTGTCCATTTCTGACGGATGCAAACGACTGGGGGATCATCAGAGACAAGGAAGATGTACCAATTGTGGAAATGTCCTATCTGTTTGGTAAAGAGGTTCCGGAATTTATATCAATATGGGGGCCATTAGGTAGAAAAATTAGTTCAGCTACCTCGGCTGTTCCTGAAGCCACATTTAAAGCTGATAAAATTGGCTTCAAGATACGCCATGAATACGGCGGCGCTTTGATTGATTATCGCGGTGGATATAAGTCAATCGTGCCTTAACAACCCACTCCTCCTCTCGTGGGCTTCCAAACCGGGGTGCTTTTGTATGCTGCCCAGGGCACCTCGGTTTGGATTTAATATAAAATGAATAATCCATGAAAAATACATTTCTTACTGCGATTGCCAAAGATTACAATAATAAAATGGCCATAATTACTTCTATTGTGTGCGCAAAATCGGACAGGAATTTTGCATTCTGTTGAAAACCAGGCTTTATGTAGGTGTCAAAATAGATTAGCTTTAATAATTTGTCGCCGATTACATTTACTTGAAATAGTAGTTTTTTGGTAAAACCTCGTTGCATTTAGCCAAAAACACGTTTCACATGACAACCGGCGGTTATTTTATTTTCGGCCATTTTCTTCTTGCTGCCGACTATATGTAGTGGTATGATTCCCGCCAACCCCAACATATAGCGTCTGTGGGGTACTGTGGATGCCGACATCATACCATCAGCCAATTCGGAAAAGGGGGAATTCATGAACACGCGAATTCGCAAGCGGGACGGGCGTCTCGTCAAGTTCAACGCCGATAAAATCACGAACGCCATCGCCAGGGCAGGCGCCGCGACGGAAGAGTTCGACATGAAGGAGGCGCGCAAACTGACCATCAAGGTGCTGGGCCTTGCCGAACAACTCTTCAACGGCAAGATTCTCACGGTGGAAGAGGTTCAGGATATCGTCGAGGAAGTGCTTTTGCAGTCCTCCCACCGCAAGACCGCCAAAGCTTACATCATCTACCGGGACCAGCATTCGCGCCTTCGGGAAATCACCAATACAATGGAAGTGGCCCTCGTCGATCAGTACCTGAAAAAGGCGGACTGGAAGGTCAACGAGAACAGCAATATGGATTATTCGCTCCAGGGGCTCAACAATTATATTTCCTCCGAGGTGAGCAAGGTTTACTGGCTCAACAAAATCTACACGCCGGAAATCCGCCGGGCGCACACGGACGGCGATTTTCATATCCACGATTTGAGCCTTCTGTCGGTTTACTGCGTCGGCTGGGATTTGTACGACCTGCTTTTGCAGGGCTTTCGCGGCGTGTCCGGAAAGGTGGAAAGCCGGCCCGCCAGGCACCTGAGAAGCGCGCTGGGGCAGGTGGTGAATTTCTTTTACACGCTTCAGGGCGAGGCGGCCGGCGCGCAGGCGTTTTCCAATTTCGACACGCTCCTTGCGCCCTTCATCCGCTACGACAAGCTCAGCATCCGGGAAATCAAGCAGGCGCTGCAGGAATTCATCTTCAATATCAATGTCCCCACGCGCGTCGGCTTTCAGACGCCCTTCACCAACGTGACGCTCGATCTGACGGTTCCCCGGTACTACGCCGATCAGCACGTCATCATCGGCGGCGAACCGAAAGGGGAGACCTACGGAGAGTTTCAGGAAGAAATGGACCTGTTCAACAAGGCCTTTCTGCAGGTCATGGCGGAAGGCGACGCCCGGGGACGGGTTTTCACCTTCCCGATTCCCACCTACAGCGTCACGCGGAATTTCGACTGGGACAATCCCAATATGACCGACCTGTGGGAGATGACCGCGAAATACGGCGTGCCGTACTTTTCCAATTTCATCAATTCCGACATGAATCCCGAAGATGCGCGCAGCATGTGCTGCCGCCTGCGCATCGACAACCGCCAGCTCCACGTGCGCGGCGGCGGCCTTTTCGGCTCGAATCCCCTGACCGGCTCCATCGGCGTCATCACGATCAACATGCCCCGCATCGGCTATCTGGCCAAGTCCCGGAAAGATTTTCTGGAGCGTCTGGGAAAGCTCATGGACACGGCCCGCGAAAGTCTGGAAACGAAGCGCAAGGTGCTGGAAAAATTCACCGACGGCAATCTCTATCCCTACACGCGCTATTACCTGCGCAGCGTGAAGGAGCGGTTCAACGAATACTGGAAAAATCATTTTTCCACGATCGGGCTCGTCGGCATGAACGAGGCCTGCCTCAATCTTTTCGGAAAAAACATCGCGTCGCGGGAAGGACAGGACTTCACGAAGGCCGCGCTTGATTTTATGAGAAGCCGTCTCATCGCCTATCAGAAGGAAACGGGCAACAACTACAATCTGGAGTCCACGCCGGCGGAGGGAACGTCCTACCGCCTGGCGCGCATCGACCGGGACAGGTTTCCGGACATCATTACCGCCGGCGACGGCCAGTCCGGGAAAGCGGAGCCCTACTACACGAATTCCACGCAGCTGCCCGTCAACTTTACCGACGACATCTTCGAGGCGCTGGACCTGCAGGACGACATTCAGACCCGCTACACCGGCGGAACGGTTTTCCACACGTTTGCCGGCGAGCGCGTGGACGATCCGGCGGCCGTCAAATCCCTGGTGCGGAAAATCTGTTCCACGTATCGTCTGCCTTACATGACCTTCACGCCGACCTTCAGCGTGTGTCCGGCGCACGGATATATCAAGGGCGAAACGGAGCATTGTCCGACCTGCGCCCGGGAGTGCGAAGTGTATTCGCGGGTCGTGGGCTATCTGCGGCCGGTCAAACAGTGGAACAAGGGGAAGCAGCAGGAATTCCGTTCCCGCCAGGTTTACCGGTTTCAGTAGGAGCGGCGCTTTGACGGGGCGGCAAGACGGATACCCTTCGGAAAGAAGGAGACGGCCATGAAGATCGGCGGTCTGGAGAAAGTATCCCTGATCGACTATCCGGGAAAAATCTGCGCGGTCGTTTTTACGCAGGGGTGCAACTTCCGCTGCCCCTATTGCCACAATCCCGAACTGGTGGATCCGCGGCGCTACGGGCCGTGCCTGGCGGAAAAAGAGCTTATCCGGTTTCTATCGGCGCGGCGGGGGAAGCTCGACGCGGTGACGATCACCGGCGGCGAACCGACGCTGCAGAAGGACCTTGCCGCCTTCATCGGAAAGATCCGGAAAATGGGCTTTGCGGTGAAGCTCGACACAAACGGATCGCATCCGTCCGTCGTGGGCCGGCTCATCGGAGCAAACCTTCTCGACTATATTGCGATGGATGTGAAGGCGCCGCTTGAAAAGTACGAGGCGGTAACCGGCTTTCCCCAGGCGGCCGAGGCGGTCCGGGAAAGCATCCGGCTTGTTCTGGCGGCGGACATCGGCCATGAGTTCCGCCTGACGCTCGTTCCGGGCCTTGTCGGGCCCGACGATGTGCCGGCGGTGGCCCGCGAAATCGCAGGTACAAGGCGTTTTGCGCTGCAGCGGTTTCATGCGGGCAAAACGCTCGACCAAAGCGCTCCGGCAAAAGAAAACTATCCGGAGGACGTGTTTTTGCAGATCCAAAAAGAAATCGGAAAAACGATTCCGCACGTGATTGTTCGCTAGGAGCAAAAAATGGTCAGGGACGATAAGACGGCAAAAAACGGAGATTCCATCAACGCGGACCACATCCGGCGTCTGATCCGCATCGGCGTGGCGCTTTCCGCCGAGAAAGACATCGATCGCCTGCTGGAAAAAATTCTGACGGAGGCGCGCATCATCACCGGGGCCGACGGCGGCACGCTGTACCTGCTGTCGGAAAACGAAAAGGAGCTGCAGTTCGCTTTTGTTCAAAACGATTCGCTGGGTGTGAATATGGGCGGCTCGGGCGGCAAAATGACCTGGCCGCCGATTCCGCTTGCCGGCCCCGACGGCCGGCCCAATCATACCAACGTGTCCGCGCACGTCGCGATTACCGGCGAGCCCATCATGATCGCCGACGTTTACGACGCCCCCGGCTTCAATTTTGAAGGCCCCCGGATGTTTGACAAGGAGAGCGGTTACCGGTCGCGGTCCATGCTGGTCGTTCCGATGCGCGATCACGCCGGCAACATCATCGGCGTCCTGCAGTTGCTCAACGCAACCGATGCGGAAACGGGCGCGGTCGGGGCCTTTTCCGCTGAAGCGCAGGAACTGGCCTGGTCGCTGGCATCGCAGGCGGCGGTTGCGCTCACCAACAACCGCCTCATTACCGAACTGGAAAATCTGCTTGACGCCTTTATCCAGACCATCGCCGTCGCCATCGACGAGAAATCTCCCTATACGGGCGGCCATGTCCGGCGCGTGGCCGACCTGACCATGCGCATCGCCCGGAAAATCAACGAGGCGCAGACCGGCCCTTTTGCCGCGGTGCATTTTTCCGACGACGAACTGCGCGAGCTGCGCATGGCGGCCTGGCTCCACGACGTGGGCAAGATCACCACGCCGGAGCATATCGTCGATAAAGCGACGAAACTGGAAAAAGTGTATGACCGGATCGAGGACGTAAAAGTGCGTTTTGAGCTGCTCAAAAGAGAATATCAGTTGGCGATCGACATGGCCCGCAGCCATCCGGACGGACGGTCGGCCGAGGAAGTCGAACGGGAAATTGCGGCCCTCGACGAGGAATACCGTTTTCTCGCGCAGGTGAACAACGCGACGGAGGATCTTGGAGAAGACGCGGTGGCGCGGATCGAAAGGATCGCCCGGAGAACGTGGAGAAGCGCATCGCAGGCGCTGCCGCTTCTGACCGAAGATGAAATTTACAACCTGTGCATCCGCCACGGAACGCTCAACGAGGAGGAAAGGGGCATCGTCAACAATCATGCGGCCGTGACCAGGAAAATGCTGGCGCGTCTGCCTTTTCCCAGGAAACTGCGCCGGATCGCGGATTACGCTTCCGCCCATCATGAAAAGCTCGACGGGGGAGGCTACCCGCTGGGCCTCGGGGAACGGGATCTGCCGCTGCAGGCGCGCATCATCGCCCTGGCCGATATCTTCGAGGCCCTGACCGCGAAAGACCGTCCGTACAAGAGGGGCAAAACGCTTGGCGAGGCGCTCCGGATCATGGCCGGCATGGTGGCGCAAAAGCACATTGATGCGGATCTTTACGACCTCTTTACAAAGGAGGGGATTTACCTCGACTACGCCCGCGAGGAGCTGGCGCCGCAGCAAGTCGACGTTTGAGAAAAGGCCGGCGCCGCCGGCCGGACGGGGCTTGCGCCGCCGGAAGGATATTTTTCCTTGATTTTATGAGGCGGTATGATATGGTGCCGGCCAAGCGGTGATTTAAAGTAAATTGCTCCGCTCTATAAATGTGCTAAAGCACTGACATCAATCACAAAATTGAACCCGTGCTTTGGCGCGGGTTTTTTTTAGCCCGCACAAATCATTCTGTAAGGAGAGAAAAATGCAGATTTCGTCGGAAAGCGTGAAAGTGGGTCATCCGGATGTGGTGGCGGATATTATTGCCGCCAATATCATTGCCGCCATTCTCGATGAGGAAAAAAAGCAGAAAATGACTCTGGCCAACATGCCGCACTGCGGCATCGAAGTCTTCCTGGGCAAGGGCATTTGCGTGATCGGCGGCGAAGTGCGCTCGCGGGTCTATGTCGATATCGATAAAATTGCCAGAAACTCCGTTATCGAACTGGGGTACAACCATGCGGCGGTCGGGCTCAACGGCCATCTGATGGGCGTTATGAACGCGATCATTCCGCAGTCCGAGGACATCAACCAGGGAACCAGCTGCCTTTTGAACAAGGACCGCGAAATCGGCGCGGGCGACCAGGGCATCATGTACGGCTACGCCTGCGACGAGACGCCGGAGCTTCTGCCCCTGCCGTATGTGCTGGTGAATAAACTGATGCGGGCCTTCGAGTATTGCCAGGATCCGATCTTTGCTCCGGACGGCAAAGGCCAGGTGTCGGTCGACTACGATGTCAAAACGGGCAGGCCCCTGCGTGTGGCCAAGGTGCTCATGTCCAACGCCATCGATTACCGCTTCGTCAAGGGAGACAGGCTCAAAGTCCGGGACCGGGCCAAGAAGCTGGCCTTTGAATGTCTGAAAGACTGCGTCGACCGGAAAACGGAATTTCTGTTCAATCCGACGGGCGAATGGAACGCCATCAATTCGTGCAGCGCGGCGGATTCCGGCGTGACGGGCCGCAAACTGGTCGTCCAGTTCTACGGCGGCTATCCCGGCGCGCAGCTGGGCGGCGGCGCGGTGGTCAACAAGACGCCGGAAAAAGTGGACTGTTCGGCGGCGTTCGGCGCCCGCCACGTGGCGAAAAATATCGTGGCCGCGGGTCTGGCGTCCAAATGCTCGGTGCAGCTCGCTTACGCCATCGGCATCGCCGAACCTTTCTCCATTTACGTCAACACGTTCGGCACGGGCCGGATCGCGGACGACCGTCTGGAAAAAGTCATTCAGGACACTTTCGACCTCACGCCCGAAGGCATGATTGAAAAATTCAATCTGCTCGACGGCGACGTCTACCGGAAGATTCCCCGGACGTTCTTCATGGACGACTACCGCTGGGAAAAGACGGACATGGTCAAAACGCTGCGGAAAGCGGCAAAATAAGCGTTTCCCGATTCTTCGTCAAAAGCTGCGGCGTCCGCCCCGTAAAACGCGGGCGGGCGCTGCGGTTTCCTTGCCCGCGGCAGAGTAACGGCGCCTTTTTGCTGCGGCCGCGAGGGAGGTCGGAAAAGCCATGAAAAAAAGATCTGCCAGCGTAAACTTCCGGCGGAGATCCGCCGCGGTCATTCTGTTTTCCCTTTTATTTTTCATAAGTCTTCCCGCCGGCGCAAAGGACCAGGATCCCATCGTCTTCATCCACGGTTTTCTGGGCTGGGGGCGCACGGAAATGTTCGGCGTGAAATACTGGGGCGGCGTGGGCGGGGATTACGAAGCCCTGCTCAATGCGGCCGGGTTTCCGGCGGTTTCCGTCGCCGTCGGGCCCGTGTCCTCCAACTGGGATCGGGCGGTGGAAGCCTATTATCAGTTGAAGGGGGGCTGCGTGGACTACGGGGCCGCGCACGCGCAAAAATACGGCCACGAGCGCTTCGGCCGCTGCTATGAAAAACCGCTTCTGTCCCGCTGGGACGACCGGCGCCGGATTTCCATCATTGCCCACAGCCAGGGCGGGCAGACGGCCCGGGTCCTCATCCATCTGCTCGAATACGGAAGCGAAGAAGAGCGGGCGGCAACCGGCGGCAAAACCGCCGAAATCTTCAAAGGCGATCGGCGGTGGGTCAAGAGCCTCACCACGCTGTCCACGCCGCACAACGGCACGACACTCACCCGCGGCGCCTATGCCGCAACCTTTCAGATGGCCGAACAGATCATCACCGGCATTGCGGGACTGGTCCAGGGAAGCGATACGTTGTCCGACGTTTACGATTTCAAGCTCGATCAGTGGGGGCTCAGGAAACGGCCCGGCGAGAATTTTTTTGCCTACAAAAAGCGCGTCCGGCAATCGCCGATCCTGAAATCCCCCACCGCGCGGGATCTCGCCGTGTGGGATCTTTCTCCCGAGGGCGCCCGGGAGTTGAACGGATGGGTGAAGACGTCGCCGAACGTTTATTACTTTTCGCTTTCGACCGCCTCCACGGAGCGTGACGAATCGTCCGGCGACGAGCATCCCGTGGTCACCAATGCGCTCATCTTTCTGCCCGTGGCAGGCCGGATGGGGAGCTACAGCGATCCGCAACCTCTCCCGGGAAGGATGGCGATCGACGATGCCTGGAAGAAAAACGACTCGATCGTCAACACGATCAGCATGAGAGCGCCGTCCGGCTCCGCCGTCCGCTTTTTTGACGGCCAGCCGCGCAAGGGAATCTGGCAGGATCTGGGAACCTGGACGACGTGGGACCACATGGACATCATCGGACAGACAAGGATGTGGAATCTGCTCGACGGAAGAAACCCGAAGGATTTTTATCTTGAGCATGCGGCGCTTCTGGAGCGTCTGCCGTAGGCGCGTCGAACGCAGTTTGCGCTTGACGGAGGAGGAGAAGACATAATAAATAAGCGCCTTGTTTCGCGGAAAGGGCGAAAAAAAAGAAGACAGGAGAAAAGCGTGATACCGAGATACTCAAGAGAAAAAATGACGGCGGTCTGGAGCCAGGAAAACAAGTACCGCAAATGGCTCGATGTGGAAGTGGCGGCCTGCGAGGCGATGGTGCAGCTGGGCAAGGTGCCGGCCGCAGCGGTGGAAAACATCAAAGCCAAAGCGGTCATCAACGTGGACCGGATCGATGCAATCGAGAAAGTCACCAAGCACGACGTGATTGCGTTTGTTTCGTCGCTTACCGAAGTCATCGGCGATGACGGCCGGTTCATCCACATGGGGCTGACGTCCTCGGATGTCCTGGACACGGCGCTTGCGGTTCAGCTCAGGGAGGCCTCCGGGATTCTGCTTGAGGATCTGGACGAGCTGCTCGCCGTGTTGAAAAGGCGCGCCATCGAGCATAAGAACACGCTCATGATCGGCCGGTCCCACGGCATCCACGCCGAGCCGATCACCTTCGGCCTGAAGCTGGCCCTGTGGTATGCGGAAATCGCGCGCAACCGCACGCGGCTTCTGCGGGCCAGGGAAAGCGTCAGCACCGGGAAGATCGCGGGCGCGGTGGGCACGTTTGCTTTTGTCGAGCCTTTCGTGGAGGAATACGTCTGCAATAAACTGGGCCTGCAACCGGCGCCGGTCTCGTCGCAGATCGTGCAGCGCGACCGCCACGCGGAATTCTTTGCCACCCTGGCCATCATCGCCTCGTCGCTGGATAAATTTGCGCAGGAAATCCGCCTGCTCCAGCGAACGGAAGTGCGCGAGGCGGAAGAATACTTTTCGCCGGGGCAGAAGGGGTCGTCGGCCATGCCCCACAAGCGCAATCCGGTCCTTTCGGAAAACATCTCCGGCCTTGCGCGCCTGGTGCGCTCCTATGCGCTCGCGGCGCTGGAGGACGTCGCTCTGTGGCATGAGCGCGACATCAGCCATTCGTCCGTCGAACGCGTCATCGGACCGGACGCCACGATCGTTCTGGATTTCATGCTGGCGCGTTTTACGGGCCTGATGGACAAGCTGGTGGTTTATCCGGAGCGGATGCTGGCCAACCTCAACATGACGCACGGTGTGATTTTCTCGCAGATGGTCCTCCTGGCGCTCATTGAAAAAGGCACGTCGCGCGAAGACGCCTACGCCGTCGTCCAGAAAAACGCGATGGCCTCCTGGCAGGAGGGCATTGCGTTTCGGAAGCTGCTGGAGCAGGATGACATCGTGCAAAAGCATCTGGAGGCCCGGGAGCTGGACGCGATTTTCAACGTCAACAATTTCCTCCGGCACCTGGATTTGAGCTTCGAGCGGGTTTTCGGTTCCGCCCGATAGATAAAAGCCGATCATGGCCCGGAGCTCCCGCGGTTGAAAGCGGAAGCGCCGGGTTTTTTTTCGCGCTTGACCTGTCCGGCCAAGGCGTTTATGGTTTGGCAAGCGTCTTGACGGAGAACCGGCCAGGGCGATAATGAACCGGAGAAGAAACGCCCGCACGGGGGGATTCCCGCGGAAGCCGAGACGAACAAACCGGCGGGCATTTCCGAGGAGGAGAAGATGAAAGAGATAAAGGTTATGAGCATCGCCGACGAGGCTGTGCGCAAAATCAAGAGAGGCGCTTTTTTAACGGTCAGGTCCGAAGCGGGGCAAAACACCATGACCATCGGCTGGGCCACGTTCGGCTTCATCTGGCAAAAGCCGATCATGATGGTGGCGGTTCGCCCCACACGCCATACCTTCGGCATCATCGAAAAGGCCGCGGACTTCACCGTGACCGTTCCGTCGGGCGACATGACCCGGGAAACCCATTTTTGCGGCACGAAATCCGGCCGCGACGTTGACAAGTTCCAGGCGTGCAGCCTGAAGATTGCAGACGGACAGAAGACCGTTTCGCCGATCATCGCCGTTCCGGGTGTTCATCTGGAATGCCGGATCATCTTTAAGGCCGCCATGGATCCCGCTTTCCTGGACAAGGATTACGACCGGGCTCTGTATCCGCAAAAGGATTACCACACGCTGTATTTCGGGGAGATTCTGTCCTGCTACGAAACAGAATAAGGAGGAGGATCGATGCCCCGCCGTCCGAAGCCGGATTTCGACCGGTTTTTTAAACCGGAAAGTATTGCCATCATCGGTGTTTCACGCGAGCTGGTGACGTTCGGGGGAACCAGTTTTCTCAAGCGCTATCTGGATGCCGGCTATGCCGGAAGGCTCTATCCGATAAATCCAAAGGCGCCGGAAACGCTGGGGATCAGGGCCTACCCGACGCTCGCTTCTCTGCCGGAAACGCCGGATCTGGTGATGATCGCGGTGCGCGCCGATGCAGTGCCCGCAGCGCTTGAAGAATGCGCAAGGCGCGGCGCGCGGCACATTCATGTGCTCACCGCCGGATTCGGCGAAACCCGGACGGAAGAAGGAAGGCAACTGGAAAGAAAAGTGGCCGCCATCGCCCGCGAGCATCACCTGCTGGTCATCGGTCCCAATTGCATGGGGCCATACTGTCCGTCCGTTCATCTTACGGCCTGGGGCGCGATTCCCGGGCGCGACGGCAGTCTGGGCGTGATTTCCCAAAGCGGCGGCATTACCCAGCGGTTTACGGAATACATTTCGTCCTTGGGCGTCGGCATCAGCAAGGCCGTCAGCATCGGCAATGCCTGCGTGCTGGACAGTCCGGACTTCCTCGAATACATGGCGGCGGATGAGGAGATCCGCCTGATTGCCGTCTATCTGGAAAGCATCGGCGACGGACGGCGCTTCTTCGATCTGGCCCGTGCGGCGACGCCCCGCAAGCCTGTTATTCTGCTCAAGGGCGGCCAGTCCGCAAGCGGCGCGGCGACGGTGGAATCCCACACGGGGCGCCTGGCCGGCAATTCGAGGATGTGGGAGGCCTTTTTTGCGCAGACCGGCGTCGTGCCTGTTGCCGGCATGAATGAATGGGTCGACGCCTGCCTGGCGTTTTCGCTCTTGCCCGGGACCCGGGGCAAAGGCGTCCTGATCGTCGGCGGGGGCGGCGGCAACAGCGTGATATTTTCCGACACATGCATTCGCGCCGGACTTTCCGTCCCGGCCCTGTCGGCGGCCGGCATGAAAAGAATCCGCCCGCTGGTTCCCGTGGCCGGCAGCATCGCCGGAAATCCGCTGGATTACTGGGCGGTCTTTCTCCAGCCGGAACTTCTTTTTGAAGTGCTCGACATGGCTTATGCAGAGCCGGAGATTTCGCTGGTCATCGTCGACCGCCTGATTCCGCGCATTGCCTTTCACAGTCCGGACATTTCCGACTCCGTTTCCGAGATTGCCGGTTTCATCAAGGCCCACCGCCTGGCCAAGCCGACCGTGTTTACCGTGGACTACGACGGAGGCGATCCGGATCTCCTGGCGAAAGGATCGGCGCTGAGAAGCCGTTTTTGCGAAGCGGGTATTCCGGCGTTTCCGTCTTTTGAAAGAGCCGTCGGCGCCCTGGCGCGTTTTGCGAAATACTGCGCCGGCAATTCTGAAAAAAAATGATCAAAAAAATTTTTCATAAGAAGGAGAAGAACATGTTCACGTATCACGACGTTTTGCTGGAAGTGAAAGAAAAGATCGCCACCGTGACCCTCAACCGGCCGCAGGCGAGAAACGCCTTCAACGCGGGAATTCTGCAGGGCCTGTACGAAGCGGCAAAGCACATCGTGGATGATCCGTCCGTCGGCGTGGTCATCCTGACCGGCGCGGGCGACCAGTCCTTTTGCGCCGGCATCGACCTGAAGATGGTCGCGGCGGGCGAGGACCTGGCCGGCGGCAGAAAACGCCACGACCGCTTCGGCCACATTCAGATTTACCGGGACTGCTTCACGGCTTACGAGAAGCTTCCGGTGCCGGTGATTGCGGCCGTGAACGGCTTTTGTTTCGGCGCGGGCCTGGAACTGGCGCTGGGCTGCGATATCCGTCTCGCGGATGAGTCGGCGCTCTTTTCCATACCGGAAGTCCAGCTGGGCATCATTCCCGACGGCGGCGGCACGCAGCGTCTTCCCCGGGTCGTGGGCGTCGGCAAGGCCAAGGAGCTCATTTACACGGGGCGGCGGATCGACGCGCAGGAAGCCCTGCGGATCGGTCTGGTCGAGCATGTTTATCCGAAATCCCGCCTGATGGAGGAGACGCTCACGATGGCGCGGGAAATCGCTCAAAACGGAGAGCCGGTCATCGGCTGCAAGCGGGCGATCAACATTGCGATGAACTACTCTTCCGACGTGGGCCTCTTGTTCGAATCGTCCACGCAGCAGGCGTATCTGCAGGCTTTCCAGCAGGGCGCCGGCCGGATGATGAAAAAGGTAAAAGATGAAAAATAGTGGCGGTGGTCTTTGCCGGCAAAAGGACTTCGGCCCGGCCGCCGGAGAAGGAAGGCCCGGTCGGCCGGACAGGACTTACGCCGTCCGGCCGATGGCCAGGCGCGCTTTTTCAATGCAGGCGATCAGCGCCTGCATGTGCTTTTCTTCCACAAACGGCGACATGACGAAAGACTTGAGGGCCAGCACCGGCTCGCCGCAGGCCGCCGTCCGGTAATGGCTGGTGAGCGACAGGGCGAATCCCTCTTCCTGCTCCATCTGGCGGTGCAGCTCGTCGAACAGCTTCTGGTTGTAGGCATTGCTCTGCCGCAGGGATTGCGCCGCCTGCGGATTGCACAGTTCGTCGGAAAACGCCTCGTTGGCGTTCACGCCGTCAGGATAGGCCCGAAAGAGCGTCACCGGTCCGTAGTTGTAGTCGTTGACCTGGCACATGGCCGGATGCTCGTCGAGGCGCCGCCGCAGCACTTCCGCCATGGTCACCAGATGACCCAAAAGCGCCCGGTATCCTTCCTTGCCGAACAGTTTCAGATTCGCCAGGGCCGCCAGAACCGATCCGCCGGACCGCGACGTCTCCAGCGTGAAGACACCGGGGTGATAATGGCCGAACTGGAACAGATAAGGCATGACGCCGGTATCCCGGCTGATGCGGCCGAGATCGTCCTTGTTTTTGCACAAAATCATGCTCGAAACGTAGGGGCCGAATCCCGTTTTGTGAAAGTCGAGGCCCACGGAATCGGCGCGTCCCAGCGCGCTCATGTTGACCTGCGTGTCCCAGAGGCAGCGCAGCGTGCGGGCGTTGAATCCCAGCGGATTCGCGTCGAAGTCGTAGTCGTTGAAGACCGACCAGGCCCAGCCGATGACGGCGTCGGCATGAATGTGGGGCAGGTAGGGCAGGCGGTATTCCTGCGCCAGACGGTCGCGCAGGCCGACAATGTACTGCAGATTGTCGATGCCGAAAGCGTCGGTGGTCCCCATGGTGGCGATGATTGCGGCGATTTTTTCGCCGCGATCCAGAATGCGGCGCAGGCCGTCTTCAAGCGCGGCCGGATCCATGGAGTTGTCCGTGTCGGTCGGAATGGTGACGAGATGGTCCGTCCCGATGCCGAGCCAGCCCAGCACATTGAACTTGGCGTAGTGGGCGGCGGACGAAGCCACCAGTTTCAGAGGCTCGGAAACGCCGCGGCTGAAGGCGCCGGGGCAGGCCTTTTCGACGCCGAGCTTGACGCCGTAAAGGATCGTGCCCGTGCCGCCGAAGGTGCAGAAGCCCGCGGCCTGGTCCGGATCGTAGCCGACCAGCGACGCGCACATGGCCGCCGTTTCAATTTCTGCCAGTCCGACGCGGTAGCTGTATTCGTCCCAGATGATATTGGGATTGTAAATGGCGCCCAGGAGATTGGCGATCACGGCCGGAACCGTCGTCGGGGGGACGACGTTTTCCTGCGTATGCGGATGGCTCCAGATGAAGCCGCCCTGCATGTATTCGGCGATGGCGGCGACGCTTTCCGCGATGCCCGACATCTGTTCGGGAATCTGCTTGCGGCGGGCCTGGCTGTAGTCGACCGGATCGCGCAGCCCCAGGTAGGGGCGGCCGGTTTTCAGGCGGTCGATCCGGCCCAGCCCCTCCGCAATGGAAGCGACAAACCGGGCGTCTGCGTCCGCGTCGGAGACGGGCGAGGGAAAGGCGTCGCGCAGGAGGGGCAGCAGTTCCCCGCCGGTTCTGCCGCTTGCGGCCGGCCGATCGGCGGCCGGGCGGACGCCGGTGGAGAAGTTGTCCAGCAGGCCGGACAGTTCCAGCACCTGACGGACGGCCGGGCCGGCCTGCGCCAGTCTGAGCGGCAGGAGCGTACGGGACGGCCCGGATAGTGAGCAAGACGCGGCCGTTTTCATCAGAAAGAGCAGCGAGCGGATGCCGGCGCTCGAAATGTACTGCAAACGGGAAAAATCAAGCACGATCGGACGCCGGCTTTCCCGTACCAGGGCGCCGACGGTTTCTTCAAACGTCCTGGCCGAGGCGACGTCCAGCCGGCCGGCGCATTTTACCGTAATGCGGGTGGCTCGTGTTTCTACTGAAATGTCCATGGCAGATTCCTTTCCGCGCGGCGTTTGGTTTCAGAAAACGGGGAACGGGAGTCAGTTCCTGACTAAAATGGTGTCTTGTAAAAAGGCGTCATCGGTTTGGGGATAATCCATGGTGTAGTGCAGGCCGCGGCTTTCCTTGCGGGCGCGGGCGCTCTGCACGATGAGTTTGGCGACGGTCGTGATGTTGCGCAGTTCGATCAGATCCTTGGTGACCTTGTAGTTCCAGTAGTATTCGTGGATTTCCTTCTGGATCATGGCGATGCGGCGTTCGGCGCGCTCCAGGCGTTTGTCCGAGCGGACGATGCCCACGTAGTTCCACATGCAGCGGCGGATTTCATCCCAGTTGTTGGTGACCACGATGGTATCGTCGCTTTCCGAGCTGTTCACCGGGTCCCACGGCCGGATGCGAACCGTGCTCATCTCCGTCTGCCGGAACGATTTGGCGATTTTGGTGTACACCCGGTGTGAATACACCAGGGCTTCCAGAAGCGAGTTGCTGGCCAGGCGGTTCGCGCCGTGCAGACCCGTGCAGGAAACTTCGCCGCACGCGAAAAGGTTGTCGATCGAGGTCTTGCCGTCGGCGTCCACCGCGACGCCGCCGCAGATGTAGTGCGCCGCCGGCGCGATGGGAATGGGCTGCACGGCCATGTCGATGCCGTATTCCAGGCATTTGCCGTAGATGTTGGGAAAACGGTCCATCAGAAAATCCCGGCTGCGGTGCGTGATGTCCAAAAGGACGTATTCATCGCCGGAGCGCTTGATTTCCGTGTCGATGGCCTTGGCCACAATGTCGCGGGGCGCGAGGCTCTTCATCGGGTGGTACTTTTCCATGAAGGATTCGCCGTTTTTCAACCGCAGAATGCCGCCTTCGCCCCGGACGGCTTCACTGATCAGAAAGGCCTTGGCTTCCGGATGAAAAAGACAGGTGGGATGAAACTGGATGAATTCCATGTTGGCGATTTTCGCTCCCGCCCGGTAAGCCATGGCGATGCCGTCGCCCGTGGCGATGTCCGGATTGGTGGTGATGAGATAAACCTTGCCGGCGCCGCCGGTCGACAGAATCGTGTACTTGGCGCGGTACGTGTGGATTTCAGCCCGGTTGATGTCGAGCACATAGGCGCCCAGGCAGTTGAGCGTCCGGCCCTGGGCGTCCTTCTGCAGGATCAGATCGATGCCGATGTGGTTTTCGTAGATGGCGACGTTTTTCAGGCCCGCGACTTTTTCATGAAGCGCCCGCTCGATTTCGCGGCCGGTGAGGTCCTTGGCGTGCAGGACGCGGCGTTTATGGTGGCCGCCTTCCTGTCCGAGATCATACGCGTGGGGATGTTCTTCCGATTTGGTAAAATTGACGCCCCAGTCCACAATCTCCCGGATGCGCGGGGGGGCTTCGCGGACGACGAAGTTCACGACGTCCTTGTGGCACAGACCGGCGCCGCAGTCCAGCGTGTCGGCGATATGCTCTTCAAAGCTGTCGGTTTTGTCCGTCACCGCGGCAATGCCGCCCTGGGCGTAGTTGGTGTTGGATTCCGATTTTTCCTTTTTCGTGACAATGGCCACCGATCCGAGACGGGCGACCTTGATGGCCAGGCTTAAGCCTGCAATTCCGCTGCCGATGATGAGAAAGTCCGTTTTGATTTCCATGGGTCAGAGTTCCGCTTCGCAAATGAGCCAAAAGTTTGTTTACAAATTCCGGGGGCTTTTATATAAGCGTTTTGAACGGTTTGTAAAGAAAATTATCATGAAAGGTTTAAATTTTGCTGGTTTTAGGAATCGAATCATCCTGCGATGAAACGGCGGCGGCGGTTGTGTCGGACGGAAAGCTGCTTTCCAATATCATCGCTTCGCAAATCAAGGACCACAGCGCTTACGGCGGCGTGGTGCCGGAAATCGCCTCGCGCAAGCATCTGGAGGCCATCACTTACGTGATCAGCCGGGCGCTGGATCAGGCGCAGGTGACGCTCGGCGATCTGGAGGGCATCGCGGTGACGAGAGGCCCCGGACTGATCGGATCGCTGCTGGTCGGCCTTTCCGCGGCCAAGGCGCTGGCTTACGGTCTCAATCTGCCGTTTGTCGGCGTCAACCATCTGGAAGGCCACATCATGGCGTCCTTTTTGTCGGAGCCCCGGCCGCAGTTTCCCTTCGCCGCGCTGGTTGTTTCCGGCGGGCATACGAATGTTTACCGCGTCGGCAATTACCACGACTTTCAGCTTTTGGGGCAGACGCGCGATGATGCGGCCGGAGAGGCCTTCGACAAGGCGGCCAAACTGCTTGACCTGGGCTATCCGGGCGGCGTCGTGATCGACAAGCTGGCCCAAAAGGGCAATCCGTCCGCTTATCCCTTTCCCCGGGCCATGAAGGATTCGCCGGATTTCAGTTTCAGCGGCCTCAAAACATCGCTGCTGGTGATGCTGAAGAAACGCGGCAAGCCCTTCGGCGAGGAGGAGCTGCCGGACGTTGTGGCCAGCTACCAGGAAGCCATCATGGATGTTCTGGTCGAAAAGACCGTCCGGGCGGCCCGCGAAAGCGGCATTACCCGGATCGTCGTCTGCGGCGGCGTCGCCGCCAACAGCCGCCTGCGCCGGCGTTTCGCCGAAGCGGCCAACCAGGCCGGCATGGCCCTGTTCATTCCGCCCATGATCCTGTGTACGGACAACGCCGCCATGATTGCGGCGCTGGGCGAAATCGTCCTTGCCAACGGACGCCGGGATTCCATGGATTTAAACGCCGTCTCCCGCTGGCCGCTGGCCGTTGCCCCCGCAAGGGGAGAGGCGTAGAGGAGGCAGCGCGTGGCCACTCCCCGGGATATTCTGCGGCGCTACGACATCCGGCCCAGCAAAAAGCTCGGCCAGTCGTTTCTCGTTGACGGCAATACGATTTCCAAAATCGCCGCCGCCGGCCGGATCTCACCTGCGGATGTCGTCGTTGAAATCGGCGCCGGCCTCGGTGTCATGACCCGGGATATCGCGCTGGCGGCCAGGCAGGTCATCGCCGTGGAACTTGATCCCCGCCTTGTGGAAATTCTTCGGGACCAGTTTTCCGGAGATGACCATGTGGAAATTTACGCCGGAGATTTTTTAAAGTTTGATTTCTCTACTAAATCAATTCAATACAATTCAAAGATTAAAGTAATGGGTAATGTCCCCTACAACATTTCCAGTCCGGTTATTTTCCATTTGCTGGAGTCCCGCAAGGCGATCAGCGACTTTACCCTGATGCTGCAAAAGGAAGTGGTTGAAAGACTGATCTCTTTGCCGGGCCATAAATCGTACGGCGTGCCTTCCGTTTTACTGCAGATGTACGCGGAGGTGGAAAGGCTTTTTGATGTATCGGCAAACTGCTTTTATCCCAGGCCGAAAGTGGAGTCCGCCGTCATTTCCGGAACGTTTCGCAAACGCCCTCTTTTTGCGCTGGACGACGAAGGTTTTTTCCGGCGTCTGGTGAAAGCGTCGTTTGCCCAGCGCCGGAAAATGCTCACCAATAATCTGAAAAGCGCGTCCTTTCTGGAAAAGCTTTCGCCGTCCGGTCTGGAGGACGCGCTTCGCGAAGCCGCCATCGACGGAAAGAGACGCGGTGAAACGCTTGACCTGCAGGAATTTGCCCGTCTAGCCAATATCCTGAAATATCGTTTGACTAACCCCCGCTGACATATTAATACGCTCGGCAAAAGACAAGCATTCGGATGACCATGAAAACCCGTTACGTATATATCGAGACCTTCGGCTGCCAGATGAACGTGCACGACTCGGAGCAAATGGCGGCGCTCCTGGAAAAGGAAGGCTACCTTCTGACGCAGGATGCCGCGGCGGCGGACCTGATCCTGCTCAACACCTGTTCGATCCGCGACAAAGCCGAACAAAAGGCGTTTAGCGAACTGGGACGCCTGGTGAAGCTCAAGGAAAAAAATCCCGGACTGCTCGTCGGATTCGGCGGCTGTCTGGCGCAGCATCTGAAAGAGGGAGTTTATAAAAGAGAGAAGGCCGTGGACTTTGTTTTCGGCACGCATCACATTTGCCGGCTGCCGGAAATTCTCACGGCGGTGACGACCGGGAAAAAGCGGGTCGTGGAAACCTGCTTCTTTTCAGAAATTCAGTCGCTCGGCGTTTTCGCCCCTCCCGCGCCGGGAGCGCTCAGCGCGTTTGTCTCCATCATGCAGGGCTGTGACAATTACTGCAGCTACTGCGTCGTGCCTTATCTGCGCGGCCCGGAGATGAGCCGGCCGCCGGAAGAGATCCTCGCAGAAATCCGGAGACTCGCCTGCTGCGGCGTGAAGGAAGTAACGCTTCTGGGGCAGAACGTCAATTCGTACGGTAAAAACCTTTCCGCCGGCTGCAATTTTGTGTCCCTGATCAAGGCGATCCAGGACGTGGAGGGCATCGAAAGAATCCGTTTCACCACCTCTCATCCCAAGGACTTGTCCGACGATCTCATCGACTGTTTCGGTAGCCTCTCCAAACTCTGCGGGCATATTCATCTGCCGGTTCAGTCCGGCTCCAACCGCATTCTCGGGAGGATGAACCGGGGCTACACGGTTGAAGAGTACGGCGCGAAAGTGGCGCGTCTGCGGGCCGTTTGTCCGTCCATCAGCATCACGTCCGACATCATCGTCGGTTTTCCGGGAGAAACCGCAAAAGATTATCAAGAAACCATTGACATGATGGAAAAAATCAGGTTTGATTCGTTGTTTTCGTTTAAGTATTCTGAACGAAAGGGAACAGCCGCCCGGACGTTTAAAGACCCGGTGCCGGAGGCGGAAAAGCGGCGCAGACTCAAGGAATTGCAGGCGCTGCAGGACGGGCACACCCAGGAAAAGAACTGGGCGCTTGAAGGAAGCGTTCAGGAAGTCCTGGTGGAAGGCCCAAGCAAGAATTCCGATTTGGAGATGACGGGAAGGACGCGCTCCTGGAAAATCGTCAACTTCAAGGGCGGCCGGGAGCTGGTGGGTAAAAAGGTAAATGTTTTGATCACGCGCGGATTTCTGCACTCGCTGCGCGGCAGGATGACGGAGCGCTAAGGAGGCCGGGAATGCTGCTGGAGATGAAGGTGTCGGGATTGACCATCGATCCGATCACCAATACGCCTATCGTCATTTTGAAAGATCTGCAGGACAGCAAAGCCATTCCGATCTGGATCGGTCTGTTCGAAGCCAGCGCCATTGCGACGGAGCTCGAGCATGTCGTGTTTTCGCGGCCGATGACGCATGATCTCCTGTACGAATGCATTAAAGCGCTGGATGTGACGGTGAACCGGATTGAAATCGTCGATATTCGCAACAACACGTTTTTTGCCAACGTGTATCTGACGCGGGAGGGGCAAACCTACACCATCGACGCGCGACCGAGCGACGCGATTGCGCTGGCGCTGCGCGCGCGGGCGTCGATATTCGTCGAGGAAAGCGTTCTGGAAAAATCCCGCAACATCGATTTCGGAATGAAGCTTTCCGACATCGACAAGTTTAAGGAAGACAAGATCAAGGAGTTTCTGGAGAATTTATCCGCGGAAGATTTCGGGAAGTACAAAATGTAGCGAAATGAAAAACCTGCTGGCGGATTTTCGAACATTTCTGGAGGTGGAGCGCAATGTATCGGAACATACCCGCCTGGCCTATCTGACGGATATTGAGGAGTTTAACGTCTTCCTGCAGGGCAGGGACAATCCATCGGGGCATAAGACGCTCGACGCCGCCGGGACGGATGCCGTCCGGGCGTATCTGTCTTTTTTGTTCGGCCGGAAACTGAAGAAGACGTCCATCAACCGCAAGGTGTCTTCGCTGCGGGCGTTTTACCGGTTTCTGCTGCGCGAGGGCGTTGTGAAAAGCAATCCCGCCCAGGGGGTCCGGACGCCGAAGATGGAAAAACACACGCCGACGTTTTTGTCGGTGGATGAAGCATTTGCCCTGATTGCCGCGTCAACGGCCGATTCCTCCGCATCCGGACTGCGCGGCCGGGCGCTTCTGGAGTTGTTTTATTCGTCCGGCCTGCGGCTTGCGGAGATGGCCGGATTGAACGTCGGGGACGTTCATTTTGCAGAAGCGCTGGTGAAGGTCCGCGGCAAGGGCAAAAAGGAGAGAATCGTTCCGGTGGGCAGGCCGGCGCAAGACGCGATCCGCGGCTACCTTGACGCAACCCGGGCCCTGCGGAAGGAAAAGGCCGTGGATCCCTTCCACGGCGCGCTTTTTTTAAACAACCGCGGCGGGCGATTGACGACGCGGAGCATCGCCCGTCTGGTGGACGGGGCCGCGCTCCGAAGCGGCATCGGGCGCAAAATCAGCCCGCACGCGCTGCGGCACAGCTTCGCCACGCATTTGCTGTCGGCGGGAGCGGATTTGCGGTCGATTCAGGAGATGCTCGGACACGAGAGCCTCTCCACAACGCAGAAGTACACGGCGGTGAACATCAACCGCCTGCTGGAAGTTTATGACAAGGCCCATCCCCGGGCCAAGCGATAGGAGCTATAAAAGAAGAGACGGGAGAACGCATGCACATTAAAGGGACGACCATCCTGGCCATCAGAAAAGACAACCGGATCACCGTGGCCGGCGACGGACAGGTGACGCTGGATACGACGATCCTGAAACACGGAGCCCGCAAGGTCCGGCGCCTGTACAATAATGAAGTGATCGTCGGCTTTGCGGGAGCGACCGCCGACGCCTTCACGCTGTTTGACCGGTTCGACCAGAAGCTCGAACAGTACAACGGCAATTTGCTGCGGGCGGCGGTGGAGCTGACCAAGGACTGGCGCACCGACCGGGTGCTGCGGCATCTGGAGGCGTTGATGATTGCGGTGAGCCGCGATTATTCGCTCATCATTTCGGGCAACGGCGATGTCATCGAATCGGACGACGACGTCATGGCGATCGGTTCCGGCGGCGCTTTCGCCCAGGCGGCGGCGCGCGCGCTGGTCCGCCACAGTGCTCTTTCGGCCACGGAAATCGCCCGGGAATCCATGCGGATCGCGGCGGAAATCTGCATCTACACCAACGATCACATCACGATCGAGGAAATCGACCTCGACGAAGAAGCGCCGAAAGACGCCAAAAAGAGCAAAAAGTAAGGAGCAAGTTTCCATCATGAACAATTCTGGGTTGACCCCCCGTGAAATAGTGGAAAGACTCGACCGGCACATCATCGGCCAGGCGGACGCCAAAAGGGCCGTGGCCATCGCGCTGCGCAACCGCTGGCGGAGGCAGAATGTGCCTCCGGAGCTGGCGGATGAAATTTCGCCGAAAAATATCATCATGATCGGACCGACGGGCGTCGGCAAAACCGAAATCGCCCGGCGTCTGGCCAAGCTGGACAACTCGCCTTTTCTGAAGGTCGAGGCGTCCAAGTTCACGGAAGTGGGCTACGTGGGGCGCGACGTCGAATCGATGGTCCGCGATCTGGTGGAGCTCTCCATCAACATGATCAAGGCCGAGGAACAGGAAAACGTGCAGGCCAAGGCCGCCGAAATCGCGGAAGAGCGGCTTCTGGACCTGCTTTTGCCGCCGCGCGCCGTTGAAAGAAACGTCGGCGACATGCTCAAGGATCCCGATCCCGAAGCGCTGGAAGCGCCGATGACCGAGGAGTCGGTCAGACGGCAGGATGCCACGCGGGAGAAACTGCGCAAACTGCTCAACGACGGAAGACTGGACGAGCGGATGGTGGAACTGGAAGTCGCCGAGCCGCGCAGCGGTCCCATGATTGAAATCTTTTCGGCGGCCGGCATGGAGGACATGGGCCTCAACCTGAAGGACATGCTGGGCAACATGATGCCCCAGAAAAAGAAAAGAAGAAACGTCAAGGTTCCGGAGGCCCTGGAGATCATGGCGGCGGAGGAGGCGCAAAAGCTCATCGACATGGACAAGGTGACCCGGACGGCGCTGGACCGCGTCGAGCAGTCGGGCATTATTTTCCTCGACGAAATCGACAAGATCGTCGGCGGGGATTCGCAGCACGGGCCGGATGTGTCGCGCGAAGGCGTCCAGCGGGATCTGCTGCCCATCGTGGAAGGGTCGAATGTCAACACCCGGTACGGAATGGTGAAAACCGATCACATCCTGTTTATCGCGGCAGGCGCTTTTTCCGGAACGAAGCCTTCCGATCTGATTCCGGAGCTGCAGGGTCGTTTCCCGATCCGCGTCGAGCTGGATTCGCTGGGCAAGGAGGAATTCGTGCGGATTCTCACCGAGCCCAACAACGCTCTGGTCAAGCAGTACACGGAAATGATGGCGACGGAAGACATCGCGCTGTCCTTTACCGAAGACGCGGTGGAGCAAATCGCAGAGGTGGCGACCATCGTCAACGAGCGGACGGAAAACATCGGCGCGCGCCGTCTCTACACGATCATGGAGACGCTTCTGGAGGACATCTCCTTCGACGCGCCGGACCTCGAGGAAAAGAAGATCGTCATCGACGCCAGGTATGTGGAGGAGAAGCTCGACAACATCGTCGAGGACGAGGATTTGAGCAGATATATTTTGTAAAACGGAGAAAGACATGGAACATCTTCAAAGTTCGATGGAGCGCGCGGATATTCTGCTGGAGGCCCTGCCCTACATCCGGCGCTTCTACAACAAGACCATCGTGATCAAGTACGGCGGCCACGCGATGACCGACGAGGAGCTCAAGGACAAGTTCGCCCGCGACGTGGTGATGATGAAATATATCGGCCTGCATCCCGTGGTGGTGCACGGCGGCGGACCGCAGATCGGCAGCCTGCTCAAGAAGCTGGGCAAGGAATCCAAGTTCATCCAGGGGATGCGGGTCACGGACCAGGAAACCATGAACATCGTGGAGATGGTGCTGGTGGGCATGGTGAACAAGGAAATCGTCGGCCTCATCAACCAGCACGGCGGCAAGGCGGTGGGATTGAGCGGCAAGGACGGCAACCTGGTGGTCGCCGAGAAATACTATCTCAATGAAGACAAGGCGCAGCATACGCCGTCGGAGATCATCGACATCGGCCTGGTGGGGAAAGTCAAGGAAGTCAACGCCGAGCTGATCGTGTCTCTGGGCCAGAACGGCTTCATTCCCGTGATCGCGCCGACCGGCATCGGAGAAAAGGGCGAGACCTACAACATCAACGCCGATATCGTGGCCGGCGAAGTGGCCGCCGCGCTGAAAGCGGAAAAGCTGCTTTTGCTCACAGATGTCGCGGGCGTGCTCGACAACGACAAGCGACTGATTCATACGATGACGAATCAGGACGCCCTGAATCTGATCGACGACGGCACGGTGGAAGGGGGAATGTTTCCCAAGGTGAAATGCTGCCTCAAGGCGCTGCGCGGCGGCGTCAGGAAAGCGCACATCATCGACGGACGGCTCAAACACGCGATCCTGCTGGAGGTCTTTACAGACAAGGGGATCGGGACAGAAATCGTATTGTAAAGGAAAAGAGACTCATGAACGGAAAAAAAATTATGGCGCTGGCCGACGCGAATATCATGAACACCTACCGGAGAGTGCCCATTGCGCTCGTCAGGGGCGAAGGCGCGCGGGTCTGGGACGCCGAGGACCGGGAGTATCTTGATTTCGTCGCCGGCATCGCCGTGTGCAATCTGGGGCATTCCCATCCGAAAGTCGTGAAGGCGATCAAAAAACAGGCCAAGGAGCTGATGCACGTTTCGAACCTGTACTATACGAAGCCGCAGGCGGACGTCGCGGCGTGGCTGGTGGCCCATTCCTTTGCCGACCGGGTTTTTTTCTGCAACAGCGGCGCGGAGGCCAACGAAGCCGCCATCAAACTGGCGCGCAAATACGCCCATGAAAAGATGGGCGGGGGCCGCTTCGAACTCATCACCATGAAGGATTCCTTTCACGGCCGGACGATGGCGACCATCACCGCCACGGGTCAGGAAAAATTCCAGTTCGGTTTTACGCCGCTCCTGGACGGTTTTACCTACGTGCCCTTCAACGATCCCGACGCGCTGGAAGCGGCCATCACGCCCAAGACCTGTGGTGTGATGCTGGAGCCGATCCAGGGTGAGGGCGGAGTGATCATTCCCGATGCGGCCTATCTGGCCCGGGTGCGCGACATCTGCGACCGCCGCCATATTCTGATGATCGTCGATGAGGTGCAGACCGGCATCGGCCGGACCGGCAAACTGTTTGCCTATGAGCATTCCGGAGTCACTCCCGACATCATGACACTGGCCAAGGCCCTGGGCAACGGTTTTCCCGTGGGCGCGATGCTGGCGAGAGAGGAGGTCGCCGGCGCGTTTGTTCCGGGCAATCACGCGTCCACGTTCGGCGGCAATCTGCTGGGCATGGCGGCGGTCAAAGCCACGCTCAAAGCGCTTGTGGAGGACGGAGTGCTGGACAATTGCCGGGAAATGGGAGAGTATTTCCTGGCGAAGCTCCGAAAACTCCAGGAGAAGCATCCCGTCATCACGGATGTCCGGGGCCGGGGGCTCATGCTGGCCTGTTCGCTGGCGAGCGAAGGCGCGGGCATTGTCGGAGCCTGCCAGGAAAAGGGTCTGCTCATTAACTGTACCGGCGGCAAGACGCTGCGCTTCGTGCCGCCGCTCATCGTCGATTCCGGCGACATCGACGAAGCGATCGCCATTCTGGATTCAGTCATGGAGGGGACATGAAGAAAGACTTGCTCGGTTTTGCAGGGATGACACCGGCGGATTTCCAGGACATCTGGCGCCGCGCCGCCCGGCTCAAGCAACTGCTCAAAGAGGGCAGGGACCACGCGTCGCTGAAGGGAAAAACGCTGGGCATGATTTTCGACAAATCGTCCACGCGGACGAGGATTTCCTTCGAAGTCGGCATGTACCAGATGGGCGGCATCGCCCTTTTCCTGAATTCGCGCGACACGCAGATCGGACGGGGGGAGACGCTTGCGGATTCTGCAAGGATGATGTCGTGCTACCTAAACGGCATCATGATCCGCACCTTTTCGCAGGAGAGCGTTGAAGAACTGGCCCGCTATGCCGCCATTCCGGTGATCAACGGCCTGACGGATCTCCTGCACCCCTGCCAGATTCTGGCCGACCTCTTTACCATTCAGGAAAAGAAAGGATCTTATGAAGGAGTGCGGGTGGCCTACATCGGCGACGGCAACAATGTCGCCAACAGCTGGATTGAAGCGGCCGCGCACCTGCCTTTCGAACTGGCGCTGGCCTGTCCGGAAGGCTATGATCCCGACGCGCGGATTCTCGCGGCCGCCGGCCGCGTCAAGCTGTGCCGCGATCCGTTCGAAGCCGCGCGAAACGCCGATGTGCTTTACACGGATGTCTGGACCAGCATGGGGCAGGAGGCCGAGTCTCAGGAAAGAATGAAGATCTTCAGAAATTATCAGATTAATCAAGCGCTGTTGGGGGTGGCGAAAAAAGACGCCATCGTGATGCATTGTCTGCCCGCGCACCGCGGCGAGGAAATCACCGCCGACGTGATCGACGGACCGCAGTCCGTTGTGGTTGAGGAAGCGGAAAACCGGCTGCACGTGCAAAAGGCTGTTTTGGAAATATTGCTTTAGGAGGAAAAAAATCGTGGCCAATAAAATTAAAAAAGTCGTCTTGGCGTATTCCGGAGGTCTGGACACCTCCGTCATCGTCCGCTGGTTGATCGAAACGTATAAATGCGAGGTGATCTGCTTCGCGGCCGACGTGGGACAGAAAGAAGAGCTTTCGGGACTGGAGGAAAAAGCCCTCAGCACCGGCGCCAGCAAAATCTACATCGACAACCTGCAGGAAGAATTCGCGCGGGACTTCGTCTTTCCGGCGCTGCGCGCCAACGCGATTTACGAGGGAACGTATCTGCTCGGGACGTCGCTGGCCCGGCCGCTCATCGCCAAGCGCCAGATCGAAATCGCCCACCTCGAAGGCGCGGATTCCGTGTCGCACGGCGCGACCGGCAAGGGCAACGATCAGGTCCGCTTCGAACTGACCTTCATCGCGCTGGATCCGTCCATCAACATCATCGCCACCTGGCGCGACGAGCACTGGAAATTCAACTCCCGGGAATCGATGATGGACTACGCGAAGAAATACAAAATTCCCATCACGCTGACCAAGGCCAAACCTTACAGCTCCGACCGCAACCTGCTGCATATTTCGCACGAAGGCGGCATTCTGGAGGACACGTATGCGGAGCCGCCGGAGGATATTTTCGTGCTGACGAAATCGCCCGAGGCGGCGCCGGACAAGCCGACGTACGTGGAGATCGATTTCAAGAAAGGCAATCCGGTGGCCGTGAACGGCAAAAAGATGTCGCCCGCCAAACTCATGGATTACATGAACGCCGTCGCCGGCCAGAACGGGATCGGCCGGGTGGACATGGTCGAAAACCGCTTTGTCGGCATGAAATCCCGCGGCGTGTACGAGACCCCCGGAGGAACGGTCCTCTGGGCGGCGCACCGCGCGGTCGAATCCATCACGATGGACCGCGAAGTCATGCTGATGCGCGATTCGCTCACGCCGAAGTATGCGCAGCTCGCGTACAACGGCTTCTGGTATTCGCCGGAGATGAAGACGCTGCAAACCTACATTGATGCGACGCAGGAAAACGTGAACGGCACGGCCAGGCTGAAACTCTACAAGGGCAACTGCATCGTCGTCGGACGCAAGTCGCCCAATTCCCTCTACAGCGAGGCGTTTGCGACCTTTGAAAAGGATCAGGTCTACAATCAGAAAGACGCGACCGGCTTCATCCGTCTCAACGGCCTGCGCCTGCGGATTCAGAATATTTTGAAAAACAAACCTTAAAGCCCCGGCAAGGAGCGCTTTCATGGCGGACAATAAAAAACCCTGGGCGGGACGCTTCGGCGAGGCCACGGCCAAAAGTGTGGAGGCCTTCACCTGTTCGCTGCATTACGATTCCCGGCTGTATCGCTACGATATCGAGGGATCGCTCGCGCACGCCGCGATGCTGGCCGAGGCGAAAATTCTTTCGCGGAAAGAAGAGGCGGCCATCGTCCGCGGACTCAAAGGGATTCTGCGCGACATGGAGCAGGGGGCCTTTGTCTTCGATCCGGCCGATGAAGACATTCACATGGCCGTCGAAAAGGAACTGATCCGGCGCATCGGTTCCGCGGGCGGAAAACTGCACACTGCCCGCAGCCGCAACGACCAGATCGCCCTGGATGTCCGGCTTTTTCTGCGCGCCGAAATCGACCGCATCGTCGCGCTGCTCGGCGGACTGCAAAGACAGCTGCTCCAGACCGCCAAACGGGAAATGCAAACCGTCATGCCCGGCTATACCCACCTGCAGAAAGCCCAGCCGGTACTGCTGGCGCACTACCTGATGGCTTTTGCCGAAATGTTTTCCCGCGATGCCGAGCGCTTCGCCGACTGCCGGAAGCGGGTGAATGTGCTGCCGCTGGGAGCGGCGGCGCTGGCCGGAACGGGATTGCCGATCGACC
Organism: Deltaproteobacteria bacterium; assembly: GCA_036528635.1. Lineage (GTDB taxonomy): Bacteria > Desulfobacterota > Syntrophia > Syntrophales > Smithellaceae > UBA8904. The sequence continues at coordinate 33,680 of JAIGNE010000045.1, forward strand.
GTCACTGCACCGCCCGCCTGCTCGATTTTCCGCAGGTGAGCCGCAACAGCATGGATACGGTGGCCGACCGGGACCATATCGCGGAATTTCTCTTCGCCGCCGCGCTGGTCATGATGCACCTGAGCCGCTTTTGCGAGGATCTGGTGCTGTGGTCGTCCGACGAGTTCGGCTTTGCCGAAATCGCCGACGCCTATACCACCGGCAGCAGCATCATGCCCCAGAAAAAAAACCCGGACATCGCCGAGCTGATCCGGGGCAAGACGGCGCGGGTTTACGGCGATCTGCTGGCCCTCCTGACGCTTCTCAAGGGATTGCCCATGACGTACAACCGCGATCTGCAGGAGGACAAGGAGCCCCTGTTCGATGCGGTGGACACCGTAAAGAACTGTCTTGCCATTTTTACGGAAATGCTGGCGCACACTGCGTTTAACGCGGCGCGGATGCGCCGGGCCGCCGCGGGCGGATTTTCCACCGCGACGGATATCGCGGAGTATCTGGTGGAAAAGGGCGTTCCGTTTCGCCGCGCGCATGAAATTGTCGGAGGCATTGTCGCCTCCTGCCTGAAAAGCGCAAAAACGCTTGAGGACCTGACGCTCGAAGAATACCGGTCGTTTTACGAAGGATTCGACGCGTCGATTCTGTCCCGGATTTCGCCGGAAAATGCGGTGAATGCCCGGCGGACATACGGCGGTACGGCGCAGGCGGCCGTCCGCGAAAGGATAAAAGAATTTGAGAAAAAACTCGGCAGGAAATAAGGCTCTGCTTTGCCTGCTTGTGGCGCTGCTCCTGGCCGGCTGCGGCCTGAAGGCCAATCCGTCGCCGGCGAGATCAGGAGCTGATCTGCCGGCAGACGCGCCGAAACCGGCGGCCGCGATGGAAGACAATGCCGTTGTTTTAACCTGGCGTCTGCCTGCTGCGGGCGGGGCGGTCCGCTATGTCAGCGTCGAAAAGAGTTTTCTGGGCGACGCGGACAAGATCTGCCGGAATTGCCCGCGGACGTATGAGAGCATCGGCCGGCTGCCCGTGCCGGACGCCGCAAAAGACGAGTACCGGTTTGCCGATTCCCGTGTGGAAAAGGGCAAAGGATACAGCTACCGCCTGAAACTTTGCGATGCGTCCGGCGTCTGCCGGATGTCGGAAGCGGCGGAGATCGATATTAAATAATTGTTCAGGAGGCATTTTTTATATGTTTCGAGGAGCCATTACCGCTTTGGTGACGCCGTTTAGAGACGGCAAGGTGGACGAGCAGGCCTTGCGGCATTTGATTGAAATGCAGATCTCCGGCGGCATCGATGGCCTGGTCCCCTGCGGGACGACCGGCGAGTCGCCGACCCTGACCCACGACGAGCATGACCGGGTGATTGAAATCACCATCGACGCCGCCGCCAGGCGGGTGCCGGTTATTGCCGGTACGGGGTCCAACAGCACGGCGGAAGCGTTGCGCCTCACCAGGCATGCCTGCGAGGCGGGCGCGGATGCGGCGCTGATTGCCTGCCCCTACTACAACAAGCCGACGCAGGAGGGCCTTTATCAGCATTTCCAGCTGATCGCGCAAAAGGTGCCCATTCCGATCATTCCGTACAACATTCCCGGGCGAACGGGAGTGAACATGTCGCCGCAGCTCATCGAGCGGCTGGCGAAAATCGACAACATCGTCGGCATCAAGGAAGCCTCCGGTTCGCTCAAACAGATGAACGACGTGATCGACATGTGCCCTCCGGAGTTTGACGTTCTGTCCGGCGACGACGGCCTCACGCTGCCGCTTCTGGCCATCGGCGGCAAGGGAGTCATTTCGGTGGCGTCCAACGTCGTTCCGGCGGACATGTCCGCCATGATCGACGCGATGGAAGCAGGCGACGTGGCAAAAGCCAGAGCCCTGCATGCCCGGATGAGTCCGCTTTTCGACGTTCTGTTTGTGGAGACCAATCCGATTCCCGTGAAGGCGGCATTGGCGCTAATGGGCATAATCGCCTACGAGTATCGTCTGCCGCTTTGCCCGCTGGCTCCGGCCAATTATGAAAAGCTCAGGAAGGTTATGGAAAATTACGGTTTGATTTCCTGAGCGGACCTCAAAAACAAACCTGGTTCTTAAGGAGTGGTATCATGGTTAAAGTCATTGTGACCGGTGCAGGCGGAAAAATGGGCGGACGCATCATCAGCCTGATTTCGGCCATGGAAGATATTCGGGTGGTCGGCGCCATTGAAGTGGCGGGACATCCCATTGTCGGCCGGGACGTCGGACATTCTCTGGGGCTGGGCCGAACCGGCGCCATGGTCAGCGACAGGCTCGCGGACTGCATCGATCAGGCGGATGTGGTCATTGATTTCACCAATCATGAAGCCTCGCTGAACTATTTGAAAATCGCCAGTGAAAAGAACCGCAGCATCGTGATCGGTTCCACCGGTTTTACGGCCGAGGAAATGAAGATCGTCGGCCGGCTGGCAGAAAAGACACGCTGCGTTTTATCGCCGAACATGAGCGTCGGGGTCAACGTGCTGTTGAAAGTTCTCGAACACTGCTCCGGAATTCTCGGCGACGACTACGACGTGGAAATTATCGAAGCGCACCATCATCTGAAAAAGGACGCGCCCAGCGGAACCGCCCTGCAGATGGCCCGCGTGATTGCCGGGCGTCTGGGCCGCGACCTGGAAAAAGACGCGGTTTACACCCGCCGGGGATTGATCGGCGAACGGACCCGCCGGGAAATCGGCATTCAGACGATTCGCGCCGGCGATATCGTAGGAGAGCATACGGTGATGTTCGGCGGCATCGGCGAGCGGCTGGAATTTACGCACCGCGCGCAAAGCCGGGACAATTTCGCCCAGGGGGCGATTCGCGCGGCCCAGTGGATCGTTCGTCAGAAAAACGGTCTGTACGACATGCAGGACGTTTTGGGACTGAAGGGCATCAAATAGCAGGCGTTTATGCAGGACGGCATCCTGGCGTACATCAGCATCGGGTCGAATACAGGCGATCCTCTGCAGAATTGCCGGGAGGCCATCGGCAGGCTCTCCCGGGCAGCGGAAAGTGTTCTCCTAAGCGTTTCTTCTTTCTATCGGACGGAGCCGGTGCCGGTGGCGGACGCGGAAGGGCCGCCGGAAGCGCCCGAAAAGCAGAACTGGTTTGTCAATGCCGCCGTGGAGATCCGCACGACGCTTTTGCCGCGGGATCTGCTGTCGGCCATGCAGGACATTGAACAGGCGATGGGTCGGGTGCGGACTTACCGGGGCGCCCCCCGCGTCATTGATCTGGATCTCCTGCTTTACGGCCAGAACATTATCCGGGAGGCGGATTTGACGGTTCCGCATCCGGAACTGCACAAGCGCCTTTTTGTACTGGCGCCGTTATGTGAGATTGCTTCTTACGTTCTGCATCCCGTTTTCGGCGTGTCGATGCGGGGCTTGAAAGACAGACTGGAGGACTTCCGGACCGTCGAGCGATTAACATTAAAATAAGAAGGTTATTATGAACATTGTTAAACTATTAGTTATACTCGTCTTGATTTATGTGGCTTACCGTGTGGTGAAAATGTTTCGCCGGGTCGGCGCCGACGAGGTCAAGCCCTATCGGGTGGACACGGAGCCTCCGCAAAGGGAAGATCTCGTGCAGGACCCGTTTTGCAAGACCTATGTGCCCAAAAGCCAGGCCTATGTTCAGGACATAGGCGGCCGGCCGCAGTATTTCTGCAGCCGGGAGTGCTGTGAAAAATACCTGGCCGAAAAAAAATAGCGCAATAAATACCAAGGGGGAAATATGAAGTTTTTTATCGATACCGCCAATATTGAAGAAATTCGCGAAGGACTGGCTCTGGGCATGGTGGACGGCGTAACAACCAATCCATCGCTCGTCGCCAAGGAGAAAAGGGATTTCGACGCGGTCGTCCGGGACATTCTGGAAATCGTCAAAGGGCCGGTCAGCCTGGAAGTCGTGAGCCTGGACGCGGAAGGCATGTTTGCGGAAGGCAGGAAACTGGCCCGACTGGGCGAGCAGGTGGTGATCAAGGTTCCGATGACGACGGAAGGTCTGAAGGCGACAAAGATGTTTGCCGCCGAAGGCATCGACGTCAATATGACGCTCGTTTTTTCGCCGCTGCAGGCGCTGATGGCCGCCAAGGCGGGCGCGGCTTACGTCAGTCCGTTTGTGGGACGGCTTGATGACATCGCCCACGACGGCATGGATCTGGTGCAGCAGATTCTGGATATCTACGACAATTACGAATATGACACCGAAGTGATTGTGGCAAGCATCCGTCATCCCCGGCATGTTTTGGACGCCGCCTTGATGGGCGCCCACATCGCCACCATTCCCTTCAAAGTCATAGCACAACTGGCGCAGCATCCGCTCACGGACAAGGGAATCGCGCTGTTTCTGGATGACTGGAAAAAAGTGCCGAAAAAATAGTTTGCAGCGGTAAACATCAAGAAGGGTTTTGGGAACGTGAACTCCAGGCGAGAAATATTCAATCTGCCCAACAGCATAACGCTTGCGCGCATCAGCGTGGTGCCGTTTTTGTTTTTTCTGCTGGCGTCGCCCGGTCCCTTCTGGTCTTTGATTTTGGCCGCCCTGTTTGTGATGGCCTCCATTACGGATTTTCTGGACGGCTATACCGCGCGAAAATACAATCTGATCACAACGATGGGCAAATTTCTGGATCCGCTGGCGGACAAGCTGATCGTCAATTCCGCCATGATCCTCATGATTCCCATCGGCCGGATCGACGCCTGGATTGTCGTCATCATCATCATGCGGGACCTGATTGTGGACGGCATCCGCAGCATCGCCTCGTCGGAGGGCATTTACATTCAGGCCAGCGTCCTGGGCAAACAAAAGACGCTGGCGCAGATTTTCGCCGTGACGGCTTTGATGATTCATTATCCTTTTCTGGGGCTCGACGCTCATTTTGTCGGGACGGTCGTTCTTTACGTAGCGCTTCTGCTGACGATTTACTCGGGCGCGGATTACTTCATCAAGTTCTACAGAGGGGCGGGCAGCAAATGACTGCGGCGGCGCGGACGGCAAGCGCCGATATTTCATCAAGAATTAAAAATCGTCATCGCCCGGTTACTTTTTTATTGACAAGACGACGCGATTTGTTATAGTCACCCGCGTTCTTAACTGAGCGGGCGTAACTCAGTGGTAGAGTGCTACCTTGCCAAGGTAGACGTCGACGGTTCAAATCCGTTCGCCCGCTCCATTTTTTTTTGTGGCGGCATAGCCAAGTGGCTAAGGCAGCGGTCTGCAAAACCGTTATTCTCCGGTTCAAATCCGGATGCCGCCTCCAGTTTTATTCAAGAGTTGTTTTGTAAATGAACCTCCCTTTTTTATCAGCCTTGGTTAAAGTCCGGGCAGCATAAAGGCCTGAACAATCTTTGCGATCGATTCATCCAGGTTATGAAAGATTTATTCTGCTATTTGTATTTGAGGCAGCCTGTCTTTTATTCCATCATCAAAACGGTTCAATGCGAACTCATTGCCTGTGCCCCTCAGACTCCTGAAATACCGGTCAAATCCATACTCATTTACAATATATCAAAGCGGCGGCTCATTTGCCGTCGTGTTTGAGCGAGGTCCGAGATAACGTAAAAGAAGCGATCAAAGCGAGTGCAGCAAGAAGAGAGCTCTTCCTGATGTTGAAAGTATATTATGATATTAATTTGTCTGGATGGCATTAATGAAAGTTAATATTTACAGGTTGGCACTTATGCCGGGTCGGAAGTGACTTTTGAAAATATCAATCCAGAGGGATTCTATTGCATGGTTTCCCGGTATATTTTCCATTTATTATTGATTTTTTTTAACTCCAGTTTTTTGTTTCCTTTACTTTTTAGAAGATTGGAACTGTAATGTTGCGTGAATGTCGCAGTCGATCGATTTTTATCTCCCGTTATTTCCAGGTTTTCAATGTTGATGTTGATGTTTTTACTGCGGTTGCGAACTGCAATTTTATGATTGACCCATTCCTTCAGGTTCATGCCTTGAGAACGAAAATCAGATGTATAGCAGGAACGGTAATTAGCCATATTACCGGATTTCCAACTTTCCGTCCACTTCACGATCACATTACGCACAGCCTCCCTGGGGACTAATTCCGTATCCTGACCGGGGGAAGACAGCTTGTCAGATTTTTGGGCTGTTGTGGATGTTTCCACATCGTCGATTATCAGCCACTTGTTATTTGCTTTTTCGAGAGAAAGTTTATTGAAGGAACCCTCAAACGAGTTATCCCTGTTGATGTCGGTGATCTGATCAAAGAGTATCACAGCGCTATGATTCTGCTGCAAAATAGAAATGTCTTTCGGTTCCAACATAAAGTGTTGATTAATATTTTTGATCACAGTCATTTTACTTACGAGCGACTCTCGTTTTTTTCCTTTAATGCGATGATCTTCAAAGTACAGGGCATCCATTGCTTTTATATCTCCATCAATATAGGACTTGGTCCACAAAGAAAGGATGTTTTCCAGTTCTGTTTTGACAGACGATATTTTGTTTTGAGGAATCCATGAAATCGTTTCAGTAATGATCACGGGTGTCTTGTTGATCTGGATAAACTTGGAAAGCACATGAATGTCTTTGTCCGAAAGCACTACACATCCATTGGATTGAAAAGGCATGAGGGGTTTAATGGTGCCGTGAATCCAGATATTTGTTCCGTTTCGGCCCGCCCTTTTGTCTGTGATCGTGGGATAATCCAGTGGAAACGCCAGAGTACCATATGTTTCCGGAGGTCCCGGATTGGAGAGAATTTTGGTTGCAAAAAAAATTCCATGGGGTGTTTTTGCATCTCCGGATACTTGTTTTCCGCCTTGATTTTTGCCCGTGGAACAATTGGTCTCAAAAACCTTGGAAAAATTCCCGTTTTTTTTAAAAACATAGAGTTTCTGGAATTTTTTATCAACGGTAACAACATAACCGGAAGAAATCGAAACAATGGAATCCGGTATTTTTTCAGGATTCGGCCCGTTGTTTGATTGAGCCTGGGATGGAAGAAAAACAGCGCAGAGTGAGATTGTAAAGATAACAGAGTAGACAACTCTTAATAACATGAATTATTTTACCTTGAAAATTTATTTTGCAAGTTTCGTTCTCATAGCAAAATCTATTCTGGTGTTCAAGCATTTAATTAAGAAAATTCATCGAATAAATGATGTTTTATAGATTGAAAGTCGTAAATAATTGTGATAATTGTCACTATTATTGAAAATGCTTTTAAATGAAGAAGTTTGTGCTTTGTATAAGAGAAAGCTACAATAATTGGAGAAGCGTGTTTACAATTTGATGTGATAGATGAAAAACTTTAAAAAATATGGTTTTTCAGGAGATATTTTTTGGCACAAAAAAAAGACATTAACTCCACTGAAAGATTGCTAAACGTTATCCGCGGTTCTCAGCATTCCTCTTCGGTAAAGGTAGATTCAGAAGAAGAGCTTGCTACCAAACATCAGAATTCAGAAAAATTTTCTATTAATTTCCCTAGAATATTAACGGGTAAGCACCGTATCAAAGTGAGCGTCGATATTAGCCGGGATGACATCAACTTCGTCAAAATGGCTAAAACCAATGATGGCAAACTATTACTGGTTGATCAAAAAATATTGAAATATTCAGATCGTACGTCAGAAGGGTCCCAGGAATTTAGTGACCTCCTGAAGGCAACACTCACCGCTTTTGCCGGTTCCCCGGATGATTGCGAAATATGGGCTATGATGAGCGCCATGGATGTGAATGTTCACTATCTGAAAATACCCATTGTTCCGAAGAAACAATTAGAAAATGTCATCTATTGGACCGCCAAAAAAGAAAATCCGATAGATGAAAAGGACATGATCTTTGATTATGAAATGCAAGGTGAGATTACCGATCAGGGTATCCCCAAGTATTCCGTGATGGCGTATAGTGCTTCCCGATCGGAAGTACAAAAAGTCAGAGATATGTTTTCATCTATTGGATTTAACCTTGCCGGTATTACCATGGCGCCTTTTGCAATTCAAAACATTTTCCGGTCGAAATGGATTGCCATTGCCGAATCAACATTTGCCAGCCTTTTTATCGGCAACGATTACTCGCGGATCGACATCTTCAGCAAAAATAACCTCGTGATGACGAGGGGCATCAAGACCGGGATCAGCAGCATGGCGGAAGCGCTTAATGAATCCATCGCTGAAATCCTGCCTGATAAAAAGATTGATAAGGAGCATATTCAGAAAATACTCAGCAGCATTTCAACCGATCCCGGAAAAACCTTAAAAGATGAGAATGGTATCCATTGGAATGAAAGCACCGTATTGGAAATGATTGCTCCGGCATTAGAGAGATTGACCAGGCAGATCGAAAGAACTCTGGATTATTATGCCACGTCAGTGGGTTTTGAAAAGGTGGAGAAAGTTTACATTTCATTTACACTGAATGATTTTTATCGTCCTTTGCTCCATTACGTTAACGAACAACTCGGCATAAAAAGCGAATTTTTAGATCCCTATGAGGGGAAAAATGCTTCCGCATCCGGTGCAAACTTGTCGCTTGCCGAAAGAGTGGCCCTGGTTCCGGCCATTGGATTATCATTATCTGAACTCAGGTACACACCGAATGCCATTTTTACGTATGTGGAAAAGAAGAAAGAAGTAAACAGAAAGAGAATTAATCGGGGCATTTTTGCGGCGTTCGCGGCCGCATTGATCATTTGTTTAACTGTCCTGATTTTGCAGGTTGTTGAAATCAAGCAGCTTGGTGTTAAACAAGGAAAACTGGAAAAAGAACTTTCACTCATCAACCCGATCTTGTCTAAAGACAAAATCTTAGTGTATGCCGAAAATTTGAAGTTGCGTCATCAAATCAGGAAACAGTATTTAAAGAAATATGAAGGAATGGCGCTGATCAGTGAATTGGCTTATCTGACGCCGGAAAGTGTCAGATTGACCCATGTCCGGATCGTTGTTCCTGTTTCGGGTGTTCAGGAACAGAAGAAAGATGCAGTCCAAAAAGAAAAAGATGAAGGCATCCTGATTGAGGGGGTTGTTCTGGGCGATCGCAGTACGTTTGATGCGCTTTTAGCTGAATATGTTATGAGGCTGGAAAATTCACCCCTTTTTCAGACCGTAGCTATGAAAAAAAGCAGTATTGTAAATTTCAAAAAGAAAGAGATTCTTCAATTTACGATTAATGCGAAAACAGGTTAGTGATGATTAAGGATATGCATAAGAAAATTCCGGCAAACAGCTTGAGCTATATATTGATCTGTGGTGGTATCATCATTCTCATCGTCCTGTTGGGAATTATTCCTTTATATCGTTACAATGTCAGCCATACCCGGGATATTCAAAAAATTCAGGATCAAATTGACGAACAGAAAGGGATGAGAGGCGTCTATCAGATTTTAGAAAATGCCTCGAAGAAAAAAGAAGAATATGCCTTGCCTAATCCGGCGAAAGGGAAACTGCCCAGACAGGATGTGGACAAATTTCAAGACACTTTCCGCTTTGAAGCCGGAAAATCCGGCCTGATGATTATTTCTCTGATGCCTGACGCTAAATCCGCAGCCGGAAGATATCAACATCTCCTCTACAATGCAACGCTGAAAGGCGAATTTGCGGATTTCCGGAAGCTGTTAATCGGTTTAGGAGCGGTGCCTTACATTGACCAGATTGAGGAAATCGATCTTAAACAATACGGTGATTCCATGGAATTTAAAATGAAAATCTGGATTGCCATGGCCAACTAGCCGGGTGCGGGACGAGAATGAAAAAATTAAACAAAAGACAAATCATCATCCTGGCAATTGCCGCGTTATGTATTCTTTATGCGGCCTATGAGTTATTGATTGCCGGACCAGCCGCGAAAAAGACGAAGACGGAATCCAAGCCTGTTGCCAGCCAATCTTTTGTCAGCGCGCTCAGCACTGATTTAATGAAGTATACCATCGCCGGAGCAGATGCCTTTATAAAAGAACGCGCGGAGATGAGTTGGAGTAAAAACCCGTTTTGGGACAGATTGGCCTACCGGGAGTATGTCGGAAAAGAGGCGGGCAGCGGCGCCGCTGCAAACATTATCTATTCCGGATATGTTGATGCCGGCCCGAAAAAGATGGCAATCATCAATGGCTGGGAGTATGAGGCTGGAGAATTCCTGGAAATAGAAGGTTATACGCTTAAAAGCGTATCTCCGACGCGGGTATTGATTATTAATCGCAACACGGGCGGCGAATTTTATGTTCCAATACAAGAATAATTTTCTGGACAGGGAGGTTTATCGCCTTGATTTTTAACACAGGCCATATCAAATCTTACAAAATCGTAATAGGCTTTTTTGTGCTGATATTTTGCATAGGTTGTTCCGGAGAACTTAAAAGCACAAAAAGTGATCCTTTTTTTGAAAAATGGAATACGCTGGCGGACAATTCTCAGGGACATTCTCCTGAAGCCAGGCCTAAGAAGATCGACATTGCGGCTTCACCGGATAAACAGTCGAAAACAGCGGCGGCTATGGGTGTATCCATCAGAAACTTACCGACCAAGCCCATTAATCTTACCATGCGCCAGGCGGAACTCAAGGCTGTATTAAGGGCAATGGCCAAGTCCGTTAATTATAACCTGCTGGTTAAAAATGATCTGAAGGGCGAAGTCAGCGTCGATTTTCGCTCCGTTCCCTGGGATCAGGCCTTTACCGGCCTGTTGAAGACACATGGTTTATCTTATGTGTGGGAAGGAAACGTTATTCGGGTCATGACAATCGAAGATATTGAGCAGGAACTCAAACAGAAAGTTCAGTTGCGCGATATCCAGTGGGTCGAGCCTTTGATGAATCCAGTCGTCATCAAAATTGATTACGCCGATCCTAAAAAACTGGAGAAGACTCTGCAGGGTTTTTTAACAAAAGATAAAGACGGGAAAACACGCGGGTCTGTTGTTCTGGATGAACACAGTAATTCACTGGTCATATCCGCCAACTCTCAGGATTTGGCCAATATGATTCCGATCATTGAAAAACTGGATAAGCCGACACCGCAGATATTGATCAAAGCCAATATTGTTGAAACCACCAAGGATGTGGCCCGTGATCTGGGCATCATGTGGGGAGGACAATACAATAGAGGAGATTATACGGCAGCAAGTGGCGGTACCAGGGCCACGACAACATCTCCGATTACGCCGACTGCCGGTGGTCCTGTAGGTATAGGCGGGACGGGTTTTGCGTCTAACTTTCAGGCCACCAATTTAACGTCGCTGGCCTCCGGTTCTCTAGCGTTGCTGTTTGGAACCATTGGCGGCAATGTCCTGGAGATTCAACTTCAGGCCTTACAGAAAGACAGTAAGCTGAATATTCTTTCCAGTCCTTCAATTACAACGCTTGATAATCAGAAAGCCTTTACCGAAAACGGCGAGAAGGTGCCGTATGTTACTCGTGAAGTTGACGCGACCGGAAGAGAGACAAGGACAATAAAATTTGAGGATGTCGTCCTGCGTCTCGAAATAACGCCCCACGTTATCGATGGGAAAAACTTGAAAATGAAAATAGTGGTAAAAAAAGATGAACTTCACCCGGATAAAACGCGATGGATAGAGGGAAATCCAATCATCATCAAAAAACAAACAGAGACGAACCTTATCGTGAACGACGGAGAAACCATTGTCATTTCCGGGTTGACCAAAAATACAAAATCCGATGGAGAAACCGGTTGGCCCTGGTTGAAAGACGTCCCGGCCTTGGGCTGGATTTTTAAATCGGATGGCAAAAGTGACAAAATGGAGGAAGTGTTGATCTTTATCACTCCGCATATTCTGCAGGTTGCCGGGATGAATGGCAAGTCACCCGCAGAAATTCAGGAGAAAGACCAACCAAGGAAGACGGAAAGCAATTAAAGGCGATGTTTCTACCATGGAATATTTTAATCTCCTTGAGTTTAATAAAGAACCTTTTTCCAACTCGCCGGAGCCGGAATTTCTTTTTGCTTCACCTCAGCATAATACTTGCCTGCAAAGGCTGGAACTGGCAATTCGTTTAAGGCGTGGCTTAAATATCGTGATCGGCGCAGTCGGCACGGGGAAAACAACGCTTTGCCGGAAACTCATCCAGAATTTATCCATGCCTTCCGCGAGTGACACACCGGTTATCGAAACGTATCTATTGTTGGATCCGGCGGTGGCCGGCCAGCTGGAATTTGTTAAAACGGTTGCTTCTATACTGGGGATTGCCGACATCTCCTCCGATGATCATGAATGGCAGATTAAGGAAAGGATAAAAAATTTTCTTTTCGAGCAGGGTGTGCAGGAACAGAAAAATATTGTTCTGATCATTGATGAGGGGCAAAAAATCCCCGATGATTGCCTGGAAATATTGCGGGAATTTCTAAACTATGAAACCAACAGTTTTAAACTGTTGCAAATCATCATTTTTGCTCAGCCGGAATTTCGCAGAAACCTTGCCGCAAGGATGAATCTTCTGGATCGGGTCAATTATTTATATCACCTTCAACCCCTTTCTTTCCTCCAAACGAAGGCGATGATCGAATACCGGATTTCTATTGCCAGCCAGGACCCGTCACGTCAGCCGCTCTTAACATTCGGAGGGATGCTCGCTGTCTATTGCGCAACGATGGGATATCCTCGTAAAGTCGTTTCACTTTGTCATCAAGTTTTGCTCATGATGATTATTCGCGGTAAAAGCAGGGCGGGCTGGTTTCTGGTAAGAAACTGCATTAATAAGATGACCCTGTCCGGATTTAAGAGAGTCACCTGGGCGACATCGATTCTTTTGATATCTGCTGTCCTGCTCATTGCTTCCGTCGTCTATCTGAATGACCCGGCGAAGACCGGCAGCCATGGCCCAAATCACCGTGTTTTGGCCGGCATCGACATTAAAAAAGAAGACGTAAACCCTCATGCAGAAAGACACAGCGGGGAGGTTTCCACAGAACCGGATGGTTTTAAAGCAGCGGAGAGAATACCCGGTTCTCTCGGTACAATAGCATTAAAGAAAAGAATGACGATATGGCGGGTTCTCGAAAATATTTATGGAGATACCGGCAGGGAGATTGCCGGACGATTTGTCGAAACCAATCCTCAGATAAAAAATATCAACAACACGCTGCCGGGCACCGTGATTCAAATACCTTCAATGCCGGACAAGGCGCAACCGCTGAATCAGGATACAATTGTTGTTTCACTGGAAAAAAGCAATGACCTGGAAAATACCTATTACGCATTTCTGGAAAAGAAGGACAGGGAGCATATGCCGCCATTGCTGTTTTTCTCCTTCTGGAATAAACGTGAGGGTTGTCAATTCTCGATTATCCTGGATAAGCGATTTAAAAACATCGAAGAAGCCAGGGAATCCATCCGCCGATTACCGTTAGAGCTTGCCACATCGGCGCAGATCCTATCGCAGTGGGAAGGTGACACTGTTTTTTTTAACAGCAGATTGATACGGTAATCGTGTCTTCGGCACGGAGGTTTGATGAAAGTCAAAAAACGTTTAGGCGAAATGCTTGTTGAAAACGGTCTGATTTCCGAAGATCGTCTGAAACAGGCCCTGATTGATCAAAAAAAAGCCGGGTTAAAACTGGGTCAATTTCTTACGCGTTTAGGAATTGTCAGTGAACAGCAAATTATTGACATGTTGAGCCAGCAGCTGAAGATTGCCAAATATCATCCCGATCATTATCCGTTGGATATAGAACTGATCCGTTTCATACCCATCGAAGTTGCTCAAAAATGTCAAATCGCACCCCTCCGGAAAAAAGGAAGACTCTTAACAATCGCCATCGTTGATCCTCTGGATATTAACACCCTGGATTATATAGAAGTGTTGACCAACTCAGAAGTCGAACCCGTGGTCTGTTCGGAAAGAGAGGTCAATCAACTCATCAACTCCCTGTATGGTTCGCAATCCGGCCTGGGCAGCATCATGGAAAACATGGAAATCAAATCGACGGATGAAGGACAGGAAGAAGCCGAAACAGACAAGGAAGAAGTTCAGGTGGCATCCCTGCAGGATCTTGCGGGCGAAGCCCCGGTCGTGCGTCTGGTGAATTCCATTTTTGCGCAGGCAATCCGGGATGGCGCAAGCGATATCCACATCAGTCCGCAGCAAAATTCCGTACAATTAAGATTCAGAATCGACGGAAAGTTAATGGAGGTTCCGTCTCCGCCCAAGTCCCTTTTTCTGCCGATTGTTGCCCGGATGAAGATACTTTCCAATATGGATATTACTGTATCGCGCATCCCGCAGGATGGCAGATTCACATTGAAACTGGATAAAAAAGAAATCAATGTCCGTGTTTCCTCTATCCCGACCATCTATGGAGAAAATATTGTGTTGCGTCTTCTGGATACCAGCGGCGGTGTTTATTCACTGGATCGCCTGGGCATGATTGGCCCGGATATGGAAAAAATTGAAAAAGTCAGTCAAAAACCCTATGGAATGATTCTGAGTACAGGTCCGACAGGCAGCGGTAAAAGCACAAGCTTATACGCCATCCTGAATGCAATCAATAAGCCGGACATCAATATTATGACACTGGAAGACCCCGTGGAATATCGAATCAACAATATTCGTCAGATACAACTCAACCGGAAGGCGGGAATGACATTTGCCGGCGGTCTGCGTTCGATTTTGCGTCAGGATCCGGACGTCATTATGGTGGGCGAAATCCGCGACGCCGAAACAGCCGCCATCGCCGTCCAGGCCGCGCAAACCGGCCACCGGGTGCTGAGCACTGTTCATACCAATGATGCGGCCGGTGCGATAGCCCGCTTTATCGATATGGGGATTGAGCCTTTTCTGGTTTCGTCCGTTTTACTGGTATCCTTTGCCCAGCGGCTGGTGCGAACGATATGCCCCTATTGCAAAGAGCCTTATTCGCCGTCCGATAAGGCCTATGAAGCTTTGGGGATCAAGGCGGAGGAAGCGAAAGCAGCTGATTTTCAACGAGGCAAAGGCTGTTATCAATGTAAAAATACGGGATACAAAGGACGGACCGGTCTTTTTGAAGTACTGATCAATGACGAGATGGTTCAGGAAATGATTCTGAAGAAGAAATCAAGCCAGGAAATTACACGGGCAGCTTTAGAGGCGGGAAATTTACGAACGCTCAAGAACGACGCAGCCAGGAAAGTATTGCAGGGAATTACGACGCTGGAAGAAGCCATGACTGCGGTCATGACCTGAGACGGGAAAAAGGAAGCCCATGGCCATTTACCGATACAAGGCAATTAACGAAGCCGGAAGTATGGTATCCGGAACGGTGGAGGCGGAAACCGTTCAAAACGCCGATACGATCCTGCTGTCGCGCGGGTTAATCCCTTCGCAGGTCGCTGAAGAAACGTCTCATCAGCGCGATACCGTCTGGGCAAGAATCAGCGCGATCGGCGGTACCGTCAAAACAAGGGACTTGATCCTTTTTACCAAGCAATTCCGTTCCATGCTTAATGCCGGCGTGCCCATCATCAGGGTTATGCAGGTTCTGGAGGCCCAGACGGAAAGCAAAGTATTAAGACAGGCCATAACAGCGATTGTCGGTGATATTCGTCAGGGCGCTACAATTTCGGACGCGTTTGAAAAATATCCGAAAATATTCTCCCATCTCTATTGCAGCATGTTGCGGGCGGGAGAACTCAGCGGAAGCGTGCCCAGCGTTCTGGAGAGGGTTATTTATATTATCGAACATGAAGCTAAAATCAAATCCGATATTAAATCGGCCATGCAGTATCCTCTGATTGTGGTTATTGCTTTAGCCATTGCGTTCGTTGTCCTGCTGACTTTTGTGATTCCACAGTTTGTGACTCTCTTCAGTAAAACGGGGATTGAATTGCCCTTGCCGACAAAAATAGCGATTCTTTTAAATTCCTATATTAAAAATTATTGGTATGTCATCCTGGGCATTCTGGGTGTGACGATCTTCGGATTAGTCCAGTATTTTAAAACACAAAATGGGAAATTGGTCAGGGACAGCTTTTTATTGAGCATCCCCATCTTGGGCCCGTTATTCCAGAAAGCGGCAATGTCCAGGTTTGCGAGCATCTTTGCCATTTTGCAAAGCAGCGGCGTACCTGTGATGCAGTCCTTAAATATTTTAGCTGACACCATAGGTAATGCGGCCATTGCGCGATCGTTTAATTACGTCAGGGATAAGATAGAAGAAGGTTCCGGTATTGCAGCTCCCCTGAAAACGGCCGCATATTTTCCACCGATGGTTGTGGATATGATTGCCATCGGTGAAGAATCCGGAAATATAGAAGAAATGTTGAGGGAAATTTCCAAGCACTACGATGATGAAGTAGAGTATGCCGTGAAAGCGCTGTCCGATGCCATAGGACCCATTTTAATCGTGGGGCTGGCGGCAGTTGTAGGGTTTTTTGCATTGGCCATCTTCCTGCCGATGTGGGATTTAACGAAGATTGCGACACGGCATTAAACGTATCCATTTGAGTTGGTGACACGTGGCCACAGACTAATCAAACTGCTGTTTATCGGATAAAAGTGAAATATGAAGAAAAGAAGCTTCTATATCAACCTTTATATTTTAATCCCCACAATCTACACCGGCATAACCGTATTGGGTGTGATTGCCGCTTATCAGATGGCTTCCGTGCAGGAAAAGATGAGCCAATCCTATCAGGTCAATATTTTCATCCTGGCTTTGGTTATCGGCTGTATTTCATTTGTAGCCAGCTTTTTCATACTGAGACTGCTTCTCAAGCCGCTTGAAGATTTTGTCAATAAGACAAAAAAAATACCGATTTTTTCTATAAACAAGACCGGGGAGTCGCTTCCTGTTACTCAAGATTTGAGCCAGATCACTGAGGTGTTCGA
The DNA here is from genome assembly GCA_036528635.1 of Deltaproteobacteria bacterium. Classification (GTDB taxonomy): domain Bacteria; phylum Desulfobacterota; class Syntrophia; order Syntrophales; family Smithellaceae; genus UBA8904. The sequence continues at coordinate 50,487 of JAIGNE010000045.1, forward strand.
CAATGTGGCTAATATTTTAAGCAATGTAGAAGCGAAGGAACTCTTTCCTCATATCATCGGTTCCAGTGCCGCCATGCGCAATGTATTTACGCAAATCATCAAAGTTGCACCGACGGATTCCACCGTTTTGATAACAGGCGAGAGCGGTACGGGCAAGGAACTTGTGGCATCGAGCATCTATGAACACAGTTTGCGCAAGGGTAAGCCATTTATCGCAATCAACTGCGTGGCCATCCCCGAGGGACTTCTGGAAAGTGAATTATTCGGACATGAAAAAGGATCTTTTACAGGCGCCACATCGCAGAAAAAAGGAAAGTTTGAGCTTGCTGATGGAGGTACTGTATTTTTGGATGAAATCGGTGATATGCCGATGACCACCCAGGGGAAACTCATGCGCGCCCTTCAGGAAAGAGTGTTTGAACGTGTGGGAGGAACCACACCTGTCAAAGTTGATGTCCGGTTTATTGCAGCTACCAATAAGAATCTTTTACAGTTGATTAAAGACGGCAAGTTTCGGGAAGATCTTTACTTTCGCCTGAATGTATTTTCGATGATTCTGCCGCCGCTTCGTGACAGGCGAGAAGATATTTCCATGCTGGCTGGTTATTTTCTCGAAAATTCGGCAAAACCGTCAAAATTATCAACTGCGGCACTGCAGGTCTTAATTGGATACAACTGGTCGGGAAATGTTCGTGAACTAAAAAATGTTATCGAAAGAGCATCCATCATGTCGGAAGATGGAATAATTGATGTCCCGCATTTACCGGAAAGCATCAGACAGGGGATCAACAGGGATCTTCCATCTCCATCGCTGAATGATCATTTGCCTCTGGATGAGAGCATAGATTTGCTGGAAAAAGAAATGATCATTGCCGCCTTGAAGGAGTCGGGAGGTGTTCAGGTTAAAGCGGCCAGCCTTCTGGGTATTAATCAGAGAAGTCTTTGGCATCGAATCAAGAAACATGAAATTGAAGTTGGATCATTTAAAAACCTACATTAATTGTAGATAAAACACAAAATTATGGTGATTTTCTGATAATAGAGGCGTAAAATACAAAATAAATCAATGGTATTATGGCAATTATGTAAAATTAATTATTTAATATTAATATGTTAAATAAATATTGAGATTTTATTAAGTAAAATGATATTAAATCAAGTAAATGGTACAAATATTGTATTTAAGTGTTTACAAAGAAGTTGTGGATCAAAGGTTTGTTTCACAAAAAAATGTTAAAAAAACAACTTAGGAGGACAAAAATGATTAGGAATGAAAAAGGTTTTACGTTGATTGAAATTATCGCAGTTCTGGTTATTCTGGGTATATTGGCTGCCGTGGCTGTGCCGCGATATTTGGATCTTCAGTCAGAAGCGCGAATTAAGGCCGCCCAGGCGGCAATTGCCGAAGTAAAAGCCAGAGCCAGCCAGTATTATGGGTTAAAGCTTCTAAGAGACGGAGCACCGCCGACACAGGCAGTGGTTTTTGCATCAGTTACTAGTGCCCCTGATGTTGGAGGTGATTTTGCCGTAACAGCCGCCGATAACGGAGGAACAGGCATTACGATAACCGTAACCACGGTTGGTGGTGTTGCACTGTCTCCTGCGGTTACTGCAAGTTGGACATTTCCCCAACAGTAATTAAGCTTGAGCATTTTTGGTAGAATAAAAAATAGCGTAAAGAAGATAACTTTACGCTATTTTTTTTGGCAATGAACTGTAATGTGAGCATTATTTTGCGAAGTTTTATTCCATTTTCCCCGCAATCCCGATGATTTTTTTCATATCAGGAACGTGAACAAGAAGATTCTTGTCTTTGGAGAGTTCAGTCAAATAGTTTTTTAATGATTGATTTTCCTTAAAACAAGCTAATCGTGCCAGTTCTTCAGCAAGTCTTTCCTGGTCTTTTGTCTGATCATACAACTCGATTAAAGCAAGGTTGGCATAAGGACTTAATGGAGCAATATTTTTATAAAGCTTCCATAATCTGATGGCACTTTGGGAATTCCCTTCTTTTCGGGCAATTTCCGCTCTGATCATGAATGGATTTGGGGCAGCCGGCTTTTTCAGATGCGTTTTTTTAGCAAATTCGTCTGCCTGGGCAAACAGGCCGGCTTTAAATAAAATCACACTGAATAAATCCAGCAATTCCGGATTATGGGGATGTCTTCGCAATGTCGCTTCAATCAAATGGCCTGCTTCGGCGATTTTTCCATTTAATAATTTAATTTTTGCGATGTGTACAGGATTGGAAAGATGATTCTTCATAACTGAATATGATTTTTCAAAATAGTGCAAAGCTTTATCATATTGGCCTTCATTAAAGTAATACAGGCCGAAGTTATGATCATTCATTGCCAGTGCGTTATTGCTGACGAAGTTATTCAGTGACTCCGCTTTTTCATACTCCGCAACACCTTTTTCCTTTAAGCCGCAATAAATATATGTGCTGCCCAGGTTGGCATGGGGGCGACTCAGATTCGGATATTTGGCAATATTGTCCAGCCAGAGACTGTCATCATGGCGGAATATGGCATTGCGGCGGTAGGTTATATCACCGAGGCCGAATAAGATAATGATGACACAGATTGCACAGGCCCATTGAAGTAATTTTTTATAAGAGAAGAGATCGATTACAAAAACGATGAATTCGGCAACGGGAACAAACAAAAGCATTGCCGGTAAATAATTACGATGCTCGTAAATTAGCTCCAGGGGAACGAATGAACCTTCAATCACATGGTTCAGAAAATAAAAGAGAATGCAAAAAGAGATTAACGGACGTTTCCGGGCAATGTAAAAAACAAAACCGATGATTAATAAGATAGCTAAAATAGCCGCAACTGTCGTCCAGGGAGCAAACAGAGATTGAGAGACTTCGATGTCGTAGAGCAAAGTCAGGCGGGAATTGATCGGATAAAACAAAAGTGAAAGATAAAAAAGGATAACACGGGGTTCGGTCAGCAACCGCTGTGTCAATGTAAAGTCGCGAACTTCATAACTATTGAAAACATTGGAAAAACCACCCGTATAAATCAACCCGAGCGTAAAAATGAGCAATAAGGGCAATACTAATATTTTAATGAATTTTTTAAGATTCTCTTTACTGATGCCCTGAATCAAAAACAAATCGAATGTGACGAGACAGATCGGCAACATGACCGAATTTTCTTTGGAAAGAAAAGCGGCGAAACCGGCAAGCGCACAACAGATGAAAAGAATGATTGCAAAACCGGTTTTTTCAGTAGTCCTGGCTTTCAGATAGAAATACATGGACAGGATATAAAACATCCCGGTCATGGAAGTCATGCGCTGGACAATATAGGTGACAGAGGTGACAAATACAGGATGGACGGCCCAGAAGAATGTGGCCAGGAGTGCCACCGGGTAAGCGATCATGGCATACCTCTCCCGAAGGAGGGGGAGTTTCAGTGTATTATAAATAAATAGAAAAAGAATAAATGATGCAAGAAAATGGATCAAGAAGTTCAGCAGATGAAACCCGAAAACATCGTGTCCGCTGATGGCAAAATTCAAGGCAAAACTTAAAAAGGGCAGAGATCGCGAAACACTGCCACCCTGAATAAGACCGGAAACAAGACTCTTAATTTCCATCCACGAAAAAGCCTGCAATTGAATATTCGGATTGTTGACAATGTTGTGAAGATCATCAAAATGCCATTCCCCTGAAAAGCTGTTGGAGTAAACGGCAATCAATATAATGAATAGTGAGATGAAGGCAAAAACGTATTTATTGGCGTCGGGAAATTTCCACCGGATGGGTAGCGTAAATCCGTTTTCTTTCGTCAGCATAGTGTAATCCCTATGAATAACTTGAATTATCTGGACGTTTGCTCTATAAATCATTGGCAGATAAAGTACAAATTATTTGTACTCATCGAATGGATAATAAAACAGACATTTATTCCAAAATAATGGGATTGATGAGAAAAGTTAAAGTGCTTTCACAGGTAAACACGTTCTTATTGTGCCCAAAGAAGGGAACCGTTAATATTAAACAGATTTTTTCTATGGCATGTCTTAAATCAATTATTTTTCCAATATGATTGCATTTTGGTCCTGACCGGTGTTGAAAAGAACAACCACAGTAGGGTGATTTCATGATTCATGTAGCGATCGGCACCAAAGCTCAATTTATTAAAATGGCACCGATAATCAAGGAATTGGATGTCCTGGGACTGGATTATAATCTCATCGATCTGGGCCAGCATTCTTTGATCAGTGCCGATCTTATCAAAGAGTTCGATCTTCGGGCCCCGGATGTTTATTTAGCAAAAGGATCTAATATTTCCAGAATCGGACAGGGATTGGTTTGGATTTTCGGACTGGTTGTTAGAGGGTTAAACAAAACAAAGCTGAAAAAAGAAGCTTTCAAAAATCGTGATGGCGTATGCCTTATTCACGGAGACACGGTTTCTACTTTACTTGCGCTATTTTTAGCTAAAAGGGCCGGGATAAAAGTTGTCCATGTGGAAGCAGGGTTGCGTTCATATAATATTTTTGAACCTTTTCCTGAAGAAATAGTCAGGCTCATTGCGATGCGGTTTTCGGATATACTTTTTGCGCCGTCTGTCTGGGCAAAGGATAATCTGTTTAAAATGGGTTATTCTGAAAAGACTGTATTAATATCAGCGAACACCTCGCTGGAATCCGCTTTATTCAGCTTAAAGCAATCCGGGTTGCCAGAGTCAAAACTGCCGGATAAATATGCACTTGTGACCATCCACCGGATGGAAAACGTTTTTTCACGTAGAAAAATGACGCTGGTTGTGGAGTTCATAGAGAAGATGTCGGATGATCTGCCGGTGGTGTTCGTTCTGCACCAACCCACTATAAATGCAGTTGCCAAGTTCGGATTGAAGCAGCGTTTAGATAATGTAAAAGGAATAAACTTTTTTGAGATACTGTCGCATCAATATTTTATACATCTTTTAAATAGGTCTGAATTTATAATTACTGACGGCGGCAGTATTCAGGAAGAATCTTACTATTTAAATAAACCATGTTTACTTTTGAGAAAGCGTACTGAAAGAATGGAGGGGATAGGCGGAAATGTTATAATTTCTGAATTTAAATTAGATGCGATGATGGATTTTTTCAGGCGTTACAAAGATTTTAAGAATAAAGATGTCGGATTGTTAAATTTTAAACCATCAAAAGAGATCATTGAGTACCTTATGCAGAAAGAAAATGTCCTGGTTAAGTTATAGAATTGGGCGTGTATCTTATCTGAAAAGAGATTGATGTATTACAGATTGCGGCGGGATTGGTCGGAATCGCGGAAGGATCAAAACAAACATGGCAATAGATAGGGGAGCAGCATCTTTAACAAAAGACGAAGAACCTGTCTGTTCTATTTGTATTGCCAACTATAATGGCGGCAAGCTGTTGGAGACTTGCCTTGATTCCGTGTTCCAGCAGGATTTTCCTTACCCTCTGGAAGTCATTGTTCATGATGATGCTTCGACAGATGGGTCAGTGGATATCGTCATTGCTAAATTCCCCCAAGTACACTTAATGCGGAGCGACAGCAATGTCGGGTTTTGTGTCAGCAATAACCGTATGGTTGCCTCTGCAACCGGGAAATATATCCTGTTGTTGAACAATGATGCCCAGCTGCATCAGGATGCAATCTCCACCCTTTATAATTTCGCGGCCGGAGAAAAAATAAATGGCATCATTGGATTGCCGCAGCATGACATGCCGACGGATGAATTAATCGATATCGGAAGCCTGTTTGATCTGTTTCTCAATCCGATTCCCAATCTGAAAATGTTTCGGCGCAATGTGGGTATGGTGAGCGGGGCCTGTATGTGGTTGCCCAGGAAACTTTGGGACGAACTGGGTGGATTTCCCGAATGGTTTGAGAGCGTTGCCGAGGATGCATACCTATGCTGTCTCGCAAGGCTCAGAGGATACCCGGTTATAGCGCTGGCAAAAGCAGGTTTCAGACACTGGGTCGGCAGGAGTTTGGGCGGAGGGAAGGTCGTTCAAAAGACGCTGCAGACGACCTATCGAAGAAGGGCTCTGAGTGAACGGAACAAAAGTTATGTGATGCTGTTGTGCTACCCCGCCCCGGTTTTGCAGTTCATCTTCCCGCTCCACCTGTTGTTTATCCTGGGGGAAGGCGTTATTTTGTCGATGTTGAAAAGAGATCCTCTCATCTGGAAGAAAATCTATGAGCCCTGTTTTAAATCTTTATGGTACGAGCGAAAACGCATCGCTCGTGAGCGGCAATCCGTTCAGAAAGGCAGAGTCATTACCGTCCGGCAATTTTTCCGTCCCTTTCGTCGGTTTCCACACAAAATCAAGTTGCTTTGTGAGCATGGTTCTCCAGTGATTCGTTGACACCGTCCCGTATTGAATTCAGTTGACAGAGGGTTGCGGTTCACCGGCCGTCAACAACTTTCAGCAGAATGTCTTGAAAAGCCTTGCTGAAGGCGCTCATGTTCCAGTCAGCCGTTTTTTGCCGTCCCCGGCGAATAAGTTCCTGGCAGAGTTGATCATCCGTCCACAATCTTAAAATGCACTGGGCTATTTCATTGACTGAATCGGGATGAAAAAGAAGCGCTGCATCGCCAACTTGTTCCGGCATCCCGTAGAAATTGGAAATGGCCACGGGACATCCCGCCGCAAATGCCTCCAGCGGCGGGATATTGGTCGGGCCGAAATAGGTTGGCATGATCAGAGCCCGGGCCTTGACGTAAAGCGCAGGCATATCGCTGTCAGGGACATAATCCAGAATAAGGATTCTATCGCCAAGCCCCAGTTTTTGAATGAGCTGATGAATGACAGGGTAGTGCCATGCTTTTATTCCCGTAAATACAAACCGTAGATCGGGAAGCCGTTCTTTAAGCTGTGCCATGGCCAGAACCAGGTTCTGATGATTCTTATGAGCCCAGAACTTGGCTGGATAAAAAATAAATTTCGAAGGAAGATCATAGCGGGCGGAGATCGCCTGGAGGTCAGATCGCTGGAATAGATAAGGAGGCGCTATGTAAGGCAAGACATGAATTTTTGACGGATCATGACCATAGGACTCTACGACGTGACGACGTCCTGTCTCTGAGTCAACAAGAATACCCCTGGTCCACCTGCACATGTTTTTGCAGTCCCATTCCCGGAGATGATAGCGACCCCTCGCTGAGGCTTCGGGGAATCGCCGTTCGTACCGATGCATCAGATCATGTATTGTTCCGAGTGATGGAAAAGGAAGCATGTAACTCCACATGTCCTGTCCCGGATAAATCCACAGATCGCATTTTTCCTGAAGCATCAAGCGTGTCAAGGGGTGAAGATGGAGACAAGCTGTCCGCCACATCTTCACCGGGAGACGGAAGAGCCGCCACAACCTGGCCACCGGCGTAAAAGATCCGAAAGAGGGGATCTGGACGGCTCTCACACCAAGTTCGCGCGTCAATCGGGTCCATTCGTCGGATTTGTATACCGCGGTTGTTTCATAGGTACTTTTGGGCAGATCAGCAAGCGCCGTCAACAGCGTCTGCACATACTGGTGCGTGCCGCCCATATCGTGAGTGGTTCCAAGAAATAAACCGATTTTTTTCTTGTTAGAGTTCACTGAAACATTATTCCTCAATTTCTCGACTTTAAAAAAGAACGTGTTTTTAGAAATCCCTGAGTCGCCATTTTGTAAGGCTTTCGACCGATGTGTAATAGAATCCAGTAAGCGGTCAAGATGCCCCACTGATGAAAACGGCTCAGCTTAAACGATTTGGTAAGCAGGGTTCTTGCGGTTTTGAAGTCATTTGCCTCGGCGAACCGAATCGATGCCGCGAGAAGGTGTCTGATGTATCCCTGGCAACCTAAGTGCTCGATTATTTCATCGCGGTGAACTGAAATGACATCAAGATATCCGAAAGCGTCAAGCATCTGATCTTTGGAGATGGTCGGTTTATCATGCATATGGTAGATTACCAAGGGTTCGTTGACGAAATCAAATTCAGTAACTTTTGCGAGTCTGATGCACAGATCCCACTCCTGATAGGATCTTATCCGTTCGTCAAGCAGACCTGCTTTATGTAAAATATCCTTTCGCACCGTTAAGGTGTTCATATCCGCAACCCATTCCCGGAGGGCGGTTTTGTATATATCACCTCCAAAGCGGGGAATCTGTTCCGAGGTTGGTTTTCCATCCGCATGGACCCTGAAGAAACCTGAATAGACGGCACCAATATTGCCGTGGGAGACATTTATCAATGAGATTTGCTTCTCTAATTTATCAGGCATCCATTCGTTGTCTGAATCCAAGAATGCGATGAATTCTCCATGAGACGCTAAGATTCCGGTGTTACGTGCCGCCTGAGACCCCAAATTTTTTTCATGCTTTATAACCTGAAGGCGTGGATCTTCTTGCTGTAATGAATGAAGCAGCACTATCGTGTCATCCGTCGAACCGTCATCTACAACCAATAACTCAATATTATTGAATGTTTGACGAAATACACTGCGGACTGCGCGCAGGATGAATTCGCTGCGGTTGTATGACGGAATGATGACGGAAATGACGGGATTGACAATATCCATATCAACTTGCCTCAGGATTCTTTCTGCCGATTAATTGCATCATGGACTGAAGCCATTCACGGTTCCCTTTGATGCTGATGACAATATACAGGGGAGCGGCCAACGCGATTCCTGAAAATAAACGCAGCAACGAGTTTTCCAAGTGGTTTGCAACCCAATATGCGGGGGCAATAGACACGATGGCGATCAGCATTGGCCTGAGTGCCGCAATAGTGTATTCGAGCAATCCGGCTTGACAAAGCGGTCTGACCAATATGTACCACCCGGGGACGAACATCACGACAGAGAACCCGAGCAGAGCCCAGGCCAAACCCTCGGCCCCGAACTGTGAACCGATCCACAGAATTGGCGGAATCACAAAAAGCATTACGGTATTCCACTTGAGGGACAGATCCGCCCGCCCCATGCCCATCAGCAGACTTCCGACAGGATTTCCCGTCGAACGAAAGAACCCCCAGATGGCGAGGATTCGTAAGAAATTGACAGAGCCCGTCCAGTTATGTCCAAGCAGCACATGCACAATTTCGGACGCGAAGAATAACAAACCAAAATAGATAGGCGCGTTGACGGATGCAGTCATGTTCAGCGTTTTCAAGTAAATCGATCGCACACGAGGAATGTCCTGCTGAACGTGTGCAATGAGGGGGAAACCAACCCGGGTAATGATGGGATTCACCAGAAATTGAATTTGAAGTATGAAAGTACGGGGGACGCTAAACAGACCTAATTGTGATGCACCCAGCAACCTCCCGCCCAGGAAGATATCAATGCTTACATTAATCTGGTTAATGATATCGTTCGCTACCAGAGCACCACCGAAGCCGATGTATGGGCGCACATCCGCCCAACTGAAACGCCATAAAGGGCGCCAGCCGCCAGCGATGCATAACCATGCCATTAGAGTCCCGGCAAGTGCAGTCGCGATGCCGCCCAGGACCATAGAGTAAACGCCGAGTCCTGCAAGAGCGGCAATGATCGCAGTTGCGAAACCAGTCAAAGCTGAAACCAGCTCCAGGAGCACGACGGGTTTGAAGTTTAATTCTTTTTCTCTGGTCATCCGTATTTGTTGTCCAACGGCGTTGATAGCAAATACGGGTGCGCTTGATATGAGTAACAGCGTCAGCCGTTCATCTCCGAATAAAAAAGCGACTACAGGGCTGGTAATGACGACGAGTATCGTCAAGATCGAACTCATACCGACGTTCAGCCAGAAAAGACTGGAACGATGCTCCGGTGCGACGTCCTGCTTCTGAATATAGGCGCTGTTCAAGCCCAAGTCTGAAAACAGTCCGGCAATGCCCAGGACCACACCAACCATCGCAATGAGACCATAGTCTGTCGGTGCGAGCAGACGTGCCAGAACAGCAACCTGGACGAGTTGCAGGAGGGCGCGGGAGAGAGCAGCCGCCGTTGTCCAACGAACGGCGGTGAAAGTTTTGTGCCTCAGAGTCATTTTTTTTGGGCCAGGACGTAGTAACCAGCCGTTTCCTCTTCACCTGTCCAGTGTTTATCCAACCAGGGAGCCACCCGCTGATCGACAGTCCAGATCAAGTGCATCATCAAAGACATCATTTTGCGCACCGGCCAAGGGCCGCGTATGAGCTTGGTGCTTTGATAGTTAAACTTGAGCGTCAACATGATCCAAAAGCCGGTTTGCGGATAAACTTCGACATCGCTGAAACCGGCCTTTTCGAACATGTATTTCAAACCGTATCGCGTATAACGGAAATAGTCATGTGGCGCTTCATGCACCCACCACATGAACGGAGCCTGTAAAATCATTACCCCCCCGGACTTGAGGATGCGATAGGCTTCGTTGAGGAAGAGTTGCGGTTCGCACAAATGTTCCATGACGGACAAAGATACGACGGTATCGGCGACTCGGTCTTCAATCGGCAGCGGTTCGTTAAGATCGGCGATGATATCCGCTTTCAGCGTGTGCAATGTACCCGCCCAGTCGACACCTGTATAGGTATCGGCATAGCGGAGAAACCAGTCGCGGTAGGGCATCTCTCCGCAGCCCAGGTCATACAGGCGGCCGCGATAGTATTGCTTGTTCGATACAAGAAAGTGGTCGCCACAGTTATAAGCCAACCAGTTAAAGGCTTGCCGATTCGGATGATTTAGTGATGGAAGGTCAAGCATACGCGCGCCGCTTCTTTTCGACATGGTCCTTCAGCCCCAGAACTGCGCTTATCGCAACGTCGTGACTCCAGTATCGATTTAAAATCATACGATGTCTGATTATCTCGTCAGAACTCATCGGGGCGAAAGGATTTTCGCTCTGTAATAAATCATCTTGGATGCTAAAAAGGCGTATGCCCATCTTACGATAAAAAGGCATCAGCGGATTTTCATTCCTCAGATAAATTTTAGCGCCTTTAAAAAGAGCCGTTGCTATCGTTGTACCTGCCTGCTGGCGGATATGGTTCATGATGACGGTTCCGCAATTTGCGATTGCTCCATAATAGTTTTCGAGTGCCATGAACTTACGAATTGCAATGAAACGATGCCCGAACTGTTTTTGCCCGATACGCATGATGGTGTCCCCATAGTCTGCATTACCATAACTCAGTGGTGTAATAAGCCTGCTTTCTCCCAGGTCCAACTGTTGGAGCATATCGAAAAGTTCCAAATGATTATTGGTGGCATCAGCGGAGTTGCCGATCAGAATATCCGGCCCCGACATTCTATCGGGTCCGAAGGAAAATACTTCCTCGGCACTATAGCAACAAATTCTGTGATAGACGCCCCGAAAGGCAGGAAGTGCCTTTTCGATCATACTCATTTCCTCAGGATTGACCCAAAGTAAATCAACTCTATCGATTATGTCAGGGATACCCGCGTTTTGTGTATGATGAATTTGGTGTAATATCTGTTTCAAAAGAGGAATGATTAATCTGGGACTGCGCACAAACTTCATGATCTTTTGGGGGATGAGGGCATGACGGCGGGAAATTTTATCCATCAATGCCTGTGTCTGAGGAAGAATCAGGTTGCCCAGGTACGGTCCGATTAAATCATAATAGTCGCCACCCCAACCGACCCAGCATACCAGCATATTGTCCGGTGTGCGCTTGATGCCCTCAACAAAATTCGGAGTCATAAAATGAATAATCAGGCAATCGTAATTTTGAAGTTCACGGGTTAATGCATCACTGATCCAGTATGGCGATTCTACAACCCGTACATTTTCGCCGGGCCGCACAAAATTCAGCGGCTTTGATGGATCGCCGGGGATGCGGTATTCGTTGCAACCGGGAAGCGCCTGTTCAAAGGTCTTCTGAATGAATGGAATGAATTTATCATCGATGGCGAAATGCATAATCTTCATATGAGACTACTCAATAGGTGCGGCGTTTGCGAGGCTCAGTCAAGGCTAGTGTTTATAAGACGCGTTATGCGCGATACCATGTCATGATCCATCCCCACCCACAACGGCAATCGCAACAGACGGTTCGAGACTGCCTCGGTGTTGTTCATGCTTCCGTTCACTCTCCCATAGCGTTTTCCTGCAGGCGAGCTATGCAGCGGCACATAATGAAACACGGCATTAACGCCTTGCTGTTTCAGAAATTCGATCACTCTATCGCGTGTTTCCAGAGAATCCAGAAGAATGTAGTACATATGGGCATTGTGCTGACACTCTTCAGGAATGATCGGGCGCCGAAGCATACCGCGGGTTTCCAGCAGGGCAAGAGCGTCATGGTACTGATTCCAGATGGCTAGTCTCTTCTCGGTGATGCCAGTGGCTTCTTCCATCTGTGCAAGAAGAAATGCGGCGATGACTTCACCCGGCAGAAATGAAGAGCCGATATCCACCCAGGTGTACTTATCCACCTGGCCGCGAAAAAACTGGCTGCGGTTTGTACCTTTTTCGCGGATGATCTCGGCACGTTCAGTAAAGCGCTCATCATTGACCAGCAGCGCGCCGCCTTCGCCCGAGATGATGTTTTTCGTTTCATGAAAGCTGAGACAACCTAAAGAACCAATTGATCCCAATGGACGACCTTTGTAGGAGGACATAGCTCCCTGTGCGGCATCTTCGATAACCATGAGATTGTATCGCCGGGCGATGTCAAGGATCATGTCCATCTCACAGGACACACCTGCATAGTGTACAGGTACGATGGCCCGGGTATGCTTTGTGATTGCCGTTTCAATAAGGGTTTGATCGAGATTCAGCGTATCCGGGCGTATATCGACGAATACCGGCTTGCCACCCCTGAGCACAAATGCATTCGCTGTTGAAACAAATGTAAAGGAGGGCATGATAATTTCATCACCAGGTTTGATATCTGCCAGGATTGCGGCCATCTCCAGCGCCGCAGTACAAGAGTTCGTAAGCAGGGCCTTGCGTGTACCTGTTTTCTCTTCCAGCCAGGCCTGGCTTTTTTTAGTAAAACTACCATTGCCGGACAAATGACCATAGGCGTGAGCCTGGGCGATATTGTGCAACTCATGGCCCGTCATATAAGGTCTGTTGAATGGAATAAAATCCATGACGATCCTCAATATTGTTCAGATATGTGATTCAGGAGCGGTTGCAGGGCAAGGTGAATAAATCTTTTATTTGCTTTTTTTCTTAAGATAGTTTTTCAGACAAACAGTTTCATAGGTTGACCATTTTTTTCTGTCGATGCAATCGTACCAGATATCTTCCTGCTGTTCAATGAATTCAAGCTTTTTGAGAAATTCTTCGTTGTGGTGTTCTTTAGAAATTACGACGACGCCGGAATCATCACAAATGGCAATGGCTCCTTGATATTTCTTCTTCCGCTCTTTGATAATGTTCGAGTCAAGGTCATCGTCCGGTATCGTATTAAAACATCCGATTGGTGAAAAACCAGAGCACCAAATTGGCCAGTTTTCTTTGACAAGCCTGTGAGCGTCTCTAAGATTTCCCTGAACAACAATGGCGGCAGCTTGCTTATAAAGTATTAAGTATTTTGAAACCAGGTCGCCGAATATGGCTCTGTCCTTACAATCGAAGACTTCGATAAAAACAATATCACCTTCCTTCACATTCTGAATTTGTTCATGAACGCTCCAGTTCGTTTCACCGTGCGCATAACCCCAAAAAAGGGTGCCCACCCTGAAGTGGCTTCTTGAAACCGCTCTGACATTTAAGATGGCGCCTGTCTTGTTCAGACAGTCAGCGACCTCTGTCGTCGATACTCTGTTTTTCTTAATATAGTCGATAATCAATTTTTTATATCTCTTGTTTTTCATTGAAAACCTCCATCCATATTTCTTTGCTTGTATTTTAAAAAAATGGTGTCTTCTTTTAAGAACGAGCCATCTTTGAAAATAAACAGTGCAAATTCAAAGGGCATATAGTCATTTCTGAGAATGATATTCCGTGAGAATTTATAGGCAATGGATAATATTTTTTCGGGGCTTGAGTGAAAAGTGTGTTGATATTGATAATCCACTTTATCGGATAGAAAATCAAAAGCGATCCCTTCATCGCAGATATCAAGGCTTTTCTCAATTACATCTTCAATATATTCGTAATTATCAACATCTTTGAGTTTGAAATTAAAAATCCCCGAACCGAAAGCGTAATCGAATTTTTCACTGAACTGCCTGCCAAGAAAATCACAGGCGTCCATTCTGATATTGGGACTATTGAAAATTTCACGTCCGATTTCAATAATCTTTGGAACAAGATCTATTCCATAATATGAATAATGATCTCCGTATTTATTGAACAGGGTCTTATTTAAATCTCCAAAACCGCAGCCTATGTCCAGGATCCTTCTTCCGGATAAATCAAATTGAGATGTTAAGATATCAAACCTTAGATCCTGTTTGCCTTTTTCCCAACCCAATGTTTTCGGAGAATAGCCGAATTCATTCAGACGGTCTGAATATCTTTCGATGATTTCCTTGATGTCTCGATCAGACAATTTCATGATACTTGCATGCCTGTAAATTTAATAATATTCCTGAATGCGATATTTTCCGCCTTCTCGAGATTAATTTGCTCAGCAAAAAACTGAAATCTTTCTCTAAGCATTTTGAGATCAAATTCAGGTGAGTCCGAACCGATACAGATTCTTGAGTCGAAATTGTTGAAAAGGTAACGTATATCAAAGTCCAGTGAACTGCCCGCATATTTACACATAGTAAAGGACAGGTCTAATAAGATGTTTTTGTATGCTCTTGCAATTTCCATCATTTCCAATAACCTGACGCTTCCCGAGTGAAGCATAATAATCCTTGAATCTTTGACCTTAAACAAGAGATCATATAAACTATCAATGCTGTTGCCGGGTGAAGTCCTGGCATTGTCATAAAAGTATGTGCACATGAAAACCAGAAATCCCATGTCAGATGCATTCTTGATCATAGAGGGCAGCATTTTGTCTTTCAATGAAATGCCTGACAGCCTGGGATGAATCTTGATTCCAGCATATCCGCAATGCTTGAGCTCTCGCAGATAGCTTCTGGTGTCTTTCAAGGACTTGGCTTTTTGAGTGTCAAAAAAACCCAGAGGGAAAATATTTTCGGAATTGTTTTTAATAAACGATGCAAATTTTTGTTCGTCATAGCCGCCAATATTTTTCATACCTGCAGCAAATGCCCAGCGGATATTATATTTCCCCATTTCGGCTGATAAATATTGAATGCAATTCAGCGGATGCATTTTGCCGTCTATCCATGCGCCGTTTATTGTCGGATGGGTAAGAGAATCAAAAATGGGTATGTTATCTGTAAACAATCCGAGTGTCCTTTTTGACCGAGTCACAGAGCATTAATAATTTATCTTCAGTATTTTCATAGGCAATAAAATAACCATGCCTTGATCTGTCATCCGCCAGCGGCCTTAAAACGTCACCGGTTTTAAAGTTAAAGGCAAAATCAAGGATATTGGAATTGGCTCTGAGTTTTTCAATGCCGATCATTTCTCTGACTAACCCTGCTTCAAAATAGAAGAAGTCCAGAATCGTCCATGCATCTTTTTTCACGGGATTGATATCTGCAATATTCTCCCCGAGCGCAGAATTAATAAGAATTTCATTTGTGTTGACGCTGGACATAAACGGGACGATCAGAGAAGATATCTTTGTCCCGCCGCCTCTTGCGGCTATTTCTACCAGATAGAATTTGCCATTATCATATTTGTATTCTGCATGGGTTAATCCAAAAGGCAATCCCATTTTGTTGACAAGGGAGTCATTGATATCTTTTGCTTTCTCAAAAGGTATGCGAGGATTCAGATGGCTGTAGAGAAGGCGGCACGCGACCATCTCATTATTCTGAAAATGGTCTTTTTCAGAGCATACAAGAGATCGATGCTTTCCGTTGACGCAGATCCCTTCAATCGTTATTTCGGTCCCACCGATAAATGCTTCGACTAAAATTCCATTCTTGAAACTGAACTTGCGGGCTTCGGGAAGAAGCTGCTCTAATTGTTGCGCATTATTAATTTTGAAGACACCTCGGCTTGATTGGTTTGACGTCGGTTTGATAACAACGGGATAGCCTATTTGATGCGCAAATGTTTTAGCCTCTTCGAAAGATGTGCAAATCTGAAATTCAGGATACAAAAAACCATTTTCTTTACAGAATGTCCGCATCCTGAATTTGTCAGTAAACAGTTCAGCTTTATCGTTCCCTATTCCGGGAAGGTTCAATTTTTCACAAATATATGCCACGGTAGAAACCGCTATGTCGCTTTGGTCGGTAATGATTCCGTCGGGTTTATATTTTTGGGCAAACGCAAGATTTTTTTCTTTATCAAGAACATCCGCGACCAGTCCTACATCTGCATATTTGAAGCCGGGGGAATCCTCATATAAATTGGAGTTAATAACGAAACATCCCATTTCTTTCGCTTTTTGAATGACCGGAACCTGCCAGTCTCCGCCAGCAATGATCATTAGTCTTTTATGGCCACTCAAATTCTGCTACCTCGTTGTCCGCTATTAATATTCTGAATCATCGGTTAAGATCTTCACACAGCCTGCATACAAAAACACACGCTCCATGTGGATGTGCCGACTGTTTGAGCGGTGAACCATTCTTCCATGCCCAGAATCGTAAATCCCGAATGGATTGCCCATAGCTCCATTTCCGGTTTAAAGAAATATCTCATGGCATGAGTTTCATTCAATTCTGTAACAGCCTGGGTGGCAAGGTCGCGGACAAAAATATGATAATGAACATCTACCCGGTTTTCATTGGGATGAAGCACTGGTTCCGCCAGACGGGTGATTTCAATATTATCATCCGGTATCCTTTTGATTCTGATATCTGGGCGTTCGGTCAGTACCGCCGGGCCGTACCAGACGTCGAAGATAAAAATGCCGCCGGGTTTCAGGTGATGCCTTGCCGTTTCGAACGCCGCTGCAACATCTTCGTTTGTTGTTTGATAGCTGATGACATGGAACAAAGAGATGACGGCGTTGAATTGTTTCTTCAAACGAACGTGACGGATGTCACCTGCGGCAAAGCTCAAGCGCTCATCCGCATCATTTCTTTTGTCAGTGAGTTGCCGAGATCGGGCAAGCATTTCCGGGCTGCGCTCAATGCCGTGAACAGTGAATCCTTTATCTGCCAGGTGGGACGCATGGATGCCTGTCCCGGAACCCAGCTCCAGAATGGTCAGGGCTGATGGCTGAAATTTGCGAATCAGACCTGCCACATAATCAGCTTCGGCAGCGTAATTCTTGTCCCGGTAAAGCAAGTCGTAGTAGCGGGCGTAGTCGGCAAACACCCCGACTTCTTTCGTTGCGCCGCACTGGCATTGCACATTTTTCTTTTCAGACATGATGATATTCCCAATCCTTGATGGGTTCAAAAAGTTTCTGACGTTCTTTGTTGCGAGGATGCTTCAGAATGCTTTCGACGGATACGGCGGGCAGAATATTTTCACCGATGCCATCCTTAACATAGATTGTATTAAAGCCATAATTGATTGCGCCGACGAGTCGGTAACCTTTTTTTCGGGCCAATTTTTCCATAGCAACGGGAGATGCCCCGTGATAATCCGGGTGTTTTCCCGGATACGCGTAGTTCCTGTCATAAGGCACCACGATGCTATTCATTCCAAACTCGATGTGTGTTTCAATGATTACGACGCGGGGTTCAACAGCCGTCAGCGCATCCCATATCCAATAATCATTTCCATCAATATCAATAGAGATCAAATCTACACCGCTTTCGGCGAATCCATTATTTCGGATCAGTTCATTGATGTTTTCACGCTGTATAAACGCATGAATAAATGTCGGAGGATAAGCCCAGGTGTCCGGGTTGGCCGCATAATAGTTTTTGCCCTTTTCAATGTTTGCCGGATTACCGTCGATGAAGAGCCCGTTCCATCCGAAATTGAGCGCAAAATTTGCGCAATTGCTGTTGATGCCGTCTCCTGATCCGATGTCGATAAAAGTTCTGTGTTCTATGCCAATTGCCGCAAAAATATAAAGCAAAAGGCCGTCCTCTTCAAACTGGGAATAGATCCGGAAACCCGTATCAGACAGGGGGCAGCAATATCCCTCGCGAATTGAATAGCGATAAAAATTAAACAGCATTCGCTGATTGATTTTAACCAGCGGTGAGTTTTTTGCCTGAAGTTCCGCTGGATGAGAAACGAGACGTATGGCTTTATTGAGAACTCTTTGAGATGCTGTCTTGAAAGAAAAGGGCATATCTGTCCTCCATAATATTCGGATGATGATCTTCTATAAATTCTGCTGGTGTCTTTCGCTGCTGAGAACAGCATAAACCGCATCACAGACCATATCAATCTGTGCTTCAGTAAGCGTCAATCCTGAGGGCAGGTAGAGCCCCTGACGGGCGATCTGCTCGGCGACGGGATACGCTTCATGATGAAAAAGACCCCTATCGTAAAAAACAGGTTGTTCGTGCATGCCCAGAAAGAAGGGGCGGGTTTCGACTTCTTTTTCCTTTAATTTCTGAGCGAAGCGGACAGCGTCCAGCCCAGTGTTTTTGTCGAGGACAATCCCGTACATCCAGTAAACTTGCCTGGCCCATGATTCCTCCACGGGCAACCGGAGACCGGGAAGACTTTGAAGTCGTTCGGTGTAGGCCTTCCCCATCCGGCGTTTTTTCGCAATGATTTCTTCTACGCGTTCCATTTGGCCAAGGCCGATCGCTGCCTGTAAATTCGTGAGACGGAAATTGTACCCCAGTTCTTTATGCAGAAATCGCTGTTGTGGAAGGAAACAAAGATTACGCAGGCTCTTTGCCTTTTCCGCATAAACGGGATCATTGGTGAGAACCATGCCGCCTTCTCCGGTGGTGATGAGCTTATTGGCGTAAAAGCTGAAGACGCTGATGTGCCCCAGGCTGCCGCATTTCTTCCATCGGGGATGGCCCGTGTTTCGGCCCGTCAGATACTCGGCGCCATGGACCTCAGCGGCATCTTCGATGATCTTGAGGTTATACTTCTCTGCTATCTCTATAATCGGGTCCATATCCACGGGGTGACCGTATATATGAACCGGCATGATGGCTTTAAGCTTACCGTTACCGGTGTTCATTTCCGTTTCGACATTTTCCTGCACTTGCTTCACATTCATGCACCAGGTGCGGGGATCGCTGTCCACAAGCACAGGAATGCCGCCGTTATATAAAATTGCCTGAGCGCAGGAGATGATTGTGAAGGAGGGCATGATGACTTTGTCGCCCGGTTGCAGATTGATACATCCCACAGCGGCCTGAAGGGCTGTTGTGCCGTTGCTCATGGCAATACCGTATTTCATGCCGCAGTATTCAGCCCATTTCTGCTCGAACTCCTCGATAAAGCGTCCGGCAGAGGAAATCCACCCGGTGCGGAGGCACTCGTTGACATATTCAATCTCTTTTGCGCCGATCAGAGGTTCATTGACTGGGATCATCTGCAATTGTCTTCCGGGAATTGTGCTTTGTCATTTTCTCCGGCATAGGGACCCTGCTTGACCTCGATCATGGATGTTTCTTCCAGCATTTCCAGCGAATGGCCGCCGCCGCACAGAAGAATTACATCGCCGGTTTCAAGAATTTTTGCATCGATGAATTCACGGTCCGAAGAATAGAGGTTCACCTTGACTTTCCCCCGTTTGATGATGAGCACTTCCTGCGTATAAAGGACCTGCCGCACAAGAAGATTATGAATATGCGCATCAATTTTGTGGCCTTTAGGGCGGGTCATGGCAGCAACCTGCTGGGAAAAATTTGCAGGTGTGAAGAAATGAATTCCCTGTTCATCATAGTCACTGCGGATGATCAGGGCGATCGGTTCTATTCCGTGGACGATCGTTTCAATGTGCTTGTCGTTCATAATAATCATTATCTCCCATCATTTTGAAATTGGTGACCGCAAGAAATATTTTGTCGATTTGCTATGACCCTCGTCTTTATTATTGCTCCCTGATGCAAGATTCCCGGCATTTCCCGGAGCGTGGTTCGAAGTGTCCTGGATTCAGCTCCGCCCCGTGAGTTACATGGTGATGATTGCAACTCCTGGGGTAAATCAATATTGCATTGTTTTATCCGGATCGGGGAGGGGTTATTTGTCCCCTTGCCGTTTCCAGATAAGAAAATTCGGCCGGCTTTCCAGCTTTGGCCTGAAGTCGTCAAATTCCTCTCTGGTCATAACCAAAGAGCGGATCTTGCGCTTGATATAGCGTTCAGTTTTTCTGCTCAAATCGTTTAAGTGATACTGATCGATTTTTCCCACCAGAACTAAATCCACGATGCCAGTATCTTTGCCCTCAGCATAATCGTCGATGATATAGGCTTTTTCCAGGTCTCCCAATCTTGTGAGAATGCTTTCGATGACTTGATCCAGCCCCATGACCTTGCTGACCATGGATTTGAGTTCCGGAAAAAGAGGGTGATGGTTGTTTGCCGTATAGAATACGTTGCGTCCGTCTTTTTCCGAGGTGAGGAGTTTCGTTTTGGTAAGCTGGTTCAGTTCTTCTCGAACGGCATTGGTGGAAAGATGAAGATCTTTTGAAAGCTCGCGAAGATAGGCTTTGTTTCCGGGGTTGAAGAAAAAGCGTACAAGAAGACTGATTCTCGTTTTTGAAGATATGAGCCCTGAGAACAGATCGTTCATTTACGCTCCAATATGAGTAGTTATCCTACTCATAACATAAGCGGAATGATTGTCAAGAAAATATTAAGGGGATGGGCGGCCGGCTTTTCAAGGGGAAGCAGAATTTCAGGACCGCAGGGAATGTTTAGAATCAATCGCATCACTCCCGGTTTTCACTTCTGTCATAGCGGAGCTGAGCGATTTGTTCCGATACAAGCCCCACCATGAAGACGACTAAAGACATGGTGATCAACATGGCCGATGTGGGGCCATAACTTCCGTCCATCAAGAGGATTTTAAAGAGGCCATAAACCACACCCGTGAGAAACATCAGGACACTGACCGGAAGGAAAACCCGCATGGGCGAAAACAGGGTAGCGATTTTGACAATAATCAAAAAGAAACGGGAGCCGTCGCGGATTAATTTTATCTTACTCTTTCCCGCGCGACGGTTTGCCTTGATCGGTACAAAGGCAAGGCTGAAACCTGAACGAAGGATTGCCATCGTGATCGTTGTCGGATAGGAGAATGTATTGGGTAAAAGCGATGTGAACTGTCGGGCAATATTCGTTTTAATAGCCCGGAATCCCGAGGTCAGATCCCGTATCTTTCTTTTGCAAATATAGGATGCAAAAAGATTGTAGAAACTATTTGCCATATTTCTGTGAACATGTGATTCCGAATCACCGGTACGCGCTCCAACGACCATATCGTACGGTCCCAGCTTTTCCAGCAAACGAGGAATATCCTCCGGATTATGTTGTCCGTCGCCATCCATCATTACAAGAACCAGACCTTTTGCCTGCCGGATGCCTGTTTTAACGGCCGCACCATTGCCGATATTATACGGGTGGGAGATGACCCTGGCTCCGGCATCTTTCGCATTCAGGGATGTATTGTCCTTGGAACCGTCGTTGATGACCAGAATCTCGTAGGAATGATTCAATGAGTCCATGGTCAGGCGCACATGCTGGATGACATCAGCAATGATCTTTTCCTCATTATAAGCAGGTATCAGGATGGTAACATCGAGGCTGGTATTCATTTAAATCGTCCTCAATACATGATAAAAGTAGATAGGCATGGTGGAAAGAACGCGGACGATCCGTTTTTCGTCATTACAGGCGGGGACAACAACAGCAGCTGTTTCATTAAATGGCATCGAAGGCGACCCCCAGGGTTTAGTGTGTCTGATCTCTTACTCTTTTTATGATCGTTTGTCCAAAATAATTTTATCATAATATATGAATTTACTTGATATTCGTTGACAGATTCATATCCTTGTGTCTATCATTAACAATGCCTACGGTAATGAAAATAGGAGTTTTCCGTTTTCACTTTTACTCGGATGAAGGAAACGAGCCGCCGCACATTCATGTTGCGACGCCCGACGGCGAATGCAAATTCTGGCTTGATCCTGTTAGATTAGCCAAAAATAAAGGTGTGTCGCCGGAGACTATACGACTGATAGAAAGACTTGTATTTAACCATCGGGATTTATTTGAGGAGAAATTTCATGACTACTTTAGCCGCAATCAATGAACCCGTTGAACCCGCCGCGATCAGAGCATGGGTAGAAAAGAGAATGATCTATATTGAATTAACGGACGGTAGAATCATCGGATTTCCCGCGAACCGATTTAAAATTCTGGCCGAAGCCCCAGAAGAGAAATTGCAGGAGGTGACCCTGCGACTCAATGGCTATGCCCTGCGGTGGGAATCCCTCGATGAAGATATCACTGTTCCGGGAGTTGTCGCAGGAATTTTTCAATTGCCCTATCGCGTTGGATAAATTAACAAGCTGCTGGAATTCCGAGAGCAGGAGAGCTAGTGAAAAGTAAATAAATAAAGTTGTCCTCCTTTTTGCTCTATACCCTTGACCAACACCATACACTGTAAATCATCTTTTGAAATATGGATTAATATCCAGCAGGACATCATGGGATAATGGATCAAAAGACGGACGCGGAAATTGTTGCCAGGGTTTTAAACGGAGACAAGCAAGCATACGCCCTGTTGATTGATGCCTATAAAGGACCGGTCTTTAACCTGGCCTTCCGCATGACGGGAAGCTATTCTGATGCGGATGACCTGTCTCAGGAAGCATTCATAAAATCTTATCAAAAACTGCACCAGTTCAATCCGGAAAAGAAGTTTTTCACCTGGCTTTATACCATCAGCATCAATCTCATCCGCAACCACCTCAGAAAAAAGAAACGGAACGTTTTAATATTTTCGAAGGATTATCTCCTTAATGAACCATCGGCGCAAGAACAAGAAAGCAGGGAAGAGGACTTGCTTTCCGAAGACATGATGATCCGGCTGGATGATTGTTTGCGCAGGCTGCCGATCGACTTGAGGGAAGCTATTATTTTAAAGTATCATCAGAACATGACCTTCGACGATGTCGCGGCCATAACGGGCGACAAGGTCAGTGCGGTTAAAATGCGCATCTACCGGGGATTGAAGTCCTTGGAAAAAATGATAAAAAAATGAAAGCATTGTGACTATTTGCCTGTTCAAGGTGTATATTGTTCAACAGCTTCGAAAAGACGGCGGGAGAGAATCGATATGGAAGAAAGCAAACATCAATACATCATTGATAAAATAAAAATACTGCCCGAAGTATCGTTACCGGACAATTTTACGCGAACAGTGATGAGGAACATAGAGCAAAAAGAAAAAGAACCTTTTTTTTCATGGGGTAGAAAGATCCATTTATTCATGCAAAGCGCCTTTGCCTTACCACGGACCAGGGAAGACTGTGCGGTGTCTTTTATGGCTGTGAGCTTTTTTTATCTTGTCGCCGCGATGATTTTATTTTTTACACTCAAAGATATTTCAGGAACATCCACTGTATATGACTGGTTAAGGCTTCAGCCTTCATTGTTTACCCTCGTCTCGCTCTGGCTGGCTTTAGTCGGTGCAGTTATCTGGGCAAAGGGAGAAAAAGCGGCGCGATTCGCGCACATCGGATCTTATGTTTATATTTTGAGTTTTGTTTTCGGCGGAATTCTTCTTTCAATGGGTGGAAAAGTTGAGTTGCTGTTTGCTGTCATTTTGGCATTGGGGGCGTTGTTTACGGGTATTTCACTGGATGCAGCGGTGAACAGTCTGGCGCGGGAAGCAAGTAATAAGGTTGAGTCATGAAAACGGATGTTAATCAAAAAGGTTTCACGATCATAGAAATAGTGGCCGTTTTATTAGTGATCGGCATTATTTCCGCGGTTGTGATTTCCCGCGCGTCTTCGAAAACAGCTTATTCACTGGACACCGAAGTTCAAATTCTTAAATCGCATTTGCGGCATGCCCAGGTCAGGGCTTTAAGCGACGATGTAACATGGGGGATTGCTTTTTCCGGAAATGCTTACACGTTGCAGAGAGACGGCGCGGCCGCAACCGCTACTTTGCCGAATGAGAGCGGCGCAACGCACCCATTATCCAATGGTGTGGCCATTACCTCCGGTGCGGGCAGTATCGTGACTTTTAACAGTATGGGGAGTCCGGGAGACGCGACCATAAGCCTTACGCTCTCCGCGAGCGGCCAATCCCAGAATATTATCATTACAAAAAACACAGGCTTTATCCCATGAGAAACCATAAAGGTTTTACCATTCTTGAAATTGTCGTCACACTGACCCTGATTGCCATCGTTGCCGCGATGGTCCTGCCGTACCTTTATACGAATTTTGCGCAAAGCGGAGCGCCCATGTGGCGTTTGAAGGACACCCTTTCATTGAAGCAAGTCATGGAGAATATAACGCAGGATTATAACGTGACGACGCTGGAAGCGTTAAAAATCAGTATTGGAGCGGCAGGCACCGACCAGAATAACGCTTATGGTCAATACCATGTCGTGCAGAACAGCTTTATCAAGTTTACCGGCAATTCTGAAGACACCGATACAAGCCCAAATTTACTGAAGGTGACGATTGCCAATTCCAAGGGTGAGCAACTGACAACACTATTTCAAAAAAAGTAAAAGTAAAAGATGAGAAAACAACTTAAAACAAACGAAAAAGGCTTTACGCTGATTGAAGTCGTCGTCACGCTGATCCTGGTCGGAATATTGGCCGTTATCGGATCGATTGGACTGGTCAATATGGTGCAGGGATACGTGACGGCAAAAGCCAACGCAGCGGCCGTTCAAAAAGGACAGATTGGCATGCTCCAGATCACAAAAATACTGAATTTAGCAAACAGGAAATCAATAACCGGTGCGACGCCTGCTGCCATAACATTTGTTCTTCCATCCTCGGCTGCGACTCATACGCTGCTTTTCGATAGCAACAGCGGGATTGTTACGTTGGATGGCGATACAGTCATTGATCGCGTCAACCAGTTTAAGCTGGGGTACTACGACAGTCATAATGCATCGGAGCAGTCCACGTGGTCGTCGTCGAGTAAAATGATTGAAGTGACCATGCTTTTGGATCTGGGGCAGGGTGAATTATCCCCTGAATTTAAAACAAGAATCGTTCCCAGAAATGATTATTAATATCAGTCATGAGGTTTTTGATATGAAAAAAGCCGGAATAAATCAAAAAGGGTCGGTTCTGATCACACTGGTTATTGCCATGACGATCACGGCAGTGCTGGGCGCCGGAATGGTTTATCTTACATCAACTTCGACACTGTCTGAACTATTTTCGAGCAGTGAGGGAAAAGCATACTATGTCGCGGAAGGCGGCGCCCGGTATGCAGTTTTACTTCGCGAATCCAGGAATAACTTCAAGGCTTATAGTGCGGCAAGTCCCTACAGAGATACTTTTACACTCAATGACGACGATGGCCGGTTTGAATTGGAGGTTTATTATGATCCGGCGACGGACAAAATCTTTATTAAATCAACGGGAATAGCCAGCAATGCTTCCTGGATGCAGACAAGAAGCATTGTTTCAAAGTGGATAAGACCGATTAGTGTACCCAGCTTTCCTCCTCCGGACGAGATGGCTGATGCGCCGGCCGCGGGAGAATTTGTTTCTGTTGACGTCGGCGGCGATGCAGCGCTGAAGATTGTCGATACGACAAGCGGCAGTACCGCAGAAGCATATGTTGCCGTTCCACCGGGAGCGTCCAATCCGTTCTATGTTGCATGGAATGCCGCCGGCGGTTTTTTAAGCTACGATTCACAAGTAAAGGTGACGTTGGGCATCTGGAGCGAATGGCTGGATATGTTCATCTACAGGCCGGAAAATTACTGTATGGGATTTACGTCGCAGCATCGGCAGACGACGAGTGTGCAGCAAAATGATTTTTACGGTCTGTCCATCGTTCGCACGCACAATGCCGGAGGAAGCGGCAGAGATAATATTCCGGATACGATGATCCCGACAGGAGTCGCCAATAATACGCCGATGATCGTATTCTGGGTCCGCAACGGGAACCAGGGTGACGGCGCCGATTACTGGCTGGCCTATCAGGTGCTTTCCACGAGTGATTATATCATTTCAACCTATAGTTCCTGGCCGTCTATTCATCCCTGGTCCACGCTGTATCTTCGCCTGGTGGAAGCGGCATCCATAAAGCTTTCGGTCACAGATGCGCCGCTGATCAGCGTCGGGGGTACAATCAATGGTGCAACAGGAACGGGAAAGGTCGTCAAAAAAATCAAGGATAGCGACAACCGGGTTGTTCTGCTCCTCAACAACATTACGGGAACATTCACGCGCCCTGCTGCTGTCAATGGCTACGGTACGGATGCCGCCTGGGGATACCGTTCCAAGGATAACTATTACTGGGCATTTTATGGCGACCCATCAGCGCATGGCGTCGCCAATGCCAATCCCCTGGATAACATCAGACTTGCCAATCCCCGCAGCGGCACACTGGCCTGGGCGGTATCCGATATGGCCGACTGGACAGCGGCAAAGGACAATTTTCGATTGGTTCAATGGAATGCCGCATTGAATACATCTACAAATGGCGATCCCAGTGTCAAACGCATGGGTCAGGGAAACGAACTCAACGCGATCATCAGGACGAACAAGCTTGTAACCGCAAACACCTATAGTCCTGTGACAAATTTTCCCGCCATGATCGGTCTCGTCTGTGTGGGAGATTCCTGTGACGGTGAATTGGAATGGGGTTGGTCTGCCGGCTATTACGATGATTTGGCGTATTTAATTGCCGGTTCCAATGGTTCGTCGGGCGAGGTGCAGTATTAATAAAATATTGAAAAGATCGTTACACATATGATTTCATCTATCCGGATAAGGTTTTTGGCGATGTGGGAAATATTTTCAGCGTAACTATCCGGGTTTCCATAAATGCAATACAACTTATCATGATTCGCGTCACACGATGATGGTTTTACTGGCGATGGCTCGTCTAATGCACGGCACGTCATCGCAGGGAATGCATTTTTCAGAAAAGGAAATTAATCTGAAACTAATCAGTGCGTTCATGCATGACACCGGTTACATCCAGTCTGTTGATGATGTTGTCGGCACATGCGTCAAATATATGCTCGTTCATATCACCAGAAGCATTTATTTTGTCCAGAATTACTATGCAGAAAACACCTATTTTGCAGAGGATATGAAGAATCCGCCGGATGTGCGGTTCCACATCCGGCGATTCATCCTCTGTTCATGACTTTGAACAACTACCAACAGTTGGCTCGGTCACCTGCTGTATCTCCGGCATTGTAATTCACGCAGCAATTCCCATTGCCCCCAGTGGCTGATATATCGGCATTCATAGCATCTGTGTAACTGATATCTCCCTGAACTGCGCTGGAACAACCACCGCCAGCGGTTGTGTATCTGTTAACGGTTTCTCCCACATTAAGTTGAGGACTGCCATTTGTGATTTCAAAACCATCATTTCTACTAGTCTGGCATGTTGCGCCGGTTACTCTGAAGTCCCATCTGTTTCCAGTTTCGTTCCAAACCCTGTATCCCTGGCAGCCGACATAGAAGGTCGTCGAGCAGGTATTGCTGCCGGTATCACTGCTGACGGTCAGGGTGTAGGTTCTCGTGCCTGGAGTGGTCTGGTTGCCTGTAGTGCATGAACCGCCGTTTGAGGCTGTAAAGTTGCCGCATGTTCCGCTCGGTGATAAAGACCAGGTGCCATCGGCCGGACCATCAGTAATCGTCCAGGTCAGGGTCGTCGCGCCATTATAGGGGACGATATGCGGGCTGTCCGAAAGCGTGCAGGTAGGTGGAGGTGCAGCGGCCTGACTGACTGTAAAATTCTGGCCGGCAATGGTCATTGTGCCAGTCCGAGCGAGACCGGTATTGGCAGCTACATTATAGCTGACAGTACCGGGGCCGGTGCCGCCGGCTCCGCCGGCAATCGTAATCCAAGCGTTATTGCTCATTGCCGTCCAGGCGCAGCCTGTCCCGGAGGCCACTGTTACCGTCTGCCCGGTTGCGCCGCTTGCCGCCACGGCCTGACTGAGCGGGCTGATGGTGGACAGGCAGGTGGTACTTTGCGGAAAAAAGAATTTTAAATTGCTGATCCTGACATTTTGGGTCGCGCTGCCCGTTGCTTCGGTAAAGCCGAAAAAAATCTGTCTCAGGGCAGCGTGGTCCGATGCGGAAAGGGTTATCATTCTCGTGACGTGCGGGGCGCTGGAAGAATAGGGAGTGGTTATGTCGCGATACTGGGTGAGCGCGGCCGGCAGTTGCGTGTCACGATAGATCCAGGCCTTGAGCTGGTAAAGCCCGCTGGCTCCCGATGAATTCCGGATGATTTCCACGCGGACACTGTAGGCATGGTTGTCTTCCATCCAGTTGCAGGTCGTTCCGGGAGCGCTGAGACAGTTGGATGCAGCAGAACTTTTGGTTCCCTCATAATAACCGCCGCCGGCATAACCGCTGTAAGAATTGACCGGCGTCGGACTGACATCGCCCGATCCGGATTCATGGCGGTTATCGTCGTAACTGACTTTGGGATATGTTCCGCATGAGCCGGTCAGCGCGGCGCCCCAGAAGAGAACGGCGATGTGATTGCGGAAGGATGATCCTCCGCCGCCATTGTTATCGTTGCGGCTGGCCGAACTGCAGACATCGCCGTCAGGATTGGGAAAGGTGTCAAATTCAACGGCCATCTTCGGCGGTCGCAGACCTTCTCCGGGGCCGATTGTCACAGTCGCCGTGTTTCCCGGGCCGGCATAACCCATCAGTTCGCCGATACTGATGCCGGGAGGGGCTCCGCCCGATCGATCCCGCGTATTGTTGATCGCGCTGAGGACGGTAAGGGTAAACCCGTCACCCCGCGTCGTACTGCCGCTGGAATTATCCTCGGCAGAAGTAAAATCGAAATAGGCGCGCAGGCCGTAATTAAAAGCGCAGGAGCCGGAATTGCAGTTCCCGGCGCTGCTGCTTCCCTGATACCAGATTGCGCCGGATGCGTCACCGGCATTGCCGCCCAGATGAATGGTGCCGTCAGAATCGACCTCGATGGCATCTGGATTGCCGATGGTAATGGGTGTGGTGCCGGGACCGAAGGCAATGTTTCCATACGGGTCCGTGTCGGGCGTTTTCCAATAGGCAGATACATCATAAAGAATGACACGCCTGGCTTCGGAAAATTTGCCCACGTTCACAATGCCAATGGAAGTGATAATCTTGGTCGTATCGTTATAGGAAATATTGAACTTGTGATCGTTATCGGGCATCAGAAAGTCGCCGATGGCGCTGGTGTCCGACAAATTCTTGATCTTATAGCGGATGCCTGACTGGGCAAGTTGATAAGCCTGGTCATTGTTGTTGGACAACAGGCCCATGAACGTGGAAGAGGTTGTTAAACTATAGATGCCGACGCCCAGGACACCGATCAACAGTATGGCGATGATCAGTGTAATCAGAACCGTTCCTTTTTGACTGCTTCTGCGCATGACCATTTCCTCTAGTAGTAAGACTCCTGAATTGTAACACTGTTTTTAAAGGTGGAAACTATATCATCCGCGCCCGTTATTCTTAGATCTATGTCAACGCGCCGGATGTTGGCAAGCACTGCGGTTGGGTTTCCCGCGGCATCAAAATAGGAAAGGGCAAAGGAGTTGATTTTATCGACCAGTGCCACGCCATCGAATTGAATCTCTGCGCCGGAAAGCGCAATGGTGTGGCTGGCTGTCGCTGAGGTGACCGGATCCGTATAGGTGTAACTTATCGAATTCTCGGTTGCTGCTGTTACGGTATAAGTCTTGATGTCCTGATAGCCGATCTCTTTGACCATTCGGGCCATGGCCACCTGTGCTTTCATGGATGTTTCATTATTCTGCTGGGAGAAGAAATACCCTTTGGTGATCGCCACCAGACCCATGCCGGCGATAATGGACATAACGCCGATCAAAATCAGGGAGACAATCACCTCAACCAGGGTAAAGCCATGGTCGCCAATCGCTGGATGTTTGCGCATTTTTTCCATTTTTCTCACCGCCGGACAAACAAGGCTGTCAGTGTTTCTCCTGTCTTACCGGGATCGTCAGACCGGAAGCCAATGGTCACCTTGAGATATTGTCCATATTTCAGACAGGTTGCCGCTGAATCGCAAGCCTCTTCAACCTTTGAACCACTGAAAGTGATGAACCGGTTGTTGATCACGTGATAGCAGCCAAAGCCGTTCAGACAGTCGGGTAAAGTACCATAATCCTGTCCTTCCGTGCCGATGGCCGTCTGCAAAGCTGTCAATTCCGGGGAAGGGCCGACATAGGTCCAGGTGATTGAGCCGTCGGTAGTGGTTGCGCCGGCCGATATGTTATTCCAGGATGGCTCCGTGGTTCCGCTTGTTCCGCCACCAGAACGAAACATGCCCTGATTCGAGGCCGCTGCTGTGGAAAGGATGAAAGTTCCTGAGGCATGCGTTGTGCTCTTTCGCCAGCGGGGGGTCTCAATGTATTTCGCGGAAATTTTTTCCATGACGGTATTCAGCTCGTGAGACTTCTTCAGATTGAAGACGGAAGAACTACTGCTGTAAAAGGAGGTTCCGAAAATGGAAACCATCATGGCACACAAAATGGCGAGGACGACAATGGCGATAATCACTTCGATCAGTGTAAAGCCGCGCGATGTTCTTTCAGTCACAGATTTCATGGTATGAACCCGGTTGTTCGCAGTATGGAAACAGGTATTGATTGCCCTCCCTGACTGAGCGTTACCGCGATGTCGTTCGTCCCGGAACTGCCCCAGAAATTATAGGCAACGTCCGCCGGAGCGGATACGGTAACACCTCCGGACAGACTGTGCGTGGGGGAGCTGCCGGTGGGGAAATTAACGGTCGAGTTGGTTCCGTTTCTTTGCAGTGTATAAGTGCTGCCGGAAAACTTTACCCCCCAGGTCGTCGTAGCGTCATCATTATTACTCAGAGCTTTAAGCTGGGCAAAGCGGAGATTGGATTTCAACAGGTCTCTTTCCGCGTAGAGTTCGTTTCCCGATGATATAATGCGGCTGGCGGCGACTGCAACAAGGATACCGAGGACGACGAGAACGGCTATCACCTCGATCATTGTAAATCCCCGGTTATTTGTGAATTTCATCTTTGCGCAGCCCATCGTTCAGACCCTCCTTTGCTTTATCCAAGTAGCATAGTATCCCACGCGCGGGCATAAAAACCCTTTTTAACCGACACGATGGACAGCATTACACACGGTGTAAAATGGTCAGGCGGTTGTACAGCGGGAGTTTTCCGAAAAATATCTGTCAATTCCCTGAATGTTTCCATTTGCTTCATGAGGCGGTTCATCCTGTGGGGAAAACTGGTCTATATTTATATTTACGTTAAATATACGATTTCCACCATAAAAAAGTTACAAAGAATGAAAGTTGTCTTTAAGAATAAAGAATTTCTTTGATAGGTTGTTTGAATCGTGGCGATATATCTCCATAAAGGCTTAGGTAATCCAAAACTAAATATGGTAATACACTATCCTCAACGTAAAAAATGAAATTCGAAATGGACAATTGAAACAGGAAAGTACTTTCGACCAGAGATGAGGGCAGGTATGAAGGACAGCTATCACTATCAACAAACAACTTTTTTTGATGTCAGCGATAATTCCAGAATTGTTGCGGAAGTAAAAAAAACAGCAAAACTCATTTCACCGGGTTTTAATTTTATCTATTTTGATACAGCGCTTCAGGATATAGAGGGCTTGTTCGAAGGGAAATACAAGGGTTTCCGTAAATGCAATACGGCTTATCATGATTTGCGTCATACCATGATGGTGATGCTGGCGATGGCTCGCCTGATGCACGGCGCGTCACTGCAGGGAATTCATTTTTCAGACAAGGAAATGAATCTGGGACTGATCAGTGCGTTGATGCATGACACCGGCTACATTCAGTCTGATGACGATGTTGTTGGCACAGGCGCCAAATATACGCTCGTGCACATCACCAGAAGCATTTGTTTTGTTCAGAATTACTATGAAGAAAACGACTATTTTGCGGAGGATATGAAGAATTTTCATGATATCCTCAGCTGCACGGGCATTCACACGATGGTTGCGGATGTAGAATTTGCATCGGAAAATATTGCCATGCTGGGCAAGATGCTGGGTACGGCGGATTTGTTGGGCCAGATGGCCGACCGGCTTTATCTGGAAAAACTGGTCCTGCTCTACAACGAATTTGAAGAAGGCGGTGTGCCGGGATTTGACAGCGAGACGGATTTGTTCCGCAAAACGGTTAGTTTTTATAAACATACCCAGGCCCGCTTTGAAAGCGAGTTTGGCAATGTCCGACGTTTCATGGTCGATCACTTCAAAGACCGCTGGAACATTGACGGCAATGTCTATGAGGAATCCATCGAAAAAAATATCAATTACCTCAAGTTCGTCCTCAAAAGCACGCAGAGAAATATTTATCACTCCCTGCGCCGCAACACGATATCCCTTCAGTAGGGAGCAGTCCGGCGACCTTGTGCCGCCTCAGGTCACCGTCAAGGGATCAGCTGATCTCAGTCGGTGAGGCTATTTTGCCGTCCGCCCGGTTGCTTCAAACCATTTGCTGCACCTGTTATTTGCAGCACTAATAATTGACATTTCTTAGTGATATGTTATGAATCGAACAAACGGGAAAGGTTCAGTTCAAGGAGGTTCACGTGAACATAAAAGTTACAAAAGGAAATCTGGCTGATACGAAAACCCAGGCGATCATATTAGCCCTTTGCGAAGGTGAAAAAAAATTGTCCGGTGCGACTGCACTGCTCGATCAAAAGACCGGCGGACTTATTACGGACATTCTGAAAAGCGGTGATTATTCGGCCAAACCATCGCTGGTATCAGTCATTTATACCCGCGGTTCGCTGCCGGCTGATCGGATTGCGCTGGTGGGTCTGGGTAAAAGAAGCGAACTCAATCCGGAAAAAATTCGCAAGGCCTTTGCAGCAGGCATGCAGCATCTGCGAGGTCTGAATATTCAGGATGCGGCGACAGCCATGGACTGGAGCCTCACGGATCAAAAAGAAAAAATCATCGCCGCAGTGGCGGAGGGAGTCATCCTCGGTCTGTATCAATATACGTCCTATAAAACTGTTGGCTGCGATGAAATCAAAGAGATGAAGCAGCTGCAAATCGTGGCCCATCCCGAAGATTATTCGCTGATAGCGGAAGAAATTAAGAAGGCGACTGTCATTACAGATGCCGTATGCTTTGCCCGTGACCTCGTTTCAGCGCCGTCCAATGAGATGACGCCATCTATTATGGCTGATTATGCGGAAGAGATCGGCAAGAGAAAAGGGGTCACATGCCGCGTGCTCGATAAAGGAAAGATGAAGGCACTGGGCATGAATGCGCTTCTGGGCGTAGCATCCGGAAGCCATCAACCGCCGAAGCTTATCATTCTGGAATATCACGGAGGGAAAAAAAGTGACGCTCCTCTTGCCCTCGTCGGAAAAGGCCTGACGTTTGACAGCGGAGGCATTTCGTTAAAGCCCGCGGAGAAAATGGATGAAATGAAAACGGATATGGCGGGCGGTGCAGCGGTTATGGCGGTTGTCAGGGCGGCGGCGGATCTGAAGCTGCCGGTCAACCTTGTCGGTCTGGTGCCGGCGACTGAAAATATGTCCGGTGGCGGCGCATTAAAACCGGGTGATATTTTAAGGTCCTTTTCCGGACAGACCATTGAAGTGTTGAATACGGATGCTGAAGGGCGTCTGATCCTGGCTGATGCCCTGTCCTATGCGTGCAGGTATAAACCGGCGGCTATTATTGATGTGGCCACTCTTACCGGTGCGTGCATTGTGGCGCTGGGTGAGGACGTCATCGGGATGCTGGGTACGGATGACCAAATGAAAAAGGAGATCTCTCAAGCAGCGCAGGCCACCGGGGAGCTGGTATGGGAACTGCCGCTCTGGGAGCACTATTTTGAAATGATCAAAAGCGACATTGCCGATTATAAAAACACCGGCGGACGTCTGGCAGGCGCCATAACGGCCGCCGCGTTTCTGAGTAAATTTGCCGGGGACTGCCCCTGGGTCCATTTGGATATTGCCGGACCTGCCTGGGTGACAAAAGGCAAATCCTATATTCCCAAGGGCGCGTCCGGTGTAACAGTGCGTCTGCTGATAGAATATTTACGGAATCGCGCAAAATGAGGGATATGCAGCCTCTCCTCACCATTCAAAATTTAAGGACCGAGTTTTCAACGGCCAAAGGCGTCCTCAAAGCAGTTGATGGCGTGTCTCTGGACTTGAACACGGGTGAAACATTGGGCATCGTGGGAGAGTCCGGCTGCGGCAAAACCATGCTGGCGCTTTCTATCATGAGACTGATTCCAGCCAACGGCAAAATCGCCGAAGGCCGGGTATGGTTTTCCGGGGAGGATTTATTGGGTTTATCAGAAACAGCCATGCGGGAAAAACGCGGAAGGGATATCGCGATGATTTTTCAGGAACCGATGACATCGCTCAATCCTGTGTTGCGCATCGGCGATCAGATAGCGGAGGCAATCCGTTTGCATCAGAATGTTCCGGCCCGGGAGGCGCTGGACCGGAGCGTGAAGCTGCTGGGAGAAGTCGGCCTGACCGAACCCGAAAAAAGGGTCAGGGATTA
Organism: Deltaproteobacteria bacterium; assembly: GCA_036528635.1. Lineage (GTDB taxonomy): Bacteria > Desulfobacterota > Syntrophia > Syntrophales > Smithellaceae > UBA8904. The sequence goes on from JAIGNE010000045.1 coordinate 85,103, forward strand.
TCCGCACCAGTTAAGCGGCGGTATGCGCCAGCGGGTCATGATTGCCATGGCCATGTCGTGCAATCCCAAATTGCTGTTGGCGGATGAACCCACCACAGCACTGGACGTGACCATTCAAGCTCAGATCCTGGAATTGATATCCGCTTTAAAAGAAAAAAACAATATGGCGGTTATCCTGATCACGCATGACCTGGGGATTGTCGCTGAAACGGCGCAAAAGGTTGCCGTGATGTATGCGGGCAAAATTGTCGAGGCATCGGCTGTGGATAAAATATTTGCCAATCCGCTGCATCCTTACACGAGCGGCCTGATCAAGTCACGCCCTGGATGCACCGGTGATGTGGTCAGCGATGAAGGCTATTTACAAACGATTCCGGGCACAGTACCCAGCCTCTATGATCTTCCATCCGGGTGCCATTTTTCTGACCGATGTGCTCTGGCCGAGAGCGAATGTCATGCCCGGGAACCGGATTTGATGGAAATGGAAAGGGGACATTGGGTCTCCTGCTTCATCGCCCAAAGAAAAAAATAACGAAGGAGTTGCACCGTCTTGGCGCCCATCTTAATCGATATTCAAAAACTCGAAAAAAAATATTCTCTCGGAGGCGGATTCCTGCAGAATCGTCCCAGGATGGTCCGGGCGGTGGATGGGATTGATCTGCAAATATTCGAAGGGGAAACGCTGGGGCTGGTCGGAGAATCAGGCTGCGGGAAATCGACACTGGCGCGGCTGCTGATGAGGCTTGAGAAACCGGACGCGGGAAACATCTTTTTTAAAGAACAAAATCTTAATGAACTTTCGTCCGAAGATTTAAAAGCTTATCGCCGCCGTGTGCAGATGATTTTTCAGGATCCCTACTCATCGCTTAATCCCCGGAAATCAGCGATCAGTATCATTCAGGAACCGCTTGCCATTCATCGGGTTGCCGGCCGTGATCAAAATCGGGAAACGGCGCTGCGACTGATGACTAAAGTCGGTTTGAGCGGGGAACAGGCTAAACGGTATCCTCATGAATTCAGCGGCGGGCAAAGACAGCGCATCGGTATCGCGCGGGCGCTCGCGCTTCAGCCCGCGCTGGTCATAGCTGACGAACCTGTTTCGGCCCTGGATGCCTCTATTCAGGCGCAGATTCTCAATCTGCTTAAAGATCTGAAAAATGATTTCGGCTTAACCTACCTTTTTATATCGCACGATCTCAACGTCATCCGCCATGTATCCGACCGGATTGCGGTGATGTATCTGGGGCGCATTGTTGAACTCACGTACAAAAGTGATTTGTATCAAAAACCGCTTCATCCTTATACCCGAATGCTGCTTTCCGCCATGCCTTCCTGCGATCTACAAAAGAGAAATCGGGCAAAATTGATTTGCGGAGAGGCGCTCGACCCGACCGACCAGGGGTGCAGCTTCAAGAATCGCTGCGCCTATAAAATAGCCATTTGTGACGAGAAGCAGCCGGATCTTGCTGAATGTCAGGAAGGGAGATTATGCGCCTGTCATCGTGCAGGTGACATCTGAACGATGATGCATCAGGAAGAAAAAGTATTCTGGAAAAATGGTTTGTTTGCCGGTGAAGGGTTGTGGTGCAGAGCAGCTGGCCATGACGGCGTTGTGATATGTCATCCCCATCCACAGATGGGCGGATCGATGTACAACAATGTTGTCGAGACCATCCGGGATGTTTTTTGCTCCGGCGAAATTTCCACACTGCGTTTCAACTTTCGGGGTGTAGGGGGAAGCACCGGCCAATATGACGAGGGCAGGGGAGAAAAACAGGATATCCTATCGGCCTGTGAATTTATCCGGAGTCAGGGCATCGAGAAGATTACGCTGGCCGGTTATTCGTTTGGCGCCTGGGTTTGTTGTCGTCTGCTGAAGGATAAACCGTCTCTGATCGATTCCACAATTTTAATTTCTCCGCCGCAAAAATATTTTAATTTTGACTGGTTGGGATTGGAAGATGCTGTTGAACTGATGATATGCGGAGACAGCGACCCGTTTTGCGATTTTGAGGATTTAAGGCGGAAAGCTGATTTCATTCACTCTAAATTGGTGATTCTTCGGGCGACCGATCATTTCTATTGGGGAAAAGAACCGTTGTTAGCCGCATGTTTAAATCGATATATTTATGAAAAAAAAGCTTGATTTTAATAAAAATGGTGTTATTGTCGAAGCCAATATGAGAGCGTAAAAGCTCAATTGCCCAAGAGATAGACGGTTTTTGTTAGGAAATTTGTAGTGCTTAGATTGTTTTACAAAGAGAGAAATTAACCGCGGAGAATTCTTCATTCAAAGTAAGAATTCGCGCGGTTTTTTAGTTTCTGAAGGGTTCTAACCTGAAGAAACAAATTTTTGAAAGGGGGACTTTTAGCATTGGCAGAAGGAAAAGTAAAGTGGTTCAATGAGAAGAAGGGGTTTGGTTTTATCGAAAACGATGAGGGCGGAGATGTATTTGTTCATTATAGTGCCATTTCCGGGACCGGATTTAAAACTCTCTATGAGGGTCAGAGAATTCGATTCGATGTTGAACAGGGTAACAAAGGACCCAGCGCTACGAATGTTCAACCACTATAATCATTCCACGTAATTAATCCTAAACAAAATGCCCCGTTTTACGGGGCATTTTTTTTGATAAGATAGTACCGATCGTAGACAGGATCCTGTTTCCAAAATAATCCTGATGTTGTAAATAGAAAACGGTCACGGCAGAAAATACAACCGGTTCTGTTTCGGCATCAGCTTGAAATTGATTCCATAACCGGATCAAATCGTTGGTTCATAATAGCTTTGGGTGAAGCGGACAGGAAGATCATTTCAAAATAAAAGTCATGAAAAAGAATCTGATCGTCATACTGGGTCCGACCGCATCCGGCAAAACCAAGCTGGCGGTTAAACTGGCCCTGGATTTTCAGGGAGAAATTATCTCGGCGGATTCCCGTCAGGTTTATCGAGGCATGGATATCGGGACGGGTAAGGATCTATCCGAGTTTCAGATCAATGGCAAATTCATACCCTGCCATTTGATCGATATCCTGGATCCACAGCACGAATTTAATGTTTTTGAATTTCAAAAACATTTTTATTCAATATTCCAAGACCTCACGAAAAAACAAATTTTATCAGTCCTGGTCGGTGGGACGGGCCTTTACCTGGAGTCCGTGCTGACCAATTATGTCCTGCCGTCCGCAAGTCCTGATGAGCAGTTGAGAAAGGAGCTTTCGGAAAAGTCGCAGACGGAGCTTCAGAACATTCTTCTTTCCATGAAACCCGATCTGCACAACAGGACCGATCTCGAGGACAAAGACAGGATCATCCGAAAAATAGAAATAGAAAAAGCCAGGCAAAATCCATCTGCCGATCATCAGCATCGGCCTCTCATCCGGGCCGGTGTATTCGGCATCCAATGGGAAAGGGCTGTGCTGCTGAGGAGAATTGCCGACAGGCTTAAACAGAGACTGGATGAGGGAATGATCGATGAGGTGTCCCGATTGCATTCAGAGGGGTTATCCTGGAAGCGGCTCGACAGCTTTGGTCTGGAATACCGCTATATCGCCATGTATCTGCAGAATGTGATGAACAGGGATGAAATGATCAACAGGCTTCAGATTGCCATTGGTCAGTTTGCCAAAAGACAGATGACATGGTTCAGGCGCATGGAAAAGAGAGGTCTGCCGATCGAGTGGATTCCGGGAGACGATTATTCCGCGCTGCATCGTCGTGTTTCGGAAGTATTGTCATGAAACAATCTTCCCTCTTGAATGTTTATTTGAACAGATACGCGGCAGGGCCCCCCTGGACACTTGAGGCCGGGAATCTGGAGAATATTGAACAGGTCGTCGTTATTCCGGCTTATGCCGAAAAAGAGCTGATCTTTGCGACACTCGCTTCTCTGGCCGCGAATGATGATGCATCTCTCGATAAAACACTGGTGCTGTGTGTCATCAATAATAAACAGGCTGCATCAGACGCCGATAAAACGAACAATGCGCAAACCCTTGCGGTGCTTCGGGCATTGATTACCAAACAAGCTCCCGCATTATACAAGAATACTTGTGATGTCCATGGGGCGCTGCAGACCATAGCAGGCAGACCATTAAGGCTGGCTTGCATGGACGCATCGTCCCCGGGGCTCGAAATCCCTTCCCGTTTCGGTGGCGTCGGGATGGCCCGCAAAATCGGCATGGATATGGCCCTTCGTCTCCTTCAGGATTCAAAGGACAGGCCCGGGTTAATTTTGAGTCTGGATGCGGATACCCTGGTTCGACCTGATTATTTATCAGCTGTCCGAAGCGTATTTTCCCCGGATAAGGCTCAGACAGGTGTCATTGCCTATGCACATCAAATGCCTTCCCATGACAGTGAACAACAGGCTATCTTTGCTTACGAAATATTTTTGCGTTACTGGGAACTGGGGCTGCAGTATGCCCGATCACCCTATGCGTTTCATTCCATTGGTTCGACGATGGTCACAACGGCGGCTAGTTATCTTGCCGTGAGAGGAATGAATCGACGCGAAGCGGGAGAGGATTTTTATTTTTTAAATAAACTGGCCAAAATAAGTCCAATTTGCCGGATCAGGGAAACGGTGGTCTATCCGTCTGCGCGGGTATCCAAACGAGTCCCCTTTGGCACGGGAGCCGCTGTTGAAAAAATTATTTCAAGCGCGAGACCAATCGATCAACTTTACGATCCCCGGGTATTCTTCATTTTAAAGCGATGGATTGATCTGATGAAAAATTCGTTTGACCGCTCGGAGAGCCAGATATTTCCTGAAGCGCGGCAGATCGATGAGGGATTAGGCGCTTTTCTATTGAACCGCGGCTTTTTGGAGGTCTGGCCGAAAATACGCGGTAATTTAAAGGACCGGAAGACATATGATCGGCAATTTCATAATTGGTTCGACGGTTTTGAAACATTAAAATTGATCAACTATCTCACGAAAGAATATTATCCCAGAATTCAACAGCAGTCGGCCCTGAAGACCATTCTGGGAATGCTGACGGAAGGTTCCCGGGGATGTCCCGGAGAAAATAGTCCGGATTGGAGAGATCAACTGAGCGTCTTATCCTATCTCAGAAAACGGATGTGACCCGGGTTGGCTGCAGCCCATGGGATAATCTTCTTGACTTGAAAGGATGATTTCGCATATAGCTCAGGAAACTTATTATGATCGTTAAACTGCTTTCGAGGGAGAATTCATGAATAAAATCTTAGTAAAAAGTCTTATGACAATTATTTTTGTCATTCTGATAGCCGCAGCATCCGGTTGCAGCAAGAAAGACGAAGCCGCTAAAGGAACTTCGCAGCAGCCTCAGGAAAAAACGCAGGCAGAATCACCAATCGGTTTGGATCAGCCGGCAATCACACCGGCAATCATAGAACCCCAAAAGGCGGAACCCAAGGATGTGGTCGTCAGCGTTGACGGCGTTGTTTTTAAAAAGGATGAACTGGCCCGCAGCATCAAAACTAAGATGAGCCTCTACAAGGATAAAATTCCCGAGGATAAGAAAAAAGAAATCCAGGAGGGATTGAAAAAGCAGCTCATTGAAGAGTTTGTTATGCGCACCATCCTGACCAACGAAGCCGACAATAAAAAAGTTGCCGCTACGGATAAGGACATTCAGGCGGCGATGAATCAAATTAAAGCAAATATTCCACCCGATAAAAAAATCGATGATTTCCTTAAAGAAAATCATGTGACCAAGGGAGATATTGTACTGGGAATCAGGATTAGAAAACTGGTTGAAATGGAAACCGGTAAAAATACCAAGCCCACACAAAAAGAAATCAATAAATTTTATGTGGATAATAAAAGTAAATTCACTACAGAGGAAACAGTCCATGTGCGTCATATCCTGGTGACCATTGATGCCAAGGACGATGAAAAAATAAAAGCTGAAAAGAAGGCGAAAATAGAAGATTTGCGCAAGAAGCTCGTGGAAGGCGCCGATTTTGCCGAAGTCGCCAGGAATAATTCCGATTGCCCCAGCAAGGAAAATGGCGGTGATCTGGGTGAAATTAAGAAAGGTCAGACTGTCAAACCTTTTGAAGACGCTGCTTTTTTACAGGAGAAAAATGCAATCGGGCCCGTCGTAACGACTGAATTCGGCCATCATATTATTCAGGTTCTCGGGCATACGCCCGGAAAAACGGTGCAATTGGATGAAGTAAAAGGTCAGATCTCCATGTATCTTGAACAACAGAAACAGGCGGAAGCTTTTTCTCAAATGACGGCCAGATTGAGGAAAAAAGCGGCGATTATTTATTACGAGAATTAATGAGAATCAAGAAGGCAGGTCTGATTAGCGGCGGGTTGTGGCGCCTGGGCACGGAAGAATCCTGTGTCTATTTGCTGGAGGGAAGTGATTCAGCCGCATTAATCAGCGCCGGCTTAAGTTATATTCTGCCGGAATATTTACGGCAGATCGCCTCCTGGGGTATTTCCGAAAAGAAAATCGCCCATATTATTATTCTCCATGCCCATTTTGATCATGTTGGACTGGTTCCGTATTTAAAGAGAAAATCGCCGCAGGTAACGATTCATGCGTCATCCCGCGGATGGGAAGTCCTGGCCAATCCCAGAGCCATTTCCGTCATGAATGAATACACCCTGAAAGTCTGCAACAGGGTACAGGGAAATACCGATGTTCTTTCTGCACTCGACTGGCAATGGCGTGACGATGTGCATGGCGAGGCATTAAAACAGGGGAGTTGTATTGATCTGGGCGGCCGGCAAATTGAAATTCATGAAACGCCGGGACATTCTTCCTGCTCGATTTCCATCTACGTTCCACAATTGAAGGCTCTGTTCCCCTCGGATGCAGTGGCCATTCCTTATCAGAACGACTATGTTATTGCGGCAGGATCCAGCCTTGATGCCTATCAAAAAAGTCTGGACAAGCTGGCCGTGTTGGATACGGAAATGCTCTGTGCAGACCACTACGGATATGTCACCGGAACAGAAGCAAAACAATATATCGCACAAAGTAAACGCGCAGCCTCTCAAATGATTGACAGATTGCAGCTGGCGCTGCGAAATGAGGGCGGCATTGAACGAGCGGCAACGCAGTTGGTCAACCTTCATTTTGAACAACGACCGGACTACTTTGTTCATCCGGATATTCTGCTCAGCACGTATACACAAATGCTGAAACAGTTTGTTGATCCATCAAAGGGCAGACTTACTTAAAACTGTGCTCAGGATCCGGGAAAACTCCCGTTTTTACTTCCTGAGCATAGCGTTTAACGGCATTTTTGACTTCCAGATTTAAGTTGGAATATTTTTTGACAAACTTCGGCGTCATTTTATCGTACAACCCAAGCATGTCATTTAACACAAGAACCTGTCCATCGCAGTAAACACCGGCGCCGATGCCGATGGTGGGGATGGACAATGCAGCGGTAATCTCCGCAGCCAGTTTTTCGGGCACACACTCCAGAACCAGTGAAAAAGCACCTGCCTCTTCCAGAATGAGTGCGTCCCGCATGATTGTCTCGGCCGCGTCTTCCTTCTTGCCCTGGACTTTATAACCGCCCAGCTGGTGGACGGATTGCGGGGTTAATCCCAAATGCGCCATAACCGGGATTCCCGCATAAGTCATTTTATGGACGATTTCCGCGTGCTCCTGGCCGCCTTCCAGCTTGACAGCCTGGGCATCGGCTTCCTTTAAAAATCGGCCGGCATTGGTCAGCGCCGATTCGGTAGAGACCTGATAGGATAAAAACGGCATATCCGCGACAATCATTGCTTTGTGTGCACCGCGGGCAACCGCCTGTGTATGACGCACCATATCTTCCATGGTAACCGGGAGTGTTGAGTCGTAACCCAGTACGACATTGCCGAGAGAATCACCGACCAGGATGATGTCAATGTCATTGTCGTCAAGAATTGAGGCCATCCCGAAATCATAGGCCGTCAGCATGGCTATCTTTTCTCCCTGTGTTTTCATTTTTTTAATGTCCAGGATTGTCTTCCGGGTGATCTTACTTTGCGTGCTCATTTTTGACTCCTTTCAAGAGTTCCATTATTTTTTTTGCCTGCACGGCGCTTAGCGTACCTTTCTTGCGTGCGAGTTTTACCGCAACGGTTCCCATATGGGCGTACAAGGATGAGTAATCGGGAAGGTGGCGGTCCATTGCCTCAATATGCTTCTGGACGGTACCTGAATCGCCGCGGGCAATGGGGCCGGTCAGTGCGCCGGGACAGCCCTGTTTTTCGATGTTTTTCAGACTGCCATAAACCAGAGGCAGATATGCTTTGCGGGCGTCTTTTTGCGAAAATCCAATGGACAGATAAATCGACTCGACAACGCTCATTAATGAAACCAAATAATTCGAAGCGATGCAGGCCCCGGCGTGATAAAGAGGTTTTTGTGAGGGTGTTATATAAATAGGAATTCCCCCGAGGTCGCGGACAATATCCGCCGAAATTGTTTTAGCGCCGGCAGTGGCTGTCACGCCGAAATAGCTGCCGGGAATGCTTTGAATCGCGCTGTCGATGGAAGAAAAACTTTGCAGCGGGTGAATACTGGCGACGGATGCCCCGGCCAGAGCGGCAGATTCAAGCAGGTCGAGTCCTCCCGCGCCGCTCATATGAAATACCTTTTTGTCTTTAACGCAAGAATGGCTGACCATGTCCGCGCAGGCAGATGCGATACGGTCGTCCGGTGTCGTGATCAGGATACAATTGGCCCGGACTAAGGCCCGTGAAGGATTTGGAAAGCCCGTTGCTCCGGTGTAGGCCAGAGCCCTTTTTAAATGAGCGGGTGAAAGATCGACAAAAGCCGCAATATCGTGACCGGCTTTTTTTAAGAGAACTCCGATGGCCGTTCCGACCATTCCGGCGCCGATAATGGCAAACGCAAACGATCGTTTTTTTCTCATATGCCCCCACTGCCCATAAAAAAAGTCTTCCGCAACTTGAGGAAGACCCGTATTAGACAGTATTTGTTGACTCCCGTCTCAGTCTGTTACAAGTGATCCAAGCGGTTGAGCATTTTCTAACATAAGCCACTGCTTCCGTCAAATTTTATTTCTAACGATTCGCCCCAACAAAGAACCTTGTTTTTGCACAGTCACTCAGCTATAGAATGGTAAGGAGAACAATATGAAAAAAGTGGATTTAATGATTTTTGATTTTGACGGTACGCTTGCCGATACGGGTGCAGACCTTGTGATATCTATCAACTATACTTTAAATGCGATGCGCCTCAATCCCCGATCTTCTCAGGAAATTTTAACTTTTGTGGGCGACGGCATTAAAAAATTAATTGAAAGGTCGCTGGGCGAAAATCATCGGGAAAGACTGGAAGAGGCGCTGAGCATTTTCAGCGGCCACTACGAAAAGCATCTTCTGGATCAAACCGTGCTTTGCCCGCAAATTGAAGATGTCTTAAAATATTTCAGCCATAAAATGAAAGTGGTTCTGACCAATAAACGTTACCATCTGGCCCTGGCCATTGCCCGGGGCCTGCACATTAATCGGTATTTCATGGAGATTGTAGGCGCCGATTCCACACCTTTTCAGAAACCGGATCAGCGTGTGGTTGAATATCTTCTGGAGAAATACAATGTGTCGGCGCAGAAAGCTGTGATAATCGGGGATGGTGTCAATGACATCTCCGTAGCTAAAAACGCGGGGATCTTGTCTTGCGCTTACCTGAACGGACTGGGTGACAAAGAAACGCTGCTTAAGATGGAAGCCGATTTTTACTGTGAGAACCTCATGGAAATTAATTCGCTGTTCCAATAATGATGATTAAACGAATTGAGCAAACTATTGAAAAATATCATCTTCTGGCGAAAGACGATACCGTCGTTGTGGCCTTGTCCGGAGGTGCGGATTCCTGCGCTCTGTTATTAAGCCTGTTTAACCTTGCACCTGTCTGGTGCCTGAAGATGATCGTTGCTCATTTCAATCATGGACTGCGAGGTGCTCAGTCCGATGAAGACGAGGCCTTTTGCCGAAGTCTGGCGCAAAAATTTGATCTCGCCTTTGAAACAAAAAAAATGCACCGGAAATCTGTTCCTAAAGGCATGTCGCCTGAAGATTATCTCCGGCAGGAACGGTATCGATTCCTGGATGAAGTTGCAGCGGAGTATGGGGCAGATAAAATTGCCCTGGGGCATCATCTGCAGGACCAGGCGGAAACTGTGCTGCTCAACTTGTTACGCGGCAGCGGTCTGGATGGGCTCAAAGGTTTTCTGCCCATGAGAGACAACAAGTACATTCGACCTTTGATGGAAACATCGCGGCAGGACATTTGCGATTTCCTCGAAGCAGCCCGGATCCCGTATCGGGAGGATAGCTCCAATGACAGCGCCGTTTATCTGCGCAACCGCATCCGCAGAGAATTGATTCCCTTCCTCAAAGAAAAATATAATCCTCAAATTGAACAAACCCTGGCGCGGATGGCGGAGATTATCCGCAGAGATGATGAATTGATCAACGGACTTGTCAGCACAATCCTTGGATCGCCTGATATTCAACAAAAGAAGCACGAGGTCTCTTTTTCCGTCGAATATTTCAGAACACTCCCCGCCGCTCTAGGTTTCAGACTGATCAAAGCCTTGCTGGAGGGGCTGGTTCCCGTCGGCAATGGTTTTTCATCCACTCACATGCAAGCACTTGTCGATTTGATGATTAAAAGTTCATCCGGTAAGGCAATCTCATTGCCTTACGGTCTGCATGCACGGCAGGAATACGGCCGCCTGGTCATTCAATCATCCAAACCGGCCGAAATGCAGGATTATGAATATCTGATGCACGTTCCCGGAACCGTTGATTTAAAGGAAAGACATCTTATCTTATCCGTCAGACGGGGAACGACGGAGGAAGTTGATTTTAGTCTGGCCCATCGTATGTATTTCGATGGAGATAAAATCAAAGGATCTATGCTGGTCCGGAATCGGCGGAAAGGAGACTGGTTTCAGCCGCTGGGAACGCAAGGATCACAAAAAATAAAGAAGTTATTCATTGATCGAAAAGTCCCAAGGCATGAACGTGACTGCATTTCCTTAATCGCCGATCAGGAATCCGTGATCTGGATTGAAAACATGCACTTGAATGAGAGAGTTAAAGTGTCACCGGAATCAAAAAACGTTTTGATTCTGGAAATCCGGCATTCGTCGGAAGGGATTGAGACCGAATAAGAAATTATTTGAGTTAAATTGGATATTATTATAAAGGTCAACAAACATATTTAATTTTAAGGAGAAAGATATTGAATCAGTTTCAAAAAAATATAGCACTCGTTCTAACAGTGCTTTTGGTTTTTTTGCTAGTCTGGCAGCTGTTCAATCAGCAAAAGCCCGGTACGAAAGATATTAATTACACGGAAATGCTCTCCCATCTCAAAAACGGCGAAATTACGGAAGTTACCATCCAGGGAGAAGCCATAACCGGCAAGCTGGCCAACGGGAATACATTTAAAACATATGCTCCTAAAGATGATTCGCTGGTTGGAATGTTCAGGGAGAAAAATGTAAAGATTACAGCCAAACCGATGGAAGAAAATCCGTGGTATATGATTTTTATTTCCTGGTTTCCCATGCTTTTACTCATCGGCGTGTGGATATTCTTTATGCGGCAGATGCAATCGGGCGGCGGGAAAGCCATGTCTTTTGGGAAAAGCAGAGCGCGCCTGATTACCGATAAATCCAAAAAAGTTACATTTGCCGATGTGGCCGGCGTCAATGAGGCCAAGGCTGAACTCGAAGAAGTGATCGATTTTTTGAAAGATCCTAAAAAATATACCAAACTGGGAGGGCGTATTCCCAAAGGATTATTGCTGGTAGGTCCTCCCGGAACCGGGAAGACGCTTCTGGCGCGTGCAATTGCCGGTGAAGCCGATGTCCCTTTCTTAAGTATCAGCGGTTCTGATTTTGTGGAAATGTTTGTTGGCGTGGGTGCATCCCGGGTCCGGGATTTGTTCAGCCAGGCTAAGAAAAACGCGCCCTGTATTATTTTTATTGATGAAATTGATGCTGTGGGGCGACATCGCGGCGCGGGTTTGGGCGGCGGTCATGATGAACGTGAGCAGACCCTCAACCAGCTGCTTGTGGAAATGGATGGATTCGAATCCAATGAAGGCGTGATTCTGGTATCGGCGACAAACCGTCCGGATGTTCTGGATCCGGCGCTTTTAAGGCCGGGGCGTTTTGACCGTCAGGTCGTTGTTCCTTTGCCGGATGTGAAAGGACGGGAGAAAATATTTGAAGTGCATGCGCGCAAAATACCTGTCGCGGATGATGTGGATTACGCAATTATGGCGAGAGGAACGCCCGGCACATCAGGCGCCGATATTGAAAATCTGGTCAACGAGGCGGTTTTAAACGCCGCCCGACTGAACAAAGAAAAAGTCAATATGTCGGATTTCGAATTCGCCAAAGACAAGGTTCTGATGGGGACTGAAAGAAGAAGCATGGTCATCAGTGACCTGGAAAAACGCAATACCGCCTATCATGAAGCGGGTCATACCTTGATTGCGCGCTTGATTCCGGGAACAGATCCGATTCACAAGGTAACGATTATTCCACGCGGCAGAGCGCTGGGTTTGACCCAGCAGTTGCCGATTGATGAAAAGCACACTTATCCAAGTCAGTATCTGGAAAGCAATATCGCCGTATTGTTGGGCGGGCGTGCGGCTGAAGAACTGATTCTGAAAGACTACACGACCGGGGCCGGCAACGATATTGAAAGAGCAACTAATCTTGCCCGGAAGATGGTCTGTGAATGGGGCATGAGTAAAGCTCTGGGACCGCTCAGCTATGGCAAGAAAGAGGAACAGATCTTCTTGGGCCGTGAATTTGCAACCCATAAGGATTACAGCGAAGAGACAGCGAGAAAAATCGACGAAGAAGTCGTTGCCGTCGTACAACGGAATTATGATAAAGCCCTGTCTCTTCTGAATGAACATATCGACATTTTGCACCGGTTATCCAAAGATTTACTTGAAAAAGAAGTTCTCAACAGTGCGGAAATTGACGAAATCATCGGCAGCGCACTGCCTGCTGAACATGCGGCGCAGATGTAATAAATGATGCTGGACCCCCTCTTTTTTGATTTAACACCGGGTGGCCTGCAAAAAAACGCTGATATAAGGCGCTTTGTGCCTGTTGCCCGGTGATCAAGATCGATTTCTTCTTTCATGTCGTTGACGCCTTTCAGTTTCGTATTTTACCAATACGGTGTAATAATTTGAAGATTGTTAAAATTCATAGCCTTAACGAAGCCATTGAAATATTTCATAAAATTGGAGTGGATCCTTACGGGATAAACGCAATGGCGGCTAAAACTCAACACATGAATATTCTTTTGTCGGCGAAATCCTGTAAGGTAGCTAATATTCTCAAACAGGAGATGTTATCGCTGGGTGCTGATGCCGCTGTCGCCCGCGGCAGTATTTCCTGCTCGATTGATGCTACTGATGTTTTGCTTATGGGAACGCTCAAGCAGATTCGAGCTCTCACCGGGAAAATTGAGAAACAGCCGTTTGGACTTGATTTAATGGCGCGGGATATTTTGAATCTGCTCCACAATCATACTCAGGATGAATACATTCTCAAGACTTCGAGACGTGAAATAACTTTGGGACGAAAAACATTGATCATGGGTATTTTAAATGTCACGCCGGATTCTTTTTCAGACGGCAATAATTACTTTGATCACAAAAAAGCCGTTGAACGCGGCCTGCAAATGGCTGAAGAAGGCGCTGATATGATCGATATCGGCGGGGAATCAACTCGTCCCGGTTCAAAACCGGTAACCACGCGTCAGGAAGTCGCCAGAGTGGTTCCGGTTATAGAAGCCTTGTCTCAAAAACTGACAATTCCGATATCCGTGGATACAACAAAATCGCAAGTTGCACAAAAATCTCTGGAGGCCGGTGCGGAGATCATTAATGATATCAGTTCGCTGGGTGCAGACAAAAAAATGGCTTCGGTTGTGCAAAAGGGAGCGGCGGCGCTGATCCTTATGCACATGAGGGGAAATCCGGAAAACATGCAGACCGGTAATCTGATTTATGATGATTTAATGAACGAGATCATTGTCCATTTGAAAAATGGCTGTCGTAAAGCCATCGAGGCGGGTATCGAAAAAGATCATTTGATGATCGATCCGGGAATCGGTTTCGGCAAGACCTATGAAGATAATTGCCGGATTATAAAAAACATTAGCGAGCTGAAAGTTCTCGGGCTGCCCGTGCTGATCGGGACGTCACGCAAAGCATTTATCGGCCGGGTCACGGGAGGAACACCTGTGGAGAGAATTGAAGGAACAGCCGCAACGGTTGCTGCCGCTGTCATGAATGGCTGCCATATTGTCCGGGTACATGATGTATCCGTGATGAAAAAAGTCGCCGCAATGACGGATGCAATTGTTCAGTCCTAGAGGAAGCTATGGTATACGGCATCGGCATTGATCTGGTGGAAAACAACCGCCTGGAAAGAATCATCCAAAAATGGGGTGACAAATTTTTATCTCGCGTCTTTTCCGAAAGGGAAATAGCCTATTGCGGCCGGCACAGCCAGGCATCCGTTCATTATGGGGCCCGGTTTGCCGTGAAAGAGTCATTTCTGAAAGCTATCGGCACGGGTCTTGGCAGAGGTGTGAAGCTCCGGGATATTGAAGTCGTGAACGAGGAAAGTGGAAAACCGGAGTTAGTATTGTCCGGCAGCGCAGAGGAGTTCTTTATCCAGGCGGGGATTAAAGAAATTCATCTCAGTATTACCCATACAAAAAATTACGCATCCGCGATGGTTTTACTGGAAAAATAATTTTTTAATGGTAAATTGACCAGCATTCCTATGAATAAAAAAAATGCTCTTGTAGAAATAGAATCCGAAAGCGCCGAGCAAACATTTGCACTGGGCAGGGCTATCGGAGAAAAAGCCGGAGAAGGGGATGTCTTCGCGTTGTCAGGAGAACTGGGTGCAGGAAAGACCTGCTTTACGGGCGGATTGGCGCGTGGGATTGGTGTCGGAGAAGACTATGCGATTACCAGCCCGACCTTTACATTGATCAACGAGTATCCAGGGCGATGCCGGCTTTACCATTTTGATGTTTATCGATTGAATCAAATAGACGAATTGGATGATTTGGGTTACGATGAATATATGTCGGGAAAAGGTGTAGTCACCATCGAGTGGGCAGAGAAAATTGCGAATGCCTTGCCGATCGGTACGATATCGATCAATTTTATTTACATAGATGAAAATAAAAGGATTATCAGGATCAGCGGACCTGAAAAAAGAATAAAGGATTTGATCAAGGACATCAAGAGGGAGGTATAAAAATATGGGGTTGGTTGTTCAGAAATTTGGGGGAACATCTGTCGCAAATATTGAAAAGATAAAAAATGTGGCAGCCAAAGCAGTTCGGGAGAAGGATGCAGGCCATGACGTTATTGTCGTGCTGTCGGCGATGGCCGGGGAAACAAACCGTCTGATCGATCTGGCGCACAGTGCTGCTGAATCCCCTGATGAGAGGGAGTATGATTCCTTGATCTCCACCGGGGAACAGGTAACGATTACTCTGTTGTCCATCGTCCTGAATGCCATGGGATACCGGTCTCGTTCCTTTCTCGGATTCCAGGTCAAAATCAAAACGGACAATGCCTATAAAAAAGCAAGGATATCCGTTATTGATACGGATGTCATCCAGAAAGAAATCAAAAAGGGCACAATTGTTGTTGTTGCCGGATTTCAGGGTGTTGATGAAGAGAATAACATCACCACGCTCGGGCGCGGAGGCTCCGACACCAGTGCCGTCGCACTGGCTGCGGCGCTGAATGCCGAGCGATGTGATATTTATACGGACGTGGATGGTGTTTATACAACCGACCCCAATATTTGCGCCAATGCCAGAAGATTGGATAGAATATCCTACGACGAAATGCTGGAAATGGCCATGACGGGTGCGAAGGTGCTGCAACCCCGTTCAGTGGAAATGGCCAAGAAATATGATGTGCCTGTTTATGTGAAATCAACTTTTTCCGACGAAGGCGGAACACTTGTGACGAAGGAGGATCGAGAAATGGAGAGAGAAGTGCTGTCAGGGATCACGTATGATCGTGACCAGGCTAAAATTACTGTTGTTCATATACCGGATAAACCGGGAATTGCCGCGGCTTTATTTACACCTTTGTCGGAACGCAATATCAGCGTCGATATGATTATCCAAAACGCCAGCGCACAGGGTTTTACGGACCTGACCTTCACGGTTTCGAAAAAAGATATGAAAGAGGCGCAGAAAATTGTTGAAACGACAGCAAAAGACATCAGCGCAAAAAAAGTGGAAGTTGACGATGATGTCGCAAAGATATCGATTATCGGCGTGGGTATGGTCAGTCATTCCGGCGTCGCAGCAAAAATGTTCAAAACGATGGCGGATGAAGGCATTAATATCATGATGATCAGCACGTCGGAAATCAAGATATCCTGTGTGATCCAGAGAAAGTATACGGAACTGGCCGTAACCGTGCTGCATGATGCATTTCATCTGGAAAAGAAAAAATAAAAAATGACGATGTTTGAACATCAGATAAAGGGAATCATCGCTGTATCCGTTATTTTGGCGTTTATTCCCTTTATCCGTTTTTTGATACCCTTTCTGCCTGGTTCACCAAGTCCCATATTATCCACATACAATGCTGAAAAGTTGATTATTGAAATCGTTCAGGAAGATGAAGCGTCCGGCGTCTTTTTTGTAGATCCGGGAACAACGCTCAATCAGATGTTTTCAAAAGTTCAAATCAATACAACCGTTGCGGAAGATCTAAAACTGCAAAATGGACTGAAGATACGCATCGCCCATAAGGGAGACCATCAAGGCATAATCCTCGAAAACATGGAAGCAGCCAAAAGATTAGCGCTGGGTTTGCCTCTGGATATTAATCTGGCAAACCAGGATGAACTAAGATTAGTTCCGGGTATCGGAGACGGATTGGCTGCCAATATCGTTGCCTGGCGTGAATATAATGGTCGATTTGAACAAATGGATCAGTTGTTGGAGATCAAGGGCATTAAGGAGAAAAAAATGTCGAAATTAAAGCAATATCTCTATGTCGATAAGATGGCTCAATAGGGTTTACGACTTACTGTAGGACTCATATAAGGCCAGGACGCGCCTGACGTAATTTTGTGTTTCACGATAAGGCGGTACGCCGTAATTGTATTTTGCCACAGCCCCTTCGCCAGCGTTATACGCGGCCAGCGCAAGGGTCAGGTTTCCTCTATACAGATTCAGCAGGTAACGAAGATAACGGGCGCCGCCTTCGATATTATCGCCGGGATGAAAAACGTCTTCCACTTTCAAAGCGGAGGCGGTTTGGGGCATCAGTTGCATGAGTCCCTTTGCGCCGGCGCGGGAAACAGCCTGATGGTTAAAATTTGATTCAGCCTTGATCACGGCTTTAATCAGGGCGATATCGAGATTAAATTTGCCGGCGGCCTCGGCAATGATTTTATCATATTGACGAATATTGATTCCTTTAGAAAAAAGCACTCTTTTTTCTCTCAGGATCATCACATATTTGGCTTTCGGGTTGGAAGGCACATTTGTCAGATGGATCACGCCTTCTGCATCCTCATATTTGTAAATATCCGCATGGGATGGGACAGCATGCAGAAGCAGTATAAGAGACGACACGAATAAAACTGCCTCAAACATTCCGATTAACTTAAAATATTTTCTTTTTGAAAGGATATTCATGTTTTTATGATACTTTAATGGTGACTTTAGATCAAGAAGAAAATATCCATCTCCCGATCCATTAAATTTATGATCTGACTCTAATCTTATAACGATCTATCGAATGTAAAGAAATAATCTTTAATTAACCGCATGACGGATTTGATTTTGTTTGTCCTTGACAGGATATCACGATGGTGGTAATGACCTCAGCACTTTACAGCATGTCGGGGCGTGGCGCAGTCTGGTAGCGTATCTGAATGGGGTTCAGAGGGCCGGTGGTTCAAATCCACTCGCCCCGACCATTTCCAATTTCCGATCCTTTATCTTTATTTCACTTCTGACCCTTTTCCCGGTGGTACGATTGTTTCAGACTATTGCTTGTTTTCTTACTCAGCTAAAAGTCGGAGAATTGATTCCGGGTAATGGCCATCTTTTCCTTGCATTAAAAGAAATTATCATTTACAGAAATTTGAAAAGACGAAAAGCGTAATTTGACTGGCTTTGTTGCAGTGCGCCGGTAATAATCCGCGTTGACATTTTGAGTAATGAATATATAATCCGTGAGCTGTTTAAAGGCGAGAGTGGCGGAATTGGCAGACGCACTGGACTTAGGATCCAGCCCGCCCAAGCGGTTAGGGGTTCAAGTCCCCTCTCTCGCACCAAGAGAAAGAGTGCAATAATCTAATATATAAGGAGAAAAAAGTAGTGAGCGAACTTTCCGTAAAAGTAGAAGATATCAGCCAGGTTAAGAAAAAAATGACATTTGAAATCCCATGGGCACTTGTTAAAGATGAACTGGAAAATGTCTATCGGGACATTGGCAAGAAAGCCAAGATAAAAGGTTTCCGGCCCGGCAAGATACCCCGCAAGATGCTGGAAAACTATTTTAAAGCCGATGCCGAAGGAGAGACAATTACCAACATCGTCAACAAATATTATTGGCAGGAGCTCGATGAAAGAGGAATCGTAACGCTTTCCCGTCCGGAAATCGAACAGGAAGGATTGAAGGAAAATACGGATTTTTCTTTCAGTGCCTCCTTTGAAACAGAACCAGCCTTTGAACCGCAGGGCTATCGCGGTATCGAACTGGAAAAAACGAATATTTCTATATCGGAAGACGATATGGAGAATCGATTGCAGGAAATTCGCAAGATGTTTGCGACCATGCAGGATGTTGCGGAAGAACGGCCAGCAGTAATGGGCGACTTTGTGATGATTGATTTTGCCGGAACACTGGATGGTGTATCCTTACCAGAGCTTAAATCCGATAATTTTCTGCTGGAATTGGGCTCAAAAAGATTTATTCCCGGCTTTGAAGAAAAGCTCGTGGGAATGACAAGCGGCGAAACAAAAGAGATCAACCTCACTTTTCCGGATGATTATCATGAGAAAAAGATGGCCGGGAAGGAGGTTGTTTTTACGGTAACCATCAAAGGATTAAAGGAACAGAAACTGCCTGAAATAGATGAGAATTTCATAAAAAATTTTGATAAATACAGCACACTGGAAGATTTAAAGAATGATGTGAAAAAAACAATGGAGGATCAATGCAAGCGCCAAAGCGATTCTCAGTTGAAGGATAAAATAATAGAAACCGTTCTTAAGGCCAACGAATTTGAGGCGCCTCTATCGCTTGTTGAGCGGCAGATCTTCTATATGATGTCGGATACGCAAAAAAGAATGAAATCCGCTGGTATGGAAGAGAAGAACGCCATGGAATTAAGTTTCCGCATGCATGATCAATTCAAGCAGGACGCGGAAAAAACAGTTAAATCATTCCTGCTGATCAAAAAGATAGCCGAAAAGGAAGCCATTACGGTATCTGATGATGATATAGATAATTATATCAAAGAATTAGCTGATATTCATCATACGGATTATGAAGTTGTTAAAAGTGCCTATGATAATGAAGAGAGGATGGATTCCCTGAAGTCGGAAATTATCCAGAAAAAGGTGTTTGACTTTATTGAACGTGAGGCCAATATTAAGGTCGTTGAGAAAGTTGGAATGGAACAGGAGGCAGCTTCGTGAACTTAATACCCATGGTAGTGGAACAGGATGGGCGAGGAGAGAGAGCCTTCGACATTTATTCCAGACTTTTGAAAGACAGAATCATTTTTCTGGGAACGGCAATCGACGATAACGTCGCTAATGTCGTAGTAGCCCAAATGCTTTATCTGGAAGCCGAAGATCCGGACAAAGAAATATATTTCTATTTGAATTCTCCAGGCGGGCATGTCAGTTCGGGGATGGCGATTTATGACACGATGCAGTACATTAAACCGGCGATTTCCACGGTCTGCATGGGGCAGGCGGCCAGTATGGCGGCAATCCTTTTGGCCGCTGGAGAGAAAGGGAAAAGATTCGCCTTGCCGAATGCCCGAATTTTGATCCATCAGCCGCTGGGCGGTTTTCAGGGACAGGCTACTGATATTGATATTCAAGCAAGGGAAATATTAAGATTAAAAGATGATTTAAATAAGATGCTAGCTGAATTAACGGGCCAGCAGCTGGAAAAAGTAAAGAATGATACGGAGCGCGACTACTTCATGACCAGTCAGCAAGCTAAAGAATATGGCCTGATTGACGAGATAGTAATAAGAAAGCCCGCGTTATCTGGCGTTAAATAAAGGAGAAACTTAGGTGATTAAAAGAAGTAAAGACAATCGAGGGCAAGGTATGCTTTTTTGTTCTTTTTGTGGAAAAATGCAAAGCGAAGTTCGAAAGTTAGTAGCCGGTCCCACTGCCTATATTTGTGACGAATGTATTGAGCTGTGTCGTTGTATCGTTGAGGAAGAAGAAAAAACAGTAGAAAAAAGTCCGAAAAATGTTTTACCTGAACCTAAAGAAATTAAGAAATTTCTTGATTCTTATGTTATCGGGCAGGAAAAAACAAAGAAAATACTGTCAGTTGCAGTTTATAACCATTATAAAAGACTTTTTTCCAATGTCAGTTCAACCGATGGGATAGAAATTCAGAAAAGTAATGTTTTATTAGTCGGCCCTACCGGATCGGGAAAAACATTGCTGGCTAAAACATTAGCTAAATTTCTCAATGTTCCCTTTACCATAGCGGATGCTACAACCTTGACAGAGGCAGGCTATGTCGGTGAAGATGTTGAAAACATTATTTTGAGCCTCCTGCAGAATGCCGATTACGATGTCGCCCGAGCATCTAAAGGTATTGTTTATATTGATGAAATTGATAAAATCGCAAAGAAATCAGGTAACCCATCCATTACCCGGGATGTTTCCGGCGAAGGTGTTCAGCAGGCCTTGCTGAAGATCATGGAAGGTACAATGGCCAATATTCCGCCAAAGGGTGGCCGCAAACATCCGCAACAGGAATTCATTCAGGTGGATACCACGAATATTCTGTTTATTTGTGGTGGCGCCTTCAACGATCTGGAGACGATTATTTCCAAGCGAATCGGCACCAACACCATGGGTTTTGGTGCCGAAATCAAGAGCAAAAAAGAAAAGAGAGTGGGTGAGTTGTTGTCAGAAGTGCGTTCAGAGGATTTGCTCAAATTCGGGCTTATCCCGGAGTTTATTGGACGTCTGCCCGTCATCGCGACGCTTGATGATCTGGATGAAACCGCATTGGTCCGTATATTAATGGAACCCAAAGATGCGATCATTAAACAATATAAGAAATTATTCGAACTGGAAAATGTCAATTTGAAGTTCACCGATGGCGCATTGCGCTGTGTAGCCAAGCTTTCCATGGAAAGAAAGTCGGGTGCGCGCGGTTTGCGTTCCATTCTGGAAAACACCATGCTGGAAGTCATGTATGATATCCCGTCGCAACGGGACATCAAAGAATGTGTGATCAGTGAAGAAGTCGTTATCAATAAAGAAAAACCGATTCTCATTTATGACACAAAATCAGAATCCGCATAAAAACCATTTAGGAAAGTTGAATGACTGAAGAACAGAGCTATAACGATCAAAACAAAACAAACATTATCCCGCTTTTGCCGCTCAGGGATGTGGTTGTTTTTCCGCATATGATTGTACCTTTATTTGTCGGCCGGGAAAAATCCATCGCCGCTCTGGAATCTGCCATGAAATACGAAAAAGGGATTTTCATGGTGGCTCAGAAGAATGCGAAAAAAGATGATCCCGCAGAAGAGGACATTTATCGGGTGGGAACAATCGGTATTATCATCCAGCTTTTGCGCTTGCCGGATGGAACAGTTAAGGTTCTGGTGGAAGGCAAGTCCCGTGGGGCGATCAAGGAATATCTGAAAAATGATGATTTCTTTCTCGTAAAAGTGGACGACATAGAAGATGTTGATGATGATCCAAATGATGTCAGAAAACAAGCGCTGATGCGCAGCATCAAAGAATCTTTTGAACTTTATCTGAAACTCAGCAAGAAAGTGCATGTGGAAATGATGGGGACGATCGCTGCTATTGAAGACCCATCCAAACTTGCTGATGTGGTTGTCACCCATTTGAACGTCAAACTGGAAGATAAACAGAAGATCATGGAAATCTACAATATCGGTGAGCGTTTAGAAGCTATTTATTCGCTGATGCTTTCTGAAATTGAGATTCTGCAGGTTGAGGAAAAAATCAAAAGGCGTGTCAAGAAACAGATGGAGAAGACCCAGAAGGATTACTATCTGAATGAGCAAATGCGCGCCATTCAGAAGGAAATGGGCGAAAAAGACGATTTTAAAAATGAAATCGCAGAACTGGAGAAGCGTCTCAAACAGAAAAAACTTTCCGAGGAAGCGTCGAAGAAGGTTCGGCAGGAAATTAAGAAACTGCAAATGATGTCACCCATGTCGGCCGAAGCCACCGTCGTGCGAAATTACATCGAGTGGCTGCTGGATATGCCCTGGTCCGAAGTGACGGAGAACAAATACACACTAAAAGAATCGGAGGCGATTCTTGATGAGGATCACTATGGATTGAAAAAGGTCAAGGAAAGGATCATCGAATACTTGGCTGTTCAATCCCTGGTTAAGAAAAACAAGGGGCCGATTCTGTGCCTGGTCGGGCCTCCGGGCGTGGGAAAAACATCAATCGCAAAATCGGTAGCCCGCGCGACGAACCGCAAGTTTGTCCGAATTTCTCTCGGGGGTGTACGCGATGAAGCGGAAATCAGAGGTCATCGCAGAACTTATATTGGTGCGATGCCGGGGAAGATTATTCAATCGCTGAAAAAGGCGGGTTCAAATAATCCCGTTTTCTGTCTGGATGAAGTGGATAAACTGAGCTCTGATTTCCGCGGTGATCCGTCGTCAGCCTTACTGGAAGTACTTGACCCTGAGCAAAATGTTGCCTTCAACGACAATTATCTGGATGTGGATTATGATTTATCCGATATCCTGTTTATCACAACGGCAAACGTCTTACAGACCATACCGGCGCCTCTGCAGGATAGAATGGAAGTTATCCGGATCGCCGGATACACGGAACAGGAAAAGTTGCAAATCGCCAAAAAATTCCTTCTGACAAAGGAAATGGAAGCAAACGGTCTGATAACTGACAATATCGAATTTACCAAGGGCGCCGTGCTTCGCATTATCCGTCAATACACAAGAGAAGCGGGTGTTCGCAATCTGGAGAGGGAAATCGCATCCGTGTGCCGCAAGGTGGCAAAAGAAATTGTCAGTAACGGCAACAAGAAAAAAATTATAATCAGTTCGAAAAATATACCCAAGTATTTAGGAGTCCCCAAATATCGTCACGGTGAAACAGAAGAGAAAAATCAGATTGGTCTTACGACCGGTTTAGCCTGGACGGAAGTTGGCGGGGAATTGCTGGCCATTGAAGCGTCCATTATGGAAGGAACAGGCCGGATGGTCATGACCGGAAAACTGGGCGACGTGATGCAGGAGTCGGTTCAGGCTGCGCTGACTTACATCCGGGCGCGTGCCGAAAAGTTCGGATTACCCAGGAACTTTTATAAAAAAATCGATATCCATGTCCATGTACCTGAAGGGGCAATTCCAAAAGATGGACCGTCAGCCGGTATTGCCATGGCCACATCCATCGCTTCCGCTTTAATGAAAAAGAAAGTCCGCGCTGATCTGGCAATGACGGGTGAAATAACTCTGAGGGGCCGCGTTTTGCCTATCGGTGGTCTGAAGGAAAAAATCCTCGCGGCGCACCGCGGGAACATAAAGGTGGTTGTGATTCCGAAGGACAATGAAAAAGATCTGGCGGAAGTGCCCCATAACGTGCAAAACGCCTTGAAAATTATTTTTGTCGATCACATAGACGAAGTGCTGGATATCGCATTTGTAAAGGATGAGGAAATATTGAACGGTACCTTGACAAGCGATATCCCTGTCAGCGCCCAGCCGGTGAATTAACAGAGATTGCTTATTTTATAGCTTGACAAGGAATCTCAATGTTGCTAGAAGCATGCAGCTTTTTTTGGACATGTGGGCGGGTAGCTCAGCTGGAAGAGCGCCACGCTTACACCGTGGATGTCACAGGTTCGAGCCCTGTCCCGCCTACCAGAAGAAGAAGATGTTTGATGTTTTTTATAAAGATTTTTTGGGGTCGTAGTTAAGTTGGTTATAACGCCGGCCTGTCACGCCGGAGGGCGTGGGTTCAAGTCCCATCGGCCCCGCCAGAAAATCGAAGGGAGTCAGCCTATTGCGACTCCCTTTTTTTTATTTGCCGCCCGGAGAAGGGCGATTGACATAATCAATTGAGCATGATTAGAAATTAATGCTAAAACATTGAGAAAGAGGTTGTGGAAAAGTGGATTATGAAGGTATGATCATACGTCCGCCGAGTGAGGCGCATAGTTTGCTTTTACAGGTGACAGTCGGGTGTTCTCACAATCGATGCTCGTTCTGCGGAACCTATCGCCAAAAGAAATTTAAAATAAAGCCTAGTTTGCGAATTGAAAAAGACCTGCAGGAAGCCGGAACCTACGGGCATATCGAGAAGCTGTTTTTATGCGACGGCGATGCGTTGATTATTCCTCAACCAAGATTAGTGGAAATTCTGCTGATGATTAAGCGGTATCTCCCCTCGCTGGAAAGGATCGGCAGTTATGCCAACGCCAAAAGTGTCCTGAGAAAATCAGTTGAGGATTTGAAGAAACTCAAAGAGCTGGGTTTGAAAATTATTTATTTAGGCGTGGAAACAGGCAATGCTGAGTTGCTGAAGAAGATCGATAAAGGCGCTACGTATGAGCAATTGGCAGAAGCGGCTCATCGGATTAAGGATGCCGGCATCGAGTTATCGGCGACGGTGATCCTTGGTATCGGCGGGATTGAAAAGAGCATCGAACACGCGATGGACACAGCAAAACTTCTTTCGGATATGGATCCGAACTACGTCGGCGCGCTGACGCTCATGCTTGTGCCGCAAACACCGCTTTATGAGGATTATAGATCCGGGCGATTTGTTCTTCCGGATAAAATTGGTTTCATCCGGGAATTGTATTTAATGATTGCCCACTCCAATTTTTCAGATTGTTATTTTACATCCAATCATGCTTCCAACTATCTTCCGATCAGAGCTCGGTTGCCGGTGCGGAAAGAAAAAATCATAAAAATGATCGCTTCGGTCATTGATGAAAATGACGTCAGCAGAATGCGGCCGGAATATTTACGCGGCCTTTAATCCCGGGAATAATTATACGATATGAAGCATATTTCTGATTTATTATTCTGGCGCAAACAGGAACATATTCGTCGGGAAATTTATGCAATTTTAATCAAAGGACAGAAAAGCGGCGTCCTGGACGATGCCTCCCGGAAGATGATTGAAAATATCATGGATTTTACATCAATTCTAGTCCGGGAAATCATGATTCCCCGGACGGATATTGTTTCCATTAACGCTGATGATACTCCGGAAGAAATGATCCAGGAGATTGCTGATTCTCGTTATACGCGTATTCCCGTTCACCGGGGATCCATCGATAATATTATTGGCATTCTGAATATTAAAGACCTGTTGAAAACCTGGGCGCAGGGTATGACAACCGCCGGTCTTTTATCCCATCTGACTAAAACGTATTACATCCCTGAAACCAAAAACGCGCATCTGTTGTTTCACGAATTTAAGAATAATAAGAAACATATTGCCATTGTCATCGATGAATACGGCGGTACATCCGGTCTGGTCACGCTTGAGGATTTGCTGGAAGAAATCGTCGGAGACATCCGGGATGAACATGAAGAGCAGATTGCTTCGGAAGAGATCATCCAGACTGTCGAAGGCGCCATTATCGTAGACGGTCGCACGGAAATTGAAAAAATTGAAGAGCATCTGAATATCAGCCTGGAAAGAGGGCGATATGAAACCCTGGGAGGTCTTATATTAAACACGATTCGCCGCATACCCCATCAGGGAGAAACATTTCAGATCAACGGATTGGATATAACGATCGCCAATGCCGATGAGCGCAGCATCAAAAAAGTAAAAATCAAGAAAACGGACCATATCAATCTAAATGATGAATAACGAATCAAACAAAAAGACATCAGACGGACATCTCCGGGGTCAAAGCATTTTTCTGGCACTATTCAGCGGAATATTAATTTTTTTATCTTTCCCAAAATTTGGTCTCGGTTTTATTGCCTGGATTGCATTCGTTCCCTTGTTCATGGCGTTACGTAACGTCATATCCCTCTGGAAGGCGCTCCTGTTAGGGTGGATAGCGGGAATGACCGCGTGCGTGGGCATCCTGTACTGGATCGCCTATGTCGTTGTTAATTACGGTCACCTGCCCATGTATCTGGGTGTAACGCTGATGCTGCTGCTGGCTTGCTATTTAAGCCTCTACTACGCCCTGTTTGCCGCCGGAATAGTTTATTTGCGCAGAAGGTTTCCCCTGTATGTTGTTGCGCCTGTTTTGTGGATATGTCTTGAGTATGGAAAATCGTATTTATTCACCGGTTTCCCCTGGGAGAATTTGGGTTATTCTCAGTTTAATAATATTATCTTTATTCAGATTGCGGATGTAGCGGGTGTTTTTGGACTATCTTTTCTGATCATTCTTTTAAATGTCACTTTTTTTGAAATCATGAAGGAAAGATCAAAAAAGTCATTTGCTCTTGCAGCGACCGTATTCCTTTTGTGGTCGGGTGTTTACGGATACGGCATATGGCGTATTAATCAAATCGATAAAGCGTTGAAAGGCTCTCCTGTTATGGCCGTATCGCTTATTCAAGGGAATATTGACCAATCGATCAAATGGAATAAGAATTTTCAAAAGGAAACCATCCGCATTTATGAAGAGCTGTCATTGCGTCCGCCATCGGCTGAGGGGCGGCTGATAGTCTGGCCCGAAACAGCGGTTCCCTTTAACTTTCAGGAGCAAAATGACCTGTATGATCAGATAACGGAGCTGTCGATTAAATCAAGAAGCTGGCTCATCTTTGGTTCCATGAGTTATGAGAAGACAGGACATGAAAACACGGATTATTTTAACAGCGCCTATCTGTTGTCACCCCAGGGTAATGTACAAGGCAAGTACGATAAGGTACACCTCGTTCCTTATGGAGAATATGTCCCGATGAGGAAATTGTTTCCGTTCGTCAGCAGTCTCGCTGCGGGGATTAGTGATTTTGCTGAAGGAAAGGGGTTTTACCCTTTAACCATGGGTGACAGAAAAATCGGTGTGCTGATCTGTTATGAAGCCATCCTGCCCGAGGCCGCCAGAATGTATAAAAACAAGGCAGCCGAATTATTGGTAAACATTACGAATGATGCCTGGTTTGGAACGACATCGGCACCCTATCAGCATCTGTCGATGGCTGTTTTCAGAGCGATAGAAACACGACTCTATCTTGTGCGAGCTGCGAATACCGGCATCTCTACAATTGTTGACCCGACCGGTAAGATTCTCGTGCAAACCGAAATATTTAAAAAAGACAGGATTGATGGTAATATCAAGTTCATTGCTTTACCGACTTTCTACGCGAGATATGGCGATTTGCTGGTCGGAGCCAGCATGATATGCTTAATTGTTTTTTTCTTATGGAGCTTAAAAGGGAGGAAAAAAAATGTCAGTCGAAAATATGCAGGAAGGCATTAATGATTTGAAAAAAAGAATCCAATATATCGGAGAATGTCTTTGACGTCGATGAATTGGAATTAAAAGTCAAGGATCTGGAAATTCTTTCCGCAAAAAAAGACTTTTGGGATGATCAGGAAAAAGCCCGCGCGATCCTGCAGAAAAAAACAAAATTATTCGATTCCCTTGAGCATTGGAAATCCTTTCATCGCCAGATCGGCGATATTGAGAATCTCTGGTTGATTGCCTCTGAAGAAAAAGACGAACAAGTCCTGACCGATCTTGCTTCGGAAATAGATCAGTTGACCTCAATCGTTCAGCGCGAAGAACTGCAAATGATGCTGGCCAGCGAACAGGATCCCATGAATGCGATTATATCCATTCATGCGGGCGCAGGTGGAACAGAAGCGCAGGACTGGGCGGAAATGATATTACGCATGTATTTGCGCTGGGCTGAAAAAAGAAATTTCAAAACGAGCATTATCGATTACCTGCCCGGGGATGAAGCAGGCGTTAAAAGTGTTTCCTTTACGGTGGAAGGTGAATACGCTTATGGTTATGCCAAGGCCGAGATAGGGATTCACCGACTTGTTCGCATTTCTCCATTCGATGCAGGAGCCAGGCGTCATACCTCGTTTGCCTCCGTATTCGTTTATCCGGAAGTTGACGATGAAATCAAGATCGATATTAATGAAGATGATTTAAGAATCGACACATTCCGTTCAGGCGGCAAAGGTGGTCAACACGTCAATAAAACAGACTCCGCTGTAAGAATCACCCATCTACCGACGGGCATTGTTGTGCAATGTCAGAATGAAAGATCGCAGCATAAAAATAAAGCAATGGCGATGAAGTATTTAAAATCCAGGCTCTATGAAAGAGAACTGCAGCAAAAAAATGAAAAACTCGATGAGGAGAACAAACTAAAAAAAGATATTGCCTGGGGCAGCCAGATTCGGTCATATGTTTTACATCCATACAAAATGGTCAAGGATCATCGAACGAACCTGGAAAACAGCAATACTCAAAAGGTGCTGGATGGCGATCTGGACGATTTCATCCAGGCCTATCTGATGGCTGCCGGAGATCGCGGAACGACTGGTCCCGGCGACCGGCAAATTAGCAAATAATAA
Organism: Deltaproteobacteria bacterium; assembly: GCA_036528635.1. Classification (GTDB taxonomy): domain Bacteria; phylum Desulfobacterota; class Syntrophia; order Syntrophales; family Smithellaceae; genus UBA8904. The sequence goes on from JAIGNE010000045.1 coordinate 113,935, forward strand.
CATAAGATTACCAAATTGTTTGGGGATATAAAAAAAATGTGTTATAAAGCTACCCAACGGCGGACATGACATCGATAATAGCGAAATTGAGAAAATCAGAACTGTTCTGTGACGAATGACACGATGTCTTAATCGTTTTACAACCGAAAAGTATTCAGGAGACGCTATTCATGTTGAGATACCCGAAATATGTTTTATTCTATAGTCTGATGTTTTGTATGATTGTGTTCGTGATCATGCAATCAAGCCATCAGGTTCAGGCAGAAGACGTCTATGGCAATGACCCTCTGGTAACGGCAAAGGCCGGCAGTGCTGACGAACAAAACCTTACCCTGTCCCAGATGACAGCCGATTCCGTTAAGAGTACTCTCTCCAATACCCCGGTCAAAAATTCAACGGATGACGAGGACAAAACAGAAGTTGAAGACGAGCAGGACTTGATGGAAAAGGCCCTGGAATTGCTAGAAATGGCCGATAAATATTGGAAAAGCGGAGATATTGAAAATACTTTAAATACCTTGGATAAAGCATATGCATTAGTATTGGATACGAATGGCAATGTGGAAATTGCCAGGCAGAAGGATGATTTGCGCCTTCTCATTTCCCGCCGTATTCTGGCGCTCTATTCTTCGCAACAGAGAAGAACAAATGGTAAGGCCAGCGAAATTCCTTATCTGATGAATGCGGACGTCGAAAAAGAAATTCGTTCATTTCAGGGTCCGGAAAGAGAATTCTTTATATCGTCATATCAGCGTTCCGGTCTTTACAGAGACCTTATTATTGGTGAATTGAGACAAGCCGGGATCCCGGAGGAACTTTTCTGGTTGCCTCTGGTGGAAAGCGGTTTCAAAGTAAGCGCATTGTCCCGGGCGAGAGCTCTGGGGCTGTGGCAGTTTATCCCATCAACCGGTTACAAATTCGGCTTGTCCCGTGACGAGTGGGTGGACGAACGGATGGATATCTTGAAGTCAACTCACGCCGCCATTGCTTATTTAAAAGAGTTGCACGCTATGTTTGGTGACTGGCTTACCGTACTTGCAGCTTATAATTGCGGCGAGGGAAGGGTGCTTCGCGTGATATCCAGACAGCATATCAACTATTTTGATCGTTTCTGGGACCTGTATTCTCAATTGCCCAACGAGACCGCGCGCTATGTTCCCCGCTTTCTCGCAACTTTGCACATTATCAAAAATCCCGCTAAGTATGGATTTGATCTTCAAACCACGACGGAATCACTGCTTAATTACGAAACGGTTAAAGTCGACAAGATGATGAAATTATCGGATGTCGCTTCCAAGATGGAAGTATCGGAAGAATGCATCAATGTTCTTAACGCAGAACTCAGGTATCGAATAACGCCTAATCGGGAATATTTATTCAAAATTCCCCAGGGATCCCTCCAGAAATTCAACATGGTCTATAATGATATCCCGGATACAGAAAGACCGCGTTTCAGTTACAGTCGATCCAGCTATGTCAAACATCGTGTCCGGCCTGGTGAGACAGTAGCGTCGATTGCTAAAAGATATAGAGTATCCCCTCAAACCATCTTAGCCTCAAATCGTATCAACACGAGAAAGAGATTGATCAAAGGCCAGGTCATACGTATCCCGGTCAATCGCATGGAAACGGCAACGGTAAAGCAGACGTCTTCCGTGAGCAAAGCCGATGCGGTCAACAAAACGAGCGGGTCGTCTTCTCAGATGACTTATAAAGTCAAGCCCGGCGATTCTCTGCTGGGCATTGCCAAACGATTCCATGTACCCGTAGCCAGACTCAAAGAAATTAACAAATTAAAAACCAATGCTATTCAAGCCGGACGGACGCTGAAGCTTCCCCATGACGAGGTCGGAAACAATGATGAGGAGAAACAAAACAGGGGGGCTCAAATGGCAAAATCCACGGGAAAAACAAACGTCGTAGGCAAAACATTAACAGCCAATGATGTTGAGCAGTTAGGTACGGATAAGCATATCGTCACCAGGGGTGACAATCTGTCCATTATTGCGAGAAAATACAACATTGAACTGGCCAAGTTAATACAAATGAATAATATTTCCGGTAATGACTCCCTGACCCCGGGACAGGTTCTGACCATTAAATAGATGACGGCGACAACGCTTTCGAATTAATCAGGGGGCGTTAACAGCAGGAATAATTCTTTTTCTTTTTTTCTCATTTTCAGGGTATTGGCCTTAGTGGTGTTTTCATGGTTATACCCTGTTAAATGTAAGAATCCGTGAATGATTAAGAAAAGGATTTCCTCATCGAAGCTGAGATTTGCATCATCCGCATCACGGCGAGCCGTATCAACAGATATTACAACATCACCCAGTATTTCAGGATTAATATGACCGAAGTCACCTTCTTGAAGTGAAAATGAAATAACATTGGTCGGTTTATCTTTGGACAGGTATTGCCTGTTGATGCGCTGAATGGTCTCGTCGTCGACAAAGGTAATGCTGATTTCCTTATCTTCACAATCCATCGATTTCAAAAGACGGGCAATCTGGCTGCGAATAAGGCGTTTGTCTATTTTAATACGTTTCTGCCGGTTTTCGATTTGGATTTTCATTCGGTTCTTTCTTACCATTGGTCTCTTTGGGGGATGCCTCCGGATAATCAACGCGATGATGGAAGATTCCCGTCAATATTCGGGTGAATGTCTCCGCAATGGTATTGAGGTTTTTCAGGGTCAATTCGCAATCATTCAATTGACCATCCATATAGATGCGCTCGATGCGTTCGCGTACCAGTGATCGAATGCGAGCCGGTGTCGGATTCGAAAGCGTTCGCGACGAGGCTTCGATGACATCGCCCAGCATCACGAGACCGGCTTCTTTGGTTTGCGGCTTCGGTCCGGGATAACGAAAATCGCTTTCCGTCAGCGAACGGATTGATTCGTCCTTGTCTCTCTTGGCCTTATCAAAGAAAAAACTAACGAGACTGGTACCGTGATGTTCGCGGATAATGTTAATGATCGGTTGGCCGAGTTTGACCTGCGAGGCCAGTTCGCAGCCTTCCTTGACATGCGAAATGATAATGAGTGAACTCATTTTCGGAGAAAGTTTGTCGTGACGATTGTCATAGCCGGGCTGATTTTCGATGTAGTAATGGGGTTTGGCCAGTTTACCAATATCATGATAATAGGCACTGACTTTGGCCAAAAGCGAATTCGCGCCAATTGCTTCGGCTGCGGATTCCACCAGTGAGGCGACGATAATGCTGTGATGATAAGTCCCCGGAGCTTCGATAATCATTCTCTGGAAGAGGGGTTGGTTCAGGTTGGCCAGCTCCAGCAACTTAATATCCGTGATAAACCCGAAGAGCGTTTCAAAAACAGGTGTGACGCCCGCCACCAGAATGCCGGTGATAAGACCGCCCAGGAAACCCATGGACAACCGGATCAGCAAGTCGTTGAACAATTGGCCTGCTAAAAGATTCAGACAAAAAACGGCAGCCATATTGATGATTCCCAGGAAAATGCCAACCTTTAAAAAAGTTGACCGCTGGCGGCTGTTGACGATGTGATAAGAAGCAGCGACAGATCCCAGAAATGAAAAAAGAGGGAAAATGATTTTTTCATCGAAAAGAAGACTGATGAGAAATGACGTGAGAACGCTCATGATCAGCGCCACATTACGATTGACGAGCACGGCGATGATCATGGCGCCGCAGGCAAAAGGGATAGCGAAATAGCAGGCATCAACGGGGAACGATGGAAAGGCCCTGTTGACGGCGATGGAAATAAAGATTCCCACCTTGACAAAGAAAATCTGCAGGACGGCAACAATGGCAAAAACAAGAAAGTCTACATTGGAACGGGCGGGTGCTTTTAACCAGTTTCTTGTGCGCCAGAAATAAAGAAGCAATGTGAGAAACAGGGCTGTGCAGAAGATTCCCAGCATGACGGTCAGATTGGATATTTTATTGTCCATGGTTGTTTTGTGAAAGGCGTCCAGCTTGGCCAGTTCCGGATAACCGATTTTTTCCCCTTCGCGGACAATCATCTCATTTTTTTGCAACTGGAAATAAACGGGTTTGACTTCTTCTGTTACAGACAGAATTTTTTTATCGGTTGCTTCCTTATTGAATACAAGATTGGGTTCAATAAGTTTCTTTAATAACGAAAAACCATTCAAACGGGCACCAGATTGATCGTTTTTGAATACGGCATTAACTTGTCTGGATAATAACGGGTCGATATCCTTCATGCTCACAACAGACGATATGTCCTTCAGATTTTCTTCTTCCCGTGTAATTCCATTAACAAGGGTGATGCCTTTTTCACGTTCGCTTTTTTGAAACGGATTCTGGGTGATAAGTGTTTTTTCATAGAACTGGGACAAGACTCTGGAAAGTTTTTGGAAGAGGTCATCGGAAAAATTATTGGCCTTCAGAAAATTAAATTCATTCTGCGTCAGAGGAATGCCCACTGCATTTTGCAGAAGCGTCTTATCGATCTGTGATGCCTGTTGAGACCCGGCAATCAAAAAAGATTTTTTGATTTTTGCCCTTATGGTAATAGCCATTTCAGAATCATAATCATAGATGGGGCGCACATTTTCTGCCGCTTCGCTTCTTTTCTGCCGCGTGGAGTTTACGTCTTCGACCAGAAAATCACGATCCGCCTTGATATTCTCCTGAGCGATCATCCCATGCCGGTATTCCGGCTTTGAAAAATAGAGTTTCGGAGCAAGGATCGCCGTTAAACCGATGCTCAAAATAACAGCAATAGCCCATCGCTGAAAAATGACGTTATTCAGGAATTTGAATGAGAGCTTATTTTTCTCATTCAATTTTCGAAATAAAGAATAAATTTTATCCGATGAGGCATCCAGAAAATTCATAAATCTTATTTACTTTTACCTGATTTATTTTCAATATCCCAGCGGGCGTAAGCTGAAATGACGTCAGCAACGAGGGGATGACGGACGACATCCACCTGCGAAAAATGCACGATTTGGATCGCATCGATATTTCGGAGAATTCTTTCCGCTTCGATCAAACCGGATGATTTTTCCGACGGCAGATCAATCTGTGTGACGTCACCCGTCACAACCGCTTTTGAATTAAAGCCCAGGCGGGTCAAAAACATTTTCATTTGTTCGGATGTGGTATTCTGGGCCTCGTCCAGGATGATGAAGGAGTCATTCAGCGTCCGGCCGCGCATGAATGCCAGGGGTGCAACTTCAATCAATCCCTTGCTGATCATTGCGCTGGCCTTTTCCATGTCTACCATATCATAAAGCGCATCATAGAGAGGGCGCAAATACGGATTGACTTTTTCGGCGAGATCACCCGGCAGAAATCCAAGACGCTCGCCGGCTTCCACGGCGGGTCGGGTCAGAATAATCCGTTGCACCTTCTTTTCCAGTAAGTTTGATACGGCCATCGCCATCGCCAGATAAGTTTTGCCTGTGCCGGCCGGTCCGATGGCCAGCACCATATCGGCGGTTCTCATGGAATCGATGTATTGTCGCTGTGCAATGCTTTTGGGAGTGATCATGCGTTTTTTGGATGATATAAAAACCGTGTCCAGAAAGACACGGGCTAAATCAAAGTGGATATCTTCAGTGAGAATCCGATGAGCATAGTCGATATCCGAATGATGAATATGCCAGCCTTTGTCCATGATTGCATAAAGTTGCTTGAGCAGGAGCGATATTTTTAAAACAGCTTCTTCATCACCCGTGATGGAAAGATGATTTCCCCAAGGCTTAATTTTGACGGATTCAAGCTTTTCTATGAGTTTTAAGTGTTTGTCATGTTCGCCGCAGAGATTCTTTAATACAAGATGATCCGCGAAGGATAATTTTTCTACCCGGATGTTTTTAGTTGCTTTAATCAAATATTTTCAGCCTCTAAAAATATTCATCTTAGCCCGCTGCTGCGCTGCCTGTTTTTTCAGACGATAGCCTTCGGGCACCTCTCACTGCGACGGCGTTTTCTATCATTATGAAGCCATGAAAGCAATAGAATTCACACCTGTAAAAACAGGTGGGCAAAGACCTTCGCGTTTCCAATCATATTGTCAATCGGACAATTTTCATCAGGCTGATGGGCGTTCATATTCGTTTTGGACCAGACCGCAACGGGATAGTCATGTTTGCGCAGATAAGCGGCAACTGTTCCCGCACCGACTCCCCCGGGAAGGGCTTTCAAGTGGTAGACTGTCTCAATCGCTTCCTGAAGGGCAACAACAACGGGAGCATTGGCCTGTGTCGGCTTTGCAGACTGAACATATTGTTCCTGAGATATCTCAATTTTGACGGAGAATTTTTTTTCGACCTTCCTTGTAATTTTCGCAATCTCGTCCAGGACATCCGGAAGATGGTATTGCGGCAGCACGCGGCAATCCATATAGAAAATATCCTCACCCGGGATGGTATTGATATTGCCCACATTGGCCTCTTTTTTCGTCGGTTCAAACGTGCTGCCCGGAGGATCAAATAGCGGATCCTGGGCGTCGAAGATTTTACGCAGCTTCGATAATTGGGTTACCAGGTGAGAGGCGGCCGAAAAAGCATTATTGCCCAATTGGGGCTTACTGCCGTGACACTGCCTGCCGGTGGTTTTGAAACCCAGCCAGAGGATGCTCTTCTCCGCGATTTCAATGAGCGAGCCTTCGGGGTTTCCCGAGTCGGGAACCACAATCAAGTCAGCCTTGCTGAAGATTTTTTCCGGCAAATCCAGAACATGATACAGTCCTTTATCACCGGAGGTTTCCTCATCAGCCACGAAAAACAGGTTGATGGAGGAGGACGGAAGGATGCCTTCATCAATAAAAGCTCTGGCGGCGAAAATAGAGGCGACCATGTCCTGTTGATTGTCTTCTGTTCCACGGCCATAAATATGGTTGTCTTTAACATAGGCCGCATAGGGGTCGGCGCTCCAGAGATTGAGTTCGCCGGGCGGAACAATATCCAGGTGTGTGATGATCCAGACAAAGCGAGAGGGGTTGTTTCCTCTAATGGCCGTCAGAAAATTTGGACGAAGACCGCTGGAAACGGCTTCATCCGGTGCGTCATAATGACGAAATGAGGTAAAACCCATCTCGATCAATCGTTTTTTCAGAAGCTGAGCTTTCTGCGTTTCACCATCGCCGCCGTTGATCGGACCAACGGCAGGTACGGCGGTCAGCGCTTTTTGCAGATCAATCATGTTGTCCCGGTAGGTGTCGAGTCTGCGGGAGATTCTTTCAAAAACATTCTTGTCAATCATGATGATATCCTAAATTAAGGTATTGGTGAAATCAATACGGGTTGCGTCCAATCCTCAGGCAGTTTGCCGAACTGGTCGATATCGCCGACGATAAGCGTCAGTCTTTTATTTTTATTCAGATACTTGGCGGCAACGCGCTTTAAATCATCAAGGGTTACCGCCTCAATATTTTTACGATAAGCGATCAGATAATCGTCAGGTAATTTTTCGAAGGCCATCGTCATTTGTTGAGCAGCGATTTGACCGGGTTGCTCAAATGAAAAAATAAAACTATTGAGAATGGATTTTTTTGCCCAGTCCAGTTCTGACTCCAACAGGGAACCCCGCGCGACATCCCGCAAAATGTCGTTAATCAATTGAAAAGCCTGAAGGGTCGATGGCGTTTTGGTAAAAGCATACGTCCCAAAGACACCGTACTGGGTCCGTGCCCGGTAAAAACTACCGGCACTGTAGGCCAGGCCTTCATTATTGCGCACGGCGCTGAATATCCGGGATGAGAATCCACCACTGCCGATGATAAAATCAAGAATTGAAAACGCATAATAATCCGGGTCATTTTTACTAAGCGTCAATTCTCCGCTGACCACGGTGGATTGTGGAAGTTGCTTCCGGATAAAATAAATGCCGTGGCCGGCTTTTACAGGTGGAGGTGCTATTTCGAGGAGGCGACGTGAAGGATCCGTAACGCTGAAATACTGTTCTATTTTGTTGGCGGCTTCTTCCTTGGATATGTTCCCGGAAACAGCGAGAATCATGTTGGCGGGGAAAAAATATTTACGATGAAAAGCGATTAAATCATCACGCTTTATCTTCTGGAGAGAAGCGGAAGTGGCATAACGTCCGCGAGGATCGTCAGGGTACAACAGACGGTTGAATTCCCGAAAAGCCAGTTTCTGGGGATTGTCTGCTATCCTGCGCAATTCTTCCTGCTTCAATGAAAGAGCCAATTGTAATTTATCTTCTTCAAATGCAGGCCGCAGGATGATTTGTGACAGCAGATCAAGGCAGTTATCCAGATCATCTTTTAAAAATGAAAAATATATGGAAGCGGAATCGGGGTACATGGAAATGGAAGGCGAGGCGGCCAGGAAATCCAAACGTCTGTCGAGTTCAGCACTGCTCAATTTCGATGTGCCTCCAGTCCTCATCACAGAGGCTGTCAGTTCCGCCAAACCCTCTTTGCCGGATGGGTCATAAAACGCTCCGGTGCGCACCAGAGCGGACAATGAAACCAGAGGCAATTCGTTATCCCGCAGATAAAACATGACCATGCCGTTTTTCAGTAGAACTCGTTGTGCCTGTTGAAGTCGAAATTCCAGCCGGGGATAATTCAGCTTGTCCGGCGGCACCAGTTTCTCGGCCGCGACGGACCCTGATGGGATCGTCGTGCAAAGGATTATCAACACGCCGAATATCAACCGGCTGTAAAGCTTATTTTTCATTTTTTACCCGCACCCGTCTCATCATTCGTCTTTTTGTTTAGAACCGCAATAGTGCGGTTTTCGGCTACCAGATACTTTGCCGCCACCTGCTGAATATCAAGGGCCGTTACTTTGTCGATTTGGGACACATAATTGGAAAAGTAGCGATAATCTCCCAGCAGTAATTCATAGTAGGAAAGAATGGAAGCCAGTTCCGCATTGGAATCCAGGCTTTTAATATAGTCCATTTTCAATTGTTTTTTTGCCTTGGCCAATTCTTCATCAGGGACAGGATGATTTTTGATGCTTTCTAGTACATCAAAAATGGCCGCTTGCAGTTCATCATTTGTGTGCGGATAACGTGGGCTTGCAGAAATCGTAAACAGATTGGGATACCGGGTGGCGGGCATGCCGTTGTGAACGCTGATGCTGTCAGCGATTTTCCTCTCCAGCACCACATTGGAATAAAGCCGGCTGGTTCGGCCTTTGCTCAGAATGGTTTCCAGTACGTCAAAAACATAATCTTCAGCGGCGGGTGCGGTTGGTTTGTGAAATCCAATCATCATTGACGGACTGGCATCAAAAAAAACTTCAACTTTTCGTTCCCCGGCCTGTATGGGCTCGGCGGGAATAACGGCAGGCTGGGATTTTCCTTTAGGGATTCGTCCGAAATACTGATTGATCAATTTCAGAGTCTTTTCGGGATTAATATCCCCCACGACGGCAATGACGATATTCTGTGGCGTCAGATATTTTTGATGCATATGCCGAACAGCCGCCTGGTTCATGTTGCTTACATCCTGAGGCATCCCGATAATGGGCAGGCCATAAGGATGGACCCTGTAAGCCTGGCTCATAAAGGCTTCATAAAGTTTGCCATTCGGGTCGGACTCCACTCTCTGCCGTCTTTCTTCCAGAATAACATCACGTTCCGTATAGAACTCGCGAAAGACAGGATGAAGCAGTCGATCAGCTTCGATGCGCGCCCAGAGTTCAATTTTATTGGCAGGAAGACTTATGAAGTATGTTGTGACATCCTGGCCGGTGGATGCGTTCATGTTTAATCCGCCGTTCTCCGTATAGAGTCGGTCTATTTCATTGGGAATGTAGTAGCGGCGATGTTCGGTCTGCAATTGTTTCAGCTTTGCGGAAAGCCGTTCAATAAGCTTCTGATCGGCCTTTTCTTTTTTTATTCTTTCATCATCCAGCGCCTGTCCGATTTTTTCAATTTGCTCAAGCACCTTTTTTTCCGCCGGATAATTTTTAGTGCCGATGGTAGTCGTCCCTTTAAACAACATATGTTCCAGAACATGCGCCGCACCGGTTTGCCCTTTTACTTCATCGACGGCTCCGACGCGATGACGGATGTAGAAAGATACTGTCGGGCTGAACGGACGCTCCAGCATTAAAACCACCAGCCCATTATCGAGACGGGTTTTGATGACTTTCTTTTCCAGGTCAACAGCATGCGCCGGAAGCATCCAGAGAAAAAAAATCAATCCGGCCATTAGCAAGGGCAATTTATTTCGTGTCAACATGATCTGCCTCACCATTCGTTTTTTTGGGGAAAAATCGAAAAAAAGAATAAAGGATGCCGACGATGCAGAAGAGAATGATAAAAGAGGCGGAGAAGAGCGTCATGACGAACTCCAATGGGTTAATCATTTTAAATGAATTCATCAGGATATTGATGCCAAATAGTAAAAAGAACAGCGACAATATAAGAACTATAATGTTTTTAATCAGGATCAAAATCTTCATCGCGCAACACCCGTTGTTTCCTTTGGCAGCCCCTTGAGTCTGGCTTTGGCCTTGCTGTAGGCTTCGTAACTGAAATCATCATTACGGCAGCATAAAAAAGTATTGTTATGATATAGAGGTTCATGCTGAATGTCAAATGGCGAAGCCATCATTGCATCGGACCACATTTTTGTGCCGGGGATTGGCGAATATTCGGCAAGAACCGGCTTGGCGCCGCACTGCAAAACAAAGTCAATGCTCTCGGTTACATCAGCTTCTTTTTGACCCGGTATTCCGCACAAAAGATAAACGCCGATGTCTTCTGTTGGGTATCCTGCATTTTTAAGATGAAGAACAGCTTTGCGCAGTTCTTCATTTTGCACTTTTCCCCCCGTTTTTTTTTGCAGCTGAAAGTCAGCGGTTTCAAAACCAAAACGGATCGTTTTGAAACCGGAGGCATAGAGGAGTTCACTCAGTTCTGCATCGATTTCCCTTAAATGCAAACCGTTGGGGCAGTGGAAGCGGCAGGACAACTTCCGCTTTTGTATTTCATGCAGCAGGGGAATGATCATCTTTTTAGAATCGACCAGAAGGGCATCATCGTAAAAACTGAAGTCAGTTACACCGAAGTTCTTTTGCCAGTGCTGGATTTCATCGACGACTTTATAAGGATCCCGTCTCAGGAATTTCCTGTAAAAAATATGGGATGAACAATAGCTGCACCGATAGGGACAGCCCAGAGATGTTAAGATAGGAATTTGATCGATTTTGCGAAGCAAATCAAACGCCGGGTAGGGGAGATCATCCAGATTTTCTTCATCCGGTTCAAAAAGTATTTTTTCACCAAACAGATTCTGGATGAGTTCTAAAATCTGCTTTTCACCACGACCGCGAATTACATAGTCGGCGCCGGATTGCGCCACGGCATGATCGAAGCAGAGTGAAGCATATTTGCCGCCCAGTATAACGGGGATATGCGGCAAAACTTCCCTGATGATTTTTATGGCATCAAAAACACCAGGATACCAATACGTCATCATGGATGTAACCAGAACGATATCTGCATCAAGATGACGTTCGAGTTCCAGGCGAAAGACCTGGGGATCAATACCGTAACGGCAGTAATTTCGCCGCATACTCTGGAGGCAATCCGGCTTGTCAATGACCTGACGGAAAAATCCGCCATGACCATAGGCATGACGTTTGGGAAATTTTGCGCCTTTTTGAGCCATGATTGGAGAATAGGGGTCCAGGCAATCAATATAGGATATCCGATGGCTGTTGGTGCGTAAGAGACTGCCCAGGTATAAAAGGCCCAGGGGTTTCAGCCAGAAATCGTAAGCCGCAAAATCATAAATCCAGGGATTGATTAACAGGATGTTTTTGCTCATAGAGGGGCCTCTTAGCACACAAGTGGGTGGAATACAAAATGTATAAGCATTTCAATCAGCCAGCCGGAACCTTTCAGCAATGCGATCTTTTAACTGCCGAATATCCGGTTGGAGGCGGGATGTGCCAAGTTTGTAAGTCTATGATTATCCGAAGTTATATTTATTTCCAGAAAGAGCTTGAAGACTCAGACAATTGTTGCTAACATGCCCAAACTTTTAAACGGGATTCCTCATGCGAGCAGTTATTCAGAGAGTTGACCAGGCTTGTGTCAGAATAAATTCTCAGTTACTTTCTTCCATTGAACAAGGGGTATTGGTTTTGCTCGGTGTGGAGAGAGGGGATTTAGAAAAAGACGCTGATTATATTCTGGAAAAAACAATCAATTTGCGCGTTTTCGAAGATGACAACGGAAAAATGAACCGTTCTCTTATCGAAATTGGAGGCGAAATGCTCGTGGTTTCACAATTTACTTTACTCGGCGATTGCATCAAGGGACGCAGACCATCATTTGTCAGGGCGGAAGATCCGGTTAAAGCAAACGGTCTCTATGAATATTTCGTTTCTCAGGCAATTCCGAAGGTAAAGAAATTAGCGACCGGCAAGTTTCAGGAAATGATGCAAATCGAATTGACCAATAACGGACCGGTTACAATATTGCTCGACAGCAGGAAAACATTTTAAATCATGATGGGAAGCGATATAAAAATAGATAAAGACGGTATCTGGTATTACCGCGGCGCACACATGTTCCGTAAAGACATTTTGAGTGTCTTTTTTGAGCACCTGAAAATAGACGATTGTGGAAAATATTTGATCGAACTCAACGAAGAAATCTATTATCTGGATGTGGAAGATACCGCTTTTGTTGTAACGGCTGTTTACGGGACAAAGGCAGGGACTAACGGCAACGAGACAATGGAAATTATGCTCAGTGACGATTCTCTGGAAAAGCTCGATCTGAAGTCATTGTCCGTCGGCCGAGACAACGTCATGTATTGTCGGGTTAAAAATGGAAGATTTGCCGCACGCTTCACGAGAAAAAGCTATTACCAGCTCGCAGAATTTGTTGAGACAGACGAGGCGGGCGAACAATTTTACATTGCTTTAAACAACCAAAGATATTTTATTAATAACAATTAGTTCATTTATCGAGATGGAGGGTATCATGCTAGACGATGTCGTGAAAGAGTCTTTAACTTTTGATGATCTGCTTTTAGTTCCCGCGGCCTCCGATGTTTTGCCGCGCGATGTGGATACCGCTACGCTGCTTACAAAAAATATTTCCCTGAACATTCCGATTGTATCCGCAGCGATGGATACCGTCACGGAATCGCGCACCGCTATTTGCATGGCGCAGGAAGGCGGCATCGGGATTATTCACCGCAACATGAGCATCGACCGCCAGGCCATTGAGGTCGACCGGGTCAAGAAATCGGAAAGCGGCATGGTCGTCGATCCGATCACCATCGAGCCGGAACGCAAAGTAAGTGATGCGCTGGCCCTGATGCACCAATATTCCATTTCCGGTGTGCCGGTTGTCAAAGATGAAAAACTCGTCGGAATTCTGACAAACCGTGATTTGCGCTTTGAAGAAAATCTGGAACAGCCGGTGGCCAATGTGATGACCAAAGATAAACTGGTCACCGTTAAAGCAAATATTACCCTGGACGAGTCAAAAAAACTCCTCCACAGGCACCGTATCGAAAAGCTGCTGGTTGTAGATGACGACTTTCGGCTCAAGGGATTAATTACGATCAAGGACATTGAGAAAATAAGACGCTATCCCAACGCCTGCAAGGATTCATTAGGCCGCCTGCGGGTTGGCGCGGCGGTTGGTATTATTGATCGCGAAGCCCGCATTGATGCGCTGCTTTCGGCCGGAGCTGACGTGATCGTCATCGATACGTCTCACGGTCATTCCAAAGGTGTGCTGGACGCCATTAAGGCCACGAAGATTAATTTCCCCAAATGTGAGTTGATCGCGGGGAATGTAGCTACCGCAGAAGGGGCCCAGGCGCTCATCGAAGCGGGCGTTGACGCGGTCAAGGTCGGAGTAGGGCCAGGTTCCATCTGTACCACCCGGATTGTAGCCGGTGTGGGTGTGGCACAAATGTCCGCTATTCGTGATGCCTTTAAGGTTGCCTCCAGGCACGGCATACCGGTGATCGCCGACGGTGGAATCAAGTATTCGGGCGATATCGTCAAAGCCCTGGGTTGCGGTGCGCATGCCATAATGATCGGCGGTTTATTTGCCGGTACAGAGGAAAGCCCCGGTGAAACCATTCTATTCCAGGGGCGCAGCTATAAAGTATACAGGGGTATGGGTTCGCTCGAAGCCATGAAAATGGGCAGCCGCGATCGTTATTACCAGGACGATATGGAAGGCGCTTTAAAGACTGTTCCGGAAGGCATTGAGGGCAGGGTGCCTTTCCGTGGATCATTATCAGCCAGTATTACCCAACTCATCGGCGGGATGAAGGCGGGTATGGGCTATGTCGGATGCAAGACCATTCCGGAGCTGATTGAAAAATCCCGTTTTGTCCGCATTACATCCGCCGGATTGAGGGAAAGCCATGTCCATGATGTCATCATTACCAAAGAAGCCCCCAATTACTGGATTGATTAGCTAAAAAATGAAGCATTCAAATTTTGTTCATCTGCATGTTCATACACAGTACAGTCTTCTCGACGGCATGATCCGGCTGGATGATCTCTTTAAAAAGGCAAAGGAATATGCGATGCCGGCGATCGCCATCACGGATCACGGCAACATGTTCGGGGCGATTGATTTTTATAAGCAGGCCTATGCCAACGGCATCAAACCGATTATCGGCTGTGAACTTTACGTTGCGCCCCGGAGCCGCTTCGATAAGACGACATCCTCCATCGGCGAAGCCACACGTCATCTGGTTGTTCTCGTCAAAAATATGCAGGGATATAAAAATCTCATGAAGCTGACTTCTTCAGCTCATATCGATGGATTTTATTATCGCCCGCGCGTGGATAAAGAATTGCTCAAATCATGCTCCGAGGGCTTGATTGCATCGAGCGCCTGCCTGCACGGCGAAATAGCCTCCCATATCGTCCGGGGCAATATGGACGAAGCCAGAAAGTCCGCTCGGGAATATCGGGATATCTTCGGTGAAGACAATTTTTATCTGGAAATTATGGAAAATGGGATCCCTGAACAGAAAATCGCCAATCAGGGGTTGATTGAACTCAGCAAAGAACTCTCTATTCCACTCGTTGCCACGAATGACTGCCATTATTTGAATGCCGATCATGCCGAGGCACACAATATCCTTTTGTGCATCCAGACCGGAAAGACCATCGAAGACAACGACCGGATGTCGATGACATCAGATCAGTTTTACGTAAAATCTCCGGAGGAAATGCAGACTCTTTTTGCCGAGACACCGGAGGCGCTGGACAACACGGTGAGCATTGCGGAGCGGTGCAATCTGACTTTTGAGTTCGGCAAGTTCTATCTGCCGAAATTCGAAGTTAAGAATCCCGAAGAGTCTCTTGATGATTATTTGGACCGCAAAGCGGTGGAAGGGCTGGACAAGCTCATGCCCGCCATCATGAAGTACCAGAAAGAAGATGAGGCTGCCGTCAGGGAAAAATATACCAAGCGTCTCCGCACGGAACTGGAAATCATAAAAAAAATGGGATTTGCCGGTTACTTTTTGATCGTTTCGGATTTTATCAAGCACGCCAAGCACAATGATGTCCCTGTCGGGCCGGGACGAGGTTCGGCGGCCGGTTCGCTTGTCGCCTATGCTATTCGCATCACGGATATCGATCCCCTGCGTTACGGATTGTTTTTTGAGCGGTTTTTGAATCCGGACCGGATCAGCATGCCGGATATTGATATTGATTTCTGTCAGGAACGACGCGGCGAAATTATTAAATACGTTACGGAAAAATACGGCAAGGATAAAGTAACGCAAATCTGTACATTTGGAAAGATGATGGCCAAAGGTGTCATTCGGGACGTGGGGCGAGCCCTTAATATTCCTTACGGTGATGCGGATCGTATCGCCAAACTTGTTCCCAATGTTTTGAATATCACACTTGAGGAAGCTTTCAAAATGGAACCCCGATTTGCCGAGGAGCGCAGAAAAAATCCGCAAATTGACAAACTGTTATTGTTGTCACTGATTTTAGAAGGTCTCAATCGCCATTCATCCGTTCATGCGGCCGGTGTTGTGATTTCGGATGTGCCGCTTGTTGAAAGAGTACCGCTGTTCGCCCCGAAAGACGACATCGTTTCTCAGTATTCCATGAAGGATATTGAAGCAGTCGGACTGACCAAGTTTGATTTTCTGGGTTTGAAAACCCTGACCGTGATTAAAAATGCTTTGAATTTTATCAAGGAATCACATCACATTGATATTGATATCAATAGTTTGCCTCTTGATGATCAGGAAACATACAAACTGTTGATGAAGGGTGAAACTGACGGCGTTTTTCAATTGGAAAGCTCCGGCATGAAGGATCTTCTGGTCAATTTCAAACCAGATCATATTGAAGATGTCATAGCCTTAATCGCCGCCTACCGGCCCGGTCCGATGAAAATGATTCCCGATTTCATTGCCCGTAAGCATGGAAAACAACAAATCACCTATGAACTGCCTCAACTGGAGCCGATTCTGAAAGAAACTTACGGAATTATCCTGTATCAGGAGCAGGTCATGCAGATTGCCAATGTTATCGGCGGTTACACGATGTCCCAGGCCGATACGCTGCGCAAGGTGATGGGCAAAAAGCAAGTTTCGGCAATGGAAAAGGAGAAACCAAAATTCCTCGAAGGGGCAAAAACACAAAAAATTAATGAGCACAAGGCAAAAATCATCTGGGACCAGATGGAAACTTTTGCCGAATATGGATTCAATAAATCACATAGCGCCGCTTACGCAATCATTACCTATCAAACAGCCTATCTCAAGGCACATTATCCGGTTGCTTTCATGGCGGCGCTTCTGACCAGTGAAAAAGATAACAGAGATAAAATTATCAAGCATATGTCCAATTGTAAGGAAATGGGCATCAATATTCTGCCGCCGGACATTAATGAATCTCAAAAAGATTTCACCGTATCGGGTGAGAATATACGTTTTGGTCTGGCTGCTGTGAAAAATGTCGGAGAAGCAGCGATAGAATCAATCATTGCCATGCGCCAGGAAGTAAATTTTACGTCCTTTATGGATTTCTTAAGCCGCGTCGATTTACGTAAAGTCAATAGACGCGTTATTGAAAGCCTGATCAAGTGCGGTTCTTTTGATACGCTGGGGTATACCCGTTGCCAATTGATGGCGTGTCTGGATCAGGCCATGGAAGAAGCACAGCGTAAACAAAAGGAATTACTAAGCAATCAGGCAAGTATCTTCGATCATTTAGACGCAGCGGAACCGTCCAAGGCAAATGGTGGAACATCCTTTCAAATTCCCAATCTCCCCGAATGGGATCGCAAAGAACTTCTCTCCATAGAGAAAGACACTCTTGGTTTTTACATTACCGGCCATCCTTTACATGGTTTTGCAGAAAAACTAAAATTAGTCGCCAATGTTAATTCTTCTACATTGAACACCAAAAGAGACAAGGACAACATTACCATCGCCGGAGTCATCAGTGCGCTGACCGAAAGATTAACCAGGAAAAAGGATGTGATGTGCAATGTCATCCTGGAAGATTTACAGGGATCAGTCAGTATCATTTTTTGGGCAGATGTGTATAAAAAATATTACGAATTGCTCCATGCGGACGAGCCTGTTGTCATTCAGGGGAGTATTGATGTCGGCGATGAATCTCTTAAAATTATTGCTCTGGATGTGGTTCCTCTGGCCAAAGCCCTTGAAAATCCTTATAAACAAGTTCGTTTTATGATCAATACAGACAGAGTCTCTCCGGAAAAAATCAAATCTCTTTATGATACAATCAAAAAATTCAACGGTAAATACGAAGGTTACATACATATCCTTAATGAAAAAAGTGAGACTATTGTTCGCCTTGGCGATGGAACAAAACTTGATATCTGCGATAGACTGCAGCAGGAAGCGGATGGAATTTTAGGGGAGGGCAGCACGATTTATTGCTAAAAAAGGCTGTAGGTTGATAGACCATAGGCTTTTAGGTAAAGAAGAAGCGATATGCTCAGATTGACTTGAAGGTGTTATCTTTTGGAGTTTATCCACAGTATTAAATATCAACAGCATGAAGTTATCAACTTCGAAATAATTATAATATGAAATATGAGGAAAGAATATATAGATCATTAATTAATAAAGATAATTTAATTTCATATAATGTAAAAATAGCTGAAAGCGATCTGTTTATAAGTAGTGATTCGAACCTGGCCGATACAGCTCTGATATCCATAATTAAACATCGTCATTCCTTAGAATCTTATATAAAAAACCACCCTGAATTCCGTACATCACTTCTGCCGCTCCCGGATGATGATTTAGCACCGTCCATTGTTCGGGACATGATCAGTAAAGCAAAAATATGCAAGGTAGGGCCTATGGCTTCTGTGGCCGGTGCTGTTTCGGAATTTGTCGGTTACGATCTTATCAATTCAACTGAAAATCTGATTATAGAAAACGGCGGGGACATCTTTCTAAGGTCAAATAAAACGCTAATCGTTGCCGTATTTGCCGGAGAATCTCCTTTAAGTTATAAAGTAAAAATCATTGTAAAACCACAAGAAACACCATTAGGAATTTGCACATCATCAGCGACTGTTGGACCATCTTTAAACTTCGGAGTTGCCGATGCTGTTTGTGTTATTTCAAAATCAGCAACCCTGGCCGATGCTGCCGCCTCTGCCATAGGCAATAGGGTTAAAAATAAAAGTGAGATAAAAACGGCACTAAACTATGGAATAGAAATCCCCGGTATTCTAGGCATCGTGATCATTGCGGGAAATAAAATGGGGGCCATAGGGGATGTTGAGATTGGATAGAGAACTTTATTTAGATTGCAACGTCATAAAATGACAGTTATGGAACAGTCAATAGCATTATGTTTACATAACATATCTTATAAGACGTATAATATAACTTGTCTGTATTGAATGTTGGGGTAAAAACAAAAGAAAAAACCGGCATATCTTCTGAATTATTAGAAACATGCCGGCGGAAGTATAACTTGTTTCCTTGGTCCTTAATCCTAAAGTCTATATTCCATCCGCTGCCAGTTGCTCCATTATTTTCATCTGTTTGTCTGTGAGCTTTTTAGGGACTTCGATATTAATTTTTATATATTGATCGCCTTTGGCTGCGCCTTTAAGTCCAGGAACTCCGAATCCCTTCATCCGGATCTTGGTGTTGTTTTGCGTACCGGGAGCAATCTTTAATCTTTTTGATGTACCGTCCAAAGTGGGAACGTCAATCGTTGTTCCCAAAACCGCTTGTGTGAACTTGATCGTCTTTTCGATATACAGATCATTGCCGTCGCGTGAGAAGATTGGATGCGGCATTACGTTAATATTTAAGTACAAATCACCATTTGGCCCGCCGTTAAAGCCTGCCAGTCCTTTTCCGGGCAATCGCAGTTTCTTTCCGGAGCTTATGCCAGAAGGTATCTTTACATTGATATCTTCAATGCGATTTTCCAACTGCAGGGATATCTTTTTATCAGCGCCGAGTACAGATTCTTCCAATGATATTGATAAATTATATTCTGCATCCTGGCCTTTTTGCGGCATATTGGCATATTGGTGGCCGCCGCCGCCGAATAGGTTGGAGAAAGGATCCTCAGATTCCTGGTATGCACCGCCTCTTCTGCCGCCGGTGCGAAAAGTTGTTCTGCCTCCCCCTCTTCCGCCGCCGAATCCAAAGCCCCGCAATATTTCATCCAGATCAAAATCACGGAAAATATCTTCCTGCGAATACTGCTGACGATATTGATCAGCTGAACCAAACTGGTCATATTCTTCCCGCTTTTTTGCATCGCTCAAAACGGCGTATGCTTCACTGATTTTCTTGAATTTTTCTTCTGATGCAGATTTATTATTGGGATTTTTATCGGGATGCCATTTTACGGCAAGTTTACGATATGCTTTTTTTATCTCATCCGCCGTTGCTTTTTTATCGACACCCAGAACCTGGTAATAATCTTCAGCCATAGTGTTTTCAGCTTCCCTTTGTTAAAGTCTTCACGGTAATTTAAGCAGAAACTCCCATTTGAAAAGCATCCAAATTCAATTTTATTAATTTTTGCGGGAAGGATCTTTTAATCACGCTTTCCCAGATGGGTTTATCGACTTTCATTAAATTGGATACGGCGCCCAGCAAGACAACATTAGCTGCTTTAATGTTGCCGGCCTTTTGAGCTAATTCGGCAGCATTAAATGCGATTACCTTAGGATAATGCATTCTTAAAAATCCAATTACATCGGTTGGATAGGATGCTTCACCCATGTTTACCGATGGCGGATAGATTTCTTCCGTATTGAGAATAATTGATGCGTCCTTGTTTAAGAATTTAAGATAACGCAACGATTCCATTTTCTCAAAAGAAACGAGTATTTCGCCGCTTCCGGCTGCGGCTAATGGCGAGTAGACTTTCGCGCCGTAACGTACGTCGCTGTTCACGCAGCCGCCCCGTTGTGCCATGCCGTGGACTTCGCTCTTTTTGACATCAAAACCAGCTTCCATCATGACCTCGCACATGATATCGCTGGCCCTTAAAATGCCCTGACCGCCAACACCGGCGAATAAAATACTATGTACACTTGAATCCATCATTGATGTTTCCCTTTACCGTAACTAATTGCGTCAAATTTACAGACCTGAGCGCACAAACCACAACCAACACAAAACGTTTCATCAACAAACGTGACACCTTTACGCTTCGAGCCTTCTTTCGTGATGCCTTCTTTCCAGGAAATCGACGGACAATTTAAGTTCAGGCATAATTTACAACCTTCGCATTTGTCCGCATCAATTTTCGCCGGCGGAACGGGCTTCCGATTTGCCCGTTTAAAAAGGATACAGGGACTCTGAGAAATTATAACGGATGGGCCGCTCCTGGCCAGTTCTTCCTTAATCGCGATTTGAGTTTCTTCTATGTTATTTGGATTGATAACTCTTACATTATCAATACCTAGAGCAGAAACTAAAACAGTTAGATTAACTTTTTTTGCTTCTTTTCCCATTAAAGTATAGCCGGTGCCCGGGTGTTCCTGCATGCCGGTCATAGCTGTTGTACTGTTATCTAAAATAATGATTAAAGCATCGCTCTGGTTGTAGGCCATATTTAAAAGTGGCGTAATCCCTGAGTGCAGGAATGTGGAATCACCAATTACGCCCACGACCTTGCCCTTCCCTTGTTCTTTCAACGCTTTGCTCATGCCGTGGGCCATGCCGATACTTGCACCCATGCAGATACAGGAATGCAATCCTTCCAGAGGTTTTAAATAGGACAGCGTATAGCAGCCTATATCGCCGTGGACATAAGCTTTTGATTTTTTAAGTGCAAAAAAAAGAGCCCTATGTGGACAGCCGGGGCAAAGATTTGGCGGACGATGGGCCAGACTTTCTTTATAGGGAGAAACAGCACCATGCAAATTTGAATTAATGGCGTTTCTGACAATACCGGGATCAAATTCATTGGTATAGGGAAAAATGTCCTTGCCAATCACTTTGATTCCCATCGCCTTGATTTGTTCTTCCAGGTAAGGATCAAGTTCTTCGATTACGTAGAGTTTTTTCACCCTGGCGGCAAAATCATGGATCATTTTTACAGGCAGCGGATAAACCATACCCAGTTTCAGATAGGAGAAATTTGGAAATACGTCTTTGGCATAGTTATAAGGCATGCCGGCGGTAATGATGCCGACTTCCGGATCATTGATTTCCATTTTGTTTTCGGGAAAAGTCTCGGCAAATTCTCTTAATGCCAGCTGGCGCTTTTCCACTTCCATACGTCTTGTGCGGGCGTTAATCGGGACCATGACATATTTTTCCGTATTGCGCGTAAGTTTTGTCTTGTCTTTCGGCATGACCGGATCATTGAGGGTGACCACGGATTTGGAATGAGAGACTCTTGTGGTCGTTCGAAAAAAGACCGGCGTATCAAATTGTTCACTGATTTGAAACGCAAGCGCCATGTAGTCTTTAGCTTCCTGCGGGTCAGACGGTTCGAGCATGGGAATTTTTGCAAATTTTGCATAATTGCGGTTGTCCTGCTCGTTTTGCGAACTGTGCATGGAGGGGTCATCGGCACTGACGATGACCAAAGCTCCCTCGGTGCCGGTATAACTGACGGTAAAAATCGGATCGGCCGCAACATTCACGCCGACGTGCTTCATCACAGCCAGCGCTTTTGCTCCGCCGAGTGCAGCGCCAATAGCTACTTCCACGGCAACTTTTTCATTGGGCGCCCATTCGGCGTAAACGCCATCGTACTTTGAATACTCTTCCATGATTTCGGTACTGGGTGTGCCGGGATAAGCTGCCGCAAACCTCACTCCTGCTTCATAGACACCGCGGGCGATGGCTTCGTTTCCTGACATTAATACTTTTTTCAAATGCTTGTGCCTCCGTGTATTTGCAGTCGCTTTCGCGGCGCTCATTTTTTTAACACCACAGTATTATTAAAGATACTGCAGAAAAAATCAATTCAGCGTGGATATTTTTCGCTTTATAAAAATCGATGCAGCCGGATCAGTTGTTTTTTCCAGTGCTTTTTTATAATATTCCAGAGCTTTTTCTTTGTTGTTTAATTCTTCATACGCTCGCGCGATATTGCGAAACCCGATCATTTCAAATCCAACATTATACACGTTTTGAGCTTCCTCAAAATATTTCAGGGCGCTCTTATAATCTTTTTTGGCTTCTGAGGCGTATCCCAAAGATGTGACGGCTAGAAATTTAATCCCTGTTTTGTCGGTTCTGGTCTTTGAAATAAATTTTTCATAAGAACTGATTGCTTTTTCGATCTCGCCATTGTTGTAATAAATATTTCCTAAATGATAATAAGCAATCCGTCCACTCCAGCTATAAGGATATTTATCAATCAGTTCTTTGAATATTTTGATATTTTCGTCGATGGTTTCTTTATTGTCGCCGCTCGTAAGTATATTTTGCTGAGTTTTGGCATATAATTTTAAAGCGGATCCTGAATAATAGCTCCAGTAAAAATAAATCCCCATGGCAATCGCGACAGCACAAATCAATGCTATGCCCACCACCGTCACACGGGTTTTGTTCTCCAAAACATAATCGCCTACTCTTTCGAACGTGGTTTGAAACGCATCATGACTTTTCAGTTCTTTTTTGGTTAACTTTGCGGACATATTATTCCCCTTTATTGATATTATATTTGTCGGTTAATGCCAGAAGCAATTGAGGGATCCGGCGTATTTTGCCTTCATGATTGGTACAGGCATGAATGGTATAACCTTCCACGAGAATCTTTTCCTGATTTTCGTCCCATATCCTGGAGTTAAATTTGATGCTTGCTCTTTTGATATAATCAAACCTTGTTTCAATGGTCACCAGATCATCATATTTTGCCGGTGCAAGATAATGACAGGATACTTTAGTCAAAGGAAGATTAAGCCCCAGTTTTTCCAATTCCGAATAGGCTACACCCAGCTGCCGCATGATTTCGTTACGGCCTAATTCAAACCAGCGAATATAATTGGTGTGATAAACGATTCCCATGGCATCCGTATCGGCATAAATCACACGGACTTTTGTGAAATTACTGACCAATGGCTGTGCTCCAATCCCGAATAAATTTTTCCATCAGCTGGTAGCCGGGAGACACTAAGATGCCGCTTTCCCGGGCGGCGGCTTCAGTAAACTGACTGCCTGTAGCGCGGTTTTCTTCATTGCGCGACGATAGGACGGCAAAAGGGCTGGGATCGCCGACATGGGTTTTCAAATCCAGCGGGGTCGGATGATCGCTTAAAACCAGGATACGGTATTCGCCCAGTTTCCCAATATTGTTCAGTATCGGCCCGACAATTTTTTCATCGAAAAATTCGATGGCTTGTATTTTGCCCTGGGCATTGCCTTCATGACCCATTTCGTCCGGTGCTTCCAGATGGAGAAAGACAAAATCCATGAACTTCAGCGCGTCCAGAGCCATATTGGCTTTGCCTTCATAGTTGGTATCGATGTAGCCTGTCGCTCCTTCAACGTGTAATGGTTTCAAGCCGGCATTGACCCCCAGGCCATTCAGGAGATCAACGGCCGAAATCATTCCGCCTTTGAAATCGTATTTCTGGGTTAGTGGAACAATTTGCGGTTTTCTCCCCTGCCCCCAGAGCCAGATGGAATTAGCCGGCTTCTTCCCGATGGACAGACGTTGCGCATTAACCGGATGATCCTTTAAAACCTCTGCCGCCCTGCTCATCAGGTCGTTGATTTCATCGG
This sequence comes from Deltaproteobacteria bacterium, assembly GCA_036528635.1. GTDB lineage: Bacteria > Desulfobacterota > Syntrophia > Syntrophales > Smithellaceae > UBA8904. Next base: position 138,104 of record JAIGNE010000045.1, read on the forward strand.
AGCATTCTCCATGGGGAAGATATTGGGCGATGGTCTGCCCGGGAATGTCATGGGGCGGTGTCGTTTGCGGAGATCCGGCGGCATTGTGCCAAACCAGCAAATGACGATAGCCCACACCCGGATAAAATCGATACTGAGATGAGTTGAGCCTTTTGTTGATATCCATGATAATTTCTTTAGCTTCAGCCGACGAAATATGCCCGGCGGTAAAGTCGTCCATGAAAGCCTGATCACTGTCTTTTTCACCGATAGATACCATATTGCATCGGTAAGCGATGTCATTGGGGCCCAGGTTAATGCCCATGCTGGCTGCTTCCAGCGGCCCGCGGCCCGTATAAGTCTCTTCCGGATTATATCCCAATACACTGAGGTTGGCCACATCCGATCCCGGGGTAAATCCTTTGGGGATGGTATCAACCAGCCCCAGAGTGCCTTCTGCAGCAATCTGATCAAGAAACGGAGTCAGGGCGCACTCAAGAGGAGTCTTGCCGCCCAGTTTCTGGCTCGGATAATCCGCCATGCCGTCGCCCAGTAATACTACATATTTCATAGGTTTTCCTTTTATGTAACTTACAGCTCATCCTCAATGCGGATTAAAATGGTTTTGTCTTTGACAACATCGAGCTTGTCTATTTTTTTCAGCGCGCGGCGGACATTTTTTTCTTTTGCTTTATAGGTTGTCATGACGATCGGAACGGGCCCCGCTTCTTCCCGGGCTTTCTGGATAACCGTCGCCAGACTGATGTCATTCTCTCCGAGAATGCCGGATATTTTTGATAAAACACCAGGGCGATCCAGTACGGAGAAGCGGAAGTAATACTTGGTTTCGATATCATCCATCGGGATCAATTTAATATCCTTCATGCCTGTTTCATTGATCGATCGGAGCGGCACCCGGCCGGAGATGCCTTTGATCACATTGCGCGCGCTGTCGATAATATCGCTGAACACCGCACTGGCGGTGGGCATCATGCCCGCACCCTGGCCGAAAAGGAAGACTGGCCCGGAAGCGTCTCCCACCAGATGAAAGGCATTGTAGTTTCGGTTAACATTCGCCAGCAGATGCCCGGAAGAGATCATGGTCGGGTGGATTCTTGCTTCTACAGCATCACCTTTCAGCATACCAATTGCCAGCAACTTAATCCGGTATCCCAGTTCTTTGGCAAAAGCGATATCTTCTCCGCTGATTTTTGTAATGCCTTCCAGATAGATGTCCTTAAGATTGACTTTCTTTCCATAAGCGAGAGAAAGAACGATTGCCATTTTGTGCGAAGTATCGATACCTTCAATATCAAAAGTCGGATCTGCTTCGGCAAAACCAAGCTGCTGGGCTTCTTTCAATACAACATCGAATGGTTTACCCTCATCGGTCATCTTGGTTAAAATGAAGTTGCAGGTTCCATTCATAATTCCGACAATCGAATTAATCTTGTTGGCGACCAGGGATTCTTTCAGCGTCTTAATGATCGGGATGGTCCCGCCGACGCTGGCTTCAAAGCCGATGTCCACTCCTTTTTTCTGCGCGGCCGGGAATATTTCATTGCCGTAAGTTGCCAGCATGGCCTTGTTGGCGGAGACCACATGCTTGCCGTTTTTGATGGCTTCCAACACAAAGGTGCGCGCCGGTTCATAACCGCCCATCAGTTCGATAACAATAGATATTTCCGGATCGTTGAGAACATCCCGGGCGTTCGTCGTCAGAACATGCTTAGCGATTTTGACGCCGCGAGGGGATGTGATATTAACATCGGCAATTCTCTTTAAAATCAGTCTCACACCCAGTTTCTGGGCGATGAGCTTTTCGTTTTGCTGCAATAATTTAACAACTCCTGTGCCGATGTTGCCAAAACCAATCAAGCCGATAGAAATATTTTTCATTTTTTTCACCTTCTAGCTATCTTAAAACAGTGTCATGCGCGTCTTGAGACGCAATTCTTAAAGCGAGAATACCTATAACAAATCCGGTTGTTTTGTCAAACAGATATGATTCTTTTTTGAGAGTTTAATAATGATCCCTGCCGGCCTGGGCCGGAGGGTGGATGTTCTTAATCATGCCGTAATTTACTTTTATTACAGACACGCTGATCCTTAAACCACCTCCGTCACTTCATGGCACCTCCGCCAGCAAAAGATCATGACGTGATAAAGGATGATATTGTGTTACAGTCTCGAAGGCGGGAATGACAAAAGTGGGGCAAATTGACTTTTACAAGACACTCACATCAAGCCGCTAATTGTCTTAATATTTCGTCGTGCAGAGGGGTTGGAATTCCAGATTCGCGACCGGCCCGGCAAAGAAATGAGGTCAGCGTATCTATCTCAGTTTGTTTACCTTTTTCTCTGTCCAGTTGCATCGACGTTTTTCCATCATATCCAAAACGGGTAACCATGGCCATGGTTTTATCAATGATAGTTTCCGGAAGATCGATATGGCGCGCACGGGCAACCGCTGCTACCTCCTCCATCAGGTTGCGCGCCTTTTGGCGCAGGGCTGAATCTTCGATGATGGCGCCGTATGTTTTACCCGTAGCTGTGGTCAGGGATGCCAGCGGGCACATCAGCAGATATTTTGACCACAATGCTTCGGAAATATGATGGGTCAGAGTTGCTTCAATTTTTGCCTGCGTCAACATATCCAGAATACAGGAATGTTTTTGTGCAGTTTGAGCATCATCGGTGCCAAACGTCAATTTGCAGGCGCCGTCCTCCTGACGGATGACTCCAGGCTTTTCAATGTGGCTGATGATATAGACGCTGCCTGCTACAATATTCGCTTCCGGAAGCTCGGACCTTAGCCTTTCAGCGCTGTTCACACCGTTTTGCACCGGGATGACCACTGTATTTTTATTGATGCTGAATTTCAGAGACCGGGCCGAGCTCTCCAGAGAATAACTCTTGACACAAAAGAAAACCAGATCAAACACTCCGGCTATGGAAGGGTTATCCGTGGCAATATTCGGCCAGGCGATGTAATCGCCTTCACGTGTGAATAACTGCAAGCCGTTTTGCTGGATGGCTTTAAGATGTTCTCCACGCGCGATAAAAATGATTTCATGTTTTTCGGACCCGGCATACGCTCTGGCCAGTTTGCCCCCGAAGTATCCCCCTACCCCGCCAATGCCGACGATTGCAATTCTCATTTTCTTTGCACCCCTTGATTATCGCGGTTTTATATTCAACCCACCACAATGATCAAGAAATATTTTGATTTTTGGATAATTTTTCAAAAATAGTTCTTATGATGAAAACGATCTATATTTTCTGAATCAACTCCCGGATACCGATGCCGCCCAATTCTTCGGCTGTAATATCGCGCATGGCTACGCATTTTCCTGAAAGCGATACGCATCCCATCAACAAACACGACTTATCATTCGCTCCTTTCCCGATTTGCCTCCTTTGTTAATTACCGACCGAAACGGCCAAACCGGCTTTTTCGATAATTTTCTTTAATTTATTAATCTGCTTTTCATCGGGTGTCCTGCCCCCAGGGAAGCCATAGGGCGTGCCTAATTGTTGACACTTTGATTTTCCGCCTTCATGATAGGGCAGCAGGGAGATCTTTTGCGCGCCTGCGTCTTTCCCTAATGCGGCAACTTTTTTTATATGGTCGGTAGAATCATTGAATCCGGCAATCAGCGGAACTCTGAGCCAGATATTATTTATTGCGGCCGCCTTTTGCAGATTTTCCAGAAGGATATTATTTTTAATGCCGGTTGTTCTATGATGCTTTCCGGGATCAAGGTGTTTGATATCAAAAAGAATCAAATCGACAAAACCAAGCATCTTCTCCATCTCTTTCCATGAACCATGACCCGATGTTTCCAGAGCTGTGTGCAATCCTTCTTTTTTGCATTCAGAAAGTAATTTGACTGCGAAGTTGCTTTGTGCCAAAGGCTCCCCCCCGGATAGCGTTACGCCGCCGCCGGAATTTTTATAAAAAATTTTATCCTGCAAAACCTCCTCCAGAACGTCCTTGACGGTCCTGTATTGCCCGCATTGAATTAACGAACCATAAAGGCAGCTTTGCACGCAAAGCAGGCACTGATCGCATTTCTGTCTGTCGATGATTCGACCGGTTTTTTTCGTGATACTGATCGCCCCCTGCGGACAAACGTCAACGCATGATCCGCATCCTTTGCAGTTGATGTCCCTGATCAGAAGTTCGGGAAGAAAACATTGTGACTCGGGATTGGAACACCAGAGACATTGCAGCGGACAGCCTTTCATAAATACCGTGGTTCGAATGCCCGGACCGTCATGAATGCTGAATTTCTGGATGTTAAATATGAGACCTCTATTATCATCAGTCAAATTCGATTACCTCGTCGTAACATTACATCACCCCTCCCTTGATGGAATGGGCAGGGGGCGAATGAAAATAATACGCACGGGCATTCTTTATCACAATCATCCTCTCCCTAACCTTCTCCCGGTCAGAGAGAGGGAATAAAGGGTCGTTTTCTGAAATTCATAAATGTAACACAGTAACGCAATTTCTCGGCGGATCGTCTCTTATGTCAAACTCTGCTCCGTTCTGGCAATAATGTGATCCTGCAGGCCTGCTGATAAATCGACAAAATAGGCACTGAATCCGGCAACTCTCACGATCAGATCGCTGTACTTCTCCGGCTGGGCTTTGGCTTCGAGCAGCGTTTCGCGATCGACGACATTAAACTGGATATGAGGGATGTTCAGTTCTTTCCATGTTTTCAGGTAGCCCAGGAATGCCGGTTTCATATCTTCGTCCAGAAACCTGGGAAGAAACTTCTGATTCAGCAAATGATTAAACGTATCGACCGTACTGATTTTAGAAACGGACTTCAAAACGGCCGTGGGGCCCTTCTTGTCTCTCCCCGGCGCAGGCGCCAGCGTCGAATCGGAAAACGGCTCGCCGTCTACTCGGCCATCGGGTGTTGCCGGCGTATCAATGGCTAAACCATAGGTTGCCGATACGGCGCTGCCGTCACCCCGGTGAGAAATGCCAAACCGGTCCTTGACGCTTTCCATGGCTGCCTCGCCTCTAGCCTGTACATCCCGGGCGATTAAATCCGCGTAATCATCATCGTTGCCGAACTTGGGCGCGTTAAGACAGGCCTGCCGAATATCATCATGGCCTTCCCAATTCTTGTCCATGATTTTGATCAACTCCGGCAGTGTGACCTTCTTGTCCTCAAAAACAACTTTGCGAATGGCGGTGACGGAATCGGCCACATTGTTTCCACCGATCACCTGCGAAAAATGATGAAGCATGGAGTTGTAAACCCACTTGCGGCATTCCTTTCCCTGTTCTATGCAGCCGTCCAGAATGGCCGAATAAAACGGACGCGGAGCATATTCGGCCAACAGTTCATTATTGATTCTTTCCAGATTTTCAATTTTGCCGGTAAAGAACTTGACCTGTTCGGCATAGGCCTCAAGGACATCTTTCCAGCTTTTGAAGGTTGCCGGATCGGGTGTCCTCGCGCCGTGCTGTTCGCCGGTTTTCGGATTGACACCCTGGTGCAGAGCCCACCACAAGCACTTCGGTAGAACAAAATAACCGACCGAGCGGCGGACGACATTTTTACCCGGAATCTCGATGTATACGCAGCCTGTGACGGCATATTGTTTGGCTTCCTCAGACGGAACACCCCAGCGTTCAAAAAGTGGAATCAACGCTTCATCATTAAAAAGAGATGGATACCCGATGCCGGTTTTGATGACATCGGCCGCCTTTGAATACACTTCATCGGGTGTTCCCTCATGCATCCTCAAGACGATGCTCGGTTCGATAATCTTCAATGTTTTAGCGGCTTCCATGGTCAGATACGTCAAGTCGTTTGTTACATCTTTGCCGTTTTCATCGGTGCCGCCGATAGTCACGGCCTGAAGGGACGCAACACCACCGTAAACGGAACTGACTGTGGGAGAATAAACCAGCCCCAGTTCATTGAGCTTGATCCAGAGCAACTGCAGAATCCCCAGTGTCTCTTCTTTGTTGATCAGGCCTTCCTTCAAATCCTTCTCATAATATGGACCAAAAATGTGGTCGATGCGAATGCCGATGCCCAGCGTGGAATATTCCAGATACCGCACCAGATGAATGAAGTAGAAAAACTGGATCGCTTCAATGAATGTTCTGGGGGGATTGGCCGGAACCCATTCGCAGGTCGCGGCAATTTCTTCCAGGATCTTTTTGCGCGCCGCGTTTTTCTCTTTGGCGGCGGACGTTCTGGCCAGAACGGCATAACGTTTCGCAAAATGGATCACCGCTTCCAGAGAAATGATGGCTGCTTCCAGGAAAGTTTTCTGCTCGACGTAATCGCCGGGAATCTCTTGGTCCACCACAGCTATCTTTTCTTTGATTTCCTGGATCAACCCGTTCAATCCCAGTTTGAACAACTTCTCGTAATTGGGAATACCCAGCTCGGAGAGCTGACTCCAGAGGAATGTCCCCTCATACGTCCAGTATTTTTTCAGATGCTCGGGAATCACCGCCTGATGGCGATCACTGATGGCCCTGCCCTTCCAGTAGGCGCAAAGTTCATCGAGTTCTTTTCTTCCGGCATCGTCAAGCAGCGTTTTGCCGGCTTCACTGTTGGCCAGCCGCTGCGGAGATTTCCAGTTTTGTTCGATCGGATGATAAATACCGTTGGGGTCCGCCGTCTGATACCCGACGATCCGTTCATAATCCCTGATGAAGATGCCCATCTTGCCCAGGATATTGGACAGAGCTTTCGCCCGCCGGAGCACCATCGGCTGGCCGTCGGTTTCCTTGTAGGACTCCGTCATCAGCCGTGATCTCTGCAAATCCAGCCGGATTTCCGGACGGAACATGCCCCGCCGGGAATCATCGTCGGCATTTCCCCGTTTAATATTGCGGATGGCGCGGCTGACGACTTTTTTCCGGAGTTTTTCCGGTGTTATACTTTGTGTCTTCATTTTATTTCCCCTTTGAGGCTTGTTGATTTCTTTATTCAATGGATTATTTTTCAGTTTTCCTGTTTCCCTGTCTCACAAAATCTGCGCAGAATCTGACCCGGGCGGATTTCGGGATGCTTTCCCGGGATTCCGCCGGTTTGGGAACCTTGTATACGGCAAGCTTTGTCCGGCAGAATCTGGTTTCCAGATCAGTGTTTCTCCTTTTATAAACAGTTATTCTTAAATCAAAATATGTGCCATAAAAACAAAATGAAATATATCAATAGAAACAGCATGATTTAACGATATCCAGCACACTGCCCATACTTCGCATTACAATATGCAGTACTAAATTCCAATATTTTGTAATTTCAAATTGACATGGCCTGATGTTTTTGTAATCATTCAGGCCAATTGTGCATGAAAACTCCCCTGCCCCCGGGAGACGTGTCATAATGCTCTCTTTGTTATTGCGACGCGTGCTTTTCAGTAAATCTCCCGGGAAGCGCAGCAATCTCTTTGATGCCGATGAGCTAGGCTCGCGGGAGATTAAAGGGGGCGGTGGTCTTGACAAGAAGGAAAAAAACCATGATTGACAAAAGCAGAACAAACCGTCCGCTGTCTGAAAAAATCCCCGATTTGCTGGCCATTGCCTCACTCTTTGCAGGCAATATTTCCATTGACTGGATACAGGAATTAACCGGATTGAAAGCCTCCGAAGTTTTGTCGCGTTTTGAAGAGGCAGTCAATAAGGGTTTGTTGAAGCGGGGAGAGATCGGATCTTTTTCATTTACCGATGAAAAAACAATAAAAAAATATCAAGCCTGTTTTACTTCAGAACAAAAAGAACGCTATCATCAGCTGATTGCGGCCCTGCTCATTAAAGATTTACCGGATTCGCCTCAAAAAGCCGAATTGCTTGCTCCGCATCTTCTGAACATTCTCAATGACACCCGGAGCTGCCACTGGTTGATGAAAGCGGCAAAGAAATATTCATCGGATTTTCAGACCGAAGCGGCGCTGGCCTGTTATGTGAAAATTCTTGATGACCTGGCAGGCGTCCATCAGGCAGGAGCGGACGGGCTTTTCTGTGATGCCGCCATCGAATACGCCAAACTCAATACCGCAAGAAACGACGTCAAGAAAGTCATCTCCATTCTGGAAGAAGCGATGTTGAGAGCGAAAAATATCAAAAGCCAGCGCTACCAGTCTATGATCGACATGAACTTCGCAAAAAACAAATGGCTCCAATCACAATACAAAAGCGCGCAGAGCCACTTTGAAAACTCCTGGAAGCTGGCCATGGAGCTGGGCGACGAAACGCTGATTCGCTCCATCGCCAATTTTAAAACCTTCCTGCTCTACTGGCAGGGCCATTTTAAAGATGTTGTGCTGGACTACGAAAAATCTCTGGCCGATGTGGCGCATTACCCGCACGAACGGTTTCCGCTCCTGGCAACCATGACGGTCGGCACCTGCTATGGGCAGATCGGCCAGGTGACGCAGGGTATCGGCATGATTGATTCGATCCGCCGGCATTGCCTGGAAACAGGCGATATCGGCCTTGCTGCCCATTCCGGCACCTGCATCGGTGCAATCATGCTGGACATCGGACATATCGATGACGCACTCCAGCATCTGGTTCCATCCGTCGAGGATGTCAGGAAAATGCAGCCGGACTGGACAACCATCCAGGGGGAGCTGACGCTGGCCTATGCCTATTATCTCAACGGCGATAACGATCAATCTCTGCGGCATATCGGTCAATTTTACAAATTGAGTCAACAGGTGAATATTTCCGTCCGACCCTGGCCCTACCTGATGGAGCTTTGCTGGGCCATAGAAGAAGGATCGCTTCCTGCCATGCCGGACATGTCGATCCGGCAGGAAGTTGACACTATGATGAAAGGTGAAAATATCTTTCTGAAGGGTGTCGCTTACCGCTTCAAAGCCCTCCTCCAGAAAAAAGAAGGCCTGCCCTATGCCGCGATTATTGACTCCCTGAAGCATTCCGTCGAATTCCTGGAAACCTCCGGACATGCCATTGAACTGGCCAAAACGCGGCTCGAACTGGCCAGGATTTATCTTTTGCAGGGAAATCAGAAACAGGCCTTAACTCTCGTTCAGAAAGCCTGTAACGTTCTCTTGACGCTCAACGAACATCTGATTCCAGATGATCTCAAATCCCTCATCAAGCCGTCAAACGCCGATGAAAATCAATTAAAGGAACTCATCGCGATCAGTCGGGAACTGAGTCTGACGGACAACAACCGGGACGCCATAGGCTTCATCATCTCCACCGCCAACCGCATCACCGGCGCGGAAAGAGGCGGTATTTTTCTCCTGGACAATACCGAGCCGCCCTATTCCTTCAAACTGCGGGCCTCAAAAAATTTAACCCAGGACCAGATTGATCTTCCGGAATTCAAAGCCTCCCTCCGGTTAATGAAGGAGGCTGTTGCTGCGGGCATTGGAAAAGTGCAGGATTTAAGGATACAGGAGAATCCCGAAGCGCCTAATGACAAAATTATTTTATCGAGCATCTGTGTCCCGATTGTTGCGGGCGGAATAATTATGGGTGTTCTCTATCATGACAACCGATTGCTGAGCAACGCGTTTCATGCATCGCTTCTGGATCTTCTCTATTCGTTTTCATCTTTTGCTGCGCTGGTTCTGGAAAAAGACAAGCTGCAAAAACACAATGAAATGCTTGCCGGGAAAATAGAAGAAATCAGGACGCATTATGAAAAACAAAATGCCGATGACCAATCGGTCATTTCTGAGGAATTAATCGGAGAGAGCCAGGAACTGAAAAAAGTGCTGTCTCAAATCGGCGAGATTGCCAAGAGCGACACCACGGTCTTAATTCTGGGTGAAACCGGCGTCGGCAAGGAAGTGGTCGCGAAGGCAATTTTGAATAACTCTCTCCGTAATGACAAACCCTTCATTTCGTTGAATTGCAGCGCCCTGTCCGAAAAATTGATTTACAGCGAACTGTTTGGGCATGAGAAAGGCTCCTTTACCGGCGCGGATCATCGCCACATCGGCCGGTTTGAAAAGGCACACGGGGGCACATTGTTTCTGGATGAAATCGGCGATCTTCCTCTGGACATGCAGGTGCGCCTGCTGCGCGTGCTGGAAACAAAAGAATTCGAGCGCGTCGGAGGCAAAGAAACCATCCGCTCCGACTTCCGCCTGATCACCGCCACCAACCGGGACCTGGAACAGGAGACTAAAAAGAAGCTGTTCCGGGCGGATCTTTTTTACAGGATTAACGTTTATTCGATTTACGTGCCGCCGCTCAGGGACCGAAGGCAGGATATTCCTCTGCTGATTCATTATTTTATAAAAGATCAAACCGTCAAGACCGGAAAAATATCCCGCCCGATCACGGATGAGGAGATATCCAGGCTCATCGAATATTCCTGGCCGGGAAATGTGCGGGAACTGAAGAACGTAGTCGAGCGGTATGTCGCCTCTTCGCAGACCAGAATTACGGAACTCATCGAAAACCCATACCATCGGGCATCACCGGCAAAGAATGCCGCGGTCACGCTTGCCGACAATGAACGCCGGCACATTGAATGGGCGCTCGCAAAAACGATGGGAAAGATTCATGGACCTGGCGGGGCCGCCGAACTGCTCGGCATCCATCCCAACACACTGACCTTCCGCATCAAAAAACTGGGCATCAAGAAACACAAATAAAGAGGACATCCCGAAAAGTCAGTTCACTCCAGATTGCATCCTGGTTGATCGGCCTTGCTCGCATGGAACATCCGGCGTTGGCTATTTAAGCGCAGAGAAATTTCTACTCCCTCTGATGTTTTTTCGTGCGATGAAAAGCATCGGATGAAGTTCAAGCACTTGCAGGTTTGCATGGATGACCTTATTATTTGCAGACCGGGACATCTGCAAAGACTGTCTTCAAGATGTCAACACAGGCGTCCATTTGCTCTGTTGTGTGATAAGCCGATATCGATAGTCTGAGCCGGGTTCGTTTGGTTGGTACGGCCGGATAGGTTACGATGCCGGTGTATAATCCTTTTTCATAGATGCGTCTGCCGATTTCCCGGAGACGCATCTCTTCGCCGACAAAGACAGGCACCACCTGGGATTCCGTTTCTCCAATATTAAGACCGGCCGCTTTAAGCTCCTTGTGCATGTATCTTGTATTCTCCCAGAGTTTGTCCCGCTGGCTTTTGTCCTTGGAGTAAATATCCAGTATTTTTAAAATGCCCGACGCTGTATGCGGCGCCATAGCGCAGGAGAAAATGTATGACCGGGCCGAAAAACGCATATAACTGATCAGCTTCTGATCGGCCACCGCAAAACCGCCGATTGCGCCAAACGATTTACTGAAGGTCCCGATGCTGATATCGATGTCATCTTCCACACCGAAATGCTCCGCCACACCGCGGCCGTTTTCCCCGCATATTAACGTAGCGTGCGCTTCATCGATCAATATTTTCGCGCCATATTTTTTACAAATTGCAACGATCTCGGGCAGCTTGGCCAGATCACCGTCCATGCTGTAAACGCCTTCCACGCAGACAATGGTCCTCCTGGTTTTCAAGCCCTTTAAAATCCGCTCCAGATGGTGCGGGTCGTTATGCCTGAATACTTTAATCGTCGCTCCGGCCAGCTTGACGCCATCGTAAATGGAGGCATGGGAAAGAATATCCAGTACGGCAACATCGCCGGGTTTTAGAAGACAGGACAGGACACCCACGTTGGCGCTGTATCCGGTTGGAAAAACCAGGGCCGCTTCCTTGTTCTTGAAGGCTGCTATTCGTTCTTCCAGTGCTCTCGTGATGTCATAATACCCGCTGAACAGCGGGGCCGACGCCGCGCCAGTTCCGTACCTGGCCAAGGTGTCCTGGACTTCTTTGATGACCTCGGGATAAACGGAATAGCCCAGATAATTATAAGAGGAAAAATTGAGATAAGGTTTGATGCTGTCCGTGTAACGGTCGTAGGCTTCCACCCGGGCAACCGGTGCGGTCGTCAGCGGATTGACGAAAATATGATGCTTCTTTTGAATGCCGTCCTGCAGAAAATCCCAGAAATAATTCTTTATTTCAAAGAGATCTTCGCCCTGAAATTCGATAAATTCCTGGTGGGTATGCTCTTCAAGCTTAGTGTCAATTACGTTATGTTCCATATCTCATTCATCTTCCCTCAACCATATTGATTCTTCTAATAAATGACTAGCATGATTCTCCTGCAAAAGAAAGGCGCCGGATCATGGATCATCGGGTACGATTGCCGCTGGAACCCGGTGCCGTAGATACTTTCTTGCATCGGCATGATGGACACCCCCGAAATCGGGCAGGGTAAAGGGATTCCATCTTACCAGGAAAAAACGAGATCCAGCTCCACCTGATCATTTTTTGAGTACCTTCCAAAAAGCGACTGGGACGGACCACGAAATGTGACAGCGGTTACTCCCACCTTCCACGCATCCGAAAGAGCATACCAGGCGTTGGCTTTGGCCATGGCAGCGCCGTGCTCGGGATTATAGGCGATACTAAGGTTCGTCTCGACCTTCTGATTTAAAAAACCATTCTTTAGATTGGACCAGACGATCGTTTCTAATTTCTGATTATACAGAGTATCCGGTCTGTCCAGAATCAGTGTCTGTTGAGCCTGCATAGTCAGTACACAATCTTCAAACACGCGATAGTCGGCTCCTATGCCATATTCAAGGGTGTCGCTCTTGTGCTCGTTGGGGTTTAGGATGTAAGTGCCAAATGCTGGGATGGTCGGGTATCCCCAGAGTTCGACCGTGGTATTAAAGTAGCGTCCGACCGCGTAAGCCGCTTCGGCGCGCAGACTCCAGTCACCCAGGACAATTGCCGCATCCGCACCGAAAGACGACATTTTGTGAAAGTCCGGCACGGCTCCCGGATCGACCACAATCTTGCCGGATACGGGCGCTATCAACAATTCTGTGGCTTTGAAAACAGGACGGGGATCATAACCGTGAAACAGGGTGATGCCCCAATCCACTGTGCCTGTTCTCTGGATTCGGATCCCTGCGGAACCGCTTTCCAGTGTGCGCGACGGAAGCTCTGGATCCCGTGTGATAATTTCCGCCTGATAATCCTTTGCCATGGCTGTAATTTCAGAGAAGCCCGACCAGCGCTCCGTGAGACGCGGGAGGCGGTAGGGAACGAGGACCGGCACCCAGACAGCTTCCAAATTCCATTTTTCCTCAGTCAGGCGAGCGGACAAGGATGGAACGCCTATTTTCCTGTCTTCCAGGGGTTTTCTCAGAAACTGAGAATAGTCCCAGGGATTCAGAAGATCGTTGACCGGGTATTCATCGAGTCTGCCCCATGAAAAACGCTGTATGCCCGCACGGATCTCAAGAAAATTATTGGAATAGGATCCGTAAAATTCCTTCAATTCCAGAAACGGCGTATTGCTCTGGTAGACCCTGTCCCACATTTTGAGAAGGGTATGATCCTGCACCGGACGGCTGACGCTCCCGTCCCATCCGCCTTCCAGACATGTATGAAAACGCCAGGCGGCCGGTTTTGTGTCGACCTTTACCCGTCCCAGAAAGCTCGGGTACTCCATCTCGCTGTTGATGTCCAGCGGCACGACCGCGCGCAGGTTCAGCTTACCGGATACGGTTAAAAAGTCTTCCTCCGCACAAACCGCAGAGGCCAGAAGAATCACAAGAACGGCTGCAATCCATGGACCTTTCATGATAGGCACTCCTCATTATTGAACAGGTGAGATTAGTAAATCGTCATACTCATCCGGCATCGATAGCTCCGATTACCGCCCGCCGCGTTCCAGTGCCTTTTGCGTGAAGAGTTCATTCGGGAAGCTGGTCCGGTACGCAATTTTGTCAATGGTCAAAACGGTTTTATGTCTCGTTTTATGATTTTCCATTTCTGACTGGAAAGGCGTGGGAAGTCCGTTAACCATCCGAATGTCTCTGAACGTCCCGGAACGATACAACTCCTTTTCACGGTAAAAGTCAATTTTTGTGGTTACCCAGAGGTTTTTGGCGACCCAGGCAATATACTTTGTGTATTTGCGCGGGATCCTGGGGGTAACCTCGACAACAAAGCACAGTTTGTCGTCAATGGTCTCCTCCCGGAGAACCCTGAACGAATAGTCATCCAGGTTCGGCGGCCCGCTGAAATCATCATAGGAAAAGTCGGAGCCGAAGAAAGAATCATCCTGAGAAGACGCCGGTATGCGCCGTACACGTTTGTATTCCGGAAAGTAAGCCCAGAGATTTCTTGCGGCGAACGTATGCGCGTGAACCAGAAATCCGACACCCTTCAAATCCGCGGGCGAATTAAAAATAACAAGAACCTTGTAAGCTTCGGGCGATGCATTTTTGCTGTATTCCGTCAGCGTCCGGGTACGCCTGCCCCCGTCCCGGTCATGCAGAACCATTGTGGCCTCTGCTTTCTGATCCAGCATCCGGGTACGCAGTTCGTGTACCTTCTCATATATCTCGCGCCCGCTCATCGCGTTTGCACAGGGCGAAATCATGACGACAGCCATTAATATTAAAAAATTTATCCGCCAGTTAGTCATAAGACAGAGCCTCCACAATATTAGTTTTTGCGGCTTTGCGCGCAGGGATGATTCCGGCCAGCGCGGACAGTCCCGTCGAAAGGACGAGCGCCCAGAGGATGGAAGTCACCGGCATATAATATCTGGCGGAACCCCAGTTGGTCACGAAAAATCCTTCCAGATTGATCCAGCCGGCGATAACGCCAGCCGCGCATCCGAGCAGACCGCCGGCCAGACCCATTAGCGCGGATTCCAGCACCACGACACCGTATATCTGCTTTCGCAGCATACCGATGGCGCGCAGGAGTCCGATCTCCCGCGTTCTTTCCATGACGGAGGCCAGAAGCGCCACGATAACTCCCAGACAGGCGATCAGCAGCGTAATAACGTTCAGTGCGTGGTTCAGAAAAAAAGTCCTGTCCAGCACTTTGCGTATCTCATTTTTGAATTCCAGCGCGGATACGACATAGAGATTGCTGTCGGCGCCCAGGCGGCGCTGAAGGCCGTCTTGCACATCCTGGGCTTTTGCGCCCGGCTCAATGATCACGAAAAAGGCGTTGCAGAGTTTGTCTCCCCAATGACGCTGGTAGGTTTCAATGTCCATGCCGATCACCCCGCTGTCACTGGTGTAGTCTACTACAATCTTTGTCACATGGAAAGCTGTGAAGCCTGCCGGTGTCGGAAGCTTAAGGATGTCTCCCTTTTTGACCTTGAAGATTGCGGCGAATGTTTCATTGACCGCCACATTGTTGCCGTAAGACGGTGGCAGGACCGTATGGACGTCGGGCGCCGGTTTGTTGCCGGACTGGTTTCGTTCCGGATAAAGGGACAGCTTGGAAGCTGAAATAAGGACCTTTCTATTCTGATAGGTAATAAACGTCCTGCGCCAGGGTTCCATCGTGCGAACGCCGGGAACCTGTTTGAGCCCGGAGATCATATCCACCGGGATGGGGATGGCCTGGGCATTGATACTGGCGCTGGGATGCCCTGAGGATATGATAATATCGGCCCTGACCGTGGCATCAAGCCAGCGCAACACGGATTCCCGGACACTGTATACATAGCCGGAACTGGCGACAAAAACCGCGATGCCGAAAAAGACAGCCGCCACCGCCACGGCGTTACGCGTCAGATTCTTCCGGAGGTTGATCCCCGCCAGTCTTCCCGCCATGCCGAGTCCCGTTGAAAAAAACCGGTTAAAGGTGCTGACAAATCCCTTCAGAAAAGCCGGGGTGAAAAGGGATATGCCGATGGCAAACACAAGCTGCATGAGAATCAGCAGCGTCTTGTGCTTCGTCAGCGGGGAATCCCCGGCGAGTTCGTACAAAGCAAGGATGGCGCCGGAGAGCAGCAGACACAAGCCCCCTGCGTAATTCAAACGCCGGGCCGTAAAATAAGCATCTTCGGTATAGGGAGCGGAGCGGATGGCCGAAGCCGGCGTAATCCGGCTGCTGGATCTGGACGGCAGGAATGCCGCGAGCAGACTTGCGAAAATACCGCTGGCAAATCCCATTGCGGGATAGAACCAGGTCACGTGAAGCGCCGTCGCCGCGGAACGCACATAAAATCTGGAAACGAAACCACTGAACCCTTCCACCAGTGAATTGGCCAGATAGAGGCCGAGACCCACGCCCAGAGCGGAGGCGATCACGGCCATGACGAGCGTCTCTCCCAGAAACAACAGGATAATCTCTTTTCTTTTACAACCCACTGCCCGTAAAATACCGATTTCCCTGCGGCGATGCACCACGGAAATGGAAACGGCGTTATAGATGAGGTACATTCCGACGAAGATCGCCAGATAACTGAGGAGGTCCAGGCTGTCTTGAAACCGGGAGATCATAACCGCGACCTGCCGCGACCTTCCCGCCGGCGTATCCACTGCATAACCCTCGGGAAGCGCGGCGGCGATAGACCGCCTTGCGGTTTCCAGATCTTCCCCCGGCCGGAGGCTCACGTCGATGCGATCGATCCGTCCTTCCTTGCCGAAAGCCATCTGCGCGGCGAAAATATCCATGACGGCCAGATTTCCCCCCATCGCTCTGGCCGGGCCCTCGGGATTAAGAATGCCTCTGATTTGAAAGGTCCGGACTCCCTCGACCGTTTGCACCTGAATCTTTTGATCGATCACCAATCCCTCCCGGTCGGCCACGGTTTTCGTGACAAGAATCGAGTCGGGTCTGGCCAGGAACAGGAGAGGATCGGGAATATCAGCGCTGTCATCACCGGTAAGACTATAGTTTCTCACCTGGGCATCCACCAGCACATCCACGCCCAGAATCATCAGAGAGCGCTGCTTGCCGGAGGAGAGCATGCAATCGGCTTCAATCACCGGAACGGCGTATTCCACACCCGGCAAGCTCTGAACCTTTTCGACAAGCGTTTCAGGAAAGCCGGACTGCGCGCCCGTGATTTGAATCTGGGCTTTGCCGGTCACCTGATTGAAAGAATCCGTAAGGGAGAACAGAATACTCCGGTTGACCACGCCGATGGAAACGATGGCGGTTACGCCCAGACAAATTCCGGCCATGGCCATAAAGATCTGAGCCTTGCGCAGTCTCAAATGTTTCAGACTGATATGGCGAAACAGATTCCAGAGATTCATGAGGCGCTTCCGGAAACGACGATATCTTCTATGATGCCTCCGTCTTTAAGTCTGATAATACGTTTGCCGAAAGAGGCCGCCTTGGCATCGTGGGTCACCATGACAATCGTCTGTCCCGTCTTGTTTAAATTTTTTAGCAGTCCGAGGATTTCTTCACTGATATGCGAATCCAGATTGCCGGTCGGTTCGTCGGCCAGCAGCACGGCCGGATCCGTGATCAGCGCACGGGCAATGGCGACCCGCTGCATTTCACCTCCTGAGAGCTGTTCCGGACGGTGTTTTGTCCGTGATCCGAGTCCGACGCTGTCGAGCACATGGATGGCTTTCTCTTTGATTTGTGAAAACGGGATGCCGTCCAGCAAAAGGGGCAGAGCGACGTTTTCCTCCGCGGTCAGAATCGGGAGCAAATTGAAGAACTGGAAAACGAAGCCGATTTTTTTCCGGCGGATCAGGGTGAGTTTGTCGTCGGAAATTCCATGAAGCGGGTTGCTGTCAATAAAAATTTCACCCGCGCTGGGTTGATCCAGTCCTCCGATGAGGTTCAACAGGGTGCTTTTGCCGGAGCCGGAAGCCCCCATGATGGAAAGAAATTCACCTTTTTTAAGACTGAAAGAAACATCCTGAAGCGCAAGGATTTCCTGTTTTCCCTGGAGATAGGTTTTGCTGACGTTTTGTACCTGAATCATGGTTAACCTTGCCGTTCAGTATTTTGCGGCACATTCCATTGCCTCGTCGAAAATATAGAGAAGTTTGGCAGGCCTGTCAATTATATTTATCCCGGCTTGTTGTCAGTTATGGAAAATCATCAGGCGCTGGGCGTGAAGATGTCGAGTGACGCGGCATGCAACGCATTGGCCAGAGTGATGCGGTCTTTGCCTGCAATCGGAGCTGGGCCGAAACGAACAACCATGTCACAGTGGGGCAGCGCAAGTAAGCTGATCAGGTGTGGCAGCATGGGACGCTCGGGACCCCAAACCTCAAGCTCCGAAGCGGCGAGACGTCCGGAAGCATCACGCACGTAGGGGTCGGGTCCGTAGATAACCGATTGCGAAGGCGGCGGGCAGCCTTCCGGCGTGCGCCAGTGGACAGTGGCATAATGAACCGGCGAACCGGTTACGACGGCCGCTTCCAGCAGGGCGGCGTGGTAGCGGCGGATCATATGCCCCGGCGTCACCGCGCCTTCCGGGGCGATCAGGACGCTTTCCTTGCGCTGGATGGTGGCAATCAGTTCGCGGTTGATGACAGGCACGTTTTCGCTTTTGCGATCGGTGACAATCGGGTCCGTTCCCTGCATCAGCATACCCGAAAAAGGGAAAGAAGCGGCCCTTTGCATGATGACAATCCTGGCGTCGATGAGGTCGTTAATGCCAAAATAACCAACCCAGGTGTGGTGGTTGATAACGAGAAAGAACGGAGGTTCGGGAATATGTCCAACGCCGAACACGCGGATGCCGAACAGGCCACGCATCGTTCTTATCCACCGCCGGGACAGCCTTTTCGCCCAGTGCTTTCTTTTCCCGGGTTTGCCGATGGTGGCAAGTTGAATGGCGCGCATGGCCGCATAACAGGCAAGCGTCCATAGGATTAATACCAGAGAACGCAGGATGACGCGCAGAGGTTTCGGGCAGCGGTCTCCGGCTAAAACCCAGCCGGAGACCAGATATTCTTGCGGTTTGCAGGGTTGCTGTGTAAAGGGATGCGGCATGTTTTAATCAAGAACTCCTCTTTTTTAAAAGTCTGTTTAAGGTAAAACGATGCTTCCCGTCAACGATAAAATAGTTATGCCAACTGGAGCATTTTCCAGAAACCCTCTTGACAGGCAAGTCCGGTCTTTCTATACTTCTCAATATTTAAAGGACATACGTTTGATTCATGAAGAAAATTTTAATTACCGGCGCCACCGGTTTTATAGGCAGTTTTCTTGTCGATGAAGCGCAAAAACGAGGCTATGAAATCTACGCGGCCGTCCGTAAAACATCACATTTTGATCATCTGGAAAATAAAAACATAAAAATAGTTCAAGTCGATTTTTCGGATAGCGACAGTCTCAATCACAGCGTGCGCTCCCTGCCGCGCTTCGACTATGTCATTCATAATGCCGGTGTTACAAAATCACTCATCAAAGACACCTTTTTCGAAGTCAACCAGCGGATCACAAACAGGTTAGTCACGGCTTTGCTGCAGCGGGATAAAACGCCGGATAAATTCCTGCTGATGAGCAGCCTGGCCGCCTTTGGTCCCGGCGATCAAGAAAGCAAGCTACCCGTTCTTTTAACAGCAAGGCCGAAACCCGTAACGGCTTATGGCGAAAGTAAGCTCGCTGCCGAAAAATTTCTAATGCAGCAAAACAGCCTGACCTATATCATCATCCGTCCCACAGCCGTTTACGGACCCGGCGAAAAAGACATCTTTGAAATTATCAAACTTATGAATCACGGGATCGCTTTCCAGGCAGGGACAAAAAGCCAGTGTCTCACGTTCATTTATGTCAAAGATCTGGCGCGCCTGATATTCGACGCGATTGAATCACCCTGCAGCAACAAAGCCTATTTTGCGACTGACGGCAATCTCTATACCAGCCGCGATTTAGGACAAATTGTCTCGCGCCGGCTGGGCAGGAAAATTGTTCACGTGGCGTTACCCGTATGGCTTGTCAAAACAATGGGAGCCCTATCGGAACTGCTTTGCCGGATTGTTGGGTGCGCTCCTGTTCTGAATATGGAGAAGGTGAACGAACTTTCGGCCCGAAACTGGAATTGCGACGTCGAACCCCTCCTTTCAGAGTTGCAATTCAAGGCCGAATACAACCTTGAAACCGGAATGAACGAGACAATCGATTGGTATCTCAATGAAAGATGGTTAAAATAATCTAATTCGTACAACGAGCTGTTTAAAAACGGTCTGGATCCTTCAAGCCAGCGTGAACGGATCCGGAAGGTTTTCCGGTCTTGTCAGGAGCGCATCCGGGTTTTGAACAAGATCTTTCGACAGGGCAAGGGACTTGGAGAAATTGAACCCGCCCGCGATTCGGTGATCAATGGTGAACGTGACATCCATAACATCCTCAATCTGGATTTCGCCGTTTTCGCTGACGATCGGTGTTTTCTTTATTTTCCCGATGACCGTGAAGCAGGATGCGTTTCCCCATTCAAACATGGGATGCAGAATCGAATCCAGATTGATGCTGCCCAGATTGGCGATAAAGAGGCTCGTGAACATGCTGTCCCCTTTGATATACCAGGCCGGCAAAGATCCGAAATAATCAAGGATGCGCCCGGCGCTCATGAGGCCGCGAATCATGAACCGGGGCATCGCGGTCAGGAAATTGGATAGTTTTTCGTCGTGGGATATCTTGCTCTTCTTGGATGCCTGGACATGTTGGTTTACCTGTTCGGCGATCGTTTCGATGGTCGAGTATGGATCAAAGGTCATCTTGACAATGGTTTCAGTCGATTGTTCCGTCATTTCCCGCCTGATGACAAACGAGATGTCGATGGTGCGTCGCTGGTAGATGCGCCGGCCGGCCACGAAACGGTTTAAATCCGGGCATAACGCCATCATGCGCACGCCAGAGGCTAAAATAACATGAAATAAAGTTAATTTATTCTCACGGTTGGCGTTAACACGTTCCAGCCAGTCGAGCGTGCTGCGGATTTTTACCTGTTGGGTAACATAGACCGTGGCCTCCATTCGACTCGGCATCATATAAGGCCACATCTTTCTAAAACCGGGAAGTTTCGAAAGCAATACGCCGTCTGACCGATCGTGAAAACGCATCATCCCTCCATTTTGACCAAGATAACACTCATTTTTTACAGGCGGGAATATAGGGAAAAAACAGTTTCGTGTCAATGCAATATCGCTGAATGCAACTTTTATCACCCCGTTCGGGCCAGTTCCAGCTTGCCCTGCCATCGGGCGATCAAAGACTCCTTGAGAATCGTGTGCTCGGGTTTTGAAAGAAGCGGATCGCGCGCCGCCAGGGCAAAAGCATCTTCCCTGGCGTCATTTAAAATACGGGCGTCACGGATGATACTGGCAATACGAAAATCGGGCAACCCCGATTGACGTGTTCCGAGAAAGTCACCGGGACCTCGAATCGCCAGATCTTCTTCCGCCAGAACAAAGCCGTCCGTCGTTTTTTCCATCACCTTTAATCTCTGGCGCGCGTCTGTCGATACTTTGTAGTCGGCAAGCAGAATGCAGCTGGACGGAATATCGCGCCGGCCCACGCGGCCGCGGAGTTGATGCAGTTGCGACAACCCGAAACGCTCCGCGTGTTCAATCACCATCAGAGAGGCCCGCGGCACATCAATGCCGACTTCAATGACGGTCGTCGCAACGAGGATGGCGATTTTGTTGTTTAGAAATTCCCGCATGACTTCATCTTTCTCTTTGTCCTTCATTTTGCCGTGAATGAGGCCCACCCGGCAGTCTTGAAAGATGTCTTTTTGCAAGTGGCCGGCCATTTTCGTCGCGTCTTTCAAATCCAGATTCTCCGATTGTTCCACCAGGGGGTAGACAATAAAGGCCTGATGACCTTTGGCGAGCTCTTGGCGAATGGTATCGTAGACGGCCTGCCGTTTGTTTTCACCCATCAAGACCGTGCGCACCGGTTTTTTACCGGGCGGCAGTTCATCAATCACCGACACATCCAGGTCTCCGTAAACCGTCATGGCCAGCGTTCGGGGAATAGGCGTAGCCGTCATGACCAGGACGTCGGCATGAATCCCTTTGCTCCGCAGGTTTGCCCGCTGCATCACGCCGAAGCGGTGCTGCTCATCAATGACCGCCAAGCCCAGCTTCCTGAAGTCAACATCCTCCTGGATCAGGGCATGCGTGCCGATGATGATATCGGCCTGACCGGATTTGATTTGCTCCAGCACCTCGGTCCTGGCGGCGCTCAGCATGCTGCCGGTGAGCAATAACACGCGAAGGCCGATGGGTTCAGCCCAGGTGGACAGCGTCGCATAATGCTGCTTGGCCAGGATTTCCGTGGGCGCCATCAGTGCCGCCTGATAACCATTTTCGCAAACGGTAATCATGGATGCCATCGCCACCAGTGTTTTACCGCTGCCGACGTCTCCCTGCAGCAACCGGTTCATCGCTGTTGCCGCCTGCAGATCCTGATGAATCTCGGCGATGACCCGTGCCTGAGCACCGGTTAACGTGAAGGGTAAAGAAGCATAAAATCTTTCATGTAAATGTCCGGCGGCTGAAAACGAAATGCCCTTATCCAGGACACGGCCTGATTTTTTGATGGCCATTCCCAGTTGAAAAAAGAAGAACTCATCATAAATCAGACGACGATGCGCTTCCGATCGGGCTTCGATGAAAGGTTCGATCTGTGCGTCATTTTCAGGAAAATGAACTGCCAGCAACGCCTCACGAATATTGATCAGGTTGCGCTTGCGGCAGATCTCGACGGGAATCGGCGAGGCGATGTAGCGCGAATAATTTTCCAGGGCCGAATACATGACTTTACGGATATATTTCTGGTGCAGTCCTTCCGTTTCCGAATAAACGGGTACAATACGTTTGAAATTCAGCAGATTATCTTCATCCTCTGCCTCCATGATCTCGTAGTCGGGATGAATCATCGATCGGCTGGTATAACCGGGCGTGACGGCGCCGGTAAAAATAACACGGGCTCCTTTTTTAAAGGTGCCCGTCAGATAGGACATTTGTCCTTTAAACCATTTTGCCGTGAGCGGGGCCGTATTGTCGCTGACGGTGACCTCCAGAATTCGTCTTCTGCCGTAATATCTGAATTCACTTTGCACAACAGTTGCCATGATGGTCTGAATCTTTCCCGTTTCCAGTTTGTTGATTTTGCGAATTTCCCGGCGGTCTTCATACAGGCGGGGGAGAAAAAAAAGCAGATCTTCAACCGAGTTGATTTTTTTGGCGGCAAACCGGGCGGCCATTTTGGGTCCAACGCCCTTCAGAAACTGCACCGGCTGTGCAAGCTTTTCTCTGGAGCTTACCAGATCCGCCATCCGTTCGGCGATTTGCTCTTCCTGTTGAGGACTGAGAAGCCTGCGGGCATCCAGGACATCGACGGTTTTTTTTAATCTTTCGAGAATGAGCGCCGCCTCGATAATTTTCGACTTTTTGACTGTGATCTCCTGTTCGTCATAGTCGGAGAAAAGGCGCAGCATCGTTCCCAGAGGAAGTTCAAAACTGTTTTTTGCGTCAGGTGGAATAACGGATATCTGATGTCCGATCAGTCTGGCCAGGGATTTTCCTAAATCTTTAATATGGGAGATGTTTTTAAAGTCATCTTTGGCGGCAAAGTTCAGAGGCTGTTCTATTTTTTGCAGATTGTTTTTAAAGGACTCCATGATAAGTCTCCGAAACATAGATGGGAAATGGAATTATTTTCTGGAAATTGTTGGTTTTTTTAACAAATAATTTTTAATTGTGCAAGTCAATGATTGACACAAACGCTGATTTACGTTAAATCATCGTCATCATTTTCACTAAAATATTTATCTTATCTCATGGAGTAATATGCCAACAAAATCCTTAAAGTCCAAAGCATCCACCTATAAAGACGCGGGTGTCAATATTGATACAGCGAATGCCTTTGTCGAACGCATCAAACCCCTGATTAAAACAACGGCCCGCAAAGAGGTGATATCCGGTATCGGCGGTTTCGGGGGATTGTTCCGCTTTGATACGGCCAAGATGAAAAATCCTGTTCTGGTTTCCTCCACCGACGGCGTGGGCACGAAACTCAAAATCGCCCAGCTGATGGACAAGCACGACACCATCGGTATCGATCTGGTTGCCATGTCGGTCAATGACGTGATCGTACAGGGGGCGGAACCCCTGTTCTTTCTGGACTATCTGGCCACCGGCAAAATCGAGCTGGAAAAAAGCGTGCAGATTGTGGATGGGATTGTCCAGGGCTGCAAGCAGTCCGGGTGTACATTGCTGGGCGGCGAAACAGCGGAAATGCCGGGCTTCTACCAGTCGGGCGACTACGATCTGGCCGGGTTTTGCGTGGGCGTGGTGGAGCAGGAAAAACTCATTGACGGTTCCATGATCAGCATCAACGACCGGGTCATCGGATTGGCTTCCAGCGGTTTGCACAGCAACGGTTTTTCTCTCGCCCGCAAGGTTCTTCTGGAAAAAGGGAAGCTCTCCATGAATGATTCCGTGCCGGGTCTTTCAAAAACGATCGGTCTGGAACTCCTTGAGCCGACCCGGATTTACGTTAAGTCTCTTTTGAATATTTTCAAAAGTTTTAATATTAAAGGCCTGGTTCACATTACCGGCGGCGGTTTTTACGATAATATCCCGCGCATCATCCCTGATGTCTGCCGCTGCGTTGTTACCCGCAACAGTTGGGAGATCCCTCCGATATTTTCCGTCATTCAGGAAATCGGTCATGTGGAAGAAAATGAGATGTTCCGCGTTTTTAATATGGGCATCGGAATGATGATGATTGTTTCGGAAAAAGAATCTCAGGAAATTCTCGACCGTTTGAAGGTGCTGGGTGAAACGGCCTACCTGATCGGTGTGGTTGAGAAAAAAGAAGAAAAACAAGCTTCGGTTTGTTTTACGGATATTTAACGGCAGATCTATGACTGAACTTTTTAAATTGGGTGTTCTGATTTCCGGCAGCGGCTCAAACCTTCAGTCCATCATCGATCATATAGAAAAAGGCGCTCTCCCCGCGCAGATTTCAATTGTCATCAGCAACAATCCGGAAGCTTATGGACTGACCAGGGCAAAAGAATATGGCATCCCCTGCGCGGTTTTAAATCATCAGAAATTTTCGAGCCGGGAAGAATTTGACGGAGAACTCATCCGTCTGCTCAGCGATGCCGGCGTCGATTTAGTCGTACTGGCCGGGTTTATGCGGATTCTCACCGCAACTTTCTTGCACGCCTTTCCCCGGAAAATTATCAATATCCACCCTGCCCTGTTGCCCGCTTTCCCCGGTACGCATGTCCAGCAGAAAGCTCTGGATTACGGCGTGAAATTTTCCGGCTGCACTGTCCATTTTGTCGATGAGGGTGTGGATACAGGCCCCATTATCATTCAGGCGGTTGTGCCGGTGCATTCCGACGATACCGCGGATACGCTGGCGGCCAGAATTTTAAAGGAAGAACACAAAATTTATCCTCAGGCCATCCGGTATTTTGCAGAACGCCGAATCATTAAAAATGGCCGCCAGGTCGTTATTGCGAATGTCCGGAAACCTGATCATGCGGCGCTTCATAATCCGCCGCTCGACCATTAAAAAACCTTGTCTGATCGACCTGCCCTGGAGGCAACTATTCATTCATGTATGATCTGATTGTCATCGGCGATGATCTTGCTTCTCATGTCTCGGCTGCCTGTGCAAGCCAGCATGGCCTTCATACGCTGCTCATTGCAGAGAGCGGATTGGGCGGATTGCAACTGATCGGCGATTATATCTTCAATATTGATCCCGCGCCGATAACCGGCCTGGGACAGGATCAGCCGGGACTTTCCATCCTGACGGAGCTGGGTATCGTAACACCTGAAGCGCATGCAGCTTCCATCAACCCCGTGTTCCAGGTGATTCTTCCCGATCATCGCATCGATTTTTACAATGATCAGGGTTCTCTGACGGCCGAACTGGCCCGGGAATTTCCCGAACTGGATACCGGTATCAGCGATTATTATCGGGCGGCCGTTGATGCCTCAGCGGTTTTTCAAAACTGGATAGCCGAACATCCGCAGATTCAGCCGCAAAATCTGAAAGACTATTTTGCTTATTTGAAGATTTTTCCGCACATTTTCCGGTATAAATTCAGCGCCGTAAAATTTGATAAAATCCTGTCGCAGAATGCATCTCTGGAAAAAATATGGGAAGCCCAACAGGCGATTCTTTCCTCCAATCATGATGATTTATTTTCATTTGCTTCTTCCTACCAGTATTGCGTTCCTCTGCGCGGAATTTCTTATTTTCCGCAGGGAAAACAGTTTTTATTCAACGCTCTTATCGAAAAGCTGGAAATGAACAAGGGCCTGTATCTGAGTAATTACCAGGTATCGTCAATAACCGGCCATAAACCTGTCGAGCTGGAAATCAACTCACCGGACGGAGCCTTAACCAAAGTATCCGGTCAGAATCTGATTATCAGCACCAAATCAGATAGTTTATCTTTGCTCCGAATCGGTAACAAACCGGTCAGTCTTTCTGATCGTTTTCGTCCGGCGCAGATTGATTATTATCCTTTCACGATCTTTCTGGGCATCGCCGGGAAATGCCTGCCGGAACGGACGGCCCGGCATGTCGCCGTTGTTACCGACGTTGCGAAAGACATCTATGACAATAATTTGATTGTTCTGGAAACCGGTCAGCCCGAGAAAGGCACGCCCCTTGCCCAGGCCCGGACGTCACTCTCGGCGACCGTTTATCTTCCGGGGCATGAAGACTACTACTGGACGCGGGATTTTCTCAAGCACGAGGCTGATTCAGTGATCGAAAGACTGGAGGGTTTCCTTCCCTTTTTAAGGGAGAATATTGAGCTTAGCGATATAGACAAATCCATCGATGTCTCACTTTCCTGCCGGAGGGTCCTCAGTCCAAAATATAAAATACGCAACGCTTTTTTTACTTCTTTTGCCGCTAAAAGCAATAAGACCCGATTCAGCAACATTTTCCTGACGGGAGCATCCTTATTAACGGATGCCGGCTTTGATGCGGAGATGATTTCCGGTAAAAACGCCGCATGGCAAGTGATCAACAAGAGGAAATGATTCAATGACCCATGACTTTACCATTATGAACCTTGGACCCTGCCCAATCGATTCTCCTCTGAACATCGGCAATTTCACGTCCGATGATGACCGGGTATTATTTAACACCCGTTTGAATAATTATGCCCAAAGCCAGGATGCGGCCGGACGTCTTTTGTCCCTGGAGCCGGCGGGCCCGCGGCAAAAGATTTTCTTTGATCCCGCAAAGGCGAAAGCGGCGATTGTCACGTGCGGGGGTCTTTGTCCGGGCATCAACGATGTGATCCGCTCCGTAACGATGACACTGTTTTACCGCTATGGCGTAAAAAATGTTCTGGGATTTAAATATGGACTGCGTGGTTTGAATCCCGAATATGGTCAGAAACCCATCCTGCTGACACCGGATTATGTTAAAGACATTACGCATATCGGCGGCAGCATTCTCTCAACGTCTCGCGGTCCGCAGGATGTCTCGGTCATGGTGGATTATCTGGAGTATTTAAACGTCAACATTCTTTTCTGTGTCGGCGGAGACGGCACCATGCGTGCGGCGGAAAAATTAACGGCGGAAGTCACTGCCCGAAACGCTCAAATCGCCATCATCGGCATCCCCAAAACGATCGACAATGATCTCAATCTGATTGAAAAATCATTCGGATTTGACACGGCCATCGAAAAAACGGTGGAAGCCGTCCAAAGTGCCCATGTGGAAGCCAAGGGCGCGTTTAACGGCATCGGCCTGGTTAAAATTATGGGACGCTTATCCGGCTATATCACGGCCACGGCAGCCCTGGCCGAAGGCGACGCCAACTTTGTCCTGATTCCGGAAGTTCCGTTTGATCTGGACGGAGATACGGGATTCCTGAGATCTCTGGAAGATAGAATCAGAGCACGAGGGCATGCGGTCATTCTGGTGGCGGAAGGTGCGGGCCAGGAACTTATGGCGCAACATTCCGGTGAACAGAAAACAGATGCATCCGGTAACATCCGGCTTCAAGACATCGGTCTGTTTCTTAAAAACACTATTGAACAGCACTTCCAAAAGAACAACCTGAAAATCAATTTAAAATATATCGAACCCAGTTACCTGATCCGTTCGGTTCCGGCCAATGCCTCAGACAGCATCTACTGCAGTTCACTGGGACAATATTCCGTCCATGCCGCCATGGCTGGGAAAACGGGACTGCTGGTGGCGCTCAGAAACAATGAATATGTCCATCTGCCGCTGTCCGCCGTGACGTCCGGAAGGCGTATCGACCCGCAAAACAATCCCTGGCTCAGGGTACTGGAAATAACCGGCCAGCCGGCCCGGATGAAGAATCAGCAGGGAACGGTTTGAAACCGTTCCCTGCCTTTTTTTTGCAATTATTGCAAAAAATGCTTGCAAAATAACCTATTATGGCTTAGTAACGACGCACATTTTCAAGAAGGAGTTTTATTATGTCTCGTATTTGTGAAGTATGTGGAAAGAAGCCTCAAGTCGGTAATAATGTCAGTCACGCCAATAATAAGAGCAAGGTCATCTGGCGTCCGAATCTCCAGAAGTTACGTTGTGTTGATGAGAAAACAGGATCCGTGAAGAGAGTGAAAGCCTGCACGCGCTGCATCCGTTCCGGTTTTGTTAAAAAAGCCAGCTAATCGGTCGGAAGCCAACCGTAATTTCTGATGGTCACGGCAGTTTGTTCTAGAAATTCTTCATTCTCGATAGAACTCAGGGCATCCTGAAACAAGGTTTGAATGGCTTCAGAAAATTCTAAATTATCATTCCTCAGGCCGAATTTGTCCGTGAAAAGACGAATTCGGCCTTCGATGTTCATAATCCGCTCCAACCGTTCTTTCGTAATATAGGACACGGCGTTTTTCAGCACATCTTGCACATGGCTTATTTCAATGCCGTAGAGCCATGAAATATCTTCGCAAAATTCTTTTTTTCGTCGGTCGAGCGTGAAGTGAATCGCATTTTCTAAAAGCTCCATAGAGTTTTTTTTGCGGATATGGGACAGAATCACCAGGTCGTAAATCATTTCAATAATCAGATGAGAGCGATAAGCTGCCTCGTTATAAGTTATGTCCTTCTCGATGATTTTGTGTAAATTTATTATAGATTCAATAAGATGCCTTCCCTTCAGGTAAGTATATCCTGAAGAATGCGGATCAAATCCCTCCTGACACGCGAGGGAGAGGCTTCCATAGTGCGCCAGATCGTCTACGAGCAGATGAAACATAATATAGGCTGTTCGCTGATGATCCGGAGGCGCCTTGATAAATCTTGGAATGGAATGTGTCTGGTTGGCATTGATGTCAGGATGAATGGTCAGTAAATCGGGGGCAATATTGTAGATATATATATCAGGGTCGCTGTACCTGATGGCGGATTCACTCATGATCTGCTGCAACAGGCAGGTGTGGGTCAGCATCAGCATAAGGGCGCCTGCTTCATATCGGGAGGGATTTCCTGCAACATAAACCGGCCTCTCAGGTGATCCAGAATGCCGTTCGCATCTTCGAGAAAGTCCGGTATGATCTGCACTTGAATAATGGCAATGTGGGGATCAATGGTGGAAACCGTAACCCATCCTTCATACCCTTCAAGAATGAACTGGACCAGCGTGATATCACCTTTTTTTAGTTTAAACCATCTTCTGATCATGTCTGTGCGGATTACCATTTATTCTTTTAAAGAGCAAGGAACTAAGGCTTGCCGGATTATCTTCTCAGGGACAAAAGCTGAAGATACCAAAATTATTCCATAGATTCTGAATGAAGACTTGACATAGGATTTGTCGCTGATATGATGCAACTCTAAAAATAATTTAAAGAAGAAGAAATGACTGTAGAAGGACACCTGCCGGTAACACATTGGAAACTTAAAGATACCGGTCATAAAGATATTGAAGAATCACTGGCGAATGAATTCGGTATCGACCGGATCATTTCCCAGTTAATGCTGAACAGGCATGTTTCCAGCCTGGAAGATGCGCACCGTTATCTCAGCCCTTCCCTCAATGATCTGCATAGTCCTTTTCTCATGCAAGACATGAAAAAAGGCGTCACTCGGGTGATGCAGGCAATTTATGCCGGGGAAGAAATTGTTGTCTACGGCGATTATGATGCGGATGGCATCACCTCTGTGGTCATTCTCTACAGTTTTATTAAAAAGCTGACGGCGCATGTATGCTACTATATTCCGGACAGAGTGCAGGAAGGTTACGGCCTGAAAGTTCCTGTGATTGACCAGTTTAAAAGCAGAAACGTCAAACTGATCATCACCGTGGACTGCGGCATTTCCGATGTCGAACAAATTGCTTATGCCCGGTCCATCGGCATCGACACGATTGTGCTGGATCATCATGAAATAGCCGATCAGCTGCCGGTCGCTGTAGCCTGCATCAACCCCAACCGCTCCGACTGTTCTTTTCCCTTCAAACACCTCGCCGGAGTCGGGATTGCTTTCAATTTCCTTATTGCCCTGCGCGGCTCCCTGCGTAAAGAAGGCTTCTGGGAAAACGGCCAGTGTCCCAATTTAAAAGAATATCTCGACATTGTCGCCCTGGGCACCATCGGCGATATTGCACCCCTCGTCGGTGAAAACCGCATCTTTGCAAAAATTGGTCTGGAATTGGTCACGGAAGGCAAACGGCCCGGCATTAAGGCGCTCAAGGAAGTCAGCGGTATCGAAGGGCAGCTCATTGATTCCTTCAAGGCTTCCTTCTGCCTGATACCCCGGATCAATGCCGCGGGAAGGATCGCATCACCGCTCGACGCTGTTGATCTGCTGTTGGCTGAAACGATGGAGGAAGCCCGACCCCTGGCGGAAAAACTGGATTTGCATAACCGGAGGCGCCAGGCCATGGAGAAAGATATCCTCAACGAAATTCTCGGGCAGCTGGGAGCGAATCCTGATCTTGAAAATATGAATGCTCTCGTCTTTTCTTCTGAAAAATGGCACCCCGGCGTGGTGGGTATCGTCGCGTCGCGTCTGGTGGATCTTTTCAGCCGGCCGACGTTTGTTATCAGCCTCAAAAACGGCGTGGGAAAAGGGTCCGGCCGCAGTGTGTCGGATTTTAATATTCATAAGGGTTTGCAGCAGTGCGCGCCGCTTCTGCTGTCTTACGGAGGCCATTACCGGGCAGCCGGGATCTCCATTAAGGAAGACGACATTGACGAGTTTGCCTGCCTGCTGGATGAAATTATCCGCAATTCCGTTCAATCGTCCGAAATGGTATCTCAAACATTCATTGATGCGGAATGCCGACTCCAGGATATCAATTTTGATTTGATTCAGCAAATGACAAGACTGGCGCCCTTCGGCTGTGAAAATCCTGAACCGATTCTTTGCGCCCGCAATATCAAGGTATCCTCTCCCGCCGTTGTCGGGAATAATCATCTCAAAATGCGTCTGACCTCGAACGGCACATCAGTGAATGCCATCTGGTTCGGTATGGGAAAGTATCTCGGAGCCTTGAATGGATCGAATCTGGATGTCGTTTTTTCTCCACAGATTAACTACTGGAACGGATCATCCGACATTCAGTTGAAAATGCGGGATGCCGTCATTCTAGCTTGAAGGATTCAACCATGAATCAAGCGACTAAAGCGGCAATGTACAGCGCTCTTCTTATCCCGGGATGGGGACAGTTTTATTTAAAGCGCTATAAACGGGGATTGGTTTTCCTTTTGCCCGTGTTAGCGGGAACGCTGATTCTGACCTGGATGGTGGTTCGGGCAGGCGCCAACATGATTAAAGCTGCGCCGTTTAAAAAAGGAACGATTCAATTGAGCCATGTCATGGAGGTGGTCCTGAAGACATTCAGGACAATCGATCTCTTCTATTTCCTGCTCATGCTGCTTTTGATTGCTGTTATATGGATTTTATCGATTGTTGACGCCTATCAGCTCGGCAACCAGATCACAACGGTTCCTACCACTGGCGCTGATCAAGAATCATCTTCTGATCCGGTGTGATCACACCGGTTTCTAGGTATTCAATCGAGTCAATCTTGACCGTGCATATCTCCCGGAAAAGTATTTTAAATTTATCTTCCCAGGAGCTCGTGCCGATTCCCGGGGTTGCCTTTTCCAGGCGCAGCGTCAAAAAATCATCGTGTCCCCTGCGGCTGACAACGGCCTGCATGGAAAGATTATCCAATTTTGCCGAAAGCATTTTCATCTGGCTGGGGGCGATAAAAAGCCCCCGGACTTTTACTGCCTCGCCTACCCTGCCGGCGATTCCCGCCAGACGGTAGGACGTTCTGCCGCAGGCGCATTTTTCCGGAATCATTCGTGATAAATCGCCGGTGCCGAAACGCAGCAAAAAGAAAATGTCGTTTAAGCGGGTCACGACCACTTCTCCTAAATTCCCGGGCGCCACGTTCCTGCCGGTTGCCGGATCGACAATCTCCACAATGGTTTCTTCACAGATATGCCAGCCGGACTTCTGCGAACATTCATAGGCCACATCGCCCACCTCGGTCGCGCCATACATTTGAAATGTATCTATGCCGTACTCTTTCTCGAACGTTTGCCGAAGGGACGGCAGCAGCGGCTCGGCGGCAAAGCAGGCTTTCTTTACACGGAAATCTTTCTTGAAATTAAAGCCCAACTCTTTCGCTTTATCAATGATGGACATCAAAAAACTGGGCGTGCCGACATAGGCCGTCACGCTTAAATCCTTAATGAGTTGAACCTGAATCTGGGATGACGACGTGCCGGAGGGGACCACCGCAGCGCCGACCTTCCGCAAACCATTGTGAAACGTCAGTCCGGCCGCGACCAGGTGATAGGAAAAAGCATTCAGCGCAACATCTCCGGGACCGATGCCCGCCGCGAAAAAAGCTCTGGCCCAAAGATAATCCGTTTCGGAAAGATGCGGTTCATAAACCGGCCCCGGTGACGTGAAGATGCGGTCGATAGCAATGGAGGGATTTTCCAGACCGGCATAAGGCGGATGCTGCATTTCCATTTCGACCAGCTTTTCCCGTGAGGTCACCGGCAATGCTTCCAGGTCTTCACGCGTTTTTATTTTTGCAGGATTGATATGATGAGCGTCGAGTAATCTCTTCACCCCGGGCGATTTTTTATATCCCAGCCTGACCATGGCCAAGAGCGCCTGATCCTGCGCATTTTTGCGCTCTTTTAATGAGGACTTTTCCTTCTGATCGAAATACTTTTTCATGGATCCTCCTTTTACAGCCAGCGTTTGCGGCGTCGGTAGGCTTTGACGTCTTTATAGGATTTGGCGAGTCCTGTGGCCGCCATTCCGAGGTAAAACTCCTTGACATCCGGATTGTCGGATAATTCTCTGGATGTGCCTTCCATAACGATCTTTCCGTTCTCCATGACATAACCATAATGGGCGACCTGCAGGGCCATGTTTGCGTTTTGTTCCACCAGCACGATGGTTGTCGCATGATCTTCATTAATCTTTTTGATGATGCGGAAGATTTCCTGAACCACCAGCGGCGCAAGTCCCAGCGAAGGTTCATCCAGCATCAGGAGCTGAGGGTGCGCCATCAACGCTCTGCCGATGACCAGCATTTGCAGTTCTCCGCCGCTGCAATATCCGGCCAGCGCCTTCCTTCTCTTCACCAGCGGCGGAAAATAATGGTAGACCAGTTCCAGATCCTGTTTATAGGGTTTGCCCGGCCGGGTGGCCGTCCCGACGCGCAGGTTCTCCTCAATGGTCAGATACTTGAAAGGCTGTCGTCCTTCCAGAACCTGGATGATGCCCTGCCGGGTAATAAATTCCGGGGCCTGGTTTTGAATATTAACCTTGTTGTAGATGATATTTCCGTCCGTGACTTCACCGTTTTCCGGTTTCAGCAGACCGGAAATCGCTTTGAGCGTGGTCGTCTTTCCCGCTCCATTGCTGCCCAGAAGCGAGACGATATGGCCCCTTTCCACCGAGAGCGACACGCCTTTGAGCACCTGGATCACATTGGAATAGACGACTGAAATATTATTGAGCTGTAAAAGAATTTCTCCCATAAATGATCCTAATACGAAAAAGGCCAGAGCCGGAAATTTGAGCGCAGAATCCGCCATAGCTCCGCAAGCCCTTTGGGTTCCAGCAGGATAAATAAAACAATGGCCAGGCCGAAAATAAATTCGCGCAGGGGCGCCATGTTCAACCCCATACTGGTAATCACGCTGACATTCATCAGAACGCCCGTTGCGTACCTCAAACCCTCGTTGAGGATCGTAATGAACGTCGCCCCGAAAATCGCGCCGGGGATATTCCCCATGCCGCCGATAATGACCATGGCGATAAATTCCACCGAAAGTGCCAGATTGAAGGGTTCGGTCGTAATACTGACCATGTAGTAAGCCCAGAGAGCGCCGGCAAAACCCGCATAAAACGAGCTGATGGCAAAGGAGAGCAGTTTATACCGGAAAATGGGAATACCCATGCCTTCCGCTGCCCGGTCGTTATCCCGGATAGCGATAAACGCGCGGCCGTATTTGCTGCGCATGATGTTGACGGCAAACCAGGTCATCAAAACCAGACAAATGAAAATTAAAAAGAAAAACGCCTTGTCTCCGGCAATATTCCAGCCCAGCAGGCTTGGTCCAGGCAGGGTGATACCCATCGTTCCTTTGGTCAGGCTTTCCCACTGGATCAATACATATTCAATAATGAACTGGCCGGCGAGCGTCGCGATGGTCAGATAAAGCCCTTTCAGCCGACCGGAGGGAATGCCGAAAATCATTCCGACCATGGCGGTAATCAACCCGGCGGCGGGAATGCACAAGAAAAACGGCAGGCCCAGTCTTGTGGCCAGAATCGCCCCCGCATAAGCTCCCACACCGAAAAATGCGCCGTGCCCCAGTGAGATCTGGCCGGTGTAGCCGATGAGGATGTTAAGACCAATGGCGGCAATCGCCATGATCCCGATGTTGTTTAAAATATAGAGCAGGTAGGAGCTCAGGAAAAACGGCGCGATGCCGAAAAGCAGAATCAGAAACACGATGAGGGAGAGCCTTCCGAACCATGTATCGAAAATGGCTAATTCCTGGGCGTAATTTTCATGGTAATTGCCGCAGGGATGAAAAGATAGTTTCTTCATAAAGGCATTCGCTTTCTAAACTCTTTCGATCTCCACCAATCCGAACAGTCCGTAGGGTTTAACCATTAAAATAAAAACCAGCACAATATAGGGGACGACATCGCGCAATGACGGCGAGAGGTAGCCGCCGGTAAATGTTTCCAAAAGGCCGATGATGATGCCGCCGATGATGGCTCCGCCGATGCTGTCGAGGCCGCCTAAAATGACCACCGGAAAGACTTTCAGACCGATGGCGCTTAAATCATGAACATTCACGCCGTTAATGATGCCCAGAACGATGCCGCTCATGCAGGCCACCATGGCGGCAATAGCCCACGAAAGCGCAAAGACGCGCCGGACGTGAACGCCCAGGGACAAAGCGGCCTTTTGATTGTCGGCCACCGAACGCATGAATATCCCCTGTGATGATTTTTTAAAAAACAATCCGAATAGAATGAGAAAAACAACGCTGATTGCCAGAGTGGCGGAGTACACCGGCGCAATGTAAATCGATCCCAAATGAACTTCCAGCGAGGGCGGCAGAAATTCCGGATAAGTATGCAGGTTGCCTCCCCAAATCAACAGGATGAGCCCTTTGAACATAGCCGCGAGCCCCACGGTCAGCATGATGACGAAAATGAGTTTTTCGCCGATGAGCGGCCTCAAGAAAAATCTTTCAATCACAAATCCCAACAGGAAGCATCCAGCAAGGGTCAGCAAAAATGCTGCCGCCACCGGAATTTTACCCCAGGTGACGAGCGACAGAAAAAAGAAAGCACCCAGCGCCAGAAGTTCTCCGTGAGCAAAGTTCAAAACGCTCGATGCTTTGAAAATCATGACAAAGCCCATGGCGGATATGCCATAGAGCAATCCGACGCAAACGCCGTTGACCAATAATTGCAGAAAAAAATCCATAAGCTGATTCCTCAATCCACACTGATAACATTAATCGTGGTTTCGATTTCACCGATCCGTCCGTCCCGATAGCGGATCTTTCCCGTGACCGGGACGTTCGTGAGTCCACCATACATGGCTTCGATGATTTTGATATACAGACCGTAGACAAAACGCCGGCGGACTTTTCCGGTGCGTGTCAATTCATCATCGT
Source organism: Deltaproteobacteria bacterium (assembly GCA_036528635.1). Lineage (GTDB taxonomy): Bacteria > Desulfobacterota > Syntrophia > Syntrophales > Smithellaceae > UBA8904. Next base: position 174,033 of record JAIGNE010000045.1, read on the forward strand.
CCGCGTCCAGAAGCTTGTACAGCAGCACAAATTTTTTGATTTTCATAACCTCGGGAAGCTGTTTGTTGACCTCGCGGACTTCCTTCAGGATCAGTTCTTCCACGGCCTTCTGCTGAGACAAATCCATGTACGTGGTATAGGGGATCATTCGCTCTTCCGCCCAGTTGCCGACATTGCCCATGTCGATGTTGATCATGGCGGCGATGTAAGGGCGGGATTCACCGAAGGTGACCGCTTCTTTGATATAGGGACTGAACTTAAGCCTGGTTTCGATAAAATCGGGTGAAAACGCTTCGCCGCTTTTATTGCGGATAATGTCTTCCTTGCGGCCGATAATCAGCAGATGGCCGTCTTCATCAATATAACCCGCGTCGCCTGTCTTCAGCCAGCCGTTTTCAAACGCCGCCTCCGTGGATTTGTAATCGTTGTAATAACCGGAAAAATTGGCGTCCGATTTTACCAGGACTTCCTGATCATCGGCCAGTTTGACTTCGGTCAGCGGCAGGGGCCGGCCCACGGTTTCCAGTTTAACTTCATCGTCAGGCTGAATCTGAAAAATGCCGCAGGATTCCGTGAGGCCGTAGCATTGTTTCAAGTTCAGGCCAATGGCCCGGAAGAATCCAATGACATCCGGACTGATCGGATGACCGCCGGTGAAAGCACTATGGAAGCGGGAACATCCCAGACGGTCCAGCAGGGGATTGTAAACGGTCCAGGTTAAAAATTGATACAAGACTTTTACAGGCCAGGAAATGGTCTGCCTGTGTAATTTTTTTTCAACGACTTGTCTGCCGACACGCTCCCCCAGATAGAACAGTTTTCTTTTGATGAAGCTCGCGTCGGATATTTTGACACGGATGCGCGATGCCATATCCTCCCAGAAGCGCGAGGCCGTAATGAGCATGGAGGGGCCGATGTCCCGGAAATCATCCAGGACCGTTTCAGCCGTCTCCGGAAAGTTCATCGTCATCGCACTCCCCAGAGCCACGCCCATGCCCCACATCTGATCGACGATCCAGGCGGGCGGCGACATGGAGATCCAGTTGTCTTCCGGTTGAATATGTTCGGCTTCCACCCATTGGGCAGCCATGGTGGCCAGGTTGCGGTGGGACAGCATGGCAATTTTCGGCACGCCGGTTGTGCCGGACGTTTGAATCATCACGGCGATATCCTTCGGCCGTCCTTTGCTGATTTCCCCGTCGATATAACCCGGATGATCGGACAGGTATTTTTCGCCGATCTCCAGAAGTTCGGCATAGCTGATCAGCCAGTCATCATTTTCGTAGGACGTCATGCCCGTGGGGTCGATATAAACAACTTTCTGCACATGAGTCAGTTTATCTTTGACCTCGATGAGCTTGTCGACCTGCTCCTGATCCTGCACAACAACAATGGGAGAATGAATGCGGCCGATGGAAAAAGCCAGTTCATCCGCAATGGAGGACGTAAACAGATTAAGCGTTGTCGCACCCAGAGCATGCGTGGCCAGCTCGGTAAAAAGCCACTCGGGTGAATTATTCACCACCATGCAAAGATTATCGCCCCGCTTCATGTTCAGGAAGGCGAAGCCCGCGGCGGTTTTCTTCACGTAATGGAAATAATCATTCCAGGTATATTTCTGCCAGATGCCGTAGGCTTTTTCACGGATTGCGGTCTTCGCGTCGCCATATTTTGCGGCATTTTGAGCTAACAATTGCGGCAGCGTGACGGCATTATTTTTAGTCTGTTGTGAGGTTGCCCTGTCCAATTGCTTACGCCCTTTTATTCGATGGCCTGGGCGTCACCCAGGTAAGCTTTAATCACTTCGGGATTGGCGCTGATTGCTTCGGGACTGCCCTCCCCCAGCTTTTCACCAAAATTCAACACCATAATCCGCTGGGCAATGCTCATGACGATGGACATATCATGTTCCACCAGAATCATAGTGAGCCCCCAGCGTCCGTTCAGTTCCAGAAGAAACCGCACCATGTCTTCTTTTTCTTCCAGGTTCATGCCGGCGAAGGGTTCGTCGAGAATCATCAGCCTGGGTTCCAGCGCCAGCGCCCGGCCCAGTTCCACGCGTTTCATCATGCCGTAGGGCAGTGAGCCAACCGTTTGTTTGCGGATGGGCTGCATTTCCAGAAAGTCAATAATTTCTTCAAGAATCTGACGGTGACGGATTTCTTCTTTCCGAACTTTCGGTGAAAAAAGGCAGGATCGCAAAAAACTGTAATGACAGTGAATGTGCCGAGCCAGCGTCATATTGGCCAGGACGGTCATTCCGGGAAACAATTCGATGTTCTGAAAGGTTCTGCCGATGCCGACGCCCACCAACTGGTGCGTATGCAGATGGGTGATGTCCTGCCCGTTGAAGATGATTTGCCCCTGCTGAGGGTGATAAAACCCGGTGATGCAGTTGAGCAGACTGGTCTTACCGGCGCCGTTGGGTCCAATCACCGCCATCAATTCGCCGGTATGCACGGTCAGGTCAATATCCTTGACCGCCACAACGCCGCCGAAGCTGAGGCGCAAATTCTTTATTTCCAATTCGGCTTTTTTATCTTCTTCGGGCCGACTGATCATCATTGACGGCCGGCTGCGGAATGCTTTCATGAATACCTCGACGCACGCTTTTACGACGCTTGCTCAGGCGGGGATACCGGATTGGCCGATATCCCCGCTCTTGAAATGTTTTATTTAATCAATTTGATTTTGTCTTTCCCCGGAATATAGAAATTTGTCAAGGGAATATACGTTCCATCTTCTTTCACTTTAACCATGCGCGCGGTAAAGGATGCCTCATGGTTGTCTCTGGAGAAGCTCACGGCGGGAACCAATCCGCCAAAGTTTTCATTTTTCATGGATTCCAGTGCGGCATTGATGGTTGCCGGATTAATGGCTTTGGCTTTTTCATAGGCACGCTGAAAGGCCCTCTCCATGATCATGCCGACAACGACGCCTTCCCAGTAGGCGGCATCAAATGAATCAACTGTTTTGTAACGTTTCCACAACTCCTTCATGATGTCCATACCCTTGGCATTGTCCGAAGGCAGGCCGCCGGGAAACTGCATCACCAGGCGGTCACGAATCAGCCCTTTACCCATCTTGAAGAAATCGGGATCCGTGGATGTCCAGGTCCCCAGAAACATCGGGTTGTATTTAATGCGATCGGCGCTTTTGAAAGCGGTGATGATGGCGGAAGGCAGCATCTGAATGAAGATATAATCGGCGCCGGCTTTCTGCAGGCGGAGCAACTCCGTGTTGAGATCAACGGTTCGGGGCGGAAATTCCTCGATGGCGACCAGGTTAATACCCAGCTTTGCTGCGTATTCCTTGCTGGGTGCGTGAATCGAACGTCCATAAGCGTTATTGTAGGTGAGCAGTCCGACTTTGGGAGCGCCTTTACTTTTGTGAATGGCTTTGATGTATTCCAGGACAGCCTGACAATCCATTTTATAGCTGCCGAAAGGCAGGTACATGTAATCAACCGGTTTTTCCAGAATTTCCCAACTGGTGGAATAGTTGATGGCCGGAACTTTGTATTCCTGGATAATGGGCTTTGCCGCCAGTCCTTCGCCGGCACCCCAGGTGGCAATCATGTCCACTTTGTCCTGCATAACAAATTTGCGGACGGCCGCCTGTGCTTCCGGAACCTTGTAGGCAGTGTCAATCGTAATCATATCGATTTTATGACCGGCTACGCCGCCTTTAACGTCGTTGACATACTGAAAATAATCGCGCTGGCCTTTTTCGTGGAACTTGCCCCAGCTGGATGCGGGGCCCGTCAGGTTAATGGCCGCGCCGACTTTGATTGTTTTCGTCTGGGCATCCACCAGACCTGCCGTCAGAAACACAAGAATTGATATTGCAAGTAAAATACTGCTCCATCTTTTCATTTTCAAATCCCCCTCTTTATTGTTTTTTGCAACTTTCCGACAAAAAAAAACCGTGGGCAAATTTTATTCTGCCCACGGTTCATTTCCCTTTATGCTTGGTCATGATACTTTCAGGCAGACCTTGAAGCCGATAAAGCTAAAAAAGTAAAAGGAATAATAAACTGCCTGTGTAATTAAATTCTGTTTTAACATTTTCTAAGACACCTCATGCTGGGTGCGGATATAGCAAATAGCCGAAAAAAGTCAAGAAAAAAGTTTTCTGATGTTTTCCGGGAAACAAGTCTCTCTTTCGCTACTCACGTTCATTCATCGGGAGATAGTGTCTCTCATTACTTCCCGTATAAATTTGTCTCGGGCGGCCAAGTTTCAGCGGCACGGAATCGTGCATTTCCTTCCACTGGGCGATCATACCCGGCAATCTCCCGATGGCAAACATGACCGTGAACATATTGGTCGGAATCCCGATCATCCGGTATAAAATACCGCTGTAAAAATCAACGTTGGGATACAGCTTTCGTTCGACAAAAAATTCATCTTTCAATACCGCCTCTTCGAGTTCCATGGCGATATCGACGAGTGGATCATTATAGTCATATTTTTTAAAGACTGTTTCACAATACTTCTTCAGGATTTTGGCTCGTGGATCGTAATTCTTATAAACACGATGACCAAAACCGAAAAGCCGAAACTTGCTGTCTTTATTTTTGGCCGAATCGATGCATTGCCGTATCGTGACGTTGTCTTTCTTTATGTTTTCGAGCATCTCAATCACTTTTTGATTAGCGCCGCCATGCAGTGGTCCCCAGAGTGCGCAAATTCCCGCGCAGATCGAGGCATAAAGATTGGACAGACTGCTCCCGACCAGACGGACGGTAGACGTCGAACAATTCTGTTCATGATCGGCATGCAGGATCAGAAGTGTGGAAAGAGCCCGCTCAATGTCCGGATCCGGCACATAGGGGTTCACCGGAGAGTCGAACATCATATAAAGAAAATTCGACGCGTATTTCAGATCGCGCTTGGGATAAACGTGCGGGTGGCCGATGCTATGCTTGTAGGAGTATGCGGCAATCGTCCGAATCCTGGAAATCAGGGAAGCGGCCATCAGATCAAATGTATCCGCCTGAAAATCTTCCGTGAAGTAATCCGTATAGTATACGGACATGGAATTGACCATCGTCGCCAGAATCGCCATGGGATGGGCAGTCGGAGGAAATCCGTCAAAGAAACGCAGCATCTCTTCATGAATCATCGAATTTTGCGTCAGGTGCTGAGAAAAAATCTGCTGCTGAGATTTATTGGGCAGATCGCCGTATATCAACAGGTAAGCCACTTCGGAAAAACTGGCCTTTTCCGCAAGCTCTTCGATGGGAATGCCGCGATATCTCAAAATACCCTTGTCACCGTCAATAAACGTGATGGAGGATATACAGGACCCGGTATTCTGATAACCGACATCCAGCGTGATCAGTCCGGTTTCCTGCCTCAGCCTGGAGATATCAACACCCTTTTCCCCTTCCGTTCCCTCGATAACCGGCATTTCATGAGTCATTCCCTGATACGTCAATGTTGCTTTTTCCATTTCTTTTCTTTCTCCCGTGGTTTCATCCATTAATTTATTTAAAGTGCGCTCCACGCACTCAGAAAATCGTAAATAAGTGTGATAAAGAGATTTTACTTCTCTGTAAAAGCCAGTGTGGGTTGGTTTATAGAATCAACTTATTCGCCTGCATAATATATTCAAAGGTGCGAAGACTGTCAAGATTTTATATGTTTTTCCTGTTAGCCGGAATGCGTTCTAGACAATTCCGGTGATGTTTCCTTCGTCATCGATATTAATATGATTGGCGGCTGGAATCCTCGGCAATCCGGGCATCCGGAGGATTTCGCCGGTGATGGGGATCAGGAAGCCCGCGCCGGAAGCGATCTTGATTTCCCGTACGGTGACAATAAAGTCGCTGGGAAGCCCCAGGAGACTTGGATTGTCGGAAAGCGACTGCTGGGTCTTGGCGATGCACACCGGCAGCCTGTCATAACCTATTTTCTTAATGAGATCGAGATTGCGCCTGGCTTGCGGCTGATAATCAATGGAGACGGCGCCATATATTTCACTGGCGACTTTAAAAATTTTATCTTCCACCGGCAATTTCCAGTCATACAGAGGCTGAAATCTTCCTTTGGCCGCAGCGATCAGCGCAACCGTCTTCTCGGCCAGATCAATTCCACCTTCGCCTCCCCGTCTGAAAATATCCGCCGGGGCAATATTCATCCCTTCATTTTCCGCTGCATCCACAACCGCCTGAATTTCTTCATCCGTGTCGGAGGAGAACCGGTTTAAAGCAATGATACACGGGACATTAAATTTATCGATATTTTCATAGTGCTTGCGCAGATTCGCCATCCCCAGCACCGCCGCGCGGGGATTGGGTGTGTTGAGTTCTTCACGATCAATGCCGGCGTGATACTTCAGCGCGCGAACCGTGGCGACCAGGACGACAATCCTGGGATTCAAATCGCCATAGGGCGCGACGATATCGAAAAATTTTTCCGCACCGAGATCAAAACCAAAACCGGCCTCGGTCACAACGTAATCCGCCAGCCTGAGGGCCAGATCCGTGCCGATAATGCTGTTGGTCCCCTGGGCAATATTGGCGAACGGCCCGCCGTGAATGATTGCCGGCACACCCTCGGTGGTCTGCACCAGATTAGGCAGAAGCGCATACTTTAAAAGCGCAGTGACCGCTCCTTCTACTTTCAGGTCGCCGGCAACCACCGGCTGGTCGTCATAGGTAAAGCCGACAAGGGTTTTGCGGATTTTAGCTTTCAATTCATCATAAGAGCGTGAAAGACAGAGGATGGCCATGATTTCACTCGACGGCACAATGTCAAATCCGGTTTCCCTCGGGACGCCGTTTGTCGAGCCGCCTAAACCGATGACGATGTCCCGGAGGGAGCGGTCGTTCATATCCATCACCCGGCGCCAGGTGACTTTGCGTGGATCGATATTGAGCGGATTGCCGTGGAAAATGGAATTATCGAGAATGGCTGAAAGCAGGTTGTGTGCGCTTTCGATTGCCGGAAAGTCGTTGGTGAAATGCAGATTAATGTCGTCCACCGGGTGAACCCGCGACATGCCGCCGCCGGTCGCTCCCCCTTTGAGGCCAAAGACGGGGCCCAGCGACGGTTCGCGCAGAGCGGCGACGGTTTGTTTGCCGATTTTCGCCAGCGCCTGAGCCAACCCGATGGAGACCGTGGTTTTTCCTTCCCCGGCGGGGGTCGGCGTCATGGCCGATACCAGAATCAGGGCGCTGTTTTTCCGCCGCTCAAATCGTTTGATGGTTTCCAGCCGAACTTTGGCTTTATAGCGGCCATATAGTTCCAGATCATCTTCACCCAGACCGACTGAGGAGGCTATCTCGAGAATCGGCTTTAAGTTTATTTCCCGGGTATTTTGTTTGAGTTTCCGCATGGCGTTACTTATTGATGACTGCGTCGAACCGGATGTCGATATTGTACTCATCGCTGATGCGGTTAAATTCGTTTTTCAGGTCGATAATCTTGATGGCTGGAGGCAGAGAGAAGTAACAAACCATCTGAAAAGTGTTGGCGCCGGTAACCGGGTTATTATCCACATTCGTGGAAATGTCATCGATATTCACCTTCCGTGTTTGAAGCGCCTTGCAAATCTGGTGGATAATCCCCGGATGGTCAATGGAGGTGGCAATGAGTTTGTAGGGAATCGACGGTTGCACGTCGCGATGGCTGGGCGCCTTGGTCTTTCTGACGTAAATATCCAGTTTTGTTTTTTCCCGAAGGCTGTCCATATCCTGAATGAGGTGCTCGATATCGTCTGTTTTTCCCGAAGTGAGAATGATCATGCCGAATTCATTACCCAGCACGCAGCCGCGGGAACGTTCAATATTGATGCCCCGCGCCGTGAAAAACTCGGTAATCTCCCTGGCCAGACCGGGACGATCCTGTCCCATGGTGGAAATAACAACATAAGATCTCATCGAAATACTCCTCGTGTCTTTTTTGCCGTTGCATATCTGATGGGCTTTTCTAGCTGTATCGTATTGCATTGTCAAGAAAAAGGATGCGCATGGTTTGGAATCATCCCAAAGAATTGATTGACAAACAGGCTTGCCGCACATATGGGAGAATTGAAAGGTAAAGGTATGGTTGACTCACAAGAGACGCCTTACAGTTTTATGGAAGAATTGCTCAACAGCATTACCCATGGTGCGGGTATCCTGCTGAGCATTGCTGCCCTGGTTTTGCTGATTGTTTTTTCCAGTACATATGGAAGCACCGGGCACGTTGTCAGTTGTACCATTTTCGGCGTAACATTAATTCTACTCTACACCGCCTCGACGTTGTATCACGGCATTCAAAAACCACACCTGAAAAGAGTTTGCAAAATTTTTGACCATTCCTGCATTTACCTCTTGATAGCCGGCACCTATACGCCATTCCTTCTGGTCACGCTGCGTGGTGTCCTGGGATGGACAATGTTTGGCGTGATCTGGTTTTTGGCCGTTTCAGGGGTCGTTTTAAAAATATTCTTTGTCCAGCGATTTAAGATTATTTCAACAATTGCCTACGTCCTCATGGGCTGGATTATCGTTTTTGCAATTAAGCCGCTTGCGGATGCGTTATCCTCCGGCGGTTTAGTCTGGTTGATTGCAGGCGGTCTGGCTTATACGCTGGGTGTCATCTTTTACGCATGGAAGAAACTTCCCTTCAATCACGCGATTTGGCATTTGTTTGTTCTCACCGGCAGCGTCTGCCACTTCTTCGCCATCATATTTTATGTTATCCCTATTGATTCATAAGGGTTAAAAGCCTCTTGAATTATCATTTCTTAAATGCTAGTAACCGGACGGCTTTCAATTTCGACGGCCTCATAAAACGGGAGATGATTATGAAAAAAACGATCCAGGTTATGGTCTGTTTGGCAATGATTCTGCTTATGGCACAGATGACCGGCGCCAAAGAAAAATATACAGTAACCGTTCTGCCTTTCTCATTGCACAGCGTTGAAAATATTGACTACGTCCGTCAGGGAATCGGCGATATGCTCATCAGCCGTATTTCTGCTTCTGAGCGTATGGAGGTCACACGCAAGGAGGTCGTTGCGGATGTCCTTAAAAAAATCGGCTCCAGGGAGCTGAATCTGATGGATGTTCAAAACATCGGTCAACAATTGAAATCAGATTACGTGGTTTGGGGGAGTATTACTAAAATCGGCAGCAGCATCAGTATCGATGGGAAACTTGTCGATATTGCAGGAGGAAAATCGGATGTCGGTATTTTTTCCCAATCGCAAACGCTGGACGAAGTGATTCCCAGGATTAACGATTTTTCGCAACGCATCATCCAGCATATTCTCGGAGCAGCACCTCAAGCCGCACCGGCAGCTGCGCTCACCCCCGCTGTTCCGCCGCCAGCCGCCCCCGGAGCATCTCGTGAAGCCCAAATCATCGCGGGTATGAAAACAGGCGGAAAAAAAGGAACGTTGACGTCCATGATCAATCCCGAATTCATCAATTCTGCTGATCCTCTGAACCGGAAAGGTTTCTGGATGAGCCAGCAGTTTAAAGCGGAATTTAACGGGATGGATGTCGGAGACGTCAACAAGGACGGCATTAACGAAGTCGTTATCATTGACAGGCATAGTATTTTTATCTGCCAGAAAACGGCGGATAATTTAAAAATAATAAAGCAAATAAAAGGAAAGGCCTACCATCAATATATCTCCGTGGATGTAGCCGACATCAATAAAGACGGCACACCGGAAATTATCATCACCTCCTTGAACAATAAGGTACTGAATTCCTTTGTCCTGCAATACCAGGATGGAGACTATAAAACGATTGCTGCCGATATCCGCTATTTCCTGCGCGTCATCGACACATCATCCGGCGTTCCCATGCTTCTGGGTCAGACATATGGGATGGATAAAATATTCGAAACGCAGATTTATGAGATTGTCTGGCGTGACGGGAAGTATGTTTCCGGCGATAAAATGAAAATTCCCATGGGGTTATCTATTTATGGCTTAACGATGGATACACTGGGATCAGGCACCAGCGAAAAAATTCTGGCGTTGGATGAACTGGACTATTTGTGTATTATCGCACCGACCAACAAACCGCTCAGCCGGATTTTATCATTTGGTTTTTCACCCGATGAACTGATCTGGAGAAGCGATACGGTCTATGGCGGCAGCAACAACTATATCTCGTCTTTTGAGCACCAGAAATCCAGTGAAGCCGAGCCTTCAGACAGCGCGTTTGCCAATTTGCGTATTTTGACGTTCGATACCAACAAGGACGGCAAAAAGGAGATGATCATCGTTAAGAACCTCTCCTCTGTCGGCCGCGTCTTTAAAAATCTCAAATTGTTCACATCCAGTGAAATTTATAATCTGGAATGGGACGGTCTCGGCATGGCCGAAAACTGGCGGACAAAAAAAATTAATGGCTATGTCGCTGATTACTGTTTTAAAGACATTGATAACGATGGCAAACCGGAAATTGTTCTGGCTTTAGTTCAGTCCGTCGGGGCATCGGTCAGTGATCGCAGTGTCATCGTTGTTTATGAATTGGAGATGCCTCAATAGTTATTGACAAACGATGGACTCTTCGGTATAGCGACCGGGCGACTTCGAAAACATCAGTCGGGAATGTCGCTCGAAAGCCAAAATGAAGGTTTTTGAATTAAAAAAACCATAATCCCCGAGGCGGTGTAGCTCAGCTGGTCAGAGCATACGGCTCATATCCGTAGTGTCCCCTGTTCAAATCAGGGCACCGCCACCATAATTAATCGCCCCCGCCCGTTTCAGGCGGGGCATTCTCAATGAAGTCCATCATGGTCGCCAGCTCGAAAAAAAACAGTTCTGGTTTTCTGCCCCGGTCTTTCCTTAAAAACCGGCATCTGCAATCCATTCTGGCATCTGCGCGAATAGTCATCCCGCCCCATCGGCCCCTTTTGGAGCATTCACGGGAAATGATCATCGACACGACGGATGGGGCGAAATTGTTGGCCCATTTTTCACACCATCCCGAGTCCCGCGGCCTGTTCATCATTTTACACGGTTGGGAAGGTTCTTCGTCTTCAGCCTATGTCCTTGCCGCCGGCTCGTATTATTTTAACCGGGGTTTTTCCGTCAGCCGGCTGAATTTAAGAGACCATGGAGAATCCCACCATCTCAACGCCGGCCTTTTCCACGGCGCACTGTTGCAGGAAACGTTCGATGCAATCCAATTGCTCGCCCGACAGAACCGGGATTTGCCGGTCTATCTGCTGGGCTTTTCCCTGGGCGCCAACTTTGCTCTGCGTGTTGCCATCAAACACGCGCAGACTCCCATTTGCGGGCTAAGGCATGTGTTTGCAGTCAGCCCCCCTCTGGATCCTTACAAGACGACACTGGCTATTGATAACAGCATGGCCTTCTATCGAAAATACTTCCTGAAAAAATGGAGACGGTCGCTGAAAATCAAACAGCAGCTTTTTCCAGACCTGTACAACTTCGACACCATGCTGCGTGCCAGGACCTGTATGGCGCTGACCTCCGACATGATGGCCTATTTTCCGCAATTTCCTTCCTACAGGGATTATTTCAAGTTGTATACACTGAATCAAAAATCATTTCAGGATCTGAATTTACCGGTCAACATTTTCATCGCGGAGGACGATCCCGTTATTCCCCTGGACGATTTTCAGTCTCTTCGTGATAATCAATATCTGACCATATCACGGCAGCCGTTCGGCGGCCATTGCGGTTTTATTGACCTCTTCCCCTATCGCCGCTGGTATAATGAAAAGATTTCTGAGATATTGCGTTTGGAATTAAAGGATGGCCATGGACTTGACTCTGCTTCGAAATAAAAATGATTTCCCGCTGTATGTTCAAAGACAACTGGACCAGTCGCAGCTTGACTATCGAGAGAAGCACGACTCGATTGTCCATTCTGTCGCAACGGGAACCGATCACCTGGAAGCCGGTGTTGTCCTCCTCCTCGCCTATAAAAATTCAGAATATATTTTTCAGCTCATTAAACGCTCGGAGAGCGTTGCACAGGCGGGGGACATCAGTTGTCCCGGAGGGATGCTGGAGCGTTCGACGGATGAAATGCTGAGTCACATTGTATTGAAAACAGGCATCATCCGCGGGGTTGATAACCGGTTGCTGAACACTCTTCCCAATCGAGATGAAGAGACGACCGATTTGATCATGCTTTTTCTGATGAATGCCCTGCGGGAAGCCTGGGAGGAAATCGGCCTGAGCCCGCTCAATGTCGGATTCCTGGGCGCTCTCCCTTCTTATACGCTGGCCTTCTTTCCTCGAACCATCTTTCCCGTCGTCTGTCTGGTGAAGACCCCCTGCGATTACCAGTTGAACCCCGAGGTTGAAAAAATTCTGGAAATTCCAATCAGTTATTTTTTTCAAAACACCTCCTATGCAACATTGGAAGTCGGATCGGATCTCGGAAGCTCCGATCCGCGGTACAATATGCGATTTCCCTGTCTGGTCATCCCCGATCATTGCGGTCAGGAGGACATTCTCTGGGGGGCGACATTCTATATCATCAGCAATTTCTTACAGATCATTTCGGGCAGGGCCCTGCCCTTCTCATCCCCTTCGCGTACGATCCAGAAAACGCTCTCCCGCCATTACGCATCCGGACGTCGCTGACGATATGAGCCGTCTTTCCATCAACCAAACAGCCATCGATACGGTCATTTTTGATTTTGACGGCACACTGGCCAAACTCAATATTGATTTTGACGGAATGCGCCGGGCGGTCAGTGAACTGGTTTCCCGTTATGGTGTCGATCATCAAGTCCTGCAAAACAGATTCGTGCTGGAAATGATCAATGAAGCGGAAGCATTATTGCAAAAAAGCTCGCATCAGCAGTCGGACGCTTTTACCGGCGATGCTTACCGAATCATTGAGGGCATTGAAGTGGAGGCGGCCAGGCGGGGGGAACTGTTCAGTGAGACGAAACATTTGCTGTCCGTTCTTAAAGAACGGTCTCTTCGCGCAGGAATCATCACTCGAAACTGTGTTCAGGCGGTTCATACGGTCTTTCCCGATATCGCTTCCTATTGCGCCGTGGTAGTTTGCCGCGATGATGTCCAACATGTTAAACCACATCCCGAACAATTGACCCGGGCCCTTAGCTTGTTGGACAGCAGTCCCACACAGGCCATCATGATCGGCGATCATCCCCTGGATATTGAAACCGGCCGAAATGCCGGCACTCTGGCCGCAGGCGTCCTGACCGGTCATTTTTCAACAGATGATTTCATCCGTGCAGGCGCAGACATCATTCTGCCAAAGGCTTCGGACCTCTTAAAACTGCTGGTTTAGAAATTTTTTCGCCGGTCATCTTTAATTGACATATTCTATTTAATTATATACGAATTCACAGTATATGTTCCCTGTACCATGCAGAACTTTTAATCCGAGGAGAATGCTATGAATCCACATGTCTTTCGTGAATATGATGTGCGAGGCGTTGTTGATAAAGATTTGTACGAAGAATTTGTAATTGACCTGGGGCGATCCATCGGCACCTATGCGCTTCGCAGCAACGTTCATACGATGACGGTCGGACATGATTGCCGCTTGAGTTCGGATGCCTACCATCGATATATCATTCAAGGCCTGAATTCTGCCGGAATCGACACCATTGATATCGGTCTTTGCGCGACCCCGATGCTCTACTTTTCTATCCGGCATTGCCAAACCGGCGGGGGTGTCATGGTCACGGGCAGTCATAATCCACCGGAGTTTAACGGTTTCAAAATCTGCATCGGGTATGATTCCATTTACGGCCGGCAGATCCAGGAATTAAGAAAAATAATGGAGGCCGGATCCTACTCATCCGGCAAGGGCGCGACCCGGTCTGAAACAATAACCAGCGTTTATCAGAATTATCTTTTTGAACATGTTCAGATATCCGGAAATCCGAAGATCGTTCTGGATGCCGGCAATGGTGTCGGCGGACAATTCGCTTTACCCATCCTGGAGCGGATGGGGTGCGACGTCACCTGCCTCTATTGTGATCCGGACGGCCGCTTTCCCAATCATTTCCCTGATCCCACACTTGAAGAAAATTTAAAAGATCTTGCCCGCATGGTTGCGCAAAAGAAGGCGGATTTAGGCATAGCCTTTGATGGAGATGCCGACCGCATGGGCGTGATCAGTGATACCGGTGAAATGATCTGGGGAGACAAGCTGTTGCTTTTATTTTCCCGCTTCATTTTAAAGAACAATCCCGGGGCGACCATTATCGGAGAGGTCAAGTGTTCGCAGGTTTTATTCGACAGCATAAAAAAATATTCCGGCCGACCGATTATGTGGAAAGCCGGTCATTCGCTCATTAAAGCCAAAATGAAAGAGGAAAAGGCTCTTCTGGGAGGAGAAATGAGCGGACATTTATTTTTCGCCGACCGCTATTTCGGTTATGACGACGCCATATATGCTGCCTTAAGATTACTGGAGATCATTTCGCAGACAAATCAAAAGATCAGCGAACTGCTGTCCGATGTACCGCGAACGTTTGCCACCCCGGAAATACGAGTCGATTGCGATGACGATAAAAAAGCGGCGTTTGTCGAGAAAATAAAAAACCATTATCGGAATACGCCCGGCGTCATTGATATTGATGGTGTCCGTATTCCGTTTGAAGACGGATGGGCGCTTGTCCGCTCTTCGAACACTCAACCGGTCATTGTGCTGCGTTTTGAAGCGTCATCCGCCGAAAAATTGCAAAAAATACGCGGCGAAGTGGAAAGCCTCTTTGCCTGATGATTACGGCTGATTAAAGGTTCTTTACGATATTGTCGAGTTGCCGCAAGGCATCACTCATCGAACAGTCGTTCAAGATATAGGCATCGGCCAGGGCAATGCAAACGGCAACACCATATTCAATTTCCCTCTGATCCCGCTCATCAAAATGAGCGGTTGAATCATCCTCCCTGCCCCGTTGTTTCACCCGATTCAATCTTAAATTCCGGGGCGCAATGACCGCTATGAGCATACAGGGCGACTTGCTGCGGATGAGTTCAATCTCCGGCCAGGATCGAATCCCTTCCAAAAAGACCACATCAGCTTTTTGTCTCAGGGCTTCCTCAACAGCGATTCGAGTCACGCCCAATCCATCCGCTCCTCTCAGTTCCGTTGATATTTGTGCAGATGTTACCGGGTCTGCATTACATCCCCTTTTGCGGATTTCCGCGCGGACGAAATCACCCGTAGAAAAATGCGGATATTGATGCATCCGGGCATACTCGGCGGCAATGTTCTTTCCAGCTGCAGGCATTCCTGTTATCACAACAAGTTTCATCTTCCTCCTGATCACTATCCTTTTTTTGTATCCTAGACAAACTTTTTACAATAAAACAAGTACAATGCTTTCGTTAATATTTGCCGATCGCCATCAGCAAAACTTTTCTCTCTCCCGCTTCATTTTTTTTATTGAATATCTTTTAATATTATGCAATGTTTACGCAAATATTTCGAAACAGGCAACGTCATATGTTGTTCAACTCAACCTTGAATAAGGAGTAGTCATTATGAAAATTGCGCATCGCTTTTTATTTGTTATTTTGATCAGCATGTTTTTGTTTGGTTGCGGTGATAAAACAGCCGGTATCGAAGGAAAGATCGTTGATGGCAAAGGTAAGCCTGTGCCGGGCGTTTCCATGATTTTCAAACAGGTTCAGCCGACTCAGGGATATGAACAATTCGAGGCTAAAACCGGAGCGGATGGAAGTTTTCGTTTAACAGGCGCTGCTCCTTCATCTGATTATATTATCACCGTCCTTTCCGACAAATGGAAAACAAAGGTGACCAAAAAGATCAAGACACTGGAAGCAGGACAAAATCTTGCCTTAAGCGATCCGATCAAAATTCGATTTAATCAAATGAAAGATGGATCTGTCGTGGACACTAAAACGGGCTTGCAATGGCTGATTTATCCGGCAAGCGATGTCACGGCCGGAACGGTCATCGACACGACCAAAAACATTAAAGAGGGCGGATTCACAGATTGGCGTCTACCCTCCCGGGATGAACTTGCTGGACTTCAGGAAGAAAAAATTCCCGCCAAGACAGCATCTACAGAACCGGTCTTGATTAATAAAACCTGCTGCGCTTGGGTGGCCGAAGCCGGATCTGCAGGAGTAGACTGGAAATTCTATGTGGAAGAAGACAATGAACTATGGGCATCCAGTAAAATATCACCGGATAACAGGATTGTTGTTGTGAGAAATATTTCAGGGATGGCGCCTGCAGCTCCTGTAGCTCCTGCACAAGCTGTTCAGGCTCCGGCAGTTGAGCAGGCCGCTGCGGGACAACCGGCACCGACAGTTACTGCTGCAGCACCCGCTGCCAAACCCATACCCGGCGTCCGCTCGTCGTCAAGAAAAGCCTGCGCCGAAAAAAGAGCGCAAGCGGCTAAACCGGGAAGCGCAGCGCCACCTGCCGCTCCGACAGCTGCACCAACCGCATCCATAGCGCCGAACGGTAAAATGAGTACTGCAAAAGTTGTCAGCCCGGCTCCGGCCAAAATGCCTGAACCGGCCCGTACGGCAACTCCGGCTAAAACAAATGATTCCTCAATGAGCGAATCGCTTTATTTTGATGCCGGCAGCGCAACATTAAAGGCGCAGGAACTTGCGAAACTGAAAGGGTTAACGGCAAAAATCAGGGGAGGGAAAGGCAGCCTGATAGTTGATGGACATTCCGATGCAAGCGGTTCATCCAATCTGTTGCTTTCGATTCAACGTTCATCGAAAGTTATTGCTGCATTGAACAAAATGGGATTGGGCAAAAACATTAAAGTAGAGTTGAGAGCCTTAGGCGACAGTAAACCCGTCGCCTCCAATGATACGGCTGAAGGCCGGAAGATGAACCGCCGTGTTGAAGTCAGTTTTATACCCGAATAAAAAATCTCGTTTTAACTTTAAAAAAAAGCCCCCTTAAAACAAACAGGGGGCTTTTTTATGCAGTCTCTTAAATCAAACGAAGCATCATTTCCATTTGTCTGATTTTTCCGGCTCCCACGAGGCCGGCGTGATGGAACAATTTTCGTCCATGGCATTAATGGCTGCCATATCTTCAGCGGACACCTCAAAATCAAAGATATCGGCATTTTCAATAATACGTTCTTTATGTACGGATTTGGGGATAATCACCATCTCACTTTGCAGGGCCCAGCGCAGCATGATCTGCGGAGCGGTCTTACCGTATTTTTTACCGATGGCCACCAGACGATCATCGTTCGTTCGTTTTCCTCGGCTCATGGTGCTGTAGGATTCAACGACGATGGCACGTTCCCGGCAGTACTTGACGAGCGGACAGCGCTGAATGAAGGGGCTGACCTCAATTTGATTGACGGCCGGAATAATATCGGTCTGTGAGAGGAGTTCGTCCAGGTGGCGAATCATGAAATTGCTGACGCCGATCTCCCGGGTTCTGCCGGTTTCCTGCAGTTTAATCAGAGCGCGCCAGGTGTCATTGCGCAATCCGGGTACGGGCCAATGGACCAGGTATAAATCCACATAATCCATTTTGAGGCGCTTCAAGCTTTCATCAAACGCCTTCAGCGTAGAATCATATCCCTGATCATCGTTCCATACCTTGGTGGTTATAAAAATATCGCTCCTGGGGACGCCGCTTTCCCTGATGGCCAGTCCCACGTCTTCTTCGTTCTGGTAAATTCGGGCCGTGTCAATATGACGATAGCCCGCTTCCAGCGCCCAGCGGACGGCATCCTGAGTCGTCTTGCCCGCATCGGATAAAAAAGTGCCGAAACCAAACCACGGCATAGCTGTTTTGTTGCGCAGCGTTACTGTCGATGTCAGATTGTATTTCATCCAGATTCTCCTTATGATTTATTTTTTCAAGAGCATAAAGGTGGCCGACACGCGGCAGATAGGTTTTCCTTCCCCGTTTTTTACCAGACAATCGCCGATCATCAGATTCCGGCCTTTTTTAAAAACGCTGGCTTCCGCGATAAGCTCGCCATCGGCGATGCCCGACAAAAAGTTACTTTTGAGCTCGATGGTTGTCAGGCCTTCATTCGAATCCAATTGGGTCATCATGGCGTGAGCGATGGCTTCGTCAGCCAGTGCGACGATCAGCCCTCCCTGCATGGTTTTGGCGCCCTGGAGATAATCCGGACGCACGGACATCTTAAAACTGGCATGACCGGGGCGAAGAGCGGTTAAGGTAATGTTAAAGAAATCAAGATAAGGATTTAATCCCTTTTCCCCGGCTTGGATTTTTCGCAGATAAAGACCATAGTTGATAATGATCCGATCCTCCTTTATAATTTCTTTGAGGTCCGAGTTTATAATCCAATTATTAAGATATGCAAATAGTTTTTATGGGAGGTAAAACAGAATGGCGCTATTCTGCAAATCTTTTGAAAGATATCATGGAGCGTTTAGAAGACAGGGAAGAGAACCATTCTATTTTTCACGTCTCATAACATGCACGGCAGTGGCTTTAAAAGAGACGGCAACCTTTGATCCTTCACAGATGCCTAAATCTTCACATGAAGAAATCGTGATGTAAGCAACCATATGAAATCCACAATCCAAAATCATTTTATAGAAAAAAGCCTGGCGGACTATTTTTTTTATTTTAGCATCAAAAACATTGCGGGTGCTGGTTTTTTCCGGCACGGACTGTGAAATAACAATATTTTCGGGTCTTATGCAACAGTAGACCTTTTGTCCCGGCCTGAAATCACCCGTGGCGGCAATCAATTTTCCGGACACGTCTATTTCCAGAAGTCCTGCATGGCTGTTTTTCACAGACCCTTCCAGGATCGTTTCCGTGCCGACAAAATTCGCCACAAACTCGGTATCCGGCTCGTTGAAGATTTGCGCCGTCGTTCCCGACTGAATGATTTTACTATCGGCAATGACGGCTACATCCTGCGCCAGACGCAGCGTTTCCTCACGATCATGCAGCGCCATAACCGCAGTAATCTTCGTTTCCTCCAGAATATGCCGCAGGTCTTCAATGAGTGTCTCCCGCGTCGGAGGATCCAGTGAGTTAAAAGCCTCATCCATTAATATTAGCTCCGGCTTCAAAGCAAAAGCGCGCGCCAGAGACACCCGCTTGGCTTCTCCGCCGGAAAGTGTTTTAGCCGAACGAGCGGCCAGCGAACTGATTCCGAAATAATCCAGAGCGTTTTCAACATTTTTTTTGATTTCATCACCGCTCAAGCGCCGGAATTTCAAGCCGAGGGCCACATTATTAAAAACGGATGTATTTAAAAGCAGCGGCTCCTGGAAAACGACGGAGACACTCCGGCGCATTTCGGATCGGCGGGCGCTGCTGTCCACAGGCATTCCCCGATAGTATATTTCCCCCTGGCTCGGCTTTAACAAACCGGCCATCGTTAGAAGAAGCGTTGACTTGCCCGCGCCATTGGGCCCGATCAGGGCAAGGACCCTCTCCTGCTCGACATTCAGGTCATTGATATCCAGTACGGTAACGCCGCCCCGCCGGACAATTAAATTATGAACGGTAAGCATCTTCATCTTGGGTGCTGCCTTTGCTGTACTTGCGTGAGCAGGAGATTAACGAGAAAAGCAACGATCAGAAGAATAATGCCCAGGGCAATGGCAATATCAAAATTGCCTTTTCCCGTTTCCATGACCGTGGCGGTGGTTAGCACGCGCGAGTACCCCTTGATATTACCGCCCACCATGATGGACGCGCCGACTTCGGAAATCACACCGCCGAATCCGGCCATGACGGCAGCCAGCAGCGGGAGTCTGGATTCCTTGATCAAGACCCAGACCATCTGCAGTCGGCTGGCTCCCAGCGACAGGATTTGCAGCCGCAGGTTAGGCGGCAGGTTTTGGATGGAGGCAAGCGATATGCCCATAACAATCGGCGTAGCAATGATCGCCTGAGCGATAATCATGGCATAAGGGGTGTAAAGAATTTCCAGAAATCCCAGCGGTCCGCTGCGCCAAATCAGAATGGTTACAAACAATCCCACGACAACGGGAGGCAGCCCCATCCCCGTGTTGATCAGGCTGATGACCAGCCGCTTCCCGCGAAAATTGTTCAGGGCAACCATTGTCCCGATGCTCACTCCGAAGAAAAGACTGATAAACGTGGCCGTCCCCGATATTTTCAGAGACAGCCACGTAATTCCCAAAACTTCAGGATCAAGATGGATGATGAGTTCGAAAGCCTTGATGATCCCTTGAACGATTAATTCCACGAAAGGCCCCTGCTCTTTATTTCCCTAAGTCTTCCACTTTTTTACCGGCATCGGGGAAAAACAGAGGCGACCCGAATTTATCAACCCCGAAAGTTTTAATAATGTCCTGTGTTTTCTTAGATACCATAAAGTCGGCAAAGGCTTTGGCACCTTCAGCGTTCACCTTCGGCCACCTGGCGCTGTTGACTTCGATCACGTGATAAATATTTAATAATGCTGCATCGCCTTCTACAAGAATATTCAGCCCCAGGTTTTTCTTGAGGGCCAGGTAAGTGCCGCGGTCCGCCAGGGTATAGCCTTTTTTCTCCGCGGCAACATTTAAAGTCTGTCCCATACCCAGTCCGGTTTCCTGATACCATTTCTGCCCCGCCGGATTGATGGCCGCTTTCTTCCACAATGTTTTTTCCTTGGCGTGCGTTCCCGAATTATCACCGCGTGACGCAAAAAGAGCGTTGGCGCTGGCGATCAATTTCAATGCTTCAGCCGACGATTTCACACCTTTAATTTTTGCTGAATCAGCACCCGGTCCGACAATAATAAAATCGTTGTGCATGACCAGTCGTCGGTTCACGCCATACCCTTCCTCAATAAATTTCTTTTCGGCGTCCGGTGAATGGACCAGCAGAACATCCGCTTCACCCTTTTGTCCCATGGCCATCGCCTGGCCTGAACCGACAGCGATCGTTTTTACAAAATATCCCGTTTCCTTTTCAAAAATGGGAATCAACACATCCAGCAATCCTGAATCCTGTGTGCTGGTAGTGGTTGCCAGAATAATATTTTTTTGTTTAGGCGTTGCAAAAACATTTAACGCACCCAATACAGCAATCGCCGCAACGATCAATAACGTGATGGCCCATTTGCCGCTTCTGAAAATGTTCATGGTTAATCTCCTTTGGGGTTTATGGATGATTTTTCTAAGAATGCAAAATTCTGCCGGCATCCTTGAAATTGTAATTCCCTATTTTTTCGACCCGATTCTTAAATTGATTGGATTGCAAGGTTTCAATAAAGGCCTGGATTGCGGGTTGGAAAAACGTATTCTTGTCGAGAATCATGTCAAAACGTTCGCTTGTGAGGGGCTGAAAATCGAGATCTAATATCTTGGCCACGGCAGCGGAGGCGATTCCCACATCCGATTCACCCGAAACCAGGGAAAGGCCGACCTCAAAATGCGTATAGACCTCACGGTCGTAGCCTGAAATATCGCCTGCGGCGATTCCTCTTTTCTTCAATTCTTGATCCAGCAGAATTCTAATTCCCGAACCCGCCTGCCGGTTGACAAAACGAATATTATTTTGCGCCAGACTATCCCATCCCTGAAAATCATCCGACTTTGATCTGGCAATCAAAAATCCGATTTGCCTGTAAAACAGATTTACAACAACGGGGTTATGATCAGGACAATACTGTTTTAAATACGGGATGTTATACTCTCCTGTTTCCGGATCGTAAAGGTGTGCAAAAGCGATATCCGTAAGACCTGCATTGAGAGAATCCAAGCCATGGATGCTGCCCGTATTGGCGGAGAAAATATTAAAGGCAGGATGATCTTTTTTAATGGCGGTCAAAAGCACGTCCAATACCGGATCATTACTGCCGGCGGCCAGCAGCGCACCTTCTATTTGATTGACTCTTTTTCTTGCCTGCTGAAGGCCGTCCTGCGCGCTGGCATGGATCCATTCGTCAATGAGCTTTACGGGGAAAATCCATTTCCCAGTGACTCGTGTACAGGGGATTTTTCCTGCCTTTATTAATAAATATACTTGTTTTTCATGAATATCCAAATACTTGGCCACTTCCTTGGTGTTCATCAATTCACTGGACATACAATCTCTTTCCTTTCAACGGCTGATAATTAAAGCATATCCTCGAATTTATCAAGAATATTATTCCATATTCTTACTTTCAATTACCACAATCGACTTCAACGCTTTATTTAAATTTTAACTGGTTATAAATTATCCACATGGATACTTTATGTGGATATATTTTATTCGATTATTTATATCTGGCTGTATTTATATTTCGATAAATGCTTAAATAACAATTAATTATATTTTTAAATAAAGAGTTGGCATGAACATTGACATTCAGTATAGCAAATGATGTATGCTGAACCGTGCAATTTTTATAAACGCGCATTTTTACATATCATGTTTATATTTGAGGAATATCGAACGTATGGTAAATAAATTCTGAAAGGTCTTTTCACATTATCCTGAATCGATATGAATAAAAAAATTGTGCTCCTCATATTGTTGCTTTTAATGTCCGGCAAAAATCTCTGGGCCTCCGACGCTTTTCAAAAAGGCGATATCCTCACCCTGCAACGATGTATTGACACGGCCCTGAAAAATCATCCCGCAATCAGCGCGGCTTCCGGCACCGTCAGGCAATCCGAAAGTAAAATCGGTCAGGCCAGAGCCGGGTATTATCCCCAGATTATCTTTCAATCCAGCTATTCGCGCATCGGGCCCGCGCCCACCTCCTTCAGGAGCGACCCCTATAATTATTACGCAAACACGCTGAACCTGAACCAGATGCTGTTTGACTTCGGTAAAACATCGACATTGGTGGACATTCGTGACCTGGGCAAGCAATCAGCCGAGGCGGATCTGCAGGATATCTCCACGCTCATCGTTATTGGCGTTAAAGAATCTTATTATTCTTTTCTTAAGGCAAAGATGAGTGAAACGGTGGCCAGTGAAACAGTGAGTCAGTTTCAAGCGCACTATGATATCGCCAAAACGTTTTTTGAAACGGGGAGAAGTTCAAAAATTGATGTCACCAGCGCGGAAGTCAACCTCAGCAATGCCCGCATCCAAATGATTTCCGCACAAAACGCACGGCTCATTGCTCGGGTGAACCTGAACAAAGCCATGGGTGTGATATCCGCTCCCGAATACGACATTCACGAAGAATTTCATCTTGAACAGGCGGTCATTTCCTTTGAAGCTGCGCTGGAACAGGCTTATAAAAACAGGCCGGACATTCTTTCCACCGTCCTGAAAAAAGACGCTCTGCAAAGGACAATCGATTTCAATAAAAAGGATTATCTGCCGGTGCTTTCCGGCAACGCCGGGTATGGTTATGCGGGGGATGACTCTTCCATGGATCGGTCATGGAATTTTGGCGTAGCCCTGACCTTCCCTCTCTTCACCGGTCTTTCCACCAAATATGCTGTTGAAGAAGCCAGGGCCAATCTGGATATTGCCGCGGCTAACGAGGAAGCGCTCAGACAGAATGTCTATCTGGAAGTGCAATCCGCCTGGTTGAATCGCAGGGAGGCTTTCGAACGCATTGAAGCGGGCAGGATAATCGTTCGCCAGGCAGAAGAAACCCTGGAACTCGCCCGCGGACGATACGCAACCGGTGTGGGAAGTTCCATCGAAATCACGGATGCCCTGATTAAGCTCAACAATGCCAAAATGACCTACATTACCGCTTTATCCGATTTCAGCGTGGCCCAGGCGCGTCTGGAAAAAGCCATTGGAGCAAAATAATGAAAAAAATAATTATTGCGGCCGTTATCCTGATTCTGATTCTCATCGGTTTGTTTTTCTTTTTAAAAAAGGGCGGCAAAACGACACAATATATAACACAAACGGCGGATCGGGGTGATGTCCGCGCGACGGTTTCCGCCACGGGAACCGTCAATGCCGTTTCGACCGTCCTGGTCGGTACGCAGGTGTCCGGAACGATCAGACAGCTTTTTGTTGATTTCAACTCGTCCGTTAAAAAGGGGCAAATGCTGGCTCAAATAGATCCGGCCTCGTTTGAGGCACAGGTCGCGCAGGCTTCCGCCAATTTATCACTGGCCAGGGCCAATCTGGAAAAATCCAAAGTTGCTCTGCGCGACACGATTACAACATTTGAAAGAAATAAAATTCTCTACGGAAAGAATTTTATCTCCAAGAGTGACCTGGATGCATCTGAAACCAATTATCTGTCAGCCCAGGCGCAGATTAAAGCGTCCGAGGCTCAGGTAGAACAGGCACGGGCAGCGCTGAGTTTATCTCAGACAAACCTTCACTACACGCAGATCGTTTCTCCGGTCAATGGCACGGTCATTTCGCGCAGCATTGATGTGGGACAAACCGTCGCGGCAAGCTTTCAGACTCCGACGCTTTTTACCATTGCGCAGGACCTGACAAAAATGCAGATTGACGCCAGCGTTGATGAAGCGGATATCGGTCGAATAAAGACAAACCAGCCGGTGACCTTTACAGTGGACGCCTATCCCGACCTGACATTCAAGGGAAATGTTTCAGAGATCCGCAATGCGCCCACCACCGTCCAGAATGTGGTAACGTATGCCGTGATTGTTAAAGTGGACAACCCGGAGTTGAAACTTAAACCCGGCATGACGGCGAATGTCTCCATTATTATCGATGATAAAAAAGGTATTTTACGCATTCCCAATGCCGCGCTGAGAGTAAAAATACAAGACAAAACAATTACGGACGCTGCGCCCAAAGGCGCAGGCGTCTGGATTCTGATTGACAAAAAACCGCAGCGTGTCCCCTTGACCATCGGCATCAGCGATAATCGCTTCACGGAAGTATTATCCGGAAATATTACCGAAAGCTCTCCCATTATTGTTGAAGCAAAAGGCAATAATCAAAAAACAACTGCGCAACCAGGCCGGCCTCCCGGCCCGAGGTTTTAGGATCATGGCTCTTATTGAAACAGAGCAATTGGAAAAGAGATACGATGTCGGTGACAGCATCGTTCATGCGTTGGACAAAGTTTCACTTCAGATTTCTGCGGGAGAATTTGTCGCAGTGATGGGGCCTTCCGGCTCCGGCAAATCCACCTTTATGAATGTCCTGGGCTGCCTGGATGAGCCGACCGCCGGCCGGTATCTGCTCGACGGCATTGATGTTAGTCAAATGGGCCATGACGCGCTCACGGAAATCCGCAATGAAAAGATCGGTTTTGTTTTTCAGGGATTCAATCTCCTTTCACGCACGACTGCGCTGGAAAACGTTGAAGTACCCCTGCTTTACAGCAAAAACATTCCCAAAGACCGCCGGAATAAAGCCCGGGAAGCACTTAAGTTATTGGGGCTGGAAGAACGGCAGCATCATCATCCCAATCAACTCTCCGGTGGACAGCAGCAGCGCGTGGCCATTGCCCGTGCTCTGGTCAACAACGCACCGCTGATCCTGGCCGACGAACCCACGGGTAATCTGGATACCAGAACCAGCATTGAAATTATGGAACTCTTTGTCCGGCTTAATGCAGAAAAGAAAATAACGATTGTACTGGTTACGCACGAACCGGACATCTCGGCATACAGCAGGCGAATCATTCGTTTTCTCGATGGAAAGATTGTCAGCGATAAGGAAAACAGGCCATGATCAATCTTCCTTCAACTATTAAAATTTCATTGCGCGCTCTGCGCGTGAACAAAATGCGTTCTGCTTTAACGATGCTGGGTATCATCATCGGCGTCGCCGCCGTCATCACCATGCTGGCGGTGGGCAAAGGCGCCAGCAATAAAATCTCCGAACAGATCGCCACGATTGGCAGTAATCTGATTATCGTCATCCCGGGTTCGACGACGACCAGCGGCATTCGCCTGGGCAGCGGCTCTTCCCAGAATCTGACCCGCGCGGACGCCGACGCCATTAAAAATGATTGTTCCGCAGTATCGACCACCGCTCCGATTTTGAACGGCGGTGCGCAAATTGTTTACGGCAATCAAAACTGGGCATCCATTGTTTACGGCACGGATGAAAACATGCTGGATGTAAGAGACTGGACGCTGGCTGCCGGTAGAAATTTTTATGAACAGGAAATTCGCAGCGCCGCCAAAGTTTGCCTTTTGGGACAAACCGTGGTGGATAATCTCTTTGGCAATGATGATCCGATCCATAAATCCATCCGGATTAAAAAAGTACCTTTCACCGTAATCGGCGTCCTGGAGGGTAAAGGCCAGTCCATGCTGGGTCAGGATCAGGATGACCTTATTTATGTGCCGATATCCGCAGCGCAAAGAAACCTTTTCGGGCGAACGTTTCCGGGCACGGTGCGATCGATCATGGTCAAAGCCAAGAGCGCGGAGGAATTGGACAGAGCTGAGACGCAAATTAAGGAACTGCTTCGGCAAAGGCATCGTCTCGGTCCGGGTCAGGAAGATGATTTTACCGTCCGCAACCTCACGCAAATGATGCAAATGGCCGAGCAGGCGTCCAACGTCATGGCACTCTTGCTGGCGGCAATTGCCAGTGTGTCCCTTCTGGTAGGCGGTATCGGCATCATGAACATCATGCTGGTATCGGTTACGGAAAGAACGCGTGAAATCGGCATCCGTATGGCGGTAGGAGCCAAATCCTGGGATATCCGTTCGCAGTTCATCATTGAGGCGCTGGTTCTGTCACTCATCGGCGGTCTGATCGGCGTCTTACTGGGAATCCTCTCTGCGGAATTACTGTCGTTCTTTGCCGAATGGACCATCTTAATATCGACCTATTCCATTGTGCTGTCTTTTGGTTTCTCCGGACTCGTTGGCATTTTTTTCGGTTTTTATCCGGCCTACAAAGCATCCCTGATGAATCCCATTGATGCCTTGCGACATGAATAAACAATAAATGACTCGATCGACAATTATATTGACCAAACCCTTCATTTGCTGTAGAAACTTTCACAAATTTATCAGCATCAAAAAGATAATACGATGCTCATAAAATTTACGCGCATGATTAAAAAATTAATATAAGGGAGGCACGGATAAGAACTATGAGTATGGAAATTAAAGCCCCCATGCCGGGGAAAATAGCCAGCATTCCGGTGAGTGTCGGCAGCCAGGTGCAGGAAGAGGAAGAAGTCATCATCATGGACGCAATGAAAATGGAAATCCCCGTCTATGCGCCTGGTGCTGGAACGATCAAGGAAATTAAAGTTAAAGTAGGTGACTCCGTCAATGAAGGACAGGTATTGGCCATCCTCGAATAGCGGA
Source organism: Deltaproteobacteria bacterium (assembly GCA_036528635.1). GTDB lineage: Bacteria > Desulfobacterota > Syntrophia > Syntrophales > Smithellaceae > UBA8904. The sequence continues at coordinate 201,144 of JAIGNE010000045.1, forward strand.
ATCTTTTATGGGAAAGAGAAAGCCCGTTGACTTTATGCATCATGCTTAAAATCAACGGGCTTTTTTCCTTTCAGAGAGGTCATTTTCTACCGGAGTTAAACCGATCGAACTCGTTCATCATCGCATTATATTTTCGTACAGCCTCATTGCGGGCAGTCATTCGTTGATTGTAAATTTCCATATAATGATTTTGATATCGCCTTTCCAGCCAGTCTTTTTCTCCCGGGGTCAGGTTTGTATCGCTCATCGATCGGCTCGGGAAAACACTTTTAAAAAGCTGCTCTCGATTTCTCTCCATGTCCTCACGCGCTTCCCGTTCGGGATTGATGGCATCAGGATTTCCACCGATCTGTTCCAATACCCATTTTTCAAATTTCACACGATCCAGGGTGCCGTCGGAACGGGAAACCTGCATTCCAGTTCTCCAGGCCACAAAAGAGACCTGCCCGTTTCCGTCCGCAAAACAATAGACGTCACGACTCTTTGTCGGGGGATTTCCGTCCGAAGATCTGGAGTAGGAAATTTGAACATCCTGTGAATCAGCTGTTGAAAGTTCTCGTGCTGATCCATTCATGTCATTTGCCTTGTGGATATTGTCGGATATCGGATTTTTGATTTCGGAAGAAACGACATTTGCGTCTACCGCAGCCTCAATTTTAGAGGATTTAATGAATTTGATCAGGAATGGTGCGACAAAAGAATGGAGTAAAACGATCAAAACAACAGCAATACCGGCGTAAATCACCAGACGCGTCATGGAAATCCGGCTTGTTTCCTCTAATCTGACATCGGGCTGAGCAGGGCGGTCCGGGTCGGGCTGATTTTGTTCGCTTGTCGGGGAAGGCTTCCATTTACTGTATATTATTCCGCACTTCGGACATTCCGTTGCGCTGATAATGCTATCGCTTTTCTTTCGCTCGTAACCGCATTGAGGACATAACATTATGAAACCCCCGGCAATCTTTGCAAAACTACAGCAATTTACATACCAGTTGAAGTATTCCGGAGCTTATTGATTACTTACTGAAGGACCAACACCTTTTTTGAATTTTGATGAAGCGTTTATGTAACGCACAGAAAATAAAAATAATAATCAATAAAAAGTTACATGTCTTTTATCATTCCGTCATCACGATCTTTCATCGCCGAGTTTAAAGGAGAGAAAAAAGAAAGGCTAAGGATAAACGTTACACGACGAAACGGGAAACGGTATCGCTGAGCCTGCTTGCGGCTGCATTCAGCTGATCCGTAATAGCTTTGAATTGCGAAAGTGAACTGCTCATCTGCACGGCAGAGTGATTCAAGTCCGCCATGGCGTCGCTGATCTGCCGGGAACCGAGGGATTGAAAATGCATCCCTTCATTAACCTTATCAAATTCCGGGGTAAGATTGGCCACCTTGGCAATAACTTTGGAGAGCTGCATCGTGGCATCATCCGCAGAATGAACGCCGTGGTTGACACCCTCGCGGAAATGATCCATTTCTTTGACGCCATCCATGACGGATGACTGCATTTCGTTGATAATGTCTGAAATATCCAGTGTCGAAATAGCCGTTTCATTGGCCAGCCGCCCGATTTCTCTGGCAACGACTGAGAAACCCCGGCCATATTCCCCTGCTTTTTCAGCCTCGATGGCGGCATTGAGACTGAGGAGATTGGTCTGATCCGAAATCTTTGTAATCGTTGCGATGATGCTGTCAATGCTTCCCGCCTTCTGACGGATCAAAGCCAGTTTTCCCGAAATGCTGTCCGATCCTTGCGACAGGGTTTGCATGGCGTCCTGCAGATCGTAAATACTGGCCTGCCCGGCATTGGCCAGCCGGGATGCCTCCTCGGCGGCATTTTTGACGCCATCCATGGTGCGGGCCAGTTCCTGGGACGTCGCCGAAATCTGTTTGGAAGAAACGCCCACCTGGGCCACGTTTCCCTCAAGACCTTTCATCGCCTCTTCCTGCTGACTGGAAGCGGACACGATAGAAGAAGCGGTTGCATTGAGGGTATCGACCGCCTCCCTGATTTTTATCGTTTGTTCCCGGATGCTCTCCGTCATGTCATTGATGGACCGGCTTAAAATGCCCACTTCGTTTTGACTTCCGTCGGACGCGATGTGAACAAGCAGATTGCCTTCGGCCACGCTGTTTGCGGCCAGGGTCAACTTGCCCATGGGTTTGGTGATGAGTCTCCTGGTCAGAAAGAACACCAGCAGTGTCACCGCGACAGCGATCAGCAGCATGCTGATAAATGTTTTGACCAGAAAGGCAACAATCCCGGCCATGATCTCATCGTATCCCCGGCAAAAGATAATGTACCAGCTGTCCTCCATGTGGAGCTGTACCATGGTTAATTTTTCAACATAATAAGCTTTGGTCTGTCCTTCAAACGATGATAAAAAATAGGATTCTCCGGCGCTGATTTTGTCCATCACCGGTTTGATTAAATCCTTTCCTTTTGGATTCAGAATTAATTTTTTTTGTGGATGTGAAATAAACATGCCATGCTGATCAATCATCGACAGATAGCCGGTCATACCGATAACTGATTTTTCCACGAAGAACTCGGTGAAATAATCCATTCGCGGGGCAACGATCGTCGCGCCGACGATCTCGCCGTTATGGAGGATGGGAACGGCAACAACAAAGATAGGATTCCCCCTCAGGATGCTGGGATAGACCCCGCTGATGAAATACGGTTTTCCCGCGAAGACATTCTGTATGTAACTGAACTGGGGGCCGCATTTTCCGATTGTTTTCCCGTCAACTGTATCGATAAAAAAATTCCCGTTGCCAATAACCTTCTGTTCGCCCCGCACGTTGACCGGTATTGTCTGACCTTCGGGAAGTCTGAGCGCCAGAGGAATATTTTCATAATAGGGGTAGCGCGCATGCATTTCCGAGAGATATTTCTGCGCGACCGCCCTTTTTTGCGTGTCCAGAGGCGCGGCGCAGGCATCGACAACCCGGGGGTCGCGGGCAATGGTCTGGGCCGTGCGAATCTGTTCTTCCAGCCAGCGGATGAGGGCCTGGTTTGTTTTCTTTGTGATGATTTCCGATAATTCAAGGTTGGTTTTCAGAGCTTCCGGTTTACCCAGGTAATACACGACGACCGCGAAAGTGATGAAGAGCAGGGAAATGGCCGGGATGAGCAGCAGGAGATATTGAGTGGATATTTTCCGTGATTTGTATTTCTTGATCAGCATGTCCAGTGCCGGCATAGCATTTATCCACTTTGCTGTTATTTTCAACATTCGCTTTCCTCTTTTCGATACTCCATTCATTATAAATAATCAACCCTTTCGACAAACTTGATGGCAAAAATCCAGAATTCGGCTTCCGGAGCGGCGCTTTCCTGATTATTTCGCTTGAAAGGATCAACCGCGCGCGATAGCATATCACACGTTTAACAGGAGACCTCTCGAAATGGACGAGTATTCCGAACAATACAAAACAAAATTAACAACATTGGAAAGTGCGGCCGCTGCCGTTAAAGACGGAGACACGCTGATCCACGGCGTCACCATTGCCGAACCACCGGGCATGCTGGCGGCCATCGCCGCGCGGGCCCGATCGGGCGATCTGAACAATATCAAGGTTTACACATTCAACGCCCAGAAGCATTTTGCCCAGACTCTGGGCAGCCCGGATATTGCCGATGTCGTCGATTCCTACAGCTGGTTTGTAAGCGAAGCCTCCAGGAACATGGTCCAGGTCGGGTTGACACAATTTGTCCCCGCTTATCTCCATCAGGTGCCGAAAATCGTCATGGAAAATATGGACGTCGATATTGCCGTGACCACGGTCGCGCCGATGAATGAAGACGGCTTCTTCAGTTTCGGGCCATGCAACGGGTATTTATCCGTCATGGCGACGCTATGCAAAACATTAATTGTAGAAGTGAATGCGAATATGCCGTTTGTTTACGGCGACGCCATGATTCACGTTTCCGATGTTTCAATGATTGTGGAGAACACTGTCCCTTTGCTGGAATTATTACCCCTGCAACCCAATCCGCTCGACCCGGTCATCGGTAAGATTATCGCCGAATATGTTCCGGATCGGGCGGTGATTCAGTTGGGCATCGGCACCCTGCCCAATGCCATCGCACCTTATCTGGAGAGGCACAGAGATTTGGGCATCCATACGGAGCTTCTCTGCCCCGGCATGGTTGATCTGATTAAAAAAGGCATCATCACCGGAGCGCATAAGAATGTCCACACGGGCAAGCATATTTTTTCGCTCGCCTACGGCGGGAAAGAAACATTTCAGTATATGGATGGCGACAGAAGTTTTGAAAATTATCCCAGTTCATACGTTATGAATCCGGGTGTCATAGCGCAGAATCATCGGATGACATCCATCAATGCCATTCTTCAGATTGACCTTCTGGGACAGTGTAATGCGGAATACCTGGAGGGACGTCAATACAGCGGGACGGGCGGACAGCTTGATTTTGTCCGGGGAGCCTATGATTCGCCCGACGGGAAAGCAATCCTCGTCTTGTACTCGACGGCAAAAAACGAAGAGGTATCCCGGATCGTCAGCCAGTTTCCGGCGGGAACCATGGTCACGACGCCGCGCAATGACGTGCATTACATTGCAACGGAATACGGCATCGTCAACCTGAAAGGGAAATCAACGCGGGCGCGGGCCCTGGCCCTGATCAGCATCGCCCATCCCAAATTTCGTGATGACCTCATGCGCGACGCAGAAAACATGTCTCTCATGTAAAGCCGTTTCGGATTGAAGCCCGTTTTCTCGAAATCAGAAACCGCTTCATGATGATTGCAACTCCATAGACCTCACACCGTCCCGCCATCAATAACCTCTTTGCGGTTTCAGCTTTCATTCCTCAGTCTCGCATCCAGTGCCACGACACCGGATCCGTCGGCAAGAACGCGGACCGGATTGATGTCCAGCTCACGAATCTGCGGAAATTCATGGAGAAGATGGGTGACCCGCTCGATCATGGCCACATAACCAGGAATGTCCCCTGCCCCTTTCCCTCTCGCCCCCTGCAGAATTTTGCAGGATTTCAGTTTTCGGACCTTGTCTTCAATCTCTCCGGTATTGGAAGGGCACAGGACGTTGGCTGTATCACGGAACACCTCGATATAAATGCCGCCGTAACCGAAAAAAACGATCGGACCAAATGAAGGGTCGTATTTTCCGCCGATGAACATGTCATAACCGTCCCCCGCCTGTTTCATGACCCGCACGCCATCAAACCGGGCATTAGCCTTATAACGATAAAGATTTTCCCGAATGACCCGAAAGACGCTGCGGACGCTCCCGGCATCCGGAACGTCCGTGAAAACGCCGCCGGCTTCTGATTTATGGATGGCATCGGGAGACACGATTTTCATCACCACGGGATAACCGATGCGTTCGGCAGCGGTGACGACCGCTTCAACATCAGCCGCCACTGAGGATTCAGCCCGCGCGATACCGAAATGATTGAGCAGTTCCAGAGCTTCCTCCCCGGTTACTCCCGGATTTCCCGCAAGCCAGTATTTCGCAGCATTCCTGTCGATACCGCCGGGCAGTTGACAGACGGGCGCCCCTTGCGTTTTTTTTGCATGAAAGTCGCGTTGTTTTTTGAAGGCGCGGATCATTTCACTGGCATTGTTAAAAATCGGGAAATCGAGATTTTGTTTGATCCGGGAAATCGTCGCCGACAGGCCGAAGAGGCAGACGCCCAAAGGCTTCCCGGACGAGAGGATCGTGCCGGCAACCTCTTTCGAAAGATCCGTGTGGAACATCTTATAGAAAACATCCTCGCCGCGCGGCATTTCCGGCCATTGGGTAACAAACACGGCTCCGTCCACGTTGGCGTTATGCATCACCGAATAAAAAATACTGGGATATGCTTTCGAATCATAAATATCGCCCATGTCGAGGGGATTCGAAAAATGGATAACGCCGGCGTTGGATGAATTTTTGAGTTCATCGTAAAAAGCGGCGCCGGGATCGGCAAACTCGAAGCCCGACTCCTCACAGAGATCCGCCATCATCACAGTAAAACCGCCCGCGGGAGACATGACCATCATCCGCCTGCCCCGCATCGGCGGCAGTTCAAACGCCTTGGCGATGGAGATGAAATCGTTAAAGTGATGAATGCGGATAATGCCGGCGTGTTCGAATGCCGCATCAAGGATATCCTCGTCATTGGCCAGAGCCGCCGTGTGGCTCATGGCCGCCTTGCGGCCGGCGACGGTTGTGTTGGATTTCAGGACGATCACGGGCTTGTCGATTTTCGACGCGGCCTCGATGAGCCGGTCTCCCCGCGGAATGCTTTCCAGATACATGCCAATGACTTTGGTTTCCGGGTCCCGGCCGAAATATTCGAGAAAATCTACCTCGTCCAGGTCCAGTTTATTGCCGATGCTGGCAAATTTGGCCATGCCCACGTTGTCATCGGTCATCAGATTCCAGAGCATGAGGCCCACTCCGCCGCTTTGCGAGATGATCGAAAGTCCCCCCTTGGGAGGACTGAATGAAGGCACAAACGGCAGACACAAACCGTTGGCCGTGTTGGCCACGGTTACGCCGTTGGGGCCGACAAAGCGAATGCCGTACTTTCTGGCCTTCTGTAAAACAAGTTCGGAAAGTTTTTGTCCTTCTTCACCCAGTTCACTAAACCCGCCGGATGGAATAGCCATCCATTTGACGCCGGCCTTGCCGCAGGATTCGATCTCATCGGGTATGAGCTTTGCGGGAATCATGATAAAAACAAGATCAGGAACCGCGGGCAATTCGCTCACATTCCTGTACATCTTGATCCCATCCACATGCGCGTCGCTGGCGCGCGGGTTGATGCCGAAAATGCGTCCTTTGTATCCCCAGCGGATCAGATTTTCAAGGACGAGGCGGGGAATGTTGCTGGGCTTTGCTGATAATCCGATGATAGCAATGGAATCGGGGTAAAATAGTTTTTCCATAACAACCTCCAGGATAAACCTTGATAATCAGTTGGCACCAATTACCTTTTGGCCTGCGAAAGTATAGGAAAACCATCCTGGCGTGTCAATAGAATGTTGGCCGTCCGGCAGAACAGGCCCATGGATCTCTCATCGCGGGCAATGACCGGGGTAATCCCGCAGCGGATGAAATACACCATGCGGATACGAGCGAAACCTTGACTTTTAAACTCCCTGAAGATAGGTATGATCATCACCAAAAAGGGAGTTACCGCTATGTCGGAATTATTGAATATGCTGGGCTGCCGTTATCCCATTATTCAAGGACCTATCGGAAGGTTCAACAGTCCCGCAATGGTTGCCGCCGTATCCGAAGCGGGCGGCTACGGCTTACTGGCTGTTGGTTTTATTCATAGCGCGGACCAGGTAAGAAGTCTTATTGACGATGTCCGCGAGCTGACCGATAAACCTTTCGGCGCCAACCTCGTCCTCATGAACCCGCACAGCGTCGAATTCCTTAATATCCTGGCGGATGCGGGCATCACCACTGTTACAACCTCTGTGGGTTCCCCGAAAGCCATCTACCCGTACATTCACGATCTGGGCATGAAAGGAATGCACGTTGTTCTGGCGATGCAACACGCCGTAAGCGCAGTCAGTGCCGGTGCGGACGGTCTGATCGTCGTCGGTTCGGAAGCTGGCGGACTTCGATCGCAGAATCCTGAATCCTCGACGATGGTCCTGGTGCCTCTGGTCGCTGATCACGTAAACGTCCCGATCGTGGCGGCGGGAGGTATCGCGGATTCGAGAGGCTATAAAGCGGCCTTTGCTCTGGGCGCCCAGGGCGTTCAGATCGGTACGCGGTTTTTGGCATCTGAAGAATGCCCGGTCGGCCCCGAGTGGAAAAAAGCCATCGTGGAATGCCCCGACGGCGGCACCGGTCTCATTCCCCTGGAGGAAATGAGACTGGCGCAAAGACTGATCATCACCCCCTGGATAAAGGAAAAAATGGCGGACCCAGCAGTGAATATAGCCGCTTTACTGGATCGCCATCCCGATGCGACCGGCAACTTTGAACGGGCAGCTTTCGGCGCCGGCCAGATAAGCGCGCTGATTAAGGATATCAAGCCGATTAAGGCGATTATTGAAGAGATGATTTCCTGATTTTGTTCGATGCTGCGCTGCGTACCCGTCAGGGTTTCCAGGTGCGCAAATGCGTGTCCATAGATTGTTCTTAAATAAAAGTATGGCTGTCCAGGAATATTTGATTATGCAGTCGTGCATCAATTGACCGACGAAATATTTTGCAACCTCTTGATACCAGATACCCGAATTCACATAGCAGGGTTTGCATGGACCCATCTTCCATAAAATACATAAATTCAAACCGGAGGTGACGATTTATGAAAAGAATATTTTTTACGCTGACTTTGCTTTTCGCAGCTTCTTTTGCCTACGCCCAGACCTCACCGGAGGCCTATCTGGCACAACTGCCGGCAACGCCTAAAAGCGCCTGTATCCTTACAGCGGCGGAAAAAGCATCCTATATAGAATTAGTACGCGGTCTCCAAGATAAGATGGTCAAGGATGTTCTGCGAAGACAAGAAGAATCACAGGCGTATGTTGATGCTAACCGCGATACGATTCCGGCGGGAAGGTCACAGCAACCAGGATCTGCGGAAAAAATTACCGGAAAGAGCGGAAGAACCCTGAAAGAAGAAAGAAAAGCCGTCTCCGAACAAATGCAGATTGAGCAAAAAGCCCTGGTTGGGAAAATTGATGCCCGCAAAAACGGCATTATCAGCAGATTTAAAACACTCAATCAAAATGCCTCTGCCATGAAAGCAAAGGAAATAGATCCCTTGGAGCGGCAGATGGCTTCCCTGGGCGGTCTTATCACCAGTAAAGAACAGTCTGACCGTCTGGATCAGATGGCCATAAAATTGAGGAATGCCCAGAAACGTTACTGTGATACCTATTCACCCCAGTATCGCGCGCTTCTGGATGAATATTTGTCCGCCATCAAAGATTCTCTGCCGGATTACCGGCGCTTGGAAGTCATCGTTGCCAAGACGCAGATGGGGCTTGATCAGTCGATCGACGCGCATACCGGACAGCTGGGCATTGAAGCTTTACGCGACTACACAGCTATGCTGGCTAAAGTCTTTAAATATGATCTGCCGTACGAATATTAAGTTTCGGAAAATGACTCAGGACGGCCCGGGGCAATAATCTGGATTTTCATCCCCCCAGGCAAGGCACGTACTTGCAAATCCCTGTCCGAAGATCAGTCAGCCCGCGCGACGGCCAGGGATGTCATCGGCGCGTCTGATTCGGAATGCCAATAACACGCAGGGATGAATGGATTGCTTAAAGACGGAGAGACAACCAATGAGGCCGAAGACGATAGATGGGGTTTGTGTCCAGTAATGACTTGACAGCCAGGAATGCGTTTTTTATACTTCCACGCTTTTAAAATATTTTATGGTCAAGGATTAAGGATGTATTATCTTGCCTCCGCTGAACAAACACTCTGGACGTCCATGGCTCAGGAAGCCATGGACGGAAAACTCACCCCCCGCTCACCTTTGAAAGGCATCCGCACCGCTCTTCGCGCCCATTTTCATTTTTACGTGGGCGGCCTGTTGGCTGGCTTGGGGGAAGATCGAAAGTCATGGGATTGGTTTCGTGAAGGGGCTCTCGAAGAGGGCGGAATATTCAACGCCATCATGGTCGCGTACCTGGAAAGGCATAACGGCCGCTTTCAGATGCCGGAGATGATTTTCGCCGATCCTCAGCCCTATGAACATTTCACCACCGTGCCGACGGTCATGGATATGCGGGAAAAGTTTGTCCGTTTTGCCGCATCCTCCCTGCCGGTGTTTGATGCGCCTCTGACCATTCTCGATGTAGGCTGCGGCGACGGCAGCCTCCTGGTCCTCCTCCTGAAGCGTCTTATCGCCGCCCGGCGCATCGGACAAGCCGGTCGGGCCATCCTGGTTGATTCATCGGCGGCCATGCTTGACCGGGCAGCCGAAAAATTAAAGGAAGCGTTTCCCGAACTGACGGTTGATCAGCGCCACGGGCGGATTCAGGAACACGCGGCCCGGCTCCCCTCAGGTATTGACGTGGCCCTCATGTCCCTTGCCTATCATCACATGCCGTGGAACGACAAAGCAATTCATCTCCGGGAAATGGCCGGACAGATCGGTAATCTGCTCCTGATGGAAATGGACGGAGACAATGACACGCCTCACCTGGGTTCGCCGGAGCTGGCCGTATCGGTTTATCAATCCTACGGCCCCCTTATTGATTCCATCTTTGCCCACGATGCTCCCATTGCCGTCAGTCAGGGGTGTGTGGATAATTTTGTGATGGCGGAGGTTATATCCTTTCTCACCCAGCCCAGGGGCAAACGCAACGACTACCATATCCGCCGCGATCAATGGGCGCGGATTATTTCCGAAAATCTGATCGGACATCACCGCCTCGGAGAGACAACCGTCCTGTCCTCGGAGGGATGCGAATTTTTCGCCAGCCATTGGGGTAAATAATCAGTCCGATGGGTGAATGGGATTTTTACCCTCTAGGGATGGTCAGGATCTATCCTGCTCAGGAGGTGCCGGAACTGATCCCGTTGATGGGTATTCAGGACTTAATTATCGTCAGTAAACTGGCGGGCGGGGACTATAACATTCAATAATCATTTCCAGCAGGCAACGCTGCCGTGATTTCAGAAATAAAAAAGGCCGAAGATTCTGATGCTTTGACCGGACTGATCCCAAACCGCCGTCATCGCTGCGGTGCCGTGCCCGTTTCTATTGTGGTCAGGTGTTCCCCAGCAATTGATAAAAAAGTTTTGTGGTCATGGATATATTAGTTGCCGTACCGAAAACAAAATTTCTGAACATATGAGACAGGTTGTCATATTCCAGCTGGAGCGCCTTGCTGTCCAGAATATCCGCCTCAAAGGGAATCGACGTCATAACGGATGCGGCTAACGGTTCGTGACCGAAAGCCATGAAGGGAATCCTTCCAAAGACATCGTCAACCCCCAGCGACAGGAGGTTAACATCCCCCTTGGGACCCTTGCCGATAATGTCGGCGGCCCCTTCCCGGATGATATACAACTCCTCATTATTCTGGAATCTGTCCTCAAAAACTTTATCCTCCGGTAATCCTTTCAATGGATTCCCGATATATGCCTGAACGGCATTGTCGTTGATCGGCTTTAATCTTTTATCGAGGCTAAGCAGTATTTTTTTGAAATTCTCAGATAACTTCGAGTATTCCCGATGAAGCGCTTCAGCGTCCAGGATGCAGAGCTGGACATCACCTTCCGAGACTGCAGTGGCGGTCCTTTCACATTCACCGTATAAAAGCGATTTCAGAGTCCCTATGAAGCATCCCTCACCGAGTCTGGCCAGGGTTATGGCCCCTTTCGATGTAGCCCTCGTTATCTTGACCGTGCCGTCGGATATGGCCCATAACCATTTCCCAAATTCCCCTTCTTTCACAATCGTAGTGCCGTCAGGGTAATAATAATCTCCTGTGACGTAGAGGTAATCCACCGGCGGGCCCTTAATAGGCTGCATCAGGTCTGTCTTCATGCCGTCAGGACCGGTTGTTTCTATGTCTTCACGTTCGTCGGGACCGGGGCCAACCTGGTCTATTTTACCGTCATCCAGCAATCGCGATGCATCGAGGACGATTTCCATCATGGACTTCTTAAATTCAGGTTTAATTCCTGTCAGATCTTCTTCAGAAAAATCATATTTTCCATCAGTCCATCCGAACAGAGAATAGACGGCGTCAAGACCTTTCAGCTCTCCGCAGTAAGCATTGGTTGGACTTCCGCCGACGAAATACACAACGGCCATGTCGGACGCATATTTGCTCCGCAAAGTCAGTTTGCCGGTGCAATTGTTGCCGCCGAGCAGTTGAAAAACGTCGGCAAGCGATAAGAAAAGCAGGCTTCCGGAGAATACGATATTATCGGTCATTGCGATCAATTTCCGCCTTAAGGGTGTTCACCGCTGGCTGATTTTTTAATGTAATCGTGCAACTTCATGTAACAGAGACGCTCGGTACTTTCCAAAAGAACTTTTTAATGATTAATGACGTTATTTACATTTTTGGCAATATAGGAAACGCGCTTGGGGATGTCAAGGAAATCTTGAAGCACCAGCCGTGGCCCTGAATTAAAAAAAGGTTTACGGCGTTAAAACCGTAAACCTTTATGTTTGGTGAGCCCTGTCGGGGTCGAACCGACAACCTACTGATTAAGAGTCAGTTGCTCTACCAGCTGAGCTAAGGGCCCTTGTTCTTTTTATTCTGGTACGCCCGGTAGGATTCGAACCTACGACCAACAGATTCGAAGTCTGCGACTCTATCCAGCTGAGCTACGGGCGCGTAGTTTCAAATCCCAAAAAATGGGGTGAGTGAAGGGGTTCGAACCCTCGACCTCCGGGGCCACAACCCGGCACTCTAACCAGCTGAGCTACACCCACCATTTTCGTCTTGGTGCGCCTGGAGGGATTCGAACTCTCGGCCCACGGATTAGAAGTCCGTTGCTCTATCCAGCTGAGCTACAGGCGCATTATTAATCCTGCACCAAAAAGAGTCAGCCTAATATCCCCTCTTCCTTTTTTTGTCAAGATCAAAAGCTCTGATCCCTTCATTTTATCGGACATAACCGGCAATACCATCGAAACGGTACCCTTTTCTCAACCCGGACGCGCCTTTCGGATTCGTCGAAAAATAGTGCCTGCCCGTCGACGGATTGAACCAGCGGTACAATTCGCGCGTGTTGGTCATCCGCGACGTGGCAATATTGCCGATCATTCCTTCATAGACATAGTCGATAAGCTTTTTCCCTCCGCCTGTCCGGTCATAATGATAAAAATGGTCCTTGATCCGGGGGTTATACCAGCGATAGAAACTGGTCGTCCCGGGTGTCTGCGGTGCGAAGAGCCGGAACGCAATTCCTTCCTTTACATAACCGTTCTGAATCAGTCTTTTGGATTCCGCCAGAGGGTCCGCAGTAAATAAGAAGTCGAGGTCTTTTGAGTATAAAAAGATGTCAATGACTCTGTGCCCCGAGTCGGAAAGCACATCGATAAATATCTCCGCGATTTCCTGTCCGGCATTGGATTTAAAGATAATCTGATCTCCATAGCAGCCGGGCGCCAGATAAGATGTGTCAACTTTTATATTGATATAATCCTTTTCATTCATGGTGGTTCCGGAATTGGGAAAAACGGTAATCCAGCCTTTGGGGCCCCTTATAATATTCTTTCCGAATACCTTGATGCCCTCCAATTCCAGGCTGCCCTCTTTGATGATAATGGAAGCCGTATGCGGGCCGTCCGGCAAACCCTCGGCAATCAGTAATTCTTTTTTTTCCCACTGCCCATATAAGACATCCGGCAGGTTGATCAATACTTCATCGAGATAGACCGAGCAGTTGCCGTCTTCCGTATGAGACTGTAAGAAAAGGCTGATTCCTGTTCCATGAAAGCGGTATTTGATTGCGCTGGCATTGCCTTTGCTCAAGGGGTATCCGTTTCTTTCAGTCCATTTACCGATCAATTCCATGGAGCTGTTCAGATGATCAGGAACAGCATAATGACCCTGTTCCGCAACTGTTTCATTGTGAAAAGAGAAGTATCTTTCTTTTTGTAATTCCCTGGTTAGTTCGGCAGCCTTTGCATCCGGCGGGACAACAGACCATTTAAGCATTTCCCTGCCCTTATTGGTCAGCTCTATCCTTTTTGAAATGATCTTACCGGGCAATTGCTCTCCCAAATCCAATCGCTGGGGATTTAAACTGATGGATGGAATCTCCTGCAGGGCATGAATCCGGAAATCCACAAAGATAGTTCGCCTTCCGCCCGTTGATGTCAGCCGAATAGCATTCCGGTAGGTGCCGGCTTTTAAATCTCTCTGGCAGATGAGCTCTTTACCGTCGGTTCCCATTTTTATACTGGTCCGATAAGTGGATGATTTTGATTTTTCACCGACAATATTATCCGTGTTATCTGCGACCGTTAATTCCATATTCAGATAAACCGGTTCACCCGATGCCTTTGCTTTGCTTATTTTACCGGCGACACTTTGCCAGTCCTCCGGACAGGAAACAGACCATTCCATGCTCCCGGGAGCAATATTCTTCAAGCTGAACTCCCCCAGGGCTGTCTCACCCGGCCTGATGGAGCCCATATCGATTTCCCGAGGTGTAACCGTAAGTACGGGACGCTGTTCGTCTTTATTTACAGAGGGAGGGTTGCCCGCCTCGATGGAAGGTTGTTTACCGCTTTTAGAATCCGTATCGACTGCAGCGAAAACGCCGAATGATATAAAAATCAAAGCTGTCAATACGGAAATGAAGTAAAATGATTTCTTAAACATGGTTCCCTCTTTTGAAAAATGAATTGCAGGTTACTAGCTCAAAGCTGGATTTTACGCAATGGTTTTAAAATACTTGACAGCGGCAACCTAGAAGATGTAACGTTCGCGCTAATTTTCAGGGTACCTGTTGGGAGCTGAAAAAGACAACCTGTCACTATTCTTATCCTATGAATGATGAAAACATAAAATACTGGATTGCTTTGAAGTCCATTGACGGAATCGGCAATGGATCATTCCGGCTCCTGCTGGATCGTTTCCATTCCCTCTCCGACGTTTTTTCGGCGACGATCAACGACCTTACCGCAATCCCCGGAATCAGCAAAGACAGTGCTGCGGCCATCGTGTCATTTAAAGACTGGGATAAGACCGTCCGTCAATTGGATGAACTCAATAAGGCAGGCATCAAAGTGATGACCTGCCTCGATGAATGCTACCCGGCGAATCTGCTCAATATCTATGACCGGCCCGCCTTTTTCTATGTTTTGGGGACTCTGAATAAAGAAGATATTCCCATCGCCATCGTCGGATCTCGACATGCCAGCACCTATGGGAAATATACGACGGACAGAATCAGTCGGGAACTCGCCATGAGAGCCATTACCATTGTCAGCGGCATGGCGCGGGGCATCGATTCCTGTGCCCACCGAGGAGCGCTTGCCGCGCATGGCCGCACGGTTGCGGTTCTGGGCAGCGGCCTGGATATCATTTATCCGCCGGAGAATAAAAAATTATTCGCCGCTATTGCCGAAAACGGAGCGGTGATTTCTGAATTTCCGCTGGGAACTCAGCCGCTCCCCTATCATTTTCCGGCTCGTAACCGGATTATCAGCGGATTGTCCTATGGCGTGGTGGTTGTAGAAGCCGGCGAAAAAAGCGGTTCACTCATCACAGCCAGGCTGGCCATGGAGCAGGGTCGCGAAGTTTTTGCAATTCCCGGTTCGATCGATTCCGCCGCCTCACGAGGTACAAACAGCCTGATCAAGCAGGGCGCTAAATTAATAGAAAATATCGATGATATTTTGGAAGATATTCTACCCCAGCTGGAACGGCCATTGGGCAAACCCGTATTTAGAAAACCGGAAATGGAGACCGCTCAGATTCCGCAAATCAACCATGTATTCCAATCGGATACACTCAACCCTGTTGATCAGATGATTCTGGCGGTTCTCTCCCGGACAAAAACACATGTCGACGATATTATTGCCGCTACGGGATTGCCTCCGACCGAAATCTTAAGTACTCTTATGACTTTGGAATTAAAGGGAAGGATTATGCAGTATCCGGGGAAATTATTCGCTCTTAAGGAATAATGAGATGATCATCAATTTCCCGATCTGTCTTTCTCGAAGCAGAAACTGTAATGCAATTTTGATAAAACGCGATGATGGGGACCATACCCGATCAAGCCGCACAGGTTACGTCCAGAACTAACTGATAATATTGAATTATTTCATTTTCGGGAAGAACCATGGAGAGGTCTGCTTAATTTTTTTCAAGACCGTCATGGAATAAAAAGACTTTACAAATGCATTTCGAACATCTATATGGTGCGCCGAAATGTAAGGAGTGGCTATGGCACATTCATTAATTGTTGTGGAATCGCCCACAAAAGTTAAAACGATAAAGAAATTCCTGGGCAAAGATTTTAATGTCGTCGCATCAATGGGACACATCAAAGATCTGCCGAAGAGCACGCTCGGTATTGACCTCGCCAAAGATTTTGAACCGACCTATGACGTTATCGACACGAAAAAGAAAACCATCGATGAATTAAAAAAAGCGGCCAAGACTGCTGACACTATTTATCTGGCGCCCGACCCCGACCGCGAAGGGGAAGCCATCGCCTGGCATATCTCTGATATCATCGGGGCGAAAAAAAATAAAACAATCTATCGCGTACTTTTTAACGACTTGACAAAAAATACGGTTCTGGAGGCTATCGCTCATCCTCTGCAACTGGATTTTGACAAGTATGAAGCTCAACAGACGCGCCGCATTCTGGACCGTCTTGTCGGTTACCAGATCAGCCCCGTTCTCTGGGATAAGGTGAAACGCGGCTTGAGCGCCGGACGCGTACAGTCCGTGGCCGTGCGCATTATCTGCGAACGCGAAGATGAAATCGGCAAGTTTGTGCCGGAAGAATACTGGAATCTGGTTGCGCAGTTTGAAGGCAGCCAGCCACCTCCTTTCGACGCCAAATTGCTGAAGATTGACGGCAAAAAAGCAAAAGTCACAAACGGTGAACAGGCTGATCAGCTAGCCGCCGAAATCAGGAAGGCGTCTTTCATCGTCGATCGGCTGGAGAAAAAGGAACTCAAACGTTCCGCCTTGCCGCCTTTCACGACCAGCAAGCTTCAGCAGGAAGCTTCACGCTGGCTCCGGTTTTCCGCCAAGAAAACCATGAGCGTCGCTCAGAAACTTTACGAAGGCATCGAACTGGGCAAAGAGGGGTCCGTGGGTTTGATCACCTACATGAGAACGGACTCTTACCGCATTGCCGACGAGGCGCTCGCGGCCGTCCGCGACTATATCAAGGAAAATTATTCTGCCGACTACCTGCCGCCTAAGCCGCATACATATAAAAATACGCAAAAGGCACAGGATGCGCATGAAGCCATCCGTCCCTCGAGTATGGCCTACAAGCCGCAGGATATCAAAGCCTATCTTACCGCTGAACAATTCAAGCTCTATCAGCTGATCTGGAACCGCTTTGTGGCAAGCCAGATGAACCCCGCAATTTTTGATCAGACCACGATTGACATCGCCGGCGCGAACTGTACGTTCCGCGCTCAGGGCCAGGTGCTGAAGTTCCCCGGTTTCACCATCGTCTATACCGAAGGGAAGGATGAAAAGGAAGAGGAAAACGGCGTCGATAAACTTCTGCCCGATGTAAAAGAAAAAGAAACATTAAGCCTGCTCAAGCTAGATACCCAGCAGAAATTCACTCAGCCACCTCCGCGGTTTTCGGAAGCATCGCTGGTGCGGGAACTCGAGGAAAAAGGCATCGGCCGTCCCAGTACGTATGCCACCATTCTTTCCACAATTCAGGATAGGGAGTATGTGCGTCTGGAGAAAGGCAAATTCTTCCCGACGGAGCTGGGCAAAGTGGTCACAGAACTTTTGGTGAAGAGCTTTCCGACCGTTTTGGATCTTGCTTTTACAGCAGATATGGAAAACAAGCTCGATGCCATTGAAAGCGGCACCAATAAACGCGTTAAGACGCTGCAGGATTTCTATAAGCTTTTCTCCGGGGAATTGGATAAAGCAAAAGACGAAATGCGCAACGTGAAGCGGGAAGAGACGCCGACCGATCTGGTCTGCGAAAAATGCAGTTCGCCTATGGTGATTAAATGGGGAAAAAACGGCCGGTTCCTGTGCTGTTCCAGCTACCCCGAATGCAAGAACACCATGAATTTCACTCATGACGAGAATGGCAAGGTAAAACACGTGGAAACGCAAACAACGGATGTTAAATGCAACAAGTGCGGCAAAAGCATGCTGGTCAAGGAAGGACGTTTCGGCCAGTTCCTGGCGTGCTCCGGTTATCCGGAATGTAAGAACACGATGAATGCGTCAAGAAATGAAAACGGCGACATCGTCGCGCAGGAAGCGCCGGCTACGGATGAAGTCTGCGAATTGTGCGGCAAGCCGATGGCCATCAAGCGCGGCCGCTACGGACAGTTCCTGGGCTGTACGGGCTATCCTGAATGTAAAAACATCAAGAAAATGGGTAAAGACGGCAAAGTCACGGCTCAGGAAACCATCCTTTCTGACGAAACCTGTGAGAGCTGCGGCAAGCCGATGGCCATCAAGCGAGGCCGCTACGGACAGTTTCTGGGCTGCACGGGTTATCCCGAATGCAAAACCATCAAAAAACTTCCCAAGAATAAACCGGCGGAACCACAGGTATGATCCCATTCAATGCTTTGGAAATATGGTGGAACGGGCCATGGGTATCATACCTTTCGCTTTGCGGGATCGTTCAACTTGCCAATTCTGAGTTGTGACCTTAAGGTTATACACTCCGCTATCGAAATTAGAGTTTCACTATGAAATCTGTACACGTCAACATTATCGGCGGAGGACTGGCCGGTTGCGAAGCGGCCTGGCAATTGCTCAAACGCGGGCATGCGGTTCACCTCTTTGAAATGAAACCGCAAAAATTTTCTCCCGCGCATAAGATGGAATATCTTGCTGAACTCGTCTGCAGCAATTCGCTGAAATCCAACGATCCTCAAAGCGCTCCCGGCCTGCTTAAAAATGAAATGCGCCGGTTAAACTCCCTGATTGTGTCCGTGGCCGATGAAACGTCCGTCGCCGCGGGCAGCGCGCTGGCCGTTGATCGTACGGAATTTTCCCGAAAAGTAGAAGCCGGCTTGATGAAGCAAGAGAATTTCACACTAAGCCGATTGGAAATCAGCGAAATCCCACAGGATGATTTAACCATTATTGCCACCGGTCCTCTGACATCCGATGCTCTGTCTCGTTCGATCCAGACAAAGCTCGGCGGTGCTTATCTTTATTTCTACGACGCGATCGCTCCGATCGTGGAAGCAGATTCCATCAATATGGAGAAAGTTTACTGGGCATCGCGCTATGACAAAGGCACACCCGATTATCTCAATTGTCCGTTTTCCGAGGATGAGTACAAATGTTTTTATCGGGAATTACTGGCGGGAGAAAAAGTCGCAACCAAAGCATTCGAAGACGTGAAACACTTTGAAGGCTGCCTGCCCGTTGAAGTTTTGGCCGCCCGGGGTGAGGACACGCTGGCCTTCGGTCCGATGAAACCGGTGGGTCTGATCAATCCTCACACGGGCATGATGCCTTACGCCGTTGTGCAACTGCGGCGGGAAACTGCTTCCGGCTCACTGTTCAATTTGGTTGGATTTCAGACCAAGCTGACCTGGCCCGAGCAGGAACGTATCTTTCGGCTGATTCCCGGTTTGGAAAACGCTCACTTTGCGCGAATGGGAAGCATCCATCGCAACACCTACATTTGCTCCCCTACCCTGCTTCAACCTTCGTTACAGCTGAAAACCCATCCGAATATTTTCTTTGCCGGTCAAATCACCGGTGTGGAAGGCTATATGGAATCTACCGCTATGGGGCTTCTGGCGGGGCTCAATGCAGCCTTTATCATGGAAGATAAACCCCTACAGCCGCCGCCAGCCCAAACGGCGCTCGGATCGCTCCTGCGCCATATCACAGCCGAAGAATCAGCCGGCAACTTCCAGCCTATGAACATCAATTTTGGCCTCCTCGAATTCATGCCCCTCAAAAAGATGAAGAAAAAAGAAAAACACGGTTTATATGTCCGGCGCGCGCTGGAGGCGTTAAATCACTGGATGCAGACCCATCATCTGAACGGATTGTAATTTTATTTCTGAATTTAAAATACCCTCATACAGGAATGCCGGATGCAAAATACCTGGGCACACTACTGCGTCATCCCGATCAGGAATAAAATATGATAGCAGCAAATTTATAAATGATTGAATCAATAATTTTTATGTCGTTTCTCACACACCGGAGTATCCTGCACCGGACCGAAAATCACCGATGAATACGTTGCTTATGACACATACGCTGCGAAATGCTGACACGCTTTACAGATTCTGTTAATTGGTATGAAGGGCCGCAAAACGTTGCTACGATTGAATCTTAGAGTACCATTTTCTTGCCAGTCATCTGAAGGTATGCTATGCAACCGATTGTGTTGGAGTTGTCCAGGGCTAAAATAGAATCAACAAAAACTAGGAGGAAAGCATGAAAAGATTGAATTGGGTCATGGCATGTCTGGTGGTTGCGGGTCTTGTTTTTTCTGCATCGTTCATTTGTTCAGCTGCGGATTTGACTGGCGTATGGAATGTGGAAGTTGTTATCAGTGGTACCACGGGTACACCTGTATTCACGCTCAAGCAGGAGGGTGATAAATTAGCAGGAAGATACAAAAGTCAATATGGAGAATTTGATTGCGTGGGCACTGTTAAGGAAAATGATTTTGAAATTATCGCCGATGTGGGCGGAAACAAATTCACATACAAAGGCAAGGTCGATGGGGACAAAATGACCGGTACTGCGGATCTCGGCGGTCAGGCCTCCGGCCCTTTCACCGGTAAAAAAGCAAAATAGGCTTTGTCTTTCCAAAGCTGTTGATAGTCGGGGCATACCACAATCGTGAGATCGGAATTGTGTTATGCCCTTCCTTTATGTGTCCCTGCCTTTAAGCAGTCATGTTTTTGTAATAGAAATTTACCTTCTCTATATAACCGAGTGTTTCTGACGGCAATCGATGCGGTGATTTCTCCAGGTTTCCCATGCCCCAGTTATAAGCAGCCAGAGCCAGATCAACCTGACCATCATACCGGGACAAGAGCATTTTGAGATATCGGGTCCCGCCCATAACATTTTCCCGGGGATCGTAAGCATTTTGAACGCCCAGTTCCCTGGCCGTCTCCGGCATGAGTTGCATTAAGCCGATCGCCCCGCGAGGCGATGTCGCCTGAGGGTTAAAATTACTTTCGGCTTTAATGACGGATCGAAGCAGATTTGCATCCACATCGTACTTTTCCGCAGCCTGTTCAATAATCCGGTTGATGCTCGCATTACTTTCGGAATGATTAATTTTTGACATTTTCTGATCGATTTTTGACGTATCCGTCATTTGATGAGCAATCCTGCTCCCATAATCTTGCATAACTTTTGATGCTAAATAGTTCGATTCCAGGGATTGGTTGAATACAGTATTATATAAACGGGAATTCATCTGCAATTGCAACGCCTGGCAAAAAAGCATCAATTGTTCTTTATTTAAGGCTGTCGTCGGAGATAAGGGAAGAGCGATCTTTGGGGGATCGGGTAATAAGGTTTTTAAAATATTATGAAATTTTTCGCCGGTTTTTTCGGGCAACGACCCGGTCGCCGCAGAATCCTTGTTTTGCGGATTGATGATAGTCGACAAAGCGGCAAGATTGCGTGTTATGACCATATTCCTCCTTCCCTTGTTCACCCTCTTTTCGACGCGAGATCCATCGAATACAAAAAGGCAATACAACCCAGGAGGATTAAACATTCAATTATTGTGCCATATTATCTATTTGATAATTTTGATGTAAGCGTCGACGACATCGGGATCGAATTGTGTATTTTTATTGGCGACCAGTTCCTCAATCGCTTTTTCTTTCGGCATGGCCGGCCGGTAGGGACGGTTATTGGTCATGGCGTCAAAGGAATCGGCAACGGATAAAATCCGCGCCATAAAAGGTATATCCTCACCTTTCAATCCCATGGGATAGCCATTACCGTCCCAGCGTTCATGATGGCATTGAATAATCCTTCTTTCTTTATCCAGTAAGAGGATTGGCTTTAAAATGTTCTCTCCGATGGTCGGATGATTCTTGATAATCAGATACTCTTCCTGGGAGAGTTTGCCCGCTTTCAATAAAATGCTGTCCGGAACGGCAATCTTCCCGACGTCATGCAGAAGGCCGGCAATCTTGAGACTTTCCTGGTCCTTTAAAGAACAGTTCATGCTCACAGCCAACCTGACGGCTTCCTCTGTGACGCGCCGCGAATGTTCTTCTGTGTATTGATCCCTCGCCTGAATGGACGATATCAGAGATTTCAACGTATCCATGATATTGAAATATATACTCTCATAAAGAATTTTATTTTCCAGATTCAACGATGCGCGTTTGGTCAGGCTCAGAATATGATGCAGATCTTTCTTGCTGAAGACTTCTCTGTTCTTTTTCTTCCGGATGCTCATGATGCCGAGAATGGTATTGCGAATCATCAGCGGAGCGCAGATGAGCGATGGCGCCACTTCGGGATGATCATTGGAATTGATGAGGAGGGCCTCTTTGCGTTCAATCACCTCGTTAAAAACGATTTTCAACGCAGGGCTCCGTGTATAATTCTGATCCATACCATGTGTGTTGCCCTTTACAACTTTTTCATGAAATTCATTGTCCTTTTCATCAAAAAGCAGAATTGAGCAGACTTCTCCATCAACCAGTTTCAACGCCAACTCGGCGATTTTCTGGAATATGGCATCGTTATCCATCGGAGAATCTTCTATGGAATCATAGATGTATCCTTGTTTAGACAGTTCGTCTGTTTTATCATCTAATTTATTCTGTTCGAGAATATTTCCCGTGTTTTCAGCATGCAGTATTTCTTTTTGCCGCAAGTGGATATCGACTTTATAGAGGAGTTCATCAATATCAAAAGGTTTTGTTAAAAAATCAACGGCACCTTTTTTAATGGCGCTGACGGTCAGATCGGTGGTGGGATTTCCGGTGATCATAATAACGCTGGCCGAAGGATTGCGCTCCCGAATTAAATGGAGCAGATCCATACCGCTCATGCCGGGCATCATAATATCGCTGATCACCAGATCGAAGTCGATTTCATCGAAAAGATGCAGGGCATCCTGTCCGTTTTCCGCTTCCGATATTTGATATTGAGAGGATTGACTGAGTGTCTCGATGATCAGGTTTCGAGTCGGCAAATAATCATCAACAACGAGTATTCTTTTATGATCCCGTTTCGATGATGGTTGAATTTTTCTGATCATTACAGCACTCCAACCCTTAGACATGCCGTCTATTCAACATTCTAATATTGTATCAATTTGTCTTGGTGAAAAGGTTTCCGGATATTTGGTTTTAGCCTAATTTTTTTCATCCTTCAGAATTACATCGCGAAGATTGTAGCTGATTTTTTCCAATTCTTCCGCTTTGTTTGCTTCCTTGCCGGACAGGGACACAATGTCCCGATATTGGCCTTCCGATCCGTCTTCCTTAGGTGAAGTGGGAGAAATTCTGACCTTGCTCTGCCTGGTATAGGCATTGATTACACTATCAACTTGATAAGCCGTTATAGTCATTTTCACCCTCTATAGACACTCTTTAGTTATTCAATCGGCTCTAGAGGATAAAACTTTAGAAGAAATTTTTAACTGGCTATTAAGCTTGCTATATTAACTATTTACCAGCATCGTTTTCTTTATCACCCGGCGTTATCTCCTGCCGGTGTACCGCCAGTTCACGAGGTGCTTCCACACCGACACGGACATATTTTCCTTTTACATCCAGAATTGTGACCTTGATATCGTCGCCAATCGTAATAGATTCTCCCTGTTTCCTTGTTAAAATAAGCATCTTTCACCTGAATATCATTATCTAATGTAATCCATTATCGTCATTTCTCCAATTTTCGAAGCCATACTATATGACGCCTGCATTGCGATTTGCTTCATCTGAAAGGACGTAATGAGTTTCGTCAAATCAGCATTTTCTATATCGGCCAACATGTTCGTAATCTGTAGATTGAGCGAGTCATGATTACTGCTGGTGACCGTTAACGTATTTATTCTTGCTCCGGCTTGTGTTTCATATTGCAATACTTGCGTTGCAGCTGTGATTAAATTTTCAACCTGAGCGGCGATCAACTGCTCTGCCCGGTTCTGATCGGGTTCCTGAAGCGCTGCCTTTAAGGCGTTTAAGGTTGCCAACAAATCAACGGAACCTGAACCGCTAAAAGTTGCCGGAATACCCCCTGATGTAATGCCTGCTGTGAGAGAAAGTTCAATTGTGTCATTCTGATTCCAGGCACCGGTTAGATTAACCGTTATATCGGGGTTCGTGTCACCATCTGCGTCAATTGTTAGTGTTTCAAGCGTTTGCGATGTAATCGTCATAGCAGGATAATTAGGGTGACTTGTTATAGCCCAACTACCAGCAGTTGCCCCGCGTGTCAACAAAATTGTATCATCAGCGTTAATGTCAGGGCCTGTAACTTCTGCGGAAGCAAACTGTCCGGTAAATGCTTCAGCACCGGTAATGTTGTAAGAGAAATCGTTGCTCTTTCCGATAACCGCATTCAGCTGATCGTTGTTGCCGTTATAATAACCGGCCGCAGCACCATTGACCGTAAAAAGGTCATGGGCAGCAAGATCAACGGTGCCTGCCGTAAACCCGATTGTTATACCATCACCAAGTGCCAGAGGCGCGGAAAGATTTGTAAGCACGCCGCCCCAGGTTTGACCGCCGTCGGAAGAGATCTGATATGTAGCCGCAGCCAGAGTTCCACCACTGACAATCTTAACAACATAACTTTTATTTTCAGTTGCCGCGTAAATACCGCCGGATGAAACCGTGCCGTTAAATGAATTTGTTGTGGCGGCGGCGACATTGCTGACCGAAGACGCGGCATAAGTCGAGGAAAACGGCTGAACATCTATAGCTGACCCGCTGAAAATATAATTATCGCCGTTTTTGGCATTCATCAATGACAAGGCCTCATCAATGAGAGCTGTCAGAGTTGCTAAAGATGACTGTCGCGTTTCGGGGGACGCGCCGGCGCCGGATTCCGAAATTGCGATATTCTTTGCGGCATCCATTGTATTACGCAGTGAGGCTAAATTGGTGGACGTCAACTTCAGCCAGATATCTGCGTCCGTGATGTTCGTCTGATACTGCTCGATGGATGCTCTGGCCGTCCGGTAATCCAGAATGTCATTGGTTCCGATGGGATCATCCGAGGGGCGATTGATCATTTTCTGCGTGGATAATTTTTCCATCAACTGACCATACTCATTTTGAATGGCAAACATGTTATTCGTAAGCATGTTAAATTTGATGGTTTCTGTTATTCGGTGAATCATCGTTATTACCTCATCGTATGGCTACTTTCCCAGATTGATTAGTATGTCCATTAATTCATTGACTGTCGAGGTCATTCTGCCTGCAGCGCCATAGGCCATTTGATATTTTATCAGATTCATCATTTCTTCATCCAGCGAAACACCGGAGAGTTGTTCTCTCTGATCCGTCTGCTGATTGAGAATGGCTGTTTCACTGTTGAGCGCCTGCGATGTCTCCACCAGGTCCTGTCCCATATTGGCGATAAATGAGTTGAAGTACCCATCGATGCTTGTCGTATTATTATTTTTGTTCAGTGCAAAGGACACCTGATCACCGCCCGCCCAGGTTCCCGTCAAGTTTAAAGTCACGTCCGCAGTGGAATCTCCATTAAAATCTAAAGTCACAGCTCGATCGCTTGAGGCCAGCACACTAAGGGAACCATATCCGCCGTTATTGTTATTGAAAACCATCCAGCTATCGGGGGTCGCTCCCCTTTGCAGAATAATATTGCTTGTTGTATTTTTATAGGTCTGTCCGACATTATTGATCTGCCCTGTCGCTGTTCCAGTGCCGACGACCGTTGATATCGCTCCCAGTGATGCGTACATCTGATCGCTTTTTATTGCAGTAACAGCTGCAGCATTGTTGCCGTCCGAGCCCACTGTGGCGGAGGCGGCAATTTTTCTCGTGTCGGCAATGAGCGCATCATTCACCTGCATCAAGAGAGCTTCATCCGTTTGGTTAAAAAACAAACCGCCGGGATTCCCGTCCTGATCATAGCCGGACATGTGGATATCATTGACTTTATTTATAATACTCGAAGCGGTTTGATTAAGTTGATCAAGATAAGACGGAATGGCGTCATCTCTGACTGTCAGCAGACCGGCAAGTTTTCCTCCGGAAATTTGATCATTGATTGCCTGAGACGGAGCTTCCGCAAACACAATATCATATAAATTATTATTATCCTTATTTCTTTCTACCTGTAAGTCCCAACTGTTGAAACCCTCAACCAGCGCTTTTCCATTCGTCGGCAGATAAACATACAAAGAGCCGTCACTCTTTTCAACATAGCTGATATCTATTATATTGCTGATGTTACTTAATAATTCTCCTCTTCTATCACGAATTGTCGACGCACTTGCACCGGCGCTCTCAGCATTGACAACGATTTGATTATAATCTGCCATTTGCTTCAAATAACCGTTCAAAGTGACTACCGTATCCGCAACACTTTCATTGGCAGCCGTCTGGATGCTCGTTATTGCTTCAGCACGCTGATTGAATGCATAAGCAAGATTCTGTCCTGTTGAAACCACCATATCTCTTTTGGATTTACTGGACGGATCTACGGAAAGATTACCCCAGGCATTGAGAAATTCAGCCAAAGCGTCATTGATGCCGCCACCTGCATTTTCATTTAAAATACCCTCAACTCTGTTTAACAAATCCTGTTGAGCCGCAAAGTTGGCGACAGCAGATTGCTGAGTAACAATTTGAGTTTCCAGAAAACTGTCAAATATCCTTTCAACATCAGCAATTCGAACACCGACTTGTTCCTGCGTGGAATTGGCATCGGTCGTTCCGACGGATTCAAACATCGGACGAAGTCTGGAATAACCCGGTGTATTGACATTGGCAATATTAGCGCCGGTCACGTTTATTGCCGTCAGATTACTCAGCAATGCTTCTTTTGCTGTAAACAAAACCCGACTGATGTCAGCCATAGCTCAACCCTCCGTCCGCACTAATCTGCCATTTTTTGTAATTTCGCTGATCTTACCGCTTCCGAGATAAACACCGGACCTGTCAACCAGGGATGAGATGAAATCAAGTGATCCTTTAACATTATAAAGTGAACTATCTAATAAATGTTTATTTTCATCGTTTAGTCCATGGATATCTCTGGCTATTTTCAATAGATCGTTTTTTAATTTTTCGATGATTTGCCTTTTTTCTATCACCGCGTAATTGGCCAACGACATGAGTTTGATCGCCCCTTCATCTATATCGATATTACGCGCGATCTTCTTTAGGATGTTGGTTCTGACCTCTTCCAAAATCCTGGATTTGAGGATGATATTTTCTTTTACGGCATTATTCTCGTTGAGCTGAAGCAGGGATGATGCGTTCATCAACATTCTTTTCTCAGAAATCAAAAAGACTTTCAGCTCCTGATAAACAATCATTTCCTTTTTCAAAACGTCAATCAGGGATGTAAACAATCCATCATTTAGCGAGTCTTCGAGGCAGTTAGCCACATGAGTGCTTTGCTCTAACATTATGACATCCTTATTTAATTTATGTTTGGCACAAGAGACGTTTAGCTTTGAAAACAGACGGCAGACAAGAGACACTTCTTTAACCTTATCTGCCGGGAGGAAGATTGACTTCAGATGGGACATTGATCAGACAGGCAGTTTTTTGCCTGATGATCTAGGCAAAAAGATCTATGATTGATTCTCCCACCATTTTGTTGGCAATCTGTTCTCCGCTAACGTTGTATGTGCCTTTTTCTACCTGATCCTTGATTTCCTGCACTTTCTCTTCGCGCACGTCAGGTACCTTGGACACTTCAACTTTTGCCTGCTGAATTTCTATTGCCATGGTGGAAAGATCAACCTTTTCTTGTGGTTTCACTGCTGCCGAACCAACCTGTTTATCAGCTGTCGATGCAACACTTTCGTTGCGCTGATACTGCTGGATTGCCTGAGCATTGGCGTCTTTAATATCAGATACTTTCATTGAAACCTCTCCTTGCAGTTGTGATCTTTCACACCCTATCGGCAAAATCAAGAAATTACTTTAATTTGTTTTTAACCTCCCCGGATATTTCCCGTGCATTGGTTTTCGTAAACTGGTCATACAGAACTTTCTGCAGCCCTAACCCGTTCCCTTTGGCTGATATACTTTCGGCAAGCTTCTGGTCCATCATCATCGTATAGGTATCCTTACCATGATGGCTCGTACCGTTTGCACTCTCCGGTATTGTTTTGCGCATGGTTTTGAGCAATTGATAAGTAAGAATCGATTCAAAGTCACCACAGGCTTTCTTAATTTTTTTCAATTCTTCTTCCGTATATCTTGGCGAAGCTGCATTTTCGGCAGCCTGGGGCTGAACAGGTGTTACATTGAATGGAGACGTCATCGTAAATCATCCTCGCAGATTAAATAATTTTAATATCGGCCTGAAGAGCTCCGGCGGCTTTAATCGCCTGCAAAATGGTGATCAGATCGCGAGGCGACACGCCGATGGCGTTCAGCGCTCTGACGACATCGAAGATCGTGACAGACTGCGGTACAACCATTAATTGTCTTTTCTCCTCTGTTATTCCCACGGTTGTCTGAGTCGTGACAACGGTCTGTCCGCCGGGGACGATTGTGGTTCCCGCAGGGGCCCGTACAACGGGAGCGCGGTCCGTCGACTGTTGAGCGGGTGGGGCTGCTCCGGCTTGCGGCCCGGCAACCGGTAGCCGGCGCGCCGGCGCAGGCGCAAAAGGCAAGGGCTGTGAAACCTTGGCCTCTTCTTTGATCTGGATGCTTAAATTACCATGAGCAACCGCCACGGTTGAAATACGGACATTATCACCCATAACAACGGTGCCGGTTTTCTCATTAAGAATGACCACGGCAGGCGTATCGACCGGAACATCCAGCGACTCAATGTGAAAGACCAGGTCGGTCAAGGATCCTGCAAAAGCACTATTGGCTTTGACGCTGACCGAAAAAGCATCGATTTGCTTGGCTTCGGCAAACTTCAAGGCTTGATTGATGGCCGTAGCCATCCGGCTGGCGGTTGTGAAATCCGGCTGCTGCAGGTTGATCATTAATACTTTTCCCGCATCAAAATTATAGGTCAGTTCTTTTTCCACGGTAGCGCCGTTGGAAATTCTGCCTGCCCGGGTGTGATTTTTCGTCGTTCCGCCGCCGGCTCCTCCTGCCGAATATCCTCCCAGGGATATAGCGCCCTGAGCGACTGCATAGATTTCACCATCCGCTCCGCGCAAAGCCGTCATCAACAGCGTTCCGCCAAGCAGGCTTTTGGCCGATCCGACGGACGAAACCATGACGTCGATTTTAGATCCGTTTTTCGCAAAAGGGGGCAGCGTGGCCGTTACCATGACAGCGGCAATATTATCCGCTTTCAGTGCTGCGGTTTTATCTTTCATCGAGAGTCCCTGGCGATTCATGATATTGGCCAGAGATGCCGCCGTGAACAGATTTTTTGCCAGATCATCACCGGTGCCGGCCAACCCCACAATGACGCCATATCCGATCAATTGGTTGTCCCGGACGCCGCCGATCGTTGCGATATCTTTAATTCGGGCGGCAAACGTAACACTCGTCCAGACGCATAGGATCATGAATACGAGGAAGCTGATGATGAGGTGTTGTTTTTTCATAGTTCTCTCCGAATTTCTTTTAATGTTTAGAAAGGCCAGACCCAGTCTACAATACGGGTCATCCACCCCGGCCTCATTTTGTCATTGATCACGCCTTCACCGGTATAAACGATCCGGGCGTCTGAAATATACTGAGAGGTGATGGTATTTTCAGCTGTAATATCCTGCGGTCTGATGATGCCGCCGATGATCAGATACTGATCTTCCGCATTGATGGTCACCTGCCGGCGTCCTTCAATCATCAGATTGCCGTTATCCATGACGCGAATCACGCGCGCGCTGATTCTGCCCACCAATGAGTTGTTGCGGGTTGTATCCCCCTGCCCTTTTAAAGCATTGGTTGATTTTCCACCGATCGCGATCTTGCCGCCCATATTGGCGTTGCTGTTAATAATGGAATTCTCCACGCCGAAAAACGCATCGATGGATGCCGCCTGTGTGCTGTCGCGGCTGGTCCCGGTCGATGCCTTGTTGCCGCCCTGGGCCGCCTCCGCGATGATAATCGTGACGATGTCATTGACGTACCGTGCCTTTTTATCCGCAAAAAGCATGTTTTTGTCACTTTCGCCGCGCCAGATGGAACCGGGTGCCGCCTGAACAACCTGCTGAGGCGGCGTATTTTCTACTTCCGGACGAACGATCGTCTTGGTTTGCCAGCAGCCCGTTATCAGCAACATGGCGATGACCGGCAATACAATGATAGATAATTGTTTTTTCATAAAGACCTCTGTCATTAAAAATCGACCTGAACTTTTGATTGACCAACCACCCGCGCGTAAATAATTTTATTGGAGTTAAGATTACGCACTTTCACAACGGCGTCTTCAGCGCCGTCCTCTTCGGCCATACCACTCATCATGATCTTCATCACGCCGTTATCCACTATCACCTGCACCAATTTCCCCCTTTTGACCGGCAGCACTTCTTTGAGCATGCTGCGTGTGATCCGGGCATTGGGACGAATGCTGACGACGATCATTTTTCCGATGGCATCATCCAATGACGATACGGCGTTCAGGGGAATGTGTTTTACCCACTTCTTCTGCACCGTCACATCATCGGTTGACAGGACATTATTCCTGTCGATGCTTTTCTGGCTCATGACAAACTCCCGCAACACTTCAATGCGGACGCGGACAGTTTCTTCTTTAAGGAAAATGCCGTTTTTAAACGTGCGGACATTGAAAGAGGTATCGCCGATATATTCCTCACTGGGTTTGCTTTCTATGCCGAAAGTAATCTTTCCGGCAGGATGATCCGTTGCCGGCATCCTGGAAAGAAATTCAAGCCGGACATTTTCGGGAGAATGGAGCATATTACGATCGATGTGCTCGCGGATTTTCTGCATCAGCATTTCTTCATGGCTCAGTTTGCACAATGCCGGGACTGGTCCGATAATAGCCGCGGCACAAATCGTCAAAACAACTAACAGGATGTATATTTTGACCCTAAACATGTCTTAAGACCTCTTGAGGCTGTTGATAATCCCCAGCATACTGTCTGCCGTTTGAATCGCCTTGGAGTTAATTTCGTAAGCACGCTGGCCGACAATCATTCGCACCATTTCATCAATCACATTGACATTGGACATTTCCAGAAAGCTCTGAGAAACGGTCCCCATACCGTTCTCTCCGGGATTGCCTGTAATCGGATCGCCCGACGCCACGGATTTGGCATAAAGGTTTCTTCCGACGCTGGTCAGCCCCGTGGGGTTAACAAACATCGCCAGCTCCAATCTTCCTGTAGCCAGCGGATTGCCTTCCTGATCCGCAGCCGTCCAGGTGCCGCCGGCATCCATCGTAAAGGAAACGGTTCCCTGGGGAACGGTGATATTGGGAATCAGCTTCAGACCTTCGGAATTAACGACCAGTCCGTCTTTGTCCAGTTTGAAGTTTCCGGCCCGCGTGTAAAACGTATTGCCATTGTCATCAATCTGGAAGAAACCGTCTTTCTCAATCGCCCAGTCAAACTGATTTCCCGTCTGCTGATAGTCCCCCTGCGTAAAAAGTTTTTGCGTGGACATCGGTTTTACGCCCATGCCGACCTCGAGACCGACAGGCAATTGATTGCCTTGAGTGGTTTCCGATCCGGACTTGGTGTAGATTTGATACATGAGGTCCATAAAATCCGGCCGGGATTTTTTAAAGCCCACGGTGTTGACATTGGCCAGGTTATTGGCGACAACATCCTGCTCGATTTGCTGGGCGACCATCCCGGTTGCTGCTGTCCATAATGATCTGATCATCGTCCTCTCCTTTTAAATCAATTTACCTATTCTGTTGGTGGAAATCTTGTCCATGTCCGAAAGCGTCAGAATAACTTTCTGGTAGGTTTCAAAAGTCCGCTGGATTTCCATCATATCCGTCATTTCCCTAACGACGTTGACATTGGACATTTCCAGATAGCCGCCGGCAATACTATAAGCATCGGGATTCTTCTGAGAGGCTTTTCCGTCATCAATAAAACGTCCGTCCGTAGAACGAACCAGGGCATAAGGATCCTTAAATGCGGAAATTTTTATCTTCCCGACCAGCGCCTCATCCGCATAGACGGCACCGTTATTATCAATATGGACATTACTGCCATTAATAACGATTTTGCCGGATTCGCCTAATACGTGATCACCGGCAGACGTTACCAGTTCCTTGTTTTGATTAAGTGTAAAACTGCCGTTGCGCGTGTAGGCATTGCCCTGCCTGGTTTGAATGGTAAAAAAGCCATCACCTTCAATCGCCAGATCCAGGAGATTTCCGGTAATCCTGAGCGTGCCTTGTGATAAATCCATTTTGGAAACAGTAGGCCCCAGATCCGACAATGCTCCCTCCTGAGCCTGCTTGCCCTTCATGGCATAGTATAAGTGATCTGCTTTGAAGCCGGACGTGGAGGAATTGGCAAGATTGTTGGCAACAAAATCCAGCTGCGTTAGTTTTCTGGCACCGGCCCGGGCAACATCTGATACATCATAGCGCATCGCATCTCTCCATTTTTTCCAGACTATAGTGCAAGCCATATGCCAGATAAACTTCTAAATGGGCAAAGGCCGTTTACCAAAGATCAATAGTAATATAATTATATGATATTATTGCTATTATAAGAATTATTGCAGCCACGGACCGTTTAAAATAATGCGTCGGCATCAAGCGGACAGGGAATCCTTCCGAATGACTTTCAGGAAATTTTTTACCGGAGGGAATATTTTTCCGGGTGGGTTGAAATGTCAGGTTTTATGGCTGTTTTTTAATGCGCTGATCTTCGTTGAGCGTATAGACAAAGGCCAGGATTTCCGCAACGGCCCGGTAGAGTTCGACAGGAATTTCCGACCCGACCTTGAGCTTGCTTAAGACCTGAACAAGATCAGGATCATTCTTTATCGGTATCCCCTGTTGCAAGGCCAGTTCGATAATCTTTTCGGCGATCGTTCCGCGGCCGCTGGCCGTCATCGCCGGCGCGTTGCTTTTTTCCGGATCGTACTTGATGGCCGCAGCAAGTTTTACGGTCTGTTTTTTTTCGTTAGCATTCTTCATTGATTACCTTAAATAAAGTGATTCACGAGATCCGTCGATCCTAATATTTGCTGTTCGATGTATTCAACTCTCTTTTGCGCCAATTCAGAGGATTGAAGACAATCCAACTGCTCGATGCCATAGCCAATAGTCCCCAGAGCCTCTTTCAACTTTTGAGCGGAGGCTGAGACCAGTTCCGTAATTGCCTCACTTTCACATTTAATCAGACAGCGGATCCGGCCTTCCCTCACCGAGGCGTCAATGGCCATTTCTCCCAGATAGTCCAGATCCAGAAAGATTCTGATGGAACAGGATGAATATTTTTGGGAGCCTGACGTATTTTTATCATCGGGTGTGATGAAAATATCTGCCTGACGCAGCATTTGCCCGATGGCCAAAGGAATTTGTAAATACAATCCGGATTCATTCTGCTGATAAATGATATTGACGGCCTGCCTGGATTCAATGGTCTGGAGAGCCTCATTGGTAAAAGAAGCCATATTCGTCAATCTGGCCAGGGCCTGAGCGTCGAGCCTGGAGCCATCTTTCATCGCTTCTGCTATAACCGCCGACAATTTTATGAACGATGCCTTCAAATTATCCGTCAACACCGATGGCCTGTCTTTTAATGAACGCAGAGCCATTTTACTCAGATCGCTTTCCAGCAAAAGCCCCAGACGGGAAACAAAATCTTTAACAAAGAGCGGATTGGTTTTAGTCTGCGATGAGAAAACAATGCCACGGAACAGATTCATCAGAGTGTCCATATCTTTCCTGGTGATGCCTGAGGACAGGTCGCCCGATTGAAGATGGGCGGATAATTCCGGGATCTTGCCAAGGAGCCGGATCAGTGAGTCAGGATGGGATCGCCATTGCAGCAGAGCTTCATTGATTTTTGAATCCGTACTTTGCTTCTGACCATCAACCAAGCTTAAAATGATTTGCGGTTGAACGGCTTGAACCTTAACCAGAAGTTTTTCTCCGGTTTTTAAGGGAAGTTCACTCATCGCTGTCATGGACGCATCTTTTAATGTCAGGAGATACTGACGCGCCGAAATTTTTTCAACGACGTTGATCGTCAGGATTTCGCCGGGAACAAGATTGGACAAAGGAAGATTGGATCTGGTGATTTCCAGAGCTGAACTGATTTTAGCGGCTATGCCGGGATGGACGGGACCTAAAGCCATCAGGCGTTCTCATTTTTTTTTACCCGGTAAAGATCGACGATCAATCCGATTTCCGCCTCGGTAAAACCAGTGGTCTCGGCTGTCTGGGCCTCTGAATAGCCCTTTCTGATCATGTCGACGACCTGGGTATATTTATCCTGAGGAGTTCCGGGCGCCCTTTTTCCGCCTGACGTATCCGCAAGGGCATCGGATTTCGCAAGGATGGTTTTAACCCTTTTTTCCTTGAGATCCAGTTCCAGGGCTAATTCCTTGAGAGCCAGACGACTTTGCTCCAGCGCTTTCAGAAAGTTGTCGGACGAGGCCTGTGATTCTTTCATGATTAATTTAAGCTCTTTCATCATGTCTTGATGGGATTTCAAAAGTGGTTTTCGCAGATTGGAATTAACACGCCACAGAACAAAGATGACAGCGACCAGTAATGCAAAATCGATGATTAACTGCAGGAATATGGGATTTTGAATGTCCATTTTATACCGTTATATTAATGAGACCCCCTTCCCCGGATTCGTCACCGCTCTCGCCCGTCAGAAGTTCGGTCTGGTTCGTATGCTGCTGGTTTGCGCCTTTTTTCTTGTCTTGCTTTTCTTCTCTGTTTTTAATCTTTGCCTTATCCGCTTCCTTGAAATGATTGACTTTTTCTTGAGCAAGGCGATCTTCTTCCGATAATTTCAACTGGTAATATCGTTGCTGCATGTCCGCGTGCTGCTGTTGGATCTGCTGGACCTTTTCAGCCGGCGTTGTCTGTAATATGGATTGTTGAAGATCGATGGCCCTGACCATGTGTTCTCCCCCTGTTTCATCATCCCTGAATGTGAAAGCAGGACTGCTTTTCTCCTTTCATCGTCAATATTAAAGAATTACTTAAATTTTGTTTCTTTCACCCGGCTAGAACGCGATGAGAGAAAGTCACGGAAATCTCGCTGAGGTCCTCTTCCGCCGAAAACTGCACGCGGGCGGAATATTTTTTCAATATCGCCAGCGCCAGCAAAATACCCTTTTCCATTTTAACAGACGGCAGGTCCGTCGAATCGTCCTGAAGACATTGATTAACGATGTACGCGTCATTCTCGGGCACGGCATCCCCCGAGTATTTCAACAAAATAAATATATTATCAGCATCTTGCCGTGTTTCCAGAAAAAACACTTTTTGTTCGCTGGCCAAAGCCCTGCTCATTGCAAAACGGATTAATCTCCAGAAAACCAGAGACAACTCGGCCAAACCTCCCTTAAATTCGGGCATATTGTCCTCGATATGCACGTTCTTCGTTAGCTCATGTTTAAATTCCAGATAGAAATTGGCAAAACGCATTTCAGCCGCTAACAATTGAGAAAGATTGATACGCTCATTTCCTTTGGCCGCCAGCGCATAAAATTTCCCTGATGCGTCGCGGAACATTTCAAAAAAAGACTCCGATTCCTTGTTGACGGATCGGATATCATTTTTTATCCGCTGCAATTCATCCTGCAGCCCTGTGGCCGCCTCCGGATATTTTTCATTGATTTTTTTAACGGTATCATCGATACGCCGCTGCAGGAGTTTGGAACGCCCCATAATACCATTTAAGGGATTGGCAAAATTGTGCAGGACACCAGGCATCAGTTCGCGGATGAATGTGGATGTGAAATCATCCTCCAATGCCTGATAAATGTCGCCCTTTTCCATCCTCACCTCCGCATGTTTTGACATAACCAATGATGGTTATTACATGATAAAATAATTTGTAAAATAAACAGTTTTGACCGAACCGTCACCCAGTACTTTATCCAGCGCGGCAGCTAATTCTTTCTTCAATTTTTTCCGTTCTTCAACGGACCTGAGGGCAACCACGCTTCTCGTCTGCGCGGTTTTCAGAATGATATTGCGCAGAGCCGTCGTATTTTGCAATGGGTCCTGTTTTTGTTCTCCCGCGATATCGAACGCTATATCACACATGAGCACATGACTGCTGCCGCTTGCATCCTTCAGATCAATCATGAAATCCTTTAAATAAAGAATGGTCGTTTTTTCAGGAGAGGGCAAGCTGCTCGGAGAACCCGTGTCAGGCGTACCGGTGGATGGAGCTTGTGATGAGAGCCGCGCCGCCTCCGGTCCGGAAACGCTTACCGCTGCCGGCGGCTGGGGATCCGGAAAAACATTCGAAATGAGATAATAGACCAGAAAACCTGAGATCAGCAAAATGATCAGTGCCAACGGCGCGCCCAAAAAAAGCAACTTGTTGAATGCCCACCTTCCCCCGTTTGCAAATCCGTCTTCGTCATCGCGGCGCAGTGATATTTGCGCTCCGGGTATCTGAGTTTCTATCGAGGGAATATCTTCCCATATGTCTAATTTCGCTTTTTTCATTTTCAAAACCTGTTTTTGCTACCTGGCAAACTTGACCATCCCCCGCAGCCGTAAAACGGCCTGCGCATGAAGCTGGCAGACGCGGGATTCTGTCAATTCCATGACCCGGCCCGCTTCCTTCATGGTCAATTCTTCATAATAATAAAGCGATAAGACAAGTTTCTCCTTGGACGGCAACTGATCGATCGCCTGTTTGAGTTTGTCTTTGAACTCCATATCCACCAGCATTCGCAGCGGATTGCCTTCATTAATTTCCTCCAGGACATCTTCGCGACTGTACTTTTCCAGGTAATCCGGCGGCAGGTCTTCCGTGGAAATGAGCGAGACG
Source organism: Deltaproteobacteria bacterium (assembly GCA_036528635.1). Lineage (GTDB taxonomy): Bacteria > Desulfobacterota > Syntrophia > Syntrophales > Smithellaceae > UBA8904. Next base: position 237,885 of record JAIGNE010000045.1, read on the forward strand.
CATCTGGCTTCGTCCAGTAATTTAAAATATTCATCAATCGTTATGCCGAGATGTCCGGCAATTTCAGCTTCGCTGGGCGCCCGTCCCAGATTTTTTCTAAGGGCATGCATGGCGCCTTCAATTTTACTATCCTTGCTTCGTGTTGCGCGGGGCACCCAGTCTTTTGCCCGTAACTCATCGAGTACAGCGCCCCGGATTCTGAAACTGGCGTAGGTCTCGAATTGAACATTCCTTGATTTGTCGTATTTTTCCAGCGCGGACATAAGCCCCATGATCCCGACATTGACCAGGTCTTCTTTATCCGCTGCATCAATGGGCAGTTTTGACGCCAGACGGCCTACGATGTTTTTCACCAGCGGCGCATATTGCATGATGAGTTGATCGCGGTTCCGCTTATGCGCGGTGTTTGTCGATGATGTTTTCCCAGAAGAACTTAATACTGCCGTTTTCATACTCTTCCATAGCCTCCGCGGAGATTTTTTCCGCGATTTTTGCAAGACAACGCGCAGCCGGGCATTGCGGGTAGATTTCGGCAAGCGCTGTTTGTTGCCTGACGGCTTCTTTTACCTTGTCATCTAATACGATATAACCTAAATATTCAATAGTTAAATTTAAAAAATGATCGGTGGCATTGCTGAGCCTTGCATAAATTTCTTTGGCTTCGGTCGCATTCTTCACCATGTTGACAATCAAACGGAACCGCCGCTTGGCGTGCCGCTGATAAAGGACCTTAATCAGCGCATACGCATCCGTCATCGCCGTCGGTTCCGGCGTTGTAACCACGATAATCTCTTTCGCCGCCATATTGAAATACATCACATTGGAAGAAATTCCGGCGCCCGTGTCAATCAGCATAAAATCCAGTGAATCGCCGAGTGTATTTAATTCATCAATCAAGGTCAGCTTCTGTCCGCGCGAAAGATCCGTCATTTCAGGAATACCTGATGCAGATGGCAGAATTTTGATTCCGCCCGGTCCTGGAACAAGAGTTTCGGCGAGCGTTCTTTCACCTTTTAATAAATGAGAAAGATTATAGTGGGAATGAATCCCCAGAATGACGTCAATGTTGGCCAATCCCGTATCAGCGTCCAGAATCAACGTCTTCTTTTTGTTCTGAGACGATAAAAGGTAAGCGAGGTTCGCCGCGATATTGGTTTTCCCCACGCCGCCCTTGCCGCTCGTTACGGATATCACACGAATGGCATGAGGATGCATCACCGGGGCTTCCGATCTGGCGCTGGTTCCCATGGCGCGATGAGTATCTTTCTTCTTAATTTCTCTTAGCGTTGCCGCCTGATCCACAGTCATATCACTCCTTGTTTTGGACTTGCCTGAATGTCTGATCCATCTTTCGCAAATTGAATAGAGCGTCTCAACATCAAATTGGCCATTCTGGCCGGGGTGACTTCTTCGATATCCTGGGGCACATTCTGGCCGCACGTTAAATAGACAACTGGCTTTCTTGTTTTAGAAATGATGTCATACAGCATCCCGAATCGTCTGGATTCGTCAATTTTTGTGACAATCAGATGATCGATCCGGAACCGGGAATAACCCGATACGATATTTTCGAGGTGGTCTTCGCTGCCCGTGGCGTTGATCAGCAAATTCGTTTCAATCGTCTGATCGGGAAGCGTTTGCTCCAGTTGATTCAGGTAGCCGTCATCCGGACGGGCGCGCCCCGGCGTGTCCACCAGAATAATATCCTTGTCGGCAAAAACCTTCAGCGCCTTGTCAAACGTCTCCCGGGTGGATGCCCGCTCCATGCGGAGCCCCATGATTTTGGCATACGTTCCTAATTGTTCCGCGGCGGCAATCCGAAAATTATCCGTCGTGATCAGGCCCACATTTTTTTTCTTCATAATCGAATACCGGGCGGCCAGTTTGGCGAGGGTTGTCGTTTTTCCCACACCTGTCGGACCAATGAACATCTTGATGCGCTTTTCACGACCGGTCTCCCGGATATCCGGCAACGAATTCCCGATATGCCTTTCTGCCAGGGCCAGAGCCTGGGCTTCGCTCATTTGACCCGGAGCAGAAGCCTTCTGGCTGATTGCATCCACAATACGGCAGGCGCTGGCGCGTGAAAAACCGCTGCTGAGCAAATGAAGGTAAATTTTTGAGTTCAAATCCTGCGGTGCCCTTCCCTGGCGCATTCCCAGGACATCAAAGAACGAATTCATGGTTTCCTTCATTTCAGCCAATTCGCGTCCAAGCGAATTTTGCCGCTGAAAGGTTTCAATGGCTTCCCGGATTTCCTTAAGTTCGCTGCGAAAATAGGTAAAGATATCCTCCTTGGCATCTTGCAAACTCATGTGATATCCGCTCCCTGGGCGGATCGGTCCATGCTCCGGAATCGTGGTATTTTCATCGCGCGCCGCCATCACTTCAAAGATTTCCTGCCTGCCGCTCTTGATTTTCCGGGCGGACAGGATGATGGCATCCGGACCCAGATCATTTTTGATCCTGGTCATGGCGTCATTCATCGAGGCGACTTCGTATCGTTTCACTTGCATAGAATTACTCTACCATTCCCATAGATTTGATATTGGCTTCGCGGGATATTTCATTGTGGGCCAGGATGACCACATTGGGGAAAAACTTCTCCAGAATCTTCCGAAAATGAATCCGGGTGTTGGGTGAACACAGCACAATCGGCTGCAAGCCGCTGGAAGCAAACGCCGCAACCATTTTCTGCAGGCTCCCCACCATCTTTTTGACGAGATTCGGATCCGGCGAGACAAAGGACTCATACTCCGTATGAGAAACGGACCGGCTGATTTTATCTTCAATGTCCGGTGACATAATCATGACGGTGATGTTTCCATCTTTATCCTGGTACTGCCTCGTAATCGCCCGCCCCAGCGCCTGTCTGACATAGCCCGTCAGAATATCCGCGTTTTTTGTCATGGCGACATACTCACCCATCGTTTCAATGATCGTTAATAAGTCGCGGATGGATATTCGCTCGCGCAGCAAGCGCTGCAAAACACGATGAAGGAGATTGATCGGAACGGCTTTGGGAACGATCTCCTTGACCACACGCGGATAGAGCTGCTCCAGGTTATCCACCAGTGATTGAACTTCCTGACGGCCCATCAGTTCATCGGCATACGTTTTAGTGAGTTCCGTCAAATGGGTTGTCATGACCGTGGCCGGATCAACCACTACGTAACCTTTGGCCATCACGGAATCTTTTTCCCGATCCGTCACCCACATCGCGGGCAGGCCGAAAGCCGGCTCCTTAGTTGGAATGCCTTTGATTTTCATAGTCTTGTCATCGGTGGAGATAACCAGATGATGTCCCATCATCACGGAACCGCGGGCAACTTCAACGCCTTTGAGCAAAACACTGTATTCATCCGGTTTGAGTTTCAGATTATCGCGGATATGAATGGCAGGCATGATAAAACCCATTTCTGTCGCCAGCTGGCGGCGCAGGGCCTTGATTCTCTGCAACAGTTCCCCTCCCTGAGAGGCATCCACCATAGGGATTAGTGTATATCCCACCTCCAGCCCCATGGCATCCAGCGGGGCGATGGCGTCAACGGGCTCGGCGGGCACCTCAACTTCTTTTTCCTGTATTTCTTCTTCGAGCTTTTTGCGGGCAATGCTCTGAACAACGCGATATGCGACGAAGGCAATGATCGCGGCAACAATGATGAATGATATTTTCGGCATACCCGGAATCAGCGCAAAAACAAATAACAGGATGGCGGCCGTGGCAATCGCCCGCGGTTGTGTAAAGACCTGGGATTTTACTTCATCGCCCAGCTCAGTAGACGTCGCGGTTCGGGTCACCAGAAGTCCGGCCGCAGTGGATACGATCAGCGCGGGAACCTGCGTCACCAAACCGTCTCCAACCGTCAATAAAGTATAATTCCGTGCGGCATCGACCACCGGCATACCCATTTGCAATACACCGATAATCAAACCGCCGATGATGTTGACCAGAACAATCAGGATACCCGCAATCGCATCGCCGCGAACAAACTTGGATGCGCCATCCATGGCTCCATAAAAATTTGCTTCCTGCTCGATCTCCGCACGCCTGCGCCTGGCGTCCGTATCCGAAATCAAACCCGCGTTCAAATCCGCGTCAATGCTCATCTGCTTGCCGGGCATGGCATCCAGGGTAAAACGAGCCGATACTTCCGCCACGCGGGTTGCACCTTTGGTAATGACGACGAAATTGATGAGTACTAAGACCAGGAAAACGATCAAGCCAACGACATAGTTACCCCCGACAACAAAAGTCCCGAACGCCTGAATCACTTGACCGGCAGCCGATGTCCCTTCGTTCCCGTGGAGAAGAATCAGACGTGTCGACGCGACATTAAGCGACAGGCGCAAAAGGGTCACCATCAGCAGCACGGATGGAAATACAGAAAATTGCAGAGGCTTTAAAACGTACATGGACATGAGCAGAATGATAATGGATAGCGCAAGACTGAAGGACAACAGAATGTCCAGCAAAAAAGAGGGAATCGGGATAATCATCACCATGAGAATAGCGATGACACCCATCGCGATCATCGCGGAACTTGATCTTGCCGAGTCCAGAAATGCATTCCTGCCTGTTGTTACTTGTGTATCAGCCATTTTTTTATCCGAATATTTTAATCTTTTTCTGTTCGTAAACAAACGCCAGAACTTCCGCTACTGCCCGGTACAAATCTTCCGGCACCGCATGATTTACTTTAACCATCTTATACAATACCTGTGCCAGAGGCTTATTTTCGATAACGGGAACATCATTTTCCCGTGCAATATCCCGAATCTTTTCTGCGATAAAATCCGCCCCTTTCGCCAAAACGATGGGCGCCTGCATACTTTCCGGAGAATACTGAATGGCAACCGCAAGATGCGTCGGGTTCGTGATGACGACATCAGCCTTGGGAATCTGGGCCATCATGCGTTTCTGCGCCATTTCCCGCTGAATCCTGCGGATCCTGGCTTTTATCATCGGATCCCCTTCAGTATTTTTATATTCGTCCTTGATTTCCTGTTTGGTCATGCGAATGCTTTTTTCATATTCCCACCGTTGATAGGCATAATCCAGCACGGCCAGAAAGACCAGCACAACGGTCATGGCCAGTAATATTTTAAAACAGATGCCGCCGATATAGCCGACCATGCCCCAGACCGACTGATCCGCAAGCGGGATGAGATGATCAAATTCACTGCGGATAATGAGATAGGCCACCCCGCCGATAATACTGATTTTCAAGATCCCTTTGATCAATTCCGCCATGGAACGTACTGAAAAAAGCTTTTTGAATCCTTTGATGGGATCGATTTTATCCAATTTCGGTTGGATGGATTCTGAAGAGAACATAAACCCGAATTGCATCACATTACCCAGTACGGCGGCAATCAGCACGGCAATTAAAAGGGGAAAAAGAATCCCAAATCCTTTAAAGATGTAATTAACAATAATTAAATTGACACTGTCCTGCGTCAGGTTGATGCGTCCGGCATCACGAAAACCGGCCGTCATAAGATCCATCGTCTTTAAAAGCAGAGTAGAACCGCCAAAATAAAAAAACAGGAGACCCGCAACCAGAATACCGACCGAGACAACTTCCTGTGAACGGGCCACCTGGCCTTTCTCACGCGATTCTTCACGCCGCTTCGATGTGGCTTGCTCGGTTCGTTCCTGATCATCATTTTCGGCCATGATGCCCTCACCCATTTATTGACAGTTACGTCAATATTTCGTTATTTTTTTAATCGCGCCGTATAAGCCCGGAATGCTCACATCAGACGCATCAGCGTTATGATCTTTCCTTCCATCCCGGTAAATATCCCCTGGGTCAAACGGACAAAGAACGGCGCGGTCAGTCCTAAAAATATTAGGCCCAGGGAAATCTGCAATGGGAAACCGACGATGAAAATATTCATTTGCGGCACCGTCCGCGCGATAACACCCAGCGCGACATTGGTAAACAGCATCACCGCCATAATCGGCGCACCGATTTTCAGTGCGACGACGAACATATCTTTGGAAATATTAAAAATGAACTGCATGAGCTCTCCGGAAAAATGAAAGCTGAGCGGGGCTATCAAGACATAACTTTGAACGATGGCCTGGAAAAAAAGATGATGGGCATTCACCGTGAGAAACACCAGCATGGCAATCAAATACTGCAGTTCGGTGATGATAGACACCTGGGCGGTGCTCAAAGGATCAATAACGTTGGCAATGGCAAACCCCATTTGATAACCGATGATGTCCCCCGCCAGCTGAATGGCTGCAAACACCAGCCGGGCGACAAAACCGATCGTCACCCCGATCATCACTTCACCGATCATCCCGACCATCAGTGAAATGAAATGCATATTATTGATAGGCGGCATCTGAGGAACGACGAGAGGAAAGATGATCACGGCGACAATAATGGACAGGCCGGCTTTAATCTTCGCCGGCACCGTGGATTCAGAAATCACCGGGATGGTGACAATGATGGCGCTGACCCGGAGCAGGACAAGAACAAAAGCTTCGAGATGCTCTGCAGATAGAAAGGGCAAACTCATTTAAAATATCTCCATCGGGGGCGCATTTCATTCAGGCAATCCCAGTTCCCGTTACTTCACGTAGAGGGGAATATTCATAAATAAATTTTGCGTAAAATTAACCATCATGCCGATCATCCAGGGGAGAGCCGCGATCAGCGTAATCAAAACGGCAACAATCTTGGGGACAAAGACCAGCGTCATTTCCTGAATCTGCGTCACGGCCTGAAACAGGCTGATCAATACGCCGACCACCAGCCCGACAATCAGCATGGGTGCCGCGACCAGCAGCGTGATTTTGATCGTTTCCGCCATTAAACCAACGACTGTATCCGGTGTCATTTTTCTCCTTACCTAATGAAAACTCTGAACCAAAGAGCCGACAATTAAATGCCAGCCGTCCACCAGCACGAACAGAAGCAGTTTAAATGGAAGACTGACCATAATCGGCGGAAGCATCATCATACCCATCGAGAGCAAAACGCTGGCCACCACCATATCCAGAATCAGGAACGGCAGATAAATCATAAAACCGATCTGAAAGGCTGTTTTCAGTTCGCTGATGACAAAGGCCGGTATCAGCGTTGTCAGCGACACATCTTCGGGTTTGGCCGGCCTTTCCTCCTTGGCAATTTTAATAAAGAGCGCGAGGTCTTTTTCGCGGACCTGTTTCAACATGAATTCCTTAACCGGAACAACGGCCTTGGTCATCGCTATTTCGCCGGAAATCTGCTCCGCGTAATAAGGTTTAAGCGCCTCATTGTTCACCCGGTTGATCACCGGCGACATAATGAAGAACGTCAAAAACAAAGACAGGCCGACGATTACTTGATTCGGCGGCATCTGCTGTGTGCCCAGCGCATGGCGGATGAGTGATAAAACGATGACGATCCGGGTAAAGGACGTGACCATGAGCAGGATAGCCGGCGCCAGGGAAAGGATCGTCAATAAAATGACCAGCTGAATCAGCGACTGAATCTTTTCCGGTTCAGTAGTTCCGCCGGACAGCGACAGATTGACATTCGGCAGTGTAAAGGGCTGAGCCGCCCAGACCAGATGGGGAACGATCACCGCCACAAGTGTCAGACCCAGTGTTAAGAAGACAAGGGCGTTACTTTGTTTTTTCATTTAAAGACCGATTCGTTTTCTTGCCCGCGGATATATTGGCCAGGGATAATAACTTTGCTATCTTGTCTCCCGGAAAAGGACCGGTGCCGGGTTGATGGCGCTCCGCCTTTATTTTAGCGACAGACAGAGGGTCATCGATGCGGGCCAGCAGCGTCATCTGTTGGCCGGAAATGCCGACAACAATCACCTGCTCCATCACTTCCAGGAGAATGATGCTGGATTTAGGCCCCAGATACCTGGATGATAAAATATTGATCAACGCTTGATTGTCGGCTGACGGAGCGGAGCGCTGCATAAAATTTTTAATAAAATACATGACGCCGATTAAAAGCCCCAGAACAATCGCCAGAGCAAAAATCATTTTCAGAAATGAAGCTACCAATGACATGTTTTCCATTAAACCATCTCGCCTATCCCAGTTTATTGACGCGTTCCGCGGGGGAAACAATGTCCGTCAGACGAACGCCGAATTTTTCATTCACCACAACCACTTCACCGCGGGCAATCAGCCGCTGATTGACATAAATATCCATGGGTTCTCCCGCGAGTTTGGAAAGTTCCAAAACCGAGCCCTGACCGAGTTGCAGAAGTTCGCTGATCAGCATCTTGCTTCTTCCCAGCTCCGCCGTCAGGGTGAGCGGAATATCCATAATGAAGTCCAGATTGAAATTGGTCCGCCCTTCAGGTTTTGTTTTCTGTAATTCTTCAAAATGAACATTGGAAATTTCCGTCTTCGGCTCAGCGGGATGCGCGGACCGATCCATCTCCTCCTTGACGTCATCCCAACCGATGTTGTCATCCGGCACAGACTTTTCTTTTGCGGAGCCTACGCCTTTCATCAATTCATCAATTTCATTCTGTTCCATATTCTATGTCCTCTTTTCCCGTGATAATCTGCGATATCTGGATAGCTTGATTACCCTTGAAAATCCCCGGATATCCCTTGAACTTGGGAATCCCTTCAACGTATACATCCAGTGGATCGGATGCGTAATGATCCAACGGGATCACATCGCCTATTTTTAGATTGACGATATCCTTGCCTAAAATGGATACCCGTCCCAGTTCTACCATCATATCCACGTAGGACCTCATCAGACCGGTTTTGAAACGGTTAGTCCAGCCTTTGTCCACTTCCAGTTGTTCACTTTGAAACCCGGCGGAGAGTTTTTCTTTGATCGGTTCCAGCATCGAGTAGGGGATGCAGATGGATATAACCCCGGAGGTATATTCAACTTCCACTTCAAAATTCATCACCACCACGACATCCGTTGGCGGAACAATCTGTGCAAACTGGGGATTGATTTCTGCGCGCTGATACGAGATGGTCAGATCGATCAGCGGCTTCCAGCATTTTTCGAGATCGGACAGCGCACTGAGAACGATTTTTTTGATCAGGTTATTTTCAATCGCCGTGAACTCCCGGCCTTCAATTTTAAACGCCTCCGTGCCGGTGCCGCCAAAAATGATATCCACCAGCGTGAAGATCACCTTGGATTCCACAACGAAGATCGCATTGCCGCGCATGGGATCCATACGGAAAAGATGCAGGCTGGTCGGTACAGGCAGTGTCTTGAGGAACTCTCCGAATTTGATCATATCCGCAGACACGGCTGTAACCGAAATCACTTTGCGCAAAATGGAGGACAAAGTGGCGCGAAACGTCCGGGCATACTTTTCGTTGGTCATCTCGAGGGTCGGCATGCGGCCCCGGATAATCCTGTCCTGACTGGTCAGGTCATAAGGAATAATGGCGCCCGGCTCGTGATATTCATCCTTTTCCGTTTCGATCTCACCGCCGGATATTCCGCGCAGCAGGGCATCAACTTCTTCTTGAGAAAGGATATTGGTCATGAAACCTCTTCTTCATCCATAAGGGTTATTTACATAAATACCCGTGTGATCCCGGCTGCCCGTTTACTGGATGATAAATTCCGTAAAATAGACTTTGGTAACTTTTCCTTTACTGGCATCCACGTTCATATTCATCCGCATGACGATCTCATCGCGCAGTCGCTGCTTGCCCAGCGGATCGATCATTTCCTTGTAGGTCTTCGAGGACAATAAATCCAAAATTGTGTCCCGGAGTTTCGGCGTCAGGGTTTTCATCTCCTCCACCATTTTTTGATCGGACAACTCCAGTTGCAAGACTACCTTCAGGTATCGTTCACCTTCGTTATCTATTAAATTTACAATGTAAGGTTCCATCGGCCAGAAGATGCTCACCTGAGGCTTTTCCTGACCGGTGGGTTTTTTCTGACTCGCAACGGTCGCCGTGGTTGTCTTGTCTTTGAAGAAAAGAAAATAAGCCGCCGCTCCGCCGCCTGCCACCAGAAGAAAGACAACAACAAGAATAATCACCAGCGTCAGCTTTGATTTCTTTTCCCGGGGCGCCTGTTCAGTTTCATTTCCGTCGTCTTCCAGATCTTCACTGACATCCTTTGTCTTTTTTTCCTGAGCGGCCATAAATATCTCCATCAATTGGATTTCATTTGAACAGGTAATTAGCAAAGAGCATACCATCTGCCTGACTCTTTTATTAATTAGAATTAGTTCTACATTACAGTTACTTACAGTAGTAACCAATATGAGGTTGGATTTTTCAAAATAAATAAATTATATTTTTTGACGAAAGGTCAATATTTTGACGGGGCTAAAAGACGAGTGGAGCATGCTTTTTAAGGTCATGCCCCACTCTTTGATAGGTAACGACTAAGATCGTTTCAGATTCATTAACTCCTGCATAATCGTATCCTGCGTGGTCACCACGCGGGCACTGGACTGATAGGCTTTTTGCGCCGTAATCATTTTAATGAATTCCGTGGCGATATCCGTGTTGGACATTTCCAGTGTATTGGGCGTGAGCGCCCCCATTCCGGAACTCCCGGGATTGTTCTGAATGGCGGCTCCTGATACGACTGTTTGGCCAAACAGATTCGATCCCAGTTTATTGAGCCCCCACGGGTTGGTAAATTTAGCCAGAACAATTTGCGCCAACTGGGAGGTCTGTCCATTGGTGAAAAATCCGCTGATGACACCGTCCGCATCAATGGACAATGTCTTCAACTGACCTGAGGCATAACCATCGGCCGTTACGGAGCGAATAACCGATGCAGAAGCGTATTGCGTGATATCCAGGGAGTCGTCGCCAATCAAATTCCAGGTGATATGATTGCCGTTGCCGATTGTGGCGCCGCCGGGAAGCGTGATGCCGGTCAGATCAATATCAATGTCCGACAGACCCATCGTTACCGTATTATTTAGAGTAAAAGTAACCGTCGTGGCCCCGGCCGGTGCGGTAGGAGCAATCGTCAGGTCTACTGTGCCGGTTCCGTCCAGGCTGATCTGCGGACTGGCTGCCGAGCTATTGACAAGGGAGGCATTGGCATATCCGCCATTATCCGTAATGGACCAGATTCCGCCGGCAGTTCGCGCCAGCGTGAAAGTGGAGGTTGTGTCCTTATAAATCATGCCTGCTCTGTCCGCAGTCACTGTGCCTCCCCCCGTTGCTGTGGCTTCGCCGGTATACATGCCGGTCATATTCCCATCGCTGTCAAAGATAACGCCGTCATAGTTTAATATGCCGGGTTCTGCACCTAAAGAGGCCTCAATACCCCAGTAACCTCCGCCCGCAGCGTTCTCGGTTCTGGTAAAGACTGTATTGAGCGTATGATTGGCGCCCAGGGAATCGTAAACTGTTTGCGTGGTGTTATACTGTCCGCCTGTTTCCGTTGCGGAATTTAAATTAGCGCCCAGAGAAACCGTCGTGGTCGCGGCGGGTTCGGATTGCACACCCTGCAAGTTAATGTCGCCAAGCGGACCAGCCTGGCCGTTGACGATCGTTTGTCCCTGAACTGTATAATCATTGATATCCACCAGTAAATAATCGGAATTCAGATGAAATGCACCGGCCCGTGTATAATAGGTGGCGCCTTCATCGTCATTGACCATAAAAAACCCGTCGCCGTCGATGGCTGCATCAGTGGCGTTTCCCGTGGACTCAAAAGAACCGGCCCCAAACTGCGTCTGCACTTCCGTGACAGCAACACCGCGTCCGACCTGCATGGTACCGCCGGATCCACCGGATATGCTCTGACTTAATACATCCGCAAAATACGTCGTACCGGATTTAAAACCAACCGTATTCACGTTCGCCAGATTGTTGGCAATGACGTCCAGTTCTTTAGAACTGGCATTTAATCCTGAAATTCCCGCCCATAGTGCGCTACCCATAATGATATTCCTCCTCTATCTGAAAAATTATGCATTTGATTTATTGATTGCAACGACATTCGAAAATGCCACTTCCTGCCCGTTGATGGTTAAGTAGGAGCTTCCGTTTTTAAAAGATACGCCCGTTATTTTTCCGGAAATCATTTTATCGACTGTTACGTCTTTGCTGTTTCTGTCCACGGCACTGATCTCATATGTGTAATTTCCCGCAGCCTGATTTCTGGCATTCCAGGTTGTGCTCTGGAGGCCCGTTTTTTGAGAGCCTATTTTCACGGTGTCAACCAATGAACCATTGCTGTCGTAGATTTTGATCGTGCCACTTTGAATATCGGAAGGCAGGCGGTAGGTTATATTTGCCGAGGAGCCGTTGAGGCTGATGCTGTTTCCTTCTGCTGTGGCTTCGCTTCCGATCAGGTTGACCATTTGCGCATTACTGAATGCACCGAGATACTCCGGCAGCGATCCCATGGTCTGATTCAGATTTGTGAGCTGCTCCAGTGAAGAGAATTGGGCCAACTGAGCTACAAACTGTGTTCCATCCATGGGATTTAACGGATCCTGATTCTGCAACTGGGCAATCAGCATTTTCATAAATGCATCTTTACCCAGGGCGTCCGTCGCCTTGCTGGCACTGGAAATTGCTGAAGACGCTGCTCCTGCTACATTTTGTATGGCTGTTGTCATGATGTTACTCCTTCCTAAACAAATAAACTGATATTGCCTGAACTCCAGGCTGCATGAGCAACCGGTTTGTCGCTTTGTTCCACAACCCTCGGGACATCCTGCTGATCGGGTGCTCTGCCACCATCTTGAGAGTTGGCTGACCGGTCCTGATTGAATGCCTGGTGTCTGAAATTTTGAGGATTCTGATCATGACGATCCTGCATCATGACATCGCATCGTTCAATGGTCAGACCCTGGCTTTGCAGAGATCCTTTCAATGAATCCAAATTTCCCGAAAGCATTTGCTGAACATCTTTGTTGTCCGCAACGAGCATAACCTTAACGACATTGTTTCGCACCGTCACATCGAGCTCCAGTGTTCCGAGTGATGGAGGCGCCAGAGTTATTTTTACGTGGCCACCGTCGCTTGTCAGATTTTCTTTAAACTCAGCAGCCACACGGTTGATGATTTGAGCGGACGACACTTCATTTATTCCTGTTTTCGTTCCACTGATACCGGATATCGCCTGCGAATTTAAGGAATCGCTGTTTAATTTTCTTTCGCCGGTAACTGTTTTGCCTCTGAACTCTGTTTTAACTTTGTCGAGCATAGCGGACGACTCAGGCATCGACGTAACCATTTTACCAATATTTTTTTGTACATCATTGGATGACGGTGGCGTTTGTTTATCAGCAAGATGGGCTTCAAACCGGCCGGAGTTATTTCTTTTCACTTCCTGATTTGTCTGATTACGCGTACTCTGAGATGTCGGGTTTTCTTCTTCTTTCGCTGCAGATATTTCTCCTGTCTTCAGAGGCTTGCCAGTCGTCGGATCGATATGCGGATTGCTAAAGCTTCCCGGACCGCTGATATTGGCGGTAACGTAGGGCTTGCCGGTTGTCGGATCGATATGCGGATTGCTGAAGCCTTCCGGACCGCTGATATTGGCGTTTACATAGGGCTTGCCGGTCGTCGGAT
>JAIGNE010000046.1:0-5272 GCA_036528635.1 Deltaproteobacteria bacterium
TCGGCTTCCTCCAGATTCGCAGTCACCCGCGACACCCTTGCCGTTCGGCTAACTCTTCCCCTTGCCGGGTGAGTAGTGGACTTGCACCACCAAGTCTGTGCGCCCTGCCGGGCGCACAATAAAAAAAGGAACATGTTTTACGACATGTTCCCCTGATATTCATGGTAGGCGGTGCTGGGATTGAACCAGCGACTTCTACCGTGTGAAGGTAGCACTCTCCCGCTGAGTTAACCGCCCAAGTGCCGTTTGCTATAGCCTAAAGTTTACCGTATTTCAAGCAAAAAGACTTCCTCCATTCATCATAAATGGGAGCTAACCTGGAAAACAAGGTTTGCCGCTGACCCTTCCGCCATTCATGTATCTTGAAAAATGGCGGAAGGGCACGAGCGACGCTTTCAGCTTGGCGCTGGAGGGGTTTCTAATTACAACATTTCATAAATAGCGGCTGCGCCCATGCCGCCGCCGATACACATCGACACGATACCGCGTTTTGCGCCGCGACGTTTCAATTCATGGAGCAACTGAGCCGTCAGTTTGGCGCCGGTGCATCCCAGCGGATGACCAAGGGCAATGGCGCCGCCGTTGGGGTTAATGTCGCCCGCCCAATAACGGTCTTCAATACCTATGCTGCGGCAGGAATAAATGGCCTGCGACGCAAAAGCTTCGTTGATTTCATAGACATCAATATCTTTCGGTGTCAAACCGGCCAGCTTCAAGACTTTAGGGATGGCATAAGCAGGACCGACACCCATTTCTTCAGACATACAACCGGCTACTGCATAATGCGTAAGCTTGGCAATAGGTTTCAGTTTCAAGGCCTTGGCTTTTTCTGCAGTCATGAGCAGAGAGAAAGCAGCGCCGTCGGTCATCTGCGAAGAGTTAGCAGCCGTGACGTTTCCACCAGCCTTGAAGGGTGATTTTAATTTCGCCATATTATCCATTGTGACCGGCCAACGAACACCGTCATCCGTATCAAAAGTAACTGTCTGGCGAACGCGCTTGCCGTTTTTAATCGCATATTTAAATGCCTGGATCGGAATAATCTCTTCTTTGAATTTACCGGCTTTAATGGCTTCAAAAGCACGGCGATTACTTTCCACGCCGAACTTATCCATATCTTCACGAGAAACATTGTGATTCATGGCCACGTTTTCCGCCGTGTTGCCCATGTTGATATAGACATTGGGCATGCTGCCGTCAAACTTCCAATCGGGATTGGGGCGCATCGCGGAACCACCCATGGGAATATGGCTCATGGTTTCGCAGCCGCCGGCGATGATGACATCCGACCAGCCGGCGCGAATCTTTGCTGTGGCATCGGCTATCGCCTGAACACCGGATGAGCAGAAACGATTAACCGTCATACCGGAAACCGAAATCGGGAGCCCGGCACCCATCGCCAGAATTCTGCCCAGATTCATCCCCTGCTCGCACTCGGGGAAAGAACAACCAACTATCAAATCATCGATATCAGCGGGATCCAGTTCCGGCACTCTGGCCAGCAAACCTTTGAGAACCTGAATACCATAGTTATCTGATCTTGTGTATGCAAGACCTCCTCTTTTATAACGACCGCCTGGACTTCTTACGGATTCAACAATTACAGCATCGCTCATGATTTTCCTCCTTCATGTCATGAAAGCGCGAAACGCAAATTGACAACGCCGCGCTTGTTATTTCATCAATATTAATTACGCAGCGGCTTGCCGTTGCTCAGCATATACATAATGCGTTCCTGGGTCTTTTTCTCGCCAACGAGGCTGACAAAAGCTTCTTTTTCGAGATCCAGGATTTCCTGCTCTGTCACGAAGGTTCCTTCCGCGCAGTCGCCGCCGGACACAACCTGGGCTATTTTTCTACAAACAACCAGATCGTAATCGGAAATGAAATTACCATACCTCATGTTCATGATAATACCTTCCACAAAGCCCCGCATATTCTCGCCCATCACAGGAATCAACGCCGGTTTCGGCGGTTTGTAACCTGCCATGACCAAAGAGAGAACAAGCTGTTTAGCCTCATAGATCTGCTGATCGCGGCTCATGTTGATGGTTTCCGTTTTGCGGACATAGCCCAGTTCCATGGCTTCGGCTGCGCTCGTGGAAACTTTTGCCATGGCGATATTTTCAAAGGCCTTTGCCATATGGTACTGCAGGTTGATGCCCATTTCCACAACGCCATCCGGAATGCCTTCCGTCAAACGAACCAGAAGTTCCTTGCAGCCGCCGCCCGCCGGAATAACGCCGACACCGACTTCCACCAGGCCCATATAGCTCTCGCCGTTCGGCAGACACCGGGCGCCGTGCATCGCGATTTCGCAGCCGCCGCCCAAAGCCAGACCGGCCGGAGCCGTCACGACAGGCTTGCGGAGGTACTTCATTCTCATGTTGCCGCCCTGGAGCGCCTCAATGCCTTTCTCAATCAGATCCCACTGCCCCAGCTGAGCGGCTGTTAGCACCTGAAATACATTGGCGCCTGCGGAGAAAGCACGAGCATCATGATTGGCGACGACCATCCCCACGAAATCTTTTTCCACGATATCGCAGGCTTCGGCTTGCATCGTCGTCAAACCATCATCAATCGAGTTCATCTTGGTATGGAATTCCAGGCAAACCACGCCGTCGCCGATATCGATCAGGCTGGCGCTGCCGTTCTCTTTAACAATCTTATTGCGTTCTTTCAGAGAAGGCAGAATGATGATGCGGGGATTTTCGTCGATCTTCGCATACGCCTTTTTCTCAAAGTCGTAATAATATTTTCCGTCCGGCTTGGCGGTATAGAAAGAGTCACAGCCTTTTTTCAGCATTTCTTCGATCTTCTTGGGAACCTTCAGCTTCATCTTTTTCATGACATCGATGGCTTCTTTAACGCCTACGGCATCCCAGGACTCGAAAGGCCCCAGCTGATGATTGTAGCCCCACTTCATGGCATTATCAATGGACATAATATCATCACAGATTTCACCCACGCGGTTGGCCGCATAGATGAAGTTTTTACAGAGATATTCACGAACAAATTCACCGGCTCTGTCTTCTGCAAAGAAGACCAGCTTCATGCCTTCGGCGATGCTTTCTTTCTTCTTGGCCGCTGAAATAGAGTCAAACTTCGGCTTGCCGGCCGGTACATATTCCATCGTGTCAATATCCAGCATCAGTTTGACATTTTTGCCCTTGGCATCCTTGATTTTCTTATAGAAGCCCTGTTTTGTCTTGTTGCCGAGCCACTTATTGGCGAGCATCTTCTCCCCGAAAGGCAAGGGTAAAAACATATCGCGCATTTCGTCATTGGGAACGGCATCGTAGAGATTCTTGGATACATGGGCGCCAATATCCAAACCAACCAGATCTATCGTCCCAAACAGTGCTGTACCGGGACGGCCGAGGGCTTTGCCGACAATGGCATCCGTTTCATCTATCTTATATTTTCTCTCATACATAATACGCTGAGCGTTGGACAAATCGAACGAACCAATGCGGTTTCCAATAAAGTTCGGGCTGTCTTTACAAACAACAACACCCTTACCCAGTGTCTGCTCACTGAATTTCACCATGAAATCGACAATCTCTTTATCCGTTTCCACGCCGGGAATGATTTCCATCAGTTTCATGTAGCGGGGAGGATTGAAGAAGTGAGTCCCCAGAAAATGTTTCTTCAGGTTGGGACCGAATTTTGCACTAATGTCCTTAATGGGAATTCCAGAGGTGTTCGTCGAAACGATACAATTCGGTTTGATAACCTTTTCCACTTTATCGAAAAGCTCCTGTTTGATTTTGAGGTTTTCGACGACAACTTCGCAAATCCAATCCACATCGGCCAGCCACTTTAAATTATCCTCAAAGTTGCCGATTTTGATCATGGATGCGTTCTTCTTGGTAAAGAAGCTGGCGGGTTTCGATTTTGTAACCCCGGCCAGGCCGTTTGCCGCGAAACGATTGCGCCAAGCAGGGCTTTTTTCCGTCAGACCTTGTTTCTTGTCGGCATCCGTCAGTTCAAAGGGAATGATATCGAGCAGATAGCACTCGATACCGGCATTGGTCAGATGAGCCGCAATGGTAGCACCCATGACTCCCGCACCTAAAACAGCCGCTTTTTTGATCTCTAATGACATTATTCTCCTCCTTCGTTTTCTTATGAACCGCCCATATGTTTTACGGCCCATAAAGTGTTTGAGGCCAAGCTGCGCCTCGATTTACATTCACGCTTCATTCGATATTTCATGGACCGCGCAATTCTTGGTCCACTGGTCATCTTAAGTATAATAGTGAGTTGATCGCTCCTTTCTCATTGTATTTCCGGCAGCGCAAACAGGTCGCCGTATCCAATACAGCGAGGAGTTTTTCGATTATTTCACTTTTAATGTGATGAAAAAAAAATTGGAAAGATTGATAAAAGACCGAACAAATGAAACAGCTAGATGAAGTTTTTACTCTGGATGCTACTTTTCGATCATGAAGCCATGATGCGAAAAATATGATAGTAAAGACTTCAAGCATTCCGTGGCTCCCTTTCCACTTTGAAGAGAAGTCAAAAATAATTATTGAAATTGACTTAGCCCTGTAGATGCATCAGGAATCAATTTCTGACACTCAGGAGAAGCAGCAACACTAGCTGAAACCGTGCTTCACTTATCAGGAGATTCCGGTGAATTTGATTATTTACTTTAAAGGCCTATCAACAAAAATTGTGGCCGCCTTTTTACTTCAAATTTACCTGCTCGCCGTGCCCCTGAGGGATAACTTTCAGCCGCGTTATGGATTCGGGTCAATTACTGACTAAAAGTCAATATGATTATTAAACCAAACAGAATCTAAAGTCAAGGCAAATAAAACAATGAAACAGGTTTCCTAAAACTCTTTATGAACCGACCGCTTAGATCATCTATCAAGTTGTCTTATGTAACTTAAATATTTGATGTATTATCTTATGCTCATATGCAACTTAAATTAGATTCGAATACAGGCGGTTCTCTTAAGGGATCTTGAATTTTACAAACAATCGGCACTGGATTATGGCTCCTTGGCGTGACCAGTCAATCAATACAGCGGGCCCGGCAACACAAATATTTGGATGAATATTTTATAAAAATAATAAAAGGGGTTGTCTCGATGATTCAAACGACACAATCACAAAAAGTGGAACCAACAATTGTTAGCAGCAAATAGAAAAGTCCTATTTTAGTAGCACGTGATATGTCCGCTTTAACTATGCTAAAGGAAAGGGGCGAAGGGCGTAGCCCGGAGCCCCTTTCCTTTCTGACGAGCGGCGGACTTAC